>NZ_BCXJ01000002.1 GCF_001598215.1 Shouchella clausii | reverse complement strand
CGTTCCCATGCCGAACACGGCCGTTAAGCTCTTTTGCGCCGATGGTAGTTGGAGGCTTCCTCCTGTGAGAGTAGGACGTTGCCGGGCTTACATATCGTTCCACAGTAGCTCAGTGGTAGAGCTATCGGCTGTTAACCGATCGGTCGCAGGTTCGAATCCTGCCTGTGGAGCCATTAGGAGAGCTGTCCGAGTTGGCCGAAGGAGCACGATTGGAAATCGTGTAGGCGGTGTAAAACCGTCTCGAGGGTTCGAATCCCTCGCTCTCCGCCATACATAAAAGGCCCGTTGGTCAAGCGGTTAAGACACCGCCCTTTCACGGCGGTAACACGGGTTCGAATCCCGTACGGGTCACCATCCATTTTTGAAGATAATAAATAGAATTGTAGGAAATGATGGAGGATTAGCTCAGCTGGGAGAGCATCTGCCTTACAAGCAGAGGGTCGGCGGTTCGAGCCCGTCATCCTCCACCATCGCACTCAAATTAGAGTAAAGTAATCCCACATTTGTTGATAGCGACGCGGGGTGGAGCAACGAGCGAAAGCGAGTTGTCTCGACGCACCAAACATCCCCGAAAAAGCTAGCAGAGGAAGAGACAGCCATGCTCTTTCAATCAATAGCACAGCAAAATTTCATTTATTCCTAACGACGCGGGGTGGAGCAGCCTGGTAGCTCGTCGGGCTCATAACCCGAAGGTCGGCGGTTCAAATCCGTCCCCCGCAACCAATACAAAAACAAAAAATGGTCCGGTAGTTCAGTCGGTTAGAATGCCTGCCTGTCACGCAGGAGGTCGCGGGTTCGAGTCCCGTCCGGACCGCCATTTAAATAGAAGGGCTCGATAGCTCAGTTGGTAGAGCAACGGACTGAAAATCCGTGTGTCGGCGGTTCGATTCCGTCTCGAGCCACCATCATGCGATTTGGGCCGGTCTAGCTCAATTGGTAGAGCAACTGAATCGTAATCAGTAGGTTGGGGGTTCAAGTCCTCTGGCCGGCATCACTTATCAAAAAATCATTGACATTTTGATCAATTACGGATATGATAAGTATTGTCTTTTGAAACTGGAGGGGTAGCGAAGTGGCTAAACGCGGCGGACTGTAAATCTGCTCCCTCAGGGTTCGGCGGTTCGAATCCGTCCCCCTCCACCATTTTCATAGGGGCATAGTTTAACGGTAGAACAGAGGTCTCCAAAACCTCCAGTGTGGGTTCGATTCCTACTGCCCCTGCCAACTTGAATTGTTTAACCATATATCGATATGGCGGTTGTGGCGAAGTGGTTAACGCACCGGATTGTGGTTCCGGCATTCGTGGGTTCGATTCCCATCAGCCGCCCCATTTAAATAGCAATGGGCTATAGCCAAGCGGTAAGGCAACGGATTTTGATTCCGTGATTCCCTGGTTCGAATCCAGGTAGCCCAGCCATATGCGGAAGTAGTTCAGTGGTAGAATATCACCTTGCCAAGGTGGGGGTCGCGGGTTCGAATCCCGTCTTCCGCTTTAGTTTTTACGGCGGCATAGCCAAGTGGTAAGGCACGGGTCTGCAAAACCCTTATCACCGGTTCAAATCCGGTTGCCGCCTCCAATTTAAAAAATAAGTTGTTTAGTCCTAGATAGGCCGGGGTGGTGGAATTGGCAGACACACAGGACTTAAAATCCTGCGGTAGGTGACTACCGTGCCGGTTCGAGTCCGGCCCTCGGCATCTCATGAAACGAAATGAAGAAAATTGCGCCCGTAGCTCAACTGGATAGAGTACTTGACTACGAATCAAGCGGTTAGAGGTTCGAATCCTCTCGGGCGCGTATGCAAACTGACCTTAAAATGGTCAGTTTTTTTGTTTTTAAATGACTTCCTTCTCTTTTAAACGTAACTGCTTTTCACAAGCAGAATAAAAGGAGGAGGCGTTTTCCTTTATGAAAAACGACGAATTGCAAGCAAGTTCATACGAAGCAAAGGAAGTGCAGGACAAGGCTTTTGCTCATTTGACAGAAACGCTGCAACAAATTGAGGATGCAAGGGTTGTTTACATCGATGACTTTATTCCTGAAGGGGAAGAAGAAAGTGACCAAACGAAGTATTTTGAAGAAGCGTTAGGCGACGGAAATGTCAAACTGATTTTAGGGCCAAAGCGGTATTATGCAACTGTCAAGCTACCAAGTCGAACCGTGCTTGAAGGACAAGGGATGGAATTAACAACGATCCAAACTCCTGATCATGCGCCAAGTTATGAATGGACGGTGTCGGTAAAGGATAAAGACAATGGCGCCGAGTATATTGCCGTTCGTGATCTAAGCTTAGACGGCAACCGAAGAAGGGGCGTAGAGCCGGCCGGGGGCAGCCGTTCCAGTTGCTTAACATTCCATGGTGTAAAGTACGGTTGGGTAAATAATGTATTTGCCTACAACAGCACATTGCATGGATTTGACGTTACGTCGACAGGTCTAGATTATCATTATGGCGGAGATGGAACAGTTGATACAGGACCTTCCCAATATGTGTGGATTGATGGCTGTAAAGCAACTGACTGGATCGATGATGGGTTTACTACGCATCATAGCGAATACATCACCATTTCCAATTGCTATGCCTATGAACCTACTAGTAGAGGAAATGCAAATGGAATTGAGATCGATGACGGAAGTCGCCATGTGCTTCTATCAAACAATTATTCCACGGGTTGTTATGGCGGCATCGAAATTAAAGCCCATGCCAACTCGAGTGCAGCGAACAATGTCCATATTCTTGGCCATATTTCTAGGGAAGACACACGTAGCTATAACTTCCGCCATATCGGCCATCATACTGGCGATGATCCTGATTCAAAAACGGCCTATCACATTACAGCTACTAATCTTGTGTCGCTGCATCCAAACAAAAAAAGAGGGTTCCAAAACAATACAGATCCCCGTGCTCTTGTGATTAGCGCTTATACGAATGTCAGCATTACCAATTTTATGGCAATTGGCGATCTATCCTATGACTTTGGCAATACGCCTGTCATTGCGATTCAATACAAAGCGAAAAATGTATCCCTTAATGGCATTAACGTAAGCCGTTTTCATAACGCTAGCGACGCTATCATTGTATTTGGTGGAGGAAACCGTGGCGACCACATTTCTTTGTCAAATATTCATATTTATGATGCAGGCAAAAATAACGGGATATACGTCGGCAGCGGACATAGCAACGTCTCCATTTCCAATGTGAATGCAATTAATTCTAAGGGAGAGGGAGAAAATGCAGTGGAAGCGGCGACAAACTCTGTCAACATTAGCGGTGTATCCGTAACTGGATACAAGTCTGCTGTCCGCAGCGGTGGCGTCGCCTATAAAGAGCCAATTACAGTGATCAAGGGAGGCGCACGGATCGCTTCAAGTACAGGGGCGCCGTCCACCGAACAATCGATCATACTTGCAAGCACTTCGTCGCCAACAGCTTCTGCTTCTAAAACGATGGTGGCTGCCTCATCTAATTCCCACTCAGTTGGCGAAGGGGCAATCGTCCTAGGAAGTGCAGGCAATTCACGGGCCCAAGGACCTCGGAGCGGCATCCTTAGCTCCAGCGGCGCAGTTGCTGGCCAGTCAGGAGGGGCATTTGGCTCGATGGTACTTGCGAGTAATTTGGTTTCCAACCCAAATGGCTATTCTGTAGTCGGCGGGTATGGGGCTTCAGGCAACCCAAGCAGCGCTAATATCAAGTGGGAGCTTAATAGCCGTACTGGAACAGTCCGAGCTGCGGGCACGCTATCAAGTGCACAGACGTTTACCGATTATGCCGAGTACTTCGAAAGCATAGATGGAAACCCCATTGCCACTGGCCTGCTTGTCACTCTTGACGGAGATAAAATCCGCGTGGCTGAGGAAGGAGACGATATTCTTGGTGCTATTTCTGAAACAGCAGGAGTCGTTCTTGGAGAATCGGCACTTTATTGGCAAGGCCGATACTTAACTAATGAATTTGGCGGCATTGTCTATGAGCCGCAAACAATCCGCACGTATGATGTCGATGAAGACGGCAATACGCTTCCTACGTATACAGAAGAGGTTGTCGAACTGCCATTAGAAAATCCTCAATATGATCCAAGGCTGCCTTACACTCCACGCAGTAAGCGTAAAGAGTGGAATATCGTTGGTCTAACAGGCCAAATTCACGTCCGTGTCTCTGACTCTGTCCAGCCAGGAGATTATGTAAAAGCCAACGGTGGAATAGGCGTGCCAGGAGAAAATGGACCGATTAAAGTCATGCGCCTTACAAAAGCGTACGATGAGGACAAGGGATATGGTGTCGCTTTGTGTTTTATCAAGTAACCATTGTATAGGAGAGCAGCAGCATTTTTGCTGCTCTCTAATTTATTTTATATTGATGGTTATTTTTTTATTAAAAAGTATTGACGATATTATCAATGCGTGGTATATTAGTTCTTGTCAGTTGATGAGAGCAACATAGCTTCTCAAAAAATGGGCCGGTGTGGCGGAATTGGCAGACGCGCACGACTCAAAATCGTGTTCCTTCGGGAGTGTCGGTTCGACCCCGACCACCGGTATTAGGTGCCAAACCTAAGTAATAGCAAAGTCTATTACACGAGAGCTTTCTACTTTGTAGGGAGCTTTTTTCATGTTTTGATTCCACTATATTGTTTGTAAGCTCGTCTCTAGGCTAATAACTGTTTAATTTGTGCTATTTTTTCTTCTACTCCAATGTATGGCCCTCATTACACGCCATAAACCATTTCGAATATGACGAAAAAGAGAGAGCCGATATTTGTGACGTTCTCACAAATTCTCGGATCTGCGTCTTAGCGTCTGGCTCTTTAATAACTGACATATTTAGTTGTTGTACATTAATTTAGGTTTTTCTTTTTGCATTTTGGACAGAACAACGGGAAGTTTTCAAGTATTAAAAGATAACCTTACTTTATTTTATTCGCCTGTAACAGAAGTAGGGGCGGCATCTGTCGCTCGATCGGCCTTAAATCCGGAAGCGAGCAGCAGGACCAAAAATCCCCCTGCGATGCCCCATAAAATGAAGGCATTTGAGCCAACTGCGTCCAGTCCGCCGAAGTACATCACTTCCCGTAGCCCTCCTGCCGCGAACCGCAATGGCGTCCAAGAATAGATCCAATCTCGCGTCGTCTGCGATAAGAACTCTGGAGCCACATTCAGCAGCGGCATGGAGAAGAACATCAGTAGTACGAGCAGCGGTATTGCCGGGAATCCGATCCAATTCAGCAAGGAAGATTGCAACAAGAAGAACGCCGATCCGGACAACCATAAGAACAACCAAGTATCCCCCACGTTCGCCAGTTCCATGCCGTACCATCGACGAAGCCATCCATACGGTGAAGCCTGACGCTATGCCAACGGTCGCAAGTCCCCCGATAGCTTGCAGCAAGCTGACTGCCCATCTCCTTGAACCCGCGGCGACCGCCTTCTGACTAGCCAGGAACAAGACGACTCCGGTCACCAGGCTGCCGATCCACATGATCTGGATCAACAAACCCGGCGCATTCCCCGACGCATTATTCACCCCCGGCGGATGCACGACTTCTTCCTGAACGTTCACCGGTGTCATTGGAGTTTTAGCCGCTTCAACCGGAATTTGCTCCGTTTGCTGTCCGATCTGCCCAGGTAGCTGCTGCAATAGTTCCCCATTGATCATATTCATCGCTTGCCCCATTGCCTGTCTTACGACTAACGAGGCTTGGGTGTTCATACCGTCGTTGGAGATGATCTTCACATTAGGATGAATCGGCGAGTGAGTTGTTAACGAGAGTAAATCGCTGCTTAGATCCTCCGGAATCACCATCGCTCCGTAATATTCGCGTTTATCCAGTCCTTTCCGAGCCTTTTCCTCAGAATCGACCACATGCCATGCGAACGGCATTGCCGGGTTCGACACCAACTTTTCACGGATCATTTCCCCTACCGCAAACGTTCCTCCAGTCGACAGCTCCGCCGGCTTATCGAGGATAACGAGAGCCACCGGGAGTTCCTTTGGCTTCGACCCAAGCACCGATCCCATCATCGCTACCCCGAATATAGTTAGCACGATCAGGACGAGCACCATTCCCAGCCACATCGTTTTTTGTGCCAGCATTTTCATGATCCTCTCCTCCTCGTAAGATTGTTGATTATTAACCGCAATATTCATTTGTGAAAGGCTTGCCTATTATATGGCTACACCACAAGGTCACTTAATTTAATTGTTATAAACAACGCTTCCCATCCATTTGATGACAAAATTGATTACTCAAATACATTCCCGAAACGAAAGACATCACCGTAATGACATTTGGCGATGCCTTTCTTGAGATTTAGCTACACAAACTTTAAAATCTACTGTTCGCAT
Organism: Shouchella clausii; assembly: GCF_001598215.1. Classification (GTDB taxonomy): domain Bacteria; phylum Bacillota; class Bacilli; order Bacillales; family Bacillaceae_D; genus Shouchella; species Shouchella tritolerans. The sequence goes on along the minus strand of NZ_BCXJ01000002.1, from coordinate 765,374 downwards.
TTTTTCGTTTTTCTGCTGGCAAGATGGCCTCGATGACGTCCCAATGCTCAGCGATCTTTCCATCCTCTACGCGGAATAAATCGTAGAAAGCGGTATGCTGACCATCAAATAGGCCTTCACTCCCTGTAAGAACAAAATCGCCTTGCCCGATGACTTGATGAACATGAGTATATTGAAACTCAATATTTTTCTCCTTCAGAGCCTATAAGGCAGCGTGAAGGCCAGGAAGACCGTCGGCTATATGGGGACTATGCTGAATGTAATTATCTCCATCAAAGTAAGAGGCAAGCAGGTCAGGGTTCTTCCCAAGCAAGATGTTCTCAACAAAGCTTTTGACAAATGCTTTGTTGGCCTCCGTCTTGTCGATATCCTTAATCGTAATCGGTCCGTCAATCATCGTATGATTGCTCGGTGTCTTTTCCACCATCTCTTGCAAATTATCCCAATGCTCAACGATTAGTCCATTCTCAAAACGGAAGATATCAAATACGATTTTAGGGCCGTGAAAATCATATACAGAATGAAGAGCCACATAATTTCCGTCGACTAAAGTCCGCTTAATGCTTACCTTAGTACCAATCTCCTTTAAATGATCAAGTGCGCCAAGCATGGCTTCACGACCATCGATTAAAGCCTGGTTGTGTTGAATATATTGATCTGGATGAACGTAAGCCGCAATCGCTTCGGGGGTGCCGCTCTCAAAACTTTTCAGTACGGCGACTGCCTTACGAACAAGCTCATTTTGATGGTTAGATGTCATTGGAATCTCCTCCTTGGAATTTTTTTGGTCATTAGATAAATAATGAACAATGCGTTGTTTATTTATCTGCTGCTCATTATAATAGAGGTTAATATAACGCTCAATATTCAATATTTTTAGTTATGATGGATAACAGACAACTTATAAAACTTTGTCGCTTAACGACCTAAATAAATTTAGGGGGAACGAAAACAATGAAGAAGAAAACCGACTTAAGAATACTGCGCACGAAACAATCGATTCGAAAGGCGTTTTATGAGCTTATTCAGGAAAAAGGATACGAGGCGATAACGGTCCAGGATATTGCCGATCAGGCTATGATCAATCGAAATACATTTTATCTCCACTACCAAAACAAGCCTGATTTATTAGATACATGTATGAATGAACTGTTAAGCGATTTAAAGGATGCAATCCTTTTTTGTCCGATCAGCATGAATCCTTTCAGCATTTCTCTACTCGAGACAGTCATGCAAACGGTACTGGAGCATATTTCTCTAAACATGACCTTTTACCGTTCCATGTTAATTGAAGAGAACCGAATCTATCCGTTTCAAGCGAAAATGGAGCATATCATTAAAGATAAATTAATGGAGGGGTGGAAACCTGCTCAGGCAAACGCCCCATTAGCGATATCCAATGAATTGCTGATCGAATACCTCGGATCGGCTTTCATGGGGATTGTCATTTGGTGGATTAAAAACGATAAGCCCCTTTCTAAAGAGGAGGTTTCATCTCAGTTTAGTAAAATTGTTGCCTATGGGCACTTAAGAGCTGGCGGCATCGCCGTAGAGGAATAAAATGAGCGAGAGTAGAAGAGAATTAATTAAGATTGACATATCGCAAAATGTAGATATAATAAAAGGCATGGATCCAATTAAAGTGTTCAAAGCGTTGTCTAACGAGTCGAGATTACAGATTTTACAGTGGCTTAAGGAGCCTGAAAAACATTTTGTGCCCCATGAAGGAGTGGATATGAAAGAAATCGGGGTGTGTGTCAGTCAAGTGACGGATAAGTTGAACATGACACAGTCGACAGCATCGCAGTATTTGTTCATTCTACAACGGGCCGGACTGATTCGAACTGAGCGGATCGGCAAATACACGTACTACAAACGAGATGAAGAGAAGATCAGTGAGTTGGCTGCATATTTGAATCAGAAACTTTAATCTGAACTGAATACCTTAAACGTATTCAGTTTTTCGGCCCTACATATCGACATATCGCGATATATAAATTGATTAAAAGGATCCTCGTATCAATAAAAAAAGGAGAAGTGAATGCATTGTCTAACACGTGGAGAGTCTATTTATTGGCTTTAGTTACTTTTTTAGTGGGTACATCAGAGTACGTTATTTCTGGCATCTTAGATAAAATCTCGGATACAATGGGTATTTCTGTTACTTCTGCGGGACAGTTAGTCACGATTTTTTCCTTTGTATACGCCATTGGCACCCCGATCCTTATGGCGTTGACTGCTAAGGTGGAAAGACAAAAACTGCTAGTTTGGGCGCTAGGTATCTTCGTAATTGGGAATGTACTGTCATTCGTTTTGCCTGGCTATGCATCGTTTCTCGCCGCTCGCGTCATCATGGCTCTAGGCGCGGGAATGGTCGTGGTAACTGCTTTGGACATCGCCGCGAAAATTGCTGCCCCAGGCAAACAAGCCAGCGCGATTGCTACCGTGGTGATGGGCTTTACGGCTTCTTTGATTATCGGCGTGCCGCTTGGACGTATCGTTGCAGCACAGTTCGGATGGAAAGCTGTTTTTGGTATATTGGCACTGGCCGGTCTGGTGGCTATGTTCGTTCTGTACGCCATCATCCCTCGAGTTCAAGGGGATAAACCGATTCCGTTGTCCAAGCAACTTGCCTTTTTGAAAAACGGAAACGTAGCGTTAGGACTTGCGATTACCTTTTTCTGGCTCGGCGGATACTCGATCGCCTACACCTACATTTCACCGTATCTACTTGAAGTTGCCGGATTGAAAGAAGGGATGCTGAGTGGAGTGCTGTTGGCTTTCGGCATCGCTAGCCTCCTCGGATCCAAATTCGGCGGTTTCAGCACGGATAAATGGGGGGTATTCCCGACGCTGTCAGGGGGGATGCTCTTGCACGTCATAGCGCTGCTTCTCCTCTCTTTAACCGTTACCTATACCCATTCGTGGCTGCCGATTGTCATCCTCCTGATTTTGTGGTCGTTTGCGGCATGGTCCTCCGGTCCAACGCAACAAGTCAATCTAGTTCGGATTGAACCGAATTATTCTGGAATCATGCTGAGCCTGAACCAATCCATGATGCAGTTGTCCATGGCTGCGGGCGCTGCAATCGGAGGCGTCATGATCGACCGTGTGTCTCTATCATCCATTACATGGGTCGGGATGGTTGGAGTCGCTATTGCGATCGTGGTAGTGACGTTCTTGAGGATGCGAATGAGTGCCGGCAGTCAAGGTACCGGAGAGTATCCTGGATGAAGTCTAAAAAGGCATTCATTTAATGAATTGAAGTTGCACCTGATGGCAAACGACTAAAATGCATCATCTTCTGGCTTTCGGAAGATGATGCATGACAACTAAATAACACGAGGAGAACCGTATCACAAATAGTGGTAAAGCCCAGGATCAAGGCTGTGATGATGCGTTCTGCAGAATTGGAAGGGGAAATTTAAGGAATCAAGTTTTAACCTAACCTGAAGACAAGAACTTGATTCCATTGATGTAAAGGACAGTGCTTGTTCAATCATCTACAGACCTTGCCCTAGCTGGGTAGGGAGGCACCTCAAATGAATTAATAATCGGTAATGTTTCCGCACCAGCGAGTGATTCCTTCATTTATGGTTTGCATTGGATTTGGATCGGATAGAGGAATCGCCCAGGCAATATGTCCATCCGGCCGAATAAGCGCTGTGTGGACGTCGTTCCAATCCGCGTCAGCCTCGGCCAAAGAGGCATGTACAACTTGAAGGTTGCTATACGTTTCCCATTGACCGCTAATCTGTTCATTAGAATGGAAATGCAACAGAAGAAAAGTACCTTTGTGCAGGAGCGGATAGGAGTTCATCAATTGTCCATCTTTCAGCTTTAAGCTGAGATCCTTGAACCGTTTCCCGTTTAAAGGATGGGAAGGTGCTTCGGCGTCGGGTGCATAATGTACATCCATGGCGGAAATCTGTTCAGCGATTTGATAATTAGCCTCCGGTATCTGAATCAGATTCGCCAGCATGCTTCGCAGTTCCGTGATGGGAGGAGTCACATCCAGAAGCAGGGTTTGGACCTCGGTATTCCGGAGCAAGGCCGTATTCCATGGAAAACGTTCGGCATGATAACTGTCCAATAGCCAGTCCGGAGCCCAGCCTTTGATTGCTCCTGCAAGCTTCCAGCCTAAGTTCATCGCTTCGTGTAAGCCGACGTTCATTCCCTGTCCACCAGCGGGAAAATGAATATGCGCCGAATCTCCCGCCAAGAACATTCGACCATTCCGATAGCGTCCTGCTTGCCGCGTCGCATTTCCGAAACGGGACATCCATTTCACATCGTTCAATCCTAGGTCGCTTCCGGTTGTACGGATGAGCGATGAACGAAACTCTTCCAATGTAACGGGCTCATCCTTAGGGATGTTACGTCTCTCCATATCGATCATCAAGACCCGATAGATATGATCATTGATCGGCATGATGCTGACCAATCCTTGTTCTGTAATCCGGGATATGACACTCATAGGAGCCAAATCAGATAGAACGGCATCGCCCAGAATCGCCGTGAAGGTCGCATCTGTACCTGCAAATGATATATTTGCATGTTTGCGAACCAAACTCCTAGCTCCATCCGTACCTACCACATAAGCTGAACTTAACGTTGTTTCTCCATGAGGTCCCGCGATCTTAACGTCAACCCCATCCTCATCCTGGTGCACAGATAGAGCCTCAACCTCTCTCCAGACCTCTGCGCCAAGGCTAAGCGCCCATTCCTCCAGGACCTTCTCCGTCTCACTCTGCGGTAAAAAGAGAGTGTGATTGGAAGAGGAATCCAACACCGAGAAATCCAAAGGAGTTTCTAATCCGGCGAAATGACCTCTCGAAAGTAAGCGGCCTTGCTTGATTAATTGTGATTTCACTCCACGCATATCTAAAATTTCCAGGGTGCGTGGATGTACGGTAAGCGCACGTGAATATGGAGTTGTCTCCTTTAGTCGCTCAATGACGCAGACTTTTACACCGGCTAATCCCAATTCTCCAGCCAACATCATGCCGACAGGACCGCCACCGATCAGGATGACTTCATAATTCATATCAATAACCTCTTTTCTTAAACATTATGGGAAGATCACGATAGCGTCTATTTCGATAAGCCATTCAGGATCGGCTAGCGCTTGAACGCCTATATAGGTACTTGCTGTCTTCGGCCAGTTAGGGCCAAACACATGAAATCCTGCGTCAAAAATAATCGAAATCAATTCCGGGTTGTGGTTTACCACAAAAATATTCATTTTGGCAATGTACAATGGATCCGCTCCCGCGGCTTCCAATGCATACTTGAGATTGGTGAACACTTGAATCGCTTGCGTATAATAGTCCCCTGAACCGACCAATGCGCCTGTTTCATCCACAGAAACCTGACCTGAGATGAAGGCCAGTTTGGAGGCAGTAGTTACCACGACATGAGAAATGACAGATGTAACCTTATCCGTCAATGTCTTTGGATTCACGATTTCCACAGGCAGGTATACACCTCCTTCATTAATTATTGTTTCGTTAGAAACTTTTATATTGCTTGTAAAAATGGATGTGATAAAAATTACATATAATTTTAGTTTCATGAGAAACAATATAATTGTACTTGGTTACCCTTTATCCTGTCAACCCCAACGTCAATATGAGTATGCCCGTTTGTTTCTCAGAGAACAATCTATGATATAATAAAACAAATGAGTCAAGGAGCCAGCATAAGCATGGATACTGTCAATAAAAACAAAACCGCCATTCATGAACGATTCGTTCAGTTTCTTGAGCAAAAAGAGCAATATGAAACTCGAATAACTGCCACATACCTGGAGGATATCCGGAAGCATATTGAATCGGAATTCAGCTTGAATATGACGGAACTGCACACCATTGCGTGCATCGGAGAGCAGGAACCGATCAATCTCACTTCCATCGCCGAGAGAAGCAATTTAAGCAAAGGAAATACATCCAAGATCGCAAATAAACTGTTAAAGGCAGGTTGGGTGCGAAAAGCCCAACTCAACGATAACAAAAAGGAAGTGTATTTTCGGCTAACGCCTGTCGGCAAAAAGCTGTTTGCTGCTCATGAGGAGCTCCACGCGAAGGAAAAGCAACGGATGTACGAGTTTTTGGAAAGATACAACGAACGCGAGCTTGAATTTATCAAACAGCTGTTTGAAGATATGGTTGACTTCTATCGCTGACATACCTCAAGAAACCAGAAAAAAGTTTTTACCAATTTATCGAATCCTATTCTGAGACGGAGTTACGAACGATCGGAAAATTTATGAGTGATTTGTTGGCGCGTGCCGCAAAACTCTACGGAATCGAAGTTAGGAAGAATGACAACCTTAAAGATTGAGGATTTAAGATCCAAGATTGAAGGGAAGTAGATTTTAAAAGGGCTCACACTGGAGGTTCATGGCGGCGAGATTCATGCGATTATGGGGCCTAATGGGACGGGAAAAAGCACATTGGCTTCGGCCTTAATGGGCCATCCCAAATGCGAAGTTACGGATGGCAAGGTGGCATTGGACGCGGACCTTAACCCAAATCTGTATGCAGAACGGGTTTGTAGTAGAACGAATGGAATAGGCTCAATAATCACTTATAATTTCAGTAATAGTTGGTGGTGTAGAAAATCAATGAACGTATTTTCTAAAAGAACAAAAATGGTATTTGTATTGCTCATTTTATTATTAACGATTACAGGATGCTCCACCAAAATGCCTATATTTTCAAATGAAAATCAATCTTTATCTGATCAACCTCAAAATACGAAACCTGTAGAAAATGCTGTACCTGAAACACCAGTTGCCGAAGTGAAGGACATACCACCAAACAAACCGGTTGATTATGATCCTGCCTGGCCGGACCGTTCAGTGAAGTCTTCTAACGGGCATCTTGTGAATACTTGTGTTCCGGATGAGCTGCGCAATAAAGCAACTACATTAACAACCAGTGATGGGGTGTATCTGTCTACACTTGTGCTTGGCAGTGGAGATAAAGGAGTCCTGCTTGCACACGAGCAAGGCTATAACATTTGCTCTTTTCTTGACATGGGAACTGAACTGGCTGACAGTGGGTATCTGGTTGTTATTCCTGAATATCGTAATCATGGTGCCTCACAGAATTTTCCAGAGGATAATCAGAATATAGATCGTGATGCAGATGCTGCCTTAGGTGAGCTCGAACGATTGGGTGCAAAAAGAGTATTTTTGGCAGGAGCATCATGTGGCGGTAGTACAGCAATCATTGCAGGCGTTCGTCAGGCGCTGCCTATTGAGGGGCTGATTATTCTTTCTTCTCCTGCACAATGTGGGCCCCTTGATTCAATTCCGAGCGTTGAGAAGATTAAAGCACCGTCCATGTTTGTTTTTTCACCTGGCGATTATGGAGGCTCAATTGAAAAAGAAGTGCGCCAATTATATCAAGCATCCGGAGCAACGGATAAAGAGCTAATTGTGGATGAGAGTGGTTATCACGGAACAGATATGTACCATAGGGGAGAGCACGGTGATGCCTTAAAGTCCAAGCTTATTGACTTTGTTAAAAAGGTATTTAATTAAAGTAAATACCTTTTGTAACAAAACCGTGGTTGATAAGAATTGTCAATTAATCCGGCCAAAGGTGCCTGCAAGGTCAAGAGAAAGCCGCTCGTTTCCCGACAGGGGAACGGAGCGGCAACATGATGCAGGATCAGGGGATGACCACGATCCGTCTACTTTTCTTATTATCTGCTAGACAGTGTATTTAGATTTATTTCGAAACGGTTCTGATTCACCAGTTTTTTGTTCTAAAAGGTCTGAAGAATGCGCGAATGTCATCGGCAAAAAGCTCAGGTTCCTCTAGAGCGGTAAAATGTCCGCCGCGGGGCATCGAAGTCCAGCGGGTTACATTCAGGTTGCGCATGGCCCATTCCCTGGGCGGCAACAGGATATCCGCCGGGAATAGGGCAAGGCCAGTCGGAACCTCGATGTAGCTGATTGGCGGCAAAGAATGTGCATTATCATAATACATATTCGCTGTCGATCCTATGGTGTTCGTCACCCAATACACCATAATATGCGTAAGGAGTTCATCCTTGCTGAATTTTTGCGCAAGATCGCCGTTACAATCGCTCCATGATCGGAATTTCTCCGTCATCCAACCGGCCAAACCTACGGGCGAGTCGGAAAGTCCATATGCGAGGGTTTGGGGGCGCGTCGATTGAATGGACATATAGCCGCCCTCCTGAGCCATCCATGCCGAAGCATTATTCTTGTATTGCCGCTCTTCTTCCGAAAGCGTGGCCTGATCAGATGAAGCTATGAGATCTCGGATAATCCCGATATCGGTCAGATGGATTCCGTATAACCGTTCGGGATGGTTTGCCGCCAGGTATCTGGTCACACCGGAGCCCATATCCCCACCGGCGGCAGCGAATTTACTGTAGCTTAATTCTTCGGTCATAAGCTTAACCCACATTTCGGCGACACGAAAATTGTTGACCCCGGGATGTTTAGGGCGGCTGGAGAATCCAAAGCCAGGTAATGAAGGGACGATTACGTCAAAAGCGTCCTCGGGGTTGCCGCCATGGCTGGCCGGATCCGTAAGCAGCGGGATGATTTTTTGGTAACGCAGGTAACTATCGGGCCATCCGTGAGTAAGAATCAGGGGCAAAGGGTTAGGACCTTTACCGCGTTCATGTACGAAGTGCACGTCGATTCCATCGATATTGCAGCGAAACTGGGAGAAGCGGTTCAACTTGGCTTCTTGTGCGCGCCAATTATAATGCTCCCTCCAATACGAAACTAACGATTTTAAGTAATTTAATTCCGTGCCCCGTTCCCAATCCGCATTTTCCAATTGATCCGGCCAACGGATGTGATGGATTCTGTATTGCAGATCGTTCAGGATTTCATCAGAGACCTGGATTTGAAAACGTTCAATAGTCAAAATGATTTCCCTCCTCTTCTTAATACATCGTCATTATATCCCTCCAGCCGGTGTGGTACACTGGCATAAATGAAATATTTAACTAATAGAACGCTCTAATCGTTTTCTCAAACCATACCATAAAGCGATTTGGTTTTCAGCACGTCCTAAATGAAGCCAAGCCTGTTGATTTTCGAAAGTGGCTCTGATCCTAGCATAAACCCCTGCATATGCTCTATTTCCTCCGTAACGTTAATCCCTACGCTAAGTTGGTGTCCTTTAAAATTGTTTTACCACATCATCTGAATCAGTGGAGTAAGCCAGCTCTTTCTGTGATTCCAGAGCGGCCAGTTTGTCCAGCAGGGCTGCCCGGATTTGCTCATAGGCGTCACTGCCCCACGCCATACGTTTCGGACCCTCTCCTTGGTCGACTCGGTGGATAATCTGCTGCGCCATTTTATCCGGATCGCCGACATCCATTTGATCTGCCAAAGTTGTGAGCCATACTGTTACTGCAAGTCATCCAGCACCCCCGGCTTGCGTACCGTTGCAGCTACACGCTCCCCCCTCTCAAGCAATCGGCGAGTTATACGTGAAGCCAAGCCTCCTGACGCTCCTGAAATGAACCATGTTTGCATACTACAATCGTTGTCTTCCACTGAATCATACAAACAACTGGAGGGTGCTAGCCACAGCACGTCTATTCTATTAACAGGAGTAACAGTCTACGGTAGCTGCCTGTCTTGCTCAAGTAAACGCAATAATCTCTTCTCCGTGCCTGAACCGGGCACCGGAACAAAGAAACACCAGTGCAGTCCCGGGTCATTATCGATTACAGCCGCGGAATGGAGCTCGAACTCCATCTCCTGTGCGTTAGGAACACGGAATAAAGCCGTGGCTACGCGTTTTTGTTTGATTTCATATAGCTCCCAGAAATGTACGAACTCCACGCTTTCCCGCATCAAGCGTTCAAACCGTTCCATATATAACGGGTTGTTCTTGTAAAGATCGAAGCTTGCCCGCAGAACGGCTACAGCGTAACGGGCAGCACCTTCCCAATTCACCAGTCTGTTGCGGTAATCAGGCTTTAAAAACATAATGTCCATCATATTCCGTTCGTTGTCCGGCAGACTGCCGAAATCGGCTACGATCAGTTCAGCCGCCCGATTCCAGACGATAACATCCGTACCTTCGTCCGTGATAAAAGAAGGATAATGCAGTTGATTGACGATTTTCTGCAGAACTCCCGTATCCGGCCCCCCGTTACTTGGCACTGTGACGACGTCCGCCACATCTACATTGGCCAGATCGAATAGATGCTTCCGCTCATCTTCGTCAAGCTGAAGCGCTTTGCTGATACTTAGCAGCACTTCCGGCGAAGGATTAACCTCCTTGCCTTGCTCCAGCCAAGCATAGTAAGTCACGCTTATATTGGCAAGATAAGAGACTTCTTCTCTTCGAAGTCCCGGAGTGCGTCTTCGTCCAGGCAGCGGCTGAATCCCGACCTCTGAAGGCTGCAACCTTTCTCTGCGAGATTTAAGGAAGTCACCTAATACGGATGAGGAACGATTCATTTTCAAGTGGGTCACCTCTATTTAATCATATGGAAGATACATATCGCTATTAACCAAATCGGCCAAAAGCACTCTATACAAGATTATTATAGTCTCTATTGAATGCCGTCTCTACAAAAGAGAACCAAAACGAGTACTGAGGCTATTAATCCCGCTAATAGTATAAACATGGTGTGGTTAACCGATGCCTATCGACAGTACGATGAAGATAATTTATGTCAGAGAAGTGCTAAATAGGGGGTTTTTTCTTGAACAGGTATACTTATCAAAACAAGCTAGCAGTAGTCACCGGTGCTTCATCCGGGATTGGGAAAGCGTATGCCAACGAATTGGCGGCACAAGGCTGTCATGTCGTTCTGGTAGCGCGCTCCAAGGACAAACTGGATTCAATGGCTAGGGAAATCAACCGCCAGTATGGCGTACAGGCTTATGCATTGGCTTGCGATTTGTCCAAAGCGAACGCCCCGCGCCAACTGGTCGAACAAATTTCCGAACTGGGGTTGTCCGTGGATATTCTCATCAACAACGCAGGCGTTGGCACTTATGGCCGTTTCGAGGAAATAGCCCCGGAGCGCGAGCAGGAGGAGATTATGCTGAACACGGCTGCGTTAGTCGATCTTACGCACCGGTTGCTGCCTAATATGCTGAAGCGAGAGGATGGAGTCATCGTTAACGTGGCATCGATGGCCGCGTTTATGCCTTGTGCTTATTCGGCCGTTTATGGGGCTACCAAAGCATTTGTATTGTCCTTCTCTGAGGCACTATGGGCGGAAATGCGTGGGCGAGGCGTTCGCGTGCTCGCACTGTGCCCTGGTGCAACCGAGACGGGTTTCTTCGATGCGGTAGGTAGCAAGGAAATGGGTGCGGGCCAAAAGCTCTCGACCCCGGAGAAGGTTGTCCAGGCCGGATTTCGCGCGATTGACCAGGGACGAAGTTACATCATTGATGGTCGTAACAATTACTTTATGGCTCAAATGATCCGATTTTTTAGCAGGCGCGGGGTAGCCTTGATCATGGAACGCATGTCAAGGCCAAAAAGACACGGATAGCGGGATCCGGTTCTTTTGAGGATCTTGCTCAGAATTATTAAGAAAGGTAAGACCTATCAGGATAAAGGAAAAGCCCCTTGCGCTATTGTTTCAGCGGAAGGGGCTAAGCTTAAAAAATACTTTTCGGTCTCTTCGTTGAAGGTGAGCTCGACGCTGCCGATGTGCTTCCTGTCGTCCAGCGTGTTCCTCTTCACGATCAGGTGCATTAATGTGAAATGAAAGTTACATTAATTTCTCTTGTAGTAATGCTTTTAATCCTGCTGTATTTATTACATTCCATGGTGTGTTTAATTCTGGCTGAAAGAAGAAGTCGGCATAGGCCAATTGTTCTAATGTGCATCCGGTTTGAATCGCAAGGGAGACCGTATTGATAGTAGCAGTCAAATCAACTGTAGACATGATTTGTCCCCCTAAAATCTCTAAAGTTGTTGGATCGTAAACCAGTTTGAACATAACGGTCGTCTCCGGAGAAAACAGGGCTATCTCTTGTTCCAAGTAAACGGATTTTATTTCAATGCCCAGCTTTTTTGCCGTTTTATCATTCAAACCAGTTGTAGCGAAATAATAATCGAAAATATGCGCACCTGAAGAGCCTTGTACACCAGGAAGCGGATGAATGGCTTCGAATAAATTTTTTACTGCATAATGTGCTTGACGGCGCGCGTTGGTTCCTAATGAAACATTCATCCGCATTTTCCCGGGATTGTACCAAACTGTTGTTGCATCCCCAATGGCGAAAATATCGGGATCGCTTGTACGCATGTATTCATCTGTTTTAATTCTGCCATCCGGCAATAATTCCACTGCGCCTCGCAACCATTCCGTGTTGGGACGATTGCCGGCAGACAAGATGACCAAGTCAGCTGAATAGGTGCCTTTTGTAGTTACAACCTCGATGACTCTATCATTTTCATCACCGACAAATTCGGTGATCGAGTTGCCCAGTGCCAATTCCACATCTCGATCTATCATTTCTTTTTCAAGTACATCCGTAAATTCTTTATCTAAATAGGAGCTTAAAGGACGATTGTTGATGTCCATTAACGTAACTTTTTTCCCTGATTCGGCAAATAATGAAGCTGCTCCAGTCCCAATGTATCCTGCGCCAACAATCACAACGTTTTTAATATCTGGATCTGCAGCATGTCTTCTCATATTGAATAGATCTTGTCGACTGCTCATCGTACCGATGTTTTTTAAATGCTGTCCAGGGACAGGAGGAATAAATGGCTTTGCACCAGGACTTAAAATGATTTTGTCATAACCCTCCTTGCGCGTTTTCCCTGTCGCATGATTGAATATTTCCACTTGGTGATGGCCAGGTTCTACTTTAGTTATTTCAGCATTACCGAAAATGGATACTCCTTGTTGTTGAATGGATTCAAGATCCTTCGTCGGAATGGAAAAGAAGTCTCCTTTGTCATACCATTGAACGTTTGCTTTCGGACAAATCAATCGTAACGCTTCAACCGCTTCAATCCCCCCGTGCGATGCGCCCAAAACAATAACTTTCATTATTACCTCTCCTTTAAATACATTAGTGTATCTTATTTTACGATTAGGATACATCAATGTATCTTGAAAAGTCAATTAGATACATACATGGATCTTATTTATTTAAGATACAGTTTGTTGTATAATGAACGTACAAGGAGAGAAAGAATGATGACGGAATCAAATAAAAGCCGCCGCCGCGGCGACCAATTACAAAATGATATTTATGCAGCAACGTATCGTCTGCTGGAGACGGAAGGGTATGGTGCGATTAATTTTACGCGTATTGCTCGTGAGGCGAAAACCAGTCGTTCGGTGGTTTATCGTTATTGGGATACCCCGTTTGATTTAGCGTTTGCAGCTGTCCGGAAACGGATGCAACAATCGAAAGGGAGATTCGAGAATCTGGATTTTGACAGGGGCAGTCTCCGTGATCATTTAGTATATGTTGGTCAACATTTTATTTTGGAGTCCAACAATGGACCGTTTAGATTGTTTAAAATGCTGTTTTCGGAGATGATTAACCAGCAGGAGCGAGAACGGACAGGCCAGATGTTGGCCGAAGCAACGGATTCCAATATTAAAATTATGGATGACGTTCTTCAACGGGCCATACAACGGGGGGAAATCACAAAATTCCCACCTAAAGCGACCAAACTCATTCTTTTTGAGCAAATTCGCTATACGTTTATGCTTGAAAATGGATTGGTGTCGCATCAGAAATTGGAAGAGATTGTTGATCATGTAGTGTTGCCGGCAATTTTATATTTTTCTAAACAGTGAATTCTCACCTGGAGCACGAATGGGTTAAACTTACCTGTACTAGAACAAAATAAATACAACAGGAACAGCCTATATGGATTCGGTGCTGCTGGTGGTCATAACGGATAACGTATCTACGACCTTCATGGGCACGGATACTTTTCGGGAAGCGGACATTATTAGCATCACGATGCCGATTACGAAGCACAGCTACATGGTTCGCAATGTACACGACCTTCCTCGCATCATTCATGAAGCGTTCTGCATCGCAAAGACGGGACGCAAAGATCCTGTGTTGATCGATATTCCAAAAGACGTGATCAACCAGCGGATGGCGTGTCGTCCAGCAGACACGGTTCAGTTACGCGGTTACCATGGAGCCCTGGTACCGAATCCGGCATGAAGATGGCGATCTGCGCGCTTCATCATATACCAGTCAAAATCGTGGTTTTGGATAACCAGGTACTCGGCATGGTTAAGCAGCAGCAGGAATTGACGTACGAACGACGCTACACCCAGATTGATCTGTCCGGCAGTCCGGACTTCGTCAAGCTTGCGGAATTATATGGAAACAAGGGATAAGGGTCACGCAAGGCTGAAGCCTCTAAGGTCTGGCTTGAGGCGCTGCAGACAACAGGACCTGTGCTCGTCGAGTTCGTCATCCCGACCAATGAGAACGTGTACCCAATGGTGCTTGTCGGCACGCCGCTAGATAAAATGATTCTAGGGGACGAATAATAATTGCCCTGAAGAGAAGTCGTTACGCCTCCGGACCGCTCCTGTGGTGGCATGGAACGTGGTGAGGGTAAAACGGAGATGATAGCTCCAGAACCATTTATATTTTATCGCCGTCCTCCTCTCCAACCAACTATTTACCTAACCTGGAGAGGAATGTGCTTTGGTTATCGAAACGGCGATAATCTTTACACTTATGACAGTTTTGATGACCACTAATTTTAGAGCCTGAGAGCCTGAGGGCTCTTTTTTTATGAATTAAATTCGGAGGTGGTGGTGCTATTAAAATGATAGATTGGGAGGAAATAAGAAAAGAGTCGGAAACAACTAAAATTACATTAACGGTGTTTCATGATAGAACGTAGTTACAGATAGGGGGGGTTGTTATATGTATGGATTTAGGTAAAAGATTTCTTAACATTATTCGATGACTTTTTGGATATCAGACTTCAGAAATGGAACTTTAATACTATAAATGTCGAGACATCGTATTCCAATAAATTTTCAGGTATGTTAAAATTGTTTCTGTTATTGTAATCTAGTAATCTTATAGGGGGAACCTACATATGGCAAAGGAAAAAGTTAAAAAGCCGTTTTATAAAAAATGGTGGGTTTGGGTAATTGCGATTATTATCATTGGGGCTGCTGTCAATGGCATTAATGATGAAAACGCGGACTCAAACCAAGCTGAAAGTAAGCCGGCTGTTACCGAATCAGCTAAGGATACGTCAGAAAAGAAAGAAGAGATAGAAGAGAAAGAAGAGATAGAAGAGGAATCAAAAAATGAAGAGGCGAAAGCAGAGGATGACGTTCCAGCGGAATATAATTCTGCTTTAAATAAAGCAGAATCGTATGCAAAAACGATGAGCATGTCCAAAACTGCTATTTATGACCAATTAACTGCAGAAAATGGTGAAAAGTTTTCCGCAGAAGCTGCTGAGTATGCAATGGATACTCTTGAATTTGACTGGAAAGCAAATGCTTTAAAAAAGGCTGAATCGTACGCAGAAACAATGCACATGTCAAAACAAGGAATTTATGACCAGCTGATTTCTGAATACGGTGAGAAATTTACTGCCGACGAAGCACAGTACGCAATTGACAATATAAAGGCCGATTTTAATAAAAGTGCCTTGGAAAAAGCAAAAATTTATCAAGACACAATGGATATGTCACCAGACGCGATAAAAGACCAATTGACTTCTGAACACGGTGAAAAATTTACACAAGAAGAAGCCGATTATGCTATTGAAAATTTAGATAAATAAAACATATAACACGCCCTCAACCAAAGTTGGGGGTGTGTTTGCTTAGAGTTGCATTTTCCTGACAGGACTAATCAGAAGCTAATTGGATTTAATTAGCTGAGTTGACTGTTCATTTGACTCACAGCAAGGGTGTAAGGACTACTTTCCATGTTCTCTAGTTGGTAGCTTTCGAGAAGTTGTGCCGCCAATGTCTCTTCTTGTTTTGACTTAAAAATAGAATAACGTTATAACAATAAGATACCTCGTTGACAATGTTTCGGATCTGCCGGTAATTGACCGCGGTTGTTTCTAGTGGTTGATAGTTGTGAAACGACTCTTGCTCCACAATAAACCGCGGGATAGCCGTAGGCAATTTAGGGCTTCATCGGATGTCAACCTTGCAAAATTATTCAACTTTAATTCGAATCTTTGCCGATTTGTTTCCTGTCACACTTACTTGGTTTTAGCTACATAAAAGCGAGCTGTACGCTGAAACACCCTGTCGAACAAGCCGAATGCAAGGGAATACTTCTGAGTGTTTGTCGATCTGCTCGTGTACCCTTACAATGACCGCCAGCGACAGCCATGGAACATTAACCACCTTTATTCGCCTTTCAGGATATCCTCATACTTTTGCTTGATTTTATTCCATTCTGGAGTCAGTGGACCATTTGTTTTAAGTAATTCTTGAAGCTTGTCGCTGATGGACTTATGAATCGTCTGGCTACTTAGTTTATGAAGATCCAATGTGACCAATAGCACCTTCGCCCAATCGAGTGTGCAAGCATCGAATGTGTCGGTTATTGGGGGAAAGAACTTGTCCAGCATGTTTTGCGCAGTCCGATAATCCTCTTTGGAATACGTCAAATCATAAAGGACTTCAAAATGCTTGGCATATTTAGCACTTTCGAGCGATCGCCAAAACACCGAGTCCGGCCGTTCGTCATAGGGTGTTCCGATATATAGCGTATTACCGCTAATGTCAGTAACGATAAATCTTTGGTCGTCCGTTAAATCCTTCAATTTAGAAATGCGGGGATAACCGGAGCGGGGAACTTTGCCGATGTTTTTCTTCAGGTTTGAAGTGAATTCCTTATAGATCCATTCGACATTATCTACTTTGACGTAACACATTGTCGCGTTTTCTGCAGGTATCGTTTTCTTGCTTCCATAAAAGTGGATTTCCAATTCGCCATATCCCATCGAAAGATACGGATTAGGACGTGTAGACTTTTGAAGTGTCGTAAAGCCCAACGCTTCGTAAAATGCGGCTTGTTCCTTAATGGATTGGCAAGGCATGATTGGAATGATTCGATTCATGGCCATTCATCTCCCCTTTAGAATATCCCTTCACTCATTCTGCAACTTCATCGTACTACATTCATGCAAATGGTAATGTTCACTCCTTATTGTACGTATACCGTGCTTATGAATTTGTTGCCAATCGGTCATATACTTGAATGTTTGAGACGTCATGGCTTTAAAGGAATCTAGGCGTTTCGTGTTCAGTTTTAATGAAGTGTATGAAAGAAACTTGGGAAATTTAAAGGAAAGATTAAGTTAAGATGAAACAATGGTATGCCTTGGCTAAAAGACAACCGGAACGATTCGATAAGTCATAAACTAAACAATGGAGACCGTTATTTCCGTATTTCTACCATTTATACTATGCATAAATAATGTTTGCCTATATTGCGTCAAAGATGGGCGGTTTGCATAATAGTGTGGCTATAAACTCATCACAATGAACAGAGTAAATCGGCGTAATGCCTAACGGTAGAAGGAACGGGCTTTTTCTACGTAATGGGATTGTTTTGATACCGCCATTGTTGGTCAGATCGTCTTTAGGCTAATAACTGTTTTATTTGTGCTACTTGTTTTTCTACTTCAAGTGTGCCATCCATTACATAATCGGCATGTTTGCTGACGATCTCTTCATGTGTAATAAATATCGGTCTTGCTTCTACTAAATAACATTTGGCCCATTTTAAAATGTCATTGCCAGAAGAATTAGGAAAATCTCTAAGTAGATATCTTGCAAAGGTGATATCCAAGGGGGTTTTTATATAAATGACTTTATCTATGTACATACCCATTTGTTTATTTTCATAACCGATTGGATAATCTAGAAAAATATAATCATATTTGTCTTGTACTTCCTTCAAGTCGTTCATCATCATATCTAATCTATAAGCATTAAAATAATCAGCTGGTTTGTTTAGAATTTCTTTCACATCTGGAGCATTTTCCAATCATAATTGTCAAAATAAAAAGCGCATGCGCTCGGAAATTCCTTTACTAACTGATTAACTAAAGTCGTCTTTCCTTCAGCAGTTACTCCACTAATAGCAATAACTTTAGCACTCATTTATTCAACTCCTATTCTAGTCTTCCTATCTCTTTCTAGCAAATCATGTTAAACCCTGCATCTCATCTAACAATGGATATACCCCACAAATATTTGTTGCTTTTTAAAGCTTGCGCCTACAGTTACTGTAGGTATTACAATGGGGATGAAAGGAGGCAATCAAATGGATGAAACGTATTCAATTGGTGAATTTTCAAAACTGACGGGCATCTCGGTAAGAACGTTGCATTATTATGAGGAGTTAGGTCTTCTAAAACCCTTTAGACAGGAAAACGGACATCGGGTATATAAGATTGAGGACATGGTGGAATTACAGAAAATATTGAATTTGAAGTTGCTTGGCTTCAGTCTAACCCAAATCGGTGAACTGCTGAAACTCCCCAAATATGATCAATCTCTGGTTGAGATGTTGAGGTTGCAACAGCAGGCATTAGAAGTAAAGCTTGTTCAGATAAAACAATCACTTGAACTGATAGGCCGTATGATTGCAATCGTTCAGGCTGAGGATCAATTGGAACATCCGCTATTGTTCAGTCTGATTCGTAATATGAATCAGGAAGACATGCAACGGGAATGGGTGGCGAACCATCTATCCGAGTATACAGCACAAACGCTGTTTGATCGGTCAGCGGAGGCGATAAAGAAAATGGATGCGGAAACGGTTCGTTTCTCCCGAGATGTTAAGCGATTATCGAAAGGTCCGAGCGATTCCCAGGAGGCTGAAACTGTGATCGGTGCTTATGTGAACTGGGCGATGACTTATATTGACCAGAAGGCAATTGACAATTTTGGAAATTTGGATGAGGAACAGTATACCCAACTTGATCAATTAGTGGAGATGCCATTCAATGAAAGGGAGAGCGCTTGGCTGGATAAGGCATTGAAACATTATTTATCTAAATATACGTTGACTGAACAAGGCGAGCTAAATAGTAAAAACGGCGAATGCTCATAAGGCGATTATTAATACGGAATCATGAAAGTTTCGTAGAGTGTGATCGTTCACTCACAATTAAACTGAGGTGCAAAATAGTGAAAAAAGAAAAGATGCAACAACAATTTACGGCATTATTACAAGAAGTCAAAAAGCAAGGGAGTTTCAATGGCGTCGTTCTTATAGCTGTTGGTGGGAAAGCAATAGTCTGTGAAGCGATGGGGGTAGCAGAATACAGCGACAGTGGATCACGCGATTTGACGACGGACTCCATGTTCGAACTCGCTTCTGTATCCAAACCGATTACGGCTCTAGGCATTGTCCGTTTGCAGCAACTAGGGCAATTGCACTGGGATGATCCGATCGCTAACTGGATCCCCGAATTGCCATATCCAGGAATCACCATACGGCATTTGTTAAGCCATACATCGGGCTTGCCTGATTACATGGAGTTATTTGCAAATGTGTGGGATCCTACGCGTTATGCTCGCAATGAGGATGTGTTGCGTATGCTGATTGAGCATCAGCCTGATCCGTTGTTCGCTCCTAATGAGAGTTGGATGTACAGCAACACGGGCTATATTGTGCTAGCTATCCTGATTGAGCGGATTAGTGGCCAGCGTTATGGCGACTTTTTGGACGAGCAGATCTTTCAACCGCTTGGGATGACGCGAACGCAAGTGTATAATCGTCGGGTGGATCCGGGGCCTGTGCCTGATGATTATGCTTGGGGCTACGTCTATCGGATTGGACATGGCGGATATGTCCTGCCTGATGAAGTGCCTGAACTAAATTACGTCCAATATTTAGACGGCTTGCAAGGGGATGGGATGGTCAACAGTACAGTTGGCGATTTGTTGCGATTGGATCGAGCCTTGTATGATAATGAGTTCATTGATCCCATGCTGCGTCAACTGATGTTTTCGCCAGTGAAGATGAATAATGGTGAAACATTTCCCTATGGAATGGGCTGGCTAATTGAACATGACGATCGGTTTGGGAACATCGCTCACCACACCGGAGGATGGCCGGGATACTCTACATGGTTCAAACGCTATATTGATCGTGATATGACATTGATTATGCTACAAAATGGAGAGCGCGATCATGGGTACACGCAGCAGTTGGTGAAAAGCCTCGAACAGATTATGGCTGGAGAAGATTACGATGTACCGCGCCCTTTAGAGATAAAGAAAGTCATTCCCCTCGATCCGAAAAACGTAGAGGCGCAGCTTGGAAAGTACAGATTTGCCAACGAGACGGGAGATTCACTTGACGTAGCAGTATACGTAGAGCAGGATAAGCTCTATATGAGGTTAGGTAATGGGATGATATTATCGTTGCTGCCACTGACATCGACCCGTTATTATGAAGAACAGACGGCGACAGAGCTTGAGTTTTTTGAGAGTGAAGATGGCAAGGGCATGCGTCTGATTTGGTATACAGAGGATGATCCGGAAGTTGCTGAACGGGTGGGCTGTTGACACGCTACGCTTTGTGAAAGAAATGACCATCAATGCTGCCGATTCCGAGCAATGATGGTCCGTTTTGGTGATTTTAATTACCATTCCTGAAGCAAGTGCTTCATGTTAATTTATCAATAGAAAGGAATGTATGGACTACATTTTCAAGTCTCAATAACGTTGATTGGAAAGAGAGTAAACAAACTTCTTCACAAACGGTCCATATATGAAGATCTGGGAAGAGACATCGAATGTATTGAGTACATTGACTTGGAAATAGGTCATTATATGTAGTTTGTCTTTACAGGATGAGGCACAGAGAGACAAAATTACTTCTGATCGTTAATAAATTATCGAAAATAAGAGGAAAACAAAAAATGGATATTGATAACGGGAGGTGTTATTTCAAAAATGAAAACTTATTACTGTGGCTTAGAGGTTACTTTAGATGTAATTGGAGGAAAGTGGAAGGCTCTTGTTTTATATTATTTGATAAAAGGACCAAAGCGGACGAGTGAGTTAAAGAGACTGATACCAAGTATTACTCAAAAAATGCTTATTCAAACGCTTAGAGAATTAGAAATGAGTGGGCTTATACTTAGAAAAATGTATAATCAAGTACCTCCGAAAGTCGAGTATTCAACTACTGAACTTGGTCAATCTCTTGAATCTATTTTGGAAGCACTTTGCAATTGGGGTGGAATTTATGCAGAGAGCTCATTCGCCCAAGATGAATTCGAAATTTTGCATATGGATTAAAAGTATAACGATGTACGAATGTCCCCACGCCTCATTTGTTGAAAGAAATGCGTGGGGACATTCTAGTTTTTATCTGAATTAACGTTCATAAATCCAAAGCCTAGTCCAATTTACAATAACCAATAATAATATAGGAGAATTTCTGGAGTGGATGAAGTTATTGAGCGAAGTGGATCACCATAGTCCCAAAAATGTAGTTTTCATTTCATTTTTAATCAAGGAATGCGTGTATGACTACAATGGAAAACACAATTATTACTTTTTGGTTACTATATAACTAAAAAGTGTGTACTTTTCAATTTGACACTTTTGATTCATAATGACTCTTGTGCGATATAGGGAAGGAATGAGGTTTCAAAAACATGTTAAAGGGGTGTGACTATGTCCACAAATCAAGTTATTCTAAATATCCGTTTCAAAATAAAACCAGGTAAGAAAGAAATTTTTCGCGACAGTCTCTTTGCAATGATTAACAATTTCAGAAACGAACCTACCTTCGTAACGGCCATCGTCTCCGATGATATCGATAATTCGAATGATCTTGTTATTTATGAAATCTGGCAAGGTACAAGAGATAGTTGGATACAGGAAGAATTTCCAAAGCCTTATCGCAAAGAATACGAAGAGGCTCTTACTAGTTTAATTGATGACAGAATTGTTAGCTGGCTTGAGCCTATCGGTGAATGGGGAAGCCAATTGACAAATGTTACTCGTTAAGTAAGACGTGATGATCCTGGTGGAGGCTTGATAAGCTCCCACTACAATTTTTATTTTTTTGGTTGAAACAACGGTATTCTTGCCGCTGTTTTACGACGATCTGTTTGGAGAGTCGTTTGGATTAAGTCCTTGAATCCGCTAAAGATAACGTTCCACTGAGCTGCGTTTGGCAAGAGAGGCATAATAGTCCTTGCCTCGGAGAAAAGCAGTATCTAAACAGTAGATGGGGGAATGGCACAAAGCTAAACTTATTTTTAGTTCGGTGCAAAACAGCAGAGAGGAAAGGGGCCTCGACAGTTCTTTATTACGCTTAATTATTGAATTATAAAAAAATTCAACTAAAGGAGCTTTTAAATGAATAATACAGAACAGATTGTAATCATTGCACACCTCCAATTAAAACCTAATTCAGACAAGCAGGCTTTTTTTGCAAATTTGAAGACATTGTTTGACACTATGTCAAAAGAACCGACATTTGTAAATGCCATTGTTCATGAAAATGTTGATAATCCTGATGAAATGGTGTTTTATGAAATATGGAACTGCTCTAAGGAGACTTGGCTAGCAGAAGAAGCATCCAAAGCTTACCGTCAAGGTCCCTTAATGAGAGCTGCAGAATTTCTGTCAGGAAGAGAGTTTAGTTTTTACACAACAATGGGTGAATGGGGAACTACAATTACAGCAGGTAAGCATTTTTCCTAATATAAATGTTAACCAGTTAATCTGACGTCAGTAATCCGCTAGCGTCAGATTTTAATTTATAAGCAGGAGCTTATATAAGAGTATGCTCATAGTAAGCTGGCTTGAACACATTAGTGAATGGGAAGGCCACTTAACCAATGTACCCGTTAAACTAACGGCGAGGAAATTTGGTAGAAACCATTATCGTTCAGGTAGAGAAGGCGGAAGAACGACTGAAACCTACTTAATGATCTTATTTATGAAAAAAACTGATTTCAAAAGCAAAATATGAGCTTCACCAGGTCTATAAAGGTAAAAAGATCTCGTTACTTCTACAACCATTCTTGTCACCTTAAAAGGAAAGGTAGTCACTATCCCTTTTCTCGATTTTGGCCTTGAGCTGCAAGGGAATAGGAGTCGTAAGAAGAGTGCTGGCAGCCCCCACTAATCCAACTCCCTATTTTTCCCCGGCTTTGCGGCATACAGTTTCCGGTACGTCTCTGGCGTCATCCCTTCTTTCTGCCGGAACGTGGCGACGAAGTGGCTCGCATCGCGAAAGCCGACCGCTTCCCCGATGCGGCGAACGGTCCAGTCGGGACGGGAAGGAAGCCATTCTTTTGCTTTGCGGAGCCTTAATTGGATCAAATAAGCGTATGCCGTCTGGCCGAATAGATCGCGAAAGCGTTCGTTCAGCTGCCGTTTCCCGATGCCGAGCTGCGCCGCCATTTCCGCCAATCCGATTTCTGGGTTGGCGTATTCTCCTTCGAGCCAGTGAAGCAAGTCTTGGACTCGATCTAGCTGTTTGGAGATAGGTGGCCGTTTATCGGTGCGGGCTTCTGTTCGAAGCAATGTCAGGAAGCGGTATAAGTCCGCGGAGTAGCGCCATCCCGACGGATCGCCGCCAGATTCGGCAAAGGCAAGCAAGCTTTTCATCTGGTGGGTGATTGGATCGTGGCCCGCCCCCCACTGAAAGTGTTCAATGATGCTCCATCCGAGTGATTGGACGATGGTCCCAGCCGTGCTCCCGTGAAACGTAATGTAACCGGTTTGCCAGCTGTCGCTTCTTGGCTTGTAGTGGTGGGGGGTGCCTGGCGCGAGGAGAATGCCTGATCGTTCTGGCATGTTCCAGGTGCGCCCGTTCATCGACAGTTCGCCTTCTCCTGCCAGCGTTTGAAGCCAATGGTAATACGGGTACCCGTGTGGCCTTGTCATCGGTTCTTGGTTATATTGAATGCCGATTGTCTCTAGCTGCAAGGGCAACAGCTCCGATGGGGTGGCAGGGACGGCTCGACGCATCTTACATACCTCCATATTCTTATATCCGTGTACATCAATTTTATATTGGATCTAACGATTACAACACATATGATTAAACTATTAAATGCAGTTTTATCATATATGGCGAGGTGTGGCAAGATGATTAATGCGAAAAAACCGAAGATTTGGTACGGCGGTGATTACAATCCTGACCAATGGGATTCATCGGTTTGGAATGAAGATTTACGTATGTTTAAACTGGCGGGGATCGACGTGGTGACGCTCAATGTGTTCGCTTGGGCAAAAAACCAACCGGACGAGAATACATATGACTTCGGCTGGCTTGATACGATGATGGATAAGCTGCATGAAGACGGGATTGGCGTCTGCCTTGCGACGAGCACGGCCGCCCATCCGGCTTGGATGGCGCGCAAGTACCCTGATGTGCTCCAAGTTGACTTTTACGGGCGCAAACGAAAGTTCGGCGGACGTCATAATTCCTGTCCGAACAGCCCGACTTACCGTAAGTATGCAGTTCGCATGGCAGAAAAGCTTGCCGAGCGTTATAAAGATCATCCAGCTTTGCTTATTTGGCATATTAACAACGAGTATGGCGGGGCAGGCAATTGTTACTGCGATAATTGTGAAACCGCTTTCCGAGAATGGGCGAAGGCGCGTTACGGTTCCCTTGATGAAGTGAATCGAGCCTGGAATACCGGATTTTGGGGGCACACGTTCCATAGTTGGGAAGACATCGTTTTGCCTAGCGGACTGAGCGAGGAGTGGACAGGTGCGAACGGGCGGACGGAGACGAATTTCCAAGGAATCTCCCTCGACTATATGCGCTTCCATTCCGACAGTTTGCTCGAATGCTACAAGCTGGAATACGAAGCAGTCAAAAAGCATACGCCGTCCATTCCTGTCACGACCAATCTGATGGGCGCCTTTAAAAAACTGGACTACCATAAATGGGCAAAGCATATGGATGTCGTATCATGGGACAATTACCCACGGTTTGATACGCCTCACAGTTACACGGGGATGATGCACGACTTGATGCGCGGTTTGAAGCATGGACAGCTGTTCATGCTGATGGAACAGACGCCGAGCCAGCAAAATTGGCAGCCGTACAACTCGCTTAAACGTCCTGGTGTCATGAGGCTATGGAGTTACCAAGCAGCGGCGCGGGGAGCCGATACGATTCTATTTTTCCAGCTTCGCCGGTCAATCGGAGCCTGCGAAAAATATCATGGTGCCGTGATCGAGCATGTCGGCCATGAGCATACCCGTGTTTTTCGAGAATGTGCTACGCTCGGGCAGGAGCTTGGCAAGCTTGGCGATACGCTTCTCGATGCTAACGTCCAGGCGAAAGTCGCATTGCTGTTTGATTGGGAGAACTGGTGGGCGGTCGAAATGTCCAGCGGCCCGTCGATCGATCTTCGCTACGTGGACGAAGTCCATAAATATTATGATGCCCTTTACCGTTTAGGCATCTCGGTGGACGTTGTCGGCGTGGATGCCGATTTGAGTAGGTATGATCTTGTCATTGCCCCTGTGATGTATATGGTGAAAGCAGGTATAGCTGACAAGCTTGAAAAATATGTACATGGCGGCGGCTCGCTCATCACAACCTTTTTCAGTGGCATCGTCGACGAGAATGATCTAGTTAAAACAGGCGGATATCCTGGCGAACTTCGGAAACTGCTTGGCATATGGGCGGAGGAAATTGACGCCTTGCTTCCAGATCAACGTAACCGGATTGTCCTCTCAGAGCCAGCTTCTGGATTAAAATCGGAATACGAGTGCGGCATTCTTTGCGACTTGATCCATTCAGAAGGAGCCGAGGTTAAAGCGGTGTACGGCGACGATTTTTACCGGGGCATGCCGGTTCTGACCGTGAACAAATTTGGGGCAGGCCAAGCCTGGTATGTGGCGACTAGCCCGGAAGCGTCGTTCCTGCAAGATTGGTTGTCTCAGCTATGCTCTTCCATTGGCATTCACCCTCTCATTAACGATACGCCAGTAGGAGTGGAAACGACGCTTCGTTCAAAGGAAGGTCAATCGTATCTTTTCGTACTCAATCATAACGAGAACCCTGTCAGTATCAAGCTTGGCGAACGTGCTGGCGTTGAGCTGCTGAGCGGCCGTACGCTCGGTGGCGAACAAGAGGAGATTGCAGGCCGTGATGTATGGATTATTAAACAGAAGCAATCGTTCTTAGGGGCGTGAACGGATTGCCAGTAATCGAAATGGGAAGGACCAGGCCATGGTTCATTCGCGTTGAACCATGAAGATGAAACGAACAAATCGAGCACGCCAAGGGTGGCCAATATCATTGTTGGCCATCCGTATGAATGCATAATGGCGAAGTTGGTGCGTATTAGTAGCTTCTTTTATAAGGCCTGAGAGATTGTTGAATTACTGAGATTAATAGAAAACACATGGCAGGATGGCCGTGCGCAAACGACGACGTATGCGAGCATTTGTCTTCATTCTAGAACGGAATTGCCCCGCTCTAGTCTAAGCGGGACCGCGAAAGGGGTTAGGTGAAGATGCATGCATTTGAAAACCTAAAACAGCAGTTTTTGCGGCCATCAGATGAATTCACGCCGATCCCGTTTTGGTTTTGGAACGACAAGCTGTCAAGGGAGGAGATCCTTCGGCAAATTCAAGATTTCCATGCGAAGGAGGTTAGCGGTTTCGTTCTTCATCCGCGGATGGGCTTGCCTCGAGAAATGCCATATTTGTCGGATCCCTTTATGGAGATGATTGAGGTCGCCTTATCGGAAGCCGAGAAGTTGGGCATGAAAGTGATTTTGTACGATGAGGGCATGTACCCTTCTGGTTCCGCCTGTGGGATGGTCGTTAAAGAAAATGGCGCCTATGCTAGCAGGGGGTTGGAGCTTAGGGAGTACCCGTGTCAAAATCAATTTGTGCGGCTTCCCATTTCCTTGCAGCAAGGTGAATCGCTCGTTTCTATCCAAGCCGTGCGTAAGCTGTCGGAGCACCAGATCGAGGCGGGCAGTGCAGTCGTTCTTTTTTGTGAGAGCGGTGTAGTTGAATTTGCTCCACCGAAGCAAGGCGACTGGTCGGTATTGGCCTTTGTCGATACGCCATCACGGGGGACGATACGCGGTGTTCATCCTGGACAGGACGACGGAGAGCCTGATGCGCCACTGGCCGCAGATTTGTTAAACTTAGATGCAGTGCAATCGTTTATGAGACTCACGCATGAACGCTATTATGAAAAATTTAGCGACTATTTTGGCACAACGATTATCGCCATGTTCACGGACGAACCGGATTTGCTTGGCCGAGGGCATGTACCTGGCTTAAAGCCATGGACGAGATCGTTTTTAAGTGACTATGTGGCAGATGGTGGCGACGAGCGGGATTTGCAGGCGCTTTGGTTGGATGCTGGGGAAGAGACCGGTGCCATTCGTTCCCGTTTTGCTGGAGCGATTCGACGCCGTTTAAACCAGACTTATTACAAGCCGTTAGCCGATTGGTGCGAGGGGCATGGCATTGGGC
Organism: Shouchella clausii; assembly: GCF_001598215.1. Taxonomy (GTDB): domain Bacteria; phylum Bacillota; class Bacilli; order Bacillales; family Bacillaceae_D; genus Shouchella; species Shouchella tritolerans. The sequence continues at coordinate 737,906 of NZ_BCXJ01000002.1, read as the reverse complement.
TGACTGGACATCCTGCTGGAAGCGACGATATTGGACTGCTTTCTCATTTTCATATTCCTGGTCAAGACATCGTGTGGCGCTATATCGCCCCTGAGGAGAACAAAGCGCTGACAGGCGTTCATAGCACAATGGGCAAATGCTCGTCTGATTCGGCTCGCCACCGCAATAAACAGCGGAATGCAAATGAATGTTTCGGCGTTTGCGGCGTTGAAGGCGGTTGGTCCCTTAGTGCCGACAACATGAAGTGGTACTTGGATTGGTTGTTTGTTCGCGGTGTCAATCTCATTATCCCCCATGCTTTTTATTATTCCATTCGAGGAGAACGGAGAGACGAGAGGCCGCCAGATGTCGGGCCGAATAATAGTTGGTGGCCGGAATACGCCAAGTTCTCCCGCTATATGAAGCGGCTGTCCTGGCTAATGACTGATTCCTTGAACAGTGCCAAAGTGGCTGTTCTTGTCGGCGATTCTTTCTTGCCGTGGCGTATCGTTAAGCCGCTGTACGAGTCTCAAATCGAATTTAACTACTTAGAAGAACAATTGTTGAACGATTGCTGCGAAATTAGCAATGGAACGATTCAAATCGCCGGGTATTGCTATGAGGCGATATTGATCGAGCGTGGCTATCAGCTGGCCCGTTCTAGTTGGCAACGCCTCAAGAAGTTTGTTGAGGAAGGAGGCTGCATAATCGAGCTCACTGCAAAGGACGTTAATTCTCCAGACATTGGACAATGGCAGGTGGGACAAGAAACGGAGGTTCCGGCATTGTTAACTGGAATGCTTGGGACCGATTATGAAATAAAGCCTGCTTCTTCCTCTATACGGATCAGTCGAATCGAAAAACAGGGGCGGTTATTTTATGTCATCGTGAACGAAGGGGAAACAGCATTTCAAGGAAAGCTGCGTATGAATCAAGGGGGACTTATCGAATATTGGCGTCCTTGGACAGGAGCGTGTGACGCCGCAATCGGTGAACAGGCGGCGGATCATCTTGCCGTACCTATATCCGTAGAGCGGAGAGAATGCTTAATCGTTGCCGTTGATCCGAGTCGGCCACAGCAACAGGGCAGAAAGCAGCCTGTAAGAAAACAGAAGGCAATATTAGATTTATCTCAAGGCTGGCGGGTGATCGAGGGGCCGTGGAAGGGTGAATTAGCTGCGCTATCTTCATGGACGAACTGGGAAGGCTTGTCAAATTTCTCGGGAACGGTTGTTTACGAGACTACATTCGAGATCGAAGAGCCGTTCCAGATTCTTTTATGGAGACTAGATTTAGGCAACGTGTACGAAATCGCTCGATTGTCGGTGAATGGAAAAGAAGCTGGCGTTCAATTCTGGAAGCCTTACGTGTTCGAAATTGGCCAGTACTTGCGACCAGGCACAAATGTTTTGCATGTATCCGTTACGAACAGCTTGGCTAACCGTTACGACAGGAAATCGTTGCTGTCTGGACTGGTGGGACCGATAAGGCTGTATGGTTTCAGGGTAGATGGAATGGAAAGAAAGGATCGATCCAATTAAGGCAAGAGCTATTAGGAGTTACAACACGGTTGCCGGTATAAAAACGTTAAAACTAGAGTGGGAGTAGAGATCAAGTCTGATCGCTGCTCCCATTTTGTCTTAGCTCGACCATTTTTTCTACCATTGCTCCTTATTCAAGGGATTTCACTAAGGATGGGGAAGTAATTTTGTCTGTCCGTTGTAGGTAAATGTACTTATAATTGATCTATAATCGATTATGAATCACGACTACTAGTAGAGTGGTGAAATCATGCTAAGCGCAAGGGAATTTCATTTAACAAATAAGCTGTTGAATACGAAAGCTCCGATTAGAATCAAAGATTTGTCAATCGAGTTTGGGGTGAGCACAAGAGCGATTAAGTATGACCTTGAAAATGTTCGCAAATGGTTTAAGTTGCAAGGGACGATCGTCAATTCCCAGACAAGCAAGGGGATTTGGCTTCAATGCAGTGATCGGGAGCGTGCTGAATTAAGGCGGATTTTGGCACAATTCAAGCGATCGCAAATTTACCCAGATCAAACGATGCGTGTCAGAAAGATTATTCTGACCCTGTTATGGACGAATGATTATAAAACGGCTGCTCGGTTATCGGAGATGCTAGCGGTGAGCAGAAACACGATTTTAAGCGATTTGAATCATGTAGACGAGTTTTTAAAGTCATGGAATATTGAGTTGGAGCGAAAGCAAAGAACAGGGTATCGCCTTCATGGCAATGAACTGCAGCTGCGGCTGATGCTTGAGCATATTATTTACAACAGCTTAGATGATTATCAAATCTATAAGCTGACGACTCGAATTACGAAAAAAGAGCGGCAAATCGAGATTGGCACGATATTGGAAGAGCCATTAAAACCTATTTATGAAATAGCTGAAAGTCATATGAGCGCGTTCTATTCGCCATCCTTGGCGTCTTTGTTGCGGCTCTCTGATTTGTTGAAATTCCTACTGCGGCTCACCTTTTCGGTTAAAAGATTAACGATGGGGCGTACCATTCATAGCTATCGGATGTTGGAGCGCTCTCATGACCAAGATGATCTCTCCTTGTTTCTAGTGACCGTGATGGAGAAGGTCTACACAGATATGCAGTTGCCGTTGCTCGAGGAAGAATACGCGTATGTATCAGGAAATATAGAAAAAGCATCTGAACAAATGGACATCGTCGACATTACCGAGAAGATGATCCAGTATGTAGGCGAGCTAGAAGGAATCAACTATAAAAAGGATCCTAAACTTTATAGCAATCTGCTCTCTCATTTGTCACTGAGGCTTCAAAATGGCTCATTTTATTTAAATGAAATGAACCCAATGGAGGACGAAGTGAAAAGAAACCATGCGTCTCTATTTCAAAGCGTCAAGGAAGCTTGCCGCAAGTATGTGAAACAACACACATTGGTAGCCCAAGATTCTTTTATCTCTTTTATTGTTTTGCACTTCCTCGTTTCTTATGAAAATACATTTAAACCAAAAAAGAAAGTAAAAGTTTTATATGTATGTTCAACAGGAAGAGGGGTTGCCCGGTTAATCAAAAATCGGGTAGAAAAAGAAATTCCTGCCGTCGATATTGTCTGTTATTGTTCCTTGCTTGAAGTGGAAGAGATTTGTCAGGCCGAAGAGGTGGATTTGATCATCAGCGTTTTTCCGGTGGAAGCCGCCGTTCCTGTTGTCGTTGTCGAGCCGCTGCCTGCAAAAAGAGATATCGAGGAAATTCGCAAACAAGTCCGAGCGATGATCGGTTCAGACGATGAGCAGACGAACGAGCTGCTGGAGAACAATGAGTTTACGATAAGTGAAGATAGTGAGAACCTCAGCCAGGAGATTATTTTAAAAGGCTTTGAAGCTGCTCACGCATTATTGGAAGCCTTTCCAATTAAATCAGAAGAAAGATGGAAAAATGCGTTTATGATGCACGTTTTTCTAATGGTTCACCGCTATTACTTTGATAAGCAATACGACCAGTACCTATATACAAATTATCAGATGCTAGACAGCGACGAGAAAATGTTCCATAGCGTGCAGCAAATTTTAAAGGACAAAGATTTACATGTTCACGAAGCTGAAATCATTACTCTTTTACAGTACTTAAAAAAATGGAAGTGATTGTATGAATCAAGGCATCATCATCCAGAACGGCTTAGTGATTGACCCTGAAACCTCAACGATTAGCAAAAAAGAGATTGGCATCATCAATGGTGTTTTTACTGCAGTAGAAGATGTGATACAGGTAGGTGGAGAGATTCAGTATATCGATGCAACCAATCATTATGTTGCGCCAGGTTTTATCGACTTACATGCTCATGTTTTTGAAGATTATACCGAGCTGGGGATTGAGCCCGATTTAGTAGGGATCGATCAGGGAGTCACGACAATCGTCGATGCCGGCAGTGCTGGGTACGAGAACTATCCAATCTTTAAGGAAACCGTGATCGAAAAAAGCAAGACAGAGATATTGGCCTTTTTAAATCTGTCACGAAAAGGTTTATGTAATGGCCTATCTGAGCTTGCCAAATTAGATGAGTTAATGACGCTAAAAGAAGCAAACGAGATCTTTCAACAAGAGCAGAGCCTTGTAGGCATAAAAGCGCGTATGAGCGGTTCCGTTGTGAAGAACAGTGGAATCAAGCCATTAGTCCACGCCAGACAGTTGGCAGACCGGCTTGGCAAACCAATCATGGTCCATATCGGGAATCCACCGCCGCCTTTACATGAGATCTTTCCCCTTCTTCAACAGGGGGATATTGTCACGCATGCTTTTCATGGAAAGCAGCATGGAATTTTAACTGAATCAGGAGACATGATTCCGGAAGCAAGAAGTGCCATTGAAAGAGGTGTCCGCTTCGATGTGGGGCACGGCACTTCGAGCTTTAGCTATAAAACAATGAAAAGATTTAAGGACAATTATGATCTCCCATTTACGATAAGCACAGATATTTATAAAAACAACTATGCAACTCCAGTAGGCAGCCTGATGGTGACGATGACCAAGCTTCTTGCACTAGGGTACCCATTGACAGATGTTGTTGCCGCTGTAACAAAAAGAGCAGCCGATACGCTTCATTTAACAGAGCAAGGGACATTTCGACTTGGATCGATAGCAGATGTGACGATATTCGGCCTCAAAGAAGAAGGAATGTCTACGCTCATTGATTCAGAAGGCGAACAACTGAGCTATCATCAAGTGCTTACCCCATATATAACCGTTAAGACTGGAAAGGTGGCATACACGAAGGAAAATGGAAGGGAAAGTGCAAGAATTATACCGTAAGAGCGAAAACTCGGAATTATGCATGGAAGTGATGCGATTTACAGAAAACCTATTCAGGCAAGAACATATTCAGATGACAGACGCGCAGAAGCTATCGTTATTGTCCCATCTTTCAGCGATGGTCTACCGTTCCACCCATAAGGAACGAATCGAGCCTGTCGATAAACATCTATTTCAGGAAGTATCTAAGCAATCAATCGAAATGGCAGAAAAAGTGTGCAACAGATTGACGGATTTGCATGAGGATGAGAAGTACTTGCTTTCTATCCATTTTGAAACAGCTAAAATGAAGGCTTAATAATTGGAGGGGGAACGTCAAAATGAGTCAAGTTGTGGTTGTTATTGGGGATCGTTTAGGCAAAGGGCATCATGTAGCAAAAGGCGTTGAAGCTGCTGGTGGGAAGGCGATTGTCATATCCGGCGTTGGTGCGGACATGCGCCTTGGTGATGTGATGCATACAGAGCATGCTGATATCGGTATTTCATTCTGTGGAAGCGGTGGAGCAGGTGCCATCACTGCGCAAACAAAATATGGCTACCCAGCACATTATGGCATGCGTTCTGTTGATGAAGGCATCACAGCCATTAATGAAGGAAAAAAAGTACTCGGTTTTGGTTTTATGGATACAGAAGAGCTTGGCAAGAGAATTACGGAAGCCTATTTAAAGAAAGTGCAAGGGTAAATCTGATGGAGAAGATGGTCCAGCACACAGTGATAGTAAGTGGCAAAGGAAAGTCAAAGGAGCTTGCCATTAACACCGCGCTCGGGAAAATCCAGAGAAAAGTGATGGATGAGTATAAAGCGATGATTATCCGTATTGAACCTGTAAGCATCCATGTTAATGAAGCAATTGAGCATACGTACACGGAGCGCTTTTTGCTCTTTTTCTTCCCGAGAAAAAGAAGCGAGTATACGGTCAAGATAGAAGTGGATGTAAAGATTACACTGCTGAAAGTAGAGGAGATTCCTTTTAAAAAAATCGAGTCGCCTGATGGGATTGTAAATCATATTTTCCGCAATGGGCAAGTAGCGGATAAATAGCGGAGGAGAAACATATGGAGATGATAGAGGTAGCAATAAAATCAATCATTATTGGTGCTTTTGTCGGTGTCGGTGTCGGTGCTGGGGCTGCCCGGATGTTCCATGCACCAAAAGCACAAGGAATGGGGGCATTCCGGACACTTGGGGAGCTAAATGCCTGTGCGGGAGATGCGGCATCCCACTTTTCATTCGGATTAGGCTTCTTCTTTAATGCGTGGGCGTCCTCTGTCGGGGCAGGTGCCTTCACACAAGATGTGGACCACCGCATCATTCCTAACTGGGCGGCAGCGGTATTAATGCGCAAAGGCAAGCGCCCAGAAGATACGCTACATAATCCGAAAAAAATGGCGATTTCAGGCGGCATTATTGGGATTATCGTCGTTGCCTTTTTGAACTTGACAGCTTCTGCGATTCCGGAATCATTGCAAGCGATTGCCGTCCACGTCCTTGTGCCGGCAGCAAATTTGTTAATCGATCCGATTATGCCCGTCATTTTCTGGTTGGCCGCATTAGACGCTGGCAAGCGCTCTGGTTTCTGGGGCACGATTTTCGGTGGTGCTGCCCATTTGATTATGGGGAATGCTGTTCCAGGTGTGGTGCTTGGAATATTAATCGGCAAGGGAGTCGACGATAGCGGTTGGACGAAAGTAACGAAGACATTGCTTATTTCTGTTATCGTTCTCTTTATTTTAAGCGCATTTTTCCGTGGCTTCGATATTCAGTTATTGGAGAGCATGAACATGGCTCCACCAGAATGGCTTTTAGACTTTCATAAACTGTTAGGATTAGAGGTGAAGTAAGGTGACAACGCAATCAGAGTCTCTCGCTGAAAAAGATATGTATAAAACGTTTTGGTATGCGGACTGGTCCTTTCCCATTTTTGTCGCCCTTCTTTCGTCAGGCATTTTTGCCGGAACGCATATGTACTATGTGTATAAAATTGGCGCTTTTAATGATGTAGCAATTGTCGCTATGTTGGAAGCCGGGATTCAAGGAGCAGGCTACGGGGCAGCAGCCGCTTTTGGAGCGAGCTTTTTATTCGCCCGCGTGTTGGAAGGTGCGCTCGTAGGGATATTAGATATTGGCGGATCCCTGCAAACAGGTCTTGGCATAGGCGTGCCGGCGATCCTGCTAGCGTCGGGTATCACAGCCCCGATTGAAAATTTTATCCTTTCCTTGCTAACAGGCGCTTTGTTAGGGGCACTCGTTGGCTATGCCATTTTAGCGATACGCAAATTAACAGTCGGTCAATCCAACTCCACGTTTGGTGCTGATATTATGATGGGCGCAGGAAATACATCGGGCCGCTTTCTCGGACCGTTAATTGTCCTTTCTGCAGCAAGTGCCTCGATCCCCATTGGAATTGGTTCAACCATTGGTGCGGCGATTTTCTATATATGGAAAAAGCCAGTAGCAGGCGGAGCGATTTTAGGCGCCATGATTTTTGGCGCAATATTTCCAATCTCTTTAGAATAGGATGAGTGAGCGAATGAGTTTTTTTACACAGTTGGGTCTTCGTAAAGTCATTAACGCCAGTGGGAAAATGACGGCTCTAGGTGCGTCTGCAGTCAGTGATAAAGTCGCAGATGCGCTAAAGCGTGCCGCGCAAGATTATGTCGATATCGATGAAATGATGGAATTCGCCGGCAGTGTGATCGCTGAATACACAGGAGCGGAAGACGGCTGCCCTACATGCGGCGCAGCAGCAGGAATTGCCATCGCCACAGCTTCGGTGATAACCGGAAAAAATCTTTCATTAATCGAAAGAATGCCGGACTCCGAAGGGCTCAGGAATGAAGTGATTATTCAAAAAGGCCAGCAAGTTCATTTTGGTGCCAGCATTGCCCAAATGGTGCGAATGGGTGGCGGGAAACCTGTCGAGGTTGGCAATGCGAATAAGGTCGAAGCGGATCATATCGAACAGGCGATTACAGAGAAAACAGCCGCACTTCTCTATATAAAATCCCATCATGCTGTTCAAAAAGGCATGCAGTCCCTTGAAACAATGATGAGGATTGCTAAGGAACACCATTTACCATTCATTGTTGATGCAGCGGCAGAAGAAGATTTTCAAACATATATCCGAATGGGAGCAGATATCGTTATTTACAGTGGGGGAAAAGCATTGGAAGGTCCCACTTCTGGTTTGATTTGCGGGAAAAAGAAATGGATGGAAGCGTGCCGCATGCAATACAAAGGGGTTGGCCGGCCAATGAAAGTTGGGAAAGAAGGAGTTGCCGGACTTATCGCCGCTTTGAAACAATATCCGCTTAAGGAAGACAATGGCGATGAACAAATTGAACGTATGACAAAGCTGGCCGATGCTTTGGCGGATGTGAAAGGATTACATTGTTCGATCAAACAAGACGAGGCCGGAAGAGCGATTTATCGTGCGCAAATTCAAGTCGATCCTAGCAAAGCAGGCATGACAGCGGCAGAGCTTCTCCACCGTCTTGAATCAGGTAACCCAGCCATCTTTTTACGCCATCATTATGTAAATGTTGGGATTTTATCAGTTGACCCCCGTCCTTTACTGAAAGGACAAGAAGACATCATTGCAAGTGAAATCAAACGGATAGTGAAAGAGGGGCAGTCCTCATGAACCAAAAAGTCATTTTCAACGTATTGGCCAAAGATGTAGAAAACGCAAAAGAGTTAGTGCAAGTTGCTGGAGACCGTGTGCTCATAGGCGTAATGGTCAAACATTTTCCATCGGCCAAAGAAGCCATTGAACAGGTGGAATTGTATAAAAACAACGATATTCCTGTTTCAGTAGGGCTAGGTGCTGGCGACCCTGCGATGTGGAAAATCGTTGCTGATGTTTCCGCCAAGACGGTGCCAAACCATATCAATCAAGTCTTTCCAGCAGCTGGCTATACACGTGGGCGAATGAGCGAGCTAAAGGCGTCAACGACACTCGTCAATGCACTGATCGAACCAACTGGGACAGCTGGTCAGGTCTATATTTCCACTGGGCCTCACAGTGCTAATTTCAAAGAAAAAGTTTCCTGTGAACTGGCTGCGGCCATGCTTGCTGAAATTGGTGTAGATTCCGTCAAGTTTTATCCGATCGATGGAGAAAAACGTCTTGATGAAGTCGCAGCAATGGTCAAAGCAGCTGTCAATGCCGGTTTAACGATCTTTGAGCCGACAGGAGGAATCGACTTGGACAATGTCGAGCGCATCGTCCAAGTCTGTCTCGACAACGGGGCAAAAACGGTGATTCCTCATTTGTATACATCACTGATTGACCAAAAGACTGGCAAAACAGAAGTGGAGAAAATCAAGCAGTTAATCAGCTTGGAATGGAAGTAAAAGGATGAAAAAGAAAGGCGCATATGCAGTCATTTTTGATATGGACGGTGTGATTGTAGACAGTGAGCCTGTTTATATCGGCAATTAAAGATTTCTGTTCCCGAGGAAATCAGATTGCAATTGATTGGTGGCTGCACAAAACGGAAATGGCAATTGATTAAGGAGCATAGTGTGCTTTCCCAAACGGTAGAAGAACTAACCCAATATCAGTACGAATACTTTCAAGGAAAAGAATGTTGCTTTAAGGACATTCAATTTCCCGCAGTCCGGCTTTAATTGAAAGCCTTAAAAGCAATGGAGTCCGTATAGCATTGGCATCTTCGTCTGACAGAGAGAGAATCAACCGAATAGTAACAGATTGTGGATTGGCGCATCTATTCGATGTGGTTGTGAGCGGAGAAGAATTTGCGGATAGCAAGCCGGATCCAGAGATTTTCCTGCAGACGGCGAAATGGCTCGGCCAAGCTCCGGAACCATGCATTGTCATTGAAGACTCATCGAATGGCTTACTAGCAGCAACCCGAGCAGGCATGAAAAAAGGTGGGGGAAAGCATCGGTCTATTGCAATGGATTTATCGCTGGCAGATATCACAATCGATTCATTGGAACAGTTAAGCCCTACCCTGTTAGAAGAGATGGTATAAGCTCACTTGAAGGAGAAAAGCGAGAAAGGAGCTTTTCTCCTTTTTGGTATAGTGGAATCAAGTTTTCTGTAAGACAAGAAAACCTTGACGTCCAGGATCGCTTCCTTTAATATACTAAATGTAAAGCTTTACATATATGTTTTAACTTTGTTGTGTGAGGCTTTACATTATTTATTACTCCAAAATGTAAAGCTTTACATTAAATTGATTGAATTCAAATCTGAAACGAGGGGAAATCATGAATGACAGACAAAAAGCTCAAGAGATTCTTGATGCGTTAGGTGGAAAGGAAAATGTAGCTGCTGCTTCCCACTGTGCAACACGGCTACGATTGGTTTTGAATGATGAAAGCAATGTTAATCAGAAAAAGCTTGAGGATATGGATATTGTAAAAGGGACATTTTCTACAGGTGGTCAATACCAAATTATCTTAGGGAGTGGGACCGTAAATAAAATTTATCAGGAGCTTGCAGCTTTAACAAATATGGAAGAAATGTCCACTGTCGATGTGAAAGATGCAGCGAATCAAAAATTAAATCCGCTTCAACGATTTGTAAAGATGCTATCTGATATTTTTGTCCCAATTATTCCGGCGATTGTCGCTGGTGGTTTGTTAATGGGGCTTAATAACGTCTTAACAGCCTCAGGACTGTTTTTTGATGACTTGTCGTTGATCGAAGCATATCCAAACATGGCCGATTTGGCAGCGCTCATTAATACATTTGCCAATGCGCCATTCGTTTATTTGCCCGTTCTCATAGGATTTTCGGCCGCAAAAAGGTTCGGAGGAAATTCGTTTTTAGGTGCTGCCTTAGGGATGTTAATGGTTCATCCCGATTTGTTAAATGGGAATGACTATGCTGTAGCAAAGCTAGAAGGCACTGTGCCTGTTTGGAATATCCTTGGCTTTAACATTGAGATGGTAGGCTACCAAAGTACCGTATTACCAGTATTAGTTGCCTCCTACATTTTGGCTCAACTGGAGAAGTTTTTGCGAAAGATCGTCCCAACTGTTTTAGATAATTTGCTAACGCCATTATTAAGTCTATTTATAACTGGTATTTTAACGTTTACATTCGTTGGACCACTGACTCGTTCTGCTGGTTATTTCTTAACAGACGGCATTGTTTTCCTATATGAAACAGCCGGACCTATCGGCGGGGCGATTCTAGGTTTCTTATATGCACCTTTTGTCATTACCGGAATGCACCATAGCTTTATTGCGATTGAAACACAACTGCTGGCAGATATGGCGAAAACGGGTGGGTCATTTATCTTCCCAACAGCAGCAATGGCAAACATTGCCCAAGGAGCAGCCGCACTTGCTGTCCTATTTATAACGAAAAGTCAGAAGCTAAAAGGAGTGGCTTCCGCTTCAGGTATTTCAGCATTACTCGGGATTACTGAACCTGCCATGTTTGGGGTTAATTTAAAACTTCGCTATCCATTTTTTGCAGCACTCGTTGGAGCCGCAGTTGCTAACGCTTATATCACATTGAACAATGTTTTAGCAGTCGCTTTAGGTGCTGCAGGATTGCCGGGGATTATTTCAATTCGCCCTGATTCATTAATCCATTATGTGATCGGCATGGTGATTGCGTTTGTCGTGACATTTAGCTTAACCGTATTGCTTTCAAAGCGTTATAAAGACAAAGCATAGGGAGTGTGAAACTGCTCCTCTCTTTACTCGAGGAAGGTGATTAAATGGAGTGGACGAGAGAAAGACGTTATCGAAAGATTGAAGAGGCAACAAAAGAAGAGATCATGCTACTAAAAGAGAAAGTATCCGCCAGTCCTTGGAGGCAGTCTTTTCATATTCAACCAGAAACAGGTTTATTAAATGATCCAAATGGCTTCTCCTATTATAATGGTGAATACCATTTATTTTATCAGTGGTTTCCACTAGGACCTGTTCATGGGCTTAAATATTGGTACCATACAAAATCCACCGACCTTGTTCATTGGGAGAATGTTGGGATCGGGATAGAGCCTACAGCTTATTTTGATTCGCATGGCGCCTTTTCTGGGACAGCTTTAGAGCATGAGGGGTTGCTTTATCTTTTCTATACAGGGAATACACGGGATGCCGATTGGGTTCGACATCCTTATCAATGTATGGCGACGATGGATAAAACGTATAAGGTCAGCAAATTTCCAGCGCCGGTCATTGATCATGTGCCAGAGGGCTATACGGATCATTTTCGCGATCCAATGCTGTTCAAAAAACAAGGCCAATTTTATGCGTTAATCGGTGCTCAACGGGAAGACAAAACAGGAAGCTTGGTCATTTATAAGTCGATTGACCTTCAGTCATGGAATTTTCACGGTGAATTGGAAACGAAACTCGATTCATTTGGTTTTATGTGGGAATGTCCAGGTTATTTGGAGATGAATGGAAAGGGGATATTGATCTTCTCCCCACAAGGCTTAAAGCCACAAGGAAATCATTATCAAAATCTTTATCAAGCTGGCTATTTGATAGGAGAGCCGCTTGATTTCGAAGAGAAACAATTTCATCATGGCAAGTTTCAGGAACTGGATCGTGGCTTTGACTTCTATGCACCTCAAGTAATGAAAGATCCAAGTGGAAGGAACTTATGTGTCGGTTGGATGGGGCTCCCAGAGATCGAATACCCAACAGATAAACATGGCTGGGCCCATTGTTTAACAATCCCACGGGAGCTCATTCTAAAAGGGAATCAATTGCTACAAAAACCAGTACCCGAATTAAAAAAACGAAGAAAAGAAAAAGTCGAAAAAACGTTTAAGCTGGTGAATGAAACACAGACATTCCCAGATTTTAAAGGGGCTATCTATGAATTACTTTGCGAGTTCGATGCAGGTAGCGCACAAGTAGTAGGCATTAACATTAGAGAGAACGGAACAGAGAAAACGGTAATTAAATACGATAAAGCCAAGCAGATGATCGTTTTAGATCGGACGAGTGCTGGCCAACCATTTGCAGAGGAATACGGTACGGTACGAAAATGCTCCTTTCAAGGAGAATTCGTGAAGTTCCATATCTTTGTTGATCAATCTTCGGTAGAAGTCTTCATTAATGACGGAGAGGAAGTGTTTACGGCAAGAATATTCCCAGATGAAGCAAGCACGGGAATTCGTTTTTTTTCAGAGGGGGAAGCGAGCGTAAGCGCTCGTAAATGGAATTTCTAACATCGCTTTAAAAAGTAAGTTATAATACTTCCATAGCATGTATTCTGGGAGAACGTTAAAATGAGAAAAGACATTAACATTACGGAAGTTGCAAAGGAGGCAGGGGTTTCCATTGCGACGGTGTCAAGAGTGATCAACAACCCCGAAAAAGTAAAGCCAAGCACCCGTGAAAAGATCGAAAAAATTATTGAAGAAACTGGTTACCGTCCAAATATCCTTGCTCGAGAATTAGCTGAAAAAAGAACACGTCTTGTTGGCATCATTGCCCACAGTATTATTGGGGAAGGGATCCCGAATAGCATTTATGGGATTAGCGAAGAACTAGAAGCGAGAAATTTTAACATTATGATCGCTTGTACGAATGGCGACTTTGAAAGTGAGAAAAAGAACTTTCATATCTTTCAATCCAAGCGAGTAGAAGGGATTTTATTTTTTACGAGAACGTTTAAAAAAGAACACGAAGAACTGATCAGTCGCTTACCATTCCCTGTTATTGTCTTACTGCAAGAAACGGAGAAAGAAAAAATTCCATACGTTGCTTTCGATAATTTCCAGTTTGCAAAAGAAGCTACAGAGAAGTTAATAGCCTTTGGTCACCAACACGTTGCTTTTATTGGTGGACCAAAGGATTCCACTAATAGCCAAGAACGTCTAAGAGGATTTCTGAACGCTTTAGAAACGAAAGGGCTGCCTATCGGGGAAAAACAAATCTACAACGGTGATTACAGCATTGAATCAGGCTATGAAATTACCAAGCAATTAATGATGAAAAATAAAGACGTGACAGCTATCGTGGCGGTTAACGACGGGATGGCGATTGGCGCGATTAACTGCTTGATTGCAAACAATATCCGAGTTCCTGATCAAGTCTCTGTGTTAGGTTTAGACGATACAACACTTGCGAAAGCATCAAGACCCGCCTTGACAGGAGTCCACTATTCCTATAAAGAACTCGGGAAAAAAGGGGCTATGATGCTGCTGAGGCAAATTGAAGAGCAAACGTATCGGTTTGAGAAAGAGATCATTCCATATGAGATAAAAATACGTGGGAGTGTAGCACAAGTAGAAAGGAAAGAGTAGGCGTAACCATGGCCATGAAAAGAGAAGAGACTTCCCGTTTCATTGTGGGGCAGATCAACATTTAAGATGGCTGATGTAGGTAAGACAACGTTCGACCTCTATAAGAAAGCCGCACAATTAACAATGGCAAATGCTGCGTGAGATATTGTGCCTTGTTGCCCTTGCTGCCCAAAAAGCCCCGTGGCGAGATCTACAATCCCTGCGGATCAGTGGTTTCTCACCGAACTAGATGGCATCAGAATCGAAGTCGGGGGCGAGCTGGAAGTCACTTCCGATGATCAAAGCTTTGAACTTGCCAAGGCGATAACCTAGATCAGCGCCTTGGCATTGATTTCAGTAATGAGCTGGCGATTGAAAACAGTCGTCTTGAACGCCACTTGCTGGGAGCTAGCGAATGAGATGTCTTTCGTCGGACGCGTGGGATCGAAGTTCTCTTCTAATGGGTATTCCTGTTCCACGCCGCGGCTTCCTTAAACGAAAAATAGGAGGCTTTTAACGATAATACTTCTTTCTATATTGTAAAGGAGTAACCGAGACGATCTGTTTAAAAACCCTGCTGAAATAGTTCGCATCATTAAATCCAACCGAAAACGCAATCTCGGTTATGGGAGTATCTCCTTGAAGATAAAGTTTTGCCTCTTCTACACGCTTAAGATTTATGTAATACATCATGTTCATGTTCGTCTCTTCCTTAAATACTCTAGATAAATAGGTTGGATTTGTTTTAACCACGGCTGCGACGTGTTTCAAAGTCAGTGGTTCTTCTAAATACGATTGAATATAATTGATCGTCTTTTTTATCAAGGGAGAATAATGTAAGGTTGACGCTTCTACTACCGCATCGCAATAAACCTCCACCATCGATCTCCGAATCGAACTAAGTTGATACAGGTTTGATGATCGCTCTATCAACAAAGCAAATCGCTCAGAGAGAGAATGAACATGAAGAGGATCTACCCCGCCATTCACGGCCGCAATTCTGCATAGCGTTGTGAAAACGTAGGTGATATTTTTGGTTGCACGAATCGGATTATCAGGGAATCGGTAAGACAAATCGTTATTCGAAAGCGTAGCCAGAAGTTCGAATACTCTTTTTTTATTCCCTGTCGCAATAGCGTTCATTATTTTCTTTTCTTGATCGTACCTAAATCTTATAATACGAGGATCCATCTTAAGGACGGAGACATTATCTTTAATAGAGTTCCTCTTCATCGTTGAACGGATTTCTTGCGCAGGAGTATGTTCGCGTAACAATAGATTGACTAGCAATGTTCCGATCGCATTGTATTCTTTTTTTGTTAAAGCTGGAAGCGACTTATAGAAATGTTCTATTTGAGAACGTTTACCGAGAGGCAGAGCGTTATTGGAAAGCTCTTTGTTAAGGAATGTTAATTCTATTTCAGTTGAGATGAAAGGACCTACGATGATGGAGCCTAGGATTTTGTCTTGCTTCCAAATCCCTGCCGAAACATACTCGATGCCGGTTGAGTCCACATGATGTTGGAATGTCTGAGGGGAACAGTGATGGAGGCGCTCGGTTATGTAACTGTATTTATTATCCGGATTTGCTGGGACTGAAGGAAGCATTAGGCTTTCATATTTTTGCAAAACGGTCCCTGTAGAATCCGTAAGTCTAATGTCAATTTTAGTTACAGTATTTAATAAGCTACATATTTGTTCAAAATCTTCATATGTAGGATTTGATTCCATTTAAGGCACCTCTTTTTATTAGAAAAATATGTGCTAAAAAAGTAAATATAATTATATCTTATCATTTGTTAATAGAATACTATTAATACACCGCGATTTGCAAACGCTTTCACATGAATGGGAGTATTAGTCCTTTTAAGTTCGATAGTGGGCACGGAATCGAAGAACAGTGGTTTCTTGAACTAACCGATCCAATAGGAACGAGTGCCTTGTTATCAAGGATACGCCGCTTGTAAGTGGGACTCCGCAAAAGGGACCAAAACGCAATAAGAACCTACTAAAATCAGAAGTAAGGAGGGTCACTTCTTTATGATCACACTTGTTTACCCGGAGCAATCACCAAAGATACAATTTGCAATCAGTAAACTTAAAAAAACGTTAACCGAATTGGATCAAATATGGACTGTTGCCTTAAAACAAGATGTAGACACTCATAATATCATTGTGAAAAACAGAAAAGGACATACTAGAAATGGAGTTTCTGTTGAACCTTCACTAAGTTCAGAAGGTTTTCAGATTCGACATTCAGTTCTTGAGGGGAAATCTACTTTCTATATTCTATCCGGCGATGACTCTGGCGCTATGTATGGAATTTTTGAGCTTTGTGAACAACTTCAAAATCGGGGCCTTTCAAATATATGTGAATGTACCATGAACCCAAGATTTTCATTTCGTGCGTTGAAATTTAATCTTCCGTGGTCGTCTTATAGGAAAAATCACTCTTTTGACATACAAAAAGAAACGGTGCGCGACCTTACGTTTTGGAGATCATATTTAGATATGATGGCTGAAAATCGCTTTAACGTACTGACTTTATGGAGCATGCACCCATTTCCATATATGATTAAACCTAAAAACTTTCCAAAAGCGACCCCTTATACAGATGAAGAGCTAGCAGATTGGAAGCATTTTTGGACATCGTTATTCCAAATGGCAAAAGATCGTGGAATTGAAACGTACTTAGTGACTTGGAACATATTTGTCTCTGAATCGTTCCGTGAACACTACGATCCGAATTCGATTAGTGATGAGGAGTTTTATCATCATGGAGATGGATATTCGACGGATCCGATCAAACAATACAATCGTGAATGTGTGACACAACTGATCAATGAGTATCCAGATCTTACTGGCTTGAGCACGTCCTTAGGCGAAAGAATGAATGGCCTGTCTCCGAAAGAGCGTCAGAAATGGATTGAGGACGTTTACTATCAAGGTATGAAAGATGCCAACAGGCCTGTTAAGTATATTTATCGTGCTCCTTTTACTATTGATCCATCTATTACAAGAGAGGCCATTGAAAAAAATGATTTTCTGCCAGAACCAGTTTGGTTGGAATTAAAGTTTAATTGGTCACATGCCTATTCAACTCCAAAGCTACGAATCACGCACGGAGGTCGAAGTGATAAATTAACGGAATATTGGAATCCAGATCCGAAAAATTACAAAGTTGCATGGATGGCTCGCAATGAGGATTTTTTCACTTTACGCTGGGCGCAGCCAGACTTCATCAGAGAACATATTAAGGAAAATGGTCATGATTATGTAGGAGGATATTTTATCGGATCGGAGTGTTTCATTCCTGCCTATGATTATTCTCACTCACGGGAAAGTGATCATTTCCAATGGTCTTATGCGTTCGAAAAACATTGGCTATATTACATGTTATGGGGAAGGTTATTATTTGATCCTTCAACACCTGATGAAGTGTTCGCACAGGAGCTGGGACGCCGATATGGTCAATCGAATGGACGTCCGCTGCTTGAAGCATATTCAGCTGTTAGTAAAATGCCATTGGCACTTGCATCCTCTTTTTTAACCTTATGGGATTTTACTTTATATGCTGAAGGGTTTCTCTCGACGGATACTTCCGGATATATCTCAGGCAAAGCATTTATTTCGCTTGAAGATCTATTAAATACAAAGCCAATCGAATCAACATACCTATCTATTCGTGATTATGTAAATCGCAAAATGAATCAAGAATCGACTGAAGGATGGGTGACTCCGATTCAACTAGCTGAGACGTTGGAGAAGGATTCACAGCATAGTCTTGAATTACTTGCATCGATTGCGGATCATGATTCACCTGTTCTGTGCTGTGAAAAAGCGGACATTAAGGCTTGGGCTTACTTAGGATTGTATTTTGCTGATAAACTACGTGCTGGAGTTTGTTATCAAATGTACTTAGAAACCGGAGATGAATCTGAACGTCAAAAGGCATTACAGTGGTTAGAATCACCACATGCTATAAAGCACTGGGATGATCTTATTGAAGTGACTTCATCTCATTATGTGGAGCAGCCACTCATGCACTTAGGAAATACACCATTTTCGTGGAAGTTGTTCCGTCCACAAGTTTTGGGAGATATTGATTTTGTCCGTGGTGAGAAAAAGGAGGCATCTCAAAATCAATAAAACCATAAAAGGCCATAACTTTTTCAATCATACAAGACTAGAGTTACTGAAAGGTTGCTCTAGTCTTGTTTGCTTCCCATAGAGCAACCGCCTCATTTATTTTCACTATGGTATAATCTGGGCAACTATTCTTTTACAATGATCAAGATAGCCGAACAGGAGTGACAGCCGTGGAACATGGAGCGGTTTTGCTTGTTGACGATGAACAGGGACTCTTGGATATGGTGTCCTTTACTTTAAGAAAATATGGGATCAAAACGATTTTGACAGCGACGACAGCGCAGCAGGCTATGGAGATCCTGCTTAAACGGGATATCTCTTTAATCGTCCTAGACATCATGCTGCCAGATGGGGATGGATTTAACGTATGCGAGCAGATGCGGGAGGTAACAGAAGCGCCTATCTTGTTTTTAACAGCCAAAAATCAAGACATTGACAAGATTAAAGGCTTTGAGCTTGGAGCGGACGATTACATTACTAAGCCGTTTAATCCGACGGAAGTAGCTGCTCGCGTTCAAGTCCATTTAAAGAGAATGCGGCATATTCAGTTCCGGCCAGTGTATGATTTCGGTTATTTTTCCGTGAACAAAAAAAGCGGACAGGTGTTTGTCGAAGGAATGGAAATACCTTGCGCGCCGATGGAGTTTTTATTGCTAACCTTCTTGTGTGAGCATGCCAACTTGATTTTTACGGCAAGCGAGCTCTATGAAAAAGTCTGGAAACCTTACCAAGGAGGAGACGAGAAAACGGTCGTTATTCACATTTCCAGACTGCGTAAAAAAATTGAGCCCGATCCGAAAAATCCCCGATATCTGGTAAATGTCAAAGGTCTTGGGTATAAATTGGTGAGAGGAGAAGGGAAAACCCGATGACGTTGATTCAGCGAACCATGCTTTTAGTGTTGTTCTTTTTAATAGCGTCGGCAGTCATCATCTCTATCAGCTTTGTGTTAATTGTTGTCGTTGTCATTCTTTCCATGGAAATTGTGCCTGCTTTAAGGCACGTCAATATAAAAGTCTATCAAGCGCTAGTACTCCTATTCGTCATTGGTTGCTACAGCTATACGATAGGGACAATCGTCGGCAAACCGTTATTAGCGGTTATTGGTTGGCTTAAGGGATTATCGGAAGAGAAGTACAACCGCCATCATTACACCGAACAATTTGCCTTTCTCTGGAATAAGCACAACAAGATTAAATGGTATTATCGTCCTTTTAAGGATATCCTCTTTCGTCTACAGGAGTTGTCCACTTCACTGGAGCGAAACCGCAGGGAAATTGTGAGAGAAAACGAGAACAGGGAGCAGTGGTTGTCCGGCATATCCCACGATCTCAAAACGCCCTTTTCGTATATAAAAGGATATCTCGATCTCATGACCAGCCAAGACATTTCGCTGACCGAGGACGAACGGAATCAGGCTATGCATCTGATTAAGCAAAAAACGGACGAGATTGAAGGCCTGGTTCATACGTTCCAAATCCAACAGACTCAGCCGGTTGTCCTCAAGACAAGGAGCGATCTTGTCTCGTTTCTACGAGAAGTAATTTTAGACGCAGCCAACAACCCAAAAGCAGCGCGTGATCATTTTACCTTTGAAACAAGCATTGACGCCTATGAATACTATTTTGATCCAAGGCTATTGAAGCGGGTTATGCAGAATCTACTTATTAATGCCGTCCTTCATAATCCGCCAGATACGAAGATTATGGTTCGCTTAGAAGCCAAAGATCACTTATACATAACCGTAGCAGATAACGGTGTGGGCATGCCTGCCCACATCCTGCAAAACGTCTTTGATTATCGAGTTCGTGGCGAGACGAAGGCTACAGGCGGCGAAGGGATTGGCCTGGCTGTTGTGAAAGCGTTAGTTGAAGAGCATCAAGGGCAGATTGACGTACAAAGCTCTCCCAATCAGGGTACTTTGATGACGATCACACTCCCTCTCAATGAATAAAATCGTTTACTTTCCGTTTACTTTCCACCGCTATTGTAGAAGAGAAGCAAACAATAGCAAGAGGTGAAGAAAAATGGAAGAGTATGTGCTGGAAACAACGGAATTGACAAAAACATATGGAGCTCACGCCGCGGTAGACGGTGTGAGTTTAAAGGTGCCCCGATGTTCGATTTATGGTTTTCTAGGGGCGAACGGAGCAGGGAAATCAACGACGATGAAGATGATTCTCGGGCTGATCAAGCCTGATCGCGGCATGATCCGCGTGTTCGGCAAGCATTTTCCGCAGGAACGCATTTCGATCTTGCGCCAGGTAGGTGCTTTAATTGAAACACCTTCTTACTATGGGCATTTATCGGGATACCAGAATATGAGAATTGTCGCCAAGTTATTGGATGTTCCGGAAGCGCAGATTATAGAGACGTTAGAATTAGTCCATTTAGAAAATCAAGCTGACAAGAAGGTAAAGCATTATTCTTTAGGGATGAAGCAAAGATTGGGAATCGCGATGGCGATTGTCCATCGTCCGAAGTTACTCATATTAGATGAGCCTACGAATGGGCTTGATCCTTCCGGCATTCAGGAAATTCGTTCATTTATCAAAAGTATTCCAGAAAAATTGGGGATGACGGTCCTTCTATCTAGCCATCTTCTCTATGAAATCGAGCAAATAGCTGAACATGTGGGGGTTATTCATGAGGGCCAATTAATCTATCAAGGCACCTTGGCTTCACTGCAGGAAAAAGGCGGCGAATTGTCATTGGAACAAATTTTCTTAGAGATGACAGGGCAAGGGAGAAGCCTATGATGAAACTAATACAAGTAGAATGGCTGAAACTGAGAAGATTTTGCCTCTTATTTCCGGCTTTAGCTGCTCTTTTCCTTCTTACGATGGTCGGTGGTCTTTGGTACTTCAATTATCGGGAAGGAGTCGGAGGCGTATTTTCCATATTTGCCGTCCAGTACTTTTTTCTATCGATAACCTTAATGCTTAGCATCACTATTCTCGCAAGCGTAACTGCTTCTACTGAACATGAGGCGAAAGGCTGGAAGCTGCTTATTGCCCTACCCGCTGTTAAGCGGAACATCCTAATTGCTAAATTTATCGTTGTTTTCCTATTGGTTGCTTTTGAAGTTTTACTGATTATTGCTGGGACAGCGGTGATGTGGAAACTGGCTTCGAACGAGACAATCCCATGGGACTTTATGTTCCAACAACCGTTTTATTGTCTACTTGCAGCAGGTGGTTTTATCGTTGTTCAAGTTTGGCTGTCTACTGCTTTTTCCAACCAGTCGATTTCGATCGGATTTGGAATTGCTGGATCGATATCGAGTTTGTTTCTTGCTAGATCCAATATGGAAATGATGCACGTTTTTCCCTGGGCTTACCCCTCGCTAGCGTCTCCGTTAATTCCGGATCACAAGCAATGGGTTGTGGCAGGCGTTGTTACAGGGGTGTTGTTCTTGCTGGCTGGAGTGCGGCACTTTACAAGGATCGAGTGGTAGGATGGTGAAAACATGAAAAAATTAATGGTTGCAGAGGTGGCAAAAACACAGTGGCGTCTTATTGTGCTATTGATCGCCGCTGACTTGTTGGTGAATATGTCATTGGGCGTCAGCGATTTAGATATGTTGCAGGAATATTATGCTCCGAATTGGCCCCATTTTTTAATGGTTGTGTATAATTTCCATTCCATGTTTTTCTTCCCGCTATTCTCCGGGATTCTGGCAGCTCTTCTATGCACGTATGAACATAGGTCGGGAGGCTGGAAGCAGTTGTTCGTCATGCCTTATTCGCTGACCCAAATATATGCTGCAAAATGGATCATATTGGGGCTGATTTTAGCTATTATTCAACTAGCCTTCATTGGTACTGCTATTGCCACAGGCTTCATCACTGGCGTAGAAGGAGACTTGGATTGGGTAATGGTGTTTAGCAGTTTCTTAAGTGGTTGGATCAGCATTTTGCCGTTGGCGGCGCTTCAATTATGGTTTTCGTCTCGCTTAAGCAGCTTTGGTATTGCATTTAGCATTAACGTTGCTTGCGTGTTGCCAAACATTGTCCTATCCGGACTTCACTCTCTATATGGCATGTGGTTTCCTTTTCTCTTGCCCTTTTATGCGATGATGCCCCAAGGGACTCCTTTCGCTCCGCGAGTTGACGAATACAGCTTGTATGCATGGATCGGGATCAGCCTAATTGCAGCATTCTTATTGGGTAACCACTTTTTTCGAAGAAAGATCATTGCGTGAAATCAACAGGGCAAGCAGGCGAGGTCTAAAGGAATTGTCAACAAGTGTGATATCAGAATAATAGAAGGCTAGTGATGATACACTGAGATTGGAATTACCTGTGTACCGTTCAACGTTTTCGAGGCAACAGTCAATCTCCATCGACATCAGAATGGGATTAAAACATAGGAAAGATAGCAACTGAAAAGAAATCCTCATTTGTCACTTACGATAAACTAGAGACCAGAACAAGTTTGAAGGGACAAATGGAGGAGGGATTACATGAACAATCAGCAAATTGTTCCGCATTTATGGTTTGACAAGGAGGCTGTAGAGGCAGCGGAATTTTATGTTTCGATTTTTCCAAATGGCAGGATCACAAATAGGACAACAATTCGAAATACGCCTTCAGGAGATAGCGACGAGGTTTCTTTTGAAATTGCAGGATATTCATTTATGGCGATAAGCGCTGGACCTTATTTCCAGTTCAATCCGTCGATTTCATTCTTTTTGAACTTTCATCCTTCCAAAGATGAAGATGCCCGGGAAAAGCTTGATGAGCTGTGGGGAAAATTGTCTGAGGAGGGTACAGTGTTGATGCCGCTTCAGGAATACCCATTCAGTAAGCGCTACGGTTGGATACAAGATAAGTATGGTGTGACATGGCAACTTATCCTGTCTGATCCTGTTGATGAGGAACGTCCTTTTATTATTCCGGCGATGATGTTTGTCGGAGATATGTGGGGCAAGGCGGAAGAAGCTAGAGACTTCTATGCCTCGGTATTCGCAAATTCACGCCTCGGCGAAATTGAGCGTTACTCGGCAGGTATGGAACCTGATAAAGAGGGGACGGTCATGTACGCAGACTACCAGATTGGAAATCAGTGGTTTGTCGCTATGGACAGTGCAGAATCCCATGCTTATCGTTTTAATGAAGCGATCTCTTTGTTAATCTGTTGCGAAAACCAGGATGAAATTGATTACTATTGGGACAAACTATCAGCCGACCCGAAAGCAGAGCAATGTGGCTGGTTGAAGGACAAGTATGGTGTCTCGTGGCAAGTGTGGCCGACCGTTCTGGGAGAGATGATGCAGACGGGGACGAGAGCGCAGCAAGATCGTCTTACTCAGACCTTTCTTCAGATGAAAAAATTTAATATTGAAGAGCTGAAGAACTCATTTGAAGGGAACTAAATGCAAGTTCTTGTAAAAAGGAACGCCACCATTTGGTGAATGCTCTCCATCCATATTACAACGGAGATGCTATTCACTTAAATGGTGGTTCTAGGCGTTCAGGCATGGTGAAATTTATGTCGATACGTGATTTTTTTCCTTGATCCTTCGTTTGTTCAAATCAACCGCTGATAATGGCGAAATGCTCCAACAACAAGCAGACATGAGGCTGCAAAGAGAAGGGCCAGGTAACTTCCGTGTTGTAGTACAAGGCTCCAATCCGGCTGAGCGCCAAGCACCTCCCGTCCTGCTTCAACCGCCCAATTTAGCGGGTTGAAACGGGCGATGACCTCAACCCAATGGGGCACTAATTGCAAAGGCATAAACAAGCCTGACAGAAACAATAAAGGCATCGTCGCAAAGCTGACGGCAGCCGTTAAGCTAGATTCGTTGCGGACGATCAACCCAAGTGAGATGGATAAGGCGCCCATCGCAAGCCCTAGCAGCACGGCAATCAAGATGAGCTGGACAATGCCTAACAGTCCTCCACTAAAGCTGGCCCCTAGTATCGCGGCGACACCAATCATAAGCGCAGCCTGAAAGGATAAGGTCAATGCATCTTGCAGTAAAGAGCCGAGCAGCAAAGCAAGACGACTTATCGGTGAAATCAACAACCGGTCAAGCACTCCATCTTTGTAGTCGCTCAGTACGCCCATGCCGCTGTATGCCCCAGCCATCATCGTGCTCATCATCACAATCCCTGGCCCAAGATAATCGATATAAGAGCTGGCAGCAAAACCAGGAATACTCCCTATGCTGGAAAAGACATGGCCGAACAGAATCATCCACAACATTGGCTGTACCACTGTTATGATTAATACAAACGGGGAGCGGAGCAAGCCTCTCAAATAACGCATGAATACCCATCCTGTATCCGTAAACAGCTTCATGAAGTCTCTTCCTCCCTTAATGTTTTGCCTGTATACAACAAGTAGGCATCACCAAGATCCGGTCTTGATACCTTTATAGAATCTACTGGTATATGTTGTTTTTCCAGTAGTCTGATAACATTGGGGAGCTTCTCAGCTCCGTTCTCTGTGACGACATGCAATGTGAATTCATCTTGGGTTTCCGGCTGTTGAACGTGATAAGCTACAGCGAGCACTTGCGCAGCCACTTGAGCTTCTCGGCATTGGATCGTAATCGTGTCCCCGCCAACCTTGTTTTTCATCTCCTCTGGCGTTCCCTCAGTAACGATTCTGCCTTCATTCATAAATGCGATCCGGTCAGCTAGCTCGTCGGCTTCTTCCATATAATGAGTCGTCAGCAAAACCGTCATACCAGCATCGCTTTGCAACTGCTTGATCATTTGCCATAGCTCCGCACGAGATTCGGGGTCAAGTCCGGTAGTCGGTTCATCAAGAAAAAGCAGCTTCGGGCGATGAATAATCCCCATTGCGAGGTCCAGCTTTCTTTTCATCCCGCCAGAGTAATGTTTGCTCAGTCGATCGGCAGCCTCTTGCAAATGAAAGACAGTAAGCAGCTCATTTACTCTTTCTTTAAGCGCCTTCTTAGGCAGGCCGTAAATTCTGCCTTGGAGCATTAAGTTTTCCCTTCCTGTTGCTGTCGGATCGACACCTGAGTTTTGGGCGACACATCCGATCGTTTGTTTATTGATTTTGGAAGAACCAAAATAGCGGATTTCCCCTTGATCGGCTGATGCCAAGGTGGTCAGGATGCGAAACGTTGTTGATTTGCCAGAACCATTCGGTCCTAGCAAAGCATAAATGTCTCCTTCCGCTATCGTTAACGACAAATCTTGAATCGCTTTTCTTTTTTTCCCGTACGTTTTTCTAACCTTTTTCAACTGAATCGCTGCATTCATGCGTTCGATTCACCTGCCTTTCTTTCCTTTTCCTTGATCGCTTCTGTAATAAAATCAACCACTTCCTTGGTCATCGGATAAAACATAACACCGTTACTTTCCTCTTTTATTGCGTTCCAGGCATTGCCTAAAAATTCGTCATCATGCCCAAACATTTCATAGGTTCCTTCCATCCAGCGTTCAGCAAGTTTTTGGGCGATCGGAGAGTCAGGTCGTTCATGGATGTTTTCCCGGATTTCATAAATAAGCGCTACCCACCGATCCAATTTTTGCTGATCCATATTAACAGACAGCATTTTTTCTTGCTGCTCCCGGCTCATATACCGATCGAGCACTTTTATTGCTTCTCGTTCACCTTGCTGAAACATTTGCATAACGCCAAAAATTAGGGGCCAATTCACCTGTTTTTCAATCTGAATTGAATATAAAATCCCTTGCAATGAGCGTTGAAGATCATCCAGCCTTTTCTTTTCTTCATCGACCATTAACAGCTGCTCGGTAAGCGCTGTTTCCCACGATGGGGGAGGTTCCCTCAGAATAAACTGAATTTTTTCTAAGGAGAATCCTAAATACTTTAACGCTAAAATTTGCTCCAAACGCATTACTTCTTGATCGCCATACAAACGGTGGCCGCCTTCAGTGGCGGCAGCAGGTTTCAGCAAGTCAATCTCGTCATAGTAGTCAAGTGTTCTAACTGTAACGCCTGTTTTTTTGGAAAGCTGGCCGATTGTGTACATTACTAGCCTCCTTCAAATCTAAGTGATTGGATTTATTATAAAACAGCACGTAACGTGGCGTTCAATCCCTAATTTTCATTTTGAATGACATACAGGATTTATTTTTGTTAAGAACATAGGCAAAGTGTTAACCAAATTGCCGCTTGATCCAGTCGAAGGAAGTGTAGGGGTGAGCTTTTTTGTAGGAGAGGCTAAATAGGCACTACGTACAGTAACTATGAACCTGTGCTAACGGATAAACGCTCATGTCATCAGTGGCGAGAGTGGACTACCAGTGACATGAGCGTTCATCGTTTTGGAAGGGACTCTTTTTATACAGTCACATCAAAGCGTAAAATAGTAAAACTTACTCATTTAATAGTGGGATTTCCCGAAGTAAGTTCTTTAAATTAATAGCATCCCACGGCATATGCTCCGTTATCCCTAATCCAACGACATTTGTTTCTTTAGATAGTTCTTTAATCAGACTCTGTAATTGCGGTATCTCCATCGTTCCTGCAGCGGAGAAATCATAAGGCGCTTCAGGGTTAGCGAATAATAAAGATCGGAATGCTTTTGGGTCAAGGACATCTAAATCAATATGAATAGCAAGGTGCTTTATATTGCTTGATTTAATCCACTCTTTTAAAGGTTCAGTACTATTCAGTAATTCATTTGACCCAGCTGTTTTAATTTCTAGTCTTTGGACGATTTCTAAATCTTGTTCTGTAGGAGTATCTAAACCCGCTATAAAAACATTTTCAGGCTTTAGAGGGATTTTTACATGTTTTGCGAACTCTTCATCTCCTTCTCCCAAAAGATTTCCAAGCGGTAATGTATGCCCGTAGTCATACCCGACAATTCTACCCAAATCACTATGAGCATCAATCCAAATTAAGCCTAAATCCCCGCCGTATCGTTCGTTTAAATAAGCAAATGGCGCTTGTTCGACTAAGCAGTCACCACCAAACATAACGATGCGATCTGGCTTATGAGCATCAATAATATGTTGAGCAGCTACTAATTGTTCAAGTAATTGTTTTCTCCCATACGTACCATTCTTGTTTACAAGAGGGGTTCCATCATAAGCATGAACAGGCACACGAATAAGAGGTTGATCATTGTTTGGGGCAAGCCAAGCAAGCAGTTCGGCTCCAAAAAAGTAGTTAGGATTGTTTCCCCCTTGCCATTGGGGCATTAATAGGCGTACTGTTTTTTGTGTCATCGTTTTTCTCTCCTTTACTTCAAAGTAAGGTTAGTATAAACTGGGCACAAATAAAAAAGTAGTACGCACTATTTTGATAGGTACTACCCGAAAGGATAGTGTAAATTTATGAGTATGGCTGAATACAAAGGCAAAGTGAAACATATTCAAGATACGCCTTTTGGTTATACATTGTCTGTTATTGGCGGCAAATGGAAAATGGTTATTATTTACCTTCTGGCAGAAAACGAAACGGTTCGCTTTAATGAATTGAAAAGACAAATAGGAACAATTACTTATAAAACATTAAGTTCACAACTGAAAGAATTGGAAGCTGATGGTATGGTGAAACGGAAAGAGTATCCGCAAATCCCTCCTAAAGTCGAGTACAGTCTCACTGAAAAAGCAGAGACATTATTACCTGTTTTGGAGGAATTATGTGAATGGGGAGTCGCTAACCAAAAAAATTAAGTCGAGTTTTTCTCTTTTTTAACTCACGATTGCACGCCTTTTCCAAGTCCGTAAGGTTCAGTTTTTCGAGGATAGATAGGGGAGGGGAGCACAGTGGATTGCACGTGCCGTTCAGCCCCGTATGATGCATAACTCGCCGTGAAATGGTTCGTATCACTGCAAATAAACAGCTGACAAAATACATTATCAATAAACTGTAATCATCCTAAGTGGTTTGCTTATTTTTCACATGTCTTAAAGAAACCATATGTTGAATACCGCTTTTTTTAGCTGCAGAGGTGGAAAGCTGTTTTCGTTTGTATTCTTCAAAGCCCAGCTTGCGATACAATTTCATGGCAGGCAAGTTGGTATCGGCTACTTCCTCTATCATGTATTGCTCAAACGGTGTCATTTCCATAATGGTATGGAGAAGGTGAGAAGCTGCCCCCTGGCTTCTGAATTTAAGAGCGGTGCCAACAAATTCAATCGATCCGGTGTTAGACGGAGGATGTTCAAAAGGTTTTTCAAACGCCCGTTTTAAAATGATCCCTGCTAACACTCCTTTATAAAGGCCCAGGAATTTCCTTAGCTGTTTTCTGTCCAACTGTAACGATAAGGTATGGCAGTCAGTACATGCGGCCATAGCTGCAATTTCCTGCCCAGATACAGCTACATAAAACTGATCCATTTTGAACATATGAGCAAAAGCGTTGGCAATTACTTTTTTGTCATTGGAGAAATAATCGAGCCATTGGCTGAATCCATCGGCAAATATATGGGCCATTTGATTTCTTGCATCATGGGGCATTTGATCTGCTCTAACTACTTCGAATGGCGGGCGAATGTTCATGCTATTTTTCTCCTTCCTTAGAAAGTCCAGCAATAATGATTTGTACAGAAGGCATTATAAATCGTTCTTTTAATGTCATTTTCATAATGGCCAGTCCCTGTATAGTTGAAAAAAAGTACATCGCCATTTCATCCGGTGGTCCTTCCTTAAATTCATTTTTTTCCTGTCCTCTTTTGATTAAATCAGCTGTCGCCTCCAGCATTTGTTGATTCAGTCCCACGATTTCATGATGTTTCTGGCTGGCACCTCCTGAGAAGAAGGACTGTGTCATCAGAACCATCAAGTTGGCAAGGTCGTCACTTGTGGACAAATCGCTATATATTTCTTTTACAAATTGCTCAAGTTGTTTTTTAGGTGAATCCCCCGTGCGGAATGAATCAACTACTGCTTGCAGCCCGGCCATGGCGAAATCCACTAACTCATGGAAAAGGACTTCTTTGTTTTTATAATGTCGGTATAACAAGCCAATGCTGATACCCGCTACATCGGCAATTTGCTGCACATTCGTTGAGCCATAACCTTGATGAACAAACAGGTGCATGGCGGCAGATTGAATTTTATCACGAGTTGCGCTACGCATTTCTTCGAATTGTTTTTTGGTACGGGGCATAGCTGTAGTTGCCTCCTCATTTTTTATGAGTGAAATTTTACTCATTAATTATAAAACGAAAAGACGATAGAAGGCAAGCAAGTAAAAAACATGGAAGAGGTTACGCTCTGTTCCCAAAATGTCTTGACTTTGAGCGCACGCCGGTTCCAGTACGACAGCGCTAATCGGACCTTTCGGATCAAGACGACCGTCATACGGCTAATTACGCGGTTTTTCGATGCTGATAACCGGATGTGTACTGTACATTCGGCGGTTTGATCCTGGTGTCTTGTTGAACGATATCGTGATCGTGTCTAAGAGGTATATCTGTTCGACTCCTCGATTGAAGAGAACGTTTGGCTTGCGCGCTAAGACGCTTCGAGCGAGGAGCTTAACGAAGCCGGGCACGCGACCGTTGCAGAACAGTAATCGTCATTGCTCACAGACCAGTCACGCTTGCGGCAGCGGATCAAGCCGTCGCTTTTGAGGCTGGGCGGGTGGAAGAGATTGGATTTTCAGCAGAGTTTCGTGCTTCAGATGGAATGTTTGCCAAGCTATACGGTCGAGCGGGCCCACAGCTGGCATGTGCCGAACGGGAAAATTCCTGACGCGTTCGACATTATTATGGAGAAGGAGCTTTTCGAAAAGCAAATTGATTAGGCTTTAGTCCAGGAAGAAGGTTAAAAGGACGGTTAATCGAATAGTTGCCTTCCAAATCGTTCGGTGTTAAAAATAAACTGAAGGTCATTTTTGTTGGTGTAAAAATATGGGAATTCGATCGTTAGTAAGTGTTTATGACGATTAAGATAAAATGGCAGAACCGGGGTGACCATTTGTACGGTATCGTTCCGGTAAAACATCGAATGCAAGGGGATAAACCGCGATGCTACGCAAAATAACGGCAATTGCAACCCCAAACTGACACCTTTGCAACCATAAGTAGGTGGCCGTAAAGGAGCGACTTGTTTACGATAAGGTTGAGGTGAAGAGAATGGAATTTTATCGAAAATTAAAAAAACTGAGAGCGCAAAAAGGATGGTCCCAAGAAGAATTTGCCGAGAAGCTTCAAGTCTCCAGACAAGCGGTAAGTAAATGGGAGAACGGTCAAGGTTATCCGGAAACAGAAAAGCTCGTGAAGATGAGCAGGTTATTCCAGGTTTCACTCGATTACTTATTAAAAGAGGAAGATCAGCCCCTTGGGGAACAAGGGACGACTGAGGAAGGCTACTATGCCAGTCAGGAAGTTGTGGAAGCCTATCTTTTAAATAAGAAGCAGGGTGCAAAAAAAATCGCAGCTGGAGTGGCTGTTCTTATCGCCTCGATCGTATTGCCTATGTTTTTTCAAGAAGCTTTTGGCTATGTGTTGTTTATGATGGTTGTTGCTGTTGGAGTGGCCATCTTAGTGTGGCAAGGCTTAAGCGTAAAAGCGTACAAGGAACTTGAAACACAACCATTAGTTTTTGATGATTCGTTTATTCAAGATTTTAGACAGAAAAGCTTGGCCAACCGTAAAAGGTATGGAATATTAATCGTTACCGGAATTGTAATCATTATATTAAGTTTTGGGATCCCTTTTTTGACTAACGACACAGATCATACAGACAGAGATCCCCTCTTAGCCCTAATGCCGCTGACATGGGCATTTGCAGTGTACTTGTTCATTATTGCAGGGTCGGCAATGGAATGCGAACGATTGGTTACTAACAATGAAGAATATGTAAAGGAATATGAGAAATATGAGCAATTGAGCAAACATGGCTGGATTCATGCGGTAATTTGGCCCTTGGCGACTGTTATTTTTCTGGCAATCGGTTTTATTTGGAATGCTTGGCATCCTGGGTGGTTAGTGTTTCTGGTTGCCGCCGTTTTTACAATCGCTTATACGGCCTGGAAAAATAGCAGGGATTAGTCTCAAGCGGACAGACTCCCTTGCTCGATGTGTCCGGATCATAAAACCTGCAGCCCCTCTGTCCACAGAGGGGCTGGCTTTCATTTATTCCAGCCATGCATATATCTCTGCAACGCTTGCGGAATTAGGGTGGAGCCGTCTTCCTGCTGGTGATTCTCCAGCAGCGGGATCAATATACGGGGCGAAGCGATGGCGGTATTGTTCAGGGTGTAGCAAAATTGCGTCTTGCCATCGGCATTCCGGTATCTGATGTTCGAACGGCAAAAATCCAGCAGATTGGAGGCGGAGTGAGTCTCACTGTACACTTGGCGGCTTGGCATCCAGGTCTCAATATCCTATTGTTTGTAGGTTTTCTGAGACATGTCGCCGGTGAATACGGCCATGACGCGATAAGGAAGCTCTAGCAGCGATAGGATCTCCTCAGCATTGGCCGTGATCTCTTGCAATAGCTGTTCCGACGTCTCCAAACTGGCTTCACACAAAATGACTTGCTCCACCTTGGAGAACTGGTGTAACCGGTACAAGCCATGAACGTCTTTTCCTGACGATCCTACCTCATTGCGGGAAGCAGGTTGAGATGGCAGCTAGTCGGATGGCTTAGTGACGTCCACAATTTGTAGTCTTTTGTACTTCTCGATTGCGTATCTTAGAGTCGTTCGTGGCATGGTGCGGG
Source organism: Shouchella clausii (assembly GCF_001598215.1). Lineage (GTDB taxonomy): Bacteria > Bacillota > Bacilli > Bacillales > Bacillaceae_D > Shouchella > Shouchella tritolerans. Next base: position 706,111 of record NZ_BCXJ01000002.1, on the reverse strand, counting down.
CGTGCTTATCCAGGAAAGACTTCAGCTTATCTTCGTCTTTTTTGACGGCTTCGCGAATAAAAACTGCGACAGCTTTATTGATTCATTAGTTTCTTTTTCTTAGCCTGAAAATCCATGACACTGACGGCGCTCATTCTCACTTCATAATAATCGCTCTTCAGAAGTCGTTCGACTTCCGTTAAGGCATTTCCGTAAATTGCTTGGCAATTTGGAAGACTGTGCGCATGTTGAGACCTAGGCACTTTGTGTTTTCATCTGAGTCTTTAAACATTTTTGAATTTTTGTTTCCTGCTTCATTTTGGTGCTGCTGTAATTCATGTATAAAGCGTTCAGCGGTAAGAGTACTCATGTTTTCAGAACGCCTTTCGATTGGTGGAATAATCGTATAGCAAACTAAGAATTCCATATTTCTCTTGTGTTGCTGAAATCTCGAATTACTCTTTAAAATAAATGCGAACAACGATCCATCAACTGCTGCTTGATTTGCTCAGGTTGATGTGTTTCCACAACAATACGCTCGTACAAAGACGAGGGATCCAATTCGAGGATTATAGTCGAATGTCGTTTCGAGTAAGCCATAAATGTCCGCTTTCCGTTATGAAAAAAGCGTCCTGTTCGGTAAAAGGGTAGTGAGACACCTCCAGTTGGTAATGCCGTAACGCGTTCATGGAAAGACCCAGCCTGCACAGATTTAATCGCACTATAAGGAATCGTCAATTGTCGCTTAAAACCTGTAATGGCTGCTAGCCCTGAAAACGTCAAGACAACTTTAGTAGGGTCAAACTGAAATTCAATATTCATCGTTACTCTCCTTTACTTGTTGGTTTTGAAGTAGGGGAATCATCATAGAAGCAAATAGACGCGTTTTTCTCTCAGGTGTTGGCTTGTTCGCCGCAACCTGCTCCAGCAGTTCATTAATACCAGAAACAAATGACGCGAATTCTTCATCCGACATATGGAGCGGCGCATTCCAGTAGCCGAAGCCATCCGTCTCATAGTGCTCCGCCGATGTTTTACTCAGATAAGTGGTTGCTTGTTGCAGAAGATTGGCATGGAAGATGGAGAAGTATCGCATATGCTCCTCTTGAGAAGCGGAGTATGCTTCGCTTCCCGAAATGGACAAGTTTTCTTTTACAGCTGCATAGACGCGTTCTTCTTGACCGTGTATCTTGTTAATCTGGACGACTTCAATTAATTGAGCTTCCAACATCAGCTTCATATGGCGGTACAGGGTCGCTTGCGGCACGTCTCCAAGTGCTTCAGCCAATTGTAAAATCGTCTGAGATTCTTCCATAAGCAACTGCTGAATTATTCGCATGCGTACGGGATGAAGTAGTAAATCGGCTTTTTTCATAGGTAACCTCTCGTATTTGTAAATAACAGCTTGACATGTTATTACTATTTTATAAAATGATAATAGCATGACGAAACTTTTATTGCAAGAATTTCATTCATACGAATGAACGGATATTAAATGAAAGTAGGATGATTATCATTTTAGAAGAAAAGAAAAAATGGATGGAGAAACGATGGTTCCAACTCGTGCTCATTATGATATTGGTGGTTGTATTAGGAAGCGCGGGTTTCATCTACCAACATCAGAGCTTGAAGGCCGATGCGATCCAAAATCCGCCAGTAGGCAAAATGGTTGATCTTGATGGGCAACAGATGCATGTATACACACAAGGTGAAGGAGATATTACAATTGTCCTGGCTTCGGGGCATGGCACAGAAAATCCATATGTAGATTTCTATCCACTGCATGAGAAGCTCTCCAAACAAGCCAGAGTGGTCGTTTATGATCGATTTGGTTATGGCTGGAGTGATCAAACATCGGTTTTAAGGGATATTGATACTATTACGGGAGAATTGTCCACCTCCCTGCGTGAAAGTGGAGAGAAGGGGCCTTATCTGTTCGTAGCCCACTCAATTGCATCTCTTGAGGCTATTCGCTTTGCCCAAACGTATCCAGATGAAGTCGCAGGTATTGTTTTGCTTGATGCAGGCAATCCGACATTTTATAAGACCTATCATACACCTTCCAAAGCAACGCAGAAGTTTATGCAATTGTTGAAAACTAGTGGAACTCTGCGTGTTTTGTCCCACGTTCCATCTGTTGCAGAAGCCTTACTAGAGCCAGAAGAGGGATATGGGCAAGATATTCCTGAGTCACTTAAAGAGATGCAGCTAGCGATGCTATTAAAAAATTTTTCAAATGACACAGTCATTGACGAAATGCTGCATCTGCAGTCAAATGCCAAAAAAGTGGTCGATGGCGGTCATCTTGGCGATCTACCATTAATTTGGTTCACAGCGGGAAGCAGTCAGCAAGTGATCGAGGGGTGGTCGGAGTCTCAGGAAGAATTGGCAGAATGGTCTACAAACCATAAACAAATTATTTTAGACAATGCGGGACATTATGTGCATCATCATGAGCCAGAGCTTATTATTGAGGAAATTTCAAGTTTAGCAGAGCTTTTGCGTCAAAATTGAACTGGAACAATTCACATTTCAATATTTTGAATAAGAAAGATATACATAGTTGTACTACTTCTTATTTGATTACTTAAAAATCCTGTCTTTGTTCATTGGGTGGTAGGTGGAACGCATTCGTCTCATGCTCAGAAATATAAAACCGCTCATGGAACAGCTTGGGTTGCGCCGCATGAAACGGCTTACCGAGCAATTTTCCGCAACGCAACCGATTCGAATTTTCTTGACGCATGAAGGCAATCTCGATATGATTGCCCCGGTGCACTGGAAGATCTTCGAGGAAAACATGATGGAATCGTTAACAAATACGATGAAATATGCACAGACCAGCGTTGTGACAGTCCATATTCAGGTGTTGAATACGATGATTAAATATATGATCTCCGATCACGGCAATGGTGAAAGGCAAGTAATTAAAGGAATGGGTATCATCGGGATGGAAGAGAGGGCTTCCACTGTCGGGGACGTAGCATAAGGCGAGGAGGATTTCAGGGCGTTATACGAACAATATAACGAAAGTGATTTTCAGTTGTCTGCTGTTCAAATAAGATCAACGTCAATTGGTTATCTGCTTATTTTGATGATGTTTTCCGCGTTCAATTTATCCGGAATAATGATCAAGAAAAAGGAAACCGCACATATCGGCGGCTGTTGTGCACGCCTGTAACGGGCAATATGTATACAGCATCCAATATGGTTGTAAACATGCCTGTCATGATGCTCCAAATTGGAGGAACATTGCTCGTTATGATTGTCTTTTTTCATATGAGCCCGGGGATCGGCTTGGCTGCTGTTTATCGTTTTAATGTTTTTTGCTCTAGTAGCGGTCAGCTTGTCTCATGATCGTTGCACTTGCGGACAATTCGATGAAGGCCAGCGCCTGGCAGACCTTAATCATTATTCCTACCAGTCTTTTGGCCGGGTGCATGTTCCCGGTAGAGTATCATACCGACTTACATTCAAAGTATCGCAAAATTTTTGCCGCAATATTGGCTGCTTGAAACGATTGGTCTACGGCAGGAGGACAGTATGCTGAGTGACATCATGTTGAATCTTGTTATTTTGCTGGCCTTCGCATTGATGTTCTTTCTAATTGCCGTATATAAGTTCAGCAGAAGTCGGGAGTTAAAATCGTTTTACTGAACTTCCTGGTAATAACTTTAGTAAACGCGCTTATCGTAAAAGGCCCTTATAAGGCGAAATGAAAACCGCCGGTTCTACCGGCGGATACTTCCTATCAGGGCTCCAGGCGTTCCAACCCGTCTAAGTATTTTTGCAAAGCCTGGGGAATCCGAATGGAACCATCTTCCTCCTGATGATTCTCCAGCAGTGGGATCAATATACGGGGCGAAGCGATGGCCGTGTTATTCAAGGTGTAGCAAAATTGCGTCTTACCGTCTCCATCCCGGTAGCGAATGTTTGAGCGGCGGGCTTGAAAATCCAGCAAATTGGAGGCCGAATGAGTCTCTCCGTACGCTTGCCGGCTTGGCATCCAGGTCTCGATGTCCCATTGTTTGTAGGTTTTTTGGGACATGTCGCCGGTGCATACGGCCACGATGCGATAAGGAAGCTCAAGGAGCGACAGGATCTCCTCCGCATTGGCCGTGATCTCTTGAAAGAGCTGTTCCGATGTATCCAAATTAGCTTCACACAAAATCACTTGCTCGACTTTTGCAAACTGATGCAACCGGTACAAGCCATGAACGTCTTTTCCTGCTGATCCCACTTCGTTACGGAAGCAGGTAGAGACGGCAGCAAGTCTGATCGGCTCTGCGACGTCTACCATTTCATGGTCGTAATACGACACAAGGGGCACTTCAGACGTTCCCACCAGCCATCTGTCCTCCTCTGCCATTTTAAATGTTTGGTCTTGGCTAAGCGGGAAGTGTGCGGTATTCAGCAAGGCCTCTGTCCGGACCATGAGCGGCACTTCAAGCAGCTTGAAGCCTTTTTGGACCAACACGTCAATGGCCAACTGCTGCACTGCCCGGTGCAAGATCGCTCCCATACCCGTCAAGTAGTAATTGCGGCTGCCGGCAGTCTTAACGCCGCGGGGGATATCGATCATCTGATGGAGCTTTCCAAGCGCTACATGATCTTTTGGTTCAAAAGCAAACGTTGTCGGTTTGCCGACCCGTTTTATCTCTACATTGTCATCATCGGAGCCGCCTACCGGCGTATCTGGTGACACGACATTAGGTACATAAAGCATGAGCTGTTTATAGTGGTTCTCGACTTCTTTATACTCCTCTTCAATAGTGTGTAAACGTTGATTGATTTCTTTCACACGTTTTTTGTGGTGGTCAACTTTCTCAGGCTCATTGCTCCGCATGAACACGCTGATTTCTTGGCTGAGCCGATTCCGATCTTGCCGCAGCTGCTCCAACTCGTGGAGTAGGGCTCGCCGTCTGTCATCGTATTTAACTAATTGAGGGATGGAGATGGGGATTCCCTTTTGGTCCGCGATCGTTTGCACTTCCGCTTGGTTTTGCCTAATCCATTTGATGTCCAACATGGCAACGCACTCCTTTTTAATGAGAATACAAAAAAGCGCTCTCGTCCGATTGGGACGAGGAGCGCTTTTCTCGCGGTGCCACCCAAATTGACCGAACAGCATAACTGTCCAATCCACTTAGTTCCGCGGTAACGGGCGGGTCCGGTTAACTTAGGGGGAACGGCTTCCCCTTGACGAAAACGCCTCCGAGTTGGATTCTCTTCATTGGCCTAATGTCGTTATTTTCTATAGTATAGCGCAGACTACGGATTGTATTCAAGCGCATAATGAGAAAAGTTCGGACTGTACAGGCTGCTGCTTTCTTAGATGACCTGCTTCTTCATTCGTTCTTTTTTAAACGTAAATAGTAGTCCCGTGTGCTTTTATCAAACTTCTCAATCGCATATCTAAGCGTAACCCGAGGCATTGTACGGGCATGTTTATTCAAGAATGATTTTAATTTTTCCTCGTCCCTTTTACCGGCTTCACGAATAAAACTGCCAACCGCTTTGTTGATTAACTCTTCTTTATCGTTGACAAGTATTTCAGCAATAGCAAATGTATCTTCCAAACGGCCGTTTTTAATAAAGCTTAACGTACTTACAATCGCCGTTCTCCGCTCCCAAATATTCGGGGAATGCGCCATTTCGTACAGCTTATCTTTGGGTTTATCCAGCAGATAGGTTCCGACTACAGAAGGAGCGGCACGGTCGACAAAATCCCAATTGTTGATACGGTCATGCCTATGAATGTAAAGGTCGTACAAGGCCTGTCTATGTTCATCTGTGAGCTTCTTTTTCTTGGCCTGGAAATCCATAATGCTGACGGCGCCCATTCTTACTTCATAATAATTATTTTCTAAGAGCTGTTCTATTTCTGTTAGGGGCATGTCCGTAAATTGCTTGGCAATTTGGAACACGGTACGCATATTTAACCCAAAGCACGTCGTGTTTTGGTCTGAGCCCTTAAAGAATTTTTTCATTTTTTCTTTGTCCGCTTCATTCTGATGGAGTTGCAACTCATCAATAAAACGTTTAGCTGTAAGGTTGCTCATCATCCGAAACTCCTTTTAGGTTAGTGAGACAATAGGATAACATATTTATGATTTTTATACTTCTTTTTAATTGCTCCTTTTAACATAAAGGAGTGCACCTTTACGGCAAGCGATGCGTCCAGGCACGACTTGGCCGACTGCATTTCGGTTTTGTTAGGACAGTCGACAGGCTTTTTTGTACAATGTAAAAAGAAGCAAGGGTCGTTCTACATTCTAACAAGCGCTGGCTAAAAAATAGGTGAATGGGTAGGAAAGTACGATTATGAATGGTAGGTGGGTATACATGTTTTTAAAACGGATTGAATTGCAGCGGGAAAAAATTTCTTCTTTTCAATCGTATCCTTTTTCTATTCCCGTTATGAAACATTTTCATAGGCTTGATTTGAAGAGCAATGTCACTTTTTTTGTCGGCGAAAACGGCTCAGGAAAATCAACATTGCTAGAAGCAATTGCCGATAAATGTGACTTTAATACGGCGGGGGGCGGACGGAATAATTATTATGAAGTAGAAGCGTCAGAATCCGCGCTTGGCGAGTATATTCGCCTTTCATGGTTGCCAAAAGTTTCAAATGGTTTTTTTCTTAGGGCTGAGTCTTTCTATCAGTTTGCTTCCCATATTGATGCAATCGGTATATTCGATGCATACGGGGGTCGTTCCTTGCATCATCAGTCACACGGCGAAGCATTTTTGTCACTTTTTACGAATCGATTCAATAAAAAAGGAATTTATCTACTAGATGAGCCTGAGGCGGCTCTGTCGCCACAGCGGCAACTTTCGTTTCTAGCGATTTTACATGATTTGGTTTCGGCAGGGGAAAGCCAATTCATTATTGCGACTCACTCTCCTATTTTATTAGGCTATCCACATGGAACGATTTTTAGTTTTGATCAGGATGCGATCAAAGAGGTTGACTATGAACAAACGGAACACTACCAATTGACACGGCATTTTTTAGAAAATCGTGAGCTGTTTTTACGTGAGATTTTAGGAGAGTGATTGCTGCCGATTGATTACGTTTGCCTCAAGTCAAGGGAGTGCGAGCTACATAAAGGGAGGCGCTCATTTGCAAACGAACGTGTATTTAGTCCGCCACGCCCATTCAACGTACACAGCAGACGAGCTTGGAAGGCCATTATCAGAAAAAGGGATTGTCGCTAGCGAGAACGTGAGAAGGCTTTTTGCAAACAAAAAAATCGACGCTGTCCTCTCAAGTCCATATAAGCGTGCGATTCAAACTGTGGAATGTGTGGCTGCTGAAATTGGGAAAAAGTGATTATAAAAGAGGGCTTTAAAGAGCGGCGTTTGTCTGAAAAGCCGATGGAGGACTTTCAAGCAGCGATTGCAAAAGTTTGGGAAGACCCTACGTTCTTTTGGGAAGGGGGAGAATCGAACGTGGCCGCTCAAAAGCGGGGCGTTCAAGCACTGCTAAACGTGTTGGAAGAATATGAAGGGAAAAACATTGTCGTAGCCACTCACGGCAATATCATGGTTTTACTGATGAATTTCTTTGACCGAAGCTATGATTTTCTTTTTTGGAAAAGCCTTGGGATGCCTGATATTTATGAGCTCGTGTTTCAGGGCAAAAAACTAATAAAAGTCGAAAGGATTTGGAATGGACCAGGTGAATGCTGATAGCAATAAGCGCTATTTTAAGGCGAAGTGGTTTCGTTTATATAAGTAATTGGTTCGCACATTTTTCTGGTTGGTTGGCCTAATTGGATCGCGGGCACCCTGGAAGGAGTTTGTAGGATGAATAAAACGTATTTTATTTGGATTGGGATCCATTTCCTTGTATGGATGGTTGCAATAGCAAGCAGGACCACTCATTTAAACGAAATTCAACTTGCGAGTCTTTGTTTATTTTTTCTCTTGCTGTTTTTGCTCCCACTGTTTGCAGGAAAACCAATGATGCAAATGACGTTGTTCCTTATCCAAATTTTGGCGACTACTGTTATCTTTTATCCGATCGAAACTGGGTTTTATCCCTTTTTATTATTCGTTCAGGCGTTAGTCCTCGCTGAGGCTGTTTTTTACTTACCACGGTTAAAAAGTTTGATTGTCATTGGTGTTCAATTAAGCTTTATGCTATTGATCGTAGCTGAAGTTCGTCTTTCGATTTCAGAACTGGCTTGGATAGGCTTATTTTATCTTTTGCTACTCATGTCTTTGTTGTATTATCAATCGATCCATAATCGGCAAACAGAATTAATACAAAAGCATGGCGCTTTACTTGAAGAATACAGGAAAATGAAAAGGCGACTTGTGACAGAGGAGGAGCAGGCGAGGCAGGGCGAGCGGATGTTGATTGGCCACGAGATCCATGATTCTGTCGGTCATAAACTGACAGCACTGCTTATGCAATTTGAAGCCTTCCGACTAACTGCCGCTGAAAAGGATAAACCAAAAATCGCGGACCTTAAAAAACTAGCCGAACAAAGCTTAGAGGAAACTAGGAAGGCTGTGAAATCCTTTAAACAAAAAGATGTAGGTGGGTTACAGGGTGTGATCCGTCTAATTCGGCAACTGGAAATGGAAAGTTTTATGAAAATTCATTTCTCTGTTAAGCACGGTGCCTTTGCTGCATCGTTGTCAGGTGAGCAATCCTTTGCGATCTACCGTGCTGTACAAGAAGCGCTTACGAATATAATGAAACATAGCTCTACAAGGGAAGTTAGAGTACTGTTTGAATCACCTGGTGGAAGTATATTTCGCTTTGAAGTGACGAATGAGGCGACTCCGAATCCCTATTTCCAAGAGGGCTATGGCTTAAAAGCGATGAGAGACCGATTAGAAAAAGTGAATGGTTCTATGGAAGTTATTCATGATGGTTCACAATTTGTCGTCAGAGGAAGTATACGATTAGCTGATCGGAGAGGATAGAATGATTAAGGTGCTGCTAGCAGAAGACCAAGTCATGGTGCGGCAAGGGTTAAAAGCAATGATCGAAACCGATGAAGAGATCAAAGTAACTGGAGAGGCTGACCCTGGGAGAAAAGCGCTTCGTTTATGTGAAACGCAAGTTTTCGATGTGGCAATTTTAGATATTCGCATGCCTGAAATGGATGGAATTGAAGCGGCCAAGGTGATGCGCTTGCGTTATCCGAAAATGAAAATATTGATGCTGACAACGTTTGATGATCATCAGTACGTGGTTGAGTCCTTAAAATTAGGCGTTAATGGTTATATGCTGAAAAACGGCGACACGGAATCATTGATTCGTTCGATTAAAAGTACTTTAAATGGAGGTCTTTCCCTTGAGGATCAGGTAGCTGCTAAAGTAGTGCCTACTCTTCTGCAAAATCAAGAGGTGCCATCTGTTGATCCTAGCCTAACGCCTAGGGAACGGGCGATTTTAACTTGTATAGGAGAAGGGCTAAATAACAAAGAGATAGCAGAGCGATTAGGCTTGTCAGTTGGCACAGTTAAAAATCAAACGAGCCAGATTTTTGACAAGTTGGCATTAAGGGACCGGACCCAACTGGCCATTTATGCGATTCGCCATCAGCTTGTGTGAGTGGAGAAAAAGTGACGAAAGTAACAACAGTCATTTGAACGAGTGACCGGAGTCAGTAGGGACTTCGGTTTTTTTGTTTTAAGCTACATGAAAGAAAGTAAAAAAGGGAGGCTTCTCTATGCTTGAAACGATACAGGTAAGCAAATCATTTAAAGGGAAGAAAGTAGTACAAAATGTTAGCTTGTATTTGGATCATGGCGAATCGGTTGGTTTAATAGGCCCAAATGGGGCAGGGAAATCGACTACCATTTCAATGATCTCCACATTAATTAAGCCTACAGCCGGTGAAATTAGGCTAAAGGGAATGAATGTTGTAAATAAACCAGGCGAGATGAGAAAGGTATTAGGAATTGTGCCACAGGAATTAGCATTATACGAAGAGTTGTCAGCATATGAAAATCTTAAATTTTTTGGTTCCATCTATAAAATCAGAAACAAAGACATAGAAGGAAGAATCCAACAAGCGTTAGAAATTGTTGGATTAGCCGATCGCCGCAAAGAATTGGTGAGAACGTTTTCTGGTGGGATGAAACGAAGAATGAATATTGCGGCAGCCTTGTTGCATCAACCACAAATCCTCATACTAGATGAGCCTACTGTCGGCATTGACCCCCAATCGAGAAATCATATTTTGGAAACGGTGCGCATGCTAAATGAAAAGAAGGGAACAACGGTTTTGTACACCAGCCATTATATGGAGGAAGTGGAGCAACTTTGTGACCGGTTATACATTATGGATCATGGTGAAATCATTGCTTCAGGTACAAAGGCTGAGCTGCTTAGCATCTTATCAACAGAGGACACAATCAAAGTGGAGCTTAGTAAAGGCGACCCCGGTTTTGTTGAACAAGTAAAAGCGCTGAATGGTATTCGCGAAGTAGAGGGCTCTCATGTGGAGTTGAAGATGATTGCAAAAAAAGGAAGCAATTTAATCAGTGAGCTCGTACATCTTGCTGAACAGCATCGTATTCAAATTATTAATTTTCATACGGAAACGCCAAGTTTGGAGGATGTGTTTCTTCACTTAACTGGACGTAGGCTACGGGATTAAGGGAGGCCACTATGCAAAGTTATATAAAAAAAGACTTGCTCACATTTTGGCGTGATCGGAAAGAGCTTATTACTGTGCTGGTGCTGCCGATTCTATTAGTAGTTGTGCTCAATTTTGCTTTTTCTGGGTTGCTTGGAAATGATGAGGAAGCGATCGATTTACATGTAGCGATCGTCAATCAGGACGATGAAACAGAAGCATCAGCACAATTAAAGGAAAAATTGCTTCATGATGCTTCATTCTCAGAACAAGAAGCACAAGAACTAGTGCAACGAACAAATGAAGTGCGCCCAGTGGAGATACTACTCGACTATTTCGAAAGCGACGAATTAAAAGAGTGGGTGACTGTTTACGAAATAGAGGAGTCAGAGGCAGTCAAAAAAGTAGGTGAGGAGGAGATAGATGGCTTTCTTCTTATACCGGACGGCTTTACTGCTGATAGTTTGTATGCCGCGGTAACTGGAAAATCTCCGACTACAACGCTGACGTTTAAGAGGGATAAAGAAACAGGTGACACTAGTGCATTATACAATATCATTCACGGCTTTATGGATCATTTAAATTACCACTTTGCTCTGGAAAACCTCTCCGGCGCTACTGAAGTAGAGGTGAAGCTTCCAGAAGGAGGCTTTGAACAGGAGGAAGCAGCGGAGAACTTTTCATTAACGCAATATTTCACGATTACGATGGCCATATTGTTTGCTTTATTTACCGCTATGACTGTCGCTACAAAAACAGGGCAGGAAATAAGGCAACAAGTATTTAATCGCATCCTTATCGCGCATCAAAATCGATTGCTGTTTCTAGTTGGAAAAACGGTTTCAACTTTTTGCTTGGCTTGGCTGCAAATCATGCTTGTCTTTACGTTGGCCCATTTCATTCTTGATGTATTCCCTGAGCGAACGGCGAATTTTTGGTTAGGACTCTTAGGAATCGTTACCTCGGTCTCTTTAGCAATTGCCGGCTTAGCTGCTATATTCACCACCATTTTACTGAGAATGAAGAAGGTGGAGGCTGCAAATGGCCTATTTATGCTCGTCATTATACTGTTTGGTGTCGTGGGAGGCAACTTTGTTCCAATTTACATCTTGCCTGATTGGTTGCAACAAATTGGTGAATGGACACCAAATGGTGTTGCATTAGTCATGTTTACAGAATGGGTCCGGTTCGAACAAGTAACGTCGCTAGTTGGCCCAAGCGTCTTGTTGATCTCATTCTTTGCTTTATGTAGTATTGCTGGTTTAGCCTTTTATCCTAAAAGGGGGGAAGCGTAGTGAAACCAGTATTATGGGCGCAATTTATGAAAGATAAGCGAAACCCGCTTTTGCTATTATTATTAATGGCTGGTAGCATCCTCGCTACACTCTTATTTACTGGCGGTGTTCATTCGCCGACAACAGTCGCTATTTTTAGTGAGGAGGAGAATGCCTCAAGTATTGAGAAAAAATGGGAACAATTATTGAATGGGGATGATGCATTCCAGTTTATCATCGTTGATCCTGAGCAAGCCCGGGAGGACATACGAGCTGGTCAACTTGATGTGGCCGTAAAGCTAATGGAAGCAGATTATAAACTCATTGCCGCTGGCGAATTACCTAGCGTCGCTATTGTTCAACAGCATGTTGATAAAGTCTTTCAACGGGAGGCATACGGTAGGGCGATTTCGGCTCAGGACGGAAGTAGCCGCGAGGAGTTTGAGCGGTATTTGAAGGATGCCCCTTTTCAGGTAGAAGTACAAGGCATTGACCGCGAGGAAACGATTGAGTATAACATGACGACGCAGCTATTGTTTGCTTTTACTTTTCTAGTCTCAATGTTTATTGCCGGTTTTAAAGTGAACAATGTGATGTACGATAAAATTTCTGGCGTATGGAATCGAATGATTCTGTCGCCGATAAGCAAAACCAGCATGTACAGTAGTTATCTTTTATATAGTTTTTTAATAACCATGTTTCAGATTTGCGTCGTGCTGATCGTGTTTAAGTATGGTTTAAATTATGAGGTAGGAGACCAACTATGGCTTGTCGTTTTAATCGCAGCATTTTTTACTTTTAGCATGATAAGCGTGGCGATGCTTATTACCGGTTTTGTAAAAACGCCGGAGCAATTTTTGGCGATTTACCCTTCGCTTATCCCCATTATGCCGCTAATTAGTGGGGCATATATGATGCCTGGGACGATTACAAACCCTGTGCTGCTGTTTATTGCCGATTTATTTCCGCTGACACATGCGATGGACGCCATTATGGCTGTCATCTTTTATAATGCTGGTTTGCAGGATGTGGGCATGTCATTGTTGGTTATGGTGTTGATTGGAATTATCGCAATGGGACTAGGAATTAATCTAATGGAACGAAGAAGCCAGTAAGAATAACGATGAAGCTTAAAGCAAACAACGCTCTCGTCTAAAATTAAAGGGAGGAGAGCGTTGTTTACGATCATAGGGAAAGAAAACCATTGGCCACGTTCAAAAGCCTAGTGAGTTATTAGGAATGCCTGTTTTTCGTAATGTTTATAAAGGGAATGAAACTTGCCATTGTAATTTTTATGCCATGGTTTCTTTTTTCCGCAAAAGTGGAGGATGACTGTTTGCCGCAGTACGGCGTCAATGTCAAAACGGCCACCGCTTTTTAGTTTGTAGTAGCGGTAATAACGAGCATCGTAATTATAAAGACGTTCATCGACATTTTTAATTTGAGGAGAATACAGGGCGTTTAATACATCTTGGTCAGGAAGGACGAGACGATTCCTGTATTTTTCAACGTAGGCAAAAATGTCGTTTATGTCCATGGTTTCCCGTTGCTTGGCTAAGTTCATAAGGAGGACACCTGAATTGTAGTATGCTTCCATTTCATAAGCATTCAGTCTAAACTTGTTGATTTCTTGGATGTTAATAAAACTATGCTGTGCAGCTGCATACAAATAGGAATCAACATTGGTGTCATACAGATCGCGAATCGGGTTTAGCACCAAAATATCGGGATCTAAGTATAAAATGCGGTCAAGCTCCGTTGGAAGAAATCGATAGGCCAACAAACGGTAATACATTTCAGATGAATAATGTTTGACGACGGGCGCGCTGGCAAATAGCGTCTTGTTCGTTTCTACAATGATCAATGTATGCCCTTGTTGGTGCACAAATTGCTCCAGCTGTTGAAGCTGTTTTTTTGGAATGGACGAATGGACTAAGTAAATGGTAAAGTCTTCGTTTGCATTATTCATAAATAGCGATGTCAGCATTACTTGTAAAGGCTTTAAGTAATGAGCGTTAAGCGTCACCAATATATTCATGGCATAGGATCCTTTTTAAAAGTATTAAAACTGGTTTTATTATCGCAAACACAGCGTCTAGAGGCAAGTGTTCGAATGTTTGTCGCTTATCCCGTTGTTAGCGGCTTACCCCGGTAACTATCGATATTCACCTATGCCAAATGGACAACGAAACCCTTTTTCAATTATGTTATGCTATGGATAGGGGAAAGGGAGTGGCGAGTGAATAATGGATTATTATGTAAAACAACGTATTTTCTCATTTAAAGATCAGTTCACGGTTTTTGACGGGAATGAGGAACCGATATACAAAGTGGACGGCAAATTGTTTTCCTTTGCAAACCAATTAGCGATCACAACCGTAGATGGGAAGCCAGTCTTGCAAATTAAAGAGAAATTGTTTTCGTTTTTGCCTCATTACACGATTTCGAATGAAGAAAAGGAACTATGCCACGTAACAAAGAAACTTACTTTCTTTCGTGCCAAATATGAAATTACCCCCCTTAATTGGACGATAGAGGGTAGTTTGCTGGACCATCATTATCGGGTGGTCGGGGATGGCAAAGAAATTATGAACGTCGAGAAACAATGGCTGAGCTGGGGAGATACATATCATCTAACCATTCATGATCAGCGCCATGAGACAATAGGGATTGCCTTAATGATTGTCCTTGATATGGTGCACCACCAGGGGAAAAACCATTCAAACCAATAACACGAAAAAAAGCGCCGGAAAAATCCAGGCGCTTTTGGTTGTCGACAAAGTCGATAACCGCCCTCAGACTGATAGAAAACGCTTGTCAGACGAGGAGTGCAGGCGAGGGAAGATGCGAATAGAACGTGGGTTCATGAGCATATGACCGAGACAAACGACGAAGTATGCGAGCGTTTGTCTACAGTCTGAAGCGCCGGAAAAATCCAGGCGCTTTTGGTGTTTACTGCAATAAGCTAATTCAGGTTACAGCCTTTAATTGTTAAGGGCAGTACGCAATGTCTCAATATTGTTCTCCATAATCGAGAAATAATCCGCGCCTGCTTGTTCATCCTCTTGTGTAAGGGCTTCAAGGGGATGAATCGTCAGTGCTTCTGCGCTAAGATGGTCTTGAACGACTTTAGCAACGGAAGGAGTAATATTGGGCTCAAACACTACGTAATGTAAACCAAGTTCTTTTGCTGTTTCTACCGTTTCAACAAGTTGGTTTTGCGATGGTTCATCTGTCGGGGAAATGCCAGCAATCCCGATTTGTTTAATGCCATAACGTTCTTCCCAATAACCGTAACCAGCATGAGAAACAATGAATGTGTCGACTGAAGCATCGTCAACCATTTCCTGCATTTGTGTATCAAGCTCTTCAAACTGTGCCTTCAATGTTTCAAAGTTATCATTAAAATAGGCTTCTTGTTCAGGCTTTAGCTCAACGAGCATGTCTTTAATCGCTTCTGCCATTTCAATTGAACGAATTGGGTCAAGCCAGACGTGGGGGTCTTGGTCTCCATGATGATGATGGCCATCGTGTGAGCCGCCCTCCTCATGGTCGTCAATCTGAATCGTTACCGGCTCGCTTTCGGCAATGACGTTGTGGTCTTCGTCAAATTGTTTAGCGACGATTTGGAGGCCGTTTTCTTCCGCTGTTCCAGTGTAAACATCGGAATGGTTATCAGGTACGACTTCCCAAGCATCTGGATCAGCCCCATCTTCATCAGCCGCAAGTGTATACCAATGCCAATGGTCACTGTTTTCAGGGGATTGTGCTGTTAATTCAACTGTGTCGCCAGAGTGGTAATGGTCGGCAAGCCCGTCAATGGTGGCTGCAGCGATATCCCCTGCTTCTCCTTCATTGTCATGGTGGTCATGTCCATGTCCATCTTCCCCGTCATGGTCGTGATGATCATGCTCGTCTTCAGCTTCATGATTATGGTCGTCATCATCATGTTCATCCCCGTGATCATGTCCATGATCGTGGTCGTGTGAACGAGCGATTAAATCTGTCGCAGCGGAAGCTTCTAATGTGACGACATCATGACCTTCAACGGCAGAAGTAATTTTATCGGCAAATGGTTCTAGACTTGCCCCGTTGTAAATGAAAGCATCGGCTTCAGCGACGTCGATCATCGTTTGTGGCGTTGGCTCATATGTATGGGCGTCGGCGCCTACAGGAACGATGTTTTCAACCTCCACAAATTCGCCACCAATTTTTTTCGTCCAATCTTCATAAGGAAAAATCGTTGTGTACACAGTGATTGTATCTTCTTCAGAAGGACCAGACTGGCTTTCGTTTGCCGGCTGGCAAGCGCCTAACGCAAGCACGGACGCGCTGGCTATTATCAAATATTTTCTCATCAGTCTCTCCTTTTCTAAGCGTAATGTTTACGATTTATAAAAGCAAACTTGATTATATCGAAATAATTCTTATTTGTGAAGGGTTTATTTTAAGTTTATGATTTTAAGTTACTAATTTTTCCTTGAAAAATCGATTGTCTCCATTTAATGTAAGAGAACGGGCGAGGTGGTGACCGAATGATTCAAGCAATTGCCCATCGCGGCTATTCGTGCAAATACCCAGAAAACACGCTGTCTGCGTTTGAAGCGGCAATCCGTTTAGGATTTTATTGGATTGAAATGGACGTGAGGCTTACGAAAGATGGCGTACCGCTTATTATCCACGATCCAAAAGTTGACCGGGTGACGAACGGCAAGGGGTACGTAAAAGATTACTCCCTTGCTGCGTTAAAAGAGTTAACGGTATATGAAAAAGAACGACTACCTACATTAAAAGACGTGTTTGCTGCTTTTGCGGGCCGCTGCAAAATGGCGATTGAGCTAAAGAAAGACAAAAACGGCGACAATGGCATTGAGCAAGCTGTATACCAATTGATTAAAGACTATAACTTGGAGCAGGATGTTTATATCAATTCATTTAACCATGCGTCCATTGGAAGGATGCGGGAACTTTCTCCAGCGCTTGAGCTTGGCCTTATTCAAACGAAACCAACAAAAGCATTGTTTCCATATATGAAGACAATCAATGCTTCCTCTCTGGCTATTCACATCCGCCATTTCAGCAGAAAATTCGCGGAGCAGTGCAGTTGTGAAGGCGTGCAATTGATCGTTTATAACGTCGACAGTGTCCGTTTGATAAAAAAAATGAGCAACTTCCCTAATGTCCGTTGCACCGTAAATGAACTGGAACGGTTCAAGAAGTGGTATAAGCCAGTAGACGGTTAGTTGGCATATAATTCGGAAAGCGATATTGACAGTCGATTCATCGTTAAGGGGAGGCAGCTATGGAAGGAAAGAATGTCTTTTTGCGTGAGTTTAAGATCGATGATTGGCATGACGTCCATGCGTATGCCTCGCTTGAACGAGTCTGCCGGTACCAGACATGGGGCCCTAATAACGAAAAAGATTCACAAAACTACGTTAAACAAGCGATTGTAGATGCTCGCAAATGTCCTCGGACGAGGTTTGTATTTGCGATTGCTCAAAAAAATAAGGAGCGCGTGGTCGGGGCCGCCGAGCTAGTTATCGACGTTGCTAACCACAGCGGCGCGATTGGCTACATTGTCCATCCTGATTATTGGGGACAAGGCGTAGCAACAGAGGCAGCTACATGCCTGATAGACGATGGATTTAACCGGCTTAAACTCCACCGCATATGGGCTACATGCGATTCTCGTAACATTGCTTCTGCTAAAGTATTAAAGAAGGTCGGGATGCAGCAGGAAGGGCGCTTGCGGGATCATCTGTGGCTGAATGATGGCTGGCGTGACTCGTTTGTCTTTGGCCTATTAGAAGATGAAAGAAGCGGACAGTAGCGGTAAATGGGGAACGGCGCTTAAGATAACGCTTTGGCTAACTGTGGCAATATGGTACAGTGAACATATAAAAAAACGAATGAATAGAAAGAAGGCTGTTTAATGGATAAAGAAACGGTTGTGTTAGTACGCAAAAAAAGTCCATTGCCATTAAAAATAGGGAAAGTTGCCCTCGGCTTTATAGGCATTGCTGGTGTTGTTGCTGGAATAGCAATTGCTTCTTTAGAAGCGAAAAGCATGGTGCAGGCCTTTCTCATTTTGGCAGTTTCGATTATTTGTGTAGGCTTATCGTTGCTGCGCGTGCAAACGGTTACGTGTCCTCATTGTCATTCGGAAACAACAATCCATACGTTGACAGTCGATTTTGAATGTAGAAGCTGCTTGAAGCCGACTGCAATAAAATGGGAAAAGTAATTCTGGCCAATTTGCTACAAACCTCTTTTTATTTTCGATCAGATTCTTTATAATAGGCTAGGGAAACTAAATAAACGAACAAAGCATCAGCTCGTATAATAGCGGTAATATGGTCCGCGAGTCTCTACCAGGCTGCCGATAACGGCCTGACTACGAGTGGTCTTTTTCAGTTGCTATTTTCAAAGCCGAAAGATCACTCTATTTTTATAGTGATCTTTCGGCTTTTTATTTTGAAAGGAGAAAGCAATGGAATTACTAAAAGAAGCGATCCGTAAGCGGGGAAGTGTGCTGTCGAGTGGCGTGCTTAAAGTTGACCAATTTTTAAACCACCAAGTCGATACCAACTTGATGAGCGCAATTGGCGAGGAATTTGCCCGCCTATTTGCTGATGAACATGTAACGAAAGTCGTGACAATCGAGTCGTCTGGTATCGCTCCAAGCTTTATGTGCGCCCATTCTCTTCAAGTGCCATTGATTTTTGCTAGAAAGAAGAAATCAGTGACGATGGACAAAGAAAACGTCTATTCGAGTCGAGTATACTCTTTTACAAAAAAGGAATATTCGGAGGTGACCGTTTCAAAGGATTGGCTTTGCGCCGGTGACCGTGTGGTAATCATTGATGATTTCCTTGCAAATGGACAAGCTGCTACAGGACTCGCTCAAATCGTCGAAGAAGCAGGTGCAACTGTAGCCGGGATTGGCATAGTGATCGAAAAGTCTTTCCAAGATGGAAGGGCGTTGCTTGAAGGAAAAGGCTATCGGATTGAATCGCTGGCGCGCATTTCTTCACTAGAAGGCAACAAGGTTCAGTTTGTAGAAGAATCTGCACAGTTTGCTTACAACAAATCTTAAAAAGGGCGGAATAAACAATTTATGAATGGCCATTATCCTTTATTTAAAAAACAAGACATTGATGCATTTTTTGCTCTTTTTCAAAACAATCTCGCAAACTTTGTTGTTATAACCGTCACCCTACTGGGAATGGGATTTCCAGAGTCTCTTGTCTTTGGCCGCATTATTCCTGGCGTGGCTGTCGCTGTTATTGCCGGAAACCTCTATTATGCACACATGGCCAAACGGCTAGCGAAGAAAGAAAAACGTACAGATGTAACGGCGTTATCCTATGGCGTATCCACGCCTGTCATGTTTGTGTTTCTGTTCGGTGTTACCGCTCCGGCTTTGGCGATGACAAACGACCACGAACTGGCCTGGAAAATAGCTGTGGCTGCTGCTTTCTTATCGGGCCTTGTTGAAGCGCTCGTTGCCTTTTTTGGCAATTGGGTCAGAAAGCATACGCCGCGTCCGGCGTTATTAGGCGCATTAGCAGGGGTGGCGTTTACGTTTGTTGCCGGGGAAATGTTGTTTTCTGTTTTTGATGTGCCTGTCATTGGCCTTGTGGCCTTGTCGATCATTTTGCTTGGCTTTGTGGCAAAAGTCGGGATGCCGTTTCGCATTCCTACATCCCTTTTTGCGATTATGATTGGCGTCATACTGGCGTTTGCACTAGGCTACCAATCTAGTTCAGACGTTACAAATGCTTTGGGAAATGTTGGTTTCTATCCGTTTTTGCCAACGTTGGCAGCGTTTGAAGGCATGTCAGCGTTGTTTGGCGCTATGATCGGCTTGCTCGGCATACTCATTCCTATTACGATTTACAATGCGATTGAAACGATGAACAATGTTGACGCAATGGCGGCAGCAGGCGACTCATATGATGTTCGTGAATGCCAGGCAGTAGATGGCATTGGCGCGATGCTCGGCGCTTGCTTTGGAGGCATGTTCCCGACAACTGTGTATATTGCAACAGTAGGCGCTAAGGAAATGGAAGCTGGTAGGGGCTACAGCATCTTAAATGCAGTGATGTTCTTATTTGCAGCAGCAACTGGCCTTATCGCTGCCTTTTCGGCACTAATTCCGATGGCGGCAATTGCGCCGATTCTTGTCTTTGTCGGCATGTCGATGATATCGAGTACGTTTGCCAATAACGAGAAAAAGTACTATCCTGCAGTTGCGTTAGCTATGCTTCCTTATATCGCCAACTACATGATGACGCGTTTTAACAATAGCGCAGGGGAAGTGGTGGCAGGCATTTCTGAAGGGATTGTGCCTCTAGGACAAGGAGCAATGTTTACAGCTATAATCATTGGCGCTATTACTGTGTGCCTCATTGATCGAACGTTCCATAAAGCGGCGCTTTTTGCCGGGATCGGCGCTGTCCTAGCTTTCTTTGGCTTTACACATGCACCTTCCCTGGCTATCAATGCGGCTTTCGATTACACGATTGGCTATGCCCTAATTGCCTTGTTCTTTGTCTATATCGGTCTCCGTGAACAAAAGCAAGAAGCCTCGCTAGCGAGAGAACAAGCAACGAAAGCAGCGTAGAAACGGTGTAGACATCGATCTACCGATGCATTGACAACTTGTAACGCTCACATAACAGGAATCGCTATAAACAAAAAAGTCGGGAGTGCTCCCGACTTTTTTGTGCTAGTTGCTTACTTTTTTCCAAACATCCCACTGTCCCGATTCACTCGGATTCTCACCTTGCGTCCACCATTTCGCTTCGTATAGCTGGCCCTCATAGAGCACCCGGTCGCCAGCGACATAAATAGTGGTAGCATTCCACTCCTGTGGTCCTTCGGGTACTTCTTCGGAATCAGTCACTTTTTTCCAAACATCCCACTGCCCCGATTTGCTTGGGTTCTCGCCTTGCGTCCACCATTTCGCTTCGTATAGCTGGCCTTCATAGTAGACACGATCGCCGGCAGTGTAGATCTCATCTGCTTGCCATTCTTGCGGTCCATCAGGCTCCTCATAGCAATCAGTTGCCTTTTTCCAGACGTCCCACCTTCCTGAATCAGCAGGATTTTCCCCTTGTGTCCACCATTTGGCTTCGTAAAAATCGCCTTCATGCTCGACGCGGTCGCCAGCTGTATAAATGGCGGTTTTGTCCCACGCTTTATAATCGCATGCTGGCAGCTCAGGTTCTGGTTCAACTGGTTCTTCGATAAAACCGTATGTGGATGGATTTCTCATGCCTGGCGTTCCAAAATAAGTTTCTAGCGAACCCGTTATCCGTACTTGCTTGCCAATGTTTTCAGGATTGTTGACTAAGTTTAGCCCATTTCGGACAGGGGTGCCGTTCACAAGCTGAACAGGCAACATCTTCGTCCGGTCTGTCTCATCTGGTGAGTCTGCCAATAACAAGTTAGAAGGGGCGTGGCTTCCTTCACCGATAATAGGGCGATTGTTATTGATCGACCCGACAATGTAGCCCTTGACTGCCTTTGTGCCTGAATTGTTGGCGATTGCTTCTGCCACAGTCAGTGTTCCAGTCGGGTCTTCCGGCTCTTTGCCTTCAATGGCAATGCGGCTTCCTTCTGTATAATCGATTGGCTCTGTTTGTGTTGATACATAATCAACTACAGCTTGCCAAACAGGGCCGTAGCTGTCATCAATGGCCGTGCCGAGGTTGTAATAGGTTGAAGCATGCATATAGTCGTTATAAGTGACGGTATACGTCCCATCAAGGTCAAGTGGTTCACCGTTTTCAAGTAGTATAGTCACATCGCTAAAGCCGCTGTTCTCGTCTGGAATGAGCGTGTAAGTGAAGCCAGAACCTTGCAAATCAACGCCTCGATGGTAACGTGATTGTTCGAGCAAAACTTCTTTTAAGC
Source organism: Shouchella clausii (assembly GCF_001598215.1). Taxonomy (GTDB): domain Bacteria; phylum Bacillota; class Bacilli; order Bacillales; family Bacillaceae_D; genus Shouchella; species Shouchella tritolerans. The sequence continues at coordinate 684,327 of NZ_BCXJ01000002.1, read as the reverse complement.
GGGAACCTGTCGTTTCGACAACAACAAGGGTGTTGCCATAACGGTCAAGCGCTTCAATTTGTTTGTCCGTAATTGAGCCTGGAGGAATTTCTCCAGTGATGGAAGAACCGTTTAAAAGCGCAAAGTCGCTGCCTGTTTTAGCTCGAATTGAATCGGCGTATAAGTTGCCAAGGCCAACATCTTGTTTGTTTTTGTTTTCAGAATAAAGGCCTGTGTTCGTCGAGCCGATGATCTCCCCTGGATTTGGCGCAGTTGGGTCGACTTTTAAAGCAATCCGCCCCTCGCTTTCATAGTCAAGCGCGTGGCCTGCAGCCGTACGTTCCAAAGCATATTGTTCCATTGCCGTCGTCATTAGGCCTACTGTTTCTTGTAAGATTTCGCCTTCAAAATGGTAGCCTGATCCGCCAGTGCCAATATAGTCAGCAACTGCGACTTTATAAGTGGAGTCTGCCTCAAGTGGCTGGCCATCGATTGATACGTTCACGTCAATAAAGTTGCCTGTCATTCCTGTTATTATTTCGTAGTGGAGACCTGATGTTTGCAAATCGATTTGGTTGCGATCATCACGGGCGTATGAATAGGCGATGACGTTTTCGATCGCTTCGCCTGTCATTTCAATTACCATAATCTCGTTGGCAAAAGGCTCAATTTTATAGATATCGTTTAATGTCACTTCGCCTGGGGCAATGCTGTCGCGGATACCGCCATTGTTCGTTAAGGCGATATCTGCATCGGCAAAGGCACGCATGGCATCTGTCCAAAAATTGCCGAGAGGAGCATCGCGATCATAGCGCCCGTCACGGGATAGCCCGGTGTTTGAATAGCCGATCACTTTGCCGAGAAGCTCATCCATCTCTTCGTTGTACTTGTCAATAACAGCTTGGACGTCTTTATCCGTTTCTGTTAAGGAGGATACAGCTGTAAGCTGGCCTGAAACTTCTGTCACCTCATCAGTCGTTTCATTGTAGGTAAACTCAAGTTCACCAATATGTTGCAAATTGGAGCCAGTTTGGACAATTGGCGTGCCGTTTACGACGGCAGGGGCGTTTAATGTCGTATGAGAATGGCCGCCTATAATGGCATCAAAATACTCGACCTCATTTGCAAGGCGGCGGTCTTGGTCGTAGCCGATGTGAGTAAGAGCAATAACGACATCAGCTTGACTTTCTAGTTCGTCTTTATAAGCAAGCGCTGTTCCAATATAATCATTATCGAAATCCATACCAACTACATTTGCTGGTGCTGTTGCTGGTGGCGCTTGCGTTAAGCCAAATAATGCAACGGAGATGCCATCCGCATCTAATAACACATAAGGTTTCGTATTTTCGACATCCGTCGCCCCTGTATCAAGGTTGGCGGCAAGCCAAGGAAAGTCTGCATGTCCCATGTTCGTTTTTAAATGGTCTTGCCCGTAGTCGAATTCATGGTTGCCAATGGTAAACGCATCTAAGCCAGCAAGGTTAAATACATCAATCATTGGCTTTCCATTGTTTAAATCGACGACAGGGTTGCCGCTCGCAAAATCACCGGCATCGACATATAGAAAATGGTCGGATGTTTGCCGCTTTTTCTGTATGTAAGCTGCCACTTTCCCATACTCGTCAAAGCTAGCATGGATATCATTGGTGTGAATGATATGAAGCGTTTTTTCACCTGTTTCTCCAGAAACGGATTGTGGGACGGTAAAACAGAAGAATAGAGCAAAAACAAGCAGAATCAAGGGTTGCATCGATTTTCGTATCGGCATATTATTCCTCCTTAAAGATGATCAGCACCAAATGGGCTTACTCAAATCATAGCAGAAAAAAACGTTTAATAGTGTTTTATAATGTAATAGATTGTAAAAGTTACGCTAAACAAAAAGGACGCATGAGCTTATGACGGAAAATTCGATCTATTTAACAAGACAGATCACCTGCCTAATGGCAAGCACCTATCGGTAAGCAGATGTTTTATCAGCCTTTTTGGCTGTAATCATCATTGGCAATTAGCATTTCAAGTGCAACGACAAATGCAGCAAGGGCTGCTTGCGACATCAGCTTAATGTGGATGGTAGACATATAGTGGTTTAGCAAAAAAACAACAGGAAGTGTGAATGTATATCTTATGCAAAACTCTAGTATTTTTTGAAGCGGTCTGCTTGCGACAGCAGGGAGAAGCAACGTATTGAACACTTTAGCAAACAATTCAATAAAAATGCCGATCAGCAAAAAAAGCAAGACAAACAAAGCTAATGCCTGAACAGAGTCATAGTGGATGCCAAGCAGTTGGAACAAACCGGCCATCCCTAAATAATATAAACCAAAAACGAAAGCGAGCGCCGCTGCTGAGATGACAATGATAAAAAACACGGTCACGCATACAGTGAGCAGCGAAGAACCCTTATGCATCAAACCCCTCCTTATAGCAAAAGCGTAAGGCGCCCGGTAATCAGCGACAAGCGCTGGAGGACCAGAAGATGAAGTAGCATTTTACTTCAGCGGCTGGTTCGAAGCGACTCGAGCTGATGGCGCCTGAAGCTAGACGATAGCAAAAGCGCAAGGCGCCTAAACGAGAATCGAACAGCCAAAGCGGAGAGTTTGGCTGTTCAGCCATTAGGCCGTTGCTGTTTCTTTTAGCACAGTCACAATTTCTGCTGAGCGGGCAGAAATCGTTGATGGGCTAACGCCGTACTTTTTAGCAAGTGCTTTTTGTGTAGCGGAAATAGGCGCAATCGTTTGAAGGGCGTATTCCATCGCAGCAGCGTACGCTGCTGGCTTGCGGATTGCCGGATTGTGTTCCTGGCAAAACTGGTTCCATTTCTCTAAGGCAAGCATTTCAATTTCCGGCGGGCATCGATCAAGGCGGAGGCCATTGAGCAATGCTTCGGCTGTTTCCTTTTGTTTGTCTGTATGCCAGCGGAACTGATCAGGAGCAACGGTCGGAGCCTGTTCGCTATTTAAAAGGGCTGACAACAGCTGTGGCCACTTCTGCAAAAAGGCGTCTTCTGTTTCGTTTACAAACGAAGCGACTTTTTGTTTGATAGTAGCCGTTTTTTCAGGCAAATGGCTAATAACAGGGCCAATAAAGGACATATGCGGATCAGATTTTGCCGGAAAGCCGATGACAGTGGAGCCTGGTCGTGCGGTCTTCTCATGCTCAGTTGGCAATATATGGTCGATCTGCTGTCCCGTTAACAAATCGACGCTTTTGTACACGCGCTCATCCGTTTGCTGTTTAATTTCAAGAACAGCTGGGCGTGTTTGTTTCCAAGTTTCCAACAGGAAAGCCGTTTTCGGGCGTTTAAGCTTTCTCTTTTTCCCTTCATAAAAAACATCAAAAATCGTTGTCCCGTCCTCTTGAATGGGCTTTGTAAAAATCAACCAAACAAGCAACATGCTTGAAAGTGTTTCAGTCACCGTTTTATCTGCTTCAGGATAAACGGAATGGTAGCTTTGCACCCAATTTGTTAACTGTTTTTGATAGCGGGTAAATGCCATGTAAAGCAATTCTGTTTCAAGCTGGTTTAGTTCGTCTTGCACGACCATTGCCTGGTTAGTTGAGCGATTCATACAGCATTTTTTATATTTTTTTCCGCTCCCGCATGGGCACAGATCGTTTCGTTTAGGCATCGATGTTCCTCCTTATGAATCAACTCTCCTATTTTAACAGATTCCGCAAAGAAAAAAAGGTGTTTGCCTGTTTTGGCAAAAACGCAAGAGACGGAAAATGCTGGCACATAAGGAAGATGAGTAAGTTATCGAAATAGCGCCCACACTTTAGACTGTGCGATTTTTGTTTTGACAACTATGAAAACTTCTGCTACAGTATGAACAACACATTTTCATAAAAACACTCTTATAACGAGAAGCGGAGGGACTGGCCCAATGAAGCTTCAGCAACCATTCATTGCGATGAAAAGGTGCTAAATCCAGCAAAGGGAACTTTGGCAGATAAGGGGATTCATTTCGTGAGAACAACACCCTTTCCAGTCCCGGAACGGGTGTTTTTCAATTTTATAGATGCAAACAGGTGCGGCTTCGGCTGCTTAAAAGGGGAAGCTGGTGAAAATCCAGGACGGTCCCGCCACTGTGACACGATTACACAACATTCGTGAAGTCAGATTGCCTGCCTGCTTGTACTGCTTGACTCTACGTGGATATAGAGAGGAGTGGATAACAAAGCCAATAGAACGTTTGTGTCTAGGCACGAGTTAACAATTGGCTAACTTTCCAATCCCCTTTTAACTGCGTAAAGGGGATTTTTTGTATGGGCATGATAAAAACATGAAGGGGTGGAGAAATTTGAGCAAAGTGAGAAGTTCATCATTAGGGTATCCGCGGATTGGCGGCCAGCGAGAATGGAAAAAAAATCTTGAGGCATTCTGGGCAGGAAAGCGCTCAAAAGCTGCTTTTTTGCAGGAACAGAAATCGTTAAGGCTATCTTATTTGCAAAAACAGCAACAGCTCGGCCTTGATCTTATTCCAGTAGGCGATTTTAGTGATTATGACCATGTGCTAGACACGGCTGTTGCTTTCGGAATTGTGCCGGAAAGGTTTGCGTATGATGGCGGAAAAGTGGAAGAGGAAACGTATTTTGCAATTGCCCGGGGAACCGATGATGCTGTCGCAGCCGAAATGACAAAGTGGTTCAACACCAACTACCACTATATTGTCCCAGAGTTAACGGCTAGGAGAGAACCAGCTCTTGTCGATAACCGCTGGCTGCGTTTGTACGAAGAGGCGAAAAATGAGCTTGGCATTAACGGCAAGCCGGTACTCCTTGGCCCAGTCAGTTTTGTGAAACTAGCAAAACAATATGGAAATAAATCCTTCTCGGAGCATGTGCAGACACTTGTGCCTTTGTACGGACAAGTACTGGCCGAATTGGCACAGGCAGGCGCGCCATTGATTCAAGTAGATGAACCGATTTTGGCTGGCGATGTGACCGAAGCAGAGTGGGCTGTTGTTGAGGAAACGTATCAGTCATTAGCGCAACGAGCGCCAAACGCCAAGCTTTTGCTGCAAACCTATTTTGAGAGCGTTGATGACTATAACCGCTTTATACAGCTTCCGGTTGCTGGGCTGGGATTTGACTTTGTAGCTGGAAAAGAAGAAACATTGCAAAATCTTCGTTTAAAAGGGTTTCCAAACGATAAGCTGTTAGCACTTGGCGTTATTGATGGGCGTAACATTTGGCGGACGGACCTTACAGCTGTATATGGCGAACTAGAGGAAGTGTTGGAGGTTGTCGAACGGGAAAGGCTCATTCTCCAGCCGTCATCTAGCCTATTGCATGTGCCAGTAACGGTCCAATCAGAAGAGAATATTGCAGATGAATTAAAAGCAGCGATTGCATTTGCGGATGAAAAAATAAGCGAAATCGTTTCATTGGCGAAAGTGGTCAACGGTCAAGAGCCACCTTCGTTATTAGAAGCGAGCAAACACGCGTTAGCGCGATTAAATGCTTCAGAGGCCCGAAACAATCAATCGGTCCAACAAGAAGTAGCGCAAATCAGCAGCGAAGACCCATCTCGTGGCTTAGACGCTCCTGCACGGGCCAAGTTGCAAGCGGCCAAACTGAAACTGCCGCTGTTACCGACGACGACGATTGGCAGTTTTCCACAAACAAAAGAGATCCGTAAAAAACGGTTAGACTGGCGCAAAGGAAAATTGGACAGTACTGGCTATGAAACGTTCATTAACGCCGAGATAGACCGCTGGATCGCTATCCAAGAACAGCTCGGGCTCGACGTCCTTGTCCATGGCGAATTTGAACGGACAGACATGGTTGAATTTTTTGGCGAAAAGCTTGGTGGCTTCCAGTTTACTACATATGGCTGGGTTCAGTCTTATGGGTCACGTTGCGTCAAACCGCCTATTATTTATGGAGATGTTTACTTTAAAGAACCAATGACCGTGAAAGAAACGGTTTATGCCCAGTCCAAAACAGACAAACCTGTTAAGGGGATGCTAACTGGCCCAGTAACGATTTACAATTGGTCGTTTCCAAGGGCTGATATTACGGAAGGCGAGGCGGTTAATCAAATTGCTCTCGCTTTGCGCAAAGAAGTCCTTGCCCTTGAAGAACATGGGATTGGTGTCATTCAAGTAGACGAACCTGCTTTGCGGGAAGGATTGCCGCTTAAGCGCGCCAAATGGCAAAGCTATCTTGACCAATCGGTAACGGCCTTCCAGTTGACGGTCAACCAAGTAAAGCCAGAGACGCAAATTCATACGCATATGTGTTATTCTGATTTCCAAGATATTATCGAAGCAATTGACGGGCTTGACGCAGATGTCATTTCAATCGAAATGTCCCGTAGCCATGGCGAACTAATTTCATCATTCGAAGATTACACGTATAACAAAGGCATTGGCCTCGGCGTGTATGACATTCACAGCCCCCGCGTCCCGGCTAAAGAAGAAATTGCCCGTAACATTGAGCGTGCGCTGAATGTCTTAAATCCAAAGCAATTTTGGGTCAACCCAGACTGCGGTTTGAAAACACGGCAAGAACCAGAAACAGTGGCCGCATTAAAAGTGATGGTAGAGGCAGCGAAAGAAGCCCGGCAAACACTTGAGACGAAGACCATTTAACTTTTTGGCGACAAAGCACTCAGACTGTAAACAAACGCTCGCATACTTTCGACGTTTGACAAGCGTTTTCTATCAGTCTGAAGGGCGGTTATCGACTTTGTCAACAACCTCAGCATGGGGCGTCTGCCCCATGCTTTCTATGCGTTTAAATCAGTTGGCTTTTGCTTGTTTTTGGGCTTTGCAACACTGCGGGCGCCTTCTATGCCAAGAAATACACACATGACAAATAGAATGAAGGAAGCGACGGCAAGAAGATAATTACCTGCAAGAAAATTCGAATACATCATGACGAGGAGCGCTGATGTGGTGACAATGAACATAAACACCATTGGAATAACCACAAACAATGCTTTCGATTTTGTTTTCACTAGCCATAGCGTAATGGCAAGCAGCGCCAATGCCCCAAGCATTTGGTTGGCTGCGCCAAACAGCGGCCATACGCTTTGCCATGTTCCAGAAAGGGCAAGCGTAGCTGCGCCTATTAAACCGATTATTGTAGCTATATGCTTGTTATGAAGAAACTGCAAATTCGTGCTTTCGCCTAGTTCCGTAACCGCATAACGCATGAGCCGCGTTGCTGAGTCAAGTGTTGTCATTAAGAATGCCGATGCGGCGAGAGCGGTAAACGTAACTCCGGCTGCCACAGGCAATCCCCACGTGTTCATAAAGTGGCCGATGCCAACGGAAAACACACTAATCGGATCGTTCAGTTCGGCCATGAGCGCGTTAAATTCGCCAAGTGTCAAATAAGCAACGGAGCCAATCGCAATGATGGCGACAAATGCTTCGATCAGCATTGAACCATAAGCGACAAAGCGGCCATTTTTTTCGTTATTCAGCTGTTTGGACGTCGTTCCTGAGGAAACGAGTGAATGGAAGCCAGAAATCGCCCCGCAAGCAATCGTAATAAACAAAATTGGAAACAGAAAGCCAAGCGTATCATTATAAAAACCAGTAAAGGCAGGCATTTGGATAGTTGGCCTAGCGATTAATAAGCCTAAAAAAGCGCCGCCAATAAGAAAATAGAGCAAGAATGAATTTAAGTAATCCCGTGGCTGCAACAAAAACCAGACAGGTAGAATGGATGCCAAATAGGCGTAGACGATTAAAATGAGCGACCAAGCAGTGGCGCTAAAAGTGATTGGAAAGTTTAGGCCAACCCAAATGGATAGCGCCATGGCGATGACGCCAAGCAACGTCGCGAGCGCTAAATGGATGCGCACTTGGTTGACGAGAACGCCGAAGCCCATTGCAACAGCGATAAACAAAAGGGAAGCAGTGGCCGCACCTGGAAACGACACAAATGTATTTGCGACAAGAATGATAAAGACGCCAATGATCAGAATTAACGTCGCTATCGAAAAGGCTAAGAACATTAACTGCCCACGTTTCCCCATATGCTCTTTAATGACTTCGCCGATCGATTTGGCTTTATGGCGTATGGAAGCTTGCAAAGATGCATAATCATGGGTGCCGCCTACAAAAATGCTGCCTATCATAATCCACAGAACGGCAGGCAGCCATCCGAACACAATCGCCGCGATTGGCCCAGTGATCGGACCGCCGCCTGCGATTGTTGTGAAATGGTGGCCAAGAAGTACAGGCGTTTTCGTCGGAATGTACTCCTTCCCATCATAAAGCGTATGTGCAGGCGTTTTCCGATCTCCGTCAACTTTTAAACGGCGCTCCAAGTATTTTCCATAAGTGAAATAGGCGACAATTAACAAGGCACCGCAAATGAGCATAAGCGTTACAAAATTCATAAGACCACCTCACGTTTGATAGATTTGCAGAAATGGTTCAACAAAGGGCTTTCCTTTTCTGTGCGCATAAAGCTGGCTTCCGTCATGAAGCAAAATTCCCACATAGCGTTCTACCCAGCCATGCATGCCCCATTTGATAAATGATAAGCGGCGGCAGCGCTGCGCCGCCTGACGCAACTCAGGTGAAGGCGCTTTTTCCGTTAATAGAAATCCGACGTAAATCGACGACATATGCTGAGATGAATGGTTCACGTTTGTTTGAATATGAGCATCAAGCTCGTGCACAAATTCAGAAAACGCTTCCATTGTTGCTTCTTTCGGTTCATAAAAGAAAAAGTGCTGGTTGTTTTCAACGCTCCATACAGTTGCTTTCTTGGAAAGGACATAACGTTCATCGCGCCGTTGATAATGGGCGCTGAAGCGCAGTGGGAGATGGCCAAGGTGGTCGTCTTCATACACATCAAACTGGTGCTTCAAAGCGTTTTGCAGTTGGCGTAAAGGTAATTCGATTGGCATGGTGCACCTCATTCAAAATTGGTAGCGGTTACATACGTATGTTTAGTATACCTTTATTAAATCGATAATTCAATTCTTTCTGAAAAAATATCAGTTCTGTGTTCACCAGATCAGAGCCTCCTTTCGAAGTTTACATATAGAGGGAAAGGGAACAGAATAAAAAAAGCCTAAAAGGAGTTCGATAAGATGAAACTTTTTATAAATGGCGAATGGGTCAGCGAAGGGCTGGATGTGTTTGACGTTGTTAATCCGGCTACTGGCGAAGTTGTCGGCTCGGTGCCGAAAGGAGGAGCGAAGGAGGCAAAAATCGCCGCCGATAGTGCCTACGAGGCGTTGCCGGCATGGGCAGCGCGTACAGCTTATGAACGAAGCGCAACATTAGAGGCGTGGCATGATCTTATTGCTGAACAGAAAGAGGAACTAGCTCGATTAATGACAATGGAACAAGGCAAACCAATCAACGAAGCGCGAGGGGAAATCACCTATGCCAATTCATTTATAAAGTGGTATGCAGAAGAAGGCAAACGCATATACGGGGAAACCATTCCGGCTTCATCCCCTGATAAACGTTTATTTGTGATAAAACAGCCTGTGGGTGTCGTCGCCGCGATTACACCGTGGAATTTCCCGGCCGCCATGATTACGCGAAAAGTGGCACCGGCGTTGGCGGCAGGCTGCACAGTGCTGATCAAACCAGCATCGCAAACGCCATTGACTGCATTGAAGCTAGCAGAGCTTGCTGAAAAAGCCGGGTTGCCAAAAGGCGTGCTCCATGTTGTTGTTGGCTCAACTAGCGAAATCTCAAAAGCGTGGCAGGAAGACGAGCGCGTCCGCAAGTTGACGTTTACCGGCTCTACAGAAATCGGCCGTACTCTTATGAGTGAAGCGGGGCAAACCGTTAAGAAAATTTCTTTGGAGCTTGGCGGACATGCACCGGTCCTTGTGTTTGAAGATGCCGATATCGATAACGCTGTCCAAGAAACAATCGCCTCCAAATTCCGTAATGGCGGACAGACGTGCGTATGCGCCAATCGTATATACGTGCATGCGTCCATTGCACAGGCGTTTACAACGAAAATGAAAGAAGCAGTCGAGCAGTTGAAAGTGGGGAATGGGTTGAACGAGGAGACAGACATCGGCCCACTGATTGATGAAGATGCAGTTGATAAAGTCCTTACCCATATTCAAGATGCAAAAGACAAAGGGGCAGAAGTACTAACAGGAGGAAACAGCAGAGACGGGCTGTTTATTGAACCAACTGTCATAGCAGGAGTAACCGACGACATGGCATGCATGTCAGAAGAAACGTTCGGGCCCCTTGCGCCGATATCTACTTTTAAGACAGAAGAAGAAGTCGTCAAACGGGCAAATGATACAATTTACGGGCTTGCCGCCTACTTATTTACCACTGATCTAAACCGCGGGATTCGAGTTACAGAAAAGCTGGACTACGGTGTAGTCGGTTTAAACGACGGCGGCCCATCGGTTGCCCAGGCGCCGTTTGGTGGTTTCAAGCAAAGCGGGGTTGGCCGTGAGGGAGGCCGTGAAGGATTAGAAGAATTTCTTGAAAGCAAGTACGTTTCTTTAAAAATGTAAAGCTAAGCTGCGCTCTGAGCGCAGCTTTTTAATAATCTATTAATAAAATTAATAGAAATCTAGTAAATTATATGTAATAAAAGTATAATAGAATACTAGTATGGAGGAAATCCCCAAAAAAAGCATGATGAATAAAGGATTTCCAATAAATAAATCGAATTTTTAATCAAAAAAACTCTTGTAATTAAAATGATAGAAGTGTAATCTATTAATAGATAATAGATTCGTTTTGAAACAGATTTATTAAATTGTGAAAAAATAGAATTATGGTTTTGGCAACTCTTCACGAATAATTATTTTAAACATAAGGAGTTTATTTACCATTAAAATTGCAAATATTTAATTTTAATTTATTCTGTTCAATTTTACTGACTATTAAATTCAATTTTGGGGGGGTTGATTTTACAGTAATAGGATACTAACAAGGATTAAGAAGAGGAGTATAAAGTGAAATATAAAAATTCCCCTGTTCATTGCTGACAGAGAGTGTCGGATTTTATTATTTAAGGAGGTGAACAACATCATGGCTACAAAAAGAGCGCACAATGTAAAAATAGAAATCTGTCGCAAACGAGGGGGATGGCATGTATTCAAGCTACATCAAATCCATTGAATTTTTTGTTCCTCATCATAAAGTTCAAAACGATCCGGAAAGCAAACTAACTCAAAAAATCGGTATCCATTCACGACATATTGCTGGAGAAGATGAACTTGCTTCAGATTTAGCTTGTGAAGCTGCCCGAAAACTGTTTGATTCAAATGTGTGTAGACCTGCAGATATCGATTTTTTATTATTGTGTACACAATCACCTGATCATTACTTGCCTACGACTGCTTGTTTAATTCAAGATCGAATTGGTTTGCCAACCTCCTGCGGAGCTTTAGATATAAATCTTGGTTGTTCAGGTTTTGTGTATGGTTTATCGCTCGCAAAAGGATTGGTTGAAACAGGAACAGCAAAGAATGTTTTATTGATTACTGCAGATACCTACAGTAAATTTATTCATCCAAGAGACTATTCGGTCACAGAATTATTCGGAGATGGTTCAGCTGCCACTTTAATAACGAGTTGTGAGCGATCTTATTCTTCTATAGGGCCTTTTGAATTTGGTACTGATGGAAGCGGTGGCGAGAATCTAATTGTTCCCGCTGGTGGAATGCGCGAACGACAAACAACTGACTCACTAATGGAACGGCAAGATGATAAAGGCAATATCCGTTCAAGAGTAAATTTATATATGAATGGTTATAAAATTTTTAAATTTGCTTCGAAAGAAGTTACAAGCTGTGTTAAAAAATTTCTTCAGCAAAACAATGAGACGATTACTGACTATGACTATTTTGTTTTTCATCAAGCGAATGAACATATGATGAAGGCGCTAAGGGAAAGGTTAGAAATTCCCGAAGAAAAGTTTTCCATTCAACTGCGTGAGTACGGAAATACAGTCTCATCTACGATCCCGATCGCCCTGTATCATGAATTAAGGGATGGCAAAATAAAACGGGGAGACAAGCTTATGTTAGTTGGTTTTGGAGTTGGGTTTTCGTGGTCTGTTTGCTCTGTTATTTGGTAAGTCGTATCTGAATCTAAAAAGTAAGCTTTGTATGGATCGACTATACACGGCGTGTGTGAATTTCAAATGTTTACAAAACTATAGCTAGTTTTTGTTTGTTTTCGTGCTAAAAAACCGGTAAACAGGTTATAGATATACCGTATGTTTGAAGCAGAGTGCTAAAGAGGAGGAAACTAAAAAGATGGGACAAACTGTCACCGGAAATTTACTTAATAATCTTGAAACGAAAATTAGCCAAGGCCAATACACTGAGGCTTTAAGCACTCTTTATAATGAATTAAGAGGCATACGTCAACATTCTTCTGCAGAAGATTGGAAAAAATTTATCACTTACTATCGTGAGCATCCAGTAAGCCGTTTTTTCTGGCAAGAGCCTCTATCTCGTCGAGCTTTTGAAAAACCGCGAGGGTATGCTGGCGATCCCCTAATGTTGGACCTACAGTACGATTTTGAAAAATTAGAATTATCACCCTACGATAATGAACAATCAGAGATTGCCGATTTTCTATGGTACGACCTCAACCGTCTAGCTCATGCTAATAATGCGAACCGGGAAAGAAGACGTATCCTTTCCAAAAAGATAAACCAAACCTCAGAACGTGTTGCGAATCCTTCTATTCTCTCGGTCGCTTGTGGTCATTTAAGAGAAACATCGGATTGCGATGCGGTGAAAAACAAAACGATTGGAAAGTTTGTCGCCATTGATCAAGATCAGAAGGCTCTTTCGGTTGCTGCAGAAGCAATACAGGGCTTTGGAGAAACGATCCCAGCTTCTGTTGTTGACATTATTAGAAATAAAGTGCCTCTTCCTAAATTTGACTTTATATACTCTCTTGGTGTATATGATTATCTTTCAGACAAACTTGCTAAACGATTAACAAAAAAATTGTTTGAGCTGCTCCATCCAGGCGGTCGATTGTTAATCATTAACTATCATCCAGGCTCTCCCACTATTGCGTATATGGAAGCTGTCATGGATTGGTGGCTCATTTATCGCAATGAGGATCAAATGCAAGAATTATTAGCAGAACTTCCTAAAGAAAAGATTAATGATGTTGATATATTTGTGGAAGATCACCAGACAATTGTTTTTATGGAAGTCCAAAAAGCGGAAAGGTGATGACCAGATGAAGATAAATGATGTACGCAAGCAAATGTCGACCCCATTGGGGGCTCCTGCTTTTCCTGTCGGCCCATACTTTTTTTATAATCGGGAGTATCTAAATATTCTATACCGTACGGATATGGAAGCTCTGAGACGCGTAGTTCCTGAGCCGCTTGAAATTGATGAACCTTTGGTCAAATTTGAGATCATGTACATGCCGGATGTTACCGGTTTGGGGGCTTATACAGAAGCGGGCCAGGTAATACCGGTGAGCTTCAATGGGGAGAGGGGTGAATACCTACATGCCATGTACGTGGATAATCATCCTGCGATCGCTTCTGGGCGGGAGATCAGCGCATATCCGAAAAAACTGGGCTCTCCAAGACTGTACATTGATTCGGACACATTAGTCGGAACTCTGGACTATGGGTCCTTACGTGTGGCCACCGCGACAATGGGATATAAACATCAGCCTCTCGACCCGGAGAAGGCCCGGCAAGAGATTTGCCAGCCAACATATATGCTAAAAATTGTGCCGAATTATGATGGAAGTCAGAAGGTATGCCGGCTGGTGCGTGCTCAGATCAAAGATATAACCATTCATGGTGCCTGGACGGCTCAGGCCAGGCTGCAATTGTTTGCCCATGCTCTGGCTCCAATGGCTGATCTTCCCGTGCTTGAGGTTGTATCAGCATCGCATATTGTTACTGATTTGGCGTTATCCATGCCGGACGTTGTTTATGACTATTTGGTGGGACAGTAAATGTATCCAATAGCATCGCCATCCGATTGAAAGGCGAATATTTCGTGTAGATTTCCTTCGAAACCATTGAAAGGAGTGACTATATGAGAAGAGTAGTCGTCACGGGCATGGGAGTCATCTCACCAATAGGCAACAGTGTAGAAACGTTCTGGAATCATTTAATTGAAGGGAAATCTGGAATTTCAACGATAGAAGCTTTTGATTCATCCGATTTAAATACTAGAATTGCAGGTGAAGTAAAGAATTTCGATGCAGAAGGCCGTTGGGGGCGTAAAGAAGCCAGAAAACTGTCACGATTTACCCAATTTGCCTTAGCTGCCGCAGAACAAGCATTTGAGCTATCGGAGTTACCATTAGATAAAATAAATCGTGAGCGTATAGGGGTATACGTGGGAACTGGTGCAGGAGGTATAGATACTTTAATAGAAAGTGTTGATCTTCTTAATCATCGTGGAGCGAGTAGGGTAAATCCTAACTTAATGTCAATGATGATCGATAATATGGCGGCGGCAAATATTTCGATTCGTTTTGGTACATTAGGACCTACCTTAGGCACCGTAACAGCGTGTTCGGCTGGAAACACAGCAATAGGCGAAGCGTATAAAGCCATTCAAAATAATGAAGCGGATGTAATGTTTGCAGGTGGTAGTGAGGGAATAATAAATAAGGTTTCCGTTGCCAGTTTTAGTAACGCAAAAGCCTTATCGACAAGGAACGATACTCCAACGTTGGCAAGTCGGCCCTTTGATAAGGATCGTGATGGTTTTGTTATGAGTGAAGGTGCAGGAATATTGATTCTGGAATCTTTGGAACATGCTCTAAAGAGAGATGCGCCTATTATTGGTGAAATGGTTGGCTATGCATTAAATTCAGATGCGTATCATCCAATCGCTAGTCATCCTGAAGGAATAGGTGCCTTCTTAGCGATGAGAAATGCATTGTTAAATGCAGGTATAACCATTGACGAGGTTGACATCATTAGTGCACATGCGACGAGTACGAAGGTAGGAGACATTTCTGAGACGATGGCTATTACTAAATTGTTTAAAGAGCGGGCTGAAGAAATACCTGTAGTAGCGAATAAGTCAACGATCGGTCATCTATTGGGTGCCGCAGGCGGAGTGGAAGCAATCGCTTTACTTAAAACGTTAGAAGAAAACATCATTCCCCCTACGATAAACATAAATCATCTTGATCCAAAGGTAAATCTTAATATTGTTAGAGAGAAAGAAAATAACGCGACCCTAAATATTGGTTTATCAAATTCCTTCGGTTTTGGAGGATCTAGTGCTGTAATTGTTTTTAGAAAATACCAGTGATTTATGTAATAAAACTAGAAATGATTCTTTATCTACGAGGAGGAAAATAAATGAAAACGATTTTGATTACTGGCTCATCGTCTGGAATTGGAAAAGCCGCAGCCAGGCATTTTGCTGCAAAAGGATGGAATGTGGTTGCTACCATGCGTTCACCGGAAAAAGAAACGGAACTGTCTCAGCTAGACAATGTTTTAGTAACCAAGCTCGACGTTGAGCAACAAGCGACAATTCAAGAAGCCGTAAAGGTTGGAATAGAGCGATTTGGTACCATCGATGTCCTATTAAATAATGCTGGTTACGGCACTATGGGCATCTTTGAGGCAGCTTCAAACGAGCAAATTGAAAAACAATTTGAAGTAAACGTATTTGGCCTTATGAGGACGATAAAGACTATTCTTCCTCATTTCAGAGCTAAAAATGATGGAATAATCATCAATATCTCTTCAATGGGGGGGAAAATAGGGTTTCCTACATTGTCGCTGTATCACTCCACTAAATTTGCAGTTGAAGGCTTCACTGAAGCTTTAACATTCGAACTTGCTTCTCAAAATATCCGATTAAAGTTGATTGAGCCTGGTGTGGTCAAAACTGACTTTTTCGGAAGATCGATCGAGATAGTGTCCGATGATTCGTTGACAGATTATCAAGAATACTTCAAATCGGCCCAGTCAGCACTACAGGAAACAACCATAAATTCTGACAGCATATCATCCCCACAATTGATTGCGGAGACCATCTATCAGGCAGCGACGGACGGAACTCACCAGTTGAGGTATGTTGTTGGTGAAGATGCAAAAGCGCTTTTGAAGCTTCGTAGAGAGTTGGGCGAAGAAGCGTTTCTTGAACATATGACCCAAACATTATCCTGAAATCCATAGTGAACGTTTAAAAGATGAACCTTCGCAGACGAAAGCTATGCCTCAATTAAACGATTAGGAGGGACAGTAAGATGAGGTCAAAGGCAGTATCTACTAAACAAGCAAGCCGAGGCTCTGACTTTGATGCGGTTGTTGTCGGCGCAGGATTTTCGGGTTTGTATATGCTTCATCGTTTACGAGAAGCTGGTTTATCCGTCCGAGTGTATGAAGCTGGTGAAGGTGTCGGAGGGACATGGTATTGGAATCGTTATCCTGGAGCGCGCTGTGACATAGAAAGCATCTATTATAACTACACGTTTTCTGAAGAACTGCTTCATGAGTGGACATGGACATCAAGGTATGCAGATCAGCCGGAAATCTTACGTTATATCAACTACGTCGCGGATAAGTTCGACCTGCGTTGTGATATCCAATTAGGGACGAAGGTTATGGCAGCCCATTATGATGATCAAACCCATAGATGGAATATCCAAACTAGCAATGGCATGAAGGTGTCGGCAAAATACTTTATCACAGCGGTAGGGTGCCTATCTGCCTCAAATATGCCGAATTTTAAGGGCTTAGATAGCTTCAAAGGCGAGTTGTACCATACCGGCCATTGGCCGCATGAAAGGGTAGACTTTACCGGTAAGCGGGTCGGTGTGATTGGGACAGGCTCAAGCGGTATCCAGTCCATCCCGATTATTGCCGAAGAAGCGAAGCATCTAACTGTTTTTCAACGTACGCCGCAGTACAGCGCCCCAGCAAAAAATCATCCGTACGAACCGGAGTACCTACAGAAAACAGTAGAAAACTACAGTGCCATTAAGAAACAGATGTGTGCATCGATGCATGGTATACCATACGAGTTCAGTGAACGGTCGGCGCTGGAAGATTCACCAGAAGAGCGGCAGCAAGTATTTGAGAAAGCGTGGGAGGAAGGCAAGCTTTTTTCCTTGTTGTATAGCTATGGAGATGTGCTTTTCAATCCAAAAGCAAATGAAACGATCGCCGATTTCGTTCGATCCAAGATACGGGAAAGCGTTCATGACCCAGATGTAGCAGAGAAGCTAATGCCCACGTACTATTACAGTACAAAGCGGCCGATTATTGACAGTCATTATTTTGAAACCTTTAACCGTGACAATGTCTCTTTGGTTGATGTTAGGTCGGTCCCGATTGAAGAGATCACCTTAACGGGGATTCGGACAGCGGAAGCAATGTATGAACTGGACATGATTGTATGTGCAACTGGATTTGATGCCATGACAGGGCCCTTATTCAAAATGGATATCCATGGTAAGTCTGGAATCTCGTTGAAGGAAAAGTGGGAAGAGGGAGCAAGATTAAGGACTTATCTAGGAATAGCAGTCGCTGATTTTCCTAATCTTTTTATGATTACAGGCCCTCAGAGTCCTTCTGTGATAGGCAATATGTTGGTTTCCATTGAGCAGCACGTTGAATGGATTTCCGACTGTATTGGATACCTTCGCCAGAACCAGATTGAAGCCTTTGAAGCAACGGTGGAGGCAGAAGAAGGCTGGAGCAAGCATTGTGAGGTGATTGCTGACGCTACGTTGTTTACCAAGACGGATTCCTGGTGGATGGGAGCGAATATCGAAGGTAAGCCAAGAGGGTTCTTAGCTTATCTGGGAGGCGTCGGCAACTATCGTCAAATATGTGATCGTATTGCAGCCAAAGATTATGAGGGATTTTCAATGATTCCTACTTATAACGAAGAAAAAATTTAAAATAAAAGATCGTCTTCTGACGGTCTTTTTTTCAATCCTAACCAACCATTGTATCGATCATTGCCATAAATAAAGACTAGAGGCGAATCTAGATGGCATGGACAATTATAGTACTCATCAATTTAAGGTTTATAAAGAATATCTTTGGACAAAATACACTTTATGTTTACTTACATTGCAACGGAAGTGACGTCCAGAATTTAGAAATAGCTTACATATATTGTTGTTTCGCCCGTTTTGCCAGGGGAAAAGGTACAAAAGGTCAAAATTTGCCCTTAATCACGTAAAATAATACCGCTGATTGTAAGCGCCATCTTGATATGCTTAGAAGCAGGAAGCTACTTATTAATTGAAAGGAAGAGACAGATGGGGCCTGAAAAGGAATATCAAAAAATTGCTCAGGATGTAATTAAAGGGCTTGGGGGAAAAGAAAATATCATATCGATGGCACATTGTGCCACACGTCTTAGACTGATCGTCAAGGATCGGGACATCATTGATGATGAATTTATTGAGAACGTGGACAAGGCTAAAGGGGTCTTTTTTACTTCCGGGCAATATCAAATCATTTTTGGAACCGGTACCGTCAATAGGGTATATGAAGCGATGATTGGAGAGGACGTCTCTTCTACTTCCAAAGCGGAATTGAAAGAGAAGGCTTCTGAGCAAGATGATCATTTCTTTAAGCGAATGATCCGGGTTTTCGGGGACGTATTCGTACCGATTATCCCAGCGTTGGTTGCTACGGGATTATTTATGGGTGTCAGAGGCCTTATTACACAGCCTGCCATCCTCGCATGGTTTGGACTTACTCCAGACAGCATTTCCGACAATTTCTTAGTGTTCACGCAAATTTTGACAGACACTGCTTTTGGTTTCTTGCCCGTGCTCGTATGTTGGTCAACCTTCCGGGTGTTTGGCGGATCACCGCTGCTTGGGATTGTGCTCGGCTTAATGCTCGTCAGCCCTTCCCTGCCAACGTCATGGGATATCGCCCAGAATGTTCAGGAACCGCTAATGTTCCTTGGATTTATAAAAGTAGCCGGTTATCAGGGATCGGTGTTGCCTGCGTTTATTATCGGTATAGTTGGTGCGTTGCTAGAAAAAAGGATCCGCAAACTCGTTCCCGCTGCGTTAGATTTAATTTTGACGCCATTTCTAACCTTGCTGATCGCCCTAATGCTAGGACTGTTTGTGCTCGGTCCTGTGTTCCACGAAGTAGAAATGTTGATCTTGTCAGCAGTTACATGGATCCTGCAGTTGCCGTTCGGAATTGGCGGCTTCATCTATGGTGGCATTAATCAATTTATCGTTGTGACTGGGCTCCATCATGCCTTAAACTTGATCGAAATTCAAATGCTGAGTGACACTGGCTGGAATATGGTCAATGCGATCAGTTCTGGTTCGATCGCTGCACAAGCAGGAGCCGCCTTGGCCGTTGGCATGAAGGCGAAAAGCCTCAAAACGAAGTCGATTGCTTATCCTTCTTCTCTATCTGCACTGTTAGGCATTACGGAGCCGGCCATTTTCGGTGTGAATATCCGTTACGGCAAGCCGTTCCTGATGGGCTTGATCGGTGGCGCCGTCGCTGGATTCTTTGCCCGGATCCTCGATGTCCAGGCAACAGGCATGTCGATCACAGTCATCCCAGGTATGCTGCTGTACTTGAACGCGCAAATCATCCCGTACATTGCAGTCTGCGTCATTGGATTTGGGGTAGCGTTCGCCCTTACATGGATGGTTGGCTTTAAAGAGAAATCAAATCTGAAATAAACAATTAGGGGGAGAACCATGCAAAATAAACAGCTGCTTGAGAAATTGGGCAGTCTTACTGTTGAAGAGAAAATCGGCCAGCTTGTTCAGCTGACTGGTGATTTTTTTGAAGGAGATCTAGATACGGTTGTCACAGGACCGCTTAAAAAACTGGGGCTGCACCAAAATTATAATGTGTATAACACCGGTTCGATCCTCAACGTGACCGATCCTGATAAAATTATTCGGCTGCAAACCGATTATCTGGAAAAATCCAATCATAAAATCCCATTGCTGTTCATGGCGGATATCATCTACGGCTATCGGACGATCTTCCCGATTCCCCTTGCCCAAGCGTGCAGCTGGAACTTTGAGTGTATTGAGCACGCGGCATCGATTGCTGCCCGGGAATGTTATGAGGAAGGTGTGCACGTAACATTCTCCCCGATGGTCGATATCGTCAGAGATCCTCGCTGGGGCCGGGTAATGGAGTCGTCCGGTGAGGACACGCTGTTGGCTAAGAAGTATGCGGAAAGCATGGTGTACGGCATCCAGGGCCGACAAGGGGAAAGCAGCATTCCTGCCGACAAAATTGCTGCTTGTGTCAAACACTTTGCCGCCTATGGCGCACCTGTAGCCGGACGGGAGTATAACGCCGTGGATATGTCGGAGCATATGCTTAGAGAATATTATTTGCCTGGCTATCAGGCTGCGATCGACGCAGGAGTCAAACTTGTCATGACTGCCTTTAATACGCTGAACGGCATCCCCGCCACAGGCAACGAATGGCTGAACCGGGATCTGCTTAGGCAGGAAATGAAGTTTGACGGAGTCTTGATCTCAGACTATGCAGCTGTAGAAGAACTGATTATGCATGGTTACGCGGAAGACGAAGCAGCGGCCGCCAAGCTCGCTTTGGTGGCGGGTGTTGATATCGATATGAAGACAGCCGTTTACGCCAACCAGTTGGAAAACGTAATAACCGGTAGTGAGGAATTGCAGCAGCTTCTGGATGACGCTGTGTACCGTGTCTTAAAGCTGAAGAACGACTTAGGGCTGTTTGAGGACCCATTCCGCGGTTTAAAGGCCACCCGTCAGCTGCCGACAACGCGCATCTTGTCAGACGAACATAAGACGGCCGCCCGGTCTTTGGCAGAGCAATCCATCGTTTTGTTGAAGAATGAACAAGAACTGCTGCCGTTGTCGAAACAGGCAAAGATCGCTTTAATTGGCCCGTACGCAGAGGAAACCTCTACCCTTGGCATGTGGGCGATTAAGGGGGACGAAGGGGATACGGTGAATTTGAAAACAGGACTGCTGAAGCATGTGGATCCTGAGCAAATTTCCGTATGCAGGGGTTCACACCTCCTGCCTGATTATGCGAGAGATGCGCTTGGCAAGTATGTAGACAAACTGCCTGTTGAAACAGTTGACGAGGATGTGTTGCTTCAGGAAGCGATTCGCAAGGCTAGCGAAGCCGATGTGGTGGTTCTGGCGTTGGGAGAGAGCATCTATCAAAGCGGAGAAGGCGGTTCCCGCACGAATCCTACATTGCCAGAGCCGCAACTGAAGTTGCTCCACGAAGTCAGTCAACTGAACAAAAAACTTGTTGTGATCGTGTACAGCGGCCGTCCGTTAATTTTAACTGAAGTATCCGCCCAAGCTGATGCCCTCATCCAGGCCTGGTACCCGGGAACAATGGGTGGGGAAGCGCTGGCCAATATCCTATATGGAACAGCCAATCCGTCAGGGAAGCTGGCGATGACATTTCCTCGCAGTGTTGGCCAAATTCCAGTTTATTACAACGAGCTTAAAACGGGAAGGCCAAACTTGCCCGAAAATGGTTTTTACCGTTTTGCCTCACGGTATATCGATGAAGCGAATGAACCGCTATATCCGTTCGGGTACGGAAAATCCTACACGACGTTTGACTACAGCCTGCTGTCCGTCAGCCGCAAGGAAATGAGCGCCAATGAGTCAGTCGACATCGAGGTATCTATTACCAATACCGGAAAGTATGATGGGAAGGAAACGATCCAACTATACATCCGCGACCGATTCGCCAGTGTAGCCAGACCAATAAAAATGTTGGCCGATTTCAAGCAGATTTTTTTGCGGAGCGGCGAAACAGGAACTGTTCAGTTTTCAATTTCTGAAGACATGCTTAAATTTTATGGAACGAGTATGAAGTACGAGAGCGAGCCAGGGGATTTTGAGGTTTATATCGGCACGAGCTCACAGGAAACGCCGCTGACGTTTAACTTCGTTTTACGGGCGGGGGGACATGATGAGTAAAAGTGACGCTTATAACCTGAAGTATCATATTACGCCGACACGTGGCCTATTAAATGACCCGAATGGGCTTGCCTATTTCCAAGGTCAATATCATGTTTTTTATCAGTGGAATCCCTATGGCACCGAACATAAAAACAAAAGCTGGGGCCATGTCGTTTCCAATGACCTAGTGAACTGGCACAGGAAAGAGATGGCATTGGTACCTTCGGAATGGTACGACAAGGACGGCATCTATTCCGGCGGGAGCATCGTTCATGAAGGAAAGCTGTACCTGTTCTATACAGGTAACGTCATCAATGAAGATGGGACACGGGCAAGTTATCAATGCGCGGCGGTTTCTGAAGACGGGCAACAATTCCAGAAGCTCGGCCCGTTATTCGAGCATCCTGTTGGTTATACGAGACATGTCCGCGATCCGAAAGTCTGGAAAGACGATTCAGGCAACTGGTGGCTGATCGTAGGGGCCCAGCGAGAAGATCTTACGGGAGATGCCCTTGTCTATAAGTCCGAGGACTTGATCAGCTGGTCGTGCCAGGGATCGTTTCTCGAACAGGAACATTCTTTCGGATATATGTGGGAATGTCCCGATGTGCTCCAGTTCTCTGAACATGATGTCTTTGTCTTTTCTCCGCAAGGCTTGCCAGAGGAAGGCGACAAATATAAAAATCCGAATCAATCAGGTTATATTGTAGGGCGCATTTCAGAGACCGGAAAATTTCTTGGCACGTTGTCTGACTTCAACGAGCTCGACCGGGGATTTGATTTTTATGCCCCGCAAACGTTCAAGGTCGACAATCGAATCTTGATGTTCGGGTGGATGAGCGCAATGACGGAGGAAACAGAGCAAGCTGTCCCGACAATCGAGGAAGGATGGGTTCATGCATTGACTCTTCCGAGGGAAATCATTCTCGCAGACGGCGTGCTATATCAGAGACCGTTACATGAACTCCAGCTATTAAGGCAGCATGAAATGCACGAAGGAATTAGCAACAGCGGTCAATGGAGCTTGCCTTCCCTGGCAGCTGAGGTCATGATCCGGTTTATGAAGCAACCTGAAAGCTTCCAGCTCATTATTAGAAACTCCGTACAGATCGACTATAATCATGAGCATAACAGTTTGACCGTCTGGAGAACGAACTGGTTAACGAACGAGAAGGAACACCGTAGAGCTGTGCTCGGCCAGCCGCTTGCAGAATTGCATATGTTCATTGAAAGCTCCAGCATAGAGCTATTTGTGAATCAAGGTGAGGAAGTGTTCTCTTTGCGGTACTTTCTAGAGGATACGAACGAGCGCAGCGTGCGGCTTGAGTCAGACTGCAGCGAAGCTGTCTTAAGCATGTACCGCTTGCGAGAAAGTATAGACGAGGAGTGACTCATCATTTTCAATCGCTCAAAAACGCCACGATTTATACTGCAGGCTTGTCAGCGATTAGCCGGTAATTGTTCCCAACATATTTGAACCTGCTGGAAGTATAAAGATAAATGAGGCAGAAGCGAACGATTCTGACGTACCCGTCATTACGGGCTTGCCTTGTACTCTGACTCTCCCTTTGGAATGTACAAGCAGGTAAGAGAAGGCAGTTGCCCCATCGCGGGCGAAGCTGCCTTCTTTTTTTGCGTTCATGCCTTTGATGGATTGACGCTTGTTTGCGTATTTTACTATCGGTATACTATAGGTAAAAGGGACTGGTTCTAGTTCCAAGGAAACAAGCAGGTTCATGTTCACGGTTTGGTGACGGGGTGGCAAAATGAAAAAGATGTATGAACATATCGAAATAGATCGTAAAAAGCTGATTAACCTTTTTATTTTCCAGGCGAGGACGACAGAAAGAGTCATTCCCATGCATTTTCACAGCAACATGGAACTGATTTACTGCATTAACGGAAGCTTGCGAGTCTGGCACGAAGGAAAAGTAACCACTCTGATGGACAAGGATATGCTGTTCATAAACAGCAATGTCCCCCACTCCACTCAAAGCCTTACGGAGAACCGCGTACTTGTGCTGTATTTTCCGGAATCTTTTTTTGCCAGCGAACAAGTTCTTATCCAGTTGAACACTTCAGAAGAACAGCTGGATGAGCAGGTCCTGTCCAATCTAAGAACGCTGCTTATGGAAATATACAACCTCCATTATTCAACAGGCACGTATGACTATATTCTGGCCCAAAGCCGGATCATTGAGTTGAAATACAGGCTGGTGCGCCATTTCGGCCAAACAGCCGAGCTTTCCCCTGCTACTAGCAGAGCCGATCGACAAAAAATCCAAACGATCCTAGACTTTATTAAAGAGCATTATACCGAAAACATCAGTTTGGCCGAAACAGCCCGCATATGCGGTTATTCTGAGGCTTATTTGTCCCGGATGTTTCATGAGTATACAGGGCAGACATTTACGGAGTACAAGCAGATCCTTTGTCTAGAGAAGGCAATCGATTTGCTCGATACTACGAACAAATCGCTTACGGAGATTTCCTATGAGACCGGCTTCCCTAACGTCAAATCGTTTAGAAAAGTATTTAAGGAAGTCATGGGGAAAACCCCTTATGAATATAAAAAATCAACTGAAATGTACTAGTGCAGTGTTGAAGGTGTAGCAGAAAAGGATCAAACCTGTGGCTCTTCTAAATTTGATTGTTCTTCTTCAATAACGCATCTGTTAGTTACTAATTAGCCAACTTAGGAATTAGTTAAGAATACAGCTTTACTAGTTCTTGTGCTGGAAAACGATTTGTATTGTTCACCTCTATAAAGTATGCTAACTGCCATTTTTGTGTTTCAAGCGCTTGTTTGCTAGTGGGATGTTCCCATCTAGGGTAAACTCTAATAGCCATTTTTCCTTTTGTAGTGGGTGTTTTAAGGATATTTTGTTTTACAAGAACTTCTTTCGGAAAAACGAATTGGCCAAAATGATTGTCACTAGTAAAAGTATTGATAACCAATAAATCAGTAGCCTTTTCATATGAAAAGGCTTGATTTTTATTGGCTTGATCTTTTTCCCAAAAAACAACAAACTGTCCTATCTTGTTAGGTGTGATTTTTGCGACTCTAAATCTAACCGATTTTGAATTTAGTTGAAATATACCAGCTCCATAATCTGAGTTTTGCGCTTCTTCTTGAATAGCATTTATAATTAAGTGATTTGGCTCATAAAAAATTTTATTTACATATGTTAACGCCTGATAAAATTCATTCACTGCTTTGTACTCCTTATTTTTTATACTACGTCATCCAATGCCTTCTAGAATCCGCTAATCATAAATTTTCTTGTTTTATTACGTTTTATATCTAAACATCTTGCTTCGTTAATGAAATAAAACCTAAATAACGAAACACTTTGCTCATTTCAACCCTTTGGATGAGAACGTTCGTTCTTATTGTAACAGCATTTTGGAAACGTATCAAATTCACAGAGCCGAAAATTTAAAGAAGACTTGCGGGAACGTATATGGTTACATGCCGAGAAGTAGCTTTTTATTTTCCTTGCAACCAGTTTAATATTAGTGTACTATTTAAATAGAACACTAGAACATAAGGATAGGAGTGGAGAAAATGGAGTACCCTTTAAAGGTAAAAGAGCTCAACAAATCGCTTGGGAAAAAGCCGATTATAAAAAACATGTCATTCCAATTGGAACGGGGAGCGATTTATGGCTTTTTAGGACCTAATGGATCAGGGAAGACTACCACAATCCGCATGATTGTTTCCTTGATTGCCCCTGACTCAGGAGATGTGGAAATAGAAGGGAAATCAGTGCGTACAAACCGTGAAGAGGCGTTGGCACATATCGGCGCCATTGTCGAAGATCCAGATTTGTACGGCTACTTAACAGGACGACAAAATCTCGAGCACTTTGCACGGATGAGCGCTACTCCTGTTTCAAAAGAACGGATTGATGAGGTGGTCGCGCTTGTAGAGCTAGAAGGGGCGATGCGAAAAAAAGTCAAATCTTATTCACTCGGTATGAAGCAACGGCTTGGCATTGCCGTCTCCTTGCTTCATAAGCCTTCTGTCCTTATTCTTGATGAGCCGACAAACGGCCTTGATCCGAAGGGAATCCGCGATTTGCGCCATTATTTGCAACGGCTCGCACGAGAAGACGGTGTCACGTTGCTTGTCTCGAGCCATCAACTAAACGAAATCGAAATGTTGTGTGACAAAGCCATTATCATTAAACAGGGGGAAGTCATTGAACAAATTTCAATGAATACTGCTGTTAAAGAAAAAGCGGCGACTTTTAATATTCAAATTGAAGCAGAGCCTGTAGAGCAAGCAAAAAGCGTGCTTGCTGACTTCGGAAAAGTAGGGGAAGTTGCAGGGAAATTGGAACTAGAAAAACAACCGTATGAGCAAATACCAAAGCTTGTCAATGCCCTCGTTGCAGCGGGAGTCAACGTCTATGGAATGTCTTACCGCAACCGTTTGGAAGACGCCTATTTTTCAATAACGGAAGGGCAGAAGGAGGATGCATCATGATCGGTCTTATTCATAATGAGTGGCTAAAGTCGTGGTACGGACGAAAAATGTGGCTCTTTTCGATCGTAATGGCTGTCTTCATGGTAGGGGCACTTGGCGTCGCTCTTCTCGTCCAAGCAAACACTGACATTACGATTGCTGCCGAAGATTTTTCTGAAATAAGCGTCATGTTATTTCCAACTTTTATTATGCTTTATGGGGTCGTTTTAATTGCAGGCGCCATTGCTGGCGAACATGCAAATGGAACGGTCAAACAATTGTTAATTCGCCCTACATCACGGACGAAGATTTTAATAAGCAAGTGGGCGGGCAATTTCCTCTTGGCAGGGCTTGCCTTTGGGCTTCTTGTTCTTGTCACAACAGCTGCAGGGCTTATTGCTTTCCAGTCGGACATAACCGTGTTGGAAATAATAAAAGATACGGCCGTGACAGCCCTTTATCAATTGCCGACGCTAGTCTTTTATATGGCGCTTGCAACATTGATTGCTGTCCTAACAAAAAGCACCGCTTTAACGATCATTATTACGTTTTTACCAATGTTTTTCGGCTCGATCGTACAATTTTTCATTGTAAGATACGAATGGTCGAAGTGGATGGTCCTGTCTCATATTGATTTTTACAGCAACTATCATGAATTTGGGACAATGCCGGAGCCGTTTGCAAACATGTGGGCATCACTCGGCTTTTTGGCTGCTCATATTGCCTTGATTCTCCTTGTGGCACATGTTGTTTTTCAAAAGCGAGATGTGCTTTAATAAAAAAGTCGGGTGTTTAAAGCCAGACTGATAGAAAACGCTTGTCAGCCGATGCGCGAAACCGAGTGAGGATGCGAATAGAACGTGGGGTTCATGAGCAGTGGTTTTCTTGCGCATGAACGACAGTTTCAAAGCATATGAACGAGGTGAGCAATGAAGCGAAGGATCTGCGAGCGTTTGGCTACAGTCTGTGCCAGGCGTAACTCGCCTGGCTTTATTCATTTAGAAAAGAGGGGGGAGTGATCCGCAGCATGCAATTTGATCCGAATAAGGCTATTTACACACAGATTGCCGAATATTATTATCAGCAAATATGCAGCGGCGAGTTGGCTCCTGGAGACAAGCTGCCCTCGGTCCGGGAAACGGCGCAACGATTGCAAGTAAACCCAAACACCGTTTCACGGGCGTATTTAGAAATGGACCGTGAACAAATTACGTTCTCAAAAAGGGGTCAAGGTACTTTTGTAACAACCGATTTAACCGTGATCAAACAGCTGAAGGAAACATTGGCTGATGCGCAAATGCAAGCATTAATTACATTTATGAGAAAGCTCGGTTTTTCCAATCAAGAAATTAGCGCCTCTTTAGAACGGTCATTAAAGGAGATGGGAAACCCATGAGTGCACTAGTCGTCGAATCACTGGAAAAGAAGTATGGAAGAAAGCGTGTTTTTGCAAATTTATCAGTAGAGATGACAAAAAACCGCTTTATCGTACTTCTAGGCGCAAATGGTGCAGGCAAAACGACATTTTTAAAAGTATGTGCGGGACTTGCGTCAGCTGGAAAGGGCCGCATCTCCCTCGATGGCGAACAGAGGCGAGCGGCGCGTGTTCAATTAGCAAGTTATGTCTCAGAAGAGGGCGGCTTCGAGCCGCATAAACGGATAGAAACGATTTTGCATGACCAAAAAACGCTTTACGTGACATTCCAACATCGCCGTGCGTTGGAAATGTGCAAAACAGCCGGATTGGAAGAAGGGGCTAAATGGGGGGCGCTTTCAAAAGGGCAGCAACACTTGCTATCGTTAATCGTCGCCCTTGCCAAACCGAAGCCTTTTATTTTTATTGACGAATTGCTCGCTAATCTCGATACGGCAAAGAAAGAGGCGATGGTTGCTGTGTTAACGGATTTTCTTGTGGAAGAAGAGCGGATGATCATCATGGCGACCCATGCGTATGAAGATGTGGAAATGCTTGCAGATGGGGTTATTTTTTTACGCGAGGAAGGTGCGGATATCATTACCGATTTAGAGGAATGGCGCTTAACGAAAGGGCAGTCCCTTAAGGATTTGTTTGCAGAGGTGGGCAAAAAATGAAAGTATTTTGGTTCTATCTTAAACGTGATTTCCTTATGTTGCTTCCTGTGAACACGATCATTATTCTGCTCTTGTTCACTGGCGTGATTCTCCTAAAGGCACTGCAAGTACGAATTGGCGAACCTTTTGGAATACAAGCGTTGACGGCGACAGGCGCATTGTTTTTCCTTTTCATGTTTGTATTATGTTTAGCTATCGCAGTCGAGGCCATTTGGAAAGAGTGGCGGAAGCGAACACAATATGATTGGTACGCTATGCCTGGCTCGATCCATGTGAAGTTGGCGAGCAAATTAGTGGCTGTATTAGGATGGCAATATATTCAAATGGTACTTGCTTTTTCGCTGTTCTTGGTGATGACACTATGGACATCAAGTGTAGAAAATGCGGCTCAAATCATAAAAGGATTAGACGTGTTGCCAGTGTTTGGTTGGGAATATTTGTGGGCGCTGCTTATTAGCCCAATTAGCGGTATTTTAATCGTATTTTTATTGTTGTTTTTGTTATTGGGCATTCCCCGGGGATGGAAAAAAGTTGTAATTATTGTCGTTTATATTGGTCTTGTCTGGGTTTTTTATCCGTATATTTCCATTAAATTTGAAGCGAACAACACTGTGCCTTACGACAGCAATCTAATCGTGCTGCTTGCTCAGACAAGTCTGTTGCAAATGCTCATTGATACGTTAGTAGCAGTTTTTGTTTACGTGAGTGTATCTGTTTTTCTCACACGCAAACTAGAACTTTGAACAATTGCGAGTTTGTAGCAAAGTCGCTATGATGGTAGGAAGGCTATATAGAAAGAAGGAACAGACAAATGTATGATAAAGAACTCCAGGGGATTATCTCGATTTTGAAAGACTTGGTCCACATTCCGAGTCCTTCAGGGTACACCGGTGAAGCGATCGCCTATATTAGGCGATTTTTGGAGGATGTCGGGGTCCAAACGCAATTGTTAAATAAAGGTGCGCTCCTTGCCACGATCGAAGGGAAAAACAATGATAAGCAGCGGATGCTCACTGCCCATGTTGATACATTAGGGGCGATTGTGAAAGACATTAAAGAGAACGGGCGCTTGGCAATTGACAAAATCGGCGGATACGCGTTTCCCTCCATTGAAGGGGAATACTGCCTCATTCATAAAGCCGACAAAAGTACGGTGTCAGGAACGATTGTCATGCATCAATCTTCTGTCCATGTTTACAAAGATGCAGACACTGCAAAACGGAATGAAGAAAATATCGAAGTACGAATTGATGCCGCTGTCCATGATGAAAAAGACACGAAAGCGCTAGGAATTGCCGTAGGAGATTTCATTAGTTTTGCTCCTCGTTTCGAGCAAACTCCGTCCGGTTTTATAAAATCGCGCCATTTGGATGATAAAGCGAGCGTGGCCTTGCTTTTGCAGTTAATGAAACAACTGGCGGGCAGCAAGATAAAGCTTCCTTATACGACCCATTTCCTCATCTCAAACAATGAAGAAATTGGCTACGGCGGAAATGCTGGGATTCCCGAAAAGGTGATTGAATATGTTGCCGTTGATATGGGAGCCATTGGCGATGGGCAGCAAACCGATGAATTTACTGTTTCCATTTGTGCAAAAGACGGAAGCGGCCCGTATCATTATGGACTGCGGACACACCTTGTTTCGCTATGCAAACAAGAGTCGATTCCATACAAACTAGACATTTATCCTTACTATAGCTCAGATGCATCTGCTGCTATTAAGGCAGGCCATGATTTAGTCCATGGCTTAATTGGGCCAGGCATTGAAGGTTCCCATTCGATGGAACGGACACATCAGTCTTCACTGGAAGCCACATATCGCCTTCTATGTGCGTACACTTATTCGGAGATGAACCATTAAAGAGGCGCATTGAGCTTGTACATAAAAAAAGCTGCCCTTTGGCAGCTTTCAGACTATAGCAACTCGCATCATTTTATTTGTGCACCGCTTTTTTATGAGCGAACGTCTGACGTTTCTTTTGTATAAGCACGAAGCATCCATGCGTGTTTTTCGATTTTTTCTTGCAAGCCAATGAGCATGTCTTGGGTTGGATCGTCGCCAAGGGAGCCGCATGTGTCAATGCCGCTTTTGAGCTCATCAGAAATTTTTTCGTAATCGCGTACTAAGTCACGAACCATTTCATCTGGAGACAGCGTTTTATCGCCCTCTTTAATCGCGGATAGTTGCAGAAACTCATCCATTGTTGCCACCGGTTGACCTTTTAAGGCAAGCAGGCGTTCAGCTAACTCGTCCACTGTTTCTCCGGCTTCATTGTATAACTCTTCAAATTTCTCGTGGAGTGTAAAAAAGTGCGGGCCCTTCACATACCAATGGTAGTTATGCAATTTCACATATAAAACACTCCAGGTTGCTACTTGTTTGTTCAATAATTGTTGGATTTTTTCTTGTGCCATGGATGATTCCTCCTTATGGTAAGCCTACCGTTACTATACCCGATCGCCATTTTTCTTAAACATCGGACGGTTAACTTTCCACAAGCTGAATCGATGTGCTGCCGCCATGTACATGGGTAAACATGCTGCCCGCTGCTTGGAGCAAAGGCAAGCGCTTGTCCTCGTGTAAGTGGTTCGGAAAGTAAAAAACATGTAGCCCGTTTGTCGTCGTTTCCGATGCTTCTGTTCGCAAAGCAAACGTATCTGGGCTTGAAATCAAGCCTAATTGATCGGAAACAGTAGCCTGTTTTGGATCAACCATTAACGGTGTTGTCAGGGCATCGGCGTCATGAAAGGTAATTGGCAATTTATACTCAAGCATGAAAAAACGAGTCAAGTCCACTGCTGAATGGACTGGTTTAAAAAAGTCCCCTTCTTGAAGCGAGGCAAACAAAGCCTCATGATGGAGCGTCCCTTTTTGGGGCCAGTTTTCTTGCGCAACAAAAGCGTTAAGCGGAGCGTCCTGCAAATCAAAATGGAGCAATTCTTGAAAAAACTGGAGACGTCCTTTTAACATTTGTGATGATGGGCCAATTTCGATATGATAGGTATAAAGCAAACCAATAGTCATAGCGACCTCCTAAAGTGATACATTTATTATCGTCGTATCGGTTGCTTAAATCAATAAAAGCGTTTTGCAAAAAAGGAGACAAGGGCATGGATTACGCCCAACTGAAAGCCGATTTGCTCGCTTACAGCGCTGAAATCGGCGTTGATAAACTGGGAATTGCATCTGCTGATCCATTTCTGTCATTAAAAGACCGTTTAATCGAGCACCAAGAGAAAGGATATGCTTCAGGCTTTGAGCATCCCGTATTGGAAGAACGGGTCGATCCGCGGCTCAGCTTGCCAAGTGCACGTACGATTATCTCGATTGCCGTTGCCTATCCGACAAAAATGAAAAAAGCGCCTAAAAGCATTCCAGGGGCAAGGCGCGGCGTTTTTTCGCGCTCGTCATGGGGACAAGATTACCACACCGTACTAAATGACCGTTTGAAAAAACTGGAGGCGTTTTTACGCGAACGGGTTGGGGAAACGGAAATGGTGCGAATGGTTGACACAGGCGCTTTATCAGACCGAGCTGTAGCAGAACGTGCCGGCATAGGCTGGTCAGCGAAAAATACGTTTACGATTACGCCTGAATTTGGAAGCTTTGTTTTCCTTGGCAACTTATTAACATCCCTACCGCTTCCATTGGATGAACCGCTTGAAGATTTATGTGGTTCATGCACCAAATGCATTGATGCGTGTCCAACTGGCGCTCTTGTAGGTCCAGGGGAACTGAATGCACAAGCTTGTTTGTCGTACCAAACGCAAACGAAAGGATTGATGCCTGATGAGTATCGGGAAAAGATCGGAAATTATTTATACGGATGGGACACCTGCCAGCTAGTATGCCCATATAATAAAGGAATCGACAGCCATCATCATCCAGAAATGGAACCAGATCCAGAGTTGTGCAAACCATTACTAGAGCCGTTGTTGTCGATAAGCAATCGTGAATTTAAAGAGCAGTTTGGCCATATGGCAGGCTCATGGCGCGGCAAAAAGCCGATCCAACGCAATGCCATTATCGCCCTTGCTCACTACAAGGAAAAAAGCGCTTTGCCGAAACTGCGTGAATTGCTTGCTTCTGACCCTCGGCCTGTTATCCGCGGCACGGCAGCTTGGGCGATTGGCAAAATTGGTGGGTCGGAAAAAGAGGAAAAAGCGCTGCTAACAGCGAAAGAGACAGAAACGGACCAGCTTGTGCAAATTGAAATCGAAAAAGGGCTCGAACTGTTAAAAAAACAGAATGGGCCCCAATAATAAAGATGCTTTAATCTTTTCAGGGAAGAAGGGAATGGCATGAGTTCGCTTAAGCAAATGTACGTCAAAGAAATGGAGAGTCCCCTTGGATTGTTGTCCATTGTCGCATCGGAGCGAGGAGTTTGCCAAATCCACTTTGGTCAAATAAACAAAGCACAAGTTACGGCAAAGCTGTCAAAAGCGGGAATACGGCCTCAATGGATTCATTTAGACGAAAACGAAGATCTTGATATTTGTTGCCAGCTGCGCGAATACTTTAATGGTCTCCGTGTTGAGTTTGATGCCGACCTCGATTTAATCGGTACGCCGTTTCAACTAAAAGTATGGAAAGAACTACAAAACATTGGCTATGGTAAAACAAAATCGTACAAAGATATTGCCCAGGCAATAGGAGCGCCTAAAGCCGTTCGCGCAGTAGGCGGTGCCAATAATCAAAATCCCCTTCCTATCGTGATCCCATGCCATAGAGTAATCGGCAGCAATGGGGCAATGGTTGGGTACGGAGGCGGCTTGACGAAAAAGCAATTATTACTAGGCCTCGAAGGAGCATTAAAAATATCCTCATAAAACAAGGCAGTGTGCTTATGCACACTGCCTTAAGGTTGTCGACAAAGTCGATAACCGCCCTCAGACTGATAGAAAATGCTTGTCAGACGAGGAGTGCAGGCGAGGGAAGATGCGAATAGAACGGGGGTTCATGAGCATATGAGTGAGGCAAACGACGACGTATGCGAGCGTTTGTCTACAGTCTGGAGGCAGTGTGCTTATGCACACTGCCTTGTTTGCCTTTCCTTGAGCATCTTTTTTAACAAATACAAGTCAGATTGAGCGTGGTACCCACAAATGCTGTAGCCTTGTTTTTCATAGTAAGCACAGTTGGCTTTCCGTGCTTGACAACATATCGAAGAACAGCCTTGGGCGTTCGCGTGCTGTTCCATTTCTTTCAGAAGCAAAGTACCCAGCCCTTGACCTTGGTATGCAGGATGGACACAGAGACGGATAAAATGGCAACTGCCATTTACGAATTGAAATAAACACATTGCCGAAATTTGGCCATTTTTTATGAGAAGGAGTGCCTTGTGGCTTGAAGCAATCTTTTCTTTTAGAGAGGCTGGCGTTTCTGTAAGGGCTGGCGTATCGGTCAAACCGGTGTCATATTTGCTAAAAGCAAGTTGCAATAAATGATGAAGGGCGTTGGCGTCTGCCTGTTGTGCGAACCGTATCATTTAGAAGGGCCTCCGTAATCATTTTTGTTTAATTATACATTTATATAAATAATTATTCAATCATTGTTTTTAAAAAACGCCATATGATTGGAAGAGAGGAGGATGGCGATGAAAAAAAAACTTGTAAAAGCAATTCATGACCGGGTAGAGAGAATGAATCGAGCGTATGTAAAAGGAGATGCGTCCATCTTTGACGATGAGGAAAAAAAAGCGATTGAACAAGAGCGGAAAGAGATGGAAAAAAGGGGAGCAGAAGTCGTCCGTTCCCAAGCATCAGGCGACATCATATCTGTACGCACCCATGAACAAGTGACACAAGTCGATTACGCGATTTTGCTTGAACGGTTGATTGTTCAAGATAAAGGTAGCTATATGGAAGAAAGGGTATTTAAACGTAGGGCAACCTTTACAGAGGGCAGGCTACGTGCCGATGTCCGTCTGCTTCAAGGGCCAGTGCAAGACGCACAGAATGAAAGCGTTGAGGCTCGAGACGAGCAAAGTCAAAATCGCAGTGAGTACAACCGCCGTGATGCTGTCCGATATGCGGAAAGGTGGTGGAATGATTATAATCCCGCGTTTAAGCGCTTTGAAGACAATTGCACCAATTTTATATCACAATGCCTGTTTGC
This sequence comes from Shouchella clausii, assembly GCF_001598215.1. GTDB lineage: Bacteria > Bacillota > Bacilli > Bacillales > Bacillaceae_D > Shouchella > Shouchella tritolerans. The sequence goes on along the minus strand of NZ_BCXJ01000002.1, from coordinate 649,796 downwards.
TGGAGGCGCCCCAATGACCGCTAAAGGCAACACACACCACGGTTGGTGGTATGAAAACAGCCAATCGATGAGTTTAAGCTGGTCTGTTGCCCATTCTTTTCGCTGGTATTTAAGCGGCGCCCAAAAAGGACTCCGTGGCGAGGAAAAACAACGAGCAAGCCAATTGTTGCCTGGCGATGTCATTTGCTATGACTTTGATGGGTCGGGGAGATGGGACCATACAGCGATTGTTGTAGCGAAAGATTTGCGCAATGAACCCCTCGTCAATGCGCAGACAGTCAATAGCCGCATGCGTTATTGGACTTACCAAAACTCACCTGCTTATACAGCAGATATCCAATATAAATTTTTCCGCATTGTCGTTGACTAGAAGGCTTTAAACTGTGGCAACTTGTATTAGGGGACAGCAATGAAAACTAGGAAAAGGAGGCAATACATGCTATAATGGCGATATTTGAGTAAAGACCGAGGTGCTTTTCATGAGTTTACATATTGTCCTATACCAACCTGAAATTCCAGCAAATACAGGAAACATTGCCCGCACATGCGCAGGAACCAATGCGACGCTCCATTTAATACGCCCGCTCGGGTTTTCAACTGAAGATCGGATGTTGAAGCGGGCTGGCTGTGATTATTGGCCTAATGTGACGATTCACTATTATGATTCGATTGAAGAGCTGTTTGCAACTTATCCAGAAGGGCTTTTCTATTATATTGAGACAGTTGGCTCTAAACCTTATACAGACTTTGACTTTCGTAACACAGAGGTTGACCATTTCTTTGTCTTTGGCAAGGAAACGACAGGTTTGCCTAACCATCTGACCGAGGCAAACACTGAACGCTGTCTCCGTATTCCGCAAACCGATTTGATCCGCTCCCTTAATTTATCCAATACAGCTGCAATTGTTCTGTATGAAGCACTAAGGCAGCAAGGGTTTCCAAACGTCCAATAAAACAAGCTCGCCTCGTTGCTGTGTGCGAGCTTGTTCGTGCTGTTATAGAGGAAGGCTGGCGACAAAAGAATTATAAAGGCGGATAGCGAAATAGATGATGGTAATTAAAAACGCGGCCCAAAACAAAAGCTGAAAACAAACAAAACCAATTAAGCCAGGAATCGTTAAAGAGTCGGCAATTCGGTAAATGGCAAACAACAAATAGCTAAAGGCAGCGGCAACAAACAGTAACAAAATGACAAAGATCATTTTTACGGCAGCCAGGGATAGGATGCTTGCCCCAAGAAAAATCCAGGCGCCTCCTTGTACCTTTTGCCAAAGCGCGCCTTCTTCATCTTTTGAAAAAAACAGCAATGACAGTGAAAACACTGTATCGGCAATCAATTTTAAAGCCGAAAATAGCATAAAAAAGGCCAGTAAAAACAGAATCGTGACCCCAAGGCGGATTTCGTTTTCCCGGATCAACTCTGTCATGCTAGAAAGAATGCCATTATTTTCAAGCCAGCCAATGGCAAAGGATTGGCCAAATAGCGCTAACGCTAAACTAAAAAGCAATATGCTAATTAATGGAAGATGTCCGGTTAAATACCGATTTGTCATGGTCGTCTCCTTAACACAAAATGTTGATCGTGGCGTTTTAGTTGTCTTTGCAAAAATGGTGGGCGACTTCATAGGCAAAAAGCTCATTAGCAGAAGCGGCAGGCTTTTCTTGCTTTGGTTTGCCAGAGTGAGCGTTAGCGAAAGCAGGGCTGGAAAGCCAATTTTCATAGTCTTGCTTCGATGCCCATTTTGTAAAAACAATTTGTTTTCCAGTTTCTTCAATGTTTGTGAGAAACAAAAACTCTAAACAACCTGGCACTTCTGCCATGCGCTCTGCCGATTGACGAAACCGTTCAGTCAGCACCGCTTTTCTTTCTGGTGGTACATGCAATTCATTCATAACAACATACATAGTGAAAAACCCCTTTCCGTTAAGTGAAAACGTTTTAGAAAGTTTACTGGAATGCTTTTCAAGTGTGAGCAGATTCGCTATAATGAAATGGAATCAGCCGAGCCCCTGCGAGGAGGAGTAGGAAAAATGAGAACGTTTTTGATGATGAGCGTTTGTGTCGTCTTTTTAATTTCAATTTTTGCTGGAGGCTATGAGGACAACCCTCATAAACAATAGCACGTTACGAAAAACCGGAAGACCCGATGAGGCGGTCGGCAACGTTGACCTGCCATACTAGACTAAATAGGGCGCTTGTCTTTAGTCGAGAGTCGGGAACCGGTTTTTTGTATGTTATCAACCCTCTATACGTCCGTTTGCCTTCGTTCCCATTGATGGCCAGGCTACTCGCGCACGGCCGTTTCCCAAATATTCATTGCTGGTCGTCTTGGCGACAAGTCTTCTACGAAACCTTTATCCCTTCCTACCCATACCGAAGCCGTGTATTTGTCGGTTAGTCCAGAAAAGGCAAGGTCGCGGTATTGACTGCTCGTCCCTGTCTTTCCGCCGATGTAGCCACTTTGCCCCAACGTCAATCCTTTGCCTGTCCCTGAAGCAATTACATCCGCCAGCAACGTCCGCATTTTGTCATTCGTTTCCTTTGACCAGACAAGCACTTCTTCCACATCGTCCCATTGATAGAGCGTTTCCCCGTGTTCATCAACGACGCGCACGATGCCATGTGCTGGGGCAAATTTGCCGTCGTGTGCAAAAGTGGAATAGGCTTGGGCCATCTCATAAACAGAGACATCGACGGTGCCTAAGGCAAGAGCGAGGCCGCGCTCCTCGTCATTAAGTTTGCTAAAAGAGAAAGGCTCTAAGTAAGATAGCGCTTTTTCGACGCCGACTTGTGCCAGCATGTATTCCGCCGGGACATTGTAGGAATGCTTGAATGCTTCTCGCATGGTGACAACGCCAGGCATAGCATGATTGTAGTTATTCACACAGCCAACCGTTTGTTTGCTGCTGTTTTGATCACAGTTAGGCGATGGATTGCCGTTAAAAGTAGCGGTCAGCGGAGCGCCTGTTTCTTCTAAATAAGGCACATAGTCGATCAATGGCTTGAAGGCGGACCCATGGTGGCGAAACGACTGTGTCGCGTACATGAAGTTGCCACGTTCGTAGCCTCTTCCGTTACTAATAGCGACAATCGTCCGTTCGTCATTATCAATCACCATCGCAGCTCCTTGTGCGTTGTCAGGCAATTCTCGCACCACGCTGTCGACTAGCCGCTGTTGCCGATCTGGATCAAGCGCAGTTTCAATCGTCACCCCTTGTTTCAGCAGTTCGTTAACGCGCGCTTCGACTTCCTCGCTTGGCGCTTCCTCCATATTCTCTTGTTGGCGGATAAGCATTTTAAATTCAGCTAAAATAAAATCGCTGTAATCAGGAAATTCGTTTGTAAGCTGCGAACGATGCAAGGCGATCGATTCTTCCAATGCTTCGTTATGCTCGGTAGACGTAATGAACCCTTCCTCTTCCATTTTTTGCAAAACCCATTCTTTACGTTCATGGGTATGGGTGGCTTCGTCTTTAAAAGGATCATAATAAGTTGGATTATTCGGAATGGCTGTCAAAAACGCAATTTGCGCAAGGGACAACTGGTTCGTTGTTTCGCTGAAATAAAGCTGCGCCGCTGCCTCAACGCCATAAGCGCCGTTGCCGAAGTAAATGGAATTTAAATAAAGCTCAAGAATTTCGTCCTTAGAATACTGTTGTTCCAGCTCATAGGCATAAAGCAGCTCACTCACTTTTCGCTTATATGTACGGGAATGGTCTAAAAAGATATTGCGCACCATTTGTTGGGTAATGGTGCTTGCCCCTTGGTCAATGCCGCCTTCGCTTGCATTGGCAAGAAAAGCTCTGGCAATGCCTGTTGCATCGAAGCCATGATGCTCAAAAAAACGCTTGTCCTCAGTGGCGATAAAAGCATAAATGACCGTCTCAGGAATATCGCTATAAGGCAAGTAAACCCGGTTCGTTCCGTTATTTAATTCCGCAAACGTTCGTCCATTGGCATCGACAATGGTACTGTTGGAAGACAAGTAGAGGGCGTCACGGTCAATGTGCTCATTGACTATTTGTCTCACTGATTGTACGTTTGTGATTTCCGCTGTTACGTTTGAAAATAAAAAAACGGTTGATAAGGCTAAAACCACAATTAATATCCAGCCTGTCCCTGTTTTCATGACAAAACTCGCTTTCTATTAATATGGGTTTAGTATACCACTGTTTTGTTGGGACGGACAGAGATTCAATTTCGAAAAAGTAGCATGTTCATGCGTCATTCGGCATAACGTTAAGTAATCTCGCTTACACGAGGACGGAGGTATACGCATTGGATATTCTAAAAAAAATTGAACAATACCGAGAAGAAGAAGAACGCTTAAAGTGGGAAGGGACGTTTGCCGATTATTTAGCATTAATTAAGGAAAAGCCATGGGTCACTCAAACAGCCCACTCACGCGTGTACAATATGATAAAAGACGCCGGAGTAGAAGAAAAAAACGGAAAAAAAGTGTATTCCTTCTTTAAAGATTCCATCTATGGGCTGGAGGAAGCGCTCGAAAAGCTGGTAGAGGAGTATTTTCATTCGGCTGCGAAACGACTCGATGTCCGCAAGCGGATTTTGTTGTTAATGGGGCCAGTTAGCGGCGGAAAATCAACACTCGTAACGATGTTGAAGCGGGGCCTCGAGAACTATTCACGTACCGACAGAGGCGCCGTTTATGCCATTAAAGGATGTCCGATGAATGAGGACCCTCTCCATTTGATTCCACTGCATTTGCGCAAAGACTTTGAAGAGGAGTATGGCATAAAAATTGAAGGCAATTTGTCGCCTTTAAATATGATGCGGTTAGAGGAGGAATACGGAGGGCGAATTGAAGATGTCTTAGTGGAAAGGGTGTTTTTCTCAGAAGACAAACGAACCGGGATTGGCACCTTTTCGCCGTCAGATCCAAAATCGCAGGACATTGCCGATTTGACTGGAAGCATCGACTTCTCGACTATTGCTGAATTTGGTTCTGAATCGGATCCACGTGCATACCGCTTTGATGGGGAGTTAAACAAGGCAAACCGTGGTATGATGGAATTTCAAGAAATGCTGAAATGCGATGAAAAATTTCTATGGCATTTGCTGTCATTAACGCAAGAAGGCAATTTTAAAGCAGGGCGGTTTGCGCTCATTTCGGCTGATGAACTCATTTTGGCCCATACGAACGAGTCAGAGTACAAATCGTTTATTTCCAACAAAAAAAATGAAGCACTCCATTCAAGAATCATCGTCATGAAAATCCCCTACAACTTAAAAGTTTCGGAGGAAGAACGGATCTACAAAAAAATGATCGCTGAAAGCGACTTAGCCCATGTCCATATTGCCCCCCATGCTTTGAAGGTAGCAGCTATCTTTACGATTTTGACTCGTTTAAAAGAGCCCCACAAGGCGGGAATTGACTTAGTGAAAAAAATGAAGCTCTATGACGGGGAAGCGGTTGAAGGATACAACAGTCAGGATGTGAAAGAATTGCAGGCAGAGTTTCCTGACGAGGGCATGAGCGGGATCGACCCCCGTTATGTGATCAACCGCATTTCGTCAGCGATTATCCGCAAGCAACTAACCTCAATTTCAGCGTTGGATGTGCTCCGTTCTATTAAAGAAGGGCTTGACGCCCATGCTTCGATTTCTAAGGAAGACAAAGAGCGGTATATCGACTACATTACCATTGCCCGCAAAGAGTACGATATGATTGCCAAAGAGGAAGTCCAAAAAGCATTCGTCTACTCTTATGATGAATCAGCGAAGACGCTAATGGACAATTACCTTGACAATGTGGAAGCTTATTGCAACAAAAACAAACTCCGCGACCCCCTTACAGGGGAAGAAATGTCGCCAGACGAAAAGCTGATGCGTTCAATCGAAGAACAAATCGGCATATCCGAAAATGCCAAAAAAGCATTTCGTGAGGAGATTTTAATTCGCATATCTGCCTATGCCCGAAAAGGGAAGAAATTCGACTACAACTCCCATGAACGGTTGCGTGAAGCGATTCAGAAAAAGTTATTCGCCGATTTAAAAGATATTGTAAAAATCACGACTTCTGTGAAAACGCCAGATGAATCACAGTTGAAAAAAATGAATGACGTCATCGCAAGACTCATTGATGAACATGGCTATAACTCCGTTTCAGCTAACGAATTACTCCGCTATGTTGGCTCGCTTTTGAACCGGTAGGCAAGAAATCCTCCGCGTCGCCTCGTGGAGGATTTCTTGTCCTTTTTTTGATTTAATGCTACGTTAATAAAAACACGGGCAGGATGCTCGCGAATGGAAGACGGAAAGCGAGGAGCAGCAGTGGCGGAAGCAAAAAGAAAATCAGAGTTTTGGGGCTGGGTAAAGACGATTGCAATTGCCTTTATTCTTGCAGTTGGAATCCGGACATTTGTGATTGAACGTTTTGAGGTTCAAGGTGCCTCGATGGTGCCGACTGTTCATGACGGGGAGCATTTTATCATTGATAAGTTGAGTTACCAATTTGGCGAGCCTGAACGGTTTGATCTCATTGTGTTCCAAGCGACGGAAGAAGACCGCTACATCAAACGGGTGATTGGCTTACCAGGCGATACCATTCGATTTGAGGACGACATCCTTTACATTAATGGCGAGCAAGTCGAAGAGCCTTATTTGGAAGAAGCAAAAGCTGCTGATTCAGGACCCGTGTATACGGAAGATTATTTATTTGAAGAGGCTGTCCCAGAGAACCATGTCTTTGTAATGGGTGACAACCGCCCTACTAGCTTAGACAGCCGCGCTATTGGCCCAGTTAGCGAAGATAAAATGATCGGCAAAGTCGGATTGCGGTTCTGGCCGCTATCTGAATTTGGCTTATAATGAGTCAGCGAAGTGGAAGCCTTCGATCAAAAACAACACCGTGCTTTTAGAGGGATCGCTCGATAACAAGCTATGCATCAAATTGGAAAATCTCTCTTAGGCGGGTCAGTAGGTAGGAAATCTTTCCCTTCCCCTCGTGGAGGATTTCTTGTTCTTTTTTTGAATTAATGATACGTTAATAAAAACACGGGCAGGATGCTCATGAATGGAAGACGGAAAGCGAGGAACAGCAGTGGCAGAAGCGGAAAAGAAATCAGAGTTTTGGGGCTGGGTAAAGGCGATTGCAATTGCGCTTATTCTTGCGTTTGTAGTCCGGACATTTGTGATGACCAGCTTTGAAGTTCGCGGCGTCTCAATGGTGCCGACTGCTCATGACGGTGAGCGTTTTATTGTAAATAAATTAAGTTATCAATTTGGCGAGCCTGAGCGGTTTGATCTCATCGTGTTCCACGCGACGGAGGAAGATAGCTATATCAAGCGGGTGATTGGCTTACCAGGCGATACGATTCGCTTTGAGGACGACATCCTTTACATTAATGGCGAGCAAGTCGAAGAGCCTTATTTGGAAGAAGCAAAAGCTGCTTATTCAGGGCCCGCGTATACGGAAGATTACTCATTTGAAGAAACCGTCCCAGAGAACCATGTCTTTGTAATGGGTGACAACCGCCCTGCTAGCTTAGACAGCCGTGTGATTGGCCCAGTTAATGAAGATGAAATCATTGGCAAAGTCGGATTGCGGTTCTGGCCGGTGTCCGAATTTGGCTTTATGGATTGATAAACGAGTACGAAACAGCACTCGTTTGAGGTTGTCGACAAAGTCGATAACCGCCCTCAGACTGATAGAAAACGCTTGTCAGCCGAGGGAAGATGCGAATAGAACGGGGGTTCATGAGCAGTGGTTTTCTTGCGCATGAAACGACAGTTTCAAAGCATATGAGTGAGGCAAACGACGACGTATGCGAGCGTTTGCCTACAGTCTGAAACGAGTGCGAAACAGCACTCGTTTTTGCATTCAGTCAGAGAAGAGTTGGTGAATAAAATAGGAATTACGTTCCATAATCATGCGCCAATCTTTAAAAAGCTGCGTCTCTTCTGCAGCGATTTCCTCAATACCTTCATCGCTTAGTTGAAACACTTGTGCTCCTGGATACAAAATTAAAATCGGAGAATGGGTGGCGAAAATAAACTGCGAATTTTTGTTGATCCGTTCCTTGATGGCAAGGAGGATTTGAAGCTGGGAGTTTACAGACAGTCCAGTTTCTGGTTCGTCCATCAAATAAAAGCCATTGCCGAAAAAACGATGATTCATTAACGTTGTCATTGCCTCACCGCGAGAAAATGTATGTAAATTCCGGCCAAATAGTTTTTGTGATAACACTCCTTCTCCTTCTGCAAATTGATCCATATCTGTAGCTAAATTATAAAACGTTTCTGCCCGGTAAAAGTAAGCATCGCGTGGGCGGTAGGCCCCCCTAGTTAAGCGGCAATACTGATAGAGAGAAGAATGGCTTGCTTCTGTTTCAAAGCGGTGGTTTTTTGAGCCACCTTCAAGGTTTAATTCCACTAACGCTGCTAGTGTTTCAATCAACGTTGACTTGCCTGTTCCGTTTTCACCGACAAAAATCGTGACAGGTTTTTTAAAAGAAAGGCTATCAAAGCCTTGTAGGAATGGAAGGGTATGAGGAAAACCAAGATCTTGCCCATTAGCAGGCTTGTCGTAGTGTAACTGTGTAATGTACATATGTTTAGCTGTCATAGGCTCTCCCTGCTTTTTAGATTAGTGTAGCAAAAAACGTACGAAATGGGGGCGTCTGCTTTTATGTTTGCTTCGAGATTAGCGATGGAAAAACGATGCCTTTGCAAAAACGCATACATACGAAATCCTTGTAATCAGTTAGCCTTTTCATCGTTACTATGGCGCGGTTTGGCTTGTCCAACGAAAATTTCTTGGCAACTCTTGCTCTTGTCTTACATAGGATAAGAAAAGTAGCCATGCAACAATATTTTGCACCAGTTTATGATATGCACAATCAACTAGAAACGTTCCACTTTCAATCGATAAACGTAAACAAACCTTACTGAGGAGGGAAGGTATGGAAAAAGACAACGGCCGGCAGTTCACGATCTCCCAGGAAAACTGGTCCCTCCATCGAAAAGGGTTCCAAGACCAACGTCGACACCAAGAAAAAGTACGGGACGCCATCAAAAAAAACTTGCCTGACTTAGTTAGTGAAGAAAACATTGTTATGTCCAATGGAAAAGACGTGATCAAAATTCCGATCCGCTCGTTAGATGAATACAAAATTCGTTACAACTATGACAAAAACCAACATGTTGGCCAAGGGAAAGGCGACAGCAAAATCGGCGATGTCGTTGCTCGTGATCCAAATGGCGACAAACAGGCAGGCGCTGGCAAAGGGTCAGGCGCAGGCGACCAAGCAGGCGAAGATTATAATGAAGCTGAGGTTTCGATCGTGGAGTTAGAAGAAATGCTTTTTTCTGAGCTTGCATTGCCAAATTTACAAAAAAAAGAAGAACAAGAGCTTGTAGTGGAAGATATTTCCTTTAATGATATTCGCAAAAAAGGATTAATGGGAAATGTCGACAAACGCCGTACGATTTTAGCCGCCATTAAACGCAACGCTTTAAATGGCAAAGCGAACATTATGCCGATTTACAAGGACGATTTACGGTTTAAAACTTGGACGGAAACGATCCGGCCAGAATCGAAAGCGGTTGTCATTGCAATGATGGATACAAGTGGTTCAATGGGGCGGTTTGAAAAATATATGGCACGTAGCTTTTTCTTTTGGATGACTCGTTTCCTGCGTACAAAATACGAAACAGTTGAAATCGAATTTATTGCCCACCATACAGAAGCGAAAGTAGTAAGCGAAGAGGATTTCTTTTCAAAGGGAGAAAGCGGGGGGACAATTTGTTCATCCGCTTATAGGAAAGCGCTAGAGTTGATTGACGAGAAATACAACCCACGTGCGTATAACATTTACCCATTCCATTTTTCAGACGGTGATAACCTAACGTCCGATAACGCACGTTGCTTAAAACTTGTTAACCAGCTAATGGAACGTTCCAATTTGTTTGGCTACGGGGAAGTCAATCAATATTCGCGCCATTCGACGTTAATGAGTGCGTACAAAAACATGACAGATCCCCGTTTTATGCACTATATTTTAAAAGAAAAAGGCGATGTATACCACGCCCTAAAATTTTTCTTTCAAAAATCGGCAGAGGAAGCCCCCGTTTAGGGGGTTTTTCCTTTTGCAACGACACTATTTTATTCGTTTTAACTCCCGGAGCTCTGTCTCTTGTTCTAATGAACGCATGGCGAGCGACTCTAAAATTTTTTCATGCCGCTCTTGCCCTTGTTTAAGGGCCGTCATTTCCCTCTTCATAAAATTCATATCTCAGCAAGAGACGTTAACTTCGCATCTGTTTCTTCCTGCCTGTCATAGAGCGCCCTCGTCAGTCGTGTATTCTCATCTAATTGGGCTTTCATGCTTTGCTACCCAACTTTCATATTTTGCTGTTCAGCTTCGATGTTTTCTAGCTTATTCAAAATTTGCTTCAGTAAATCATTGCTCATATTCAAACCTCTCATTATTGTCGTTAACGTATGATCGTGATGAATTCGTTGCTAGAATGTTAAATGAGACTCGAAGACCAAAAGAGCACAAAGATGATGCCAGTAATAGCCAGTGATGAGAGGAACCACCGTTTTATACTGGGGTTGTTTTTTAAAAGTGTGTCGATTAAGCCACTTAACAAAAAAACGACTACAAACGTCACAACAAAAATTGCAACCAACATGATGATCGTCATTAAGCATTACTCCTTTTTAAAAAGTATAGCAGAAAAAAGTACATCCATAAACGTTAACTCAATTAAACCGTGAATGTTCTCCTTCTCTTAAAGGTCAGTTAAACAACCATTTTCGAGCGCTGTCTGTAAATCGTTTGAGGGAACGGTTACATAAAAGGTTCAAGCGCTTTTTTATAGTGATGCAATGTTTCTTTCCATTCTGAAGCATGTGCTGTAAAGGAGAGGAGGATGCTCTCGATTACAAATGTTCGTGGTTCCTGCTGTTTTAGTTCATGCTCAATAAATTCCAGCCCCTCGAGCAAGCCTTTTTCTATTTGTGTATCGTGGTTTGCGGAAAGAATCGCTGTCTTAAGGGTATTGTGCGCTGTTTCAAAATGCCGTTGATTCTTCATTGGTGTTGTGGCTTTTTGGTCAAGCCAATCCCGCAACAAACTTTCTGTAAATAAAGGTGCTTTTGGTGTTTGTTGCATGGTGGAGAAAAACTCTCCTGCCCTTTCAGCTGCATAGCGAATCACGTTTTCATAAAATCGGTCTTCTTCTTTTTTTGAAATCGTTTTTACACGCATAAATTGATGGACAATGCCGTTAAAAATTAGGGCGCCATCCAAGCTGTATGGTTTTATTTCTTCGCCAAATAAACGAACAAACTGTTTTTGGATCCATTCGATTTCATGGAAGAAATATTGCTGGAAAAGTTTTTTTAACGAAGGATCGTCAGATAAAAAAATTTGTTCAAATAAAGGAAAAAGGTTGTACTTTTTGTTTGTCTTGCTAAACAGGATCGTTTGTTTTGTAAATTGTTCCATCCCTGTAATGGTAGGATCATCTTCAATTTCTTTCCGCTTGGCTAAAACTTTATTGTGTATCAATTTAATGATTCCGTATAGGAGGTCATTTTTAGACTGAAAATAGTTATAAAACGTTCCTTTTGAAATCCCGCTTTTGTCAATAATCGTTTGGATAGAAGTCCCTTGGATGCCCGATTTTAAAAATAGGTTAAGCGCTGTTTCGATGACATGTTCTTTCCGTTTCTGCAATTGCGTCACCCCGTATTGAATGATCTGAACCAGTCGTCCAATTTTAATGCTACCGTACATTTGTAAAAAAAACAAATCGCAAATTTTTCGCTTGAAAAGAGGAATGGAAAGGAGTATGATAAATCTCGTTATTGCAATAGAACTGGTGTATATATATTGGACCGACAGTTTAGAGGGGGTTATTGAATGACAGAAAATACACCAACGAAACCGCCATATAAAATGATTGCGATGCTGCTTGCCGGTGCATTTATTGCGTTACTAAACAATACGTTGCTTAATGTGGCTTTGCCGTCTATCATGGCAGACTTTGATATTTCTCCTGCGACTGTTCAATGGTTAACGACTGGCTATATGCTTGTAAACGGGATTCTTATACCCATTACAGCGTTTTTAATCCAAAAATTTTCCGTACGCGGGCTTTTTTTAACAGCAATGACACTGTTTACTTTAGGAACCGCATTAGCTGGTTTCTCCCACGGTTTTCCACTACTTATGGCAGGGCGTGTCATTCAAGCTTCAGGATCGGCGATTATGATGCCGTTGTTAATGAATGTAATGTTAACATCCTTTCCAGTTGAAAAGCGCGGATCGGCAATGGGCATTTTTGGCCTCGTCATGGTATTTGCCCCGGCGATTGGCCCGACGTTGTCAGGCTGGATTGTAGAACATTATGAATGGCGTGTATTGTTTTATATGATGCTGCCGTTCGCAATTGTTACCCTTTTACTCGCTGTATTTCGACTGTATGACAATAAACAATCGGTGCATACACATCTTGATGTGATGTCTGTTATTTTATCAAGCATCGGTTTTGGCGGGATATTGTATGGGTTTAGTGCTGCTGGAGATAAAGGATGGGCCAGCCTAGAAGTGTACGGGACAATCGTCATCGGCGTGATTGGCCTTGTGCTGTTTATTACGCGGCAATTTCATCTGGAAAAGCCCATGCTGGACTTTCGGATATATAAATACCCGATGTTTGCTTTATCTTCGGCGATTTCGCTTACAGTGACGATGGGCATGTTTGGCGGAATGTTGCTCATGCCACTCTACATTCAAACTGTTCGCGGCATTTCGCCATTCCATGCAGGTTTGCTCATGTTGCCAGGCGCTTTGATCATGGGAGCGATGTCCCCAATCACGGGACGTTTGTTTGACAAATTTGGCGGGCGCGTTTTAGCGATCATCGGCCTGTTGATCACGATTGTTACTTCCTACTTTTTCACGACATTGGCTCTTGATACTTCCTATACAGAGTTGATTATGTTGTATTCATTTAGGATGTTTGGCATGTCTATGTTGATGATGCCTGTCATGACAAACGGTTTAAACCAGCTCCCCGCACGAATGAATCCACACGGAACTGCGATGAATAATACGCTAAACCAAGTGGCAGGGGCGGTTGGTTCCGCGTTGCTTGTGACGATTATGTCTACACAGACAAGAATCCATGCAGAGGAGCTAGCTGGCACAATTGATCCTGCGCTTCTCGGCCAACAGGCAATGGTTGAAGGGATCAACGACGCATTCATGGTTACGGTATACGTTTCAATCATTGCGTTAGTGCTAGCCTTTTTCATGAAACGGGCAAAACCTGCCGAAGACAGCAATGAAGAGTTGCCAGGAAGGGCAGAGGACTTGACGGAAGCCCCAAATCATTCTTAACGAAAACACAAACATCTCGCCTCGTGTGTAAAACGAGGCGAGATGTTTGCTTTATTGAAGGTTATTTTATTATTCTTGCCAGCTGGGAAAATAAAATGAGAGTCTGCGACGTTAACAGTCCAGCGAAGTATGATTGGCTAGCAACGTTTGTTTTATATTTCAGACAAAATCATTCAGTAACATCGAACAAGGTGCTATACTTGATTAACGGAATGAAGTGCGCGCCATCTGTTTTGCTGTGATCATCATGATGTAGCGTATTTTTCCAAGTGTCAGGCGCAAGGCGTGATCATTTGTGGATAAGCCGTTGAGCATAAATAAGCGTTTGACTGAATAGGAGTAATGTTGGTAAAAAAGGGGGCTGAATATAGTTGGGACAAATGGCAGAAGAAAAGGCGATCGAGGCGAAAGGCCTCGTGAAAGTATTTGGCAAGCATCGGGCTGTTGATGGTGTCGATTTGTCTGTCGTAAAAGGAACGGTCTATGGGTTTCTTGGGCCAAACGGGGCGGGAAAGACGACGACAATCCGCATGCTTGCGACTCTTTTAAAACCAGATGGCGGTGAGGCGAAGATCTTTGGCCATGACCTCGCCAAAGAAACAGATGCAGTCAGAAGCCGGATCAGTTTAACAGGACAATACGCTTCCATTGATGAAGATTTAACTGGCATTGAAAATTTGACGATGATTGCCCGGCTTATGGGATATAAGCGAAAACAAGCAAAACGGCGAGGGGAAGAATTGCTCCATGCATTTGGATTAGAGGAAGCCGCAAAAAGGCAAGTGAAAAATTACTCAGGCGGGATGCGGCGCCGCATAGACATTGCGGCCAGCATTGTTGTAACGCCTGAACTGCTGTTTCTTGATGAACCAACCACAGGGCTTGATCCCCGGAGCCGCAACCAAGTGTGGGATATTGTCCGTACATTAGTCGATGCTGGGACGACCGTGCTCCTAACGACGCAATATTTGGAGGAGGCTGACCAGCTTGCGGACCGGATTGCCGTTATCAACCATGGCAAGATTATTGCTGAAGGCACAAGCAGTGAGTTGAAAGCATCGGTTGGCACGAATACACTCCACTTGACGCTGCAACATGCAAGCGATCGGGAAAGGGCGATGCAATTGCTGGCGGAAGATCAGAACACCATGGTGCATCCTGGAAAAGACCCGACGTCGCTTACCGCGCAAACGGGTAATCCAGATGTTGCGGCAGCGGCTGTAGGAAAGTTAGCGAGCGCAAACATAGCTGTCCGTACATTTTCCCTTGGACAGCCGAGTCTAGATGAAGTCTTTTTGACGCTGACTGGCGAAATGGTGCAAACACCAGAGGAAGAAAAGGAGGAAAGTGAATGAACGAGGCAATGGAAGGAAATAAACAAGAACAAAGCATGCAATTAGCGGATGCGATTGCCAAAAGCAGGCGCCCACCTCGCCCGAATCCACTCGCTGCGTCAATGACATTCGCGACTAGGGCGCTGCTGCGGATTAAGCACATTCCTGAACAAATGTTTGATGTGACAGTCTTTCCGGTTATTTTCCTGTTGATGTTCACTTATTTATTTGGCGGCGCGATTTCTGGCTCTACAAATGAATACTTGCAATTCCTCCTGCCAGGGATTCTTGTCATGACCGTCGCGCAAATTACGATGTATACTGGACTTGATTTAAACAACGATATTCGAAAAGGCATCTTTGACCGTTTCCGAACGTTGCCAATCTGGCTGCCTTCGGCCTTGATCGGCTCGTTGCTGGTAGACACAGTCCGCTATACAATGGCATCGGCGATAATGATTATACTTGGCCTTATTCTTGGGTTTCGTCCAGAAGGGGGAGCGCTTGGCGTCATTGCTGCCGTTGCGCTAATCTTGCTTTTCTGCTTCAGTTTATCGTGGATTTGGACGACACTAGGCCTTATTATGCGTTCTGATAAGTCACTCATGATGGTCAGCATGATGGTGCTGTTTCCGCTCACTTTTGTCAGCAATGTCTTCGTCGATCCAGGCACGTTGCCATCGTGGCTCCAGGTCTTTGTCGACATCAATCCAATCTCCCTTTTAGTCGATGCCGTCCGTGGCTTCATGCATGGAACGGCTACTGGTGAACAGGTAGGCTGGGTAGTAGCTGTATCGTTTTTGATTACAGCTGTTTTTGCTCCGCTCACGATGTATTTGTACCGAAATAAGAAGTAAAACAAAACGACCAGCGCTTAGGCATTTGCTGGTCGTTTCCTTTTTTCCGTGCCTATAATCGTCATAACTTCGCAACATGACTAGCGTACCCTTATGAATAAGAAAAAGCATAATAAGGGAGTGTCTAAAATGGCTAAAAGATTTTTCCGTTGGACAGGGGTTTCGTTGGGAACAGTTTTGTTGCTGGCTTTACTAGGGGTGCCAAGAGTCATTGCCCATGATTTACGATTGGTTGAGCCAAACGGAGTCGCTAATCAATTTCTCGTGTTTGTACCGGCTATTGTTTGGATGGGGTATGTTGTTTGGAAGAAAGTGAAAAAACCTTTTGTAGTGCTGTTTAGCATTGGTTTATGGTATGGCTTTTATGTTGGGCTGTTTCATCAATTGTTTTGGAGTCATGTTTTTGGTGACTCTTTACGTCTAGGCGGCAATTTAAGTCATCTCTCCAACACAGCAGCAGAATTAATTGCACGGCCAATTGCGTTTATAAGCAGCGTTGCAACTGGCGCTGTCGTTGGCCTGATAGTTGGCGTGATTGGGGCGGCGGTTAAGCGGATAGGATTGTTTTTAGAAAAGTGATGAGCCTAGGAGGAAAAGATGGATTCGATATTGGTTGTGGATGATGAGAAAGAAGTGCTCGAATTAGTAGAGGATTTTTTAAAGAAAGAAGGGTACCGTGTGTACACAGCACGGAATGGAATAGAAGCCATTCAGGTAGAAGCAAACCATTCAGTTACTATTGCGGTGGTCGACTGGATGATGCCTGGCATGAGTGGGGTAGACGTTTGCAGGCAACTGCGAACAAAAAACCCGGGCATAGGCCTTATTTTATTAACAGCAAGGTCAGAAGAAAGCGATAAGGTGCTCGGGCTTGAGGCCGGAGCGGATGACTATATTACAAAGCCTTTTTCTCTACGAGAATTAGCAGCAAGGCTCCATTCATTAAATCGGCGCTTGGCCGTGCAGAAAGGGCATGCTGAAGAAAAGACAACATTGGCACGAGGCGAGCTCGTCATCTCGGAAAACGAATACCGGGTATGGAAGCGGGGAGTTGAAGTACAGTTGACGCCAACTGAATTTAAGTTGCTGTATTTGATGGCTCAACGGCCAAATATTGTATACAGTCGCTTGCAATTGCTTGACTTAGCGTTGCGAGATGAACTGTTAAATGATGAACGGACGGTCGATGCCCATATTAGCCGATTGCGTAAAAAAATAGAAGATCATCCATCTAAGCCAGAGTATATACAAACGGTATTTGGTTTTGGATATCGGTTTGGTGATACGAAGTGAAGGTACGCAAAAGGCTGTTTTTGACGCTTGTCGTATATATTGGAATAACGATGTTATTGTCTCTTCTTGTTACGCAAGTGACGTTAAACACGATGTTAAATCACTTTATTGACGACGCGCATGCGGAAAAAGGCGATCAAATCAAAGCGGCCATTACGGAAGCCTATTTAGAATTTGACGGCGATTGGGTAGAAATGAACGATCAGCTACTTGTGCCTGCGCCTTATTCCATTGCAGTCGTTTCTGATTCTGGAGAGCGCTATTATTCGCAAGGCGAAGAAACGATTGAAACACTAAAGCATTTAGGAATGTCCGTAACGTTGGACCTCCCACATACAGCTGAGGGAGCAACGGTTTATTTTATTGATGACTCGATTCAAATCTTAACGATATTGCAATATGCTTACAGGGACAACATGACGATCGCATTAGTAGCAAGTTCAGTAATTGTGACAATAATATGCACCGTTATCGCTTATTTTGTCTCGAAAACGTTAACCGCTCCTTTAGAATCATTGATCCCGGTTTTAACCAAGATCGGCCAAGGCCAGTTTAGCAGACGAGTTCCTAGCTATTCAACGGATGAGTATAATAAAATTTCACATACTGTAAATAAGATGTCAGAACAACTTGAGCTTGCTGAAGAAAACCGCAAACAACTGACTGCGGATATTGCCCATGAATTGCGGACGCCATTAACAATTATTAGAGGGAAGCTTGAATCATTTCAGTTAGGTCAAGCAGAAATCCCGGTTTATGAGTTGTTGCCATTGCAAGATGATGTAGCTAGGCTCCAATCAATCATTGATGACTTACAAGTACTTTCATTGGCCCAATCTGACCAACTGCCTCTCTCGTTAAAACGAGTAAATGTAGCCTCAGTTGTGGAAAATGTCTGTAGTCACCTCAAATATGAAGCTGATAAGAAAAAACAGCAATTGTCAATGTCTTTACCAGAGGAATTCGTTTTTCTTACTGTTGATGAGCAACGAATGACCCAAGTTCTGCATAATTTAATGACGAATGCGATCCGCTATACACCGGAATACGGGGAAATTACCGTCGAATTATTGGAGGAGGATAGCAAGATCGTTATAAACGTAAAAGACACAGGCCAAGGGATTGATTCGGCAGCGCTGCCTTTTATATTCGACCGGTTTTACCGCACGGAAAAAGCAAGAGACCGCAATTCAGGGGGGAGTGGACTAGGACTGGCCATTGCGAAAGAATTTGTACAGATTCTTGGGGGAACCATTGATGTGAAAAGCACGATGGGGAAAGGAACAACATTTACTGTTATCCTGCCAAAACAATAAAAAGCACTTTCGGCTGGCGGAAGTGTTTTTTGTATGAAGATTAATTAGCCATTTCATCTGCAGCGCACCTGGCCTTCAATCGTTTGCAATATGGTTGCTGTAAGTTAAAGCAAGGAGGTGAAGCGATGATTTTAAAAGCAATAGCGGGGTTTGGATGTGGCGTCTTTGCCAGCTTGCTCGTATTCGGGAAGGAAGGCATTGGGGTCGTGCTGGATAAAGTGGTGTTTGGAGTGGCGGGAGCTTGTCTTGTCTTGTTTTTCAACCATTTAAAGAAGGACCACTAACCTGATTTCTCCTCTTCATGTGCGTCGTCATCTTTTCGCAATATTAATTAGCTAATATGGTCGTGTGAGTTATTTAGAAAAAGGGGGATGAGTGTATGCGAATCATGAAAATTATTTATGCCAGTGTCGCAATCTTGTTTTTTATCAGTGTTTTGGTGCAATTTTTCTTTGCAGGTATGGCTTTGTTCGGCCAAGGCAGCTACTGGTTAACCCATACACTATTTGTTCGTTTGTTTGGCCTTAACTTGCCAATTGTCTTACTCTTAATAGCTGTCCTTTGTAAAGTGAAAAAGACTGATTATGTTTTCATCGCCAGCTTGTTCCTATTGGTTTTTATCATGTATGCAACGGCCAACATTGGGCGTCAAGCAGCGTTTATTGGCGCCCTGCATCCAGTTGCGGGAGCCACACTTGTTATTCTAGCTGCTGCGTTCGTACCAAGAGCGGTCGGATACGCATTGGGACATAGAAAGGAGGGGCATCAATGATGCTAGGATTCGCACTTATTGGCATAGTTAGCGGGTATTTTTTAGGAAGCGGGCTACTATTCGTTTTGTCACAATTTAGGGTGATTGACATGGTTCCAACCCTAGTATACTTTACGCCCTATATCACTTCTGCGATAGTAGGTGTATGGTTTCCTTTTGCTTTTAATAAAATAGGAGGCAAATAGTGGATAAATAGCGGTACAGGAAGAAAGGAGTTCCAGTGGAAACTGCCAAATCCGATGTTTTAGAAGATCTATAGGAGGAGTTGAGAAAAATGGTTGATGCTAAGACAGTATTGTTAGACCAATTATTAGCAAATGCAAATGACCCCAGCTGGTATGTCCCGTTCCAAGAAGCTGTCAAAGGGATCACGGAAACAGAGGCGTTTTGGAAACCTGACAAATCGAGCCATAGCATTGCCGAGATTGTCCAACACTTAATCTACTGGAATCAAACATGGCAGACACGCTATGAAAAAGCGGACGCAAATAGAGTACCTGGCATCGAAAAGAATGCGGATAGTTTTCTTGTCCCCAAAGATAAAAATTTCCAAACTTTGCAAACGGAGCTGCTGGACATTTTGTTGCGTTGGCAGGACTTAATTACAGAAAAGCAATTGTCAGAGAAGGTAAAAGGCTATCCGGTAGAGGCCGAATGGTGGGGGCTAATTGCAAATGCAGCAACGCATAATGCCTACCATATCGGGCAAATCGCATTTTTGCGGAAAATGGATAAGCCTGTGAATTAATGCTTTATAGGTTGCGAGACAGAGGCAGATTTAACATGTAAATATTAAATGGAACGAATTTTTGCTATTTATTTCCTTTTGTGTCGGTCTGAATAATACTTTCAATGAACTATAATGAGGCGCCTTCTACAAGAAGGCGCCTCAATTTGTAGCTAATTCTTATCTGCTAAAGGATTATTTTTTTCCGAGTTGTTCTTCCAATTCCTCTACAAGGCCGACAATTTCCACTGTCCGCTCTTCACGCTCTGCGTCTTTTTGTGCTTTTTCTAGTGCTGCCCGCATTTCAGCTTGTGAGAGCTGTGCTTCCATTTCCTCTGTCACGCTTAATGCTTCAGCATATTGGCGCAATGCGTCAGCTTCTTGTCCGATAATGTCTGTGTCGCATTCGCCCCCAATGGCAATATTGTGTTCATGGCCACTAAATGTACAATTTTCGATGAAGCCGCCAGCATGGAGCAGGCGGATGGCGCAGGTTCCACCGTTCTCGATGACGCATTCTCGAATCGTTGGCGCGCTATGTTGGATATCAATTTGCGCTTCATAATGGCCGCTAAACTGGCAATGTTCCAGGAGCCCGCTCGCTTCCATATCAAAGCGGATGCCGCTCTCATAACTGTCATAAAGCTTGCTTTCTTTCATTGTAATGGTTGAATGGCTACTTACATAAATTTGCGGGTAAAGGTCATTATGATGGTAAAAAGTTGAATTCACCACATTCGCATGGCTATGATCATGAATATAAAGGCCGCTTTGCGCTCCATCAAAGACTTGTATGTCTTCTAGGTCGGCTTCACTTTTGTCAGCAATAACGAGTTGATTGAGTTCATTTTCATAAAAGCGGCAGTGGCCTACATCTGCACTTGCTTGTTCCGTTAGCCAAAACCCATAATGTTTGCCATAAAAGATAGCGCTGTGTTTTAGACTTACACGTGCTTTTTCGCTCACTGCTAATTGTGGCATCATGTGGCCGAACAAATCACATGATTCGATATGGGCATAGGCGTTTTTCGTCAGGACTACACCTGATTTTTGCCCAAATTTAATCGTGCTTCTATACACGTAAAGGGCGCCAGCGCCAACACGAATATGATCGTCTTCGTGCGACGTGAGAATCGTTGCTTCAAGTTGCGCGGTACCGTTATCGTTAATGTCCACTCCAATTTGTCCGGCTTCAAACAAACTGTTTTGGATAATCGTTTCCCCGCCTAAAACGACTACTTGTTTCGGTGCATTATTAGTCAATGTACATGAATTCAATGTCAGCTTCGATTCGCCAAGGACAAGTGCACCTCCAGAAGAGCTTTCATAGATCAAGCAATCTTTTAAAGCTGCTTCGCTGTTGCCCATTGATTTAAGTTGCATATTTTCAGAATGATGGCCGTAGATTTGGCAATTTTCCACAAAGCTGCGGCTGTTCTGGTCAAAATAAATGGCCGCGCTCTTTCCTTGGTAAATATGCGAGTGTTTCATGACAAAACGGCCGTTTCCGCTTACGCATACTTGACTGCCCCGTTGACTGTATAAGGCGCAGTACTCAGCGCGGGCTCGTCCAACTACAAATAGGCCGATGCCGCTGTGGCGAATCGTGGCGTCGGTTAAATCAAGATGGCCATCTTCAAGAACATGGATCCCCCATTTTTTCAGGCGAGTAAACTGACAATGAGTCAATTGCGCATATCCGTTTTTAACAGTTAGCCCTTTCTCGCATTCGGCAAAAGATATGTTTTTTATCGACACCGACGCTTTATTGATGATCTCCATTGGCGCTTGAATGATGACTGTTTCCGGTTCGCCGAGGCCGACTAAATGAACAGACTTGGCAATTGTCACAGACTCCTGGTATGTTCCTGGATCTATTTTGATCGTATCCCCATCGCTAGCATCAAGCAACGCTTCTTCAATCGTTTTGTACTTGGAAAGAAGTTTTCTCGTTACGTGGATTGTTTTCACCGTTTTCACCTCAATCTATGCTAGAGTATACCGCTTTTTTTAAAGGCTGTCCAAGTAGAATTGTTTTTGCATGAAAAAGGGCAGTTATGTACACCTTAATGACAGATTAGCATGATCAAACCGCGTTTGTATGCAGTTTTTAGTAAAAATTTCAGGCGGTTTAACGGATGAAAAGTACCTATGTTTAAATACCCTTTCTTTTGAGGTATACCAATACTAATGAAGAAGAAGAGGAGGAATCTACAAAGTGGACTTACACAATTATTTAGCAAACGGCATTCCGCCGCAAAAACAAGACAAGCAACCAGGGGATGAAGCGGTGATGGAACCGCGCCCGATCTATGAAGACGACGATTACAAAGGTACAGGAAAACTTCGCGGCAAAGTAGCGCTTATTACTGGTGGCGATTCGGGTATCGGCCGCGCGGTGGCAGTCGGGTATGCTAAAGAAGGCGCCCATATTGCGATCGTCTATTTAGATGAGCATGAGGACGCGGAGCAAACAAAGCAGCGCGTCGAACAAGAGGGTGTCCAGTGCATTACCATTTCTGGCGATATAAGTGATGAAACGTTTTGTAAGGAGAGCGTTGAACGCACAGTCACGGAACTTGGCGGTCTAGATATTTTAGTCAACAACGCTGCAGAGCAGCATCCAGTCAACGATTTACGGGAACTTACAGCCGAACAGCTTCACCGTACATTTGCGACGAATTTCTATTCGTATGTGTATTATACGAAAGCAGCGCTTGATTATTTGAAGCCAGGCAGCGCTATTATCAATACGTCTTCCATTAATGCCTATCGGGGCAATGTGACGTTGATTGATTATACGAGTACCAAAGGTGCCATTACAGCCTTTACCCGCTCGATGGCACAAGCGCTTGCTTCAAAACATATTCGCGTAAACAGCGTAGCCCCTGGTCCGATCTGGACGCCGTTGATTCCTGCTTCTTTTGACGAGCAGAAAGTATCTGAGTTTGGCACAACGACGCCAATGGGACGAGCAGGGCAACCGAGTGAACTTGTTGGTGCTTATGTGCTCCTTGCTTCTAACGACTCTTCCTACATGACCGGACAGGCGATCCATATTAATGGTGGGGATTATATTAGCTCATGACCGAAAACAAGTGGCACTGCTCTTTAGATGGATAGTTTGCAATGAAGAACAGCTGCCGTTTCATAGCAGCTTATGCACAGAAGTTAGAGGCGCCTGCTAATGAGTCAGGCGCCTCAAGTCTGAATGAGGTTGTCTTTACAACTTCAACGCACCATTTTCGTTACAAAATGGTAGCGATCACCGCGGTAATGGGAATAAACGGCTTCTAATACACGATTGTCCTCAAGTCTTGTTTGCCGGCGAATCGCCAAAAGTGGGGAGCCGACAGGCACCGTAAGCCAACGGGCATCTTCTTCGTCAGCGAGGACGGCTGCGATTGTCTGTTCTGCATCAGAAATCGAATAGCCGCATGTCCGTTCAAAGTAGGAGTAAAGCGAATGGTTCAATGTGTCAGCGGTTAAATGGGGGGCGAGCTCACAAGCAATATAAGTCCGTTCCAAGGCAATAGGAAGCTCATCTGCTAGACGCACACGTTTAATCGCATAAATAGCTGTGCCTTCCTCAACTGCGAGCACTTTGGCAATCGGTTCATCCGCTTTAGTGGTTTTAAAAGAAAGCAACTTTGAACCAGGCTCCATGTTGCGGCTTTTCATATCTTCTGTAAAACTGGTCATTTTAGAGAGTGGTTGCTCAATTTTAGGCCACGAAACGAATGTGCCTCGTCCTTTTTCACGGTATAGTTTTTTTTGCTGGACAAGATTGTTGATGCCTTGGCGAACGGTCATGCGACTAATGCCGTACATGTCTGCAAATTCTCGCTCAGACGGCAATGCTTCGCCTGGTTTTAAAATCCCGTTGGCAATTTGCTTTTTAATAAGCTCCTCAATTTGAAAATAAATCGGAATAGGAGACTGTTTGTCAATCATGCCTTTATCCTCCGAACATATAATAAAGTCAGTATACCATAATTTTTTTTACGTTGTAATTGGTATAGACAACTAAACGACTAGAGCGTATACTAAAAGAAACAAAGGGAATGATGAAACGAGGAAGGTGATCGCATGGCAAGTATCGTTGTAACAGGGGGGCAGTTGATTACAGGGGAACCAGGGTGTTGTAAATACGACAGAGGTTTTCTTGCGATCGATAATGGCAAAATTACTGCGGTTGGTGTTGGCGACGGCGACAATCATAAAAACGATGACACTGTACAGGTAACGGTTCCAGCAGATGCAATTGTTGTCCCAGGCTTTGTTGACGTGCACATACATGGCGGCTATGGTGCCGATGTAATGGACCGTACAAAGGATGCGCTGCAAACAATGGCAGCAAATTTGCCGGCTGAGGGGACGACCGCTTTTCTTGCAACAACCATTACCCAAAAACATGAGCACATTGAAGGCGCGATTGAAAATGTCGTCGCTTATAGACGGGCGGATAAAGAAGCAGAGATTGTCGGCCTACATATTGAAGGGCCTTTTATAAATGAAACGAAAAAAGGCGCACAGCCTCTCGAGTACATTGTAGAACCATCCGTACCAATCATGAAAAAATGGATGGACTTAGCAGAAGGCAAGATTAAACAAGTAACCTACGCCCCGGAGAAACGAAATGGAAGCGAGTTGGCAGCCTATTTGCGTTCAGAAGGCGCGAATCCGTCAATTGGCCATTCGGATGCTGTTTATAGTGAAATGGAGCAAGCTGTCGCAGCAGGCGCAAATCAAGTAACGCATATGTACAATGGCATGCGTTCTTTGCATCATCGTGAACCAGGCGTAGCCGGTGGGGCGCTCCTTCTTGATGAACTCGACATTGAATTGATTGTAGACGGCATTCATATCCATCCAGAAATGGTGAAGCTAGCCTGGAAAGCAAAGGGCACGAATCAGTGTCTGCTTATTACTGACTCGATGAGGGCAAAAGGGTTGCCTGACGGTGCTTATGATTTAGGGGGCCAGGATGTTTCTGTTAACGGTGGAAGAGCGACGCTTTCTGATGGTACGCTTGCCGGTTCTGTTTTGCAAATGAACAAGGCGGTAGCAAATATGGTTGCTTATACTGGCTGCTCATTGGAACAAGCGGTGCAAATGGCTTCCTACAACCCAGCGAAAAAAATTGGCATTGAAGCGAAAAAAGGGTCATTGGCGCCTGGGAAAGATGGCGATTTTACTGTGCTCACGAAAGATGGCGATGTGTTGTACACCTATTGTTTAGGGAAAAAAG
Source organism: Shouchella clausii (assembly GCF_001598215.1). GTDB lineage: Bacteria > Bacillota > Bacilli > Bacillales > Bacillaceae_D > Shouchella > Shouchella tritolerans. The sequence continues at coordinate 624,869 of NZ_BCXJ01000002.1, read as the reverse complement.
CATATGGCAAGGAGGATGACGTATGAATATAATTCACGTAAAAAATTATGAAGAAATGAGCCAAAAAGCAGCAGCACTCTTGTTTGAGCGAATTCAGCAGTCTCCGAAAATAACGCTCGGACTTGCGACAGGGGGCACACCAGAAAACACGTATACCGCTTTGATTGCAAAAGCAAAGGAAAACGGCCAATCATTTTCACATGTGCAAACGTTCAATTTAGATGAATATGTAGGCTTGCCTGCTGAGGACAAAAACAGTTACCGCCACTATATGAAGCAACGGTTGTTTGATTATGTCGATATTCCAAAAGAAAAAACGCATTTGCCAAATGGAATGGCTGCGTCGCTTGAAGAAGAATGCCGTGCTTATGAAAACATGATTGCCGAAGCGGGCGGAATTGACATTCAACTTCTCGGCATCGGCAGCAATGGCCATATCGGTTTTAATGAGCCAGGGACACCCTTTTCTAGCAGAACTCATGTTGTCGAGTTGGCCGAAGAAACACGCAAAGCTAACGCTAGGTATTTCCCCACTTTAGAAGATGTGCCAAAGCAAGCGATCACAATGGGGATTCAAACGATTATGGAAGCAAAAGAAATCCTGTTGCTTATTTCCGGGAAAGCAAAAGCGGAAGCGTTCGCCAAACTATGCGCAAATGAAGTAAATGAGGTGTTCCCAGCTTCTATATTAAACAAGCATCCAAATGTCACAGTGATTGCTGACGAAGAAGCGGCAAGCGCTTATACGCAGAAAGCACATTTGTAGAATAGCTTTGTGTTTAAAGAGAACCGTTGCCACATTGATACGGTTCTCTTTTTGTATTCTTTAGTAAGAAAATCGGCTGATCATGCGGCTAATAGTTCCTCTTTCTCGGCATTTTTAGTACACTACCATTATCAGCAAAAAAATGAAACAGGTGGTGGTGGAGATGGAAAGCAATGATGTGCTAAAGCTTATGACCAGTCATCGGTCAATTCGCGCTTTTACAAATAAGCGTGTCACAAAGGAACAAATTGAAACGATTGTCAGCTCGGCGCAGTGGGCGTCAACGTCCCATCACGTGCAGGCATACTCCGTTATAGCTGTAGAAGATCCCGCACGAAAAGAAACACTCGCCGATTTAACAGGCGGTCAACGTTGGGTAAATGAGTGTCGTGTGTTTTTTGTTATTTGCGCAGATTTCTCACGGCATGCAAGTGCCAGCAAACAGCATCAGGTTTCCTTTGACGTCGGTGGGGCGGAGCAACTTCTTGTTGGCGCTGTTGATGCCGCTTTATTTGCCCAAAATCTTATGCTTGCCGCTGAATCGCTGGGCCTTGGCGGAGTGATGATTGGCGGCATCCGTAATCAACCAAAGGAAGTAAGTGATTTGCTTCATTTGCCTACATATGTATTCCCGGTAATGGGGATGGCGATAGGCGAGCCTGACAGTGAACCTGGACAAAAGCCGCGCCTGCCTTTAAAAGCTGTTCTCCACCAAGAAACATATCAAAGCGATCAGGAGGATGCCCTTTCTGCCTATGATGAAACAATGAGCGCTTATTATGCGAAGCGCACGAATGGCAAACGAACCACTGGCTGGACTGCATCGATGGCGGCTTACACAAAAGAACGGAAGCGGCCTCATTTGGATGCCTTCTTGAAAGAAAAGGGCTTTTTGCAAGAGGACTAACACAGTGAGTGGGGGATGGCAATGGACATACAGCAAGCGGCAATGATGGAACAGCTGCCAAGTCAATTTTTTGCGAAGTTAGTAAACAAAGCACAACGAATGGCTCAAGAACATAATGATCTCATTAATTTAGGCCAAGGCAACCACGATCAGCCGACTCCTGCTTTTATTGTGGAGGCGCTGCGTGAGGCAAGCTGCGAGCCCCGGTTTCATCGATACGGCCCTTTTCGAGGGTATCCGTTTTTAAAGGAAGCAATCGCTGCGTATTACAAACAGCAGTATGAAGTGGAGTTGGACCCTGAAACCGAGATCGCCATTGTACCAGGAACAAAGACGGCCATTGTTGAGTTATGCCAATGTTTATTAAATAAGGGTGACATGGCACTCGTACCTGATCCAGGCTATCCAGACTATTTGTCAGGCATCGCGATAACGGGAGCAATAGCGAAACCAATGCCGTTGTTAAGGAACAACCGATTTCTGCCAGATTATCATGAGCTAGGCTCTGATGTGTTGGATAAAGCAAACATGATGTTTCTAAATTATCCTAATAACCCAACGGGCGCGACAGCCGACGCGCGCTTTTTTGCCAATACGGTCGCTGTTGCCCGTTCCCACGGTATTCCCGTCATTCATGATTTTGCTTACGGTGCAATTGGGTTTGAAGGCACGCCATGCAGCTTTTTGCAGCAAGAAGGGGCAAAAGATGTAGGTGTAGAGCTTTTTACTATGTCGAAATTGTACAATATGGCAGGCTGGCGCGTCGGTTTTGTGCTTGGAAATAAGGAAATTGTTGCGATGCTAGAAGAGTTGCAAGATCATTATCATTGTAGCCTCTTCGGCGGCCTTCAAGCAGCTTCTGCCTGCGCGTTGCAATCCGATCAGTCCAGTGTACACGAGCTGGTCAGTCTGTACAAAGAACGGAGCGAAGTCCTTTGGGAGGCAGCACAGGAAATTGGCTGGCAAGCTGAACGTCCATCAGGTTCGTTTTTTGCCTGGTTCCCTGTACCAAAAGGCTATACGTCCGAGGAATTTAGCGAACTGCTTCTTGAGAAAGCTCATCTCGTCGTCGCTCCAGGAAACGGGTTTGGCCAGTATGGAGAAGGATATGTGCGTATCGGACTCCTCGCAAACAAAACGACATTGCGTGAAGCGATCGCACGAATTGGCAACTTAAATCTGTTTAAATAAGGCAATAAAATCGTGTCGTCCGTGCAATGACACAGAGGGGGATGGAATGGAGGAAATCGCGAGCATTTATTGTATTGGCCGTAACTATGCCAACCATGCGAAAGAATTAGGAAACGAAGTACCGACGGAACCTTTGTTATTTGGCAAACCTAAAAGCGCAGCTGTGTTGGCTAACGGAAGCACGCTTCTTTATCCAAGTGACAAAGGGGCCATCCATTATGAGGCCGAGATTGTATTGAAAATTGACAAAGACATGGAGGATGGAGATACACTTGATGATGTCGTCACGGAGATGGCAGTAGGTGTCGACTTAACGTTGCGCGACTTGCAAAGCAAGCTAAAGCAAAAAGGGCACCCTTGGCTCCGTGCCAAAGGATTCCGCAACTCTGCCATCCTAACGCCATTTTTCCCATTTCCAGGAGAACAAGAAAGCAAAAGCATCGATTTTTCTCTCGAACGAAATGGCAAGATCGTCCAGCTAGGCAATACGGAGAATATGTTGTTTTCGTTTAGTGAAATTGTCCAGGAATGCCACCTTGCTTTTGGCTTAAAAAAGGGCGATTTGCTATTTACAGGCACGCCAGAAGGTGTCGGGGCAATCGCTGATGGCGATCAGTTTAACCTTGCATTTCAAGGAGAAACAAAGGGGACTTTCTTTGTAAGAATGGAAAGCAAGGAATAAAACAGCCCTTTGGTGTCTCAGTTGGCTAACCATAAGACAAACCTTTGATGAACGTGAGGGGAAAGGAGGTGCATGGATGAAAACGTTGATTTATGCCCACCGTGGTGCATCTGGATCTTATCCGGAAAACACGCTGAAGGCTTTTGAACAAGCAGCAAAAGCAGGGGCAGACGGGATTGAATTTGATGTCCAGTTAACGAAAGATGATGTACCTGTTGTCATTCACGACCGCACGGTCAACCGAACAACCAATGGGCAAGGCCCTGTTTGCCAATACATGGCCAATGAGTTGAAACAATTGAATGCAGCTGCCAAGCAAACGTACCAAAAACAAGAAAACATCCCTTTCCTGTCTGAACTGCTCGACTGGGCAGCGAGTTATCCGTCGCTCCATTTAAACTTAGAAGTAAAAGGGTACGGCCAGCCGCATGAGCGGGTCATTGATGCGATTTTGCCGCTCATTCGTGATAACCGGTTTAAAGAGCGTCTTGTTGTTTCTTCATTTGACCATATGTTGCTAGCAAAATTCCAAGCCCATTTACCTTTCATTGAAACGGCCGCACTTGTAAAAGGGCCTTTATTTAAAGCAACCAGCTATCTGAAGCAGTTAGGGGCAAAAGGCTACCATTTAGACAGTATGTACGTGTCAAAAGAATTAATCGAAGAAATGAAACAGGCAAATACTGCCGTTCGGGCTTTCACTGTCAATGACACGACAACTTTGAAAAAGTTATTTTCTTGGGGCTGTCCAGCCGTTTTCACAGATTTTCCGACACGAGCGCTTCATCTTCGTGAAGCGTTTATGTAGGAAGGCAACGGGTGCATAGAGCTACGGCTCTCTAGTGCCTTTCCAAAAGGAACCCCCTTTTCCATTAGACCGTTGCTCATTCAAATGCAATGCATTTTTATCTATTTTTTTATAAGCCCCGTTTCCGGCATGCCGATTGTTGCTTATCGTCAACTGGAATCGGGGACATATCCACGTCCATGTAGCTATCAAACGGTGGCGACATCCCGTTAACTACCTTTCAAACCGACAAGCCGTAAAGCAAGCAATCATTTTTAGGCAAATGGAGGATCGGCCTTTTGCCAAAGTCATTGCTTTATTCCCTCCCGTTAGCTCGCTAGTGTATTCTTCCTCTTAAAAATCGGCCATTATACGCTGAAATTTTTAGTGTGCAGCCCTATGATTTCCGTTAAGGTTAGTCGTTTCATACTGCGGTTTAGCAGAGTCTGTGTAGTTAAGCCTGTCACGGACTTTTTCCTAAAGTCAAGTATAAAAGCAATGATAGGATCTGTCCCAACCTGTGGGCATACCACGTCAGGACGAGACACTTCACAACGCACCCTTTCTTTTTTGAAAACTTTTTCCTTGTTTAGCGGAACGGGGAAAAACACTATTCAAACGGCTAAAAAAGAGGTAAACTACGGAATGAATTGACATGTTCCAGTGAGAAAGGTGTGAGCAGCATGAAAGAAATTGATGTGTCTAAGTTCGAAAAAAAAATCATTCTTCGCCATATTGAAGAAAAGGATTTTAACGATATTATAAATTTATCAAAACGATGCTTTCCAAATATGGAGCCGTGGCGCCGTGAAGAATTACAGAGTCACATTTCCATATTTCCAGAGGGCCAATTTTGCGTCGAATACGACGGGCAAATCATCGGTTCATGTTCTAGTTTAATTATCAATTTTGATGAATACGATGACCAGCATACTTGGGATGAAATTACCGACCAAGGCTATATTACCAACCATGATCCTGATGGCTACAATTTATACGGCATTGAAATCATGGTGCATCCTGACTTTCGCCGTATGAAAATTGGCCGTCGTCTTTACGAAGCGCGGAAAGACTTGTGCCGGGAAAAAAATTTAAAAAGCATTATTATTGGCGGTCGCATCCCAAACTACTACAAATATGCGGACAAAATCTCACCACGGGAATATGTTGACCAAGTAACGATGCATAATATTTATGACCCGGTTTTGACGTTCCAAGTCATTAATGGCTTTTCCCTTAAACGCGTTAATGCCAATTATTTGACTGATGACAAGGCGAGTATGAAATATGCCACATTGATGGAATGGAATAACATTGACTATCAGCCATCTACGCCGAAAAGGCGTTTTAAAACGTCTTTTCCTGTACGGATTACGACGATCCAATACGAAATGAAAAAAATTGCTTCATTTGATGATTTTGCTGTCCAATGTGAGTATTATGCAGATGTGGCAGCTAGTTATCAATCCGATTTTGCTGTTTTTCCTGAGATTTTTACGCTTCAGCTATTATCCTTTCTTCCCGAGAAAAGTCCAAGCCGGGCGATTCGCCGTTTAACGGAATTTACAGAGGAATATATTGCGCTGTTTACGACGCTTGCTGTTCGCTACAATGTCAATATAATAGGCGGGTCCCATTATGTAGAAGAAGAAGGGAAGATTTATAATATCAGCTATTTGTTCCGCCGTGATGGTACGATTGAAAAACAATATAAACTCCATATTACCCCAAATGAACGGCTTTTTTGGGGGATTAGCGGCGGCGACGAAGTAAAAGTGTTTGACACAGACTGCGGCAAAATTGCCATCCAAATTTGTTATGATATTGAGTTTCCAGAATTGGGCCGTATTGCCACCGACAAAGGGGCGAACATCATCTTTTCGCCATTTTGCACAGATGACCGCCAAGGCTATTTGCGTGTCCGCTACTGTTCCCAGGCACGGGCGATTGAAAACCAAATTTACACCGTCATTTCTGGCACAGTCGGCAACCTTTCCGATGTGGCCAATATGGATATCCAATATGCCCAATCTGGCATTTTCACGCCGTCTGATTTCACGTTCCCACGCGACGGCATCGTAGGGGAGTGCAGCCCCAATATTGAAACGGTCGTAGTAGGAGACGTTGATTTAGAAATTTTACGGCGCCACCGCCGTTCTGGCAGCGTTAATCAATTACGTGACCGCCGAGATGACATTTATCATGTCGTTTATAAACAGTAAGTGATAGCAGATTGAGCAGACACGATTGAGTGTGTCTTAGTAGAAAGGAAGGATCACAATGCGATTGCCGCCATTAACGAAAATGCAGTTTATTCATCGCCCCAATCGCTTTGTTGTCGAATTAAGGCGAACAGACACAGGGGAAACTGTACTGGCGCATTTGCCTGATCCAGGACGTTTGCGTGAATTGTTAGTGGAAGGCGCCGTCATTTGGGCTGAACCTGCTGTCGGGCCGTTACGTAAAACGGCATGGACAGCTGTGTTATGTGAGACATCTGGCGGTGACCTTGTTTCACTAAAAACGACTTTTGCCAACCAACTAGTAGAAGAGGCGCTAGCCTCCCATTCCCTTGAAGCATTTAGTGGCTGGCAGCTAGTAAAAAGAGAAGCAACAATAGGCAAATCGCGTTTTGATTTTTTGCTTTCCAAAAACGGACGCACGCTGGTGCTTGAAGTAAAGAGTGTAACGCTTGCTCGCGACAGCAAAGGGTTTTTTCCAGATGCCATCACGAAAAGGGGCGCAAAACATGTACGGGAATTGACTGCTTTGAATATGCTGCCTGAGTATGAGAGTGCGATTCTGTTTGTCTCTCAACATAGCAACATTAGCACGGTGGAAATGGAAAGCAGCATAGACGCTGATTTTGCCAAAGCGATCAAGGAAGCAAACGATAAAGGCGTGTTCATTAGCGCAGTGAGCACGACACTATCCAAACAGAACATTTGTTTAAAAAATCGGATTCCGGTTATCGTCTGACTTCTCTGTTATTGTGAAAAAATGCTATGATAAGGAAAGTGAGCAAACAGATAGGGGAGTTGTAGATGGTTCATTCTTTTTCAAGTGAATTGCGGGGTGAGTATATACAGCAGCTGGAAGGGGATGTCTTTGACCTGCTGGTGATCGGCGGAGGGGTTGCCGGAGCGGGCATTGCCCTTGATGCAGTAGTCAGGGGAATGAAGACGGTTTTAATTGAACGTGCCGATTTTGCTTCAGGCTCTTCTGGAGCTTGGTCAACCCTTTTTCATAATGAGAGTAGGCAGGCCCACCAGCTTGACATGAAATGGCACGGAGAATATGTCAAAGAGCGCTTGATTTTGCATGAAAATGCTCCGCATTTAATGAAACAGCTTCCTTTGCTGCTTCCTGCTTTTAAAGTCAGCATGTTTGGCAGGCAATCTTTTGGTTCAAAGGTGGTTGAACGTATATCAGACTTGGCAAGAAAGGAAAAGCGCAAACATTTATCAAAAAAGGAACTGAATCGCCTTGCGCCTTTACTCTCTGATAAATCGATCAAAGGCGCTGTTCTCTACCATGAATTTTGGCGTGACGATGCACGGCTCGTGTTTGATTTGCTAAAAGAAGCAACTAGAAGGGGAACAATGGCGCTCAATTATATGAAAGCAGAGACGTTTCTCTATGAAAATGGGAAAGCCGTCGGTGTGGTTGCGATCGATCAGTTGACTGGCGAAGCTTATAAAGTGTTCGCTAAAAAGATTATTAATGCTACAGGGATTGAGGCAGATACTCTTCGGGAGCAAGACCGGTCTATGTCGGCAAAGACGATTGGCTATATGACTGATGCGTATATGGTCATTCCAAAAGAGCTGCTTGCGATTGACCAAGTTGTTTATTTGGAATTGGACGACAAAAAGCTGATTAGTCTGGCGCCAAGAGGCAAGAAAGTCGTGTTGTCTTTGACGAACAGCGATGAAAGGGACGAAAACGAACGAGAGGTCATGTTGGCGAAAATCAATCAGACGTTTCAGCAAGTACAGATCACACCCGATGATATTGAAGCCTCGTGGTATGTTAAACGGCCAATTGTGATGGAAACAAACAAAAAAAAGCATGAAGCGATCAGGAAAAATGACTGGTTTGAATCCGCTTCAGGCCTTGTAACAGTAGTATGTGGGCACACCACTGGTTATCGTTTATTGGCCAAGCAAATTCTTGACCGTATCGCCAAAAAAGCAGGCCCTTTTTCTCCGTGCGAAACGGATACAGTCACCCTTTCCGGCGGCTATGCAGGCAGCGTTGACCAATTTGACAATTATAAAGAAAAACGCCTTGCTGAAGGGGTACAGTATGGAATTAGCCGAGAAAAGGCACAAGAATTAGTCGATATGTATGGGTCGAATGTAGGGGCAATTTATGCACGTTTTTGGTCTTATAAAAAACAAGCGCGTCTATTTGGGTTGCCGCCGGTTATTTTTGCGCAGCTGCTGTTTTCGATTGAAGAAGAAATGGCAGTTACGCCCGCAGACTTTTTGGTCAGGCGCACGGCGATGTTCTATTTTAATAAAACAGAAGCGGTACATGTCCAAGAAGCGGTTTTTCGGTATATGCGTGATCGCTTTAATTGGAGTGAGGAGCAGGAAGCGCAATACCGATTGGAATTGGATGCCTTGATCAAGCCTGCAAGCAGATGAGCCGTTTTTTTGCTGGCAAACCAGGGGAATGCTGTGTAAAATGATAGCGTAGAGCAGTTTTTATGGGAGGGACTCTTTTGAATATTGCGGAGAAAGTGGAACGCTGGAACCAATTTGCACAATTAGAACCAGATGTGCGTCAACAATTGGACGCCATTTTGGATAATGATAAGGCACTTGAAGATTGTTTTTACCGGGAACTTGCCTTTGGAACAGGAGGCATGCGTGGGGAAATCGGGCCAGGACCAAACCGGATGAATACATATACTGTTCGAAAAGCAGCCGAAGGATTGGCCCGCTTTATTGAAAAACGAGGCGAGACAGCGAAAAGCAAAGGAGTGGCGATCGCTTTTGATTCCCGCCATAAGTCAGCAAAGTTTGCTCATGAAGCAGCAATCACGTTAGGCGCTCATGGCATTAAAGCATACGTTTTTGAAAGTTTGCGGCCGACGCCAGAATTGTCATTTGCCGTCCGTTATCTCGGAGCTGAAGCAGGTATTGTGATTACTGCTTCACATAACCCGCCTGAGTATAATGGCTTTAAAGTATACGGCGCAGATGGCTGCCAATTCCCGCCTGCCCCTGCAGAAGAGCTTGTCGCTTGTGTGCAATCAATCGAAGACGAATTGGCTATTGAAGTTGGCGATGAAGAAGAATTGAAAGCAGCACAGTTATACGAGCTCATTTCTACTGAAATGGACGATGCTTATAACGAACAATTGAAGACGATTTTGCTCCAGCCTGAAATGGACAAGAATGATGGCGATGAGTTGGCTATTGTGTTTACACCGCTCCATGGCACAGCGAATGTTGCGGTCAGGCGTGCCCTAAAGGAGAGCGGGTTTACAAACGTTACAGTGGTCGCTGAACAAGAGCAACCTGATCCTGATTTTTCAACTGTTTCTTCACCAAACCCAGAGGAACATGCAGCTTTTACATTGGCGATGGATTATGGGGAGCGCCAAGGGGCAGACCTTTTGCTTGCTACAGACCCGGATGCAGACCGTGTAGGGCTTGCGGTGAAAGATGACGAGGGGAACTACATTGTCTTGACTGGAAACCAAACTGGCGCGCTCTTGCTTGACTATCTTCTCGAAACACGCCAGCAAAAGGGGACGCTTCCGAAAAATGGCGTAGTCCTCAAGACGATTGTCACGTCTGAACTAGGCCGAGTAATTGCTGACGCTTACGGGCTGACAACCATCGATACATTAACAGGCTTCAAGTTTATCGGCGAAAAGATGGGCGAATATGAACGTTCCGGTGAACATACATTTTTGTTCGGCTATGAAGAAAGCTATGGCTATTTAATAGGAGATTTCGTCCGCGATAAAGACGCTATTCAAGCTTGCCTGTTTGCCGCTGAGTTGGCACTCCATTATAAGCGTAAAGGCATGACGGTTTATGAAGCATTGCAGCAAGTCTATCGCAAGTACGGCTATTACCGTGAAGGGTTGCAATCCTTAACGTTAAAAGGAAAAGAAGGGGCAGAAAAAATTGCTTCTATTCTTGCCTCTCTCCGTCAAGAAGCGCCTACACATATGGCTAGTAGGCTCATTACAACAGTCGAAGATTTTGAATCGAGACAAGCGCTTGCCACTGCAACAGGAGAACGGACAGCGATTGAGTTGCCAGCATCCAATGTGCTGAAGTACACACTTGAGGACGGCTCGTGGTTCTGTGTGCGTCCTTCGGGAACAGAACCTAAAGTGAAGTTTTATTTTGGTGTTGTCGGCTCAAGCAATGAAGAGAGTGAACAAAAACTAAATCAGTTGCAACAAGCGGTCATGTCTTATATGGAAGCTTTTATTTCTTAACATTTCCCTTGTGCGTACAGGCTTGCTGTACGCCAAGGGCTTTTTCTTGTTCATGTAACTCTACTGCTGTTCATAGAATAGGAAGACAACGAAGGAGGGAGTGCGTTGTCTGACAATTGGAAAGAACTGCAATATGCGATTGAAGAGATTACTGAAATTGCTAAAGGGTTTGGCCTTGATTTTTATGAAATGCGCTATGAAATTTGCCCAGCGGATATCATTTACACATTCGGGGCTTATGGGATGCCAACACGGTATAACCATTGGTCGTTTGGCAAGCAATACCACAAAATGAAGCTCCAGTATGATTTAGGGTTAAGCAAAATTTATGAGCTCGTTATTAATTCCGATCCATGCTATGCCTTTTTATTAGACAGCAATAGTTTGATCCAAAACAAGCTTATTGTCGCCCATGTGTTGGCCCATTGTGACTTTTTCAAAAACAACATTCGCTTTTCAAATACACGGCGCGATATGGTGGAGAGCATGAGCGCTACGGCTGAACGGGTTGCCCACTATGAACATATTCATGGCAAAGAGCAAGTCGAAAATTTTCTTGATGCCGTTTTGGCGATTCAAGAACATATTGACCCTGGGCTTGTCAAGCCAGTAGAGAACAGCGACTTGACATTTGAAAAGCCGCGGGCTTCTGAATATGAGGATTTGTGGAATTTAGAAGAGCAGCCTAAAAAGGAAACATCTCCAAAAAAGAAACGTTTTCCTGAAAGTCCTGAAAAAGACGTGCTTCGTTTTATCGAACACCATAGCAGGGAATTGGAACCTTGGCAGCGTGATATTTTGACAATGATGCGGGAAGAAATGCTTTATTTCTGGCCGCAATTGGAAACGAAAATCATGAATGAAGGCTGGGCCTCTTTTTGGCATGCACGGATTATTAGAGAGATGGATTTAACGAGCGAAGAGGCAGTTGAATTTGCGAAGTTGAACGCTGCTGTTGTCCAACCATCGAAAACATCCATTAATCCTTATTACTTAGGATTGAAAATTTTTGAGGATATTGAACAACGCTACAACGAGCCGACAGAGGAAATGCAGCGCAAACAAGGGATTAAGCCAGGAAGCGGGCGTGAGAAAATCTTTGAAGTCCGTGAAATTGAATCGGATACGTCGTTTATCCGCAACTATTTAACAAAAGAGCTCGTCCACCGGGAAGACATGTACTTATTCCAAAAACAAGGTTCGGACTATAAGATTGTCGACAAAGCTTGGGAAGGTGTACGTGACCACATTACTCAATCGCGGGTCAATGGCGGCTTTCCGTACCTAGTGGTGACGGATGGCGATTACTTAAAAAATGGTGAACTTTATATTACACATCGTTTTGAAGGGATTGAACTTGATGTTGGCCATTTGGAGAGAGTCCTTCCTTATCTTTATCAACTATGGGGCCGCACGGTTCATTTGGAAACAGAAATTAATGAAAAGCAGATCGTTTTTATTTACGACGGTGGCAAAATGCACCGCAAGTATTTATAGGGGCGGCAGCAGACAGCCCTTTTTTTGTGCAACGTAAGCGAATGTCTTTAAGTTACATAGACAAACAAAAAAATTTCAAAATGATCGATATATTAATTGACGGTCGTTTCGTTTCAGAGTAAGATAGATTTTACGACTCTACGGTATTTCGTAATTCTAAGCATTGAATTTAAGAGGTGGTGTAACGGTGGAGACTTTTAGGCGTCTGGCAACGTTTTATCTTCCAGATAAAAGGTTTTTCGTGTTTTCTTTGATCGCATTGTTTTTTGTGACAGCGATCACGGTTGTTTACCCGGTCGTTTTGCAAATCGCCATTGATGTCGGGATTAGCGGCGGAGAATACGGCATTATCCCTTACTTGGCGATCGGTTTAATTTTAATCATGGCAGTAAAAGGAATCGCCACGTATATCAATCAATATTTTGGTGATTTGTTTGGCGTACGGGCTGTTTACCGCCTGCGGAAAGCGCTTTATAAAAAACTGCAATTTCTTCCATTTACTTATTACGATAATGCTAAAACCGGCGATTTGATGTCAAGGCTAACAGCGGACGTGGAAGCATTCCGCTTTTTTCTTTCGTTTGGTTGCGCTCAGCTTGTCAACTTTGTCCTGCTTGTCGGCTTTTCGCTGATCGTTATGTTTTACTATTCAGTCCCTTTGACAATTGTGACAATGGTGACGTTGCCGTTTTTAAGTGTGGTTGTTTACAAGTTTGATAAACGGGTACATCCGGGATTTCGTCGTGTCCGTAAATCACTTGCTTCGCTCAACACAAAAGTGCAAGAAAATGTAAGCGGCATGCACACTGTTAAAGCGCTTGCCCAGGAAGATACAGAAAAAAGCCGTTTCCATAAACAAAATGACGATTACCGTGCAAAAAACGTAGAAGTCGCTAATGTATGGGGAACGTATTTTCCGTTAATGGAATTCATCGGCAACACGTCTGCTGTGCTGCTTCTTGGTTTTGGCGGATATTTAGCGGTACAAGGCCAATTGACAGCTGGCGAATTAACGGCTTTCTTCAGCCTTGTATGGTTTATTATTGGCCCGATTATGAACCTTGGATTTATTATCAATACGTTTTCACAGTCAAAAGCGTCAGGAGAACGTTTGCTTGAAATATTGGATGAAGAGGAACGGAAAAACGGAGTAGAGCAAACAAGCTCGTATGCAAAGCTTGATGGCGATGTGGTTTTTAAAAATGTCGAGCTACGCTATAACAACAAAGCCAAAAATGCGCTCACGAACATTTCTTTCCATGCACCTAAAGGGTCGACAATTGGGCTTGTCGGCGCAACAGGCTCAGGAAAATCAAGCATTATCCAGCTTATCATGCGCTTTTATGAAAAAACAGCGGGGGACATTCTCATTGACGGCAAGCCTGTAGAAGAATATGACGTAAAAGAACTGAGGAGCAATATCGGCCTCGTGCTTCAACAAACGTTTTTGTTCTCTTCTTCTATCCGTGACAACCTTGCCTATGGAAACCCTGATGTTCCGATGGAAGAGATTGTAGCGGCGGCTAAGCGTGCAGATGCACATGACTTTATCAGCTCGCTTCCAGACGGATACGATACAATTCTCGGCGAACGGGGCCTCGGTCTTTCCGGCGGGCAAAAACAGCGGATTGCCATTGCCAGGGCGATGATCTTAAACCCAAGCATTCTTATCCTAGACGATGCGACAAGCGCTGTTGATATGCAAACAGAAATGAAAATCCAGCAAGCGCTAAAAGAAATAATGGAAGGGCGGACAACGTTTGTCATTGCCCATCGGATATCATCTGTAAAGCATTGTGACAAGATTCTCGTTCTTGATGATGGGAACATTGTTCAAGACGGAGATCACGAAAGCCTTCTGCAAGAAGAAGGGCTATATAGGCGGATTTACGATATCCAAAACCAGGATCAACAATATGTGCTGCAACAAGCGTAAGGATGTGACCAGGCATGGAACAGGCAAGAAGGAAAGCTCGTTTTCACTATTCAACTGAGGAAATTATTGAAAAACCCTTTAACTGGAAACAAATGACGCGTCTGTTTTCGTTTTTGGCGCCTTACGCAAAAAGCCTGTTGCCAAAAACAATTTTTGTTATGCTGCTGGCGACGGCAGTGCGGTTAATTGTTCCAATATTTATCGGCGTATTCGCTGTCGACCGGCTGGAAAAAGGGTTAGCGACCACGGCTGATATGGTGCTTTATGCAGGCATTGTTTTAGGCTTGTATCTATTCGCCTATGTGGCCAATCTTTTCCGTATCCGCTGGACGAATCAGCTTGGCCAGCATGTTATTTTTGACATTCGCAAAAAGCTGTTTGACCATATCCAGCATTTGTCCCATCGATTTTATGACCAGCGTTCGGCTGGATCGATTCTTGTAAGAGTAATCAATGATGTCAATTCACTCCAAGATTTGTTTACAAACGGCGTTATTAATTTGTTGATGGATGCGGTCATGCTCATTGGGATTGTCGTCATTTTATTCTCGCTCAGTCCAGAACTTGCGCTTGTCATTCTCATCGTTTTGCCGATTATGTTTTTTATTTCTACAAAACTGCGTCGGCAAATTCGCCGCGCCTGGCAAACTGTGCGCTTGCGCCAATCTAGGCTGAATTCCCATTTAAATGAGAGCATTCAAGGAATTCGTGTTACACAAGCCTATGCACAAGAACATGAAAACATGGATTTCTTTGACGAAGTGAACAGCCAAAACTATGAGAGCTGGCGCCAGGCTACACGCATGAACGCATTGTTCCGGCCGTTTGTTGAAATGGCAAGTGCCCTTGGCGGAGCGATATTAATTTGGTATGGCGCGTTTTTAATCCAAAGCGATGCCAGTACGTTAGAATTAGGTGTGTTTGTATCGTTTGCTTTTTACATTGGCATGTTTTGGGAGCCGATTTCCCGTTTAGGGCAAGTGTACAACCAGCTTCTTGTCGGCATGGCTTCGAGTGAGCGGATTTTTGAATTTCTCGATGAAAAGCCAAATGTGGAAGATAAGCCTGATGCGGAGCCGCTTACGGACATAAAAGGAGAAATTGTCTTTAAAGATGTCGAGTTTTCTTACGACGGCAAACGCCGGGCATTAAACGGCATTGATCTCACATTTCATGCAGGCACGACAGTCGCTCTTGTCGGCCATACCGGTTCAGGCAAGTCAACAATTGTTAACTTGATGAGTCGTTTTTATGATCCGACTTCTGGGGAAATCCATTTGGATGGCGTTGATTTAAAAGATATTCGCCTTGCTGACTTGCGCAAACACGTTAGCTATGTCCTCCAAGACACGTTTATTTTCGCAGGCACAATCATGGAAAACATTCGCTTTGGCAATCCTTCGGCAACAGACGAAGAAATCATGGCGGCAGCAAAAGCAATTGGAGCACATTCCTTTATCGAAAAGTTGGAAAAAGGCTACCAAACCGAGGTCGAAGAACAAGGGAATGTGCTATCTGTAGGAGAAAGGCAACTTCTTTCCTTTGCTAGGGCGTTAATTGCCGATCCGCGTATTTTAATTTTGGATGAAGCTACCGCCAGTATTGATACAGAAACCGAAGTGAAAATCCAAAACGGGCTTAAAACACTGTTGGCGGGAAGAACGGCGATTATGATTGCCCATCGCCTCTCGACCATTCGTGACGCCGACAACATCATTGTCCTTGAACATGGCAATGTGATTGAACAAGGTACCCATGACCAGCTGATGGAAAAGAAAGGGACCTATTTTGGTCTCGTCAAGTCGCAATATGCGGCAATCAAGGATTAAAAAAAGCTTTCCTCCGGCAAAGGAGGAAGCTTTTTTCAACGAATAAATTGATTGACTTTTTCGTCAAAGGAGGAGTAGAATAGAAGTCATTCAATTAATCAGATTTTTTTGTGAGTGGACAAAAAAAGAGAAAAAGACTAAGAGATTTCGGGGTGTTAGAGATGAAATATGCATTTGCAAAAAGGGTCCGCCATTTGAAGTCATCGGCTGTACGGGACATATTAAAAGTGGTAAACCGAGGGGACGTCATTTCCTTTGCAGGAGGCTTGCCAGATGATGGTTTATTTCCGCGAAAGGCGATTGAAGAAGCGTTTAGCCGCGTGTTTGCAAGTGGAAATAAGGCATTGCAATACGGAGAAACAGAAGGTTATCTGCCTCTGCGTGAAGTGATTCTCGAACGGATGGAGAAAAAAGGCATAACAGGCTTAACAGCTGATGAAATGTTATTGACGACTGGTTCGCAGCAGGCAATCGATTTATTTTCCCGCGTGATGATCGGGCCAGGGGACGTCATTTTTACGGAAGAGCCAACTTATTTAGCTGCATTGCAAGTTTTCCAGTCGTACGAAGCAACAGTCATTCCTGTTAAATGCGACGCAGACGGAATGATGATCGACGATTTAGTTCGAAAAATAAAAGAATATAAGCCTAAAGTCATTTATGTGGTTCCAACATTTTCAAACCCGACAGGCCGTGTTTGGACGCTTGAGCGGCGCAAAGAATTAGTGGGCCTAGCGCGTAAGCACCATGTCCTTATTTTTGAAGACGATCCATACGGCGACATCCAATTTACTCCAGGGGGCTATACGCCAATTGCGGCTCTTGATGATGGCTCTCATGTGCTGTATACGAGCACATTTTCCAAAACGGCCGTTCCTGCTTTGCGGACGGGTTGGATCACGGGCCCATACCAAATTATTCGCATGATGGCACAAGCAAAACAAGCCAATGACTTGCATTCCAACTCGATTGGGCATCAGGCACTTTACCATCTATGTCGCAACTTCGATCTTGACGGCCATATCGACAACATCCGTGAGTTGTATGGACACCGCAAGAATGTCATGGTTGATTGTTTGCAAGAGGCGAAAGAGCGCGGTTCCATCCAGTTTATCGAACCAGAAGGTGGCATGTTCCTATGGGTGGAGGCAGAACCACACATTCATACAGAAGCTTTGCTGCCACGCGCTGTAGAAAAGGGAATGGCCTATGTACCAGGAAGGCCTTTTTATGCAGGATCACCGCAATTAAATACACTGCGCCTTAACTTCACTCATGCCACTGATGCCGAAATTGAAAAAGGTATGAGCGTTATGCTCGGCATTTTTGAAGAAGCGAAAGAGCAGTCATTGCTATTGAACTAATCGTTTAGCAAAAGAAAGACAGCCTCGTCTTGGACGAGGCTGTCTTTCTTTTGGCAAACGCTCGCATCCTTTGTTGTTCATCTCAGCTGACAAGCGTTTTCTATCCGTCTAAATAATTTTTTACATATTCCGCAATCGTTTTATCCGTTCCTCTGGGGGCGGATGGGTTGAAAATAACGAAGCGGCTTTCTTTTTTAATGGGTCAGCAAAGTATAGCGATGCGGTTGAAGAGGATGCTTCTTCCACAGGGGTGCGCGTATTCGTAATATTTTCTAGTGCGCTTGCCAATGCTACAGGGTTGCGGGTCAACTCTACGGCGCTTGCATCAGCCAAATATTCGCGGTTGCGGGAAATGGCAAGCTGCATCATCGTCGCCACAAGCGGCGAAAGCAAGACGAGGAAAATGGCAATGATGAGAATAAGCGGGTGCTTGTTGTCTTTATTACGTCCTCCAGAAAACACGAAAAAACGCATACCGAGGTCGCTCAAAATCGCGATAGCTGATACGAGAGCGACAGCAATGGTTGATAAGCGAATATCATAATTGCGAATATGGGCCACTTCATGAGCAAGCACGCCTTCAATTTCTTCGCGGGAGAGGCGCTCCATCAATCCGGAAGTGACGGCTACAGCGCCTGATTTTGGCGAAATCCCTGTTGCAAAGGCGTTCGGGCTTTTGTCTTGAATAATAAAAATCCGCGGCATCGGGATCCGCGCTGCAATTGCTAATCCCTCGACGGTATGCCACAAAAACGGCTGTTCCGTTGATGAAGTGATCTCACGGGCATGGTTCATGCGCATGACAATATTCGTGCTCGTGGAAATCATAAAAATCGTATAGCCTCCGGCGATGACAGCGGCAAAAATGGCGCCGCTCACATAATCGCCGGCACGTACGTACGTAATTGCTGCGCCGATCAAGAGAACAAAAGCAATAAAGAGGGCGACTAAAAAAACCGTCTTTCGTTTATTGCGGGCAATTTGGATATGAAACAATGGCTCCCCTCCTTAAAATTGCACTTTTACCGGTTCTTTTTCTTCATCAGGAATGTCAAGGAGTTCCATGCGCATAAAAGAATGAATATTAGCGATTAGATTGGATGGAAACGACTCCAGCTTTGTATTATAGCGCATCACGGTTGAATTATAAGCTTGACGGGCATAAGCAATTTTATTTTCTGTTCCAGCAAGCTCTTCCTGTAGCTGCAAAAAGTTTTTGTTCGCTTTTAAATCGGGGTATGATTCCCCGAGGGCAAACAGTTGCCGAAGCATGCCGTTTAGCTCAGCATTTTGCTCGACACGTTCGTGGCGGCTCGCATTCGGCTGGGCAATGGCGTTTCGTTTTTCAATGACGCCAGTCAACGTTTCCTGTTCATGTTTAGCGTAGCCTTTTACGGTTTCAACGAGATTGGGAATTAAATCATAGCGTCTCTTTAACTGCACATCAATTTGTGCCCACGATTCCTCGGCCCAATTTCGGTGCTTGACGAGAGAGTTGTAGCTAGCAATCCAAGCAAGCGCAATAACAGCAATAATGACGATGATAAGAATGATCATCTCTATGTACCACCTTTCTTTTTATACCATTTACGAACAGCAAAAATCGAAGTTTCGTTTTTCCATAAAAAAAGTCTAGCATGGATGGCGCGAAAAGAACAGCATAGCCACTGGATGGGGCAAATAGGATAAACAGAAAGGATTTGACTTACGAAAAAGAGTACGATACGATTTTGGTAACGCTTTCATTTCCGAGGTTGGCTTTTTCCTGAACGGTCGCTCAGATTATGAAAAGAAGGAGAGCATGCCATGACAGTCAGACTGACAAAAGACCAAGAAATGATTAAAGACATGGTAAGGCAATTTGCACGCAAGGAAATTGCCCCACTAGCGCAAGAGCTAGATCGAGATTCGCGTTTTCCAGAGGCGATTTTTAAAAAGATGGGGCAGCTTGGATTGCTCGGTTTGCCATTCCCCGAAAAATACGGTGGGTCAGGAGGAGATACGGTCTCTTATGCACTAGCTGTTGAAGAAATCGGCTACGCATGCGGCGGTACGGGCTTAAGTTATGCCGCGGCCGTATCCCTTGGTGCAAGCCCGATTTTCTACTACGGCACAGAAGAGCAAAAGCAAACGTATTTAGTCCCACTTGCTAAAGGCGAGTCCCTTGGTGCATTCGGGCTAACAGAACCAAATGCTGGTTCTGACGCCGGAGGGACGCAAACGAAAGCTGTTTTTGAAAATGGCGAATATATTCTCAATGGCGAGAAATGTTGGATTACGAATGCCATGTACGCGCAAACCGTTATCATTACTGCTGTTACCGGAACGCAATCAAACGGCAAAAAACAGATTTCTGCGTTTATTGTACCAACAAATACGCCTGGTTTTACGATTACGGCTCCCTACGACAAAATGGGTGTCCGCGCTTCAAACACATGTGAACTTGTTCTTGAAGATGTCCGTGTCCCTGAAAGCAATTTGCTCGGCGATCCTGGAAAAGGCTTCAGCCAGTTCCTTTATACGCTGGATGGTGGGCGAATTTCGATTGCCGCCCTTGCAGTCGGCATTGCCCAAGCTGCCTTTGACCGGGCGTTAGCCTATGCGAAGGAAAGAAAACAATTTTCGAAGCCGATCGGCTCATTCCAAGCGATTCAATTTAAGCTAGCTGATATGGCGATGGAAATTGAACTTGCTCGTAATATGGTTCACAAAGCAGCCGCTTTAAAGGACGCAGGAGCACCGTTTGGCAAAGAAGCTGCCTATGCCAAACTGTTTGCTTCTGAAATGGCAACACGTACATGCAACCAGGCCTTGCAAATTCATGGCGGCTATGGGTATATGCGCGAATATGAAGTTGAACGGATGCTCCGTGATGCCAAACTGTTGGAAATCGGCGAAGGCACTTCGGAAATCCAACGCCTTGTCATTGCTAGGCATTTAGGGTTAGCTTCTTTACAGCAAAAGGAGGCGAAACAGTGATCAACACAGTATTAATTGCCAACCGTGGCGAAATTGCCTCACGAATTATCCGTACATGCAAACAGCTTGGGGTAAAGACAATCGCTGTTTATTCAGAAGCTGATTGTGGTGCAGAACACGTCGCGCTTGCTGACGAAGCCTACTGCATCGGCGGTTCACGTGTCCAGGAGAGCTATTTAAACCAAGAACAGATTTTGGCCGTTGCCAAACAAGCAAAAGCTGATGCCATCCATCCCGGTTACGGACTGTTGTCAGAGCAGGCTTCATTTGCGACCGCCTGTAAAGACAATGGGCTAACATTTATCGGCCCATCAGCGACAGCAATTGCGCTGATGGGCGATAAATTGCAAGCTAGAAAGACGATGGAAGCAGCGGGCATTCCTGTTATTCCAGGAAGTGGCGCCCTTGCCTCAGCAGCCGAAGCAAAGACGAAAGCAAGGGAAATTGGCTTTCCGGTTATGGTCAAAGCTGCTTCAGGTGGCGGCGGCATTGGCATTGATGTGTGCCGGAATGAAGAGGAAATCGAAGCGGCATTTGCCCGAAACGAAAAGAAAGCACGTATGTTTTTTGGCGACAGCTCCCTTTATTTGGAGAAGTTGCTTGAGCGGCCACGCCACATTGAAATTCAAGTGCTTGCTGACAGCAATGGCCATATCCTCGCATTTGGGGAACGGGAATGTTCGATTCAAAGGAGGCACCAAAAAGTCGTAGAAGAAGCGCCGTCTCCTTTTTTAGACCAAACGACTCGCGAGGCGATGGAAGAAATGGCGAAAAAAGCAGCGGCCGCCATTGGTTATGAAAATGCTGGCACAATTGAATGTTTGCTAGACAGCGACGGAAATTATTACTTTTTGGAAATGAATACACGGCTGCAAGTCGAACATCCAGTGACAGAGGAAGTCTTTGGCATTGATCTTGTGGAATGGCAATTGCGGATAGCAAATGGCGATGTGCTGCCGTGGCAGCAGCATGAGCTAAGAGGCAGCGGCCATGCGATCGAAGTCCGCATTTACGCAGAAGACCCAATACGCTTTTTCCCTTCACCTGGGACGATAAAGGACATCTCTCTCCCGAAACAACCTTTTATCCGCCATGAATGTCCGGTAAAAGCAGGAAGCGTGATTACGCCGTTTTATGACCCGATGATCGCTAAGCTCATTGTCAAAGGGGGCACGCGCGCTGAAGCGATTACTCGACTAAAGGGGGCGCTTAATGAATATGAAATAACTGGGGTAAAAACCAATCTGCCTCTTTTGCGGGCAATATGCGACCATCAAGCTTTTAATGAAGGCAACACGCCAACATCCTTTTTAAACGATTACAAAGAAGAACTTTTCATAAAGGAGAGAGAAGCATGAACCACATTACAGCGACAATGGCAGGGAACGTTTGGAAAGTTACAGTAAAAGAAGGAGACGAAGTAAAGGCTGGGGATGAAGTCGCCATTTTAGAATCAATGAAAATGGAAATTCCAATTGAGGCAGAGCGTTCAGGGAAAGTAAAGGCGATCGTAAAGCCAGAAGGGGAGTTTGTCAATGAAGGGGACGTTTTGATTGAGCTCGAGTAAAACGCTTGTGCAGACAGCAGCTGACGATGGAATTGCCCGTATTACATTAAACCGTCCACAAGCAGCCAATGCGCTCTCGCTTGCGCTTTTAGATGAACTTGAAGCGGCTTGCGACTGGGTTGAACAAGAGAGCAGCATCCGTGCTGTTATTTTATCCGGCGCAGGCGAAAAAGCGTTTTGTGCCGGTGCTGACTTAAAAGAACGGGCAAACATGACAGAAAGCGAGGCCATCTATGCGGTCAAGCGGATTGGCGAAGTCATTGCCCGTGTTGAAAAGCTTCCACAGCCTGTCATTGCCGAAGTTGGAGGCAGTGCCTTTGGCGGCGGGTTAGAACTGTGCCTTGCTTGCGATGTCCGCATTTTTGCCGAAGACCGTTTTTATGGTTTGACGGAAACAAAATTGGCAATTATTCCAGGAGCTGGAGGGACGCAACGGCTGCCTCGTTTAATTGGCCCAGGAAAGGCAAAGGAACTGATTTTCACGGCAAGGCGTTTAACTGGAACAGAAGCCTGTAATTACGGTTTGTGCGAATGGGCACTGCCTCGAGAAAAAACATCCGCAGCCGCTTCACAGTTGGCGATCGAGATGGCGGGCAACGGCCCGATTGCGCTGCGAGCAGCAAAAAAAGCAATCAACGAAGGGGCAGCCCTTCCTCTTGAAGCCGCTTTGGCTGTGGAACGCGAAGCATATTTACAGACATTGCAAACCGAGGATCGTTTAGAAGGGCTTGCTTCATTCAAAGAAAAGCGCCCTCCCGTTTACAAAGGAAAATAGGAGTTGAGAGCGAGATGACATTTGAGCAAACCAAATTGGCGAAGGAAACGGAAATTTTTAAAGGCGGCCACACGAAATACCATCAGCAAAATGCGAAGAAAGGCAAACTGTTTGCCAGGGAGCGTTTGCGGTTGTTGCTTGATGACGGCTTGACTACTGAAGATGGCTTGTTTGCTAACTGTGAAGCGGACAGTCTGCCAGCAGACGGTGTCATTTGCGGAATGGGTACGATAGACGGCAAGCCTGTTTGTGTGATGGCGAATGATTCGACTGTTAAGGCTGGTTCTTGGGGAGCGCGAACGGTTGAAAAAATCATCCGTATTCAAGAAACGGCAGAAAAATTGTCCGTGCCGTTGTTGTATTTGGTTGACTCGGCTGGGGCAAGAATTACTGACCAAGTTGAGATGTTTCCAGGGCGGAGAGGGGCAGGCCGTATTTTTAGCAATCAAGTAAAGCTGTCAGGAAGAATTCCACAAATTTGTATTCTTTTCGGTCCTTCAGCGGCGGGCGGCGCGTACATTCCTGCATTTTGCGATGTTGTCATTATGGTGGACGGAAATGCTTCCATGTATTTAGGTTCGCCGCGGATGGCACAGATGGTTATTGGCGAGGATGTCACACTTGAAGAAATGGGCGGCGCCCGCATGCATTGCAGTGTGTCAGGCTGCGGCGATATTCTAGCCAAAAACGAGGAAGACGCGATTTCCCAAGCGCGTGCTTATTTAAGTTATTTGCCGCCAAGCTATAAAGAGAAGCCACCTAGTATAGAGGCACGCCCGCCAAAAGATGTGCCAAAAACGATCGAGGACTTGATTCCGCAAAATCAAAATGCACCTTTTAACATGTATGACTTGCTCGAGCGCCTCGTTGACAACGACAGTTTTTTTGAAATCAAGCGAAACTTCGCTCCTGAACTGATCACCGGTTTTGCACGGTTAAACGGACAGGCAATCGGCATTGTCGCCAATCAACCAAAAGCAAAAGGTGGAGTATTGTTTCCTGACTCAGCCGACAAAGCCGCTCGCTTTATTACACTTTGTGATGCTTTTCATCTGCCGCTTTTGTTTTTAGCGGATATTCCAGGCTTTATGATCGGTACCAAAGTCGAGCGTGCTGGCATTATCCGCCATGGCGCAAAAATGATTGCCGCTATGGCTGAAGCGACAGTACCGAAAATTTCTGTCATCATTCGAAAAGCATACGGGGCCGGACTGTATGCAATGGCCGGGCCTGCGTTTGATCCAGATTGTTGCCTCGCCCTTCCGCAAGCACAAATTGCGGTGATGGGGCCAGAAGCTGCGGTCAACGCCGTATATGCAAACAAAATGGCTGAACTCGGGGAACAGGAGCGAAAAGCGTTTATAGAGGAAAAACGTGAAGCATATAAACGGGATATCGATGTTTATCGCCTTGCTTCAGAGCTAGTCATCGACGGGATTGTCAACGGCAATGACTTACGACAAGAATTGGTGCAGCGCTTTGCTTTTTATGAAAGCAAGCGGATGGTATTTAGCGAACGAAAGCATCCCGTTTATCCTGTTTAAGGCGTAACGCTTGAAAATATAATGACAAATCCCTTTTGCCCGATAAGGCCAGTAACGGTCTTATGGGCCTTTTTCGTCAGGATAGATGATCACCAAACAATCACCCAACTTGATTTTCTTCTCGTATACGGCTAGGAATATTTTGAGGACAGGCACTGTAACAACAGTAGACCTAATTTGGTCTCGTTTTACGATGTTCAATTAAAGATGGTGCCAATAACGCGTTTTGATCGCTTCTATTTGCTTTTCGATTTTTTCGTCATGGATAAACGCTTCCAGTTCAGCTTGTGAACATTCTAAGCGCTTGCGCTTTTTAATGGTTATCGTGAAAAAAAGGAATGAAAATGTCATTGTTTTTGCTGCCTCCTTTCTATTAACGGTATGCTTTTCGTCGTTGCCAGCTATTTTCACTTGGTTTTTCCAGGCTTGCTTTTCATGACGAATCTCAGGACAAATGGCTCCCACTTGCTGTGCACGTGTATGAAACGACCCCCTGCTTCTTTTTAATAAAGAGTGCAGGAAAGGGACTGGGCCTGTTGATTAAAAGCCCATCGATTTTACTCCGTTTTAAAGGGTGAGCTCTCCAATGTTGTCCATTCCGCTTCTGGTACTTTGATTGGATTGGTCGATCATGATTCCTTTAGGCGTGCGTAGTTTGCTTTGCAGCAATGCTTTTTGGGCTGCATCAGCCGTATAGATGGTGCCAAATAAATCAAGTGTGCCAATTTTTTCGTTTAGAACATTCTCGGCTATCTTCTCTGTAATGGTTAATGTGTCGTCGACAATGATGGTCGTATTTGCTTCCAACCGCTCAACGTCTTCTAGGCTCCAGTCTTCTTTTTCGATAAAACGGCATGCAGTAGGGTATGAAAGAACGTCTGTTTCAAATCGGTCCAAGCGTTCGTACACTAAGTCTTCAAGTTCCTCATGGCAGACGATGTAGGAAGTTGAGTGAATAGCAGCAAAAGCGGCTTTCAGTTGTTCTCTAGAAACGCCCTTTTGTAACAGCAACGGCTGTGTCGTGTATAGCGAGGTGCCATTAAACCGCTTGATTGAATGTTCATTTAAGCGTAATGTCCCCTTCGTTGCTTGAAAGCCAGAAGGAACGACCGCCACTTTGCCAACAACAGAAGCCTTCTCGTAAAAAGCCTGCTCTTGTGTGATGTAAAGAAGCACTTTTCCGTTAATAGTGAGACGTGCAATTCTTTCTGAAAACAAGGTCATATCAAGGTCTGGCATCAATTCGATCTTGCCAGTGACGATGATATGTTGGCTAGGTGGGAGGGCCTCTAAATAGCTGTTTGTCAGTTGAACGATGCCCGTTTCAATTCGGGGCAAGTGGTCTGTGTACGTTTCAACTGAACCAGAGACGGTTTTTAAAAGAAGGTTGACTGCCCCTTTTAGAGCGGGAGGAGCATAGACGCTACCGTTGACAACGATTTGGCAGGCTGCCTGTTTGAGCTGCTCGATCGTCACATCCTTTGCGACTATAACCAGGCCGTTCACTAGAAAGGTACATGGTTCTAGCATCGCCTCCAAAAAGGCAGAATCAATGAGCAAACGACCGTTAACGATCCGTGCTTGATGACTCGTTTCCAATGTCTGGCCGATGTTGTTGATATTTAATTTTGAAAGGAGAGGCGCTGTCTCTTTTGCATAGAGTACAAGTCCGACATTTTCGATCTTTTCAATATCGCGGATGCTCTCTTCGGTGGCGTTCACCATGTTTAACAATCCGACATTTCCAATCGTCATTCCCATTTATTCATCCTCCTCTAATTGTTTGCGCAGCGTCTTGATTGCTTGCGCCAAATGATAGCGTACGGTTGATGCCGTTAACGCTGTTTGTTCGCTAATTTCATTGCTGGAAAGCCCAATCCAATAGCGTTTGAAAACAATATCACTTTGAATAGGGGAGAGGGAGCGAAGCAAGTCCGCTGTTTCGATCGCTGTTAGGCCAGCAAATTGAAAGGCTGGTTCGTTTGCTTCTTCCCACTCCATTTCTCGTTGGAGCTTGCGCCGCTGGTCGATCAGCTCGTTTTTCATTACTCGATAAAACCATGCCTTTTGTTTATGGCGAGGCCACTGTTCAAGTTCGCTGTGTACCAATGCTTTCTCAAACGCGTCTTGAAGCAAGTCATTGGCTTCGTGTTCATGGCGGGCAATCGAATAAGCGAAGCGCCGTAAATCTCCATGTAAATCTTCAAACATTGCCAACATGTCACTCACCTATTCTGCATCTGTCCTCCGTTTATTGTACATTCAATTAAGATTCATTTTTCTCCTCTTGTTAAGAGAACGTTTCAACGAACGAAACTGTTGGTCATTTGTTGAAAAAATGTTTTAAACAATAGGAAGGGCTTCAAGAAAAGAGGATTTTAGTGGAAGGGAGGAAGTCATTATGTAGAAGAAAGCAGCCTTACCCTGTTACGTACAGAGATAAGGCCGCTTTAGGGGCTTTTCATCATATCCGGTTTTAGAAGTGAGAACGTTTTTTAGCGAATGCGTTGTTCATTTTCTGGATTAAAGAAGTGTGCTTTATTCATATTAAAAGCAAGTTCAATCGTATCGCCGCTTTGGGCCGTTGTCCGTGAATCAACACGAGCGACGAATTCTTGGCCGTCAATCGATGAGTAAAGCACCATTTCAGCACCAGTCAATTCCGCTACATCGATCAATGCATTGATTTTCGTGTCTGGCGATGAAGAAATGAATACGGGCTCATCATGAATGTCCTCAGGGCGTATGCCGAGAATCAGTTCTTTATCTTGAAAGCCTTGTTCCCGTAAGATAGACATTTTTCCTTCTGGGACGCGTATGCGCTGTTCTTTGACAACGAAATCATTTCCATCTAAATGGCCTGAAATAAAGTTCATAGATGGAGAGCCGATAAAGCCACCGACGAAAATATTTTCCGGATTGTCGTACACATCTTTCGGTGTGCCGATTTGTTGGATAAAGCCATCTTTCATGATGACAATCCTTGTCGCCATCGTCATTGCTTCTGTTTGGTCATGGGTTACATAAATCGTCGTCGTTTGTAAGCGCTTATGCAATTTTGTAATCTCGGCACGCATTTGCACACGAAGCTTCGCATCCAAGTTGGATAGCGGTTCGTCCATCAAAAACACTTGCGGATCACGGACGATCGCCCGTCCAAGAGCAACACGTTGACGTTGTCCGCCGGACATTGCTTTCGGTTTCCGGTCAAGCATTTCCTCAAGTCCAAGGATTTTCGCCGCATTATGTACGCGGGTTTTAATTTCTTCTTTTTTAAATTTGCGCAGTTTAAGCCCGAATGCCATATTATCGTATACGTTCATATGTGGATACAACGCGTAGTTTTGGAAAACCATTGCGATGTCCCGGTCTTTTGGAGCGACATCATTCATTCGTTTATCACCAATGATAAGGTCGCCTTGGGAAATCTCTTCAAGGCCAGCGATCATCCGCAATGTAGTGGACTTGCCACAGCCTGATGGGCCGACGAAAACAATAAACTCCTTGTCTTCAATGTCCAAGTTGAAGTCTGTAACAGCCGTAACATCCCCATCATATACTTTATACACGTTTTTTAATTGAATCGAAGCCATTTGTCGTTTCCCCTCCTTAGTTATTATTTGTATTGTAACCCCTTACATAAAGGTGACGCTATGGAAAAGGTGCACAAAAAATAACGGTCAACCTGTGCAGCATGCCGCGGGTTATGGAAGCAGCAAAGCGACAAAGGCAGCGTTTGGAAAAGTGCGTATATCAATTCCAGTGACGGCAACAAACTTGTCGATTCTGTATTGTAAGCTATTGCGGTGCAAATGGAGTGTTTTAGCCGCTTTTGTGCTATTCATATTTTCGAGCAAGTACACGCGTACAGTCCTTACCAACTCTTTGTCGTCAACAATTTCCTGAGGAAGAAAATGGGCGCGCAGCTTTTTGAGCTCAAGCGAAGGGGTTTGCTTTAGTAAGTAAGCTAAACCAGCTTCCGCCGCTTGCAATACGTGGCGCTTCTTTTTTGTTTGATCGTCTTTCCAGCAAGCAAACAACTCGCTTTCAAATCGCCATGCCGCCTTTGCTTTTTGCGCTTCCACTGGTGTGCCCACCATGAACGAGATCCCGATGTAAAAGTCTGTTTCAATCAATTCGACAACTGCATCTAAATCAACATCCTCTGCGGCCGAAGGAAACAACAACATGCCGGACATGCTGTTTTGCCATACGAAACAAGTATATAGAGGAAATGTATTAAGGACCGCTTCACGAAAAGCGGCAAAGTCTTCAAGAGGCTTTTCCAATTGAAAATGAACAGCACAAATCGTTTCTTCTGTCGGCGGCTGTTGCCCGTCGCCGAATAAATAAGCATGCCATGCATGTTCTACTTTTGTTTGTGGAGCAGGAGGAGGCAGAGGTTCACTTAAAAGCAAAGACAACAAAAGCTGCTCTCTGTCTGTTAGCTTTTGGCGGTTAAAAGAAACAGTATCACGATTTTCTGATTGCAGCGCCCAACGATCCGACAGGTTGTCCCCAGGTTTCCATAACGCATGGGCAAATTGTGTTTTTAGTTCAGTGATCATCGTTCACTTACCTTTCCAGGTCTTTTTAGGCTAGTATAACAAAAAAGAAGCCTCTCAGGGCTTCTTTCAGACTGTAGAAAAACGCTCGCATACTTCATCGTTTGTCTCGCTCTACCGTTTGCGTTTGTCGGACTACGAAAAGCTATGACCGCTTGCTTTGTTTTTCTTGGGGAATGTCTTCTTCAATCCGTCCGCCTGAGCGGGGGTTAACGGTTCCTCCATGTAAACCTTCATTCACATATCGGTCGACGTCCAGTTCAAATTTTGCCCGCGCTTCAGAGTCCCGTTTTTCTTTGTTTGGCATGATCATCCCTCCTGGTATTAGCATGCACCAAAAGAGTCAAAATGATTAAATATGCTGTTCTGCTTCATACACATGGTAAAGCATTAAATCATGGATTGATTTTTCTAATTGCAATTGTTTATTTATGTCATGAGGGGCGTTTTGCCACAAAATCGAGCCGTCATGATGGTACGTGCCAGCGACAAAGCGCCCTTCAAAATAGCAAGAAAAACTCCATTTTTGTTTACGGCCGTGGACAGAAAGAGGCTTGTATTGGAAATGGACAAGCACAGAAAACACCTCCATTTTTATGTAAGGGCTTACATAGAGTGTACCATAGGTGGCATTTCATGATCAAAAAAAATCAGCTATAATAGAACAATGGATTTAGGTCCGCATTCCTGAGAAAAAGGAGGAAGCCTGCTGGCATTAGAAAGCAGGCATATGACAGTGCACTGGATATGGTTAGTACTTTTACTCGCCGTCGTCGGCGCTATTGTGGGTGCGGCGACCAACGCCCTTGCAATCCGCATGTTATTCCGTCCCCATCGGGCATACTCAATCGGCAAATGGCAACTCCCCTTTACACCTGGCTTACTGCCTCGTCGGCAAAAGGAGCTTGCCGTCCAGCTTGGCAATATTGTCGCCAATCATTTGCTTACCGCTGAGGGTCTCGGCAAAAAATTTGGCAGTACCGCTTTTGCGGCTGAACTAACCAATTGGCTTAAAAAACAGCTTGCGAGCTGGCTTAGGAGCGAACGAACCGTTGAGTCGATTGTAAAACCGCTGTTTCAAGCAGATATTGGCCGTGAACAGCTTGTCGTCCACTCCAAATCATGGCTGAAGGATCGCCTCAAACGTTATTTACAAAAAAACAAAGAAGTGCCTATTAAAAGCGTCGTCCCACAAGAATTGCAGGATCGTTTGACGGACTGGCTGCCAGAGGCGTCCGCCTTGTTGTTAAAACGGGCAACCGCTTATATTGACAGTGAAGAAGGCGAGCAGCGGATTGGTGCAATGGTGAGACAGTTCTTGTCGACAAAAGGAAAAGTCGGCAGCATGGTATCCATGTTTTTTTCTGCTGATAAGTTGACGGAATATGTATTGCCTGAAATTAAAAAATTCCTTCATGATGAACAGACAAAGGAAACGGTACAAAGCCTGCTTCAAAGTGAGTGGCACCGTATGCTCAACCGACCGCTTGCTTCTTTTCAGGCAGAGAACTATGTCGATCAGTTTGTCGATAAAGCTGCAGAAGAGCTTGAAGGCAAGATACCTGTTCTAAATTGGTATAACGCGCCTTTGCGTACATGGACAACTCCTTATACAGAACCGCTTGTTGAACGGGGGGTCCCTGTCATTGTCGGCATGGTGACGGCTTACATGGAACAACATATTGCCGATATCCTTAGTAAGCTCCGCCTGGAGGAAGTGATTGAAGCGCAAGTAGCCTCCTTCTCAATGGCGCATTTAGAAAAATTAATTATGAACATTACGAGACGGGAATTGCACATGATTACCCTTCTCGGCGGCTTGATTGGCGGAATCGTTGGTCTCGTTCAAGCCGTTATCGTACATTTTTTCTATTAATTGGCCCATATGGCGTGATTTACGTCCGACTTCGTGTTATAGTCGGTGAGACTAGCCTATAGGAGTGATAATGAATGAGCAATGCGTATGATAAAGCGCACGAGCTAAAAGAAGCGTTAGCAGAAACGCAAGAATTTAAGTCGCTTTACGACTTGCATCGGCAAATCGATGCGGACGACATCGCTAAAAAAATGCTTGAGAATTTCCGGAAGCTTCAGCTCGATTTGCAGCAAAAACAAATGCAAGGTGTGCAAATTAGCGAAGAAGAAGCGCAACAAGCACAGCAGCAATTTGAGCTTGTTTCCCAGCATGAATTGATTTCAAAATTGATGGATGCGGAACAACGTTTAAGTGTGATTATTACAGACTTGAATAAAATCATTACCGAGCCACTTGAGCGTATTTATGGCGAACCGCCACAAGAGCAATAAGTCTTTTACGATCTGTCTAACAAGGCAGGTCGTTTTTTTATGGGGGGCTGCAAGCGGCAAACAGCCAGTTCTACTTTTTTCCTCGTCATCATAATACTAGTACAGAATGAGGCAAGTTCACAGTACATCAAGAGAATTGAAGGGGGAATGGATGTGAAGGCCTACAAACTGCTGGCGGTCAATATTGATGGAGCCATTTTTGGCAAAGATTCAAAGATTAGCAGGAGGACGAAAGAGGCGATCAATTATTTAAAGTATAAAGGGATCACAGTTGTCCTGACGACATCACAGCCTTTTTCGCGGGCACAAAAAGCAGCGAAAGCATTAAAGCTTGATGGCATGGTAATCGCTCATGGAGGAGCGCTTGTTGCAGATACAGATAGAAATGAATGGTTTAATCGCCAACTCGAAATGGATACAACACTTGATTTCTGCCATATCCTTGAACGTTTCGACTGTGATGCCCGCCTATTATACGGCGACCACGCTGTAGCGACTCGGCCCTTGCAAAAACAAAATTTGCTTGCACGAATGTCATTTAGTTCTCCTGGTGAACAGTTAATGTACCCGACCACTTATGTTGACTCTCTTTATGAGCAAGTTCTCAAAGAAGGGAGCGGACCTCTTAATATCTCCGTAAAATGTGAAAACAGGGCAGACTTGGACCATATTTGCGAGGTGTTACAGAAAGAGATCCAAAGCATTGAGATTAGCCGCATCAGCAGGAAAGAGTGCATATTCGTTGGTGCTGGAGCCGGAAAAGCACGGGCATTGCAATGGCTTACGAAACAGCGCAGCATGGAGATGGAAGATGTTGTTGCAATTGGCATTGGTGAGGAGGATATTGACATGATAGAAATGGCAGGCCTCGGGGTAGCGATGGGCAATGCCAGTGGAAAACTAAAAGAAAAAGCCTCCTGGGTCACACGGACTGTTGACCAAGACGGCTTTGCTTTTATGGTCCATGAACTGTTCCGAAAGCAACTACGGCTGCAAGTGGATTAGGATCGTCTCTGTCGTAGGGTACAGACGATAGGCAAACGCTCATCAGGCGCTGTCGTTTTTTGCTCAGATGCTCATCGATTCGCATCTTCACTGTTTTGAATAGGGAAACATTCTGTATCCGCTCTTTTAAGAAAGGGCGGTGTTTTTTATCAGTTTTAGGCGAGACTACCCTATTCTCGAGGAATGGGAAGGGCGTAGCCTAATGAGTAGGGTGGGAATGTATCAAAAACATTCGCTAGTTCTCAGCTATGTTCTAGGTGTGGCTATCAAAACAAAGACGTTAAGAATCTGAACCTCCGTCAATGGGAATGCCCTTCTTGTAGTACACATCACGATCGAGATCGTAACGCAAGTATCAATCTTAAAAACGAAGCGATAAGACTTCTAACTGCGGGGACCGCAGGGATAGCTTAATCAATAACTTTCGGTTACGAAGGTGTTCTTAGGAATCCACCACTTCAAGCGTAAGCGAAGTGGTGGGTAGTTCAACGACAGAATAGCAGCAGCTTGCCATTTCTTGTCAAGCGATGAGTGAGCTTTTCCGCCTGCGCTTCTTTTAACCGTAATTTGGCTGTTCGGATGGCTTCCTCGTCTGTTGCTGCTTCAAACCGTTCATTTAACACTTCTGAACTGTCTTTTTGGAAAGCAGTCAAATAGTAAACCATGGGCTCCTCCTTTTGTTTGTTAGCGTTTACATTAGTATAGCATGAAAAAAAGTGTGCATTCACCTATTTTTCATGAGTGAATACAATATCGGCAAAGGGGGAATAGTGGATGTCAGTAGAAACAATTAAGTCATTATGCCAGCGGTACACCAATTATCCCGTCAAATTGACGGCCCATGACGGCGTCGAGCTTGAAGCCATCATTGAATATGTTGACAATGAGAATGCCCATGTCCTTTATCCAGTCGACGAGAATGAAAAACCGATACGCTTGTCCCAATTAGAAGGGTTTTCTAGCGCAATGGAAATGCGCTATCCGTATAGCTATCCATACTATGGCTACCCGCCTTACGGGTTTGGCGTCAGGCCATTTGGCTGGCGTCGCTGGGTGCTACCGCTTGCAGCCCTTGCTGCTATTGCTCTGTTATAGGCATGCTCCGGTTAAGGGCATGCCTTTACATATTTCTTGAGAGTGAGGAAGATTACGTAAATTCAGCGGAAAGTTCGCGATTTAAAACGAAATTATGTAAAATAAAGCTATACCACTTGAAGGTGTCGATAAATGGTTATGGATTTCCTGTTTATGGGCAGGTAACTGAAAGTGAAAACCTGAAGAGGACAAGCTTTTAGACACAAATGTAGATGAAATTGACTGGAGCTGTTAGGAGGATTGCAGATGGAAACATATAATATTTACCTAGTGGAAGATGAAGCGAATTTATCAGAGGTATTAAAGGCTTATTTGCAAAAGGAAGGATGGAACGTCACCGTTTTTCTCGACGGCAATGCTGCTATTGAGGCGGTCCCGGATAAACCGCATTTGTGGGTATTGGATATTATGCTGCCTGGGACCGACGGCTACCAAGTTTTGAAAGCTATTAAAGAGCAAGAAGATACGCCAGTTATTTTTATTTCAGCACGTGACCAAGACTTAGATCGTGTGCTTGGCCTTGAGATGGGCAGCGATGATTATTTGGCAAAGCCGTTTTTGCCTCAGGAACTGATTATCCGCGTAAAAAAGCTGCTTAATCGTGTTTACGGTACGTCGTCAGCAGAATCGCAAAAAATTGAGCTAAACAACTACAGCATTGACCCAATCGGCCGCACGATCGTCGATTTAGAGGCCAATAATGACACGGTTGATTTAACGACAAAAGAAATGGATTTAATGTTGTTGTTGTCTGCTGATATTGGCAAGGCGTTTTCTCGGGAAAAAATCATTGAGCATGTTTGGGGCGAAAATTATTTTGGTTCAGAACGGGCAGTGGACGATGTGGTCCGCCGCGTCCGTAAAAAAATGCCGCGTATCCACTTAGAAACGCTCTATGGTTACGGATACCGCATTTTGTCTTCATGATTAAAATCAACTTGACGAGACGAATCTGGCTTGCATTCGTTTCGTTAATTGTGCTTGTCGTCCTTTCGATCACCATTGTTTACCCACTTTCGATCAGAGGAACGCTTACCGAGGAAACGTATCGTTTAATTGAAAACGATGTAAGGCAGCTTCTTTCTGGCGAGAATGACTACTCACAGTTTCCGTTCCAGCCTGGGTTTTACCAGGCCAGGGAGCAACGTTCAACCGTTTCTTATTTATTTCGAGTATCGGAAGCAGGCGTTAGCTATAATGACCCACGGTTAGTCCCGCCTTTTGAAGTGAATGAAGAAGTAGTCCGGAATGCGTTAGAACAAAAACGGCAACATGGCCGTTATGAAACCACATTTGATGAACAAACGCTATTTTATGTGATCACCAAAATCTCGGACAGCCAATTCCTTGTCACGTATATGTGGGACACATACCGTGACGAGATGGTAAACCGTTTATGGGAGCGGCTGCTATACTTGCTGTTGTTAGCGAGCGCCTTAAGTTTGTTCCCGGCGATTTGGCTAAAACATTATTTACGCCAGCCTCTTACTGTACTTGAGAACCATCTTGAGCAAATTGCCAACCGTAATTGGCAAGAGCCATTGCGGTGGGAAGGAGATAAGGATTTCGAACGCCTCTCTTATCAATTTGAACGGATGCGGCAAAATTTAAATAGCTATGACCGAGCGCAAAAGACATTCATCCAACATGCGTCCCACGAGCTCAAAACGCCAATTATGGTCATTAAAAGCTACTCCCAGTCTGTGAAAGACGGGATTTTGCCAAAAGAAAATTTGGAGCAAACGATGGACGTTATCACGGAAGAGGCAAACCGGATGGAACGCCGCGTAATTGACATGCTCTATTATACAAAGCTCGACCAAATGAAGAAAGATCAGCTTAACGTTGGGCCATTCCCGTTTGGAAAGCTTGCATACCAGATTGAAGAACGGTTCCGCTACCAGCGCGATGATGTGACCATTTACGTCGAAGGCGCAGAAGTCGTTGTCGAAGCCGACATTGAACAATGCGAAGTGTTGTTGGAAAACCTCGTTGAAAACGGCTTGCGTTATGCGAAGCATCGCTTGTGTATTCGCGCTGAACAAGATGAGAGGAACTGTTATCTCATTGTCGAAAATGAAGGGGAGCCGATTGACGCTGATTTGACTAAGCTATTTAACCCCTTTTATAAAGGCAATAAAGGCAAATTTGGACTTGGGCTAGCCATCGTCAAGCAAATAGCGGAGCTTCATCGTGGTAGCGCCCGAGTGGAAAATATCGATGATGGCGTCCGATTCACCATTACGTTGCCGAAGACAGTCAAGCCTAAACCTATTGAACCAAAACGGAAAGAACGGCGAAAAGAAGCAAAAGCTGACAAAAAAGAGCGCTAGCCTACGGGTGCGCTCTTTTTGATTTCAACCCCTTTAAAGCGAATCGTATGCTATACTGAAAGGAAGATTAGAAGCTTAAGAGGTGAGACGATGGCAAAAGGCATTAGACATCATCGAGTGGGGGAAGCGGTAGATGGTTATTTATTAATTAAAACCGCCACAAAACAAATCGCTAGCAACTCAAAGCCTTTTTTGACGTTGATTCTTGGCGACCATACGGGTGAAATTGAGGCCAAACTTTGGGGCGTTTCTCCAGAAGATGAAGCGACCTTTGTCAATAAAACAATTGTTCATATCCAAGGAGACGTGATTGACTATCGAGGGCGGCTTCAGCTTAAAATTGCCAGCATCCGCCCAACATCCGCGATGGATGGCGTTCACTTAAATGATTTTGTCCGGTCAGCTCCCTTGGCGCCAAATGATATGCTCGATGAAGTCAATCAATACATTTTTGAAATCCATAATCCCCATATCCAACGGATTACACGCTTTCTTCTAAAAAAACACCAACAGGCATTTTTAGAATCGCCAGCGGCAACAAAAAACCATCATGAATTTATGTCCGGCTTGGCATTCCATGTTGTATCGATGCTACGGATTGGCAAAAGCTTAATAGAGCTTTATCCAACTCTTGACAAAGACTTGCTTTACGCAGGCATCATTTTGCACGATTTAGGCAAAGTCCGTGAACTATCTGGCGCGATTGATACAACCTATACGCTAGAAGGAAAGCTTCTCGGCCATATATCGATCATGTCCAATGAAATTGCTCAAGCAGCGAAAGAATTAGAAATTGACGGGGAAGAGGTTCTTATTCTTCAGCATCTTATTTTAAGTCACCATGGGAAAGGG
The DNA here is from genome assembly GCF_001598215.1 of Shouchella clausii. Lineage (GTDB taxonomy): Bacteria > Bacillota > Bacilli > Bacillales > Bacillaceae_D > Shouchella > Shouchella tritolerans. Next base: position 588,419 of record NZ_BCXJ01000002.1, on the reverse strand, counting down.
GAATGGGGCAGTCCAAAAACTCCTGTAGTGAGGGAGGCAGAAGTTCTCCATTTAATTGATAATATTGATGCGAAGATTAATATGATGGATCGGGCGCTTGAACGGGTACAGCCGGGAGAGTTTTCGGAACGGGTTATGGCTCTTGATAATCGCAGTTTTTATAAGCCCAGCTTTCATAAAAAGCCAATAGAGTTATAGGTTCCAACTGTTAAACAAACGCCTTCGTTCCTATGCTTGGAACCCGTCATGAACGCTGTTCTATTCTCATTTTCACTCGGCTTCGTACATCGGTAGACATGCATTTTCTATCAGTCTGGATGGTTTTGTCGACTTTGATCATCTCTACAGTTCTATTCTATTTTTCTAATGCATACGTTTTACTAGAAAGCCAAAACGGATGCGGAAGGATGGACGATACGATGAAACCTAAAAAGACAAGCCAGTTCATTGCTCTCGGAGCTGTTGCCGCCTTAACGATTGTCTTCATTGTGACTCAAACTTCGCTACTATCAGTCATAACAAGCAGCCCTTGGTGGATGTATGGTTTGATTATCGGCATTTTGTTTAGCGGATATATGTGGGTAAAAACAATGAAGGAAGAAAACGAGGCTGATCAGGAGTGGATCGAGCAAGAGGGAAATGTTTACATGGCCCGCTTGGAGGCCGCCAAAGCTCGCAGGGAAGCACAACAGAAATAAGAGCAAGCGACAGCATCGCGCTGTTGCTTGCTCTTTTCTTCATTACTCTTCAGTATCTTCGCCGTTGCCTTCGTCAGAGGCATCTGCTTCTGTATCTTCAGCAGATTCATTTTCCTCTGTGTTTTCCTCGTCAGCAGGACCCTCTTCTTCTGTGGTCTCTTCGTCAGCAGGACCCTCTTCTTCAACGGCAGGCTCTTCGATTGGCGTTGTGTACTGGGTGACAATGGCATCGAATTGCTCGTCATTAATCTTAACGTTGTATTTGTCAATCAGCTCTCCTAAAACAGTGGTAAAGTCTTTCCCTTGCTCGGAGATGATTTGGTCATATACAAAGTCACGGTTGTCTTCAAATGTATCGAGTTTGTCTGTTACTTCAATAATGTGAAACCCGAACTGAGATTCGACAGGATCACTAATGTCATTCACATCCAAACTGAAGGCAACCTCTGAAAATTCAGGCACCATTTGCTCACGGTCAAATGTACCAAGGTCGCCGCCATTTGCAGCTGATTGAGTGTCTGTAGAATACTCTTCGGCCAACTCAGCAAAGTCTTCGCCATCGTTTAAGCGGTCTTTGACTTCATTCGCTGTTTCTTCATCTTCTACAAGAATGTGGCGCGCTGTAATCTGTTCAAATTGTTCTTGGTTTTCTTCAAAATAAGTTTGAAGGGTCTCGTCTGACGTGTCCACGCCTTCTGCACTAAGTTGCTTCATGGCGATTTCAGGCACAATGAGTTCTTCCTTTAATTGGTCAATATCGTCAAGCGGATAGCCGGAATTCGTAAAGAAGTTGACTAAGTCTTCATCAGACTCCACATTATAATCGGATTTTAAATCTTCGATCATTTCATTTATTTCATCATCACTAATGTCCATATCCTCACTAGCACGTGTTAGCAAGGCTGTGCTCATTTGGTTGACAAACTGCTGTTGGGCTTGCTGCGTCTCTTTAAAAGAATCATATAGATCATCTTTCGTGAGAGCTGTTTCCCCATCAATTTCCACTACTGCGTTTTCGCTGTCATCGCTACAACCAGCAAAGACGGTTAAGCTGACAGCACCTACTGCTGCTAATACCAACTTTTTCATTAAGGCACACTCCTCGGTGATACTAATTTTCTTTTTTCAAACTGCTTGTCCATATACAAACAGCTAGTTTATCCAGGTTCACAAACCATACTATACCATAAATACGTGTTGCCAACAATCTTGGCCGCAAGGATTGAAATTGGGCAAATTGCCCAGTACCCATAATGTGTTTTTGCATAGGATATGGTAACAAAGCATAGAGGAGCTGTTTGAAAGCCAAGCAAAAAAGCGCGATCACGCCATTTATCGTATTGTTTTTCCCGCCTTACAGGCAAAACAGTGCGCTTAGGTCGAACAAGGCAGCAACCCTCTAACATGCTTTATCAAATATCTTGTGAAATTATCAAAGGAGGAAATGTACATGAGTTATGCAGGCGGAGGATACGGATACAATAGCGGATTCGCCTTAATTGTTGTGCTTTTCATTTTGCTAGTCATTATTGGTGCATCTTGGATTTGCTAATCCGCTCATGCCATCCGGCTCTCCCCCGGATGGCTTTTCAATTAAAAGGGGACTATGCAAAACGGGTAAAAAAGGGTATAACGGTAAACAGGTGCTTTTTTCTTTTGGACAAGCTAATGAAAGGTGTGTAGGGGATGCAGCAAAAAAGAGTGACACAGACAGACCGATTCTACAAAGTCGGCTTTTTTGTTGCGGCTGGCCTGTTTGTACTGCTAGTAACGGCTATCATCGTGTTTTTTGTCTATTTATTCGCAGGCTCCGGAGAGGGGCGTTTGCCTGCAAAAGAACAACCGGGGACAAGCGGTGACGTGTTGTCCATTCAGCTTAACCGTAACCAAATGAATATACTGCTAGCCGATTTGACAAAGTCTGGAGAAGACGTGCCTTTTGCTTTTCACTTAGCGGAAGACGGCGTTTACTTGACAGGAGAAGTCGATGTTTTTATTGGAGACGTTGATTTATCAATGAGGTTTGCACCTGAAGTGCGTGAGGATGGGTCGCTTTTATTAAGGGCTGAACATTTAAACGCTGGTGCCCTCCACATTTCTCCAGCATATGCATTACGGATTTTTTCCCAACTCGCTGATTTGCCTGAATGGGTGACGATTTACCCTTCAGAAGAAAGTGTGCTGCTACATCCGAGCGAAATAAAAGCGACATTGCCGTATGGCTTGCACTTCAACAAAGTTGATTTAGCTAATGATGAAATTGAGCTAGGTTTGGTGCGCTCTAATAATAGCACGGTGGATAATTAAAACGGCGGATTTAATAATCCGCCGTTTTTTTACTTTGCAGGTTGCAAGGGGAAGGGGCTGGCAGAAGCCAGTTTTAAATGGCCGTCTTTTTCTTCAACGTTATTTTGAAAATCAGTTAGACAGGCATCAAACTGCTCAATAAACTCAGTGCCGTAAATATGGCGGACAATACAAATAAGCTCAGAGAATTCCGGAAATTTTCCATAAAGTTCTTTCATCGGCATCGCTCCTTGGTAGACATGGTAAGTATGCTCATTAAAGGCTCTCATTGTCTCAAGGAACAGTTGTCGGCCAGACTCTGTTAGACAAATATACGTATTCCGCTTGTCGTCTTTTTTCTTTGAAAATGAAAGCAATCCTCTTGCTTCAAGTTTTTTTGAAAAATTAAAGGCGGTGGAGACATGCATAACACCGTGTGAAGCGATGTCTGAAATGGTGGCGCCATTAAGCTGATAGGCAATCCAAAGAATATGGTGTTCGTTTAAATTTAGGTGGAATGGTTTAATCCATGCTTGCCAATCTTTTTCAACAGATTTCCAGAGGGCTTTGCTTAACAGCGCCATTTTATGGCTAAAGACAATCGATTCTTTTAGTGGGTGGTTCAAATCCATCTCCTCCATTCCGAAAACTTGTAAAACAAATGTTATCTTTATATATTTTCTTATATTATGCCGAAAAACCGACAATAAATAAAGAGCCAATTTTCAGGAAAAAAGCGTCCCCGTGCCTAAACATGACGTTTAAGCACGGGATTTCTCTTGATTTAACTGGCTAATAGACGCTTGTGCTTCATTAATGTGGCGTTGTAATGCTTCGGTAGCTGGCTTCGTATCTGTTTTCCATTGCTCTATCGATTGGCTAAGTTCGGAAGCGGTTTGTTTACCGACAGATTTAGCTAAATCGACCACTGTTGCCGTTTGGCTGGCGACTTGTTTGGCTTGCAAGGAAATGGTTTGAAGACAATCTTTGCTGGAGTTGTATGTTTGTTGCAAACATGCCCGCGTTTCCCCGCCACTGCGTGGCGCTGACAGCAAAGTAGCAATGCCAGCAGAGACAAAGCCTACAGCAATTCCGGCTACAAAGGAACATTTTTTCATACGGTGGCTCCTTTCTCGGCATGTTTATTTTTAAATTGTTTCATAAAATCAACAAGCGCTTCACAAGAGGCGTAAGGAACAGCATTATAAATGGACGCCCTTAGCCCTCCGACTGAACGGTGGCCGTTAAGGCCGACAAACCCTTCTTCTTTCGCTTCCTGCAAGAACAAAGAAGTCAACGCATCATTGGCCAATGTAAACGTGACGTTCATATTTGAGCGTGAATCTTGGTTGGCATGACCCATGTAAAAGCCATCGCTTTCATCTATCGCATCATATAAAAGTTGCGCTTTTGCTTTATTCCTGTTTTCGATTTCTGTTAAACCACCAGATTCTTCTAGCCAGTCAAGGACTAGACCGAGCATATAAATCGAAAACACAGGCGGCGTATTGTAAAGGGAATTTGATTTAACAAACGTATCATAAGACAACATTGCCGGAAGGCCGCTTTTAGCTCGCTGCAAAAACGAATCTTGGATCAATACAAGCGTCACCCCTGAAGGGCCTAAGTTTTTTTGGGCTCCGGCATAAATTAGGCCAAATTGGTTTACGGGGATGCGGCGCGAGAAAATGTCGCTTGACATATCACAGACGAGTGGCGCTTTCGTATTGGGAAAGGCATGCCACTGGGTTCCATATATCGTATTGTTTGATGTCATGTGGACATACGAGTCTTGCGCATGTTCGCTAATCTGGTTTAAAGCAGGAATTTGTTTATAATTGCCGTCTTTTCCTGATGCGCCAATCGCCGTTTTGCCGAAATGTTTGGCTTCTGCGAGCGCTTTTTCTGACCATGCACCTGTTAGTACATAAGTTGCTTGCTGATCAAGAAAATTCATCGGCACCATTGGGAATTGTAAGCTGGCGCCTCCTTGCAAAAACAGGATGTGGTAGTCATCAGGCACTTCCAACAATTTCCTTGTTTGCTTAATCGCATGAGTATGGATGCGGTCATACGTGTCGCTGCGGTGGCTCAGTTCCATGACCGACATGCCTGTCCCATCAAAATTGACCAGTTCTTTTTGCGCTCTTTCTAAGGCTTGCTTTGGAAGAGCTGCAGGGCCTGCGTTAAAGTTATGCACATCGTTCAAGGCTGACCACTCCTAGTATCTTTATTGCTTTAAAGTGTGTTATTATCAGAATCATACCACAGTTTGGCGTCATCATGTGCATTTTTCCAAAAAAGTTTTATGAAAAAATGACTTACTCTCTCCTTAACCCATCAATCCAATCTTTAAAAGCTTGGTTCTATAGCGTGTGCTCCTTCTATACTCCGTCTTGCGGCAGCGTTTTTAGCGAACATGTGATCATGTCAGTCCTAATGTTGTCGACAAAGTCAATCAGACTGATAGAAAACGCCTGTCGAACACGACAGTTGGCGCGTTTGTCTACAGCCTGGCAGTCTCTTGACCTCTTATTACGTACATCCTCAGCTAATATAAATGCCGATTTGTTTTTCCAGCAAAGTTCCAGGCTAAGTGTGTCCCGCCAATGGCAGGGATGCCCTGTAATGAAGCTAGGAAAGGATAGCCACATTAAAAAGGCGAAAAAAACGCCAGTGACTTCTAATGCTCAAAATATCTAGAAATCAACATATCTAGAAACCAACTTTGGGAGGCGAAGGATCGTAAACACTGACATTCATTTAAAGATTCATCTTTATCTTTTCAGCGGACGCTTGCAATGATTCCATGTCGGTCGTTCCTACGGTAGCTTCTTTCCATAGTGAGCCATATAAACCCGTCTCGCCATACCGAGGAAGGAGATGGAGATGGTAATGAAAGACGGTTTGCCCGGCAGCCTCGCCATTGTTATTTAAGATGTTCATTCCTGCAGGAGCGAACTCTGCTTTCAAGGCTGAAGCTAGCTTTGGCACTGCCGCAAACAGCGTTGCTGCTGTTTTTTCAGGCAGGCTAAAAATATCGGCATGGTGTGCTTTAGGGATAACTAATGCGTGTCCTTTTGTCACTTGCGAGATGTCAAAAAAGGCAACAATCTCATCATCTTCGTAGAGTTTGACAGCAGGAATATCTCCTTGGACAATTTTACAAAATACGCAATTACCGGACATACTATCACCTCATCATTTGATATACAGCCAGTTTACCTGCAATAAAAAGGAGAAGCAACGTCTTTTCAATAAAGGAATACAGAACGACAATGTGGAAAGGGGTATGGCTGACCATAGAATGTGCGCGATGTAAAAAAATTTGCTACACTTACTTCAAGGAGTGATTAGGACGTGCTGACAATTGAACATTTGACCGGCGGTTATTCGCCGAAAAAACCGGTTTTGCATGATGTGTCTTTTACTGTAAACAAGCAAGAAATTGTCGGCTTAATCGGATTGAATGGTGCGGGTAAAAGTACTACCATCAAACATGTCTTAGGATTAATGGACCCGATGAGCGGAGACGTGAGAATAAATGGACTTGCTTTTGCCGATGATGCCGACACATATAGACGCTCTTTTGCCTACATACCCGAAACGCCGCTCCTGTATGATGAGTTAACATTGTGGGAGCACTTGCGTTTAACGAGTGTCGCTTATGGAATTGACGACAACGTTTTTGAAGAAAGGGCTGAAAGGCTGTTAAACGAATTTAATATGGCGAAAATGAAAAAATGGTATCCGAACCATTTTTCAAAAGGGATGCGCCAAAAAGTGATGATCATGAGCGCATTTTTGACAGAGCCGTCCCTTTATGTTGTCGATGAGCCCATTGTTGGCCTTGACCCTGTAGGGATTACATCGTTTTTAAATTGGATTTCAAAAATGAAAGACAGGGGCGCTGCCGTGTTAATGTCTACCCATATTCTTGCTACAGCAGAACGCTATTGCGACCGCTTTGTCATTTTACACCAAGGGCAAGTTGTTTTGGCTGGAACGCTTGCCGACATGCGCGATGCGATCGGCAAACCGGACGCAACGCTTGATGACATTTATATTGAGATGACGAGGGAAGAGCGCCATGATTGATGGCAAATCATTGTGGGCAGACCGCTGCCACAACTACTGGAGGGAAGCGCAAGGTTATTTAAAGCTGATTTTAAACAGTGGTTTTGTCGGTTCGGTTTTCTTTTTGTTTCTGTTTTTAACGGTCTATTACCAACAATTTATTGAGACAATGCCGGCAGATTTTCCTGTTGCAGAGCTGCTTACGGTACTATTTGCCTGGAGGCTGACAGCCGGCCATATCCGCACCTTTGTCAAGCCCGCCGATATTGTCTTTTTGTTGCCGTATGAAGAGCGGCTCCGTCCTTATTTTGCCCGCTCCATTGCTTATTCCATTGCTTGGCAATCAGGCTATATAGTGCTGTTGTTTATGGCGAGCGGGCCAATGTTTACAGCAAGAGGAGGAGGCGGAGCTGTTTTTTGGGTAACGCTTGTCTTGCTGTTGGCGGTTAAAGCATGGAATATGTTAGCGGTGTGGTATGAGCAACGTCTTTCATCCAGAGGGGAGCGAGCTTCACATATCGTTTTGCGGCTATTGTTGAACACGGCTGTTGCGTATTTGCTGTTTGATCAAGCGCCTTACTGGCTCACGCTTGCATTGGTTTTGTTGATGGTGTTATTGTATGTCTTTTATTTCCGGATGCTTAAAACGAAGCATGTACTAAAATGGGAACGTTTAATTGAAATCGAAAGCGGAATGGTTTTGTTTTTTTACCGGATTGCCAATGCCTTTACGGATGTGCCTCAACTTCGGAAGAAAGTACGAGCAAGGGTTTATATGCAATGGGCAATTCCTCTGCTTGGCGGCGACAAGCGCGCTGTTTACCAGTACTTATACGCCCGGTCGTTTATTCGAGCCAATGATTATTTTGGAACGTATGTCCGTTTATTGCTAGTCGGTTCCCTTATTCTTTACATTCTTCCTTCAGGCTGGATGCAAGTTGGGGTTGCTTTTTTGTTTACCCATATGACAATGATGCAGCTTTCGACGTTGTCTTTCCATCATTCTACAAGCATGTGGGTCGATTTGTACCCGATTAGGCCAGGAGAGCAAAAAACGGCTATGTCTCAGTTGGTATTACGATTGTTAGCCGTGTTAGTGCTTGTATTTGCCCTCATTGTCTTTGCATCTACCTCAGCGATCTTCGGCTTGCTTACACTTGTTGCTACTGGTGTATTAGCGTTTTATGGCAGCCAGACGCTCATTCATCGCAAAAGAGGAAAATACCGGCGCATTCGGTAATATACATGAAATGAGGAGTGATTTCATGTATGAAAAAGAAGTGGAAGAGGAGCTAAGGCGCTGGCAGCGTAGGATCAAAAAGCGGCCATCGCGTCTTTCAACTAAAACAAAGGAATGGCAAAATAAAATCAACGACAGGCTTCCGGCCATTTACCACCAAACAGCAACAATTTGTGTCCAGAAAACGATTGAAGCTGTGCTTGCAGGGAATACTTTCGCGACAAAAGAGCCTGAGGAAAAGCCAGTGACGTTGAAAGAGTGCGACGACGAAGTGCGTCGCATTTTCCAACTATACCGGCGAACCGCTGTTTTTGAAGGAATTGGCACTGGAGCAGGGGGCGTACTTTTAGGCTTAAGTGATTTTCCTTTATTGCTTTCCATCAAATTTAAAGCACTGTTTGCTACGGCCGCGGCGTACGGATATTCACCCAAGAAAGAGTCGGAACGCCAACTGATTTTGCTCATTTTTCAGCTCGCTTATTCGTCTGGTGACGATAGAACAGAATTGTTGGAGGCCATTAGCGACCATTTAGAACAACGTCTCCTAGAGACCGATTGGCGAACATTGCAGTTGCGCTATCGAGATTATATTGATGTGCCCAAAATGTTTCAGCTTATTCCTGGCTTCGGCGCTTTTGTTGGTGGAGCAGTGAACCATACATTGCTCGAGAAGCTGGAAGAAACAGCAATGAACGTCTACCGGATGCGCTGGCTAAATCGCTTGAAAACGCAATAACCATACGGTGAAACGACAAAGGGAGCGCAACGTTGCGCTCCCTTCAGACTGTAGTCAAACGCTCGCAACCTTCGTTGTTCGTCTCGGCTGACAACCGTTTTCTATCAGTCTGAGTGATTTTGTCGCCTTCGTCTCACTTGCCTCGCTTATATGCTATTATGTTATCCGAGCCATGACGGCGTATAACGGGACATAATAGCAGCAAGGGCGGAAAATTGGCCAGTAAACAGCAGAAGGCCGAGGACAATCATCATGTACCCGCTTACTTTCTGAATCGTTGGCAAGTACCTGTTCAGTCGCTTCATTTTATGTAAGGAGCGGGACCAAAGAAGGGCAATCAACAAAAAAGGAATGCCAAGCCCTGCTGAATAAACAAACAACAGGAATGTGCCGTCCCAGAGCTTGCCTGTCGTTGAGGCAAGTGCCAAAATCGCTGACAGAACCAAACCAACGCAAGGCGTCCATCCTGCTGCAAATAGGAAGCCTAGCAACAGCGATTTTGAAAAGCTCGCCGCCGATTTTGGTTCTGCATGCAAGCGTTTGTCTGTGAACAAAGCACGGATTGACAAAAGACCGGCCATTTGCAATCCGAATAAAATAATAATAATGCCACCGATTCGCTCAAGCAAAAAACGGTTGCCCATAAACAATTGGCCGATTGCCGTGCTCGTTAGGCCAAACAACATAAAGACAACAGTAAACCCGGCGATAAAGCCAAGGCTTCGCGATAGGATGACACGGCGAGGGGCAGAAACCGCGCCGGCTGAAACCGCTGATCCAGTCAATTGAGATAAATAGGCAGGCAACAGCGGGAATATGCAGGGTGAAAAAAAAGAAACGAGTCCTGCTAGAAATGCAACGCTTACGGTGACTTCCATTTTGAACATGACACTCCTTCTTGCCTTAAACTCGTCTATCCATATAGTATGCTAGCTTAAGTGTAACATGCTTAGAAAGAAGCGCGAAGGGTTTTGTCAAAAAATCACGAACTAGCTCATTGAAAACAAGCGTTTTAGGCGGAAGTTATGAAGTTTGCGTGGATAATTGCGAAATAAGTTGTAAAAACACGAATGACTGTGCGCACTTTTGCATTTTCCGGTATGATAATTGAAGCATTGGCAAGCAACGTTTATGTGCTTGCGCCAAAGGTCAAGCAAGTGCCAGTGGCCTAAAGGGGGTCATCGGATGGTAAAAAAACTCGCACTAGCGGCTGGTGTAGTAGCAGCAATGATGGTGCTTTCCTTTTTAATCTTTGCCGTTGCCATATTGGCGGGCACGTACCAAATAGATGAAGAGAAGCTAATGATGAACAATTCGAGTGTGATCGTTGATACGGAAGGCAACGTCATCACGAACTTATATATGGAAAATCGTGAAGTCATTCCGATTGAACAAGTCCCTGAACTTGTGCAACAAGCGTTTGTAGCAATGGAAGATTCCCGTTTTTATGAACACCAGGGCATTGATTTTAAAGCGATTGGCCGTGCCCTTTACCGTGATATTTTAGCAGGTGCCAAAGTAGAAGGGGGCAGCACCCTTACACAGCAACTTGCTAAAAATTTGTTTCTATCTAACGAAAAAGCGTGGCTGCGGAAAACAAATGAAGTACTCATTGCGATGAATTTAGAGCGGCGTTACAGCAAAAGCGAGATATTGGAAAAGTACTTAAATCAAGTTTATTTTGGCCACGGCGCTTACGGGATTGAAGCAGCTGCTCATTTGTATTTTAACAAACCAGCTTCAGAATTAACGATTTATGAAGGAGCTTCCCTTGTAGCTGTCGTGAATGCACCAAGCGCATTTTCGCCAATTGATGAACCGGAGCGCAACAAAGAACGGCGTGATTTAGTACTAAAGGTGATGGCGCAGCAAGGTTATTTAAGTACTGAGGAAGCTGAAGAAGCACAGAGCCAACCGCTAGAAACCAACAGACAAGAACAAACGGTGGATGAGTCGTTATATACGTACATTGACATGGTCATGGATGAAGCGAGTGAGCGATTCAATATTAGCCACGAAGAGCTGCTAACTGGCGGGTACCGAATTGTTGTCCCAATTAACATGGAGTTGCAAAAGAAAACATATGAGGCACTGCAAAACGATCGTTTCTTCCCAGAAGAAAACAAAGACGCCCAAAGCGCTATGATGTTTATGGACTCAGAAACAGGCGGCATTCTCGCTGTCCAAGGAGGCCGTGATTATGTGCGGCGTGGCTTAAACCGCGTGAATGTAAAGCGGGCGCCTGCTTCAACATTTAAGCCTTTAGCGGTGTTTGCTCCAGCGTTGGAAAGTGGCATGTACCAGCCTTACTCGCTGTTGCGCGATGAATTGCTTCAGTATGATGATGGCTATACGCCAAAAAATGTAAATGGCGAATATAGTGGCGAAATGACGATGTATGAGGCACTGACCACATCCGCCAACGCTCCAGCTGTATGGCTTTTAAACGAAATTGGCATTCAGGATTCTGTGTCGATGCTAAAAAAGTTTGGCTTTCTCTTACCTGATAGGCAGCTCTCCCTAGCACTTGGAGGCTTGCGAGAGGGTGTAACTCCTTATGAGATGGTACGCGCTTACCGAGCATTTGCCCATGAAGGTCAAATTATTGAACCTCATACAATTAAAGACATCTATGACAGCAATGACAAACGTATCGGCGGGGCTAAGCCTGTTGAAACAGAAGTCATTAGTGCCCAAACAGCATGGTCGATGACAAGAATGCTAGAAAATGTCATGGCTGCTGGCACTGGCGCAAGTGGGCCTGCCTCTACATCTGCTATTGCTGGCAAAACGGGGACGCAAGGGTACGAGGCAGTTGCTGGCGCAAACAGCGATGTGTGGTTTGTCGGCTATACGCCAAAAGTAGTGGGGGCCGTTTGGATGGGGTATGACCAAACAAACGAAAGTCAGTACTTTGCCGGAGGGAGTGGCTATCCGACACGGCTGTTCAAAGAAATAGTCAACTCCCTTCCTGCTTCAATGCAGGACACGGCTTTTGAACAGCCTGAAGGCACAACCGATTTGGCTTCACCGCTAGCAATGGAAAAAATTGAAGAATTCACCGCCCAATACACGATTGGCGGCAAAGGTTTAATAAGTGTGCAGTTAGAATGGGACGCGGTTGAAGATGAGCGAATTGCTTTTAATGTGTATGAAGTCGACGGAGATGCGAAGAAACAAGTCGCTTCAAAATTAACAGAACCTCATTTTACGATTGGGAAAATGAATCCATTCTCTTTGCCGAAATACCAAGTGGTCACCTATGACCTAGAGACGGATACTGAAGGGGCTGCTTCTGAAGCGCTCGAACCTTCGTTTTCATTTTCATTCTAAAGCCGCTACTGTAGCGGCTTTATTTATTTTTATGGATTTGGCAACTCTAAATATAACGAGGGGATGGTTTAGAATAGCTCAATTTCGTGACAATCGTCCTAGAGGTGTATACAAAAAGCAGTGAGGTTATTATAGTAGTAGAGGAAGAGATTGAGTATAGGCAGATTAATCGAATTTTAAATAGGTTTCGCGTAAAATGGAAAACGATTTGTCACGCCAGATGCAATGAAAGGTGGAAAAGATGAACACCAAAACATTCAATGACACGTTCTTGAAAGCGTGCAAAGGGGAAAAACATGGCCATGTGCCTGTGTGGTATATGAGGCAGGCGGGAAGGTCGCAACCTGAGTACCGGAAAATTAAAGAAACGCATTCTTTATTCGATATTACCCATGATCCGGAGCTTTGTGCGTATGTGACGAAGCTACCAGTTGACCAATACAACAATGATGCGGCCATTTTGTACAAGGACATAATGACACCGCTTCCTTTTATCGGCGTTGAAGTGGACATAAAGGCTGGAATTGGACCGGTGATTGACAATCCAATCAGCGGCCTCAGCGATGTTGAGAGGCTAGGGGAAATCGATCCTGAACGTGATGTGAAACATGTGCTTGATACGATTAAGCTATTACGCACACAGCTTGACGTGCCGTTGATTAGCTTTGCCGGTGCGCCGTTTACGCTTGCTAGCTATATGATTGAAGGCGGGCCCTCTCGGAATTACCATAAAACGAAAGCATTTATGCATGCAGAACCGGAAGCGTGGCAGCGTCTAATGGACAAGCTTGCGAAGATGACAATCGACTACATAAAAGCCCAGATACAAGCTGGTGCCCAAGCGATTCAGTTGTTTGATTCCTGGATTGGCGCCGTTAGCGTTGCTGACTATAAACGATTGATCAAACCGGTGATGGTACGGATTCTGGATGAAGTTCAGACAGAGGACGTACCGCTCATTTTACATGGAGTCGGAACACCTCATTTATTGTCCGAATGGAAAGACATGCCTGTTGATGTGATAGGCATTGATTGGCGTACGACCGTTCCGGAAGCGAGACGCCTTGGCATTAACAACACATTGCAAGGCAATATGGACCCTTCTCTTTTGCTTGCGCCATGGCCTGTGATTGAGGCGGAAGCAAAAGCCATTCTTGATGAAGGCATGAAGTCAAATCGGTTTATTTTTAATCTTGGACAAGGCGTCTTTCCTGAAGTAAAACCTGAAACATTGAGACGACTCACCGCGTTTGTTCACGATTACTCATCAGAAAAAAAACAACAGAAAGGATAGGACAATGGAGAAGAAAAAAATAGGATTGCTTGTGATGGCTTATGGAACGCCGCGCAAGAAAGAAGAAATTGAACCGTACTACACACATATTCGCCACGGACGCCCGCCTTCAGAAGAGGCACTCGTTGATTTGCAGGAACGCTATGAAGCGATTGGGGGCACAAGCCCTTTGGCGCGCATTACTGATGAGCAGGCAAACGGGCTTGCTGCTGTTTTAAATGAGCAGCACGAAGACATCGTTTTTGTCCCTTATCTAGGCCTTAAACACATTGATCCATTTATTGAAGATGCTGTTCAAAAAATGAAGAGCGATGGAATAAAAACGGCTGTTTCGATTGTCCTTGCTCCCCATTTTTCTACGTTTAGCGTGCAGTCTTATAATAAGCGCGCTCAGGAAGAAGCCGACCGAATTGGCGGGCCAACGATTTATACGATCGAAAGCTGGTATAAAGAGCCGGGGTTCTTGCAGTTTTGGAAAGAGCAAATTGAAAATGAAATGAAGAAGGCCGATTCTGTCGATGACCTTTGTGTCATTTTTTCAGCTCATAGTTTACCGGAGAAAATTATTCAAGCAAATGACCCTTATCCAGAGCAATTGCGGGAAACGGCGGACTTGCTTGCTGACATGGCCAACGTACCGAATTATGAAATTGGGTGGCAAAGCGAAGGGAACACCCCTGAGCCATGGCTTGGGCCGGATGTCCAAGACCTCACACGGGAACTATACGCAAAAAAAGGCTACAAAACCTTTATGTACTGTCCAGTCGGTTTTGTGGCAGAGCACTTGGAAGTGCTTTACGACAATGATTATGAATGCAAATTGGTCACAGACGAACTTGGCGTTCGCTATTTGCGCCCGCCGATGCCAAATGCAGACACTCGTTTTTTAAAGGCGCTTGCTAATGTAGTGACAAAACGTCTGGCGGCTGTGGTTGCCAAATGAAGCAAAAGCGTGTTGCGATTATTGGCGCTGGAGCGACAGGGCTGTCAGCTGCACTCTGGCTCCATGATCATAGCGACTTACAATACGATGTATATGAAGCTTCAAATCAAGTTGGCGGCAAAATTATTACGTACAAAGACCATGGTTTTGTGATAGAGGGAGGCGCTGACTCTTATTTGGAGCGGAAAGCGAGCATGACTCATTTCATTCAGCGTGTGGGCCTTGGCGATTCCCTCGTTCGCAATGAAGTGGGGCAATCCTATATTTTAAAAAAGGGTACGCTTTTTCCGACTCCGAAAAACACGGTGTTAGGCATTCCGACAGACATAGATGCGTTTTTAGAAACGAAACTAATTTCGGATGAAGGGAAACGCAACTTATTAAAAGAATATGATAAGCCGCGATTCGCAAAACCAGGAGAAGACGTCTCAGCAGGTGCTTTTTTTGAATACCGCTTAGGAAAAGAAATGGTCGATTCGCTCATTGAACCTTTGCTCGGCGGCATCTACGGCGGCAACATTTATGAACTAAGCATGAAAGCGACATTCCCTCATTTCCTTAAATATGAAGCAGAATACGGCAGCCTATTAAAAGGGGTAGCCGCGACGAAATCCACAAGTAAGCAAGCGAAAAAGCAAGGGATGTTTTTAACGGTCAAATCCGGTTTGGCGTCGGTGCTGGAGGCTGCTGCCGAGCAGCTTCGCTCTGGGTCTGTTCATTTAAATGCAGCGGTAGAACGGATTGATGTGCGGGACGACGGGGCTTTTACCGTGTTTGTCAACGGCGCCCAAAGACGTTATGATGCTGTGATGGTCACGATCCCGCCACAACAAGCGGCAAAATTGTTCGTAGAGATTAACCCGTTTAGCGATGTTGAAAGCATCGAGGCGACGTCGTGCGCCACTGTCGCCATGGTCTTTCCTGAGGGCGCTGTCGACAATGAGCATGAGGGGACAGGATTTGTTGTCGCCAGGGGAGGCGATGAAAGCATTACTGCTTGCACATGGACTGATTTAAAATGGCCCCATACAAGCCCTTCTCGAGAAACGTTGTTGCGCGCTTATGTTGGTCGGCCAGGCGAAGAGGCAATCGTAGAGGAAAATGATCATACGATTTTAAATACCGTTTTAGCCGATTTGGAGAACATTATGGCAATTCGAATCCGGCCTACCTTTTATCGTGTCACCCGCTGGAAGAAGGCGATGCCCCAATATAAAGTCGGCCATCTTCAGCGGATTGAACGCTTTAAAAAAGCCTGTGCCAAGCATCCAGGCTTGTACGTGACGGGTGCTTATTTTGGCGGAGTAGGTGTACCTGATTGTATTGACCAAGGACAGGCATGCGCGAAGGAATTAATTAACGAAACGACGTAGGGCAAAAGCCCTACGTCGTTTCAAACTGTAGACAAACGCTCGCATTGACAAGGTTTTCTATCAGTCTGATTTTCTCATTGATTAAAGGTGATGCAAATAGCGCGTTTTTAGCTCTTCATATTCCTGCTCCATTTTTTCGGCACGGATAAAAGCTTCTAGTTCGGCGCGCGAATACTCGGGGCGTTTGCGCTTTTTAATGCTTATCGTAAAAAAAATAAATGAAAACGTCATCTGCTAAATCGCCTCCTTCCTCTGAAGGTGCGGTCATTAGGTAGAACCTGGCACCTGCTTATTTAAAATCAATTGCTTTGCATTTCTTTCCAGTTGTTGTAACAAACCATACATTTTTATCCCCCTCTCATTTTTTTCCAGCTTTTGCCCACAAAAAAACCGCAGATGTCCCCTGCAGTCAAAAAACAGGGCTATCACCCTGCGATTGTTCATAAGCTCAAACTGTTGAAGCCAATGCAAAAACGCACATAGTGGGTGAACAAAAAGAATGATGCAGTTGAATAGTTAATGGCATGATTGTTGTCATTTTGTTCATCTCCTTTGCGTTTGATTGAACACCTTTTTTATTATATTCGTTGTTCACAAAACTGTAAAGGCTTTTTCAGAAAAGCAAATAAATTAGGTACAGGCACTAAAAAAACACATCCCGATTCTGTTATGAAATCGCCATAACAGTGTGGTACAATTGAAAAGATATGCAGGAAATTGTGAGTAGAGAAGGGGACGTATGGAAATGAGGAGCAACGACGAATTGATTCGCATATTGGGATCTATTCGCCATGACTGGCTGAATGTGCTCCAGTTAATAAAAGGAAACTTGGCGATCGGCAATCAGGAGCGGGCTGAGGCTGTTCTTGAGGAGGCGGTTGAACAAACGACAAATGAGAGCCGCCTGTGCAACATTGGGATGCCAAAAACAGCGCTTGTTTTGCTTGAGCAAAAATGGCACCAATCAGCTTATGAGATTGCGTACGAAGTGGATGGTCCTCTTCTGAACTTAGCAAAGTATGATGATACTTTTTCTACATGTTTTGCCCGCTTTTTTTCGCTGCTGTCTGAATGGCCGCAACTGGAGGGACCTAGTTCCGTTTTTGTTACGTACACGTTTTTTGACCAAAACTGTTTAATCGAACTTGACTATCAAGGGCATATATACAGAAATGACGGTATCTCCAACTGCTTTAGCGAGATGCCTCCTTCAGTCGTCGTCGACGTAACTAGGGAAGGACAAGCAGGTTATACAGTAACGTTTTTACTGGATGCAACAGCTTCCAATTAGGAAATGGAGTGAACGAAGATGTTTGTCGATAAAGTGAAAGTATACGCCAAAGGTGGAGACGGCGGGAACGGCATGGTTGCTTATCGAAGAGAAAAATACGTGCCTGACGGCGGACCAGCCGGAGGAGATGGAGGCCGCGGCGCGAGTGTTATCCTTGAAGTAGATGAAGGCTTGCGGACATTAATGGATTTTCGCTACAACAAACATTTTAAAGGAAAACGGGGCGAGCACGGCATGTCTAAAAACATGCACGGCAAAAATGCCGAAGACCTAGTTGTGAAAGTTCCTCCTGGTACAATGGTAACCGATGAGGAGACAGGTGCACTGCTTGCTGATTTGACTGCCCATGGCCAACGAGCTGTTGTTGCTAAAGGCGGTCGAGGCGGGCGCGGGAATGTCCGCTTTGCGACACCTGCCAACCCAGCTCCAGACCATGCGGAAAATGGCGAGCCAGGGGAAGAACGGAATTTGCTCCTTGAATTAAAAGTGCTTGCCGACGTTGGCTTGGTTGGTTTTCCGAGCGTCGGAAAATCGACGCTCCTATCGATTGTGTCGGCCGCTAAACCAAAAATTGCTGAATACCACTTTACAACGATTACACCGAACCTTGGGGTAGTGGATGCACAGGACGGACGCAGTTTTGTTATGGCAGATTTGCCTGGTTTAATCGAAGGCGCCCATGAAGGCGTCGGGCTCGGTCACCAGTTTTTGCGGCACATTGAGCGGACGCGCGTCATTGTCCACATTGTTGATATGTCGGCAATGGAAGGGCGCGATCCTGTGGAAGACTATCACAAAATTAATGAAGAGCTTTCCCAGTACAATTACCGGTTGACGGAACGCCCCCAATTAGTAGTCGCCAACAAGATGGACATGCCAGAAGCAGGTGAAAATCTTAAGCGATTTAAAGAGGCACTTGGCGAAGAAGCAAAAGTTTTTCCAGTTTCGGCGATCACGAAAGACGGTGTCCGTGAATTGGTTCTTGCGATTGCTGATGAATTAGAGCATGCGCCAGAGTTTCCATTGCATGACAGCGAAGAGCACGTAGAGGGAAGGGTTCTTTATAAGCATGAAATGCCAGTTGAGCCGTTTACAATTACCCGTGGAGACGATGGTGTGTTTGAATTGTCGGGAGCGGAACTTGAGCGTGCCTTTAAAATGACTGATTTTGCTAGGGAAGAATCTGTACGCCGCTTTGCCCGGAGGATGAGGAAAATGGGCGTCGACGAAGCATTGCGGAAGCGAGGCGCAAAAGACGGCGACCTAGTCCGGATTATGAAATTTGAATTTGAGTTTGTCGAATGAGCAAGTCGGGCCAGGCAGCCTATGCTGTGCTGGCCTTTTTTAAAAAGGGGGAAAGCTTTGTACAGTTGCTTCTGCTGCCTATCTCTAAATGATTTGTTGAAACGAAAGACACAGATCTTTTATAATCAGATGTAGCACGGGTGTTTACACAGTCCCAAAAAACTGCCCGAAGGAGAGGGCGTGCCAATGTCGAAAAAGCAGTTTTATCTGGTCAGGGAAGATATGCTTACAGATGCGATGCAGCGTACGCTTGAAGCCAAAGCGCTTCTTTCTGCGGGAAAGGTCCGCAAAATCAATGAAGCTGTCCATCGTGTCGGTTTAAGCAGGAGCGCATTTTACAAATACAAAGATGGTATTTTTCCGTTCCATGCCATTGCAAAAGAACGAATCATGACGTTCTCCATCAACCTTGCAGATCGATCTGGCACCTTATCGCAATTGTTAAACATTGTTGCTGATACCGGAGCCAATATTTTGACGATTAACCAAACGATTCCCCTGCAAGGCAGAGCAAATATAACGCTATCTGTCGACACGGCTCCAATTGAAATAGACATCAACGAACTGTTTGAACGGATGGAAGCGCTTGAGTCTGTTGAACGGGTGGAACTAGTTGGTTCAGGATCATAGAAAGGAAGCGTTTTTGTGAAAAAAGTCGGTTTTTTAGGCCCGAAAGGCACGTTTACGGAAATGGCAGCATACAGCCTGTTTCCGAAAGAAGAATTAGTTCCACTGAAAACCATCCCAAAAGTGCTGGATCTCGCATTTGCAAAAGGGATTGACTATGCAGTTGTACCAATTGAAAATGCAATCGAAGGCACTGTGAATATTACGCTCGATTATTTAATCCACCATAAACCGATGCCAATCGTAGCAAGCATATCTATGGAAATCGCGCAACATTTGCTGTTTTCGCCAAAAAAAGACCGGGAAACGTTCGTTCCTAAGAAAGTGGTTTCCCATCCACAAGCAATTGCCCAGTGCCATCAATTTTTGCAAAAGCACTATCCTGAAATTGAAATCGAGTACGCCGATTCAACCGGTTCGGCTGCCGCTTGGCTCGCTGAAAACCCCCAAGCCGATGCTTGTGTCATCGCCAACGCGCAAGCGGCTTCGA
The DNA here is from genome assembly GCF_001598215.1 of Shouchella clausii. Lineage (GTDB taxonomy): Bacteria > Bacillota > Bacilli > Bacillales > Bacillaceae_D > Shouchella > Shouchella tritolerans. The sequence continues at coordinate 568,726 of NZ_BCXJ01000002.1, read as the reverse complement.
CTTATGGATTAGTTGTCGCTCAAGAGGACATCCACGATTTCGAACATAATCGGACGCGTTTTGTCGTGCTAACGGCCAAAAAGGAACAAGCTCCTTTCATAGTAGGCCCAGAGCATACAGGAGATAAAACGACATTGATGGTGACGCTGCCGTCTGATTTTGCCGGAGCCCTCCATCAAGTGTTGTCGGCTTTTGCTTGGCGAAAACTGAATTTGTCCAAAATCGAATCACGTCCAACGAAAACAGGCCTCGGAAATTACTTTTTTCTGATTGACATCGACCAGTTAATGGATGACGTTCTAGTGCCAGGAGCCATCGCTGAACTTACTGCGCTTGGCTGCAAAGTCGAAGTCCTTGGCAGCTATGCGACATACAGTTCAAAGGCGACAGCCTCCATTAATTAAGAAGAGTAGCTAGGCGCTACTCTTCTCAGACTGTAGACAAACGCTCGCATACTTCGTCATTTTGCCTCGGTCATATGCTCATGAACCCCTGTTCTATTCGCATCTTCCCTCGTCTTCACTCCTCGTCTGACAAGCGCTTTCTATCAGTCTGAGCGAGGTTATCGACTTTGTCGACAACCTCAAGAGTAGCTAAGCGCTACTCTTCTAGCAAAAACGCCTTTTCTCGGAGTGCGGCGATCGCCTTTTCCACTTGTGCTTCGTTTTGCCCTTCCACTAAATGAAGGTGGACGCCTTCTGTCAGCTCAGACAGAAGGCTTGCTTTCGTGTCAGCAAGGTTCGCGCAAAAAGCGTCGACTTCTTGGCGGTTGGAAACATGCATCGCTCCCGTTAATTCACCATAAATCGCATGTTCAATCGAAACGTTGATGACAGTAAGGCCATGGTCCACAAATGTGTAAAGTTCTTCCCGTGTATCTTCCGGGCGATGCTGTACAGCAATCAAACGCTGGACTTTTTGCTGGGTAGCAGGGGCCAAGTACATGTACCCTTGTGCAGTAGCAAAAATCGGTTCCCCTTTCGCTTTTAAAAGCGACATGTCTTGTACAACGACTTGCCTGCTGACGCCTGCCCGCTTAGCGAGATCACTGCCTTTTAGCGGGGCGTTTTCCTTTTTAAGCCACTCAACAATCGCGGCCCGCCGCTCATTTGACATTAACTTTTTCTCTTTTTTCATCTTTATCTCACCTACATACAATCTTGGTACATTGTCTAATAAACATAATAACTTCTTCTTCCGTAGTCGGTTCTCCTAACGTAACCCTCACATAGCGGTCAGCTTGCTCGTTTGTCAAACCAAGCGCCAAAAGGGAGAGAGGCGGACTTGTTTGGCCAGCATGGCAAGCGGAACCAGTGGCAATCGCAAAGCCAGCCCGGTCGCATTCAAGCATGAATTGCTGTCCGCTCCATCCCTCGACGAGCATGCCAATATGAAAAGGCAGGCGCTCTTCTTTCGATCCGACTAATTGAAAATGCCCTGTTGCAGTCAGCTGGCGAATGATTGTATTCCGTAGATCCGCTAGCTCAGTCATCCTTTTTTCCCGAATTGAAAGAGCGTGTTCGACTGCAGAGGCAAAGGCAGCAACTGCTGGCGTGTCCACTGTACCTGGACGAAACCCTGATTCATGACGCGCTTGTTCGTAAAAACCTCGCCAATGGAGGCGTCTCGACAAATATACAGCACCTGTCCCTTTTGGAGCATACAATTTATGAGCCGAAAAACTTGCTGCATCAAGCAATGAAAAATCAATTTCGATTTTTCCTAACGCTTGTACACAGTCACTATGAAACAGTATACCACGGGAGCGTAGTACGTTGCTAAGGACAGCTACATCTTGGACTGTGCCAATTTCACTGGAAGCGACAGCAATCGAGGCAAGCACGGTGTCAGGGCGTAAGCAAGCACGAAGCGCTTCGACTGTTATGTTTCCTTCTTTCGTTACAGGCACATATGTGATTTCATACCCGTGTTTTTCTAAGTAGTGCAGTGCTTCAAGGACAGAAGGGTGCTCCGTCTTGGTGGAGACAAGGTGCCGACCTTTATCACGGTAAGCGAACGCTAACGAGACAATCGCCAAAAAATTGCTTTCAGAACCTGATCCAGTAAAATACAGTTCTTCTTCTGTAAGGCGAAGCAATAATGCAAACTTAGCACGCGCCTGTTCAAGGATCGCTCTTGCTTCAAGCCCAAAGGTGTGGAGGCTATTTGAATTGGCAAAAGCCACTTGCGCCGTATTTTGGTATACGTCTAAGCAAAGGGGCGAAAGCGGCGTAGTAGCGCTGTAGTCTAAATAATACATGGCAATCTCCATTCTTAAAGGTTGTGTTTTCTATTAGTTTATGTAAATATAGGTGACAAGACAACTGTAAAGTGAGTGAGTCTATGAAAAAGAAATCAGTCATCATTATTGGCGCCGGTATAGCTGGGCTAATGGCTGCCCATAAATTGGCGGATAAAGCAGAGGTATCGCTCCTAATGAAGGCGGGCAGGTTGGACAGCAATTCATGTATGGCTCAAGGGGGGATTGCGGCCGCAGTAGGCGAAACCGATCATCCAACACTCCATGCGAGAGATACGTTTGTCGCAGGCAGCGGTTTTAATGCGTTTAACCGTGCGTTTGAGCTCGCTCGGCAGGCTCCAGCAATGATTAAAGAGCTCGATGCTTTAGGGGTCCCGTTTGAAAAAGCAGCTGGCCAATATGTCCTAGGCCATGAAGGGGCGCATAGCAAGCGGCGCATTTTGCATGCTTATCAAGATCAAACAGGCTTGGCTGTTGTCGAAACGTTATGGCGGACACTTAGTGACAACGTGCATGTGTACGAAAACCAATATGTGCTGGAGCTGATTGTGAAAAATCAAACAATCCAAGGCGTTCGTACTGTTAATCACGCTTTTTACGGCGATAGCGTGATCCTAGCAACTGGCGGCTCTGGACAATTGTATGAAAATAGTTCGAATGAGCAGAGAGCAACGGGAGACGGGTTAATGTTAGCTTATCGTGCTGGCGCTATCCTTAAAGATCTTGAGTTCATCCAATTCCATCCGACGATTTTAAAAGGGAAAGAACCAGGCCTCATTAGCGAAGCAGTCCGTGGCGAAGGTGCTTACTTGGTCAATCGGGCAGGCGATCGGCTAATGGGAAAATGGGCAAAAGGGGAACTTGAAGGGCGGGACGTTGTAGCGGCCACATTACATAAAGCGTTGCAATCTGGCGAGCGTGTTTTTTTAGATGCTAGACATTTGCATGATTTTCCAAGTCGGTTTCCTGCGATTTTTCGACGTCTGCAGCGAAATGGCTATGATGTTCGCAAAGACTTAATCCCGATTGAACCAGGCGCCCATTTTTTATGCGGCGGCATTGAGACAGACCAATTTGGCCGCACTTCGGTAAACGGGTTGTACGCAATTGGCGAAGCTGCTTGTACTGGTGTTCATGGCGCAAATCGTTTAGCTAGCAATTCGCTCGTCGAGGCACTTGTTTACGGGCAAGGAGTGGCAGCGGCTTTGTTAGCTGATCAACAAACAAAAGCGGGAGCGGTTAAGCCGCAGCCGAATAAGGCATTGGTGCATGGGATTCCTGAACGTAGCGAATTGCAAAAAATGATGAGTGCCTATGCAGGTATTGAACGTGACGCCTATGGATTGCAAACAGCGGCTGATTGGCTTGCTTCGTTTCAACAGATGCCAAAGAAAACGGTTGTGCATGTTGACGATTTAGAAACGGGTACTTTGTATGAGCTCGCAACACTTGTTGTAAAAGCAGCTTTGTTGCGTACGGAAACAAGAGGCACCCATAGGCGCAGCGATTATCCGGCAGCAGACGAACAATGGCGGAAGCGCTCGATTTGTTTTTCTGTACAGGATAAAGCATTTGTGAAAACAGAGGAGAGAGAATATGAACCCGCTCAAGCTTGATCAGCAGTTAAGAGGATTTTTGGCAGAAGACATTGGTTATGGAGACCGTACAGCTGAAGCGCTGTTCACGATCGAAAGAGCAGAGGCTGTTATGATTGCCAAAGGAGAAGGCATTTTTGCAGGAACACAAGTAGTCAACCAGCTATACGCTTTGCTCGATTCTGATATCGAAGTCGAACTGTTTATTGGTGATGGAGAGCAAGTGAAACGAGGGCAGCAATTGGCTCGGTTTACAGGGCCTGTCAAATCGCTATTATCGGGCGAACGGGTATTGCTCAATTTACTGCAGCGAATGTGCGGCATTGCCACACTGACAGCAAAAGCAGTCGAAGAATTAGGCGATCCAAGCATTCGTGTTTGCGATACCCGAAAAACAGCGCCAGGGCTTAGAATGTTTGACAAATATGCAGTCAGGATAGGAGGGGGAGCCAACCACCGTTTTGGTCTTGACGATGCCGTCATGTTAAAAGAAAACCATATTGCCGCTTGCACGTCGATTGCTGCTGCAATCGAAAAAGCCCGCGCTTATGCTGGGCCGATGGCAAAAATTGAAGTAGAGACGACGACTTTAGACGAGGTCAAAGAAGCAGTCGCAGCGCAGGCGGACGTCATCATGTTTGATAACGCTACTCCAGAGGCGATTAGAACCTACTTGGAATATGTCCCAACTGGAATAAAGACGGAGGCCTCAGGAGGGATAACGATGGCCAATTTGCGGCAATTTGCCAATACTGGCGTTGATTTTCTGTCGCTCGGATTTTTGACACATTCAGTTGTCGCACTCGATTTGAGCATGCTTATACAAAAGGGGGAAGGACAATGGAAGTAATGCAACCAGCGAGATTGCCTCATCACTATCGGGAAATGTCAAGTGCTGAAAAAGAAGCGCGCATTCGCGAAGCGAAAGCATTTTTTGGCAATGACCTACTCATCCCAGGCCACCATTACCAGCGAGAGGACGTCATCCAATTTGCTGACTTCACTGGCGATTCATTGCAACTTGCGCAACTGTGCAGGCAAACGTCATCCGCCAATATCGTTTTTTGCGGTGTTCATTTTATGGCGGAGACAGCAGACATGCTAACGAGTCGAGAGCAGCATGTGATCCTGCCTGATCTTGCTGCTGGCTGTTCGATGGCCGATATGGCTTCGATCGCCCAAACGGAGCGCGCTTGGGAAGCGCTGACGGAACGATTCGGAGACACGATATTGCCGCTGACGTATGTCAACAGCACCGCTGAAATTAAAGCGTTTTGCGGTCGCCATGGCGGTGCTTGCGTAACGTCATCAAACGCTAAAAACATGGTGAAGTGGGCGTTTGCTCAAAAGCCAAGGTTATTGTTTTTGCCTGACCAACACCTGGGGAGAAACACAGCTTTTGCACTTGGCATTCCTTTAGAAAAAATGGCGGTCTGGAATCCTCATACACATGAACTCGAGCTCATCCCTGGTGCGAACATAGAAGAAATCACCGTCATTTTATGGAAAGGGCACTGTTCTGTTCATGAAAAATTTACAGTGGAGCAAATTAAAAAAGTGCGCGCCCGTTCCCCGCATACACAAGTTATTGTTCATCCAGAGTGCACCCACGAAGTTGTACAAGCTGCAGATAAAGCTGGGAGCACACACTACATTATTGAAACATTAAAACAAGCGGAGCCGGGAACATCCTGGGCAATTGGGACGGAAATGAACTTGGTCAATCGTTTAGCGAAACAGCATCCGGATAAGCAAGTGTTTTCTCTTCACTCAACTATGTGCCTTTGCTTAACAATGAACCGCATTGATTTGGATCACCTTGCTTGGTCACTGGATTTGCTGCGGGAAGGCAAACGTCAATTTGACATTACGGTCCCTGAAGACGTCGCTGATGAAGCAAGAACGGCGTTAGCGCGGATGCTGGCGACAGTCTAGTGGTTTTGTCGACCGGAGCGACAACCCAAAAGAGCGGACACTACACTGATCCGCTCTTTTGGGTTGTAAACGCTCGCAGACGTCAAAGTAAGAAAACCACTGCTCATGAATCCCGGTCCTATTCGTATCTCCTGGCGGCTTCACCCCTCGTCTGACTAGGGTTTTCAAATGGTTTGATTGATTTTTTTGGTCTAGGCCGAGCAGTCTATACATAAGTATTGGGGAACGTTGCATGTGAACCGATTTTATGCTCTTGCATAGTCTATAGGATGAATGCCTAGTAAGGAGGGAACAGCCTGTGAGAATCCATATTGTCCAAAAGGGAGATACTTTATGGAAATTAGCGCAGAAGTATGAAGTCGATTACGAACAATTAAAAGAAGCAAACCCGAATTTAACAAACCCTGAAATGTTGATGCCAGGCATGAAAGTGAAAGTGCCTGCTGGCTCAGTTGCTGTCCGGAAAGAACAGAAAAAGACGACGCCAAAAGCAAAAGAAGCAGATAAGAAGCCGCAAAAAACGAAAGAACAATCAACTAAACCGCCTAAAAAGCCGGAGCTGAAGGAGTCAGAGAAAACACAAGCGGCGAATGTCCCACCGGCGCCACCATATTATGCCCAGATGCAACAAGGTGTAGCAAAAACGCCAGAATATCCGCCGCTTCCACCAAAACCGCCTTGCACACCTTGCCAAGAAAATGCTTACCAAGGGCAAGCTGGTTTTTTTGCGCCACAAGCAAATATGTACCAGCAGTCTTACGTACCAAACCAACAGCTTTACAGCCAGCAAATGAGCCAACCGCAGTCGTACCAGTCACAGTCATACCAGCCACAAGCAAACCAACCGCAGTTATACCAGTCACAGTCATACCAGCCACAAGCAAACCAACCGCAGTTATATCAGCCACAGTTGTACCAGCCACAAGCAAACCAACCGCAGCCGTACCAGCCACAGACATATCAGCCACAAGCAAATCAACCACAAGCGTATGGAGAAAATGCACAGCTCCAAGCTCAGTTGCATGGGCCTAAGCATCAAGAAACCTCGGGCAAACATCAGGATAAGAAGGACAATAAGACGGGGGAATGGAATGGGGTACAGCCACAGGCACATGAGGCAAGCTCAAAAAACGGCTCTTATGGTCAGCAGTCTCCGTGGGGAAGCAACGCCCCGTTTATTCAGCAAGGCGGGGGATGGAATCAACAAAGTTATCCAATCCAAGAAAATCAAAATAAGGCTTTCCAAGGGCAACAAGACTTTACGCCTTGGCCACAGCAGCAAAACAAAGGCCAAGAACAAGCGTATGCCCACCAAGTAGAAATGAACTGGGGGCAAAACAACGGGCCGCAACCACATTTTCAGCAAATGGACATCAATTGGGGACAGTACAACCGCTACTCTCCTTATCAAGGAGAAGTAGGTGATACTCCGCCAATTCAGAGCTACCAAGGGTGGCAGCCAGCCGGTTTGCCGCACATGCCAGTAGCAAACGGCTATTTGCCACCGCACATGCCTTTTGTTAGTCCAGAAACGTTAAATCAACAGGCAGGCTTCTATAGGCAGACGCCTACAGGCCAGCCAGATGACCAAACACACCAGCAGCCCTATTACACGAACCAAGCTCCATCCTTTTTAACCCAGCCCCATCAATGGGCGCACCCACAAAGCCCGTATTCGCAAGAGCAGGAATACGAGCCAGAGGAACAAGTAAACGCATACGAAGAAGAAGACCAACAAGACTAACGTCTTTTTGCCAGCCATAATCTAACAGCGTAGTTCCCCCTTTTTGGTACATACTAAGACCGAAAGGGGGAATTTCCATTGAAAAAAACAGCTTTATCGTTTATTTGCGCGAGCGTGCTTCTTACAGGGCTTGCAGGCTGCGGAACACAAGATAACGACCGCGCCGGAATGCAGCCAAACACGTACCGCAATCAAGAAGCCAATATGAATGGGGACAACAACTTCAACAACCGCAACTACCCGTATTATGGGCCGAACGCGTACAACACGAATGATAAAACATTCTTTGACGACAATCGCTTTTCAAATAAAAACCAACGCATGAACCGGACAAACCAGTATAATCAAGGACGTAATGGCTATGTTCGTGGTATAACTGGGAACAACCGTCCAGGAATGGTTGATGAAAATGGTTTTCTAAATCGAAGAGCAGACTACGGTAACCGCGGCATGAATTTCCAACGCACTACGATGAACCAAGACGGAAACCGCGGTATGAACGTCCAGCGTTCTACGAACCAAGACGGAAACATGCGGCAGGGAATGGAAACAGAGGAAGTTCGTTACCACCGTAATTATGACGGCGACCGGGTGGAACAAATCCGCGAAGAAGTTGAAAAAATCGACGGTGTTCGAGAGGCACGCGTTATTGTCAATCGCGACGACGTTGTTGTAGGCTATGAGCAAGACGAAAACGCAGACGATGTGAAACAGCGTGTCGAAAACCGTGTCCGCAAATTGGCCGGCGAAGGCAAAAATGTAGTTGTTAGTGCAGACAACGACATTTTTTCAAATATGCAACGAATGGACGACAGGCTACGTTCAGGCGCCGCTTTTGACGATGTCCAAGACACGTTTACAGACATGATGCGTGATTTGGGCAATGCAGCAAGACGTCCGTTTCAAAATAAGTAAAAAACTCCCCAGTAATGGGGAGCGAGGTTGTCGACAAAGTCGATAACCGCCCTCAGACTGATAGAAAACGCTTGTCAGACGAGGAGTGCAGGTGAGGGAAGATGCGAATAGAACAGGCGTTCATGAGCATATGACCGAGACAAACGACGACGTATGCGAGCGTTTGTCTACAGTCTGAAAACTCCCCAATAATGGGGAGCTACATAGCAATTAGGAGACAACCAGAGTAGAGACCATTTCTTCATGGCCAGGGCCGCATGGAATGTTGCACTGGATTTCATACTCCCCTGGTTCAAGTGTGACGGTTTTTGAGCCCGAACCGCTAATGACAAGATCTGAGCCGTTATCTGCACCGACAATGACAATGCCGTGGTTGCCCTCTTCATTTTTAAGTTCCACCGTCACGTCGCCAGCGCCAGCCGCATATTCTTCTTTATCAAATTGCCAGTTCATTGCTTTAATGACAACGGTTTCACTTGATTCCGCAATGCTGCTATCTTCTTGTCCGCTATCTTCTTGTCCGCTATCTTCTTGCCCCCCGCATGCTGCCAAAATAAAAAAAAGCAAACAGGCCATAACCACTCTAGCTAATTTTCTCACTATCTTTCCCTCCTTATGACTTCTCTGTTCATTTTATCAATAACCACTCGCTTTTATTGGCAATTTTTATGAAAATCCTGTGTCATTTTCGTATAGTTTATATGCTAAATGCCGAGGATAAAGCCAGTAGTAAGATTGGAAAGGGATGTTCATCATGCTAAAACAAGTTGTCCACAAACATTGGCTTCCGTTTTCTCTTGGAGCTGTCTCATTTGCTTTGCTACTGGGAACGTTTCTGATTCTTAGCGAAGACGAATCCTATGATTCTCCACAAATGGCAAATCCGCCTAACACAACGGAAGTGTTACTTGAAACTGTATTCGCTGATGGAAATATACGAACAGAACGTATTGATGAGACCATTTGGGCAATTGACGATTTTTGGGCGGAATACGAAGAATGGCAGCTTGTGAACCAAAGCAACAACTTTGTCCACTTTCGGAAAACCATTCTTGACCTTTCACCAGAAATAAAAAAGAGTGGTTATTTAGGCATAGATGCCGATAAGGGGATCGTGCTTTACACGGGGCAACTAGAAGCTGGACAGATTGTCACACGTTATAGCGAAATGAAAGCATCGAAGTTAAGCGATGCGGATGTTGCGGCGCTTGAACAAGGCATCCAGATTGAAAGTCTTGATCATTTGCAAAAACTGTTAGCACAATGGCAGTAACGGGCAAATGCAGCATTGGCTATCGTTTTAGCCACTTGCCTGCCTAATAGCAACTTAATGACGGAAAGCTATCTGCTATGCTAAAATAGAAATAAATGTTCGCTTTTTGGCCATGCAGAGGAGAATGCTTGTGATTGATTATATTAAAGGGAATTTGGTAGCAGTTGAACCTGCCTATCTCGTGGTCGAGGCCAACGGGGTTGGTTTCCAAATTTACTGTGCAAACCCTTACCGCTTTATAAGCGACTTAAATCGGGAGGTAGTAATTCCCACACACCACCATGTTCGCGAAGACAGCCAACGCCTTTTTGGGTTTACAACGAGGACAGAACGCTTGTTGTTTGAAAAACTTTTGAATGTCTCTGGCATTGGCCCAAAAGGAGCGCTCGCTATTCTGGCTTCGGGAGAACCGGAAGATGTTATTCATGCAATTGAACAAGAAGATGAGGCACTGCTTGTCCGTTTCCCTGGAGTCGGCAAAAAAACAGCAAGACAAATCATTCTTGACTTAAAAGGGAAGCTTGATGATATGGCGCCCATGTTGGAACCTGCGGCTGTTGCTGACAAGCAGCATAGAAATCCACAGCTTGAGGATGCATTAGAAGCGTTGCGTGCTTTGGGCTATGTCGAAAAAGAGCTGAAAAAAGTGGAAAAACAGTTAAAAGCGGAAACGCTGGAAACAGATGAATATATTAGGCGTGCTCTTGCGCTTATGTTAAAACGTCCTTAAGTAAGGGGGATGACAATGGAAGAACGAATTGTTTCCGCTGAAGCAACGGAGTTGGAAGAACAGAGCGAGCAAGGGTTACGGCCAAAGAAATTAGCTGATTACATCGGGCAAGAAACCGTTAAGCACAACCTTGCTGTGTTTATGGAGGCTGCAAAAATGCGCGAAGAAGCGCTTGACCATGTCCTGCTTTACGGACCGCCGGGCCTGGGGAAAACGACGCTAGCAGCCATTATTGCAGCGGAAATGGGCGGCGAGTTGCGGACTACTTCGGGCCCGGCAATTGAGCGGTCTGGGGATTTGGCGGCGATTTTAACCGCACTTGAGCCAGGAGACGTATTGTTTATTGATGAGATTCACCGCTTGAACCGCACAGTTGAAGAAGTGCTGTATCCGGCAATGGAGGATTTTTGTCTAGATATCGTCATTGGCAAAGGCCCGACCGCTAGATCGGTTCGTTTAGATTTGCCGCCGTTTACATTGGTGGGCGCGACAACGCGTGCAGGAATGCTCTCATCCCCGTTACGCGATCGTTTTGGTGTAATGGCAAGGCTCGAGTACTACAAACCTGAAGAACTGGCCCAAATTGTTGAGCGTTCTGCCGCCGTTTTCCAAGCGACGCTTGAGCCGGCTGCAGCGCTTGAATTGGCACGACGGTCCAGAGGGACTCCTCGGATTGCAAACCGTCTGCTCCGTCGTGTTCGCGATTTTGCCCAAGTAGGGGGGGAGGCTGCTATTTCGTTGGAAAGGGCATGCTCAGCCCTTGAACAGCTTCATGTCGATCCGTTAGGGTTAGACCATATTGACGATAAATTGTTGAAAGGCATGATTGAAAAATTTGATGGAGGCCCGGTCGGATTAGAAACGATTGCGGCAACCATTGGTGAAGAAGCGGCAACGATTGAGGAAGTATATGAGCCGTACTTGCTGCAAATTGGCTTTATCCAGAGGACGCCTCGGGGACGGATAGCGACGCCGGCTTGTTATGCTCATTACGGAGTGGAAAAGCAAAATGGGTAAAACATTAATGGTGATTGGCGCAGTGTTGCTCATTGTTGGTTTTCTTTGGCAAGTGGTGGGTCGCTTTTTGCCAATCGGCAAATTGCCAGGAGATTTTTTGTTTAAAAGCGGGCAAACGACCGTTTATTTTCCGATCATGACCTGCATTATTATTAGCATTGTTCTTTCCCTGCTGTTCTCGCTCTTCCGCCGTTAGAAGTGCTTGCACTAATTGAAAAACGCATGTATGCTAGGAAAAGTTTCAATGGAATGCGTTAGATAGATAGGTGATGACATGGACGTAAATGAATTTGATTTTGATTTGCCTGAAGAATTGATTGCCCAAACGCCTTTGGCAACACGGACGAATTCCCGTCTGCTTGTAGTTGACAAAAAAACGAAAGCGATAAGCGACCGAATGTTTCCTGGTTTGGTTGAAGAGCTTTCGCCGGGAGATTGCCTCGTCTTAAATGATACGAAAGTGATGCCTGCCCGCCTTTTAGGCGAAAAGGTAGAAACGAAAGCAGTCATCGAGCTCTTGCTTCTAAAACAGCTTGAAGGTGACTGTTGGGAAACGCTTGTGAAGCCAGCAAAGCGGGTGAAAATAGGGACAGAGGTCAGCTTTGGCGATGGGAAATTAAAAGCGATATGCACGGCAGTCCAACCCCAAGGGGGAAGGGTATTCCAATTCCACTATAGTGGTGTGTTTTACGAATTGTTGGAGGAACTAGGGACGATGCCGTTGCCTCCTTATATTAAAGAACGGCTAGAAGACGCCGACCGTTACCAAACTGTGTATGCGAAACAGATCGGTTCGGCCGCTGCGCCGACGGCCGGTCTTCACTTTAGCGAACAATTGCTTTCAGAGATTGAAGCAAAAGGCGTAAAAATCGTTTATATTACCCTTCATGTCGGGTTGGGGACATTTCGCCCAGTAAGCGCTAGTTCTGTTGAAGACCACCAAATGCATGCCGAGTTCTATCAAGTGACAGAAGAAGCGGCGCACACGCTGGCGTCTGCCCGGGAAAATGGCGGCAACATTATTGCAGTTGGTACAACCTCAGCAAGAACGCTTGAAACGATATATAGCGATCATGGCGCCTTTGTAGCGGCATCTGGCTGGACATCGATCTTTATTTATCCTGGCTATACGTACCAGGCCATTGACGGGTTGCTGACGAATTTCCATTTGCCAAAATCAACGCTTGTCATGCTTGTTAGCGCATTGATAGGCAAAGAGGCATTAATGGATGCCTATGCACATGCCATTAAAAAACGCTATCGATTTTTTAGCTTCGGTGACGCAATGTTTATACGACCGTAAGGAGAGACAAATAGTGACAGCAGCAATCACCTATGAACACATAAAAACATGTAAGCAATCTGGCGCTCGGCTCGGTCGTGTTCATACGCCTCATGGCACGATTGAAACGCCGATGTTTATGCCGGTAGGTACGTTAGCGACTGTAAAAACGATGAGTCCAGAAGACTTAAAAGCGATGGGTGCGCAAATTATTTTAAGTAACACCTACCACCTATGGCTTCGCCCTGGAGAAGAGATTATAAAGGAAGCTGGAGGCCTTCATAAGTTTATGAATTGGGATAAGCCGATCTTAACGGATTCTGGGGGCTTCCAAGTCTTTTCCCTTAGCGATTTGCGCAAAATAACGGAAGAAGGCGTCCATTTCCGCAATCATTTGAGCGGTGAAAAGCTATTTCTGTCGCCAGAGAAAGCGATGCAAATCCAACATGTGCTTGGATCGGACATTATGATGGCCTTTGACGAATGCCCACCTTACCCTGCTGATCATAGCTATATGAAAGCTTCGGTCGAACGGACTAGCCGCTGGGCAGAGCGGTGTCTTGCCGAACACGAGCGTTCAGGCAAAGATAGCGTTCAAGGGTTATTTGGCATCATTCAAGGCGGTGAATACGAAGATCTGCGCAAACAGAGTGCAAATGATTTGACAGCGCTTGATTTTCCAGGTTACGCTGTAGGTGGACTGTCTGTCGGAGAACCGAAAGATGTCATGAATCATGTGCTTGAGTTCACAACGCCATTGATGCCGGAAGATAAACCTAGGTATTTAATGGGAGTCGGCTCGCCAGATTCACTCATTGACGGGGCGATAAGGGGCATTGATTTGTTTGACTGCGTCTTGCCGACCCGGATAGCGAGAAACGGTACTTGCATGACAAGTGCTGGAAGATTGGTTGTCCGTAATGCCAAGTACGCGCGTGATTTCCGTCCACTCGATGAGAAGTGTGACTGCCATGTGTGCCGTACGTACTCGCGGGCGTATATTCGTCATCTCATTAAATGCGAAGAAACATTTGGGTTCCGTTTAACGACGTATCACAACCTTTATTTTCTTTTAAATTTAATGAAGCAAGTTCGCCAAGCGATTATGGATGACTGCCTTCTTGATTTTCGCGAACAGTTTTTTGAGGAATACGGTTTTAACAAGGAAAACCCACGCAACTTCTAATTCTCTAGAAGAGGTGGCGTTAAAGCAAGGAAGGGAGGGTGTTTCATGGAACTACTTGTCAGTATGCTTCCGTTTATCGCGATTATCGTGCTGTTTTATTTTTTGCTGATCCGTCCTCAGCAAAAACAACAAAAGCGTGTGCGTGAAATGCACGCAAATTTACAGCGAGGCGATAAAGTCATTACAATTGGCGGGTTGCACGGCGTCATTGACTCGATTGACGAGTCTGTTGTTGTGTTGTTGGTAAACGACAACCGCAAACTTACGTATGATCGTAACGCGATTCGCGAAGTGGTGCAATCAGATTAATACAAGAAAGCGCCTAGCTTAGTAGCGGTAGGCGCCATTTTAAGCAAAAGCTCACGCCCTCAAAAAAAGGGATGGGCTTTTTTGTGTGTGAGTGAGCAGGAGGTTCTTATGAATTCCCCCCTGAAAAATTGACACCGAAAACACCACCTAAAGAAGCAATGGCACAATAGCCTGCAAAGAGCAGCAGCTGGCTGGAGGTGATTGCTTCATTATAGCCTAAGTAACTGATTGCCAGTAGAAGAGCGACAAACAAAAACGCTGTAAACGCACCAGCTAGCCAGCCTTTGTTTTTTGCTTTAGCTCCTGAAAAAAAGCCACCTACAAACAAGGCCAAAAAACCGCTGCCTACCATCACCCAACGAACAGATTGTTCAGTCAGTGAAGTCAAATAAAGCAATGTTGCCATGAGTATACTGAATGCGACGGCAATGCTAATGCTCACGAATGTGCCAATACATACCGCCGGAAAAAAACGTCTGCTTTCCATTTCTTTTCCCCCTCGTGCTGTTTTTTCTATTCGTATGCTTGCCAACCTGCGAACATGTCTATAGCAAAGGATAAAAGCAACCCCTTAGGGCATAGTAGCAAATAAGGAATGTAAGGAGAGGGGGAGACCTATGCATGGATGCCATGATTGTGCGCGCTGCAGCTACTTATGCGGCACTTGTGTTGATGAAGCAATACAAAAAAGAAACGACGCAAACGCAGCGAGGCCCTTTCGAGTTGGCACTCGCCTTGTTTGCCGGTGAAGCGATTTCCGCATTTTGGCCGTTATGGGTGCTATTGCCCCTCTTTTTGCTGTTAATAGCAGCAATGCTGAAAGGAACGAAAGGCGGGTCGGGCAAATCACAGCAAACAATCAAGTCCCCTACAGCAGCACCTCCTCTACAGAAAGAAGGACCAGCTTTGGCCATGCCTTTGCCATTAATCATTGATGGTATGATCCAGCATGACCATTTGCGAGAACTGCGTCAAACAGAACTATGGCTCCGCCAGCAATTGCGCAAACTTGGCTACCGCGATATTAAAAAAATTGCTTATTGCTCGCTTAAAGGCAAAGAATCATTTTTTATCGACTCTTTTTAAAAAACACCGTGATAATATGTCCACCCATTTGCTTTGTCTAATAAAAATAGGTTTTTGCACTCGTGACAGGTGTGGACACGGCTATTGTTCCTTCTCATATGCTATTGTGTACGGATTTTTTAGAGGGGGACACTACACATGGCAGAGAATTATTATCACATTTGCCAGCAGCATATTGGCAAATGTGTCGTCATTACAGAACGCAATGGCAAACGCCATTATGGGCGGATTACGCGAGTGGACCATAAACACGTCTATTTGCAGCCTCTTGGCAACCGCGGCTATAGCTACGGCTGGGGTTGGGGCTGGGGCTGGGGTTACCCGGTTGCTCTTGGCGCAATTGCCGGCTTTGCCTTAGCGGGCCTATTCTTCTGGTAATACAAAGAAGCGCTTTTAATTGGGAAAGCGCTTCTTACATAAACTTTTTGATGAACGGAAGGCGCTTTAGTTCCTCTTGACTAAGAAGCTTAAGGGCAAGAATGCCGAATACATAGATCATGCAAGTAATGGCGATGTTGGCGAGCGCTTTTGCTGCGTAAGGCAACCCATTGAATAAATAGGTGTCTATTTGCATACCGGCGTATCCAGTTATGACGATGAGCACCGCTAGTTTCAACATTGGAACAGCGTGGATCACAAATCCTGTCGTCTTGGCAAGTGTAGCGATGTGGAGCAACGTAACGAGTACAAAGCCAGTTACAATTGCCAAAGCTGCTCCCATTATGCCAAAGCTCGAGCTAGAAGCCAAAGCGAAAATGGCAAGCGTTTTAACGATGGCGCCGATAAAACTATTGACCATGGAGGCTTTGGCGTAATCCAATGCTTGTAGAGCAGCAGCAAGGGGGCCTTGCAAGTACAAAAAGAGAGCGAACGGCGCCATTACTTGCAATAGCGAGGCAGCGTGTGGAGCGTTGTACATGAGCACCGTCAGTTCACTAGCAAATACATAAAGAACGACAACGCAAATGCCTCCTGACAAAAGCCCCATTCGTAAAGCTTGTTCTAAACGGTGGTGAATCAGGACTTTCTGTTTATTTGCTGCTGCTTCACTCAAGCTCGGCAATAGCGAAACGGAAAGGGAGTAGGTAATAAAGGTCGGTAATGTGAGCAGCGGCATGACATAGCCGACAAGCAAGCCGTACTGCTCCGTTGCGACAACCGTTGCTACTCCAGCTAAAGCGAGGCTTTGGGCAACGACAATCGGTTCGAAAAACAACGCAACTGTACCGATTAGACGGCTGCCGGTAGTCGGTAACGCAATGGCAAGGAGCTGGGAAGCGGTTTTCCGGCCAGATTTCACAGTCGCAAAAAACTGGCGGCGAAGTCGGAACGGTTTGTGTGATTTGAACAAGTACAGCATATACAAGAGGGAAGCGAGTTCACCACAACCAGCAGAAATCATCGCTCCTGCAGCAGCATACTCTAGACCGTAAGGCATAAAGGCAGCTGTAAAGACGGCGATTAAGCTGATGCGCACAACTTGTTCAAGTACTTGTGAATAAGCGGTTGGCTTCATGTTTTGGCGCCCTTGAAAATAGCCGCGCAACACAGAAGAAACAGCAATGATCGGCACAATTGGTGCTACGGCCAATAGCGGATACAGGGCACGGGCGTCCGTCAACAGCGTTTTGGCAACGAGTGGGGCTAGCACGAGAATCGCCGTTGTGAAAACAATGCTCAAGGAACCTGTTATTGCAAGGGCAACGACGAGAATTTTCTTGGTTTTGCCTACTTCGCCTTTTGCTTCTGCTTCTGCAACAAGCTTTGCAATCGCAACTGGAAGGCCAAGTTGTGTTAACGTTAAGAGCAGCAACATTGTCGGTACTGCCATCATATAGAGGCCTACCCCTTCAGCACCAATCATCCTTGCCATGACAATTCTGTTAATGAAACCAAGTAACTTTGTGATAAAGCCTGCTGCAATTAAAATAAAAGTGCCCTTTAGAAAGGTTTGCTTGTTCATGGCAATCCCGCCTTCTTTGCTGATCTACCGCGTTTTATACATGTCTATGCGACAAAGGACAGGACATGACAAGCCTTTCCCAAAATGAAGTTCATTCGATTTCATAGCCGTAATAGCAATAATTTGTTAGTATATGTATACTTACAGTTATAAAGAGAGGGTATGAATATGGGCATGAAACAACAGTTTGATGGTTGGCGGGAAGACGTAGAGCCACTTCTTTCCATTAAACAGGAAGAGTTCCACGAACTTGGCTACAATAGTGTCACAAAAGATGATTTGTGGAATTATGCTGTGGACAAGCTTCGTCGCAAAAAAGAATTTACGCCTTTCTACGCATTTGTTGATGAACTTCTGTCGATTCAGCCCCAAGGGTACATGACATGGTTGACAGTCCATGCGTATAAGGAGCCGATTGACTGGTTCAAAACATTTGAGCAAGCAACAGCCGAAAAGTAACAGATTCGAGATTGCGTAGGAGGAAAAACAGATTATGGTTAAAAAAGGCAAAATTGCGCTTTTCTTTCTCATTACTGCGTTGTTTGCTTCTGGAATTGCCTATTTTGCAAAGCCTGTTGTAAACGACGTCAGCCTTGGGCTTGACTTGCAAGGCGGCTTTGAAGTGCTCTACGAAGTTGAGCCGATGAATGAGGGCGATGAAATTAATCAGGAGTCGCTTTTAGCAACAACGACTGCATTGAATGAAAGGGTAAATACGATTGGGGTTTCAGAACCGAACATCCAAATTGAAGGAGAAAATCGCATCCGTGTCCAGCTAGCTGGCGTTGAAGACCAAGAAACAGCACGTGACATTTTAGCGACTGGCGCCGAATTGACGATCCGTGACGTCGATGACAACGTGCTTCTTGATGGCAGCGATTTAACCCAAAATGGCGCTAGCGCGTCGATACACCCGGAAAAAAATCAGCCGATTGTTACGTTGACGCTAAATGATGCAGATAAATTTGGCGAGATCACACGGGAAATTTCTGAACGTCCACTAGGAGAGAATTTGCTCGTCATTTGGCTTGACTTTGAGGAAGGCGACAGCTTTGCAGAAGAATCAAAAAAACAAGACCCTAAATACATGTCAGCAGCGTCCGTTAATGGCCCGTTACATACGCGAGACGTAATGATTGAAGGGAATTTTACAACAGAGGAAACACGCTTTCTTGCTGAAATATTAAATGCAGGCGCTTTGCCTGTTGAATTAAATGAGATCTACTCTACATCTGTCGGTGCATCGCTAGGGGAAAAAGCGATGAACCAAACCATTTTTGCTGGCTCGCTTGGGATTGGATTGATTTTTTTGTATATGATGGTTTACTATCGTTTTCCTGGGATCATTGCTGTCATTACACTCAGCATTTATACCTTTTTAGTGCTTGTCGTCTTTAATGCAATGAATGCTGTTCTGACTTTGCCAGGTATTGCCGCACTCGTGCTTGGGGTTGGCATGGCTGTCGATGCGAATATCATTACTTATGAACGGATCAAGGAAGAGATCAAATCAGGGAAATCGATTTTGTCTGCTTATAAAGTTGGCAGCAGGCGCTCGTTTGCCACAATTTTTGATGCCAATATCACTACATTGATTGCAGCCGGTGTTATGTTTTATTTTGGTACTAGCTCTGTGCAAGGCTTTGCGGTCATGCTCATTATCAGCATTCTCGTCAGCTTTTTAACAGCGGTCTATGGTTCAAGATTGTTGCTCGGCCTCTGGGTGAACAGCAAATTTTTAAATAAACGGCCCGGTTGGTTTGGTGTGAAAAGAGGTGAAATTGATGAGCTTTAATCCGGAAAATTGGAATGTCGATTTGACAAAATACCGTAAAGGCTTCTTTATCGGCTCTGGCTTGTCAATTATCCTTGGAATCGTGTTATTGCTGACATTGGGCTTAAATTTAGGCGTTGATTTTGAAAGTGGCTCGAATGTCGAAATCCAAGCGGATCAGACATTGACACAAGAACAACTACTGAACGACTTTGCAGCTATCAATGAGGAATACGCTCCGAACATTACACTAGGAGGAGAGCAAAGCCAAAGTGCGACTGCCCGGTTTACAGTGGAACTGTCTAAAGGGGAAATTGCTACGATCCAGTCTTATTTCCAAGACAAATATGGCCATTCGCCTAATGTCAGTACAGTGTCCCCTCTTGTTGGTCAAGAGCTTGCTCGCAATGCGATTTTGTCCGTATTGATCGCTTCGGTCGGAATTGTTATTTACATCGGTCTCCGCTTTCACTACCTTTATGGCGTTTCAGCGGTTATTGGCTTGCTTCATGATGCCTTTATTATTATTGCGTTGTTCAGCTTATTCCAAGTTGAAATTAATGTTCCTTTTATAGCGGCAGTGCTTACTGTTGTCGGCTATTCAATCAATGACACCATTGTTACGTTTGACCGCATGCGGGAAAATATTAACAAGGAGAAAGAAATTAACAGCTTCGAGCACTTGGCGCAAATTGTAAACAAAAGCTTGCTTCAAGTGCTAACGCGCTCGATCAATACGGTAGTGACAGTGCTGTTTGCCGCCGTCGCATTGCTGATTTTTGGGGGCGAAGCGATCCGTTCGTTTTCATTGGCTCTTGTCATTGGCCTGATTGCCGGCACCTATTCCTCCATGTTCCTTTGCGCGCAAATGTGGCTTGTCTGGGAATGGAAACGGCAAAAGAAACTTAAAAACAAACCAAAGAAAACAGAGGAAGAGTACATTTGAGTGGAGGGGGATGGAAATGAAGGCACAGACCGCGTTTATTATCGGCATTATTGCTGCGATCATCATTGCTGTTTTTGCAGTATTAAATGTAGAGAGCGTACCAGTTAACCTGTTAGTTGTAAAAGCACAATGGCCATTGATTCTAGTCATTTTGGGCTCGGTTCTTCTAGGAGCGATTGTCGCAGGAATGATGTCCTTAATGAAAGTGCTTCAATTAAATGCCGAAATAAAACGGCTCCGTACGGCGAGACAGGCAAATGCTGATCAACCACATGAAAGCAGCCGCCAAAAAAGAGAAGTTAAGAAACAGAGTCATTGAAATGCGTTGTCACCCCTTAGCCCCTCCTGTATAATAGGATGGTCGAGGGGTGTTTTTACATATGTTGCAAGCAAAAACAAGATGGCGCATTTTAGAACAAAACGAGCTGTTGGCGCAGGAACTCGCAGACGAGCTACGTGTATCGATGTTAACGGCCCGTCTCCTTGTGCGCCGGGGAATACAAACGGTCCAGGCGGCCAAGCGATTTTTACACTACGAAGAGCCGACGTTTTACGATCCCTTTCTGCTGAAAGGGATGGAAGAAACGATTGAACGAATTGCCCTCGCAGTCAAACGGAAAGAACGCATTCTTGTTTTTGGTGACTATGATGCTGATGGCGTCAGTTCTACTTCCGTCATGCTAACAGCGTTACAAACTTATGGCGCCGACTGTGATTACTATATACCAAACCGTTTTACAGAAGGCTACGGGCCAAATTGCCCAGCGCTTGACTTTGCAAAAAGACAAGGTTATCACTTAGTGATAACAGTCGATACAGGAATTTCTGCTTTGAATGAAGCCGCCCATGCCAAAGACATCGGTCTGGATTTTATTATTACTGACCACCACGAGCCACCGCCGGTTTTGCCAGAAGCACTGGCGATCATTAATCCCAAGCAGCCTGACTGCCCGTATCCATTTAAAGAGCTTGCCGGTGTAGGCGTTGCCTTTAAAGTTGCACATGCTTTGCTCGGACGCCTGCCTGAAGAATTGCTTGATTATGCTGTGATTGGCACGATCGCCGATTTGGTGCCTCTCGTCGATGAAAATCGGCTGCTGGCTAAAAAGGGGCTCCGCGCGATTGAATCAAGCGGCCGTCCTGGGATCCGTGCTTTAAAGGAAGTATGTGGCATGAAGCAGGAAGCAATGGACGCCGATCATATCGGCTTTGCGATTGGCCCCCGTCTAAATGCGGCAGGACGGCTTGATTCTGCTAATCCAGCAGTTGAACTGCTGCTTGCTGATGATGAAGATGAGGCAAAAGCGCTTGCCGCAGAAATCGATGGCCTCAATAAAGAACGGCAAGCCATCGTCAGCAAAATGACAGAAGAAGCGATTCGCCTTGTTGAAACAACCTATGGTACAAATATCCCCCATGCCCTCGTTGTCGCAAAAGAAGGCTGGAATCCAGGGGTCATCGGAATTGTCGCCTCTCGCCTTGTAGAGCAGTTTTACCGGCCGACAATTGTCATGAGCATGGACGAATCTTCAGGACTTGCCAAAGGCTCGGCTCGGAGCATTGAAGGGTTTGACATGTACCAGGAATTGGCAAATAACCGGGACATACTCCCTCATTTTGGTGGACATCCGATGGCGGCAGGAATGACACTTAAAACTGAGGACATTGGTGACTTACGTTCTCGTTTAATCGAGCAAGCCAAGCAGACACTTTCTGACGACATGCTTACGCCTGCCACTGATATAGACCTCGTTGCAGAAGTGGAGGATGTAACCGTTCAAGTGATTGGCGAGTTACAGGCACTCGCTCCGTTTGGCGTTGCCAACCGTAAACCGATTGTACTAGTTGAAGACGCACACATATCCGATATGCGTCGGATCGGCAGCAACCAAAACCATTTAAAAATCCAGTTTACTGGCGCCCAAAAGCCGCTTGATGGAATTGCTTTTAGAATGGGGCATTTGTATGAAGAGATTACGCCACATGCAAAGTTATCAGCAATCGGAACGGTGTCATTGAATGAATGGAACGGAAAAGTAAAGCCACAGCTTATTATTGACGATCTCGCCGTATTGGAGTGGCAACTATTCGATTGGCGCAGCATCCAGCCAAACCGCTTAAACAGCCGGTTGCTTGACTTGCCCAATGAAAAACTCGTCGCCATTTCCTTTCAAGAAGGAACAAAGGAAAGACTTGGGTTGGAAGTACCTGTATATCATTACCAGCAAGCGCCTTCCTTTTTTGAAGCTTACGTCGTGCTACTCGATTTGCCTAACAACCGCGTTGAGCTGGAAACTCTTTTTTCTAAGAAAGGCAAACCAAGCCGTGTGTATGTTGTTTTTTCAGAGGAAGAAGAATCGTTTTTTCAAACGAATCCAAACCGGGAGCAGTTCAAATGGTACTACGGATTTATTAAGAAAAAACAACGCTTTTCATTGAACCAACTTGGCGCGAAGCTTGAAAAGCATAAAGGTTGGTCAGCACGCACGGTCGAATTTATGACCACTGTATTTTTAGAACTTGGTTTTATCAAGCTTGACGGCGGCATTGTTGAAGCAGTAGAAAACCCTGAAAAAAAAGCATTGACTGCATCGCCGACCTATCAAGCAAAACAGGAAAAAGCATGGCTTGAGAATGAATTTGTTTTTGCGTCTTATCAACAGTTAAAAGAATGGTTCCAGGCTGCCATTGAAGGGAGCGCTGAAACAAAAGAGGAGTCGATCCTAAATGGATTATAAACAATATATAACGATTGTCGAAGATTGGCCGCAAGAAGGCATACGCTTTAAAGACATTACGACGTTGATGCAAAACGGCACTGCCTACAAACGTGCCATTGAAGAACTTGCCGCTTATGCAAAGGAAAAACAAGCAGATGTCATTGTCGGCCCTGAAGCACGAGGCTTTGTTGTTGGTTGCCCAATTGCGACTGAACTTGAAATCGGCTTTGTCCCTGTCAGGAAGAAAGGCAAATTGCCCCGGGAAGTCATTGAAATCAACTATGGGCTTGAATACGGAAAAGACTGTTTAACGATCCATAAAGACAGCATCCAACCAGGCCAACGCGTCGTGATTACCGATGACCTTCTCGCCACAGGGGGAACGATTGAGGCAACAGCTAAAATGGTAGAGCAGCTTGGTGGGAAAGTGGTTGGGATTGCGTTCCTTATTGAACTTGCTTATATTGGCGGCCGCGATAAATTGAAACAGTATGACCTTTTTTCATTAGTGTCTTATGAATAAACCGCTTACAGACTGGTGTACCAATCAGCTCATCACTTAGACTGATAGAAAACGCTTGTCAGCCGAGGCGCGAAACCGAGTGAAGATGCGAATCGAACGTGGGTTCATGAGCATCTGAACGAGGTGAGCAACGAAGGATGCGAGCGTTTGTCTACAGTCTGAAGACTGGTGTGCAAAATCGGCACAGCAGTCTTTTTGCAATTTCTAAGCCGCTCTCCCTTTACAACACTGAACGAGTAGCGGATAATAGAAAGAAAACTTGTCGAATGAGTAAAGGTGATTTCATGACAATTGATCAGGTGCTCGAAAAAGCGCGTGCGTATTTGACAAAAGACGATGTTGTCTTTTTGGAAAAAGCGTACGAGTTTGCTGAAAAAGCACACAGTGGTCAGTACCGCAAATCGGGAGAGCCCTATATTTTACACCCAGTCCAAGTAGCTGGCATTATTGTCGGGCTTGAATTAGATCCGAATACGATTGCCGCCGCTTTTCTTCATGATGTCGTTGAAGATACCGAAGCAACAGTCGACGATTTGGAAGAAGCGTTTAACGAGGAAGTCGCTATGCTAGTTGATGGCGTGACAAAATTAAAGAAGTTTAAATATAAATCCAAAGAGGAGCAGCAAGCCGAAAACCATCGGAAAATGCTTATGGCGATGGCGAAGGATATCCGCGTCCTCTTGATCAAACTGGCAGATCGTCTCCACAATATGCGAACACTTAAATTTATGCCACCGCAGAAGCAGCGGATCACTTCAAACGAAACGTTAGAGATCTTTGCTCCATTGGCACATCGTCTTGGAATTTCAACGATTAAATGGGAACTGGAAGATACAGCGCTCCGTTATTTGGATCCACAGCAGTATTACCGTATTGTCAATTTAATGAAACGGAAACGTGCGGAACGGGAAGAATATTTAACAGAAGTGATGGACAAAATCAAAGTCCAACTTAAAGAAGTGAACGTACAAGCAGAATTGTCGGGCCGGCCGAAGCATATATACAGCATTTACCGCAAAATGGTGATTCAGCACAAACAATTTAATGAAATTTATGATTTGCTAGCTGTCCGAATTATTGTTAAAAACATTAAAGACTGCTATGCGGTTCTTGGCGTCATTCATACGTGCTGGCGGCCAATGCCAGGCCGCTTCAAAGATTACATTGCAATGCCAAAAGCAAATATGTATCAGTCGCTGCATACAACCGTAGTTGGGCCGAACGGAGACCCGCTGGAAGTGCAGATCCGTACAGAGGACATGCACCGGGTAGCTGAATATGGTGTTGCAGCCCATTGGGCATATAAAGAAGGGAAAACTCTCTCAAGCAACCGCTATTCGTTTGAAGATAAATTAACGTGGTTTCGTGATGTGATTGAATCGCAGACAGACACAAATGACGCCCAAGAGTTTATGGAATCTATGAAAATGGACCTGTTTTCCGACATGGTGTTTGTGTTTACACCAAAGGGCGATGTCATTGAATTGCCCCGGGGATCGGTTCCTCTTGATTTTGCTTATCGGATCCATAGTGAGATCGGCAACCGTTGCATCGGCGCAAAAGTAAACAGCAAAATGGTCCCCCTTGACCATGAACTGAAAACGGGTGACATTGTCGAAGTGATGACGTCGAAACACTCTTATGGGCCAAGCCATGACTGGTTGAAAATCACCAAGTCGTCACATGCTAAAAACAAAATCAAACAGTGGTTTAAAAAAGAAAAACGCGAAGAAAATGTCGTCAAAGGGAAAGAAGCGATAGAGAAAGAAATACGGGCGCTTGATTTCGAGGTAAAGGACATTTTAACGCAGGAAAATTTGCAAGAAGCGATTAGCAAGTTCAGTTTTGCTGGCGAAGAAGATATGTACGCAGCAGTTGGTTATGGTGGAATTAGCGCTAAACAAATTGTCAATCGCCTTACGGAAAAACAACGCAAAGCAAAAGACAGCGAGCAGGAGCAACAATCCCTTGATGCTGCGCTAAACGAAATCCAAACCGTTTCACCAAGCAAGCGGACAAATTCAATTGGCGTACATGTAAAAGGTGTCGACAATATGCTTATCCGCCTAGCACGATGTTGCACGCCCGTTCCAGGAGACGAGATTGTCGGCTACATTACGAAAGGCCGCGGCGTTTCCATTCACCGCAAAGATTGCCCGAATGTCATAGCCGATTCCGATTCTTCTCGTTTGCTCGAAGTAGACTGGGAAGGAAATGAACAACAGGGCAAGTCGTATAATGTCGACATCGAAATCACTGGATTTGACCGCAATGGTCTGTTAAATGAAGTGCTGCACACATTGACAGAAACGCGCACGCAAATTAATACAATTTCTGGGCGTTCTGACCATAAGCATAAACTGGCGACGATTGAAATGAGCATTTCCATTTCCAATATCGCTCATTTGCAAAAAGTGGTCGACAAAATTAAACAGTTAAAAGACATTTACTCTGTGCGGAGAGTAACCCATTAGAGTCGAGGCAGGTGAGAAAAGTGCGTGTTCTAGTCCAGCGAGCGAAACGGGGCAGTGTTCGAGTCGACCAAAAAACAATAGGCGACATTGGGCAAGGCCTCGTCCTCTTAGTTGGAATTCATCAGGAAGATACGGAAGCGGACGTACGTTTTTGCGCAGAAAAAGTAGCCCATTTGCGCATTTTTGAAGACAGCTCTGCCAAAATGAATGAATCGGTACTCGATCAAGGCGGTTCCATCTTATCGATTTCCCAATTTACGCTTTATGGTGACTGTAAAAAAGGACGTCGCCCTAATTTCATGCGTGCTGCTAAGCCTGAAAAGGCAAAGCAGCTTTATGAACTTTTTAACAGCTATTTGCGAGAACTTGGCCTTGTTGTGGAAACGGGCGAGTTTGGCGCTATGATGGAAGTAGAGTTAATTAATGATGGTCCGGTAACGATTTTAGTTGAAAGCGAGTAAGATGTCAGAAGAGGAGTGCAGGCGAGGGAAGATCCGAATAGAACGGGTGTTCACGCGCCTATACTTGCACAAACGAAGATGTATACGAGCGTTTGAACGACAGTCCGGAGCTTGCCAGTTGGCAGGCTTCTTTTTTTATAAATTAAGGTTGACATGAAGGGAGAAACAAGTACAATAAAGTTGAAATGAGAACGTTTTCAATAAAGGGGTGGATCAATGCCCACAATTAAAGATGTGGCTCTTCGTGCTGGTGTGTCACGGTCAACGGTTTCCCGCGTAATGAACAATCAGCCTTATGTGGATGAGGAAAAACGAAAAGCCGTTAAACAAGCAATGAAGGAGCTGGGCTATTTACCGAATTCATCGGCTCAACGCCTCAGGGGAACAGAAACGCGGACAATCGCTGTCCTTGTTTCACGAATTGTAAACCCTTTTTTTAGTGCGATTGTAGACGCGATGGACGAGGTTGCTGCTGAACAGTCGTATAGGCTTATTTTATGCAACACAAGAGGTTCTGCAAACCAAGAGCTCCATTTCTTACAGCTTTTGCGAACCAAACAAGTCGATGGCCTTATTCTTGCTTCGCTCGTTAATGATTGGGAAACGATTGCGCCGTATACGGATTATGGCCCAATTGTCATTTGCAATGAATACCCACGCCAGTCTGAAGGAGTGCCAGTGGTTACAATTGACCAGACAAAAGCGATGTACGAAGCAACTGTCCATTTGTTAAAAAAGGGTTATAAGCAAATTGCTTATTGCAATCCGATCACAAAAACGGATTCGGCTGCTGCTATTCCTCCTCTTGCCCAAGACCGTTATTTAGGGTTCTGCCAGGCAATGGATGAAGTAGGGCTGCAAATGTATGACGAATGTTTGTTTTTGGGGCATTCCCTTGAAGACGGCAGAAACATATTCAAGCAAATGGTGTGCTTGGCTGACCGCCCTGATGCAATCTTGACGGGAAGCGATGAAGTGGCTGCTGGAATCATCGCTGAGGCAAAAGCTGCTGGTTGGAAAATTCCTGATGACTTAGCGATTGTCGGTTTTGACAATCAACCACATGCTACTTTGATTGAACCAGAGCTGACGACCATTCACCAGCCTGTGCAGGAAATGGGCAGGACCGCAATGGAGTGTATGCTTGCTTTGTTGCGAAAAGAAAGCCCGCCGCCGTTAGCAACATATTTGGAGGCGCCGCTGTTGGCGCGGAAATCGACTTAACGATTATTGAGAACGATTCCAGAGAGGGGAAACATGATGAATGTAACAATTTGGAATGAATTTAGGCACGAGCAAAAAGATGAGGCTGTACGCAACGTTTATCCAGACGGGATTCACCAAGTCCTTGCTGATTTTTTAGGCAATGAACATCAAGTTACAACGGCAACATTAGATGAGCCTGAACATGGTTTGACAGAAAAGGTGTTAA
Source organism: Shouchella clausii (assembly GCF_001598215.1). GTDB lineage: Bacteria > Bacillota > Bacilli > Bacillales > Bacillaceae_D > Shouchella > Shouchella tritolerans. Next base: position 541,101 of record NZ_BCXJ01000002.1, on the reverse strand, counting down.
ACCAAACCGATGTCCTTGTTTGGTGGGGGCATATTGCCCACCATGAAGTAGCCGATGAAGTAGTAGAACGTGTCCATAAAAGAGTGCTTGAGGGAATGGGCTTGATTGTCCTTCATTCAGGCCATTTTTCGAAAATATTCAAGAAATTGATGGGGACAGGATGCGATTTAAAATGGCGTGAGGCGGATGAAAAAGAGCGCCTTTGGGTTGTGAGCCCAAGCCATCCAATTGCAGAAGGCATTGATGAATACTTTGAACTAGAGAAGGAAGAAATGTATGGCGAGCACTTTGATATTCCCAATCCAGATGAGATCGTTTTTCTTAGCTGGTTTCAGGGCGGCGAAGTGTTCCGGAGCGGCTGTACGTACACGAGAGGTAACGGTAAAATCTTTTATTTTCGTCCAGGGCATGAAACATATCCAACGTTTAAAAATCAATATGTCCAGCGGGTCATTCAAAATGCCGTTCGCTGGGCAGCACCGACGAAACGGGCATATCCTGCTTACGGGAACGCCAAGCCCCTTGAGCCAGTCCCAGGAGGAAGCAAATGATACAATTAAAACTAGGATTTATCGGCGTCGGCGGTATTGCATCAGGCAGGCATATCCCAGCATTTTCGAAAATTGAGGGAGTGGAACTTGCTGGCGTTTATGATGTAAATGAGAGCAGAGCGAAAGAAGTTGCCGCCAAATTTGCGATTCCTTTTGTCGCAAAAGAGGCAGCGGAGCTGTTCAAACATGTTGATGCTGTTATTATTTGTACGCCTAACAAATTCCACCATGAGATATCCGTTGCTGCCCTTGAGGCAGGTGTCCATGTGTTTTGCGAAAAACCGATGGCCATTACGGATGCAGCGTGTGAGGACATGGTCAACGCAGCCGAGAAAGCGAAGCGTGTATTGCAAATCGGTTACCATTACCGTTTTAAAAAGGAATCTCAAGCCGCCAAACGCCTCATTGCCTCTGGTGGGATCGGCGACCCTCTAGTCGTGCGTGTTGAAGCGATGCGACGGAGAAAAGTACCTGGATGGGGCGTGTTCACCAATAGATCCCTTCAAGGAGGCGGGTGTCTAATGGATTACGGTTGCCATTTGTTAGATTTAGCACTTTGGCTCCTTGACTTCCCAGAAATAGAAAGTGTTCACGGGCAAACGTACGAAATGGTCAGCCGCGATCCAGACCAGGTCAATCAATGGGGATTGTACGATGCGACCGCCATTGACGTTGAAGACCACGCCACTGCTTATATTAAGTTTAAAAATGGAGCGACGATGCTATTTGAAACGTCGTGGGCCGCCAATGTTCCTGAAGACAAAGAAACGTTAAGCATCTCTGGCACGCAAGGAGGCGTAAACGTGTTTCCTTATGCAGTCAACCATGCTTCTCAAGGAATGATGACGACTACTGTAGCGGACTGGATTTCTGGAGAAAGCGATGAAGGGCTAGCGCAAGCACGGCATTTTGTCGCTGCCTGCACGAGTGGAACGGAACTTATCGTGAAACCGAGTGAAGCGCGCCTCGTTTCGAGCATCATCGAACAAATTTATGAACAGAGTAGTAAATAGAACAGAGCTTCGATCATTGGCGATGGCTCATTCTGATTGATCGAAAACCGGCCCCAACATTCTGAAGTCTCCTTTTCCCACCCTAGGGTGCAGGGAAGGGGATTTCTTTTAGCTTTACGGAGATGCCTCTTTTTGTGGTAATCTAAAGCAAAAAAGGGGGGGAAACGGTGGAACTGGGCAGCACCATGTTCACATTTTTGCAAGAGCAAATTGACAAAGAACGGATTCCCGGAGCCGTCATCAGTGTGATTCATCGAAACCGCCTGCTTTTTCGGGGTGCGATCGGCTATCGCCAATTATGGCCAGACAGGCAGCCGATGACTGTCGATACTGTTTTTGATTTAGCTTCTTTAACGAAAGTTGTTTGTACGTTGCCGCTCATTTTACAGTTATGGCAAAGTAGGCGCCTCTCCCTTCATATGCCCGTAGCAGACGTGCTCCCTTCTTTCGGCGCTAATGGGAAAGAATCTGTAACGCTTTTCCAGTTGCTCACCCATTCAGCAGGGCTTCCTGCCAGCGTTCCCTTTTATAAAGAGGGGCTTAATAAAAACGAAACGATTGCCCGTGTTTGTCAACTAGCACCGACATACACACCTGGAAGCCGTGTTGTTTATAGCGATGTGGGGTTTATTGCCCTTGGAGCAATCATTGAACAAGTAACAGGGAAGAAGTTGCAACAAGTTGCAAGCGAATGGATATACTCACCTCTTGGCATGCAGGAAACACAGTTTTGCCCGAGATTTCCTGCTACTCGTTACGCAGCAACGGAATGGGATAATTGGTTAGGGCGTCACAAATGCGGTGAAGTCCATGACGAGAATGCTTTTGCCATGGGGGGTGTCAGTGGCCATGCAGGGCTTTTTTCGACAGTGAGTGACCTTGAAAAATTTGCTTACGACATGCAGGCAGCAACCCCTTTGCTAATTGACCCAAACATTCTCTACTATGCACGGCAAAATTTTAGCGCTGGTATGGAAGAACCACGGGGACTCGGCTGGATCGTAAAAGGGACACAGACCAACTCGTCTTGCGGCCGTTTTTTTTCCTCGTTTTCCTATGGCCATCTTGGCTTTACCGGCACAAGTATGTGGTTTGACCCTGTTGCTGAACTTGCCGTCATCTTTTTAACGAACCGTGTCCATTTAGGAAGAGACAATCACGCGATTCGTCGTATTCGCCCTGCGCTCCATGACTTAATCTATCAATGCCTCTTTTTTTAAAAATGCGTTTAAAACGGCTTAGTAATGGCTATCCTAACAAAAACGTTGGGAAAAGGAGCGGTTACATGCGGACTAGTAGCAACTATCCTGTGCCGTTTGACATGCAATGGGAAAAAGAGGTTCCTACCCCAATAGGGGCCTGGGATCTGGTGAAACCTTTAGAAACAGGAATCGAGCAACATTACTTACCAATTTATAAAAAACAGCAAAATCGCAATTAACGGTTGACACCGCTCTGTGTAATTCGTATAGTTATAAACATCTTAGAGTTATTGTTGAAGCCTATAAGGGCACAAAAAGACGGCAACAAGCGACTGCCGTTTTGCTAAAATCACAATTAAAAAAAGGTTTAAAACCAATGATAAGGCATAGTAGTTAACGGCAATAGATGCAAAGAGAGGGCCGCCTAGGCTGAAAGCGGCCTCTTCTACCGTAACGAATGAACACCTTTGAGGATCCTTTCTGAACAACCACTGGTTAGTAGGAAAGGGCGTAGCTGGCGTTAACAGACAAAAGTGGGGGCTTGATGCCTCAATTTGGGTGGTACCACGGGATATGCTCCCGTCCCAGATGATCCGATCATCTGGGACGGGAGTTTTTTTATGGAAAAGGAGAGATGAGATATGTCGATTCAGCTGCCACGGGGGACGCAAGATATTTTGCCGGATGATGCGGCAATTTGGCAGTACATTGAACAAGTTGCTAAGGAAACATGCGAAACATACCATTATCAAGAAATCCGTACACCGATTTTTGAACATACCGAAGTTTTTTCACGGGGTGTAGGCGACACGACCGATATCGTCCAAAAAGAAATGTATACCTTTTCGGACCGGGGCGGCCGCAGCTTAACACTAAGGCCTGAGGGAACGGCGGCAGTCGTTCGTTCTTATGTCAACCATAAACTGTATGGATCTGCAGCACAACCAACGAAGCTGTACTACACGGGACCAATGTTTCGTTATGAGCGTCCACAAGCAGGGCGTATGCGCCAGTTTGTCCAATTTGGCGTAGAGGCGCTTGGCAGCGCTAGCCCGCAACTAGATGCTGAAGTGCTCGCATTGCTCATCGCCATCTGCAAAAAACTTGGCCTCGTCAACTTAAAACTGGTCATCAATTCACTTGGCGATTGGGAAAGCCGCAAGGCACATCGGGAAGCATTAATTGCTCACTTTAAGCCATCAATTGATGAATTTTGTAGCGATTGCCAAATGCGCCTAGAAAAAAATCCATTGCGTATTCTCGACTGCAAAAAGGATAGAGAGCATCCGCTTATGGCAACAGCACCGTCCATTTTAGATTATCTAAATGAAGAGTCACGTGCTTATTTTCAGTCGCTTAAGGAAACGCTCGACTTGCTGAACATTCCTTATGTTGTGGATCCAACGCTTGTGCGTGGGTTGGATTATTACAACCATACCGCATTTGAATTGCTTAGTACGGCTCCAGGATTCGGAGCAATTACAACGCTGTGCGGAGGCGGTCGCTACAATGGCCTTGTCCAGGAATTTGGCGGCCCAGAGACGCCAGGCATCGGATTTGCCTTCAGCATCGAACGCTTTATATTAGCGATGAAAGCGGAGAATGTCGACTTGCCAGTTCCGCAAAGCCTTGATGCGTATTTAGTTACCTTGGGCGATGAAGCAAACCGCTTTGGGCCGCAACTGTTGCAACGTTTGCGCGATGCAGGCATTCGTGCCGATAAAGACTACTTAGGCAAAAAAATGAAAGCACAGCTTAAAGCGGCTGACCGTTATCAAGCGTCTTATACAATTATTATTGGCGAAGACGAAATCGCGAAGCAACAAGCGCTGGTTAAACAAATGGTAACTGGAGAACAAACGGTAGTCGCCATTAGCGATTTGACTTCATATTTACAAGAACAGATACGAGGAGGAAACTAGGAGATGAAACGTACACATCATTGTGGCCAACTTGACAAAACACTCGCAGGCCAACAGGTACAACTAAAAGGGTGGGTGCAGCGGCGGCGTGATTTAGGCCAGGTGATTTTTTTAGATCTTCGTGATCGCTCTGGTATCGTCCAAGTTGTGTGCAGTCCGGAAGTCAGTGAAGAAGCGCTGAAAGCAGCTGACCGTGTCCGCAATGAGTACCTTGTTGCCGTTTCAGGCACTGTGGTGGAACGGAATGAACAGGCAGTTAATGACAAGCTGGCGACTGGCGCTATCGAAGTTCACGTTCGTGAACTCGAAATCATGAATGTCTCGAAATCTTTGCCATTCCAAATTGAGGCAGACACGGATGCGGCTGAAGATGTTCGCTTGAAATACCGCTATTTGGATTTGCGTCGCCCTGATATGCAAGAAGCGTTCGCGATGCGTCACAAAATCATGAAAAGCGTTCGTGATTTTCTTGATGCAGATGGCTATTTGGAGATTGAGACGCCGATGCTAACAAAAAGCACGCCGGAAGGAGCGCGCGATTATTTGGTGCCGAGCCGCGTCCATCATGGCCAGTTTTATGCGCTGCCACAATCGCCGCAAATTTTCAAGCAACTGTTGATGGTGTCTGGTTTTGAAAAGTACTTCCAAATTGTCCGCTGTTTCCGTGATGAGGATTTGCGGGCAGACAGGCAGCCTGAATTTACACAAATCGATATTGAAACAAGCTTTCTTGATACAGAGGATATCTTGGCGATGGCTGAAGCCATGATGCAAAAATTGCTGAAAGAAACACACGGGATTGAACTAGAGCGGCCATTCCCGCGGATGACGTACGATGAAGCGATGAACCGCTACGGTTCTGACAAGCCTGACACTCGTTTTGGCATGGAACTTATCGAACTCTCTGACGTGCTCAAAGACACGGAGTTCAAAGTGTTTAAAGGCGCGTTAGAAGCAGGCGGCATTATTAAAGGCCTTACACTAAAGGGCGGGGCCGATAAGCTTTCACGAAAAGACATTGATGCGCTAGCTGATTTTGTCAAGCCTTATGGGGCCAAAGGGTTGGCTTGGCTCAAAGTCGATGCCGAAGGGATAAAGGGACCGATTGCCAAATTCTTTAATGAAGCGCAAACAGCTGCATTGCTTGCGGCAATGGACGCTGAAGCAGGCGATTTGCTCTTTTTCGGAGCGGATAAAAAGCAAGTTGTGTTTCATGCACTGGGCGCACTGCGCTTAAAGTTTGGAAAGGAGTTTCAGCTAATTGACGAAAACGCGTTCCACTTCCTCTGGGTAACCGATTTTCCACTTGTCGAATATGACGAACAAGCAAAACGGTTTGTCGCGCTCCATCATCCGTTTACACGCCCGAAAGCGGAAGATTTGGACCTTATGGAAACCCACCCAGAGCAAGTGCGTGCTGAAGCATACGACCTTGTCTTAAACGGCTTTGAGCTTGGCGGCGGCTCCCAGCGCATCTATGAACGGGAACTACAAGAAAAAATGTTCAAGCTCCTTGGTTTTAGTTCAGAAGCGGCTAAAGAAGAGTTTGGCTTTTTGCTTGAAGCTTTTGATTATGGAACGCCTCCACATGGCGGTATTGCCCTAGGTCTTGACCGAATCGTCATGCTCCTTGCCCGCAAAAGCAATTTACGTGAGGTGATTGCTTTTCCAAAAACGGCAAGCGCTAGCGACCTTCTAACTGAAGCGCCAAACAAAGTAAGCGTCGAACAGCTGATTGATTTAAACTTGTCCATTATTAGCAAGCGCAGTTGACAAATACGTTGACGCTGCTTATAATGTGCCTAATATAAAAATGAATAAGAACTTATCAAGAGTGGCGGAGGGACCTGACCCAATGAAGCCCGGCAACCAGTTTATTTGTAAACCACGGTGCTACATTCAGCAGAGCAGATTTTGTTCTGAAAGATAAGTGAGGCGAACCCCTTTTCTTATCTGAAAAGGGGTTTTTTCAATGGAGAAAGGGTGAAGACGGTGAAAATAGGCATTATTGGATTTGGGACAGTAGGGACGGGCATCTACGAGCGCATCATAAGTACACGGAAAGCTCTCCAACAAATGGCAAGTGATCGCATTGAACTTGTCTCCATTTTAGTTAAAGATCAGTCTAAGCAAAGACAAAGCGAAGGAGCCAAACTCGTTACGTCATCATGGGATCTCTTCCGGGAGGCTGCTACATATGATGTTGTGTTTGAAGTGACAAATTGTGTCGAGCCGGCCAGGACGTATACGGAAAGCTTGCTAGCAGAAGGCGTATCTGTAGTGACAGCCAATAAAAAACTTGTCGCCTTACACGGTAAAGAACTAGAGGCGATCGCCCTCTCATCTGGTGCCTACTACGGCTATGACGCTGCTGTTTGTGGAGCGATCCCGATTGTAAATGTGCTGCAAAGCGTATTGGCGACAACGGCGATTGATGGGGTATCAGGCATTTTAAACGGCACAACGAACTTTATACTCACTGAAATGGACGGTGGCAAAACCTATCAACAAGCTCTAGATGAAGCGAAGCGGCTTGGCTATGCAGAAACAGACCCGACTTCTGATGTAGAAGGCCATGACGCCCTTTATAAGTTGACCTTGCTGGCGCGTCTTTGTTTTGGGCAATGGGTAGACATATCGGCATTTGAATGCCAAGGAATTGTCGGGATTGAACCATGGCATGTACGGGTGGCAAAAGAAAACCATTTTGCCTTAAAGCTTGTTGGCACATCTTTTTTACAGAAAGACGGCAGCATAACTGGGACTGTGAAGCCAGCTTTTGTGGAGGAAACGCATGTATTAGCGAGCATAAACGGTGTGGACAATGGCGTTCTGTTACAAGGCAAAGACATTCAGCAACTGTTTTTTGCTGGCCCAGGAGCAGGGCAAGAGGCAACAGCCAATAGCGCTGTCGAAGACTTTATTCTACATGAGAAAGGCAAGCGTTTGCGTAGGGCCGTCCTTTCCCAGCCTGCATCTAACGTGCCTCAGCTGCAAAAGCAGCTTTGGTTTGTACCTACTGGGGCAGACCTCAGTGAAGTTTCCAGCAATATTCATGTGTGGCAACGCCGCCGCGAAAAAGAGGGCGATGTCCTTTTAGTGACGGCGCCGCATTTGGAAGTTCCTTACCAGTCGTATCAAGTAATCGGTGCGGAGCATGTATTTAAACAGGAACAGGCACACGCTTTATGAGCGGAATTTTGTTTCAGGCACAAGCTTTTTGAAAGCTTTAATAAAGGATTCGGGATTTTGCTTAATTTTATAAGTAACAACGCCTTGGCTTGTATGCAAATAAAGAAAACCAAGCTGGCTTTCTCCACTCGGCAGCCTGTAGGAAATGTCGAAAACAGAACCAATAGGGAACGAAGCGTTTTCTGTTTCAATCCGATCGGGATAAAGAGCTAAGTCAAACGACGTTTCGATAATCTGTTTTTTAAGTAGACCAATTTCCTGGCGAACTTCGATACAGCGGTGCGTTGCCAGCTTTGACATGGGCGATCCCTCCTTTGGTTAAACAGCTAAATAGTATGTCTAATTTTGCCCAGTAAAGGAGGGCAAGCAAAAAGACAACGTATAATTACCATAGCACATCTAACAAGAATTCTCGAATCTCACAATCACTGAAAAAGCCGTAGGAAAAACGTTTTAATTTTCCGTGAATACTTGAGAAGCGTTTAAAAAAAGAGTATAATGGCTATACAAACATTATCCTGAGATGTTCGTAAGAATTGTTTACTTTGAGCCAACACCTTAAAAAAGGGAGCTTGCCGTTATTTGCTCGCTTACATGCCCCGCAAGCTGGGGACGTAAAAAGGCCAATACGAAGCACCCACCTGCCTTGCAGGTTCAAAGCACCAAATTCTTACGGCATAGTCGGGATAATTTGTGACGATGAAGCACCCTCTGGTGGGTGCTTTTTTGTTTGGCCTTATAACGGTTAAAGATGCAGCCAATGGAACTTGTTTCATATGGAGTAGCCTAAAAAGTAGTAGATGGGTGATAACCGTTTGCTGGTGAGATAAACATCCGATCATTAGGAGTACAAGTCCGATCGATTTTTGCCTCATGAACCCCCATTCGATTCGCATCTTCCCACGGCTGCATTCCTCGTCTGATAAGCATTTTCTATCAGTCTTGGTAAGGTTATCAACTTTGTCGACAACCTCAAAGCCCGGCGTTGGCCGGGCTTTTTTAAATATAAATTTGCCTATCCTGTCTTCCAAGACGCTGTTGGTTGTTAATGGTTCAATCACAATCATTTAAGTTTTTGCTTTCCAGCTTTTTCAACGCTACGTCAGGCACTTCCGTAAGTACTTGTTTATCATTTTTGATGATGAAGGAAAGGAGCAAACTCATGATTCCAATGATGATGATCACAAAATAAGCATCATTCACTCCGTATATGGAAGCTTGCACCATGATATCTCCCTGCGCTGCTCCATTTGGTCCATCAACAGCCATTAGTTGTTGATAATGCTTATTGGTACTGTTTGTCATCACTGTGACAAGCAGAGAAGTGCCAATAGCTCCGGCTACTTGTCGAATTGTATTCCAAATCGCTGATCCGTGTGCGCTTAGGCTTAGTGGAATTTGATTTAAGCCAGCTGTTTGTATTGGCGTAATAAGCAAGGCCATCCCGATACGCCGGCCAGTAGACATGAGAAGGAGATACGTATAACTTGTTGAGTCGGTTAATACTGTAAATGGAATTGTAGTAGCAATCGTAATCAATATACCAATGATTGTAATCCACTTAGCTCCGTATCGATCGTAGAGTTTTCCGGAGACAGGGCTTAGCAAGCCCATGAGAATGGCTCCCGGAAGCATCAGTAAACCGGACTCCATAGCCGTATAGCCTCTGGCATTTTGAAGATAGAGCGGCAGCAGTATCATATCTGCATACATAATAATGGTTATGCCGATATTGATGATGTTGGTCAATGTAAACATTTTGTATTTAAAGGTCCGAAGATCAAGAAGCGGATCAACAGAAACCAACTGCCGCCAAGTAAACAGGCTAAGACCAATAATTCCTACAAGAAGTGAAACGATAACCTCTGTACTCGACCAGCCTCCATTACCGGCTGCGCTAAAGCCATATAATAACCCTGCAAATCCAATCGTTGAAAGGATGACACTTTGGACGTCTACCTTGGCCCGGGCCGTTTTTGACACGTTTTGCAGATAAAAGTGTGCGAAGATGATCAACATCACGATCAACGGAACCAAACCGAAAAACATGACTTGCCAAGGGAAAACTTCCAGTACATAACCAGCAAGGGTAGGCCCGATTGCTGGAGCAAACAAAATAGCGAGAGAGACCATCCCCATGATCGTGCCTCGCTTGGCTGGAGGGTACAGTGTTAAGACAACATTATAAAGTAAAGGGATCATAACGCCTGCTCCAGCTGCTTGAATCACACGGCCTGCCAACAAAATAGGAAAATTGAAGGCTAAAGCTGATATGATTGTACCGGCAAGAAACGTGATCATCGAACTTTGAAAAAGCTGGCGTGTGGGAAATCGTTTCATCAAAAAAGCAGTAATGGGAATGAGAACACCGTTTACTAACATATAACCTGTTGTCAACCATTGCGCCGTTGCTGCTGAAATGTCAAGGTCATTCATTAATACGGGGGTGGCAACACTCATAACTGTTTGATTAAGCGCTGTAAGGAATGCCCCTAAAATCATGATAAATACAATGACGCCCCTTTTCGTTAAAGGACCGTCCGTTTCTGTCTCTTTATTCAATCCCATTTCATCCTTTCTTAACTTGTAACAAGTATTGCTTTTTACGGTTTAACATTTTTGAAGAAAGGCTATTGCTGTCTAGCGCCAGCGCCTATCAACCAGCAGGCTTTGAGCTTCATGTAAAGGTTAGCCTGTGCCATAACCGATTTAAAGAAGTCTTGTTCAGCTCATGGCAGTGCACGATGTCAAATCGGGAAGCGTCACACGGGGTACCTTAAAGTAGTAGCATGCTTACGATAAGTCGCCATCGTCTTGTTCCTCACGGTGTTGCCATCTGCAAATGCGATTTGTTATACAGATAATTTACAATGTGTTGTATAATCAACAAGACATAAACTAAATTATATTACAATGAATACTCTTTACAAGCTACAATAATCAATAGAGTGTAAATTAATGAACAACATGGTTCGTTTTGTCGTTTATCTGGTAGATAATCAACATTCGTCTTTGGATTGTATATTTGACTGGGAGAGGAAAATCACTAATGACAAAAAATAAAAATACACGCACAGATCCCCGTATCCTGCGGACCCGGAAATTGATCAAAGATGCTTTTATTGAATTACTTCAGGAAATGGACATTGAGAAAATAACAGTTAATTGCTTGACGGAGAGAGCAACCATTAACCGAGTTACCTTTTACCTGCATTATCAAGATATTCCAGATATGTTGGAGAAAATGGCTGAGGAAATGATTGAGGACCTTACAGCAGCGATGGCTAAATCCAACATGAATGAGCAATCAAGTGAAGGTGTTAATTGGCAAGGCTTGGTCTATTTACTGGAGTATATATCCGCACATGCTGAATTTTATAAAATTGTTCTTGGCTCAAAAGGTATACCGATTTTTAAAGATCGTTTATTAACTTGGTTAACGAGCAGGATTGTCTCAGGGGTAGAAAAACGTGAATCAATCATTGAACAAGCAGGTATAAAAAAAGAAATATTGATCTGGTCTCATTCATCTGCTTTGATAGGCGTGATCATTTCTTGGCTTCAAAACGATATGCCGTATACGCCGTCTTTTCTCGTAAAACAATTCATGTCCATTCATTATCGAACGTTTAGCAAGTAATGTTTGGGGAAAGGTTTGGAGCATAGATCGGGGATGCAACGTATACAGAAATAACTTGGAACAAGTAGAAAGAGGGGGGAGGAGCCCCCTCATGCTTGATTGAAACTCGGCCTTATCCCCAAACTTCTTTGGCGATATCGACGATATATTTTAATTTTGCCCATTGCTGTTCCTCGGTTAAAAGGTTTCCATGATGAGTGGAAGCAAAGCCACATTGAGGGCTTAAACAGAGCTGTTCCAACGGTACATATTGGGTTGCTTCTTTAATGCGGGCAATGATTGATTCTTTATTCTCTAATTCCCCATTTTTGGAAGTTAGAAGTCCAAGTATAACACGGGCCCCGCCGTTCGGAATATGCTCTAGTGGTTTAAAGTCTCCTGAACGATCGTCATCGTATTCTAAAAAGAAACCATTCACTTTTTCTTTTGCAAATAAAGTTGGGGCAATAAGGGCGTAACTGCCTTCAAAAGCCCAGTTTGACCGGTAGTTGCCACGACATAGGTGAGTCGTTACAACGAGATCGTCTGGTTTTTCTTCCAAAACGCCGTTCACGACACGGAGTGCTAAATCAATCAAATACTCTCTTGAATATGCGCCATCATTAAATGGAATGTCAGGTGAAGAAAGGCCGGCAATATAGACATCGTCAAATTGCAAATAACGACAACCTGCATCATAAAAAGCGTTCATGGCATCTCGGTAGGCTTGAATAATATCTTTTGCGTATTCCTCAATATCAGGGTAAATCGTTTCATCGCGTATGCCAATATTAAACAATTGATTCGGGCTCGGAATGGTTTGTTTAGCGACTGCACGTCCGGCGACAATCTCATTAAATTCAATAAAGTCTTTTACATGGGGATGATCATGGTTAAATGAGATTTTCCCTACGTTTCGGACGTTGTATCTTTCCGTTTCTTCATTGCCTTGGAAAAGATAGCCGACCTCTGGAACATACCCTTCTACGCCGTTCAAATGTTCGAGGAAATCGGTATGCCAAAAACGGCGTCTAAATTCCCCGTCCGTCACCAGCTCTAAGCCTATCTCAATTTGCTTATCGACGATTCGTTTGATTTCTTGCGTCTCAATTTCATGCAATTCCGCGGCAGTAATGGTTCCTTCCTTAAATTCATTTCTCGCTTGGTGGATACGTTCTGGCCGTAGTAAACTGCCAACGTGGTCTGCCCTAAATGGTGGTTTTACAGCAATGTTTGTCATCTTAAATTTCTCTCCTTTTGAATAAAGAATGGTCACCCAAAGTGATACTTGCCGCTTCTCCTCCTCAGCTGTACCGGCCAAAACAATAAAAGGACCTTCTAGAATAAAGAAGGTCCTCGTACTATAGACAACGAACTTCTTATCTCCTAGGTACATCACCTATTGGAATTAGCACCATTGCCAAAGGCCGGTTGCTGAGACTTCAAAGGGCCAAATCCCTCCATCTCTCTGGATAAGAAAAAACATATTTATTTTTAAAGGGTTAATGGTTAATACTCTAGTATATCTTTCAAAAAAATGCAAGGAAAATTTAGATATTATTTAACCAGAAAACGGCTTATGGTTAAAAATCGTTTAAACTTATTTAGGAATTTGCTTATTCTTCGATCTTTTAAGGCAGCCCATTCGCTTTTCACTTAATGCGATGAAGAAAAATCACATACGAGCAGACGGAATCCTTCGATTTTGTGGTATGATCAATCAAGTACAAAGGCACTAAAGGAGTGGACATCGATGTTGCATCAGTTTTCAAGAAATGAGTTAGCGATCGGCCATGATGGGCTGGAACGCCTAAAAAGCAGTACAGTTGCTGTGTTAGGGGTAGGAGGAGTCGGATCATTTTCGGCGGAAGCTCTTGCCCGTTCCGGCGTCGGCAAAATTGTGCTCGTTGATAAAGATGATGTCGATATTACAAATGTGAATCGCCAGATCCATGCATTGCTATCAACAGTTGGCAAGCCGAAAGTTGATTTGATGGCTGCACGGATAAGTGACATCAACCCAAATTGTGAAGTAATTACAAGAAAAATGTTTTATACCGAGGAAACGTATGAATCGTTTTTTTCGCATAAACTTGACTTTGTCATTGATGCCAGCGACACCATTTCTTATAAAATCCATTTGATTAAACAATGTAAGCTGCGGGGCATTCCGATTATTTCCAGCATGGGAGTCGCCAATAAAATGGACCCAACCCGCTTAAGGATCGCGGATATTTCCGAAACAAGCTATGACCCCATTGCAAAAGTGATTCGTACGAGGTTGCGAAAAGAGGGGATTCATAAGGGGGTCAATGTCGTTTTTTCAGATGAGGAACCAATCCAAATTAGGGAAGACATCCGTAAGGAAATCGTACCTGAAACGGCTGAACAGGGAAACATCCGTAAAGCGAAACTACCGCCGTCTTCAAATGCATTCGTGCCGTCTGTATCAGGCTTGATCATGGCGGGACATGTCATCACTCGTTTACTAGAAGGTATAGAAATCAACCGACGTTCTTAACTAGTAAGCTCCTACGCTAAAAAACGTAGGAGCTTTCTTCCTTTATAACAGGAACATAGGATAAGAAGGGATTTACTTTGATAGTTTCTCTAAGTTTCCGTTAGCGTCCATCCGAAATGCAGGATGTTCTTGTTCGTCTTCTTCCAAAATCGCAAGGCGGCGCGCCCTGTTCATAATCGAAATCAACGACTGGTAATCTTCTTCAATCATACTATGCTCTTGTTTATTTCGTTGTAGCTTTGTTTCTAGTTCGTTTAATTTAGCGGTCTTTTCTTCCAATTGAGCGCGCAACTGCTTGTTCTCTAATTCTAAGCGTGATGACGCAGGCTCGGTTTGCGCTAACTGTTTAAGTTGGCCAATAATAGATTCAAGTGTAACCGATCCACCATCCTCAGTTGCAGTTTGATAAAACGTTCTAGATGCACTTCCTGTATTTCCAATACGAGCTTGAGAGAAATAGCTGGCCGAAAGCGCTCGTTTCCGTTCTTTTCGTTCTCGTTTGGCGGAATCGATTTGCTTTAAGTATTTTTGCCGTACAACAGCATTCCATCTAAATCCGCATGCTGCAGAGGTCCGGTTTAAAGCATCCCCAACCTCGTCAAATGCCTTTAGCTGTGTACTTCCTTCTTTAATATGAGTTAATACAGTCTCAGCAAGAAGCACATCATCTTCATGGGACCATGCATCTTGTCTCGTTTTCATTTGTCCATCTCCTTCATGCAATGCTTATGGCTTTACTTTTGCCAGAGTTTCGCCATTTTATACTAGCCTGCTAAAAAAGATCTTGTTTGCGAGAATGGACAATCACGTCAACAAAGAGGCCATGCATGTTGGCAGAAAAACAAGAGGATATACGGCATGTTTAGCTTCGTCTTTTATACATTTCGCTAAGCGCTTGTTCGAATTTCCCTGTTTGCTTTGGCTCATAATAACGGTGATGGGCAATTTTGTCTGGCAAATACTGTTGTTTGACCCAGCCATCTGCATAGTCATGAGGGTATTTATAGTCGCTGCCTCTTCCTAATTGTTGCGCTCCTTTATAATGAGCATCTTTTAAATGGCGAGGAATTTCGCCACTGCCGCCTTTTCGCACTGCGTCAATTGCAGCATCAAGTGCTTTATAGGCACTGTTGCTTTTTGGAGAAAGGGCAAGTTCAACCACAGCGTTGGCAAGAGGAATGCGTGCTTCAGGCAGTCCGAGCCTTTCTGATGCTTCAATGGCTGCGAGCGTTCGAGGCCCCGCTTGGGGATTGGCAAGACTAATGTCTTCATAGGCGATAACGAGTAGACGGCGATGGATGCTAATAAGGTCGCCTGCTTCTAACAAGCGTGCCAAGTAGTGGAGACTCGCGTTCACGTCGCTTCCGCGGATGGACTTTTGAAAAGCAGACAGCACATCATAATGGGCATCGCCATTTTTGTCATGTTGAATGCTTTTTTTCTGGATGCTCTGTTCGGCGGAACGGAGTGTGACAGAGCGTGTGCCATCTGGCTGTTTAGGTGTGGAAAGGACAGCAAGCTCAAGCGCATTAAGGGCAGCGCGGACATCGCCGCCGCAGGCTAATGCCAAATGTCGGAGTGCTTCAGGCGCGATATCGATTTTTTCATGGCCTAATCCTCTCTCTTCGTCTGCGAGGGCACGGCGCAGCGCTTCTTCGATATCATCAGGTTCGAGCTGTTCCAATTCAAAAATATGGCAGCGGCTACGAATCGCTGGATTGATCGAATGGTAAGGGTTGGCAGTGGTGGCGCCGATTAAAAGCAATAGACCGCTCTCTAAATGGGGGAGCAAAAAGTCTTGCTTTGCTTTATCAAGTCGATGCACTTCATCTAATATTAAAAGGAGCGAGCCGTACATTTTGGCTTCTTCGACAGCCGTCTCCATATCTTTTTTATGATGGACAGTTGCGTTCAACATGCGGAAGTGCATGCCGCTTGACCCTGCAATCGCTCTGGCAATGGACGTTTTTCCTGTACCTGGCGGACCATAAAGCACCATGGATGAAAGCTGGTTCGCTTTAATCATTCTCGATAACATCATGCCTTCGCCAAGCAAGGAATGCTGGCCAATCACTTCTTCGACAGAAGTAGGGCGCATGCGATAGGCCAACGGTTGTCTTTTCATGAGTGTCCCTCCTCTTTTTCCTCGTCTTACGTAGTGTAGCTCAGACAAGCAGAACTTGTCCATGAACGAAATGCCCGTGCCTTCTCGATTCTGCGAACTTCTATCAATCCAGTATGAAAACATGCTATAATGTCAAGGGTATAAAGGAAAATTTATCGCTTGCCAAGTAGCAATAGGCAACATTCGAGAGGGAAAAGTGGATAACGAGATAGGTTTGTCAAATATATGAAGTGAAAGACGGAGTATTTGCCAGATACTACAGCATTTATTTTGATGAAAGAGGGATTGACGTGAAAATTTCGACAAAGGGACGTTATGGATTGACGATTATGATGGCACTCGCTAAGAAATCAGGGGAAGGGCCTGTTTCCTTGAAATCTATTGCCAAGGAATATAAACTATCAGAGCATTATTTGGAGCAATTGATTGCGCCGCTCCGCAATGCGATGCTCGTTAAAAGCGTTCGCGGAGCATATGGTGGCTATATGCTGGCCAAAGATGCTGAGGATATTACAGCAGGCGATATTATTCGTGTTTTGGAAGGACCGATTAGTCCGGTGGAAGTGCTTGAAGACGAGGAGCCTGCCAAGCGCGATTTATGGATAAAAATACGGGACGCAGTCAAGGATGTGCTCGATAAAACCACTCTTGCCGACTTAGCCAATTTTAAGGAAGATGGAGAACAAGAGTACTATATGTTTTATATTTAATACAATGGAGCAATGGGACGGAAGGTGCCACTCATGAAGCAAATTTATTTAGACCATGCAGCCACATCAGTGTTGCATCCGCAAGCGTTGGAAGCGATGATGCCTTATTTTTCTACGGTTTTTGGCAATCCATCAAGCATCCATCAGTTTGGACGCCAAGCGAAACAAGCGTTAGTCGAAGCCCGTGAATCGATTGCGTCATTGCTAAGTGCGAAAGGCAATGAGGTGCTGTTTACGAGTGGCGGTACAGAAGCGAACAATTTGGCGCTTATTGGCTTTGCCCGTGCTAACCGAAAGAAAGGCACGCATATTATCACCTCAGAAATTGAACATCATGCTGTCCTGCACACGCTTGAGGTATTGGAAAAAGAAGGATTTTCGATAACGAAGCTGCCTGTCAATGAAAGTGGGCAAATTTCCCTTACGCAATTGAAAAATGCTTTAACCGACGAAACGATCCTTGTCTCCATCATGTTTGCGAACAATGAAGTTGGGACAGTGCAACCGATTAAAGAAATTGGCGAGCTGCTAAAAGGGCATCAAGCTGCTCTTCATTCCGACGCTGTTCAAGCAGCTGGGCTATATGAGCTCAATACAGACGAGCTCGCAGTAGATTTGTTGACAATTGCAAGCCATAAGCTAAACGGGCCAAAAGGGATTGGCTGTTTGTTTGTACGTGAAGGCATCGAATTAGAACCGCTGTTGCATGGTGGCGAGCAAGAACGGAAACGCAGGGCAGGCACAGAAAATGTGGCTGGTGCTGTTGGCTTTGCTTATGCTTTTAACCAAGCATACGCTGAACGTGAGCAGCGCCGTCAAAACTATAAATTATACAGGACGATGTTTTTTGAAACAATGGAGCGGCGCGGTGTAACAGTGCTGGAAAATGGCGAGTGTGGAGAACGACTTGATCACATTTTAAACGTTTGTTTTCCAGGTGCTTCTACAGAACCGCTTTTGATGAAATTAGACTTGCTAGGCATTGCTGCGTCTGGAGGTTCTGCTTGCACGGCAGGGACGCTTCAACCTTCTCATGTCATTCAGGCGCTGTATGGAAAAGATAGCCATCGTGTCAAAGAAGCGATCCGTTTTAGTTTTGGCATTACCAATTCAAAGGAAGAGTTGGCTTATGCGTTTGAGCAAATTGCGGATTGCGTCTTGTCTGAGCAAGGGAAAAAGGCGTTCATTGAATAGCGGCGAGCAATAGAAAGTGGGGAACCAACATGAAAAAACGAGAAGATACACGTGTCGTTGTCGGCATGTCTGGAGGTGTAGACTCTTCTGTAACGGCTTTGCTTTTGAAAGAACAAGGTTATGATGTCATTGGGATTTTTATGAAAAACTGGGATGATAGCAATGATTCAGGCTTTTGTTCGGCAACAGAAGATTATGAGGACGTTGAGCGAGTAGCACAACAGCTGGGCATCCCATACTACGCAGTTAATTTTGAAAAACAATACTGGGATAAAGTGTTTACGTATTTTCTAGATGAATACAAAGCAGGACGAACGCCAAATCCTGACGTCATGTGCAACAAAGAAATTAAGTTTAAAGCATTTTTAAACCACGCGATTTCCCTTGGCGCTGATTATGTCGCGACGGGTCATTATGCCCAGTTGCAGGAAATCGATGGGGAATATAGGCTAATAAAAGGCGCAGATGCTAATAAAGACCAGACGTATTTTTTAAATGCACTTAGCCAAAAACAACTGTCAAAAGTGATGTTCCCTCTTGGCCATTTGCAAAAAGCCGAAGTACGAAAAATTGCTGTTGAGGCAGGGCTTGCGACAGCAACGAAAAAAGACAGCACAGGCATTTGTTTTATTGGCGAACGGGATTTTAAAGAATTTCTGCAAACCTTTCTCCCAGCACAACCAGGGCGGATGGAAACGACCGACGGCATTGATAAAGGGCAGCACGATGGGCTTATGTACTATACGCTTGGCCAGCGTCAAGGGCTGGGCATTGGTGGTGCTGGTGAGCCATGGTTTGTCATTGACAAAGACTTGGAACGGAATGTACTCATTGTAGGTCAAGGCTATCATCATCCAGGACTGTACTCGGATGGGCTATGGGCTACTGACATGAACTGGATTGCCAAGGAAGAAAGAACGAGCCCATTTACATGCAAAGCAAAATTTCGATATCGTCAAGAAGACCAAGGCGTTACCGTATTTCCGAAGGAAGATGGCCGTGCGTTTATTCAGTTTGATCAGCCACAACGCGCGATTACGCCAGGACAAGCGGTTGTGTTGTATGAAGGAGATCGTTGCATTGGCGGCGGCGTGATTGACAAAATTCACCGGGAAAATGCGTAAACCGCGTTTTCCTTTTTAGCTTTCGGAGGGGGAAAAACGATGGATAATCAAGCGGGAATTGAGCTCATGCGAAAAGGGAACTATGAAGAAGCGGCAAAACAGTTTGCTGCCTACATTGAGGAAAATCCAAAAGAACCGACAGGCTTTATCAACATGGGGAACTTGCTGGCAGCACTCAAAGATTTTGAGCGTGCGATCGTTTTTTATGAGCGAGCATTGGAGCTCGACCACGATGCGACTGTTGCCTATTACGGGATAGGCTGTGTCCATTATCAGCAGGAAAACCATCAACAAGCGATTAAAGCGTTTACTGAAGCGCTTGCGCATGGCATGAATGAGGCAGACTTGTTTTACATGCTGGGCATGAGCTATTACAGCGAAGGGAAGCTGGCTCATGCACAGGCTAACTTAAGCAGAGCTTATGAATTAAGTGGTGAAGACAGCGAAATTGTTTTTCAATATGGGCTGTGCTTAGCCCAGCTTGATCTGCTGGATGAAGCGCGTCCTTTGTTTGAAAAAACCATTGCCCTTGATCCTAGTCATGCCGATGCTTATTACAATTTAGGGGTTGTCCAGGCAGCATTTGATGAAGCTGAAGCCGCCCTTGCATCATTTAACCAAGCTCTTGCCCACCAACCGGACCATCTTCTTGCTGGCAACGGCAAAAGGCTTATTGAAGCGACACTTGAAAAAGGGTGAAGCTATGGATAATGTTGGAGAAAAAACGTTGGAGAAAGGGTTTGTTAAAGGAAAAGTCGTTCATGTGTTGTTTCGCAATGAAGAAAACGACTATACCGTGGCGACGACGCGGATTGAAAAGACCAATGAACAAATTGAAGGGCGAAAAATAACGGTTGTCGGCCACTTGCCTGAACTGGAAGTAGAGGAGACCTATTTATTTTTCGGACAAGTCGCTGAACATCCACGCTTTGGACTCCAATATAAGGTGGAAACGTTTAGGCGTGATTTGCCCCAGACAAAAAGCGGAATTGTTCGGTTTTTGTCAAGCGACCGTTTCCCTGGCGTCGGCAAAAAGACAGCGGAAGCAATTGTCGACGTCCTCGGTGAAAGGGCCATTTCAGCCATTATTGAAGACCGGAGTGTATTAAACAACATTCCGAAGCTAAAAGAAGATACAGCGACGATGCTCTATAACCAACTTCTAGAGCAACAAGGCGCGGAGCAAGTCATTATACAGCTGTCCCAATACGGGTTTGGCACAGAGTTGTCAATGAGTGTGTACCGAACTTACAAATTGCAAGCACTTGATGTGATCCGCACCAATCCTTATTTGCTCATTCAGGATGTGGAAGGAGTCGGCTTTCGCCGTGCAGACCAATTAGGGGCAGCGATTGGCTTAACTGGGAACCATCCAGAGCGTTTGCGGGCGGGGCTCCTTTATTTGCTCCGGGAATGTTGTATGCAACAAGGACATTTATACTTGCAGCAAGAAGCGCTCATTACAGAAGGGGCTGCATTATTATCGAGCCCCAACGTACAAATTGAAGCTTCCGAGCTTGACTCCATCCTCATCGAAATGAATGAGGAGGGCATGCTCGTTCGTGAAGAAGATCGCGTCTACTTAAAGTCATTGTATTATGCAGAAAAAGGCATTGCGACCAACGTCCGCCGGATTTTAAGCCAAGAACTGGCACAAGAATTTACGGAAGCAGAAATCGAAAAAACACTTGGGCAAATTGAAGAAACACATGCTGTTACCTATTCAAACACGCAAAAAGAAGCGATCGCCACCGCTCTTCGTTCTCCGCTGTTGTTGCTGACAGGCGGGCCAGGAACAGGAAAGACTACGGTCATTAAAGGAATTGTTGAAGCCTATGCTGTGCTTCATGGGCTTTCTCTTGAAGTGGCTGCTTACAAAACCAAATCTTTCCCCCTTAAGTTGACAGCGCCCACTGGTCGAGCCAGCAAACGGATGGCTGAAGCAACGGAACTGCCTGCAAGCACGATACACAGCTTGCTCGGCTGGAAAGGCAGTGCAACCGGCTTTGAAAAAGGCGACCATGAACAGCTTGAAGGGGAACTGTTAATTGTCGATGAGATGTCGATGGTCGATGCTTGGGTTGCAAACCAGTTATTTAAAGCGATTCCCAAAGGCATGCAAGTCGTGCTAGTAGGTGATGAAAACCAGTTGCCTTCTGTAGGGCCTGGCCAAGTATTAAAAGACCTCTTAGAAGCAGACGTTATTCCAACGATCCAATTAAAGGACATTTACAGGCAAGCTGAAGGCTCTTCCATCATTGAGCTTGCCCATTCCATGAAGGATGGCGTGCTTCCAAGTGATTTTTTAACAAAAAAGGCAGACCGCGTCTTTTTTCCTTGCCAACCGAACCAAGTGCAACAAGCGGTTTGGCAAATTTGTGAAAGCGCCATGAAGAAAGGCTATAGTGCTAAAGAGATCCAAGTACTGGCGCCCATGTACCGAGGGCAGGCAGGGATCAATGAATTAAACACGATGCTTCAGTCCTTATTTAATCCTACAAAAGAAGGCCGTAGAGAGCTGCCATTTGGGGATGTTGTTTTTCGCAAGGGCGATATGGTGCTCCAGCTAGTCAACAATCCGGAGGAAGGCGTATACAACGGTGATAGAGGAGAAATTGTTGCTGTTTTTTACGCTAAAGAGACGACGGAAAAAAAAGACCAGCTTGTTGTTTCCTTTGACGGCCTGGAAGTCACATATGAGAAAAAAGACTTTTCACAGCTAACCCATGCCTATTGCTGTTCCATCCATAAAGCACAAGGGAGCGAATTTCCAATTGTCGTGATGCCAGTCGTGTCGAGCTACATGCGTATGTTAAGGCGTAACTTGCTTTATACAGGCATTACCCGGGCCAAGCAGTATTTGCTCTTATGTGGCGATCGGAAAACGATGGAACAGGCAATTAAACATGCGGACGAGCACCGTCATTCCAAATTAAAGGAGCGCCTTCAACAATTGCTTTCACGTACTGGTAACGTTCACCGGGGATAGAGGAAGCTACATATGCATAACTTAAGACTGTTCGGAAAGGCGGTGTTTCTTTGCGAACAGTTCAAGCGCTTATAGGGCTTCCTGTTATCAGCAATGCAACTGGCATTGAACATGGCCGGGTCGTGGATGCTCTGTTTGATGGCAAAGAAGTCGTTGGCTTAACGGTGAAACGAACACATTTGTTTGCTCATCATGCTTTTTTGCCGATTGGTGAAATTGCTCACGCTGGTCAGGAAGCAGTTATGATCGCCGGTGAACAGGCTTTAAAGCCGGTTAACCGCGAGCAAAAAATGCTTCACCCGATTCACACAGGTCGACGCCGTTTCAAAGGAAAGCCGCTTCTTTCCGAGGAAGGGGAAACGCTCGGATTGGTAGAAGATGTATATTTTAACGTCGAATTGGGCACGATCATAGGGTATGAAGTGACAGATGGCTGGCTCTCTGATATAAAGGAAGGCCGCAAAGTTGTGAAAGGCCAACGTTTAGTGATCAGTAAGGAACGGGCCATACTGTCTCTGTAAAGGAGGCCCTCTATGCGTTGCCCTAACTGCCACCGAAAAGACATCGGAAAGATTGGCACAAACCAATACTATTGTTGGAATTGTTTCATCGAGATGAGTTTAGTGAAAGACACGTTGCTCCTTCACCAAGTAGAGGAGGACGGTTCGCTCAGCTCACTTGACGATTTGTTTGAAACGGAGGAACGTCGTCTAAACATGTAAGCTAAGCGGAGGTGAGCCTTTTGCGGAAGTCAATCGCTCCACTGATGGCCATCGGCGTTGGCGCTGCATGGTATTCATTAAATGACCGGAAAACAAAGCGGAGAATCCGGCAATTTATAGAGCCAGTGATGCAAGCTAACCTGATGAATGCCCGTACTTGGAAAAAAGCGAGGAAGAGATTCAAACGCATGTTTGCCTAGACAGGAAAAAGCGGCCCGTTGCGGCCGCTTTTTTTGATTATGAAGCCACTATTTTGCGCAAGCTAGTGAGGAGAGGCAAAAGGAGTTGGAGTCATGAAGCGAGAACGGCTGCAAACGGACGTGTTAAAATGGACGAAATACTTGCTGATCGTGCTATTGTTGTTGCTGGTAGGCCAAGTGGTGTTATTTTTGCGGCCAGTGTGGGACATTTTAGCGACGTTGCTTGGACCGCTTTGTGTTGCTTTCGTATTGGCCTATTTGCTTCATCCCATTGTTGAGTGTCTTGTTCGCCTAGGATTGCCACGGCCACTTGCAACGTTTATGTTGTTTTTAGCATTTATTCTTACGATCGCCGCTATGCTTTTTTGGGGTTTGCCGGCGCTTGCAACACAGGCAAAAGAAGCCATGGATGTGCTGCCAGGGCAATTGGCTGAAGTGAAAAGGTCACTGTTGAACTTTAAACGTACTGCGGAAAACCTACCAAATCCACTCGACGACCAGGTCGGCGAATGGAGCATGAAAATCGAAACATTTGCAAAAGCGGGGCTTGACCAGATTGAACAAGTGATTATCCGGGTGTTACAGTCCTTTATGACGTGGATTGTCGTCCCTTTTTTAGTGTTTTACCTTTTAAAAGACTATGAGCTCCTTAAACGAGTTGCTTTTTACTTAACGCCAAGAAAATGGCGAAAAGGGTTGACAGCCTATGCAAACGATGTTGATCGGACATTTGGTTCCTATGTTCGTGGTCAATTGCTGGTCGCTTTTTGTGTTGGCGTGCTTTCGACTGTTGCTCTGTGGATTCTTGGCGTTCCTTATCCGATTGTCCTCGGTTTTTTTGTAGGTGCGACCGATTTTATCCCTTATTTCGGAGCGATAATTGGCGCCATTCCAGCAGTCGGTGCTGCTCTTCTTGAATCAACGACACTCGGTCTTTATACAGTGATTGCTTTAGTCATTATTCAGCAAATTGAAGGGAATCTACTATCGCCGGTTATTGTCGGCCGGACGGTCCATTTGCATCCAATGATCATCATTATTGCACTGTTAATTGGCGTGGAAGCTGGTGGCATTGTTGGTTTGCTCATTGCGGTACCCGTTGCTGCGATTTTAAAGGTGACGGTCGTCCATATTCGTCAGTCCATTAAAGGCGATATCCAGCACGATTGACATTTGTATCCTTGAACGCTATAATCGTGCTGAAAAAGATATACCGGAAAACGGTTATTGCGTTGATAGAACGAGTACGTGTCAGCCCGTCTAAAGAGAAGCGCTTTCTTGGCTGAAAAAAGCGCTGGCGAAGAGATGCGGAACGCTATTCTGGAGCTGTGGGCAAAACCCACCGTATTTTCCTGCGTTAAAGGTATGAAAGTGGTGGTGCTGGATTGCGCCATAATGAGGGTGGTACCGCGTGAACAGACATCTCGTCCCTTCTTTCTAGGGAGGAGTTTTTTTATGTGCTGATAAATACATAAGGAGTGATTCATATTGCAACGGTTAAGTTCGGCAAGTGTTCGCCAAATGTTCATTGACTTTTTTAAGGAGAAAGGCCATTCTGTAGAGCCGAGTGCTTCGCTTGTGCCTTTTGAAGATCCGTCATTGCTATGGATTAACAGTGGTGTTGCCACATTAAAAAAGTATTTTGACGGACGGGTGATTCCCGAAAACCCGCGTATTGTCAACGCGCAAAAGTCGATTCGCACGAACGACATTGAGAACGTTGGAAAAACGGCGCGACACCATACATTTTTTGAAATGCTTGGCAATTTTTCAATCGGCGATTATTTTAAAGAGCAAGCGATTGAATGGGCATGGGAATTTTTAACCGATAAAAAATGGATCGGGTTTCCACAAGAACGTCTTTCTGTTACCGTTCATCCTGAAGATGAAGAGGCTTACCACTATTGGCATCAACATATTGGTCTTCCGGAAGAACGGATCATCCGTTTAGAAGGGAACTTTTGGGACATTGGCGAGGGCCCAAGTGGTCCAAACTCAGAAATTTTCTACGACCGTGGGCCAGAGTATGGCGATGACCCGAATGACCCAGAATTGTATCCAGGTGGTGAAAATGAACGCTACCTTGAGATTTGGAATTTGGTTTTTTCCCAGTTCAACCATAACGCAGATGGCACATACACGCCATTGCCAAAGAAAAACATTGATACAGGCATGGGCTTAGAGCGAATGGTGTCTGTGATCCAAGGAACGCCGACTAACTTTGAGACAGATTTGTTTATGCCAATTATTGAGGCGACGGAAGCACTGGCCAGTAAAACATACAAGGAAGCAGACACTGCTTTTAAAGTGATTGCCGACCATATTCGAACCGTTGCTTTTGCAGTTGGCGACGGGGCGTTGCCGTCTAATGAAGGTCGCGGTTATGTGTTGCGCCGCTTGTTGCGCCGCGCTGTTCGCTTTGCGAAGTCAATTGGCATTGACCGCCCGTTCATGTATGAGCTTGTGCCAGTTGTGGGTGCAATCATGAAAGACTTCTATCCTGAGGTTGCAGACAAGCAAGACTTTATTGCACGGGTTATTCGCACCGAAGAAGAGCGTTTCCATGAAACATTGAACGAGGGACTTGCGATTTTAAGCGATGTCATCGAAAAAGCAAAGACTAACAACAATGAAACAATTGCAGGTGAGGATGCGTTTCGCCTTTATGACACATATGGCTTTCCAATTGATTTAACGGAAGAGTACGTCCATGATGAAGGGTTGACAGTTGACCGTGCTGGCTTTGAACGGGAAATGGAACAACAGCGGCAGAGAGCACGTGCGGCTCGCCAGGAAAGCGCATCAATGTCCGTCCAGGAAGATGTCTTTGGTGAAGTGAAAACGCCAAGTGTATTTGTTGGCTATGAGCATACGGAGACAGACGCGGTCCTTACGACGCTCGTCCGCGGCAAAGAGAAAGTCGAACAAGCCTTTCAAGGGGATGTCATCCAATTCTTTCTTGATCAAACACCTTTTTATGCTGAAAGCGGCGGGCAAGTGGCAGATAGAGGGATGATTGTAACCGACACGGGACAAGCTGTAGTTAAAGATGTGAAAAAAGCGCCAAATGGCCAACATCTGCACACGGCTGAAGTGACAAATGGCGAAATCTCAGCTGGCCAACGAGCAAGCGCCCGTATAGAAGTAAGGGAACGACTCGATATTGTTAAAAATCATACAGCTACCCATTTGCTCCACCAAGCGTTGAAAGACGTTTTAGGTGAACATGTCAATCAAGCAGGTTCGCTTGTGTCGAGTGAACGGTTGCGCTTTGACTTTTCCCATTTTGGGCAAGTGACGCCAAATGAGCTCCAACAAATTGAAGAAATTGTTAACAAAAAAGTGTGGCAAGCGTTGCCAGTTGACATTTCGATTCAACGTTTAGAGGAAGCGAAAGCGGCGGGCGCAATGGCCTTGTTTGGTGAAAAATACGGCAGCGAAGTCCGAGTTGTCCGAGTTGGCAATTACAGCCTTGAACTGTGTGGTGGTTGCCATGTGCGCAACACAGCTGAAATCGGATTGTTTAAAATTACGAGCGAATCGGGTATTGGCGCGGGTGTACGCCGTATTGAAGCCGTTACGTCAAAAGGCGCCTATGCGTTTTTGTCAGAGCAAACAGCGATTTTAAAAAATGCGGCTGAACGTTTAAAAGCAAAGCGGTTATCTGATGTGCCGCAGCGAATTGAAAGCTTGCAAGAAGATTTGCGGAAAGCCCAACGGGAGAACGAATCGTTAACCGCTAAGCTTGGACAAGCTGAAGCTGGACATTTAAATGACCAAGTTAAGGAAATTGGCGGTGTTGCCGTTATCGCCGCACAAGTCGATGCAAAAGATACGGAAGCACTCCGTTCTATGGTGGACACGCTTAAACAAGCACACGAAAAAGCAGTGATTGTACTTGGAGCAAAAACAGGCAACAAGCTTGCCTTTGTCGCTGGCGTTACAAAGCCGGCTATTGCGGAAGGCTTCCATGCCGGCAAATTGATTAAAGAAGTTGCCGCTCGTACAGGCGGGGGGGGCGGCGGACGTCCTGATATGGCGCAAGCTGGTGGAAAAGATCCTGCCAAGTTGGACGAAGCCCTTGCTTATGTACATGAATACGTGAAATCAATTTCCTAAACGGTCGATTCTGTTGTACAATAGGACAGACGACAGAACGACGCGCATTTCGTCTAAAGAACGCTAAAAGAGGTGAGAGCT
Organism: Shouchella clausii; assembly: GCF_001598215.1. GTDB lineage: Bacteria > Bacillota > Bacilli > Bacillales > Bacillaceae_D > Shouchella > Shouchella tritolerans. The sequence continues at coordinate 513,817 of NZ_BCXJ01000002.1, read as the reverse complement.
AGTTGAGTTCAATGGATAATACGATGCAATTCAATTTCAATGATGATTCCTTTGACGCAGATGTCCAAGAAGTGCTCTTGTCTGTTTATGATGCGCTTGAAGAAAAAGGGTACAACCCGATTAACCAAATTGTCGGCTATCTGTTGTCTGGTGATCCAGCCTACATTCCTAGGCATAAAGATGCCCGCACGCTAATCCGCAAATTAGAACGAGACGAGCTAATTGAAACGCTTGTGAAGTCGTATTTGCGGGCCCATGGCAAGGAAAACAAATGAAAACAATCGGCTTAGATGTAGGGACAAAGACAATTGGTGTCGCCATTAGCGATGCGTTCGGGTGGACAGCGCAAGGACTGCCGACGATCCAACGATCTGAAGACGACCCAAACCGTGATGTTGAAGTACTAGCTGAGCTGATCAAAGAAAATGACGTTCAAAAAGTAGTGATTGGTTATCCTAAAAACATGAACGGCACGGTTGGGGAAAGCGCCGCACGAAGTGAGACATTTGCACGAACACTTGAACAACGGTGCAATGTGCAGACCGTTTTATGGGATGAACGCCTTACAACAGCCGCAGCTCAGCGCGTTTTAATTGATGCGGATGTAAGTCGAAAAAAACGCAAAAAAGCTGTAGACAAAATGGCTGCTGTTTTCATTTTACAAGGATATTTAGACCGCCAAAGCCACACACTGACATAGAACAAACCAATTAGCAAAGTGAGGGAAAAAGAATGGCTCAAGAAGAAAAAGAGCGTTTTGTCATTCCAGACGAGAATGGCACGGAACATTTGTTTGATGAATTGTTCCGTTTTACAGTCGACGAAACAGAAAAGTCTTATATGGTACTCGTTCCAGTCGGGGAAGAAGAGGATGAGGAAGAGGAAGTCGAAGTGTTTGCGTTCCGCTATGAAGAACAGCAAAACGAAGACAATGACATTTCCTTTTACCCCGTCGAGACGGACGAAGAATGGGACATGATCGAAGAAATGCTCAATACCTTCTCTGAAGAGGAAGAGTAAAACCACAAACCCGTGCTGAATGTGGCACGGGTTTGCTTTAGAATAAAGGGCGAATTCTGTAAAAATGAAGGCGATAAAGGATGACTTTAGCATTTTTTGTAGTATAATGGGACGGGTAAGGAGGCAATAAATGACAAAGCAACCGAAACAGCATTCAGAGCTTTATCAGGAACGTGCATCCCAAGCCAAAACCGTCCGTAAGATTGTGTTTATTTGTGTTTTGATTCTGTTTGCCGTGATTTTGGCAACCGGCATATTCAGTTATTTTTACTTAACAAATGCTTTAAAACCAATGGACGAAGAAGGGGAAGGCACCGATATAGAAGTAACGATTCCTGTCGGAACTTCGACAAGCGGAATTGCGGAAATTCTAGAAGAAGAAGGATTAATCCGCAATGCGACGTTTTTCCGTTATTACGCTCGTTATAAAAATGAATCGGATTTCCAAGCAGGGACGTATACATTAAACACATCAATGGACATGGATGAGCTTATTGCAAGTTTAAAAGATGGCCGAGTCGTGGCTGAGGCTGCCTCGACAATTACTATTCCTGAAGGCTTTAACTTAGCGAGCTTAAGCGAAAGGCTTGCCGAGTTTACTGGAACATCCCAAGAAGAAGTAATGGCAATTATGGATGATGAAGAATATGTCGAAGAGCTTATCGACAACTATGACATGCTGACAGATGAAATTTTGAACGAAGAGATCCATCACCCACTGGAAGGCTACTTGTTCCCCGCTAGCTATCCATTTGAAGAGGAACAGCCTCCTGTAAAAACGGTCATTGAAGCGATGCTTGACCAAATGGAGCAAGTTTATCAAAACAATACCGACTTGATTGAAAGCAGCGAATACACATTCCATGAACTGCTGACGCTTGGATCCATTATTGAACGGGAAGCAAAAGAGGCACCAGACCGCTTTGAAATTTCTGGCGTCCTTCATAACCGGTTAGAGCAAAATATGAAGCTGCAAGTCGACCCAACCGTTGCATACGCCCAAGGCGAGCATATTTATATGACAACTTATGATGACCTTGACATCGATTCACCGTATAATACGTATCGATATGAAGGGTTGCCGCCAGGGCCGATTGCTACAGTTCGGGAGCAATCACTTGTGGCTGCTGCTGACCCGAATGACACCGATTACCTTTATTTTTATGCCCGTTACAATGGCGAGATTATCTATAATGAAGATTACAACAAGCATCTAGAAGCACGTGATGCATACCGTCATGAATGGGAAGAAGCAGAAAATAATGAGTAGGGCGGGGAGCCTAGCCTCCCTTGCTTTTTTCATTGCAAAGGAATGGCTTAAACATGATGAACCAAGAAATACATGCCTATGTAACGTCGCTGCTACCGAAGCGTTCACCGCTTGTTATGGAAATGGAGCAGTATGCAAAGGAAAACCATGTGCCGATTATGGAACTAGCGGCACTGGAAGCCATGCTTTTGCTGCTTGTCGCCAAACAGCCAAAAACAATTTTGGAAATTGGAACAGCAATTGGCTATTCGGCTATTCGAATGGCGGAAGCGCTTCCGCAAACACAGATTACGACAATCGAACGGGATGATGTTCGCTTCCATCAAGCACAGGCTTACATACAGCGCGCTGGCTTGCAAGACCGGATTCACCTTATCCATGGGGATGCTACCAATGCAGTTGATCTCATTGTACATTCCACTCCATTTGATGTATTATTTATTGATGCTGCAAAAGGGCAATACCAAACATTTTTTGAATTGTACACGCCGAAGTTAGCAGATTCGGGGCTTGTGATCAGTGACAATATTTTGTTTAGGGGCCTTGTCGCAAAAGAAGACTTGTCTTCGCAACCAAAACGTTTGCGCAAGCTTGCGATCAAAATCAAACGCTACAATGAATGGCTGTGCAACCATCCGCAATTTACTACGCGCATTTTGCCGATCGGCGATGGGATTGCGTGCAGCATGAAGATACAAACTTAACAGCAACATAGGAGAGGAAGACGAATGGAATCAAGCACGAGGCCAGTGATCATTGGCGTGGCTGGCGGTACCGGATCTGGCAAGACAACTGTCGCCAAAGAAATATTTAAGCAGTTCAGCCAGTCATCCATTGTCTTGATTGAGCAAGATGCATATTATAAAAATCAAGATCATCTCACATTTGAAGAGCGTTTAAAAACGAATTACGACCATCCGCTTTCATTTGACAATGAGCTTCTTTATGCTCATCTTATGCAACTGGCAGATCGGTCGCCGATTTTTAAGCCTTCCTACGATTATGCCAATCATACACGCGCAAAAACGGTTACAAAAATTGAGCCGAAAGATGTCATTATCCTAGAAGGAATTTTGATTCTCGAAGACGAACGTTTACGAAGCATGATGGATATAAAGGTGTTTGTCGACACGGATCCTGATATCCGCATCATTCGTAGGCTTGTTCGCGATACAAAGGAGCGCGGACGGTCAATTGATTCAGTCATTGACCAATATACTTCGGTCGTGAGGCCCATGCATTTACAGTTTGTGGAGCCGACAAAACGTTATGCCGATTTAATTATCCCAGAAGGCGGGCAAAACAAAGTCGCGATCGATTTGATGGCAACAAAAATTCGCACAATTATTGAACAAAAGAAGTTGGATGCTTAAAAAGAGCCAGTCCCAACCGTCCTTTTGTATATATTAATGAGGAGTGAATAGCATGTCAGAAGAGAAAAAACATTACATGACCGCAGAAGGCAAGAAAAAACTTGAAGAAGAACTACATTATTTGATTACAACACGACGTAAAGAAGTCGTTGAACGTATAAAAGTCGCCCGTAGCTTTGGTGATCTGTCGGAGAACTCCGAGTATGATTCTGCCAAAGAAGACCAGGCATTTGTTGAAGGCCGGATTGCCCAACTGGAAAAAATGATTCGCAATGCGGTCATGATTGAAAATGAAAAAGTAGATGGCAATGTTGTTTCATTAGGAAAAACGGTCCGCTTAATGGAATTACCTGATGGGGAGGAAGAAGAATACACGATTGTCGGTTCAGCGGAGTCAGATCCTTTTGAGGGAAAAATTTCAAATGACTCTCCGATGGCGCAAAGTTTGTTAGGTAAAACAGTTAATGACCGTGTTGTTGTTAATACGCCAGGCGGGGAAATGGAAGTCGAAATCCTTGAAATCCGCTAGATATAAGGAGTCCTCTTGTTGCAATTGTAACAAGAGGACCATTTTTTTTCACATGATTTTTCGTGAATCTCCGACAAAAGGAAGGTTGAAGTTCAACTGAAACAAGCTATAATGGAAAAAGAACGTTGGAAAGAGGAGGTTATTTGATGGGACGGCGATCTGAATATCGCAGAAATAAACGCATTAATCGAATCTTAAACATTGCTATTATCATCGTTACTGTGCTGATCCTCTTTCTTGGTGGCAACCTTGCAGTAAATTGGTTTAGTTCGGATCAAGCTGCTGTGGATGAACAAGAAAGCAGCTCAGGTCAATCAGGAGATGGCCAAACGATTGAAGAAGGCGATGAAGAAGGAAGTACAGCAGCCAATGATGATGGCGACAGCGACAGCGATGCTTCCGAAGAAGAAAATAATGAAGACGAAAATAGCAGTGAGGAAAACGACGAAGAAGAACAAACAGAAGACGAAGAAACGGAAGAAACAGAGGGCGATACTGTTCCTACGCAACAGGAAAATCCGTCACCAAATGATTTTACAAGAGGAAGCCAAAACTGGAACGAAATGGAGTCAGCCCTTTATTTGGCCACAGGTTTAAATGAATCGAATTCAACGCTTATGTGGTTAGGAAATGGTGGCTCCACTACAAGTGCACGGGGTGTGTTGCTTGATAACAGCACAGGCACCTATCACGATGTACGCCTTCAATGGGAAGACAGTGTTGGTTGGACGGTTGTATCATCGAGTGAATCAGCAACAGATCCTCGCTAAGCAAAAGGAGCGTCTACCTCAACGATTCGCGTAGACCGAATAAATAACAGTCTACAACCACCCTCAGACTGATAGAAAACGTTTGTCAGACGAGGAGTGCAGGCGAGCGTTTGTCTACAGTCTGGAACGGATGCATCATGCATCCGTTTTTTGCTGTACACCAATCTCATTAAGCAATTTGAAAAAGCGTTCTTTGCTTACTCGTTCTCGCTCATAGCCAACAAAAGGGTTTTCAAGTTGTTGGATGCGTCTAAGCACATCAACGTGTGAAAATTGCTGAGGCGAAAGGGTTGGCGATGCTAATTCATCTTCCCGTAAAGGAACGGCGGCAAAGCCGGTCTCTCTCATGGAGTATGGAGCAATGACCGTTTTGTTATAAGCGTGCTGAACGTAATCGATATAGAGACGGTTACGGCGCTTTTTTTTGAGCCGTTCCGTCGTATACTTGCCTGGTTTTTGTTGGCAGAGAAAGTCGGCGACAAATTTCATGAAGCGGCCTGTTTCCTCATAAGTAAGAGCCTGTTTTTCCAATGGAATGTGAACTTGCAATCCTTTCCCACCAGTCGTTTTACAGAAAAAGGGGAGTTGAAACCGGGTGAAAATTTGTTTCATGTCAAGTGCTGCTTCCTGGGCAAGGCCAAACTGATCTTGGCTTGGTGGATCGAGATCAAAGACAATTTCGTCTGGTTTGTTTGATTCGATGGTTTGAAACGGAATATGGAGTTCCAACGCCAGTTGGTTTCCGAGCCATATGAGCGTTTCTGGATTGTTGCAAAGAATATAACAAATGTCTTCTAACCAAGCTGAGCTGACATAAGCAGGCGCATAACTTGGAATATGCTTCTGGTAAAAACGTTCGTTTGCAAACGTCCCATGGGGATAACGAATAACAGTAAGCGCTCGTTGATATAAAAAAGGAAGCATAAAAGGCATAACAGCTTGCAAATAATGAAGGTAATCGGCTTTTGTGACTTGTTCCCATAACGGTTTATCTAAACTTGTCGTCTCTACAATGTCTGGCAATGGATACAGTCCATGGAACAGTGTGGCCATGGTGATGTCGTCTGGATCAGCATGATGCAAAAAGCGGGCAAAGGAGACTTCACGGAGCTGTCCACCGGAAAAGCCAATACAAGCGAGCTCAACGACGATTGACGGAGCGAGGCGAAACCCATTTTTTTCAGTTGTTCCTTTTGTTCGAAAAAAATCGGCTAACGTCTTGGCATCGTCTGGCGAAAGGCCGTGCTTAAAAATAGCGACTTCCGTTAATTCCCCTTGTTGGTGATAAACGCTGCCATGAAAATAACCATTCGTTGCATCATAAAATGTGACAAGAACAGGCACAAATCGGTAATGTTTCAGCTTTAGCCAATCCTTTGAACGGACATTTTGACTGTAAGGGCTTAGCTGTTTTTTTAGGACAATCCCTTCGCCATTATAACGTTTAACAGTTGTAAGGAGATCTTGAATAGCGGTTGTCGACTCAATCACACCCAGTGTCGGGACAGCACCTAATGGAGAGAGAACGGGAATATCGGCGCGTTTGCAGAAGGACAACAACTGTTTGCGTCTTTCTCGATAAGGAATGTTAGGTTGGTTGAGTAGGTCAAAGGCAATCCATTGGCAAGGCCTGCTTAACATTTCCTTTTCGATCACATGAACGTTGCTCATGCGCGAACGTGTTTGTACGGCAGGAAAATGGCTTGCATAGCCATCCAGCAAGCAAACAAGCTCTCCGTCCAATACGATCGGCAACTTGCCAGAAAGTCTTGTTCGCCTTTCTTCGAAAGCACTTACGACTTCAGGGAAAGCGTGGTTTAGCAAACGCCCGTTACGGCTTATTAGCTCAATGCTAGTGTCTGTGATGGAGACAAGGCAACGATAGCCGTCGTATTTAGGCTCCCCGATCCAGCCTGTTGACTTAGGAAATGCGGTTGTCTCCGTCAGTTTCATTGGTTTCATTGGCGCCACCTCCTAGCTATAGAGTAACCAAACCTTTCCTGTGATATTAATGGCGATTGCGCCGTATAGTAAGAGTGAGGTGAAATCATGCATACAGTATGGAAAGGCAGCATCCAGTTCGGGCTAGTTCATATTCCTGTTAAGCTGCACACGGCAACCGAAAACAAAGACATCAAAATGCGTCAGCTCCATAAAAAGTGCCATACGCCAATCTCTTATGAGAAAAAATGTCGCAACTGTGAGGAAGCAGTGGAAGCAGAAGATATTGTCAAAGCATACGAATACGCGAAAAATAAATTTGTTGTCGTCGAAGCAGAAGAACTTGAGCAGTTTCGAAAAGACAATGAAGACAAAGCGGTGCAAATTCTTGATTTTGTCCAGTTGGAAGAAGTTGATCCGATTTATTTTGACCGTTCTTATTTCTTAGCGCCAGGTGATGGTGGCTCGAAAGCGTATGCACTATTGCAAAGGGCGCTTGCCGATTCTAAAAAAATCGGCATAGGTAAAATCATTATTCGCGCGAAAGAACATTTGGCGATTGTCCGCACGTACGGCAATGCCTTAATGATGGAGACGATTTATTTTCCAGATGAGGTGCGGAAGCTTGCTGATGTCCCGAATTTGCCAGAAGAGCCAAAAGTAGAGGAAAAAGAACTAAAGACCGCATTGCTCTTGATTGACCAGCTTACCAGTGAATTTGACCCAGAATCTTACACGGATGAGTACCGGGAACAGCTCTTTAATCTAATTGAGCAAAAAAAGCAAGGAAACAAAATGGTTGTCTCAGAGCCAAAAGAAGCCGAACGCGACACGAATGTGACCGATTTAATGTCGGCGCTAGAGGCGTCACTAGAGCGGACAAAGCCGAAACGGAAAAAAGCGGCTGCATCAAAACGAAAAACAGCAACAAAGAAAAACGCATAACCAGGCGGATCGAAAACACTTGTCAATCAAGAAAAAGAAAGCGACAGGCTGAACCAGCAGGCATTGCCAGCTGGTTTTTTTCAATTTTATGTGTGAAATCTTGTTTAAAGGTGTGTATACTGGAAAAGGAATTGTCCAACAGAAGGGAAGAGTGGATGTGAAAATCGGTATCATTGGCGCAATGGAAGAAGAAGTCAACTATTTACGAGATAAAATGGAAAACCGCGTAGTGACAACGATTGCCAATTGTGAATTTACAGAAGGCCAAATTGGCGCTGTGGAAGTAGTCTTAACACGGTGTGGAATTGGAAAAGTGAACGCCGCACTAGCAACAACGCTATTGAATGATCGGTTTCAACCTGATGCCATTATCAATACTGGCGTAGCCGGAGGGCTCAACGCAAATATGGCTGTTGGCGATCTTGTCATTTCAACGGAAGTGCGTTACCACGATGTCGACGCAACTGTGTTTGGTTATGAATATGGACAAGTTCCTGGGATGGTGCCAGCGTATTTGCCAGATGCGACCTTAATTGCAGCAGCGAAAACAGCCGCCCAAAAAGTAGGTTTCCATTCAGAAGAGGGGCTTATTGTGACAGGGGATTCCTTTATGGGGGAAGAAACGCGTGTAAACGAGGTCAAAACGTTATTTCCTACTGCTTATTGTGCAGAAATGGAAGCAGGCGCGATCGCTCAAGTATGCCACCAATTCCAGACGCGATTTGTTATTATCCGGGCATTGTCTGACGTGGCAGGCCAAGACGCAAAGATGTCATACGATACATTTTTAGAAAAATCAGCTGTCAATTCTGCTAAACAAGTGATGTTGATGCTCGACCATTTATCAGCATAATTTTCCTCTATTAGCAAAAGTCTTCGCCTTTCGAACTTCTTTTGATCTGTTAAGATAGAAAAGGAGAGCAGTAGGAGAGGAGGCAGTCTAATGGACGAAAAGACGATTCAACGTTTGAAACAGGATCAGCATGATTATCAGTTGTTCTGCTTGTTGTTTTTAGGGGCGGGTTTATTTTTGACAATTGGTTTTTGGCTGCCTGAGCCTTACCAAATACATGATGCAAGTGTACAGATATATTCAGGCATTATTGGAGCTGCTATTGTATTTGCCGGTTGTTGCTTTGGCCTTTCTTACTTGGCTAAACGAAAATTGAACAAACACGAATAAGACAAACAACTCCACGTAAAATGAAGCCCTAAGCGTTTGCTTAGAGCTTCATTTTGTTAATGGCAATTTTAAACTAATGTCATGAAGCAGAAGATTACGTTTTGTTTACAAGTGTTGCGTGGAGAATGGAGACGGTAAAAGTCCCATTCCCATTGATTTCGTTAAACACTTTCCAGTTTGGTGACAGCATTGCTTTAAATTCAGCTAATTGTGCCGCTGTCAGTGTAAGATTGTCAAATCGGTCGTCTGCCATTTGGTAGTCAATGCCTTCCTCCAGTCCATATTTTAAACCAAGCAAGCGTTTAATCCCGAATTTCGACACAAATTTAATGGTGTAGCCTACTTGCACTGCTTGCGAAAAGTCGTCGAAAGCAGTTTCCGCGGCCGTAATGAGTTCATGATAATCGAATGTGTCGTCAAAGCTGTTCAGTGTTTCGGCATCTTTAGCTTTCAACAAGTCAATGAGTGTTTGTCGCTCCATGCCTTTAGCAAGCAACGTTTCCACCATAAAAGCTTCCCATTGCGATAAAGCTGGAAGGTTCATGTTTCTATTCTCCTTATGCCTTATTCGGCCAATTTGATTTCGTTTGCGTAATAGAGCTCATCAAGCCTTGGTGTGTAGTCCAAACGGTCACTCACGCCGTATCGCCCTTGAAGCTGGAATAAATAAACAGCGCCACGATCTTCAGCTAAAATTTGTTGAACTTGTTGATATTGGGCGGCACGTTCTTCCTCATCCATATTATAGGCCGCATCTTCAAGGAGCTGTTCAATCTCAGGGTTGGTATAAGGAGCGACTCCCTCTTCTTTAAAGAAATCGAGCACGCTCGCATCAAACATGTCATTTCCCCAGCCGACAAAGACTGCTTCTTCTAACTCGCCATTAAATAACCGGTTGGCAAACTGGCTTTGTTCAATCAGTTCGATATTAGCTGTAATGCCGACATCAGCTAACATACCACCGACCACTTCCGCCATTTCCGTATAGTAATTATTGACGGACATATCGATTGTCACGCCATCTTCATAGCCAGCTTCAGCAAGAATTTCCTTTGCTCGTTCTGGGTCGTACTCGTACGTGTCATATAAAGAAGGATCGGAGCCAAAGTTTCCCGGCGTGATGTGAGTCCGAGTTGCTGTAGCGCTGCCTTGAAGAATTTCATCGATGATCACCTGATTGTCGATGGCCAAATCAATCGCTTCTCTTACGGCTGGGTCAGCTGTAGTTTCTCCTTCTTCATTGGATAGCCAAATTTGGATGACGCGTTGGATCGGTTCTAATGCCATATGGGTGCCATCATTGTTGTCAATCCGCTCCATGTCAGCTGTTGGAATATTGAAGGCGATATCGACGCCGCCGGTAAGAAGCTCGGATACGCGGGTTGAGTCTTCAGGCACCACACTGAAGCGAACGGTTTCCCAATTCGGCTCTCCTTCAAAATAGCCTTCATATTTGCTTAATACGACGGCCTCATCTTGTTGCCAAGATTCAAATTGAAATGGACCTGTTCCAACCGGGGCATTGAAAAACTCATCAGCGCCTACTTCGTCAAAGTAGTCTTTTGGCAACATGCTTGCCGCTGGAGTGGAGAGGCGACTGAGCAATTGTGGGTCAGGCTCAGCTGTTTTAATTTGAATGGTATGGTCATCTACTATTTCCACGTTTTCAATTTGGCTGAATGTGGCATATTGCTGGAGCGTCGTATCGTTTGCAACTCGTTCCAATGAGAATTTGACATCTTCCGCCGTAAACGGATCGCCGTTATGAAAAGTAACGTCATCACGTAATTGGAATTCCCAAGTTACATCATCTATCGTGTCCCAAGTCTCCGCCAAATCAGGAATGATTTCTCCTGCTTCATCCCGTTTTAACAACTTATTGTACACATTTACGAGTACAGCCGAAGTCGTAATGACGCTATTGTTATGAGGGTCAAACGTAGTGATGTCGGCAGGGTTGGCAATCGTTAGCTGGCCATTGCCAGACGCTGTATCGTCATTGGTCGTATCGTTCGTATCAGGATCTTCAAAGCCACAGGAAGCAAGGAGCGCCAGTGTAACAGCAGAAATGGTTATAAAAGAAACTGGTTTTTTCATGTTTTACCCTCCAATAGATTGTTTGTGCCTGTCTCTAGGATGAGAAGGTGGCACGGCTTTTAACAGTGATTTTGTATAAGTGTGCTCTGGGGATTGGAAAATGTCGTTTGTTTCTCCGATCTCGACGAGCTTGCCTTTATGCATAATCGCGACACGGTTGCTAAGCTGTTTCACAGTCGGCAATCCATGGGCAATAAAAATATAAGAAAGCCCATATGACGTTTGCAATGACTTGAGCAACTTTAAAATTTGCGCTTGGATGGACACGTCAAGGGCAGAGACAGCCTCATCACATATGATTAGATCTGGTTTTAAGGCGATCGCTCTGGCGATGCTTAAACGTTGCCGTTGCCCACCGCTGAATTCGTGGGGAAACCGGTTTAAATGCTGCTCGCTTAAGCCAACCTCATGCAATAATTCAAGCGCTTTGTCGTTCCGGTTTTTCTTGTTTAGTTGCTTATGGAGAATGAGCGGTTCTGTGACGATTTCCTTAGCCCTCATCCTCGGGTTTAACGACGCATATGGGTCTTGGAACACTGCCTGCATACGCCTTTTAGTCGCTTTTCTTTCCACTTTTGACTGGTTGGCAATGTTTTGTCCTAAAAAATAGATTTCCCCGCTAGTGGGTTCCAAGAGCTGCAAAATCATTTTCGCCACCGTTGATTTTCCACTACCTGACTCGCCGACAATGCCCAATGTTTCTCCTTTAAAAACTTGGAAACTGACGTCATCCACTGCTTTAAAGGAAGATGCTTTGTTTGTTTTGCTTTTTTTCAATGGAAATGTTTTGCTCAGATGGCGTACATCAAGAAGCAATTCACTCGTCGTTTCCATCTTTTTTTCCACCTTTCCTGGATACATGCAGCGTCCATTCATAATAATTGTTGGCTATCCATTAGCTAAGCCTGAGGGATTGCCGAGAATGACACTAAGCAAACTAAAAGCTTGCGTCCAATGTCGGCATTGCCTTTAACAGGCCAATTGTATAAGGGTGTTGCGGTTTGTCAAATAAGTCGAAGACAGTCGCTTCTTCGACAATTTTGCCGGCATGCATCACAAGAACCCGGTCAGCGATATCAGCGACTACACTTAAATCATGGGTAATAAATACGATTCCAGTCCCGTTTTGTTTGTTTAACCGTTTCATAAGCGCTAAAATTTGCGCTTGCGTCGTGACATCGAGTGCTGTTGTCGGTTCATCCGCAATTAACAATTTTGGTTGACAGGCGATGGCGATGGCGATCATCACCCGTTGCCGCATGCCTCCAGACAATTGGTGTGGAAAGCGTTTTGCCGTTTCTTCAGGGGTTGGAATGTCGACTTGTTCCAGCAAATCAATCACTTTTTTAGCAATAGCGGATTTACTCCAGCTACGGTTATGGATTTTAAGTACTTCGGCAATTTGCGTCTGAATGCGTAACATTGGATTTAAAGACGACATCGGCTCTTGGAAAATCATCGACATTTCTTTGCCACGCAATCGTCTACGTTCAGTTGCTGACATAGTCAGTAACTCTTGCCCTTCATAAAGGATAGAGCCGCGAATGGTAGCGTTTCTATTTAACAGACCCATGATCGAAAGAGACGTCACACTTTTTCCGCTACCTGATTCGCCGACAATGGCTACAATTTCACCAGGATAAACATGAAATGAAATGCCATTGACAACCGGTTTTGAGTCGCTGCCAGAAGCAAACGCTGTTACAAGCTCATTTACACTAAGCAAAGGTCTATTTGTCATCCTTTATGCCTCCTCGTGTGAAGCGTGGGTCCAATAAGTCCCGTAACCAATCCCCTAAAAAGGTAAAGGAAAGAACCGTGACTGTAATGGCTATACCAGGAAATGTCGCAACCCACCAGCTTGTGGCTAGATAGTTGCGCCCGTCGTTTAGCATTCCTCCCCAAGTGATGTCAGGGGGCTGAACGCCAAAGCCAAGAAAACTAAGAGAGGACTCTGTTAAAATCGCTGTGCCAATACCAATGGTGGCAATCACAATAAAGGAAGACAAAACGTTTGGCAGAATATGTTTCCGAACAATATAAGTACGGCTTGCTCCAAGCGTGTTGGCAGACTGGACAAATTCCCTTTCCTTTACACTAAGCACTTCACCGCGGACAACGCGAGTATACTGAACCCAACTTGTCAGTCCAATGATCAGAATCAGTGTGGCAATCGACGGTTCAAGCATCACCATTGCCACAAGGACAAGCAACAACGTTGGAATGGCAAGCATAGCATCAACAAAGCGCATGATGAGTGCATCGAGCCAACCGCCTAAATAGCCGGAAGCAAGGCCGAATGTCAGACCAATGAAACCAGCAATTACAACAGAGACGATGCCGACAAAAAGGGAAACACGCCCTCCGTAAATAAGACGGCTGAGCACATCTCGCCCTAGATGGTCGGTGCCGAGCCAGTGCAAGCTGGAGCCATTTTCCATCCACGCTGGCGGGATTAGGCGTTGAGTCGCATCAATTTGAAAAGGATCGTGGGGAACAATCCATGGCGCGAAAACAGCAAGCACGGCAATTAGGAAAACGATGACCAACCCTGCCAAGCCTAAAGGAGAGAGGTGGGCAAAAAAACGGGCTCGATTCGCTTTCTTTTGTTTAGAAGTAGCCTCCATGAACGATTCTCCTAGCCTAGTTGTATTTAATGCGTGGGTCAAGCACGCGATAAAGCAAATCGGTCAATAAATTTACAACAATCGTAATGAGCGCAATGACAAATACAATCGCTTGAATAACCGCCATATCGCTTGCTCCCATTGAGGAGAGCAACAAGCGGCCTACCCCCGGCCATGAAAAGACTGTTTCGACAACAATCGCACCGCCAATCAACTGTGGAAATTGTAGACCGATGATCGTAATAACCGGAATTAACGCATTTAAAAACACATGTTTAAAAATGACAATGCTTTCTTTTTGGCCTTTACTTCTCGCTGTTTGGACATATTCTTGGTCGATCACTTCCAAAATACTAGCCCGTGTGAGCCGCGTCATTTCCGCTGCTAGGGCGATGCCAAGCGTAAAGGCTGGCAAAACAAAATGAAGCGGTGTCGCTGCGCCTGAAACAGGAAATATGGGAATAGCGACTGCAAGAAAGAGAATAAGCATAATCCCAATCCAAAAGTTTGGCATGGCCTTGCCGACAATCGACAATCCTGAAATAAGCACATCGACAAACGTATTCCGCTTAATGGCAGCATAAATGCCAAGGGGGATGGAAATCGCAATCGCGATCATCATCGCTACAATGGATAGAGCTAACGTTGCCCATAAGCGGCTGAACACAAGATCAATTGCGGGCTGCTGGTATTGCAGGGACATCCCAAAATCGCCACGGAGGAGGTCACTTAAAAAATGCAGATATTGTATGAAAAAAGGTTCATTTAAACCTAATGCTTCACGCAACACTTCACGGTCCGCGGCAGTCGCATTTTCAGGAAGCATCACGGAAACAGGATCACCAGCAACATAAACAAGGAAAAAAATGATCAATGTTAAGATGAGCAAGCTCGGTATGACTTGTACGACAACTTTTTTCAAAAATCCCAAAAAAGGTCACCTCCACTCACTTTGTTTTGCCGAGTAGCCCAAAAAATTCAAAAGAAACGATTTCAACTGCCAACGATTCAGCTGCGATATTGTCTAAATGGGGTGATTCCGAAAATAGCCAACGCTCAAGGGTCCCAAGCACCAAGCTAACAAGCATAGCAGCAAGTCTTTTGCTCGAACCATCATTCGGCAACATCTCCAGTTCTTGGGCCCGTTTTATATTGCGTTCGAACGCTTCTTCGATGGCGATGAGCGTATGAGAGATATGCTGACAAATCTTTTCTTCTGCATCTTGCCCTGTTTTAAACAACAACCGCATATAATCTGGATTTGTTTGCGCAAAAGAGAAGAGGTCGGTCATTAATCGCCGCGAAGATTCGACCATATCATCGACATCTCCTTCTGTTTGGCGGTATCCAGAGCGGATGACATTCAGGAGTGCCTGTTCGCCTTCTTGCAAAATGCATAGGACAATTTCCTCTTTGTTTTTAAAGTGCCAGTAGAAAGTACCTTGGGCAACGCCGACTTGTTTGACAATGTCGGATACTTTCGTTTTGTGGTAGCCTTCTTTGGCGAAAAGCGCTAAGGCAGCCTCCATTAAATGGCGCCTGTTATCAAGTGTGCTCATAAACATCCCCTTTTTATTACTGATTGATGCGTCAGTCAATTATCTGATAAACCTAATATATTTACTCGGGTTTGAGAAGTCAAGCACTTTGTTTATGAGGAAAGTTAGAGTGGTTGAGAAGCGGATGACTGTTAGACGGCTTAAAATAAAAATGGACAGGTTAAAATGATCTTGTCTTCAAGAAAATCTACTTCGAGATCGAATGTATCCACACAAAAGAAAAAATAGAGACTATCTATTGATTTTTAAGAAAAATCACTTTACAATGAATAGAAAATGAAGGGAGGAGTTGAAAGGGAAAGCAATTTACGATTTAAATTAAAGCAATGTTGCCTTTCTTGCTGGCTCAATCTGCCCTTATTTAAAAAGTTTATTGAGGTGATGGTTATTATTTAGGGCTGAATGCGTTTTCGGGGGTGCGTTCTACTTGTTTTTTGCCTGTTTACGCAAACGTTTGCATTAAAATGATAAGGAGAGGATAGAATCGTGGTTGATATAAGCAAATTCAGCACTTTTTTAGCGTTTATATTTATGATAACGTTTTCATTTTTGTTGTCTCCTCCCTCTATGAATGACGCATATGCTTCGCAAAACATCGATCAGAAACCATTTTCATGGGATAACGCAACGGTTTATTTTGCGATAACTGACCGCTTTAACGACGGAAATCCATCCAACAACGATTCATATGGCCGGCCGCAAGAAGACGCATGGGGTCAAAACATCGGAACGTTTCATGGCGGGGATCTCCAAGGGTTAACCGATAAGCTCAATGAGGGTTATTTTACAGAGTTAGGGATCAACACGATTTGGATCTCGGCTCCTTACGAACAGATTCACGGCTGGGTCGGCGGTGGCCCAGATGGCGATTTTGCCCATTATGCGTACCATGGTTACTATGCGTTGGACTATACAACAGTCGACCAAAATATGGGGACAGTCGAGGAAATGCGCGAGTTCGTCAACACGGCTCACGAACAAGGAATTCGCGTTGTCTTAGATGTAGTGATGAACCATCCAGGCTACAACACCATTAAAGATATGAATCAATATGGATTCGGGAATCCAGGCGTATCCGAGGATTGGGTGCCAGGTGAAGGGCAAACTTGGCACGATGTCCACGACCATATTCATTATGAGGATGCATCGGCGTGGAGCACATGGTGGGGGCCTTGGATCCGCGCAGGAATTGGCGGGTATGAATCGTGTGGAAACAGTGAGATTACAATGTGCTTAGCCGGTTTGCCCGACTTTCGGACGGAGTTAACACATCGTGTCGGCTTGCCTCCCTTGTTAGAGACGAAGTGGAACCAAGAGCGACAAGAGGGCTATGAGGACTGGATCGTTCCAGCTGCGAGCGATTTACGCCGTGATCTAGACGTGGCTCCGGCTGATTATATTGTGCAATGGCTTGCGGCTTGGGTTGAAGAATTTGGAATTGATGGCTTCCGTATCGACACGGCCAAACACGTGGAGTTGTTCCGTTGGCAGCAGTTAAAGGATGCAGCGAATGAAGCCCTGTGGGCATGGCGTGTAGAAAATCCAGATGCACCAGGAGCGAGCTGGACGGATGACTTTTGGATGGTAGGCGAAGTTTGGGGCCATGGTGTCGGGCGGAGCGAATACTTTGATCATGGATTCGATTCGATCATTAATTTTACGTTCCAAGGGGAACATGGGAACGGCCCGGCTTACCGATTGGACACAATGGAAGACACTTTTTCCCGCTACGCGAATCAGATCAATACAGACGCGTCTTTCAATGTGTTAAGCTACCTTTCTCAGCATGACACGTACTTATATCCACGGGAGCGCCTGGTCGATGGCGGAACATATTTACTGTTACTCCCTGGCGGGGTCAAATTGTTTTATGGCGATGAGACAGCGCGGCCATTTGGGCCAACTGGATCTGATCCCCAGCAAGGCACTCGTTCAGCGATGAACTGGGATTCTATAAATAAGGACGTATTAAGCCATTGGCAAAAGTTGGGGCAATTTCGGAATAACCATTTAGCGATAGGGGCAGGAGCGCACAAGCAAATTGGCACAAATCCGTATACATTTAGCCGCACCTATGTGGAGGATGGCGTCGATGATCGTGTTGTCGTGGCGGTCGGTGCAACGGGAGAAACGACGATTGATGTTTCCTCTGTCTTTTCCGACGGGCAGACAGTCCGTGACTTCTACACGGGAGACAGCACAGTTGTTGAGAATGGGAAAGCGACATTTGCAGCCCATCAAAATGGCGTAATTTTAGTGGAAACAGAAGACGAGACGCTTCCTTCCGTATCTGCTTCTCCTCAAGGTGGGGAGTTTTCTAGTGAAGAACTTGAAATCACACTCAGTGTGCTGCAAGCGATGTCGGCTGCATATACGATTGACGGTTCTGATCCGAAAGAGAATGGAACAGCCTTTGCCGATGGGGATGTGTTGACAATTGGCAGCGACTTGGCTATTGATGAATCGCTGACATTACGGCTTTTTGCAGGAAATGAAGCAGGTGAAGCGGAAGCGGAATATACCTTTACGAAGGTACCGCCCTATCCGCAAGTTTTTGCTGATCCGCCTGGCGGTTCCTTTTCCGGTGATTCGTTAGAGGTGACGCTTCACGTGCAAAACGTAGGAGAAGGGACATACTCGATTAATGGCGCTGCCGAACAATCCTTTATTGATGGCGATGCCATTACAATTGGAGAAGGGGTGGAAGCCGGAGAAGAAGTAACGCTTCAGCTCAAGGCGGAGAATGAATTCGGATCTACTGAAGAAATGTACACGTTTGCTAAATCGCCAGGGCTAACCGTTTACTTCAAAAAGCCTGGCACATGGGGGACTCCGCACATTTACTATTACGATGCAGATCCTAAAGTGGAAGAACCATCATGGGATTCAGCGCCAGAAATGGAGCTTTTCGAGAATGGCTGGTATATGTACACAATCGAAGGAGCAGAAAGGGCACGGGTGTTATTTAAAGATGATGGCGCTAATCAATGGCCAGGACCTGGAGAGGATGGGTTTTATCGAGAACAAGACGGTTGGTTTGATGGGGAGTGGCATCCCGAAAAACCTGTCCCAGCAAATGACATTACGATTTATTATAAGACTGGCTGGACCGATCCACACATTCATTATTCTCTCAACCAAGAAGCTTGGACCACTTTACCAGGGGTTCCCCTAAACTCGTCGGAGTATGAAGGGTATGGGAAAATAACAATTGAAGCAGAAGAGGAAAGCGAGCTCAGGGCGGCTTTTCATAATGGACATGGACAATGGGACAACAATCACGGAAGAGACTATGTCTTCCATTCAGGAGTAAATACATTAGCAGATGGAGTGGTAGTAAGGGGCACACCTAAGTAAGGGATCGTTTGGAGCCTTCTACGGCACAGGTATAGTGGTTAGCGAAAGAACGCTGGCAAAAGAAGTGGAGGCGACGCCAAAGGGTCGGTATCGGAAAGTAGCTCAATTTTTGTGTAGGTCAAGGCTGTTTGTTGAGTAACGGCGATGATAAAATCAGCCTTGACCTTAACGTAACGTCAAACATTATACTCACCCTTAGAAAAACGAAAAGGGTGAGCAACAATGGAAAAAGCAATAAAACGAATCATGACCATTCATTTGCAAGCAGGAAAAGCCAACCCAGCAAAAGTCGGGAAAGATCTTGCTCCAACGGGGGTAAACATTCTAAGCTTTTGCAATCAATACAATGAGATGACAAAAAGTCAACTGGGATTTGTTATTCCTGCAAAGGTTACGATCTATGATGATCGTAGCTTTTCTGTAGAGCTCAAGACACCACCTACTGCTTTTTTGCTGAAACAATATGCTGGTGTAGAAAAGGGGGCCGCAAATCCAGGAAAAGAAGTTGTCGGTTTGATCACACCAGATCAGCTACGGGCAATCGCTAAAATAAAGCTTCCAGATTTAAATACGACTAGGATTGATAGCGCCATGAAAATCATCGCAGCAACAGCGAAAAACATGGGGATCGAGATCGGTGAGCAATACAGTCAGGAATAACACACGCTGTGCATCGATTTCCGACATAGTGAGCTGCTTAAAGGATAAGCTCGCTCGTCAATTAGCTATGCTTACTCATGTTCAAGCATGTCAAGAAACTGTTTTAATATCCGGCCTGTCAGTCCCCAAATAATATAGTCGTTGTATTCGTAAAAGTATTCTGGCATTTGGTAGATCTGTCCTTCGTAAGCATGTCGGTTCGCTATTTTTTCAATTGGAAAGCCTTTGCCTGGTTGGACGGTGATGCTCATATAGCCCAGCTGTGGGGGATGACACAGTAAGTAAGCGACTGGGATGGTAAACCAGCTATCAACCTCTGTATTGTTAATGGAAATATCTGCTACTGACGAAATTTCAGCTAAAAACGGATAGATGAATGTGCGCTGTGGCGTGTGTACAGGAGGAAGGGCAGCGATAACGGTAATGGCGGATTCGTCAATGCCTAACTCCTCCGTGCATTCGCGAATGGCCGCTGCTTTTGCATCACGATCCGCAGGTTCAATCTTTCCTCCAGGAAAGCAGATTTCTCCAGGCTGAGCTCTTAAAGCCAAAGACCGGACCTGAAAGAGGATATGGAGTTCCCGATTGATCGTAACGAGGGGAAGAAGGACGGCTGCTTCTCTTCCCGCCTGTTTGTTATAAGTGTCCGCTGCCTTTAATTTGGCTTTAATCTCCTCAATTGTTAACACCGGTATTCTCCTTATCAAAAGTAATGTGTCAGATCTTATGACAATCGTGCTGCAAAAACAAAAGAAGTGAAGTACATTAGAAACAAGGAAAGGATGCAACCCTTGCTTCCGAATTGTTCTTTCTTGTCTCTCTCCCCAATTGGGCGGCCATAAAGGCCGCCATTTTTTTGCTACAGAATTTTAATAGATTAATGATAAGAAATCATCTTTATTGATGTTTCCAAAATAAGCTTTAATCTCCGTGTCGTTTAATGCATCTCTAAGTTCGTCCGCATCGTAGCGTTTGCCGACAAGCTTGTCTTCCAGTTCAGATACGTCTGCTACGCCAAAAAAGTCACCATAAATTTTGCATTCTACAATGACGCCTTTTTTCACATTTAAACGCAAATCGATTGAGCCAATCGGAAAACGCTTAGACCGTTGAATATCAAAAGCAGGCGATTTGCCATAATTCCAATCCCAGTTTTGATAACGCTCTTTTGATAGAGCGTGGATTTCCTCCCATTCTGTCTCTGTTAATGTATATTCAGGAACAGCATCGCTCTCCGTATTAAAAATATAACGCAACAGCATCGTTTTGAATTCTTCCATTGTCAGTGGCTCACTTAAAAATTCAGCAATGTTGGCTACTCGGCTGCGAATCGATTTGATTCCTTTTGATTTAATTTTGTCATCTTTCACTTTCAACGCGGAAACGACGTTTTCAATCTCTGAGTTAAGCATGAGCGTGCCATGGGAAAACATACGGCCTTTTGTCGTAAATTGGGCATTGCCAGAAATTTTACGTTCGCCTACTTGAAGGTCGTTTCGTCCGCTTAATTGCGCGTTTACGCCGAGTTTTTGCAATGCTTGAACAACAGGTTCAGTAAATTTTTTGAAATTGTGAAAGGAATCTCCATCATCTTTTGTGATAAAGCTAAAGTTTAAGTTGCCCAAGTCATGGTAGACCGCGCCGCCGCCTGACAAACGCCGAACAACGTGAAGGTTGTTGTCATTTACATAATCTAAATTAATTTCTTCAAACGTATTTTGGTTTTTGCCAATAATGATCGATGGCTCATTTATATAGAAGAGGAGGTATGTTTCGTCTGGGTCTAAGTTTTTTAATGCCCACTCTTCAATGGCTAAATTTATTCGTGGATCTGTAATGCCTGCGTTGTCAATGAATTTCATTGGTTCATGTCTCCTTTCATGTGACGATCCCCTTTAGTATACTGATTTGTTGCCTGGAAATCGAGTTATTCGCATGGAAAAAGCCGCTAGCAAACGGCTAACGGCCCAAACAGGTAAACGAATTTTTAAGAGATGTTGAGCGCTACTGCCACTAGCAAAGCAATCGCTGAAATAACAAACCAAATAACGACAAGTTTCCAAATAAATTTCACCCAACGTAAATAAGGGATGCCAGCTATTGCTAAAAAGGCCATCAACGGCGCAGAAGTTGGATTGATGGTGTTCATGATGCCATCTCCATACTGAAAAGCCAATACAGCTGCTTGCCGTTGGATGTCCAACATGTCGGCAAGAGGGGTCATTAACGGCATCGTTACTGCTGCTTGCCCACTCCCTGATGGAATAAAAAAGTTAATGATCAACTGCAAAATAAACATGCCGATGACCGTCAGTTGGCTAGGGATCACGCTAATCCAATTAGAAAGCTGATAAACAAGCGTATCCATGATTTGGCCTTGTTCCATTACAACTAAAATCGCTCTGGCAAAACCAACGACGAGTGCGCCGAATGTGACCATTTTCATTCCATCTGTAAAGGCGGTAAACATGCCGTTAACGCCAAGCCCGCCAGTGAGGCCGACTAGAAAGCCAATAATAATAAAGATAGCTGCCATTTCTGTTAAATACCAGTCCCATTCGAATACGCCATACATATTAAGGGAAAAACCGACAGCAATAATTGCTAGGACACAAGCGTGCCGCCCAGAAAAACGCGGGACAGCTTGTGCGCTAGTCTGTTTCCCAGTTTCAAAGCCATGCATAAGGCTAGCAGACGGATCTTTTGTTACTTTCAGAGCATAGCGGACAACCACCCAAATCGCTGAGCCAAGAAACAACAAAAACATAGCGAACCGGAAAGCGATCCCGCTAAAAAGAGGCAATTCAGCAATTGATTGGGCAACGCCGACAGTAAACGGGTTCATCATGCCGCCGACAAAACCGGCCATCGCACCAAGGCTGACCATAGCCGTTCCAGTAATGGTGTCGTACCCAAGAGCTTTGGCAACGGCAATGCCAATTGGTACAAATATAATAATTTCCTCCGACATGCCAATCGTTGCTCCAGGAATGGAAAACACAATCATCATAACTGGAATTAAATAAATCCCTTTTGATTGGAGCCTGCCAATCAAACTATAAACAGTAGCGTCAATGGTTCCCGTTTTTAAAATAACGCCGAACGTGCCACCTACTAGAAAAATATAAAAGACAATTTGAGCAGAATCCATAAGGCCTGTTGGAATTGCTTGAAACATTTCAAAAGGGGTAACAGGGCTCGCTTCAAGGGGCGTGTAGCTGTTTTCGACAAGGAGTGTCTGACCGTCTTGTTCAACCCGCTCAAACGCGCCTGGAGAGACAACGTAAGTGGCTAACATTGCCAGGACAATCATTGCAAACAAAATCGCGTACGTATGGGGGACTTTCGAAATTGGTGCTGCTTTTTCTAAGTTGCGGGTGTCTTTCTGTTCCATTGTTGAAAGCTCCTATCGGTATAAATATACATTTGAATTTATATTTAACTTTATTTAAATATAAAGTATAATAGATAAATGTCAAGTAGCAGAATAAAGATACGATGAATCGAGGAGAAACGAATGAAAGAACAAATTAGTGAAAAAATTGAACAGCTCCGTTCAGCGTTTTGGGAAGTTAGCCAGCATATTGGCCACAATCCAGAGCTTGGACACGAAGAGTTTATTGCTTGTAAAACACTGACTGACCTATTAAAATCACACGGATTTACAGTAGAAGTGGGGACGTGCGGGTTAGAAACGGCTTTTACAGCGACATTTGACAGCGGCCAACCTGGGCCGAAAGTGGGCTTTATGGCCGAATATGACGCCCTCCCGCAAATCGGCCATGCCTGCGGCCATAATTTAATTGGCACGATGTCGGCAGCAGCGGCGATTGGACTCAGTGACGTTTTGCAAAAAACAGGGGGCACGATATACGTCTATGGCACACCAGCGGAAGAGACCCGTGGAGCGAAAGTGACCATGGCGGAAGCAGGATTGTTTGATGATCTTGACGTAGCCATGATGGTCCATCCGAATGCACACTATGAGGAAAGCGGAACTTCGTTGGCAATGGACGCCATTCAGTTCGACTTTTTTGGAAAGACGGCTCATGCAGCAGCTAGCCCCCACGAGGGAATCAATGCATTGGATGCAGTCATAGCGACATTTAATCAAATTAATGCACTTAGACAACACGTTACGCCAGATGTGCGCATACATGGCATTATCCCAGAAGGGGGACAGGCCGCAAATGTGGTTCCTGATTTTGCCAGAGCACAATTTTACGTTCGCGCCGCTTCAAGAAAAACGCTTCAACCTTTGCTTGAAAGGGTGAAAAACTGTGCGAAGGCGGCAGCCCTTGCGACTGGCGCACAGTTGGAAATTTCGTTCTACGAGTTTTCCTATGACGATATGAATACAAATGAAGCGCTATCTAAACAATTTACTGCTAATTTGGTCGCATTGGGCGTTGACGACGACGATATTCGCGAAAAGACACTTGGAGGCTCGTTGGATATGGGCAATGTCAGCCAGCGCGTTCCCGCCATCCATCCGTACGTGAAAATTACAGACGGCGGTTATGCGTGCCATACGCCTGAATTCCGTGATGCCGCATTAAGCAAACAAGGATTTGAAGGACTGATGCTAGGCGCAAAGACAATGGCGCATACTGCCTTTGATGTGTTGACAGATCAAGCGCTTCTAGAGACGATTAAACAAGAATATAGAACGTGGAAAGAAAAACAGTAAGAGAGCGTTCGAAAGGAGAAGCGCTATGCAAGAAACAACCAGCCGAATAAAACGGCGAATACGAGCAAGAGATTGGAAGACGAGAACAAAGCGATGAACCAGTTTCTACAAAAGTGGCTCCCAGCCATGACGCCACTTGCTGTAATCGCTGGCGTACTTGCAAATCAAATGCTCGAACCTGCAGCCTTTTTAGTGCCATGGATTTTTGCCTGTATGTCGTTTGCAAACAGCATTACGATCCATCCGCGGGAAATAAAGCAAGTCTTTCAATTTCCACGATCCTTTTTCCTTACTTTTGTCTCGCTGCAGCTCATTTTGCCGTTTTGTGCGTATATTGCTGGCATTTTGTTGTTTCCAGATGATGTATGGACACAAACAGGGCTTTTGCTCGCTTTTTCCATTCCTACAGGTATCGTTTCGCTCATGTGGATTTCGATTTATGGAGGAAACCGGACGTTGGCGCTCTGTTTAATATTGGCAAACACACTGCTTGCGCCCATCTGTATACCGTTAACGCTAGCCGTGTTTCTCGGAACCGAGCTGCCCCTTGACACATTCGGAATTTTTATGGGCGTCTTTTGGATGGTCGTGGCGCCATCCCTTGCCGCCTTGACTATTAACGCAGCAAAACCGGCGTGGGCCAGCGTCATTAACGTAGTTGGCGCACCCTTTACAAAGCTTGGTTTACTTGTAGTCATCATGTTAAATAGTTCAGTCGCAGCACCTTATTTTTTGGCGCTCGATATAAAATTGGCCACTATTATTGCAACGGTACTCGCTTTGGCCATTATCGGCTACTTAACAGGCTTATGGCTTGGAAAGGCTACAGGCTCTCCTAAAGAGGACCAGATCAGCATGATGCTGCTCTCAGGCATGCGCAATATCGGTGTAGGGGCAGCGATTGCGATTGTCTATTTTCCACCGGCTGCCACATTGCCTGTCATTGCCGGGACACTGTTTCAACAAGTATTGGCGGCCTTGTTTGGGAAATGGCAGTCGCTGTCGCCTAAGCACTCTACCAATCCATACGACGCCGCGAAAAACAGAGATGCCTGACATTCAGGCATCTCTGTTTATTTAACTGCGGCCGCGGCTATGTTTGTAAAACTCATGAAACAGTTTCATTAACGCTCGTTTTTCAATCCGGGAAACATAGCTGCGGGAGATATTTAATTCTTTCGCAATTTCTCGCTGTGTCCGCTCTTCCTCCATATTCAAACCGAATCGGCCAACAATGACCTCTTTTTCACGTTCATCGAGCACATGAATGTACTCGTAAATTTGCTTTTTTTCCATTTCCGTCTGCAAGACATCAACAATGTCATCGCCGTCGTCCTTGAGAATATCGATCAATGTGATTTCATTGCCTTCTTTGTCTGTGCCAATTGGATCGTGCAAAGAAACGTCCTTTTTTACTTTTTTCAAAGCCCGCAAATGCATTAGAATTTCATTTTCAATACAACGGGCCGCGTACGTCGCTAATTTCGTTCCCTTGCCTTCGGAATAACTTTCAATCGCTTTAATCAAACCGATCGTACCAATGGAAATTAAATCCTCGACATCTTCCCTTGTGTTTTCAAATTTTTTGACGATATGGGCAACAAGGCGAAGATTATGTTCAATTAACATGTTCCGTGCAGAAGCATCGCCTTCTGCCATCCGGGCTAAGTATTTTTTTTCGTCTTCTTTGCTTAGTGGCTGCGGGAAAGCGTTGTTTTTGACATAGGAAACAAAAACGAACACTTCTTTCATAAAATATGTGAGTGCAGCGAGGATGCCGGACATATGCTCACCTCCACAAGAATGGTTATATCTATGCAACACTGGGCTTGGTTGTGTCTGTACGAAGGAATGTTTTGCTGATGGTCCGGTTGCGTTTCTATAGAGGAAGTGGGGTGAACACCTTTTTGTAAATGATAAATGGCCAGTACGGAATGTAGGTATGTTGGCAGCAGGGGAAAGAGGGGTTTACCCATTTTACTATTTCTTGCTTAAAATAGTAAATTAAGGGGATTGTATAAAAAGACATACCTATTCGTAATAAGGCATGCCTTTTAACTGAACACCGATTTCATGACTGGTTTTCCGTTGAAGAAGTCTGCTTGAGAATGTGGACTTTTACTATGCGCTTGCGCTCTACATCTACTTCAAGCACAGAAAAGAGTAATCCTTTTGTTTCGAATTGCTCGCCTTCAGTGGGGAGACGACCAAAATGTTTTAGCACATAGCCAGCAAGGTTATTTTCTTCCTCAGGAATATCCGTAGCAAAAAAATTGTTCAGGTTTTGGAGAGGAAGCTTCCCGTGGCAGATGATTTCTCTATCATTGACTAAATCCATGAGGCTATTATTTTCTAAATCCGTTTCGTCTTCAATTTCTTGTCCAATCATTACTTCAATGATATCTTCATGTGTAATTAGCCCTTCGGTTCCTCCATATTCGTCATAAACAATTGCCATATGTTTTCGTTCTTGCATCATCTTTTTAAAAACCAATTCGATTGACTGAAATTCAAATACAACAAGTGGTTCCATGTCGCTAAAATCGGTTAGAGGTCTATCTGGCTCTAACGACCAGGACGCCAGTGATTTCGAATGGAATATTCCAATGATACTATCCATATCTTCTCGATAAATAGGATAACGTGTGTAACGATTCTGGATAATAAAGTCTCTTACTTCCTCAAAAGGTGTATTTTCTTGTATGCCGACTATTTCAATTCTTGGGGTTTTTATAGCATCGTTTACATTAAGATTTCGAAAATCAAGAATGCCTTTAATCCTGTGAGATTCTTCTTTTTCAAATGTGCCTTCCCCGCTTGCAATGTCGACAATGGTTCGCAACTCTTCTTTTGAAAACGATTTTTCCTTTGGTTGGCTTTTTGAAAGGAAGTGGATAAGGGCCCCTGTTCCCAAATTAAGCAAATAAGTAATCGGCTTAAGAAGAATGATCATTGCCCGTATAATAGGGGAAACGAAATATGCGATTTTATCAGGAAACGATGCAGCAATTGATTTTGGCAATACTTCAGCAAGGATAATGATGGTGACAGTTAATATAGCCGTAGCTAAAGCGACATTAATACCGTAATCAATCGCAATCATTGTAACAAGTGTCGGCAGTAGAATATTTGCAATATTATTGCCGATTAAAATAGTTGTAATAAATTGGTCCGGTTTTGAGATAAGATAAAGTAGTTTTTGTGAGTTTTTATCTCCTCTTGAAGCCTTTGATTGAATTTTCATCTTATTCGCCGCAGTTAGTGCAGTCTCACTTCCAGAGAAGAAAAGCGAAGCAAACAAGCAGGCAATAATTGCAAATATCACGGAACGCCCCTCCTAAAGTGATAAAGAAATGTCAATAACGTGGTCATACAGCCTCTTTACAGCGCGTTTTGATGAAAGTATGAGGAGAAAAAGGCATGCGGGCAAAGTTAGCAAAAACCTTAGCATTAATTATAACTAATTTTATAAAGGGACTCAAATATGATTAAAGCAGTCCCGCTTATGTTTATGTAAAACTAGGAAACATGCCTAAACAACGAAGGGCCGCATTTGAATTAGGGCGCTTTTTACAAAAAGCAAAATTAATGTGGCTACAGATCAGATGGACCCGTGCAAACGAACGAAACGAATCAGTGAATTTTTGTTTAAGAAGACTTGTTTTGTTACTGCACATAAAGCAAGCTTGGCTTAAACTCGAAAAAAATACAACGAAAGTTCAGGAATGTACGCTGCACTTTTTGTATGGCGTATTATTAAGGTATTAAAAGCAATTTTATTGCACAATGAATTTTGTATGATCACGCCTACATCCGTACTTCAATCATTCGGATTCGGGCGCTTTTCGACAAAAAGCAAAATTAATGTGGCCACCGGGCCTAGCAACAGTGACAGCAAGAACCAATTGAGTCCTGTTCGGTTCTTTCCTTGTGCGAGGCCAGCATTAATTAAGGCAAGGGTGCCCCAGCCGACTACGTATTCGTTGTCCATTTTTTCTTCCTCCTCATTTTCTCTATGTTTTTACGAAAATACGAGAAAGTTGGTTTCAATAAGGAAGTCAATTCATCCTATATGCTTAATAGTTAACCGAATTATGTCGTAAAAAAACGAGCGATTAGCATGAGCTAATGCTCGTTTTTTTTAAATTTCTACAACGGTCCAGATAAAGTCAGGAGTGGTATTTGAGTTTAATTTCTCAGCCATGCGCTTCGCTTCTTTGTAACACCAGAAAGTTTTAATGACTGTACTGTTAGATTCACATAAATCTTTTAGTTTGCCGTTATTGTTGCAAATGATTTTATACATATAAACACTCCCCTATATATGGAATTTTAGCATGATGTAAAAGGGCGGGGTAGTGGTGAATCTAAATTAGAACTTAAGTAATGGTGAGAAAAGCCTTCATCTCTCCTAGATGGATAATTAGCCAAAATAATTATAATTGTTTTATTTTGGAACGGCAAAAAGAGGCTATCATTTGTTTTTAGCACTATCCTTCTGGGTGCACTAGGAAATTGTTGTTAATGATAAAAGCTTTTCGGGATGGGAAAACAATTTGTGGATTGTTAAGCCTATTTGACTGGCTCTTTATAAATAAAAACATGGAAAATTTTAAATAAACAATGGAAAAAATAAGAAAATGCATGTAAAATGGATCGTGAACTATTACTATATTTATCTAACTTTAGGAGGTTTTCAATGAAAACGTGGATTGCAGTTCTTTCTATTCTCGGAGGAATTTGCGGAATCATTAGTGGCTTTCTTGTGACGGCTGGTGGGGTTGTTATTGGAGAAGAAGCAATGGCAAACGACGGTTCTTCTGTATTTTGGCTATCCTTTTTAGCGATTGCTTTAGGATTTTTATCATGGGCACCTAAGTTAAGAATCATTAGTGGTATTGCATTAATTATTATTTCTGTTACAGGCTTCTTTTTAAATGGGTTGTTTTTTACGTTAGCATTTATTTTCTTGCTAATTGCTGGAATTTTAGCTTTAGTCAATAAGAAAAATGGTTCTCAAGTCCAGAAAAATCCAGAGATTCAAGGTTAACGTAAGCAAATAAGTCAAAAAAACCGAGGCTAAGCCATCGCTTAGCCTCGGTTTTTTGCATTCAGAAGAGGGGGCATTGCAGATCGGATACGCGACTTTTGTCGAACGTTAGTATGTCACAAAATATCACAATCGGTGCCAGTGGAAGAACGATCCACGTTAGACTAGGGGAAATCATTTTAGATATTAAAAAAGGAGTTATACATGTCCATACAAGGAAAAGTGTACCTCG
This sequence comes from Shouchella clausii, assembly GCF_001598215.1. Taxonomy (GTDB): domain Bacteria; phylum Bacillota; class Bacilli; order Bacillales; family Bacillaceae_D; genus Shouchella; species Shouchella tritolerans. The sequence continues at coordinate 484,514 of NZ_BCXJ01000002.1, read as the reverse complement.
TCGGTGCAGGACCTGGAGACGCCGAACTGTTGACTGTTAAAGCACGAAAGATATTACAGCAAGCAGACGTTGTGATTTTTGACAGGCTTGTCAATCCGGCGCTCATCATGGAAGTTAGCGATCATGCCAAGTTGGTGTATGCAGGCAAGCAGCCGTGTAAACATGTGTTGCGCCAAGGAGATATCCAAACAGAAATGCTTGTCCACGCGAAAAAAGGAAAAACGGTTGTTCGCTTAAAAGGGGGCGATCCTGCCGTGTTCGGCAGAGTAGGAGAGGAAGCTGCCTATTTAAAAGCCCATCACATTCCATTTGAAATTGTCCCTGGTGTGACAGCGGGTACAGCCGCTTCTATTTATGCAGGTGTGCCGGCAACCCATAGAACGTTTTCCAGTTCGTTTGCAGTCGTGACTGCCCATGGAGACAGAGATGGAAAACAGGAAAACCTTAATTGGCAAGCGCTTGCTCAATCGGTTGACACGCTAATGATTTATATGGGCATGAAACAATTAGCTGTCATTGTTGACCAGTTAATGAAACATGGAAAGCCAGCCGTTACGCCTGTGCTTATTGTCGAGTGGGGTACATACAGTCGACAGCGGTCCGTCGAAGGAACACTTGCAACAATTGTGGCCAATGTCGCTAGCGCTAATTTGGCGAATCCTGCTGTTATTTTAATCGGCGATGTTGTCGCTGTCCGTGAGGCCGTATCATGGTTTGAGCACCAGCCCCTTTCGGGCATGGGCATCTTATCGCTTAGAGGAAAGACTGAAGTAACGGAAGCGCTGCGGGCGCAAGGGGCGGATGTCTTTGCGGCTCCCCTCCAACAAAACAAGGGGAAAGTCGTTACTGATACGGACATCGCTGCCGCTCTTCAAGCTAGCAAAAATCAAGCAGTCCTGTTTTTTGCCAAGGAGGTGTTGTTGGCGTTTTTAGCAAAGCTTGGCGAGAAAGGCTATGATATTCGTTCTGTACAGGGGCAACTGATGGCGGGAACGCAGGAGGTAGAACAAATTGCTCGCTCACTCGGTTTGCAATTGGTGATTTATTCAAAAAAAACAAACCTTTCGTCGGTCGTAATGGGTACAGATGCAATTAACAGCCGATTTTTACCACAAAAAATAACAGTTGCGATTCGCCGCCTGCTAGAAGAAGGCCACTTAACACACGCCTTTTGTGAAACGGAGCAAGAAATTGACGATTTACGACTCGTATTGGCAGAATGTGCAAATGAAGCTGCATTGCCTATTTTAACGACGAGCGATCAAGTTCAAGCCTATGCTAAGTCCCTTTCTATGAACGCTTCTGTCGTTTTGCACCATCAACCACTCGATCAGACAATGTCTTAAACGAGGTAATTGGATTTTTTAAAAAAGGAGTTTTGAAATGTGAATAAAGAAAAGGTTGTTCTAATTGGCAATGGCATGGCGGGCATCCGCACACTCGAAGAAATGATTAAACGAGAGCCTAACCGTTTTCAATTCACTGTTTTCGGTGCAGAGCCACATCCTAACTACAATCGAGTATTGTTGTCGTCTGTCCTTCAAGGGGATGCAAGCGTAACCGACATCGTCTTAAACGATTACGGTTGGTATGAAAGAAACCAAATTGAATTGTTTACAGGAGACGCAGTCGTACGAGTTCATTGTCGCAAAAAAGAAGTGTGGAGCGCCAGTGGCATTAAACGTACCTATGATCGTTTAATCTTTGCCACAGGCTCCGAGCCATTTATGCTCCCTTTGCCAGGAGCAGAGAAAGAAGGTGTCATTGCGTTTCGCAACATCGCCGATTGCGAATCAATGATCAAAGCGGCGAAATCGTATCAAAAAGCGGTTGTCATTGGTGGAGGGCTGTTAGGCCTTGAAGCAGCTAGAGGCCTGTTGAACTTAAAGATGGACGTTGATGTTATCCATATCGCCGATCATTTAATGGACCGGCAACTGGATTCAGATGCAGGAAAAATGTTGAAGGCCGAGCTTGAACAACAGGGGATGCAGTTTCATTTAAATAAGAAAACCGTCAAAATCAATGGCCATAAACGGGTCAAGAGCATTTCCTTCAGTGACCAAACAAGTATAAAAGCTGATTTAGTTGTTATGGCTGTTGGCATTCGCCCCAATGTTCAATTGGCTAAGCAATCAGGACTTGAAGTCAATCAAGCAATCGTCGTCAATGACCATATGGAAACAAGTGAAAAAGATGTATATGCAGTTGGTGAATGTGCAGAACATTGTGGCATCGTTTATGGGCTTGTCGCTCCTTTGTATGAACAAGGCAAAGCGCTTGCTGAACACATCTGCACAAATACGAGCAACGAGGTCAGCGGCTATAAAGGTTCAATCGTCTCCACTAAATTAAAAGTTTCAGGGGTAAATGTCTTTTCAGCAGGTGCGTTTCGCGATCAAGACGAGACGAAATCGATTCGTATCCATGACGAATTTGCTGGGGTATACAAAAAGCTAGTTGTTAAAAACAACCAAGTTGTAGGGGCTGTCTTATTTGGCGACACCAATGATGCGAATCGAGTTCTTTCCCTCATCCAGTCTGGTGAAGACATTTCGACCATGAATAAAGTGGCACTGTTTCCGTCTGAGTCGAATGACAGCAGTCCATCACTAGTAGCAGCAATGGCTGACGAAGAAACGATTTGCGGCTGTAACGGTGTAAGCAAAGGTGAGATTGTCTGTGCGATTAAAGAGCAGGGGCTTTCTACGGTAGCAGAAATTAGGCAATGTACGAATGCTTCAAGGTCTTGTGGTGGCTGCAAGCCGGAAGTAGCTGAATTGTTGGCACTTACGACCGGGACGGACACAATGGCGAAACCAGAACCTCTTTGCGGCTGTACAGAATTCACCCACGAAGCAGTTGTTGCCTCAATCCGCGAAATGGGATTGTCCTATGTCCGAGAAGTCATGAATGTGCTTGGCTGGAAGTCAGAAGAAGGTTGTTCAAAGTGCCGCCCTGCTCTCAATTACTATTTAGGTCTCATTAGCCCCCTTGATTATACAGATGATGCTCATTCACGGTTTGTCAATGAACGAGTCCATGCCAATATCCAAAAAGACGGCACGTTCTCTGTGGTTCCCCGGATGTACGGCGGTGTGACCAATCCAGGACAACTACGAAAAATCGCTGACGTTGCTGAAAAATACAATGTGCCTTTATTAAAAGTCACCGGCGGTCAACGCATTGACTTGCTCGGCGTGGAAAAAGAAAAATTGCCTAACGTATGGCGCGATTTAGGAATGCGCTCTGGCTATGCGTATGGCAAAACATTGCGAACAGTCAAAACGTGTGTCGGTCAAGATTTCTGCCGCTTTGGCACACAGGACTCGATTAGCCTCGGAATCGAAATTGAGAAAAAATACGAGGGTTTGAATACGCCCCACAAAGTAAAAATGGCCGTTTCCGCTTGTCCGCGTAATTGTGCGGAATCAGGAATAAAAGATGTCGGAATTGTGGGCGTAGAAGGAGCATGGGAAATCTATGTAGGCGGGAATGGAGGCGTTGATTTAAGAAGCGCTGAGCTGCTTTGCAAAGTGGAAACGAAAGCAGAAGTAATGGAAACGATCAGTGCATTCTTGCAATATTACCGGGAACAAGCCACCTATTTAGAACGGACTTCCCATTGGATTGAGCGAGTCGGGCTTGACTCGATTAAAAAGGTGATTTTCGGCGATAGCATAGAGCGAGTAGCGCTAATCGAACGGATGGAAACGGCGTTATCTAGGCACAAAGATCCGTGGACAGAAATTGTTGAGAACGAAGAAAAGCAAAATCTATTGTTTGAAAAGAAAAAAATTGCTGTTAAACATGGAGGAGGCGTGTGATGGCATTCGTGGAAGCTGTTAGAAAAGTGTTTGTCGCCAATCGAAATGAGCTGACTGTCGGATTAGGAAAGAAAGTCGAAATCGAAGGGAGGGAACTTGCTTTATTTATGCAAGAGGATGGTTCCGTTCGTATTCTTGACAACAAATGTCCTCATAAAGGCGGGCCCCTGTCCGAAGGCATTGTTAGCGGCAATTATGTTTATTGTCCGCTGCATGATTGGAAGATTTGCATGAAAACGGGCAGCGCGCAAGGTGGAGATCAAGGAAACGTAGCCTGTTTTACTGTGAAAGTTGAAGGAGACAATATTTATGTGTTTATTTAATGCTTATTAAAAGGAGTGATTGGATGGGCCGGGAGTCAAGACAGCGCCTTGTCTTTATTGGCAATGGCATGGCAGGCGTCCGCGTTGTTGAGGAAGTGTTAAAACTAGCTCCGTACCAGTTTGCGATTACGATTCTATCTGAGGAAGATCGCCCGAGCTACAACCGCATCTTGCTTTCCTCCGTTTTGCAAGGGAAACAGACGCTTCAAAGCATCGGCATCCATCCGTCCCAATGGTATGTTGACCATGGCATTGAGCTGCGATTAGGGGAGAAAGCGACCAGAATTGACACTGTGGCCCAGAAAGTGTATACGGACAAAGGGGAATGGGCTTACGATAAGCTAGTGATCGCTACTGGCTCGGAGCCTTTTGTCCTACCAGTGCCAGGGGTGGAGAAAGAAGGCGTATTTGTTTTTCGAACAGTCCGTGACTGTGAACAGTTAGCTGAATGGGCTACTCGTTGCCAAAAAGCGGCTGTCATTGGTGGTGGTTTGCTTGGTCTTGAAGCCGCCCAAGGATTGTCTCATTTAGGCATTGACGTTAGCGTTATTCATCTTTCTGGCCGAATTATGGAGCGGCAGCTCGACGAAACTGCCGCCAGGCTGTTGAAACAGAAACTCGAGAGCAAAGGGATTCGCTTTTTGTTAAAAAAACAAACTGCGGAAATGATCGGCGAAGAGCGAGTAACAGGTCTTGGTTTTCAAGATGGGACGTCTCTTTCTGCTGATTTTGTTGTCATGGCAGCTGGGGTCCGGCCGAACATTGCCATTGCCAAGGAAAGCAACATTCCAACAAAGCGGGGAATTGTCGTTGACGACCGCCTACGCACGGACGTTTCAGGTGTGTATGCCGTTGGGGAATGTGCTGAACATAACGGAATCAGCTATGGGTTAGTGTCGCCCTTATATGAACAAGCAAAAGTGCTGGCCCGTGAGCTTTGTGGGCAGCCTGGGCTGTATTATAACGGCACTGTGTTAGCTGCACAATTAAAAATATCAGGTGTGAACGTCTTTTCTGCAGGCGATGCGACAGGTTCTCGCTCTTATACTGTCTTGACAACTTTAAACGAAATTACTGGGCAGTATAAGAAACTCCTTTTTAAAGGGGAGTGCCTTGCCGGAGCAGTATTGATTGGCGATACCCGTCAAAGCGACCAGCTGTTGCAGTTGATCCGGGTAAACACGCCATTGTCAGATGACGAAAAGACGCACCTGTTAACAGAAGACGGAACAGCATTAGAACGAGAGCTAGCTTCTCAGCCAGCTTCTCATCTCATTTGCCATTGTAATGCTGTATCAAAGGGCGACATTATGAAGGCAATGGCAGCTGGACAGCACACAGTCGGAAAGATAAAAGCAGAAACAAAAGCGGCAAGTTCATGCGGTGGATGCGAGGCGAGAGTTGCCGCTATGCTAGAAAGCTTTATGGGTGGACAGTTGCAAACCACTGTCGATATAGCTGAAAGAACACCGTTATGCCCATGCACGTCACTGACCGAACAACAAGTCGCCCAATCAATCGTCGAGAAGCAGCTCGTTGCGTTTTCTGAAATGAGCCAAAAGCTAGGCTGGAAAAACAAAAGTGGGTGCCGAATCTGCCGAGAGGCGTCTGCCTATTATGCAGGCATGTTCTTCCCTAAGGTAGCGCCAAAGGTACTAAATGGAAAACAAGAAAACGATGGCAGTTATACAATTGCACCCCCTCACATTGCTGGCAGCTTGAGCACTGACCAATTAAAACAATTTGCCCTAACGGCTAAGGAACTGCAATTGCCGAGAATCCATTTTTCAGCACGCAACCAAGTGCAGCTGAGAGGGTTGACAGAAAAGCAACTGCCAGACGTCTTTGAACAGCTAGGCATGCCGCCTGTTGTTTTGGCAGGCAATCGTTTGCGGGTTGCTATTGACGAAAGCCACTATAGCTGGCCGGAAGGGAGGCACTTGGCTGAAAGGCTGCTCGATTTATTTGATTGTGTGCCTTTTCCTGCAGAAACAGAAGTATGCTTTACGTTAGCTGGTCGTCGTCACGAGCTGGCTGCTATTCGTCTCTCCCGGTCGCCATTAAACTGGGAAGTCACTATTGGTTCTGAATTCATTTGTACGAACCATTCTGTTGAAGCAGCCTTTCAACTTACTTGTGCGTTGCTGCAATACTTTAGGCAATCAGCGCAGTACAGTGAAAATATCGCTGCTTGGCTTATACGTAAAGGCGCCGTCCATGTTCGTGAAGTCGTGTTTGACACTGCTTGCCAGGCAAAATTGAATAAACAGCTAGCGGAAACAACGGCACTTAACCGTAAGCTGACAGAACGAATTCCAGTCGTTTAAAGAGATAAAAATTTGGAGTGGAGGGATCATACTCGAATGCAGTCTGCCCATTTGCAGGAAAAAAGACAAGCGCCTGATCGTGAAATCGTCTATAACAGCCAATGCCCTTTTTGTAGTGTACAATGCAAGATGCAATTGATTGAACGCAAGTACGAACATAAAACATCATACGACGTTGTTGGCATAGAGAATCCTACATCTAAAGGCCGTTTATGTGTAAAAGGGCTGAATGCTCACCAACACGCATTTCATGCCAATCGGCTTACACAACCGCTGGCCAAAGTAAATGGAACATGGCTGCCCATTAGTTGGGATGATGCACTGAAACAAATCGCTGAAAACGTTCAGGCGATTCAACAAAAAGATGGGCATGATGCAATGGCCGTATATGGAAGCGCCTCAATTACAAATGAAGAAGCATATTTGCTTGGGAAATTTGCCCGTGTAGCCTTGAAATCAAGGCATATTGACTATAACGGACGGCTTTGTATGTCGGCTGCTGCTTCAGCTGCTACATCTGCATTTGGAATAGATCGAGGTTTAACCAATTCGCTTGAAGACGTTCTGTTTGCGGAATGTGTGATGTTGGTAGGAACTAATTTAGCTGAATGCCAACCAACGCTGATGCCTTACATTGAAGAAGCGAAAAAGAACGGCGCTTTTCTGATTGTTGTTGATCCAAGGGAAACGGCAACTGCGCAGCTGGCCGATTTGCACATAAAGCTAAAACCAGGTACAGACGCGGCTTTAGCAAATGGGTTGTTGAAATGTATCTTGGAAGGTGGCTACGAAAATGCCGCTTTCATCCAAAAACGGGTTGAAGGGTTTGAGGAAGTCAAAGCCCATATTGACAAGCTTAAACTTGAAAACATAGCCGAGCAAACAGGCGTCTGTGGCGATGTGATCATCAAGGCGGCTGAAACATTTGCTAAGGCAAGAACAGGGATGATTTTTACGGCAAGAGGCGTTGAGCAGCAAACAAACGGATCAATGGCTGTCCGCAATTTCCTGAATGTTCTAATGGTTACAGGGAAGTTAGGCAAACATGCCTGTGGATTTGCGGCGGTTACTGGACAAAGTAACGGCCAAGGGGCAAGGGAACATGGTCAAAAAGCCGATCAGCTTCCAGGATACCGTTCAATCGAAAATGAAGCACATCGCGCTCATGTTGCCGCTATTTGGGGGATTTTGCCTGAACAGTTGCCAAGGAAGGGTGTCTCTGCTTTTGAAATGATGGAAAAAGCAGACAAGGGGGAAATTACCGGAATGCTTTTAATGTGCTCCAATCCGGTAGTATCCCATCCACAAGCCGATTTTGTCAAAAACGCTTTAAAAAAGCTGAAATTTCTTGTCGCTGTCGATTTGTTTGTCTCTGAAACAGCTCAGCTTGCTGACTTGATCTTGCCATCAACATCTTATTTAGAAGATGAAGGAACGATGACAAATGTAGAAGGCAGAGTGACGTTGCGCGAAGCTAGCATGGCCCCTTATGGAGAAGCCCGACATGATTGGCAAATTATCTGTAACATTGCTGCTGCTCTTGGCAAAGGAAATGATTTTTCCTATTCCTGTGCGGAAGACATCTTTACTGAATTAAGAATGGCCAGCAAAGGCGGAATCGCTGACTACTATGGAATCACGTATGAGCGGCTTAGGAAAGAAAAGGGGATTTTTTGGCCATGCCCTAGCCTGGAACATCCAGGGACGCCAATGTTATTTGCGGATTGTTTTTATCGTCCAAACAAAAAAGCGCTTATGACCGTTGTTCCGAATGAGGCGCCTGTGCCAAAAGAAGAACCAAGTCGAGATTATCCTCTTTATTTAACGACAGGCAGAGTCCTTGCTCACTATTTGACTGGCGTACAGACAAGAAATAGCGCCTCCCTTATGGCGCGAAGCTTTGAATCTTTTGCAGAAATACATCCAGGCACTGCTAAAAAGCATGGAATCGCTGATCAAGCACTTATCAAGCTGACTACTAAACAAGGCAGTATGATCGTCCGTTGTCATTTTACAGAAACGATTCGTGAGGACACTATTTTTGTCCCCTTTCACTGGAGTGGCAAGCAAAACGTCAATCGTATAATTACAGGCAATTTAGATCCTGATTGTCGCATGCCAGCTTTTAAAGTTAGTTCAGTAAGGGCCGAACCATTAGTTATTCACGAGCAAATGGAAGGAGTGTTAGGAACATGAAACTTTCTGAGTTGCGTAAAAGCGGGCATGCGCCTTCGTTGTTTTCCGCTTTTTTATACTTCGATGTAAGCTTTATGATTTGGGTATTGCTTGGTGCGCTTGGAGCATATATTACTGCTGATTTTGGCTTGACCGCTTCACAAATTGGGTTCATTGTTGGGATTCCAATTTTAGCAGGCTCTGTTTTTCGTATCCTTGTTGGCATTCTGACAGATCGCTATGGGCCAAAAAAGACGAGCATAGCAGGGATGGTTGTAACGATGGTGCCGCTGTTGTGGGGCTGGTTATTCGGCACGAGCGTGTCAGAATTGGTCGCGATCGGGCTGCTGCTTGGCGTTGCAGGGGCTAGTTTTTCAGCTTCACTACCAATGGCTAGCCGGTGGTACCCACCCCATTTACAAGGGGTGGCAATGGGAATAGCAGGAGCTGGAAATAGCGGCACCTTATTTGCGACATTGTTCGGGCCAAGGCTAGCGGAAGTGGTCGGTTGGAATGGCGTGATGGGACTAGCACTTATCCCTCTTTCCCTTGTGCTCATCTCTTACATCCTTATGGCGAAGGAGCCACCAAACCAGCCAGCGCCGAAGCCGTTAAAAGTGTATTTCCGTGTATTCCAAGAGCGGGATACATGGTACTTTTGCTTGCTTTACAGTGTTACATTTGGTGGATTTGTAGGGTTGTCAAGCTTTTTAAGCTATTTCTTTGTTAACCAGTACGCTGTTTCAGGGGTAAGAGCAGGAGAGTTTGTCACACTTGTCGTTGCGGCGGGCAGTTTATTACGTCCAGTTGGCGGTTTGATTGCTGACAAAATTGGCGGCGCTCGCTTGCTCACTGTACTTTTTGTTGGCGTAGCCCTTTGCATGTTTGCCGTTAGTTTTCTCCCGCCTATTGCTTTTGCTCTCACTGCGTTATTTGTAGGGATGGGCTGTCTCGGCATGGGCAACGGCGCTGTGTTTCAACTTGTCCCTCAGCGTTTCCGCAAAGAAATCGGCATGGTGACTGGCATTGTCGGGGCTGCCGGAGGTGTTGGCGGCTTTTTCTTGCCAAATATTCTTGGCTTGTTTAAGGATATAACAGGAACGTATGCTAGCGGATTTCTTTTATTCGCCCTTTCAGCCTGTTTCGCCCTTGGGCTGTTGCTGTTTGCTCAGCACTCGTGGAAGAAGGCATGGACGGAGACAAAGCAGACGACGTCCATCTAAGAGCAGTCCTACGGAAAGAAGCAAGAGGCATACGCAAGATAAAAATGGGGCCAGCGAACGCTGGCCCTAGCATATATGGTGAAAAAGGTTATCGCCTGTATCAAGCTTTTTAGTCGTTCTTTTTTGGTGGTTTTGTTTTTTGGTGATTGCTTTTTGAGGCGGCACGTTTGTGCTGTTTTTTTTGTTCCTGTTTTAAGCGTTTTTTCTCTTCGCGTTCATGCTTGTTTTTAAAGTTGCGAAGCTCGACCAATTCACGCCGTAGCCGCCGCTCTTTGACCTGTTCTTTTAGCCCTTCTTGGCGCAGTGCTTTTAAAAGAGAAATCACCATAAGCACGATGATAATGGAAAAAGGAAACGCCACGACGATCATCGTGTTTTGCAAAGCTTGCAGGCCACCGCTATAGAGGAGGACAGCGGCAGTCGCTGACATTAACAGTCCCCACGTTATTTTAATTTTGTTAGGTGGATTTAATGATCCTCTTGTAGACTGGCTTCCTAGCACAAATGTTGCTGAATCAGCTGATGTAATAAAAAATACAGCGATTAAAAAGATCGTTATATAGGAAGTAATGGTGCTAAAAGGCATTGTGCTTAACACGCCGAACAGCATCTCTTCATTAGCCAATGTTGAGATCGTGGCAGCGCCCGAAGACTCGACAGCAATCGATGTCCCCCCTAGGAAAGAAAACCAAACAAAGCCTAGTAGCGAAGGAACAAGCAGTACACCTATGACAAACTCTCGCAGTGTTCGGCCTCTTGATACGCGGGCGATAAATGTGCCAACGTAAGGAGACCATGCCATCCACCAGGCCCAATAAAACAAGGTCCACGCATTAATCCAAGCACGGTGTTCTGCGCTGTTTGGAGCGATGGTAAAACTCAGTTCAGGCATGGACTGTATGTACTGACCAAGTGTATTTGTGAATAGATTTAACGAGTACATAGTTGCGCCAAATATCGCGAAAAACAGCAGCATAAGCACAACAAGTGTCATATTGACAGTGCTTAAAATACGAATTCCTTTATCAAGTCCAGTAGATGACGAAATGAGGAAAAGCACAGTAATAACCACAATAATCACTAGCTGGAGCATAAAGCTGTTTTCTAGGTTTGTCAGGAAGGAGATGCCGCCGTTCATTTGTGCTGCCCCAAATCCGAGCGTCGTTGCAATTCCCGACAATGTGGCAATAATAGCGATCACATCGATCGTTTTGCCGACGAAGCCATTTGGATTGATTAGTGGCGACAGCGTCGCGCTAATCAGGCCAGGTTGTTCTTTGCGGAAATTAAAGTAAGCCAAACAAATCGCCACAAGCGCATAAATGGCCCAACCATGAAAGCCCCAATGTAGAAATACGTACTTCATTGACTCTAGCGCTGCTGCTCCCGTTCTTTCTTCTACAGTCGGTGAGCTCACTGCATAATGAGCAATTGGTTCTGCTGCCCCGAAAAACAGAAGTCCGACGCCAAGCCCGGCGCTAAATAAAAAAGCAAACCACGTTAGGTAACTGTATTCAGGTCGGTCTTCCTCCTTGCCTAAGCGTATCTTTCCATAAGGGCTAAAGACGAAAAAGAGGCAAACGAGCAAAAAGAAGGTAACGACAATTAAGTAATACCAGCCAAACCGATCGGCAATAAAGGCTTGGGCAGCGGCCGTAATGGCTTCAAGACGCGCCGGAGCAAAGATGCCAAAAGCAATAAAGATTAGGAGGATGCCAAGCACCCAGTAAAATACGGGGTCAATCTTCGTTCGTGTGTCATTTGAATTCATTAGTGCGCTCCTTGTTTGAAATCAACTGTGATGACGGAATAAACTTTTACATACCCATTTATTCGCGTTTATAACCTGGGAGGTCATTTCCAAATACTTTTCCCATTATACTTAACTCCCATGTATGCGTCTATGAACTAGAACAAAAAGCCATGAAAATAAATACGTTGATGTTAGGAAGAAGGAATGGGAAACAAGGAGGATTTAAGCACAATAAAAGATTTTAAAACAGAAAGCCCGCATTCTTTTCATTAAAGATGCGGGAGAACTTTAGCGAACAAATATTCTTATTTCTATTGACGAACATTCGTTCGCTCATTATAATGAAACTAAAAGGAGTGTGACCGATATGATCCGGTTATTAAACAGGGCTGCTACTGAGCATGGACGGGTAGAACTCATCTATGAAGCAAAAAATAAAAAGTTAACGCAAAGGGAAGTTACGGTATACACCGTTACCGAGACGCATGCTTTTTGTTATTGCCATTTAAAAAATGCGTACAGAGCATTCGCACTCGACCATATCCTGTCATGCGCCTGGGCGACAAATAAACGTGGGAATCGTTCCCTTATTGGCTAGCGTTTTTACCTGGTAGCCCATTGAGTCGATGACCCCAATGGTTGGTCGGGCCATAACCATTCCCGATCTGCAAAGACCATGTGATGGCATCTGCTGTAAAAACTTTTGCTTTTTGGACTGCACTCAATAGCCCTATGCCTTTAGCCAATTGTGCACAAATAGCCGCTGAGAAGGTACAGCCTGTCCCATGTGTATGTTTTGTATCCGTACGGGGCGCATCAAGTTTAAACAATCCGGTCTCTTTACTGTAAAACACATCAACCGCATCGCCTGTTAAACTTCCCCCTTTCACAACAACGCTTTGTGCCCCTAATTCTTTGACAATCCGTATGGCTGCTTTTTCCATATCGTCAACATCATCAATTTTCATGTCAATTAAATCTTCAGCTTCTGCAATATTAGGCGTCACAATCGTTGCTAAAGGCACAAGTGACTCTCGAAGCTTAGCGCGTACATGCTTTTCTAGCAGTGGGTCGCCGTTTTTGGCCATCATCACTGGGTCGCAAACATAAGGGACGTTTTTGTGGGAATTTAGCTGTTGTTGTAGAAGTTCCATCATTTCTGGGAGCGCGATCATGCCGGTTTTAATAGCGCTTGGATAAATATCATCGACAACCGCTTGGAATTGTTGGTCGATAAATTCAAGAGGCACGTGGTGGATGGCCCGTACACCTGTCGTATTTTGCGCCACTAAAGAGGTAATCACACTCATTCCATACACTTCTAATTCTTGAAAAGTCTTGAGATCGGCTTGGATGCCAGCTCCTCCTGTAGGATCGGTTCCGGCGATCGTTAAGGCGCGATAAATCGTTGACAACACCATCATCCTTTCTGTCTAAAATAAAAAACAGCCGCCTGTTCTTGTGGAGGCGACTGTTGTAATGTAAAAAACAAATGTATTTTTTACGTTTCCACTTCCCTACGCTAGTATGAACTAGATCAGGTTGAAGAGTTAAAGGCGAACCTTTTCTCAGCACGAAGCACCCCTAGTGGAATCTATTTGTTTACTATTGTTTTACTCGTTAACAGCGTCTTTTAGCTGTTTACCTGGTTTGAATGCAGGATTTTTTGTAGCTGGGATTTCAATTTCTTCGCCAGTTTGCGGGTTGCGGCCTTTGCGGGCAGAACGCTCGCGAACTTCAAAGCTGCCAAAACCAACTAGTTGTACTTTTGCTCCTTTTACGAGTGATTCCGTAATGCCATTAAAAACAGCGTCAACCGCTTTAGAAGCGTCTTTTTTAGAGATTTCTGCTTGTTCTGATACTGCATTGATTAAATCTGTTTTGTTCATCTTAAAAAACTCCTTTTCTTATCGTAAAGTTGTTTCATTCTTTTCTTCTTACAGACCAACATATTGCTATATTCGCTGTGTGCGGCTTATAGCGACAATGCCTGCCCTTAATTTACTCATGAATCCTTGTTGTGTCAAGACTTAAAGGCCAAAATAAGGCTGAACACCTGATTTTTAATGACTTTGTAACGTTTTTCCCTAAAATCGGCACTGTACTTGTAGTCAAACATGTCCTTTTTTTAGGGGGTATTTTTCCGTAGTTAACATTTTGGTAGCGTTTTTTCATGACACCTATTGTGGATTCGTTGTTTTTTTACTGTTGTTCTTATAGGTTTTCTTTTCTTTGTCATAAAAAGGCTTCATTTCGTCGCAGACACTGGAAGCATCCATCGGAACGCCGGTACGGTAAGCGGATCGAGAAATCATTAATGCTGCAATCGGCACCGTAATAAATACAAATAGAATGGTTAACAACAACTTACCAATAAACTCGCCTTTTAATACAAAAAAGTAGAGAAACACAGCGGCCATGATCATCATAACGCCAAATGTCGAATTTTTTCCGGTTGCATGGAGCCGGGAGTACACATCAGGCAATCGGACAATGCCTACAGCGGAAAGGAAGCCAAAAATGGACCCTAGTAAAGCCAAAACCGCGATTAGCCATTCAATCGTCGTCAAACAAATTCCCCCTCTCAAGGAATTTCGCCATGGCGGCAGAGCCAACAAAAGCGAGGATGCCTACGACGAGAAGAACCTCGGTATAGGCGCGCGTGTCTTGAAGGATCATTAAAATGCCGACAAAGCCAATTAATAAGATGCCAACGGTATCAAGCGCCACGATCCGGTCATGATTCGTCGGTCCAAGAAGGGCACGGACAAAACAAAGGAGCGCCGCAAGGCTTAATATCACTAAAGCAATAGAGAGCAACAGATTAAACATGATAGCGACGAGTCACCTCCAAAATGCCTGCCTCAAATGTATTTTTGGCTTGTTTAACCATACTGTCTTTGTCTTCGGCATGTAAGGCATGGACAAAAATGTAGCGGCCGTCTTCTGAAAACTCGATCGACATCGTCCCTGGTGTCAATGTCATCATGACGGCAAACAAGGTTTTTTCCGCTCTTGTCTCTAGTTCAGTTGGCACGGCAATGATCCCCGGGGCAATTTTCATTTTAGGGCTGATGACAATTTTAGCAACATCGAGGTTTGCAATCGTCAATTCTTTGGCAAACACAACCATCAGCTTTAAAAAGGACCAAACCCGAAGCATATAAAAATAGCGGCCTTTAAAACGGATCAAGCAAAGAACGACAAGCATTCCTATGATATAACCAAAGACGAAAGACTGGGCGCTAAAGCTGTTTTGAAAGAGCATCCACAAAAACGCAATTAACGTATTTATGATTATCTGAAATGCCATTTTCTCACTCTCCCAAAACAGATTGAATATAAATTTCCGGATTGAGTAGCTGGTCAGCTACAGCAAGCGAATAGGTGAATACAGGTTCAGCAGCGATGCCTAAGGCAATCGTTAACATCACAAGGGGAACGATCGGCAGCAAGAATTTTGTTACGGAAAAAGACGCCTGTTCGTCCGTATGTGCTTGCTTTCCCCAGAATGCATATACAAAAATCTTGATCATTGAAAACAACGTCAGTAAGCCGACGAGCAACGCGACGAATGCGATGCCATAACTTTCGACTACTAAGCTTTCCAAGATGAGCGGAAATTTACTGAAAAAGCCGCTTAGCGGAGGAATCCCAGCAAGTGATAATGCGCTGATTAAAAATAGCCACGCAAGCCAAGGGTGGGTTTTCAGCAAACCGCCCATTTTTTTAAGATCGGTTGTGCCTGTCACTTTTTCCGTTGCACCAGCAAACAGAAAAAGTGCTGTTTTTACAATAATGTGGTGGGCAATGTAAAAGACTGCCCCAGCAATAGCCGCCCGTGTATATAGCCCAAGGCCCATTACCATATAACCAACCTGGCTAATGATATGGTAGGATAGAATCCGTTTGAAATCAAATTGCGATACGGCTCCAAGAACGCCAAAAAACATCGTGAATCCCGCAATCCATAGAATAAACGTATGGGTAAATCCTGGGTCATTTGTAAAAATGAGCGTAAATGTACGGATGATCGCGTAAATGCCAACCTTCGTCAACAACCCACCAAACAGGGCGGCAACCGCCGCTGGTGGTCCATAGTAAGAGCGGGGGAGCCAGAAGTAAAGGGGAAATAACGCCCCTTTCATCGCAAACACGAGAAAGAAAATCATCGCTACCACTTGCAAAGCCCCTGTTTGCTCCATTTCCCCGATCCGAATCGCTAAGTGGGCCATATTTAACGTGCCCGTAATCCCGTAGAGATAGGCAACGCCTACTAAAAAGAGAATCGAAGCAAATACGTTAATCGTTGCATACTTGAATGATTCTCGCAATTGGTAGCCTGTTCCTCCAATAACGATTAATGCATACGATGACAACAGCATCACTTCAAAGAAAACAAACAAGTTAAATAAATCCCCTGTAAGAAAAGCGCCGTTTACTCCAGTCAATAGAAAGAAGTAAAAGGGATAGAAATAAAATTTTTCCCGTTCAGGATGGATGGTCCAAAAGGCAAAAAGCAAACAGACGAGCCCAATAATAGCTGAGAGTAGTACCATAAATGTGGAAAACAAATCAGCTACGAAGACAATGCCAAATGGGGCATTCCAATTTCCGAACTCGAGTGTCGTAATGCCGTTAGCATAAGCGTCGTATGCGAGAAACAGTGCGCTTGCCAATATCGCAATGGAGGCGAACAAGCTAATGAAGCGTTGCGTTCTGCGATATTTGGCGAACAAAATCAATGTTGCTCCTACAGCAAATGGTAAGATTACAGGAATGATAAGCATATTATTCATCGGCAGAACCCCTTAATTTCTCTAAGTCGTCGGTGTTATGCACTTTGTACGTCCGGTAGCCAAGCACAACCAAAAAGGCAGTGATTCCAAAGCTAATAACAATTGCTGTCAAAATAAGCGCTTGGGGCAGTGGGTCTGTGTAGCCACCGTCTGCCATATGCTCAAGCGGTGGAGCTTCAGCATTGAGACCAGCCATCGTCAAAAGCAGCAAATGGGCGCCGTGGGAAAGAATCATTAACGATACGATGACACGAAGCAAGCTGCGTGCTAATAAAAGGTAAGTGCCAATCGAAAAAAGAACGCCGATGACGATAAACATTAAAATTTCCATTAGCCTTTATCCTCCGCAATTGTTAAGGTTACAACCATCGCCATGGCTACGACAACAAAAAAGATCCCTAAGTCGAAAGGCAACGCTGTTGTTAATTCGATTTTACCAAAAAAAGGGAAATGGAAGTAATCAAAAAATTGTTCCAAATAAGCCCGTCCAAAAAGGATGCCAATAAAACCTACGGCAATTGTCAGCAACAAGCCAATCGCAATAAATGGCACAAATGAAATCTTGATTGCTTCCTGGGCTTTTTTACGGTCAAAAACGACATAAATAAGGATAAAGGCACAGGCGGCCATTAATCCGCCAATGAATCCTCCACCTGGATCGTTATGTCCGGCAAAAAACAAGTAAAAGGAAAAGGCGAGAATAAAATAGGCGGCTACAGTAATTAGCGTTTGCTGAAGCACGTCATGGGATTTGGAATACTTCACACATCTTCCCCTCCTTTAAAGCGGTGTTTGATTAACATGATGACGGCAAGTGAGACAATGCCAAGCACAAGGACTTCAAGCATTGTATCAAGTCCCCGGAAATCGACGAGGATGACGTTTACCATATTGGTTCCGCCTCCAAGTTTATAAACGTTTTCGATGTAATAGTCGGAGATCGACGAAAAATTTGCATCGGTGCCAAGCGAATAAGCGCTAATACCGACAACGGTAATGGTGACTCCTACAGCAGCTGAGATCACAATATTGCTCAGTTTTTTTGAAGGAGCGGCCTTTTCAGGCGCCATTTCTGGCAAGTGCCTGAATGCTAGCATTAATAGCACAACCGTTACCGTTTCAATTAAAAGCTGTGTAAGCGCTAAGTCCGGTGCGCGAAACATTGCAAAATAGAGTGCCATAATATAGCCGATGATTCCTGCAAAGATAATCAACGTCATCCGTTTTTGAATAAACGGCAGGCACAAAGTGGTCACTATAAACACTGCTGTTACGATATAGACAAAAAACGGAGTCGTCGCTACGGCACTTATGTTAAAAGACCATGCATCGGCATACCAAAATGTCCAACCGAGGAGCAAAAGGATAAACGCACACATATAAACAAAATAATCCCTTAGCAACCCTGTCATTTGTGCTCTTGTGACTGTTTGCGAAAAGTGAATAAGACCATCTAAGCCTTGATCGTAAAACCAATTGAGTGGGTCTCTTTCACGTTTATAGATATGAAACTGCGACCATTTTTTCATCGTGATCAAGAGGACGCTTCCGCATAAAATGATAGCCAATGTCATTAGCAATTCCGTATTGATCCCGTGCCATAGCGAAAACTTGATGTCAAGCTCGTCCGCAGAAAAACGAGGGAGTATGCTGGTGACAGCGGGGGCAACAAGCGATTGTGCGACGACGTTTGGAAATATACCGAGCGTAACAACTAAAGCTACTAGAATCACTGGGCTAATCAGCATTCCGAAAGGAGCTTCATGAACGGGCTTTTTGTAATGGCTTTGCTCGAATTTTCCGAAGAACGTCTTGAAGAATGTGATCGCACAGTACAGAAACGTAAACACACTAGCAACCCAAGCAATAACCGGAAGCAAAAGGCCTACCGTTTCTAATGAAAAGAAATCACCTTCTGCTGCTCGCAGCAAGCTCGTAAAAAACATTTCTTTTGAAAGAAAGCCGTTAAATGGCGGCAATCCAGCCATGGAAGCCAGCCCTATGGCCGAAATAGCAAAAGTGATTGGCATGATCGTCATTAATCCGCCTAATTTGCGGATATCCCTAGTGCCGGTTTCATGGTCAATAATGCCGACTGCCATAAACAAACTGCCTTTGAAAGTCGCGTGGTTTAACAAATGGAAGACGGCAGTTGTAATAGCAAGTGAATAAAAGAGGGCCCCTTCGCCTGATTCTACATAAAGAGCAGCAGAACCGACTCCGAGTAAGCTCATGATCAGCCCTAGTTGGCTGATGGTTGAGTAAGCCAAGATTCCTTTTAAATCTTTTTGGCGTACAGCTGTAATCGATCCATACGTAAGCGTAACAAGGCCGGCAATAACCAGCGTCCAGAACCATACAGCTTCGCCGCCGAACACGGGTGTTAAGCGGGCTACTAAATAAATGCCTGCTTTAACCATTGTTGCTGAATGCAAATAGGCTGAAACTGGAGTAGGCGCTTCCATTGCATCAGGCAACCAAATATGGAACGGGAATTGAGCTGATTTTGTAAAAGCCCCTAGGAGCACTAAAATCATTGCCGCTAAAAATAGTGTGCTACCGGCCAAGCCTTCTGTCTGCGCGATAATATCGCGGACACTGAAAGTCCCTGTCATCCCGTAGAGGATACAGAAGCCAGCTAGCATCGCAAAGCCACCGAACACCGTGATCAGCATTGATTTTTGTGCACCATATACAGAAGCTTTCCGATGGAACCAATAGCTGATAAGCAGTGCTGAAGCAAGGCTGGTTAGCTCCCAAAAGATATACAAAACAATCAAATTATCGGATAGTACGACGCCAACCATGGCTCCCATAAACATTAGCAAGTAAACGTAAAAATGGTGTAGGCGTTCTGACATTTTGTCCAAGTAGTAAATAGAGTACAACACGACCAATGCGCCAATTCCTGTAATTAACAAGGCAAATAGTAAGCTAAGACCGTCAACATACAAATCAACGTTAATGCCGAGTGAGGGAACCCAGGAAAGGGATACATATTCGTAACCGCCCTCCATCGTCGTCGGTAAAAACGTTAAAAAGTACAGGAAAAGCGCAGTTGGAACACATAAAACAAACCAACCAGTGTGGATTTTTTTTGTATACGGGTAAATTAGTGGTATAAGAATAGCCATCATAAATGGAATGAGGATGGCGATATGCAAACTGGACATGCCTTGCCTCCTTTGAAGTAAAAATGGATCTCAGCCATTATAACGCAAAAAAAAAAGCCGTGCATCCTTAGAGCGTCAAGGATTTACGATGTTGGACATATCTATTAAATAGGATAAAAGGCGTGGGGAGCGCCTAAAATTTTTTTTGAATGTATAAACTGCCCCTTGATCAGACGACGCTATATGTAAAAAAGAAGGCGGGGATGTTCCATTCGAACTCAAACGAAAGGGATCTTATGTGGGATCGTATTTACGATCATTTTTTTAGGCAGTTGGTGGTTGGATTATGATATGGATAAAACGTGGAAAGAAAAGAGGGAAGGATTCACTATACAAGAGTATGATTCCGTTGAATTTGCGCCGCGTGAATATATAAAGCTTTTGCCAAAAGAGACAGAAGAAAAAGACGACTTTTAAAAGTCGTCTTTTTCTTCAAGGCTCACAAGGCGGGCTATTTCTATCAATCTTCATGAAGAGAGTTTAATCCTGTCCGTTAATGAACGCCTAAGGAGTTCATCGTGAATCAAATCAATGAAGTCTTGGTTAAGTTCAAGCTCAATGGCTTTATGGTACGTTTCAATTAGCAACTCGTCCGATAAATTTTCCATTGTCCCCCCGCTAAAGCGTCAGCAGGTTCACCTCCTCGTCGATAGAAATGACCGCGACCTTGCAATCACTTATATGATTAATCAAATCCTATCATGTATTAGGGACTAGAACAACCGTTCGTTTATCCACATGGACTCGTTGATAACCTGTTAGCATTTTGTGGGTTTTTGTCTCAAACTCCCAATGTACAAGTGTTTATAAAGTGAACAAAGTTATCCACAGAAAGGAACATAGGAGTATTTGTCGAAAAGTTTTTCGTTCATAATGGTTTTTGTCGAATCATGAATAAGGATCTTTATAAAAAAGGATTATGTTTGATAAAATGGGGGATGAACGGTATAGTTGATGATTGGTTAGTTAATGTGGAATGTTTAGAAATGAGGTGCTGATGTGTTCAGCGAGTTACTCCCTAATCAATATGTAAAAAGCATTTATGACATTGATTTGAATGCGCTCCGTGACCGTGGAATAAAGGCGGTCATTACCGATTTAGATAATACTTTAGTTGAATGGCATCGGCCAGGCGCGACGCCAGAAGTCAAACAATGGTTGAAAGAGCTAGAGAAAACGGGTTTACACGTAACGATTGTTTCAAACAACAATGAAAAGCGTGTAAAAACCTTTTGTGACCCTGAGAAAGTGGTCTTTATCCATAGCGCTAAAAAGCCTATGAGGAGAGCGTTTAAGCAGGCGTGCACACAAATGGGTGTTCGCACTGATGAAGCGGTCGTTATTGGTGACCAAATATTCACAGATGTTCTCGGCGGTAACCGTGCTGGGCTGTATACGATTTTGGTCGTGCCTGTTGCAAGCACCGATGGCTGGATGACAAAAGTAAATCGACGGGTTGAACGGATTGTATTAAAATGGATGAGAAGAAAAGGGTACATACATTGGGAGGATGAGGCATGACGGAATCGAAGGAAGAATGGCACTGCTCAGGTTGCGGTGTCTCCATCCAAACGGAAGATCCGAAAAAGCTTGGTTACGCACCAGAGTCGGCTTTAAAGCGAGACGTAGTGGTTTGCAAACGGTGTTACAGGCTCAAACATTACAATGAAATTGAGTCAGTTTCAATTGGCGACGAGGATTTTCAAGCGATGTTTGAGTCCCTTCACTATAAAAAGGCACTAATTGTTAAAGTCGTTGATGTCGTCGATTTCTATGGCAGTTGGATTTCAGGGGTCCACCGTTTCGTCGGAAAAAACCCTGTATTGCTTGTGGCTAATAAAGTTGACCTTCTTCCTAAATCTACGAACCGCAACAAGCTGATAAACTGGCTTAAAAAGTCCGCTCGTGATTTAGGATTAAAGCCACTTGAAGTAAAATTAATGAGTACTGTTACTGGGGAAGGGATCGATGATGTCGCCTTAACCATTGACGAAATGCGAAGAGGCCGAGATGTTTATGTCGTTGGCTGTACAAATGTTGGCAAGTCATCGTTTATCAACAGAATCCTCGCTATGCATGGACAAGCGGATGAAGCGATGATCACCACTTCTCACTTTCCAGGGACGACGCTGGCGATGATTGACATTCCTCTAGGCGACGGCAAGTCGTTAGTCGATACACCTGGACTGGTTAACCGCCACCAGTATGCCCATTTGCTTAGTGTAAAAGGGTTAAAGGAAATTACGCCCAAAAAAGAAATTAAACCAATTGTGTATCAATTAAAAGAAGGACAGACCCTATTTTTAGGCGGCTTAGCTCGATTTGATTTTGTAAAGGGAGCGCCTTCCTCGTTTGTTGTTTATACGGCAAATCGTTTGCATATTCATCGCACCAAATTAGAAAAAGCAGACGATTTGTACAGCAAGCATGGAGGCGAGCTGCTCGTCCCTCCTTATTTAGAAGCTGGCGAACAAGTCCGACCGCTCGTAAAGCATTCGTTTAAAGTGGACAAAGAGCCGATGGATATTGTCTTCTCAGGTTTAGGTTGGATTCGGATCCAGACAGAAGGTGCCATCATTGAAGCACACGCCCCAAAAGAAGTCGGCGTTGCGATTCGCCGTTCTATCCATACGTAAAAAAGGGAGCAGGAGGTGGAGGAAATGACCCGCCAATTTGGTTTAATTGGTCATCCACTAGGCCATAGCAAAAGCCCAGTCATGCATGAGGCAGCCTATAAAGACATGGGGTTAGATGCTGTTTATCGTGCCTATGACATTTCTCCAAGGGAATTGGGAAATGCTATACGTACAATGAAAGCGCAAGGCATCGACGGGTTTAACGTAACCATCCCCCATAAAGTCGCAATCATCGAGTATTTAGACGAAATTGATGAGGATGCCGAAGCGATGGGGGCGGTCAATACAGTCGTTTGTCAGAACGGCCGTTGGGTCGGCAAAAACACAGATGCGGATGGTTACATGGAATCCCTTCTTCCGGTTGTAAGCGACCAATCGCTTAAAGGAAGCCGTGTGCTTGTCATTGGCGCAGGAGGCGCAGCGAGGGCTGTTATTCACGCCCTTGGCAAACAACGTGCCACTATTTCTGTTTCAAACCGGACGGCGGAAAAAGCCCAGGAGCTGGCGCGGCTGTTTAGTCATTTGGATATTGAGGCAATCTCGCTTGACGAGGCGGAATCAACTCTTGGTACATACGACGTATTAATTAATACGACTTCCGTTGGTATGTACCCTGATACGAGCAAACAGCCGATCGCCTTAGACCGTCTTAAACGAGCGACGATTGTTAGTGATTTAATTTATAACCCATACGAGACAGCGCTTTTGCAAGAAGCGAAACAAAGAGGAAACCGGATTTTAAATGGCATTGGCATGTTTGTCAATCAAGGAGCGTTGTCCATTGAGCACTGGACAGGGCACAAACCAAACCGCAAATGCATGGAACGCGTTGTGCGTATGCATTTAACTTAATGGGAGATGTAATAGCAAATGTTAACGAATAAACAGAAGCGGTTTTTACGGGCCAAGTCACACGCGGTCCAGCCGATTTTTCAAGTCGGCAAAGGGGGCGTCAACCAAAACATGATTGTGCAAATCAACGAAGCCCTTGAAGCACGAGAATTGATTAAAATTAGCGTATTGCAAAACTGCCTTGAGGATAAACATTACGTTGCGGAAGAAATTGTCAACAAGACACGCTCTTTCCTAGTGCAAGTCATTGGCAATATGATCATTCTTTATAAACCGTCAAGAGAAAACAAACAGATCGAGTTGCCTGGCCGGTAACAGAGGAGTGAGGTAAGAGTGAAGCGGATTGGATTATTTGGCGGCACGTTTGACCCCCCTCATCTCGGCCATTTGCTTATCGCGCAAGAGGCATTAACGACAATCAAACTGGATGAAGTCTGGTTTGTGCCAGTGTCGACGCCTCCCCATAAAGACCGAACTGGTTTAACGTCTGGCAAAGACCGCTACGACATGGTGAAAGCTGCTCTCCTTCAGGAGGGGCGTTTTCGAGTTTGTGACATCGAACTAATCCGCAAAGGAAAATCGTATACGATTGATACAGTTCGCGAGCTGAAGCGAACCTATCCTAATGATGAGTTCTTTTTTTTGATTGGCGGCGACATGGTGGATATGTTGCCAGAATGGCGTGGAATCGATGAACTGAAACAATTGGTGACGTTTGTTGCCTTTAACCGTCCTGGTGCAAGCGTGAAAAGCCGGCCGGACGTCCATTTCGTTCCGTTTGTCGAAGTAAACATCTCTTCTTCGCTAATTAGGGAACGGCTTGCAAAAGGCAAACCGATTCGCTATTTTGTTACGCCGGAAGTTGAACAATTAATTGAGGAGCGGAATCTTTATGGCGATAACAACGAATGAAGCACTCCAGGAAGTAAAGCAGCATTTGACCGATGTCCGTTATACCCACACTCTCGGCGTCCGAGATACGGCGCTCGCCCTTGCCAAGCATTATGGCGCTGATGAATCGAAGGCTGAACTTGCAGCGATTCTCCATGATATTTGTAAATACCACGATGTACAAACGATGCAAGAGATTGTTCGAAACAAGCTGCATGAGCCTCATTGGGGCGAATACGGAAATGAGCTGCTCCATGCCCCTTGTGGAGCCTACTTTGTAGAACATCAATTAGGCGTTAAAGACAAAGATATTTTGCTTGCCATCCGTTCTCATACGACGGGGCGTGCCGGCATGGGTTTGTTAGAAAAAGTCTTATTTGTTGCCGATTATATTGAACCGAATCGGCGTTTTCCAGGTGTGGAACAAGCAAGAAAACTAGCTGAGGAAAGCTTAGATGCGGCTTGTTGTTTTGCCCTAAGGCAAACGATGTTTTTTTTGTTGGATAGAGAACAGCTGATTCACCCGGAAACCGTATCCGCTTATAACGCTTTTTATAAACAGAAAGGAGCAATGGAATTTGAATGAACATCTAAAAATGGCGATTTCAGCACTAGACGACAAAAAAGCGATGCAAATTAACGCACTGGATATGCGAGGCATTTCACCGATTGCCGATTATTTTATCATTTGCCACGGAAATTCTGAAAAGCAAGTGCAAGCGATTGCCCATGAATTGAAAAAAGTGTCCCAAGAAGCAGGGCTTGATATTAAACGATTAGAAGGATACGACGTAGCCCGTTGGGTGCTGATTGACATAGGCGATGTTGTTATCCATATTTTTCATAAAGACGAACGTCTCTATTACAACCTTGAGAAGTTGTGGGGGGACGCTGCTCAAGTCAACTTACAAGAGGTGCTGAACGAATGCTAAAGCCGGGAATTACAGCGGACTTGGCTGTTGTACGGGAAGCCTCATTTGGTTATTTCTTAAGTGACGGGCATACCGATATCCTCCTCCATCAAAACGAGGCGACAAAGCCTCTCGAATTGGAAGAAAAAGTGCGTGTGTTTCTTTATCATGACCATCAAAATCGTCTCTCGGCAACGATGCACGAACCAATTATTAAAAACGGTGAAATGGACTGGCTAAAGGTTGTCAGTGTACGCCCGGGGCATGGCGTTTTTGTCGATAATGGAATTTCAAGAGACTTATTTGTGTCGATGGATGAATTGCCTTTTGATCGGCGTGAGTGGCCGGCGGAAGGGGATCGGTTGTTTTGTTCATTGACTTGGGATAAAAAAGGGCGCTTAATGGGCAAGTTAGTCAAAGGGTCGCCTGTCACTTCACAGGCAATTGCTGCAGATCGATCATGGCTAAATAAAGAAGTAGAAGGCGTCATTTACCACTTTCTTGACGAAGGGGCAGCGTTGCTTATTGAAAATGGCCCTGTTGGTTTCCTTCACCAAGATGAAGCTGCCGAAGTTCCGCGCCTTGGACAGACGATTCGTGGCCGTGTCCAATTTGTACGAGAC
Organism: Shouchella clausii; assembly: GCF_001598215.1. Lineage (GTDB taxonomy): Bacteria > Bacillota > Bacilli > Bacillales > Bacillaceae_D > Shouchella > Shouchella tritolerans. Next base: position 459,001 of record NZ_BCXJ01000002.1, on the reverse strand, counting down.
GATGGGCGTGTGAATGTAACGCAACGGCTGCTTCGCACAGAACAACAAAAAGAAGATGCTGATCGCATTCTCGCTTTTTTGGCAGAACGAAAAGGCGGAATGCCTTATACGGATAAATCGCCTCCTGAAGACATTAAAGCCCGTTTCGGCATGAGCAAGGCGTCATTTAAGCGGGCGCTTGGCAAACTGATCAAAGACGGCAAAGTCGAACAGCGTGACGGTTTTACGTATCGGGTGGAAAAGGAATGAGCTATAGCCATTTATCTTTCTGGTACGATGCATTCATGAGTCATGTGGATTACACAAAATGGGCCACTTATTTTGAACGCACATGCAACATGTACGGCGTTCAGGTTAACCGAGTGCTAGATCTAGGCTGCGGTACAGGTGAATGGCTGTTAGAGATGCATAAACGTGGTTTGACGGCAGTAGGGGTTGACCTTTCAGAACAAATGCTTGCGGTAGCGCAGGCGAAATTGCAGGAAGCAGGTTACCAACCTCTGTTATATCAAGGCGATATGAGCGACTTGCCGCCAGTTGGTTCATTTGATGTCGTGACGATTTTTTGCGATTCATTAAACTACTTACAAGACGAGGCAAGTGTGACACGCACTCTTGCCTCTTGTTTTAACCTGTTAAATAAGGGGGGACTGCTTCTCTTTGATGTCCATTCTCCTACACGCATGGAAGCCTTCCCTGGAGAAGTGCACGCTCATACAGATGAAGAAGTTTCGTACATTTGGCATAGTTTTGCAGGGGAAGTTCCCTTAAGTGTTGTGCACGAACTGACTTTTTTTGTCCGGCAGCAAGATGGACGGTATGAACGGCTGGAAGAAGCGCATTTTGAGCGGACGTATACAGTAGAAACGTATAAAGAAATGCTGAAACAAGCAGGGTTTGCCGATCTAAATGTGACCGCCGACTTTACAAATGAACCACCGACAAGCAAGAGTGAACGGCTGTTTTTCTCTTGTCGAAAAGTCTAAGCAGGAAAAAGGCGAAATAGCACGAAAAAAGCAGGAGGGAAAGCCAAACCTCCTGCTTTTTACTTTGGTTCGTATAAAACTTCCGCTAATAGCTTTTCTTTTTCAGCTGCGTATTTTTCATGCGTGCGTTTGAAAAGAGAACAAAAGCCATTCCCTAATTCATCGTCTAAAACAGCAAGGCCTTCTCCAGTGATTCCGCCAGGGACGCAGACCCGTTTTTGCAATGCGGGAAGCGTGTAATGGCCACTCTCCAATAATTTTCCTAAGCCAATGATCATTGAAGTTGTCAACTCGGTCGCTTCTTCTTGTGAGATCGACGTTTCGCTTACTGCTCCATCGATAAATCGTTGCGCAAGGAAGGAAAAAAACGCAGGTCCGCAACTAACAATGTCGGACGCAACACGAGTAATCTCCTCTTCAATTTGCAAAGGTTCTGAAACCGCCGACACGAAACGCAATAAATTCGCTTGGTCTTCCTGCGTACATTTGTTCCCAAACGTCACTAATGTTGAACCAGACAAGGTACGGTTTAAAATGCTGGGGATAATACGGCATGTCTTGCAAGGCAAAGCTGCATCAAGGGACTCAACAGAAATAGGGCTGGTAATCGAAATGGCGATTTGATCAGCAACCATATGTGGCTGTAGAGTATGAAACAATGCGGGCATTTCTTTTGGCTTCACACAAAGGAACAGCCATTCGCATGTAGATGCAATCTCCTTAAGAGAAGGAGACACCGTAATCCCTGGATACGTTGCCTTAAGCACAGCGGCTTTTTCAGGGGAGCGGTTAATGATGGAAATATTCGACTGTTTCAGCGCTCCGGCATCAATAAATGATTCAATTAATAAACTTCCCATACTTCCTGTGCCGATAAAACCGACCCTCATATTCTCACACTCCTCGATAGCTGCTCTTTCATGAACGTATGCCAACCTGCCTGTTCATCATTCCAAAAAGGAGGAATTTATGAAGACGTTCCCGATAAAAAAGTATGCGCTGTATGGCGGCGGAGTCGTTATTTGTGCCCTCATTGTGATCGTTTTGGTGTTTGTCGACTTTCGAGGGGATAGTGGCACTGTCAGTGAAATCCCGCCATGGTTGGAGGAAAGCGAGGAAGCAGAACTTGAGGAGGAAGCAGAGGATGGCGTTCTTGTCGTCGACGTAAAAGGAATGGTAGCTTCGCCAGGCGTTTACGAGTTGGAGGTGGGCAGCCGTTTATTTGAAGCGATTGAAAAAGCAGGTGGTTTTACAGACAGCGCCAATCGAGAGGCGGTCAATTTAGCTTTACGTCTTGAAGATGAAATGGTCGTGTATGTGCCAAAAGAAGGAGAGGAGGAAGAAGGGGCAGGGCCGGTTCTTGCTGTTGAAATGAATGAGACAGATCATGAAGTCACCATTAATATAAACGAAGCCACTGAATCAGATTTGCTAACATTACAAGGAATTGGCCCGTCAAAAGCGGCGGCGATTATTGGTTACAGGGAAGAAAACGGCGCGTTTGCCACAGTTGAAGAGCTGATGAATGTGAGCGGGATTGGCGAAAAAACGTTTGAAGCACTTGAACCATTTATTCGGGTGAAGTAAAGATTGACTTATGTTGGCGATGGCTTCTACAATTTAAGCGAAAGGAGAAAAGCAATGGAACGTATTTCATGGGATCAATATTTTTTAGCGCAAAGCAAATTGCTTTCGCTGCGAAGCACATGCCCACGCTTAAAGGTAGGCGCAACAATTGTGAGAGACAAGCGCATTATTGCTGGTGGCTACAACGGCTCTGTTTCCGGGTCGGACCATTGCCTCGACAAAGGTTGTTATGTAGTCGACAACCATTGTATCCGTACCGTTCATGCAGAAGTAAATGCGTTGCTGCAATGTGCCAAATTTGGTGTGCCAACCGCTGGCGCGGAAGTTTATATTACGCATTTTCCTTGCATCCATTGTACCAAATCGTTGATCCAAGCTGGTATTGCCCGCGTCTATTATGCAAAGGACTATAAAAACCATCCTTATGCAGAAGAGCTGTTCAGCGAAGCGGGCATTCCATGCATAGAAGTGGAACTAGATGAAGCGGCTATAGACCAACAGTTCCATGAAAAGCTCGCCTTAACAACAGCGCTTTTGCAGGAAATCGAACGGTTAGGGGCAAGTGAAGAAGAATTGGACGCCTATGTAAAGCGAACAAAGAGCTTGTATTTTTCAGCAAGCAATGATGAGCCAGAAGAGAAATGAATCGCCTGTGCATCAGTTTGCTCACAGCGAGCGCAGCAGTTGTGTTCGTTTTAAGCAGCCATGTTGGCGTTGCCAGTGCTTTGCTTATAAGTGCAATGGCCCTCGTGCCATCAGCTTGGCGGAGTGGCCGGCTAGCAGCAGTGGCGGCATTTGTACTGCCGTTGCTTCTGTTTGCTAGTGTGGCGACCTTGCACAATAAAAGCAACGTCAGCATACTTTCAGGTGAAGAAACAGCATTTATCGTAGAGCTGAAAGAAGCACCTCGCCTTGACGGAAATCACTTCCGGGCTGTCGTTGAGACAACCGCTGGCGAGCGATTACAAATAGCAAGCCGTTTGCAAGCAGAAAGCGAACAACGTTTAGGGCAATTATTGCCAGGAGATCATTGCCGTGTAAAAGGCAAGCTGAGCCAGCCAGAACCTTCACGCAACCGCTATGCATTTGACTATAGCCGCTTTTTATATGAGCAACGAATCCACTGGCTGTTGGAGGCAGAGCCTGCGTCCTTTGCATGCAAACGCCCGGACAGGCTTTCGTTATTGACGCATTTGCAGGCCTTTCGAGCGCAATTGCTTCACGAGGCGGTTGCTGCTTTTCCAGAAGAAGCAGGAGGTATTGTGATAGCGCTTACCCTTGGAGAGCGTTTCTATGTAGAAGAAGATGTGATTAAAGCTTACTCAACACTAGGCATTATCCACTTGCTGGCGATCTCTGGCTTGCATGTTGGCTTGGTAACTGGAGCGGCTTTCTTTATCTGTATCCGCATCGGCTTGACGCGTGAGCGTGCCGCGCTATTCATGCTAATTCTCCTGCCTATTTTTGTGATTCTCGCAGGGGCAGCGCCTCCAGTAGTACGTGCGTCCTCCATGGCATTTGTGTTTTTTCTGTTTGCCTTACGCAAATGGCGAGTCCACCCCTTATTACAAATTGTTCCAGGTTGGTTTTCAACTTTCGTTTCTTGTATCGTTCGCCCTGATTTTCTCGGCTAAAACAATTCAAACCGCAAATGGTGGGTATTTGCGGCAGATGTTTATGGTTACCACAATCGCCCAGTTTGCCGGGCTGCCGCTTATCTTTTTCCATTTCTACGAATGGTCACCTCTAAGCCTTCTCCTAAACCTTGTTTATATTCCACTTGTTTCTTTTGTCGTTCTTCCCTTAAGTTTTCTCTCTTTGTTTTCTTTTGCATGGTTTCCTGAACAAGCGAATCTATTTCTTGTATGGCTCGAATCGCTTTTGACGTTTGTTCATCCTGCTCTCCTTGAGCTAAGCGAATCTACTTTTCAGCTTGTGCTTGGGAAACCTCCGATATGGCTTGTAGTTGCGATGTATGGCACCCTTGCTTTTGTTTTTGTCCATTGGCAGGAACAAAAATGGCCATTGCGGATCGCCTTTCTGCCTTTTGTTGCATGTTTGATCGTTGGAGCTGGCGCGCCTTACGTTCAGTCAAAAGCAGTTGTGACCATGATTGATGTCGGCCAAGGCGATAGTTTTTTGATTGAGCTCCCTTACAGAAAAGGGGTTTATATGATCGACACGGGGGGAGCGGTAACTTATGGAGAGGAAGAAGACTGGCAACAACGGAAAAACACGTTTGACCCAGGTAGGGATGTGATTGCTCCATTTTTAAAAGCGAAAGGCATCGGCAAAATTGATATGCTTGTTTTAACGCATGGCGATTACGACCATATTGGCGGAGCAACTGGATTGCTGAATGAAATCAATGTCGAACAGGTTATTTATCCGAAAGGGCCAGTTGAAAAGGAGACTGAAATCGAGCTCCTTGAAAACATTGAAGCATCGCCAACCAATCTCCACTTTACGACGGCAAATGAGGTGCTTGCTGAGAAGGTGTATGTGTTGCATCCCCCAGAGGGAGATCGTTTTAAAGGAAATGACGGTTCTGTCGTGTTATTTGTTGAAATTGAAGGAATAACGTTTCTATTCACTGGAGATTTGGAAGAGACAGGAGAACAGAGGCTTATTCGCTCGTATCCCGGCATGCAGGCAGATGTGCTAAAAGTTGGCCATCATGGCAGTTTATCGTCTACGACAGAACCGTTTATTAGCCAAGTGGCACCGCGCTATGCATTCATCTCGGCAGGTGCACAAAACCGATTTGGCCACCCTCACCCTGAAGTGGTTGAGCGGCTAGAAAAAGCGAATATCATCGTGTGGCGAACGGACGTACATGGAATGGTTGAACTTACGCTTAGGAACGGAGAAGTGGAGGCGGTGGAGACGATGCTAAAACCGTAAACATAAAAAAAGGCAGAAAATAAATCTGCCCTGACTGTAGACAAACGCTCGCACCCTTCATTGTTCGCCTCGGCTGACAAGCGTTTTCTATCAGTCTGAATCGATACATTAGTAATAGCTTGCCACGTCGACAATATTGGCGATAAGGAAGATGATCGTGAAAAAAGCAAATGAAGCAATAAAGCCGATACCAGAAGGGACGATGTCATTTGCTTTATCCTGAACGTCCTGTTCAAATTTGTTCATAAGGCACCTCCTTGTCTACGTCTAGTATACGCGATTCGCCTAAAAATGAAAAGGCTGTCTGAAAGCGTCAATAAAAAGCACCCTTTCCTTTTTACATGCATACAATGCCATAGACGATAGGGTTGCCCGCATGCTTCAGAATACCTAGGGTTCTTAGCGGCATGCGTTCATTATAGATCAAATAGCAAAGAGGGAGGCGGATTGCCTGCCTCTTGCTTTATGGGCAATCAAGGCCATGAACTGCCCGCCACTTATCACCTTTGCAGGTCGCTTGAAGTGGGGGCTTCTTGGGTAATCGCCCCTTTTGGTAGCTGGCGAAATGGACCAAGCGAACCCTCTTATTCCAAGAGTTTATTGATTCATTAGGCAGTGGCTAATAAGCGAATCCCTTCTTTTTTGATATTTAGTGCAGAATTGCCATCTCGATCAAGGCTTACGCCACAAACACATTGATACGTTCGTTCGGATAAGGCCATTTCTTGTATGGAACCACAGTGCGAACACGTCTTTGTGGATGGAAACCATTTATCGATTTTGGTCAGTTGTTTCCCTTGTTCGTTTCGTTTGTACCGTAAGAAAGAACTGAACATTCCCCACCCATTATCAGCGACACTTTTACCAAACTTCAGTGCTTGTGCCACTCCTTTCATATCTAAATCTTCAATCACAACCGCATCAAAGTTAGCTGCTAATTCCTTTGATTTATGGTGAAGAAAGTACTTCCGTTGATTAACGACTTTTTCATGTATATTGGCTACTCGAATCCGTTGTTTGTGCCAATTCGAAGAACCTTTTTTCTTAGGGGATAGTTTGCGTTGTTCTTTTGCTAATCGATCCAGCATTTGTCTGTAAAACTTAGGGTAATGGGCTATCTTCCCTTCTATCGACAAATAACCCGTTCATCGCAAAATCTAATCCAACCACTTTTTTCATTTCCTTACTCTCAATCTCCTTCTCATACTCTGTAACAATCGGTATATAATATTTTCCCGATGAAGGCAGCGAAATCGTGCACGATTTGAGTTTGTATTCTGAAGGGATTCCTCGATGTTGTCTGATTTTGACCCTTTTTACTTTAGGTCATTTGATATGACCATCTAACAATTGAATATTCCCATTGACGACATTCGTTGTGTAGCTTTGTTTATGTCGCTTGCTTTTGAATGTTGGGAACTGGGTCTTCCCTTTGAAGAATGCTTTGTAAGCTTTAAGTTGTGCGTTCGCTAACGCTAATGTACTTCTTTCAACCACTCATACTCTTTTTTGTATTTGGCAGGAGTAGGGCGCTTCCCCTTTTTTTAAAAGCTTCTTTATTATCTCTCAATAACTCATAAGTTTCTTTACGGGCAGCTAACATCTTGTTATAGACAAAGCGAATACATCCGAACGTTTTACGTATAAGCAGAGCCTGGTCACCAGTTGGATACAATCTGAACATATATGCTTTATTTCGTTTGGCCATATCAAATCCCCTCCTTTAACCGAATGTACATTCCTATCATATGAAAAGCTTTTCGGTTATCACCCCACCGATATTATCTCCCCTTACCGCCCGGCTACGCCCTTCACACGCTTGAAGAGGGAGACTTCTTTCGGAAATATGTTAAAATAAAAAAGAACAGATCAGGACTATAGGGGATAGGTTGGATATGAGCATCATTACGGAAATGAAGCAATTGTCGAGTGAGACAATGGCGCCGGTATACTTTTTGTATGGAACGGAACGCTACTTAATCGAGCAATTTTTACAAAAAGCAAGTGAAGCATTATTTGCAGGAGAAGAAGGCGAAATGAATGATATTCGCTTTCGCTTACAAGATACGCCGCTAGGGGAAGTCGTGGAGGAAGCGGAGACTGTTCCGTTTTTCTCAAGGCGAAAGCTTGTTGTGATCCAGGACTTTTATTTGGCAACTAGCCAGAAAGTAGTGACAAAACTGGAGCATGACATTCCCGCGTTGGAAGCCTATCTCGACTCGCCTGCACAAGAAACCGTACTTGTTGTTGTCGCACCGTATGAAAAATTGGATGAACGCAAGAAAATTACAAAAAAATTAAAGAAACAAACGAGCGCCATCGATGTGAATCCATTAGATGAAAAGGAGACATTTGCGTGGATGGAGGCGATAGCCAAGCAGGAAGGCGTTGCTATTGATCAAGACGCAAAGCAATTGCTGTTTAAGCGTACAGGCCCCAACTTGATGTTGTTGCACCGGGAATTGGAGAAGTGTATGCTGTATTGCGAAGATGGGGCTCCGGTAACAGCAAGCATCGTTGACCAACTCGTGGCTGAGACAGTTGAACAAAGTGTATTTACTGTTATAGACTACACGGCGAAAGGCCGTGCAGGTGACGCGGTGCGGCTTTACCACCAGCTGTTGCGGCAAAAAGAAGAGCCGCTAGCCATACTGGCATTGTTGACGCGGCAATTTCGGCAATTTTTCCAGGTGAAAACGAGGCTAGCTAAAGGGTACACGCAAAAAGAGATGGCGTCACAGCTTAAGTTGCATCCTTATGTAGTAAAGCTCGCCATGCAGCAAGTCAAAGCGTTTACGACCAAGCAATTAAGACAAGCCCTTATCGTTTGCGAAGAAACCGACTATGCCATTAAGACAGGGCAGGCAGACAAAGAGCTGGCCGTCGAGCTGTTGCTGCTTCGATTAGCGAGCCCATAAAAAAAGCCTTAGACGCTAGTCTCAGGCTTTTTTGTTTTTGGCATAAAAAAGATCACGGGGCAATGCCCGAGATCTAGCAAGTCTTATTAAGCAGACAATCCGTTCAATTTTTTCGCTAGGCGCGACTTTTGACGAGATGCAGCGTTTTTATGGATAAGACCTTTTGTAGCGGCTTTATCAAGCTTTTTCGTTGCTTCAACAAACGCAGCTTGCGCTTTTTCTACATCCCCATTTGCTGCAGCAGTTTCAAAATGTTTCACTGCTGTGCGGAGCGCTGATTTTTGCGCTGCATTTTGCGCGCGGCGTTTTTCGTTTGTTTTAACACGTTTAATCGCAGATTTAATATTTGGCATTTATTTCACCTCCAACTTAAATGGCTTATTCCACTTATAGCCATCATTAAGCGCTAGTACAACAATCTGCATTTTATCAAAACTAGAAGCCCATTGCAATACAAACGAGGGAAACAGCTTGCAAAAGGAGCGAATGTTTTTTCGTGCATGAGAGACAATACAAGTAGTCCACTGATAAAAAGGAGGCGGTTTTGGATGCCTGATTTAAATATGGAACCATTTCAAATTAGAACGGATTTAGCACTTGAAGCGCACGAAATGGCGGTTGAAGAACAACGTGAAAAAGCGGGTGAAGAAAGTTCAAGTGCCGTAACAGACGTAGTTGTAAAAGAGGAAACGGTGGAAGGCGTTAAAATCACGACTGTAGAAATAGGGGAAGAAGGAGCGAAACGGTTAAATAAACGTGCTGGTCATTACTTGACGTTTGAAGCGCAAGGAATAAGGAAAAAAGATACGGCCCTCCAAGATAACATCGAACGCATTTTTGCAAAAGAGTTTGCTGCTTTTTTACGCAATAAAGGAATTAAAGACTCAGACACTTGTTTAGTTGTCGGATTGGGCAATTGGAATGTGACACCTGATGCTCTAGGGCCGTTAGCGGTGGAAGAATTACTTGTTACTAGGCATTTGTTTCAATTGGCTCCCGAAGAAATAGAGGAGGGCTACCGACCAGTAAGTGCATTGACACCAGGCGTGATGGGGACAACTGGTATTGAAACAAGCGACATTGTTTTTGGTGTTATTGAGAAAACAAAACCGGACTTTGTCGTTGTTATTGACGCTCTTGCTTCTCGTTCCATTGAACGGGTAAATACGACCATTCAAGTTGCGGATACAGGCATCCATCCAGGGAGTGGCGTCGGCAACAATCGCAAAGCAATGAACGAAGAAACACTAGGCATACCCGTTATTGCCATCGGCATTCCTACGGTCGTTGATGCTGTAACAATTACGTCAGATGCGATTGATTATGTGATGAAACATTTGGGCAAAGAAATGCGTGAAGGCAACAAGCCGTCAAAAAGGTTAGCGCCAGCTGGGATGATGTTTGGCGAGAAGCGGCAATTATCGGATGAAGATTTGCCCGATGAAAAGGGCAGACAAGCGATTATGGGGATGGTCGGAGGGCTTGAAGGCACTGAAAAGCGGCAATTGATCCAAGAAGTGCTCGCTCCCCTTGGCCATAACTTAATGGTAACACCAAAAGAAATAGACGTCTTTATTGAAGACATGGCCCATGTTGTAGCTGGCGGGCTAAACGCAGCTTTGCATGGCCAAGTCGATCAAAAAAACGTCGGTGCTTATACCCATTAATGAAAGAAAGCAGGCGAGCGCGCCTGCTTTCTTTTCTGTTCTATGGCATCTCCTCGATACATAAGATGGAAGGACAAGCACAACGAGGGGAGGTCGTCAAATATGAAACAAGGCCAACCACATTCGCGCTTTATGCGTATTGCAGCTAGCTTGGTCATTACGTTGATGGCGGTCTTTCTTTGCACGAGTGTATTGGTGTCATCAGGACCAAGCAAAACATTCTCTTCCCGTGCGCTGGCAAATTGGACAACCACGTTAAGCGGGGCACATTTCCTAAAGTTGATGGGCACGGAAAACCGCGTTTTTACTGAAGCGTTGCCAGATGAAGATAGTGGTTCGTTTTCGTTGGGCTCGTTGTTTTTTGCCATTACGACAAGCATCAACCCAGATGATCCAAGAAGCCTACTTGGGCGTGAGCTTCCTGGTTTTTCATTGTTTGACACGACCATTCATATCGCCGGCGAAGGCACTGATTATACAAATTTGCCTGTCGAATCATCTCCACCTGACGATTTGCTCGCCAGCGAACAGAAAGCAAAACAAGAGGCGCTTGATCGCAAAAAAGCAGAAGAGGAAGCAGCGAAGAAAAAAGAAACGGAGCAAGCAAACAAAGCCGATGAAAACAAAGTTGTTGATGTGTACATTGGCACAACGCACACGTATGAATCATTCTTTCCTGAATTGGAGATTGATGATACAGAAAACGCCAATAAAGCGACGCACAAGGAGATCAATATGACAATGGTAGCGGATCACTTAAAGCAAGCGTTGGAACAACATGGCATTTACGCACAAGTAGAGGAGCGTGATGTCCAGGCGACGTTAGTTGAACGGGGATTAGGATATGAGGCTTCCTATGACGTCTCCCGTGAATTTATTAAGTCAGCCAAAGCTGAAAACGAAGACTTAATGTATTTCTTTGACCTGCACAGGGATTCAATCCGTAGAGATAAAACAACGGTGACCATAAATGGCGAAACATTTGCGCGTCCATTCTTTGTAGTTGGCCAAAACTACGCTGATTTTGAATCGAATTTGCAAATTGCCAATGAGCTTCATAAAAAGCTAGAAGAAGCATATCCGTCATTAAGTCGTGGCGTCTTTAAGAAAAGTGGAGCCAGTACAAATGGGCGGTTTAACCAAGATTTGTTCGCCAATTCGATTTTGCTCGAAGTCGGGGGAGTCGACAACTCGCTTGAAGAAGCGTACCGTTCAATCGATGCGTTTGCTGAAGTGTTCGCTGATTACTACTATAACGAGAAAGAAGGGGAGAGCGAATGAAGCGCTTGGGGAAATTCGGGGTGTTGCTTACTGTGTGTATGCTGTTTGGCATGATGCTCGGAGTCCAGCTTATGAGCGAACACGCCGGATTGGGCGAAACCAAACCACTTGAGCTGAACAAGGAAGAGCCTGTTAAGGAGATGCCTGCCCCTACTCCTACACCTGCAGTGGCAGACACAGAATTTACTGGCGCGACAAATTTTTTTTCTGAATTAGGATTAACGCTTGCAAGCGGAGCAGAGTCTGCGGCGAGAAGCGGTTTGGAGGGGCTGATGACAGCGGTGCGCAATGGGATCAATAAAGAAAGCGAACGCCATGACGAATCCGCTGAAAGCTCTTATTGAAGCGCCGCCATTGGCTTGCTATAATAAGGGGCAGTGTACATGTACGCATTTTAGGGGTGAGTCAAGAAAAATGAACAACGATCAACGACTTGAGCGGCAATCGAGAATCCGGAATTTCTCGATTATCGCCCATATTGACCACGGGAAATCAACATTGGCAGACCGCATCCTTGAAAGGACTGGGGCATTGACTGACCGTGAAATGAAAGAGCAAGCGCTTGATGCAATGGACTTGGAACGCGAGCGTGGCATAACGATTAAGCTGAACGCAGTCCAATTGAAATACAAAGCTAAAGACGGCAACGAGTATATTTTTCATTTAATTGATACGCCAGGACATGTCGATTTTACTTATGAAGTGTCCCGCAGCCTCGCTGCTTGTGAAGGGGCGCTTCTTATCGTTGATAGCGCCCAAGGAATTGAAGCGCAAACGCTCGCCAACGTTTACTTGGCATTAGACAATGACTTGGAAATTTTGCCTGTTATTAATAAAATCGACTTGCCAAGTGCAGAGCCAGAACGTGTAAAAAAAGAAGTGGAAGATGTCATTGGGCTTGACGCTTCAGATGCTGTACTGGCTTCTGCCAAAAATGGCATTGGCATTGAAGATATTTTGGAACAGGTCGTTGAGAAAGTGCCTGCCCCTGCTGGCGATCCAACGGCACCGCTTAAAGCGTTAATATTTGACTCGCTCTATGATCCATACCGTGGCGTCATTGCTTATATTCGCATCGTTGAGGGCACCGTACGCCCAGGCGAAAAAATTAGGATGATGCAAACCGGGAAAGAATTTGAAGTAAATGAAGTTGGCGTATTCACGCCAAAAGCAGTTAAATGCGAAGAATTAACCGTAGGTGATGTAGGCTTCTTGACGGCAGCGATCAAAAATGTCAGCGACTCTCGTGTCGGCGACACGATTACAAGCGCCGTTAATCCAGCATCAGAGGCGTTGCCTGGCTATCGTCGGATGAATCCAATGGTCTATTGTGGCCTTTATCCGATCGATACAAATGATTACAACGATTTACGCGAAGCGTTAGAACGCCTCGAGCTGAATGATGCCTCTCTCCAGTATGAACCAGAAACATCACAAGCACTTGGCTTTGGTTTCCGCTGCGGCTTTTTAGGGTTGCTTCACATGGAAATCATTCAGGAGCGAATTGAACGGGAATTCGGGATTTCCTTGATTACCACAGCGCCATCGGTTATTTACGATGTGACGCTTACGGACGGCAATACGATCCAGATTGACAACCCGACAAATATGCCTGACCCCCAAAAAATGGACCATGTCGAAGAACCGTATGTCAAATCGACTGTGATGGTGCCTAATGACTACGTTGGTGCGGTCATGGAGCTTTGCCAAAGCAAGCGCGGCATTTTTGGGGACATGCAGTATTTGGATGAAAACCGCGTGCAAATCATTTATGAGATCCCTCTGTCGGAAATTGTCTACGATTTCTTTGATCAGTTGAAATCAAATACGAAAGGGTATGCATCTTTTGATTATGAACTGATCGGCTATAGGCAATCAAAATTAGTAAAAATGGACATTTTATTGAACGGCGAGAAAGTTGATGCTCTGTCGGTCATTGTCCATCGCGATTCTGCTTATGAACGGGGAAAAGTGATTGTCGAAAAACTAAAAGAGTTGATTCCGCGCCAGCAATTTGAAGTGCCTGTCCAAGCAAGTATTGGCACAAAAATTATTGCTCGTTCGACGATCAAAGCAATCCGCAAAAATGTGTTAGCTAAATGTTATGGCGGCGACATTTCCCGTAAACGTAAGCTTCTTGAGAAACAAAAAGAAGGCAAGAAGCGAATGAAAGCTGTTGGAAACGTCGAAATTCCACAGGAAGCCTTTATGGCTGTACTGCGCATGGATGACAAGTAAGGTAATACTTGTACATGATGCCCTTTAGGATTGCCCGCTTCCTGCCATAAAAGAGCCGACCTCTAAATGAAAATACGTAGAGGCCACCTTCTGCATTAAGGAGGTCGGCTTTTTTCTGTCAAATCAATTCCTTTTGCTGAACAAGCCACAAATTTGCTGGGGCTGCTACGCCTCCACCAAGGGTAGGCTTGAGGAAAGGACACTTAAATGAGCAAGGAGGAGAGACGCGTGGGCCATTCGTTGTATGTGCATATTCCATTTTGTGAACATATCTGTCATTATTGTGATTTTAATAAAGTATTTATCGAAAACCAGCCTGTGGATACTTACATCGATGCTTTAATTGAAGAAATGAGACGAGCCCGTGCCCGTCTGGGAGATGGCCTAGTTAAAACCATTTATGTCGGCGGTGGAACGCCGACAGCGTTAACGGCCACACAACTAGAACGGCTGTTTTCGGCGATAGAGCGCCTCTACGATTTAAGCGAACTCGAAGAATGGACGGTTGAAGTGAACCCGGACAGCGCCGACGAGGACAAGCTCGAAGTCATGAAACGTTACGGTGTCAACCGCTTAAGCATAGGCGCACAAACATTTAATCAAAAGCTGTTAGCCGATATTGGGCGAACCCATTCGCCCGAAGGGGTCGAGGAGGCGGTTCGCCAGGCGCGCTCACTAGGGTTTACCAATCTTTCTATTGATTTAATGCTTGGCTTGCCAAACCAATCAGTTGCCGACTTTGCACGCTCAGTCGATCGCGCCTTGTCCCTAGACGTAGAGCATATTTCCGCTTATGCATTAAAAATTGAAAAACAAACTGTCTTTTATAACCGTTACAAAAAAGGGCAGCTCCACTTACCTCCTGAAGACGATGATGTAGCGATGTATGCGCTGCTTAAGGAAAAAACGGCGGCTGCTGGGCTTAACCAGTATGAAATTAGCAATTTCGGCAAACCTGGCTATGAGAGCAAACATAATCTTGTCTATTGGCGCAATGAACCATACGCTGGTTTTGGCGCCGGTGCTTCTGGCTATGAAAATCAAGTGCGCTACCAAAATATCAATCCAGTTGCGAAATACATTGATGCTGTGTGGGATACAGGGGAGCCGCGGTTGCGAACCCATGTCGTCACGCGGGCTGAGTGTTTAGAAGAGGCTGTTTTTTTAGGGCTCCGCATTCGCAGCGGTGTAAACAAAGCTGATTTTTTAGCCCGTTATGGGATAGAAGTGGAGTCGCTGTTTGCCAAAGAAATCGCAGAGGGAAAACGAAAAGGGCTTGTAGAAGAAACCGACCACGTCATTCGTCTGACAGAGAATGGGTTGTTGCTTGGGAATGAAGCATTTGCATTGTTTGTGGCAGTTTTAGAAGACAGCGAGCTGCAAGACGGTCATTGAGCGTTTTTTCATTGACAAATGGAGACCTGTTTGATAGTGTATCAATAGTATTAGCACTCGTTGCATTTGAGTGCTAACAGGAGGTGCTGGGATGTTAACGGAAAGACAACTGTTGGTGTTACATGCGATCGTTGACGACTATGTTCGCTCTGCTGAGCCAGTTGGTTCGCGCAGCATCTCGAAACGAGAGGATATCCCTTACAGTCCAGCAACGATTCGGAACGAAATGGCTGATCTTGAAGAACTGGGATTTTTGGAAAAACCCCACAGTTCAGCTGGCCGTGTCCCCTCTCAACAAGGGTACCGGTACTATGTCGACCATTTATTGTCGCCGCACCGTTTGACTGTAGCTGAGCGAGCTGGCCTTTCCAGGCTGACAACAGCCAGGCTCCAGGCAATGGAAGAGGTGTTCCAAGAATCGGCGCGGATTTTGTCAGAAATGACTAGCTATGTGTCGATTGTACTTGGCCCAGAATCGATAAATGAACGTTTGCGCCATATACAAATCATCCCGATGAGCAACCAAAAGGCCGTCGTTATCCTTGTAAGCGAAAACGGGCATGTCGAAAACCGGCTTGTCCAAGTGGATGAAAATGTCACGCCTTCCGATTTAGAGCGGACGGTCAATTTGTTAAATGAACGCCTTGTTGGCACGCCGTTGTCTTCATTGCAACGGAAGTTGAATACAGAACTTGCCCAACTCTTCAAAGCGCATATTAATAACTACGAACATATTCTCCGTATGCTTCAGCAGTCAATGGTTCCCGCTTCAGGAGAGAAACTATTCTTTTCAGGGAAAACCAATTTAATGGAACAGCCTGAATTTCAAGATGTTGAGAAAATGAGGCTTCTCTATAAAGCACTTGAAGAGGAAAATTTATTGCAAAAATGGCTGCGCGCGCAACAAACAGACGGGCTTCATGTTTCGATTGGCCAAGAAAACGAACTGGAAGCGTTCGAGTCTTGCAGTGTCATTACAGCGTCTTATGCCATTGACGGCCGACATGTCGGGACGCTAGGCGTGATTGGCCCGACAAGAATGGAATATAAGCGGATGATTAAAGTGGTTGACTCCTTGTCGAAAGATCTGACAAAACGGTTAACCGGTTTTGAACGTTAGTAATTCGTATACGCAGCAGTCATCTGCTGCTATACATAGAAGGCGTGGGCAAATGAGTAAAGCCCGCCAAACTATAGACGATGATTTTACAGGAGGTGAACAAACGTGGCAGAAGAGAAGAACGAAGAACTGCAAACAGAAGAAACAGAACAAACGAAAGTAGAAGACGGCCACGGCGATTCCGCTGAGCAAGAAGAGACTGAAATCAATAGCGGGACTGAAGTTGAAGAACAAGAAGAGCCAGAGGTTCACCCTCTTGAAATAGAGCTTAATGAATTAAAAGACCGTCTCGCTCGGGTTCGTGCTGATTATGAAAATTTTCGCCGTCGCACAAAAGAGGAGAAAGAGGCGCAGGCAAAATACCGCGCCCAAGGCTTTATTGAAAAATTGCTTCCTGCACTTGATAACTTCGAACGCGCTTTGTTGGTCGAACCTAAAAATGAAGAAGCAAAGCAATTGCTCCAAGGAATGGAAATGGTGTACCGTCAAGTAGAAGAAGCATTAAAACAAGAAGGGGTAGAGCCGATTCCTACAGAAGGTGAGTTGTTCGACCCACATCTCCACCAAGCAGTGATGCAAGTGTCAGAGGAAGGCTATGAGCCGAACCAAATTGTTGAGGAACTTCAAAAAGGGTATAAACTAAAAGATCGAGTGATTCGTCACTCAATGGTGAAAGTAAATCAATAGGACTTGGAGGAACGACGCATGAGCAAAATAATTGGTATTGACTTAGGGACAACAAACTCTTGTGTGGCCGTAATGGAGGGCGGCGAAGCCACGGTTATCCCAAACCCAGAAGGCAACCGGACAACGCCTTCTGTAGTCGCATTTAAAGACGGAGAACGCCTCGTTGGAGAAGTGGCAAAGCGCCAAGCGATCACCAACCCAAATACGGTCATTTCCATTAAACGCCATATGGGCACTGATTACAAAGTAGATATTGAAGGGAAAAGTTACTCCCCTCAAGAAATTTCAGCGATCATTTTGCAAAAATTAAAAGCCGATGCAGAAGCATATCTTGGCGAGAAAGTTACCAAAGCGGTCATTACCGTTCCAGCTTATTTCAATGATTCCCAACGCCAAGCTACAAAAGACGCAGGCAAAATTGCTGGTCTAGAAGTGGATCGTATCGTCAATGAGCCGACAGCTGCTGCTCTTGCATATGGCCTTGAAAAAGAAGATGACCAAACAATCTTGGTTTATGACCTTGGCGGTGGAACATTCGACGTTTCCATTCTAGAGCTAGGAGACGGCTTCTTCGAAGTAAAAGCCACTTCTGGCGACAACAAACTAGGCGGCGATGATTTTGATGAAGTGATCATGGATCATCTTGTAGCAGAGTTTAAAAAAGAAAATGGCATCGACTTGTCACAAGATAAAATGGCGATGCAACGCCTGAAAGATGCTGCTGAGAAAGCGAAAAAAGATTTATCTGGCGTTACGCAAACACAAATTTCGTTGCCATTTATTACTGCCGATGCAACAGGTCCTAAGCACTTAGAGTTAACATTGACTCGTGCAAAATTCGATGAGCTGTCTGCTGACCTTGTCGAACGGACACTTGGCCCAACACGCCGTGCGCTCTCTGATGCTGGTCTGTCCGCATCGGACATCGACAAAGTCGTCCTTGTTGGTGGATCGACTCGTATTCCAGCTGTACAAGAGGCAATCAAAAAACTAACGGGCAAAGACCCTCATAAAGGCGTTAACCCTGACGAGGTGGTAGCGCTTGGAGCTGCTGTGCAAGCAGGTGTCTTGACCGGTGATGTAAAAGACGTTGTGCTTCTTGACGTAACACCGTTGTCCCTTGGAATTGAGACAATGGGCGGCGTATTTACAAAACTAATCGAACGCAACACGACGATTCCTACGTCAAAATCGCAAGTGTTTTCAACAGCTGCTGACAATCAGCCTTCCGTTGATATTCACGTGCTTCAAGGGGAACGGGAAATGGCTGCCGACAACAAAACACTTGGCCGTTTCCAATTAACAGACATCCCGCCAGCACCACGGGGAGTTCCACAAATTGAAGTGACATTTGATATTGACGCCAACGGCATTGTCAATGTTAAGGCAAAAGATCTTGGCACCAACAAAGAACAATCAATTACAATCACTTCTTCTTCAGGCCTATCAGAAGATGAAATTGAAAAAATGGTACAAGAAGCCGAAGCGAATGCTGAAGCGGACAAAAAGCGCCGTGAACAAGTAGAGCTGCGTAACGAAGCAGATCAGCTCGTCTTTTCAACTGAAAAAACGCTAAAAGATTTAGGCGACAATGTTGAGCAATCTGAAAAAGACAAAGCAGAAGCGGCGAAAGACAAGTTGAAAAAAGCACTTGAAGCCGACAATACGGACGACATTAAAGCTGCCAAGGACGAACTTCAGGAAATCGTCACTGCTTTGACAACAAAATTGTATGAGCAAGCAGCGCAAGCGGCACAAGCTCAACAAGACAGCGGCAATGAAAGTGCAGATAAGCAAGACGACAACGTTGTTGATGCAGATTATGAAGAAGTGAACGACGACGACAAAAAATAAGCTTGCTTAATGGAAGAAAGTCAAAGTCAGTAGTGGCTTTGGCTTTTTTCTCTGGAAAAAGCGTTGAGATTGCAACCGCGCTTTATATGGTGGTATGATGAACGTTATGTGAGAAAACGTGAAGCGATAGACAGCTTCAGTCGGGAGGGAAACTGCACGTGAGCAAACGAGATTACTATGAAGTGCTTGGCGTAGACCGGAATGCTTCAGTAGAAGAAGTAAAAAAAGCTTATCGAAAACTAGCGCGAAAATATCACCCTGATGTCAATAAGGAAGAGGACGCTGAGGCGAAATTTAAGGAAGTAAAAGAAGCCTATGATACATTGAGCGATCCCCAAAAGAAAGCCCGTTATGACCAGTTTGGCCATGCTGATCCAAACCAAGGGTTTGGAGGAGCCGGCGCAAGTGGCGATTTTGGTGGTTTTAGCGACATTTTTGATATGTTTTTTGGCGGCGGAGGTGGGCGCCGCAATCCAAATGCACCGCGCCAAGGGGATGACCTTCAATATACGATGACATTGGAGTTTAAAGAAGCGGTATTTGGCAAGGAAACCGAAATTGAAATTCCGCGTGAAGAAACATGCGGTACGTGCCATGGATCAGGGGCCAAACCAGGTACAAAGCCAGATACTTGTTCCCATTGTGGTGGGTCAGGTCAACTGAATGTTGAACAAAACACGCCATTTGGCCGTGTTGTTAATCGCCGTGTTTGTAACTATTGTGAAGGAACTGGGAAAATCATTAAGCAAAAATGTTCTACATGCAGCGGCAATGGCAAAGTGCGGAAACGCAAAAAAATCAATATCAAAGTGCCAGCAGGGATTGATAATGGGCAACAACTTCGCGTAGCTGGACAAGGTGAAGCTGGTGCAAACGGGGGCCCTCCAGGCGACCTTTACGTTGTCTTCCAAGTGAAGCCACATGAATTTTTTGAACGTGATGGAGAAGACATTTATTGTGAAGTACCGCTCACATTTCCGCAAGTTGCCTTAGGTGATGAAATTGAAGTGCCAACTCTGACTGGGAAAGTTAAATTAAAAATTCCAGCAGGCACGCAAACAGGCACTAGTTTCCGCCTGAGAGGAAAAGGAGTGCCGAATGTCCATGGGCGCGGCCAAGGCGATCAGCATGTGCAAGTCCGTGTCGTAACGCCGAAAAATTTAACTGAAAATGAAAAAGAATTGATGCGTGAATTTGCCGGTATGAGCGGCGGAAGGCCAGAGGAGCAAAATGACGGATTTTTTGACAAACTGCGCCGTGCGTTCAAAGGCGATTGAGATCAAGCGAGGTGGCCGAACAAATGAAGTGGGCTGAATTTCGCGTCCATACGACGCAGGAAGCGGTGGAGCCTGTATCAAATATTCTCCATGAATTAGGTGCCGCAGGCGTAGCGATTGAGGATCCCCAGGACCTTGTGACAGAGTGGAGTGTAAAGTATGGGGAAGTGTATGAGCTCTCCCCTGAGGATTACCCAGATGAAGGTGTGATGGTTAAAGCCTATTTTCCAATGGGCGCCACTTTTAAGGAAACGATTGCTGAAGTAAGAAGGCGCGTCCATAATCTCGTTTCCTTTCAAATTGACATTGGCCACGGGACAATGGATTATACAGAAGTAAAAGAAGAAGACTGGGCAACGGCATGGAAGAGCTTTTACCACCCCGTTCAAGTAACGGAGCAAGTCACCATTGTGCCAACATGGGAAGAGTATAGCGCCCGTCCAGGGGAAATCATCATCGAATTAGATCCAGGGATGGCGTTTGGCACTGGAACACATCCAACAACGATTCTGTCGCTTCAAGCACTTGAGCATGCGGTCAAGCAAGGGGATGCGGTCATCGATGTTGGCACCGGTTCAGGTATACTTGCGATTGCTGCATGGAAATTCGGCGCCGAGGGAATTACAGCGTTGGACTTGGATGAGGTAGCTGTGAATAGCGCAAAGGCGAATGTGGCCCTAAACGGCGCTAGTGACTTTGTCGATGTGCAGCAAGGCAATCTTCTAGACGGTGTCGCTAGCGAGAGTGCCGATGTGCTCGTTAGCAACATTCTAGCAGAAGTCATTTTGCAGTTTACGACAGATGCTTACCGTATTGTCAAACGAGGCGGTCTCTTTTTAACTTCAGGAATCATTTCTAGCAAAAGAGAAGCTGTCGAAGGGGCGTTAAAGGCAGCAGGTTTTGCGATTCAGGAAGTGAACGAATTGGACGACTGGGTAGCAATTGTTGCGCAAAAACCCAGCCAAGCGTAGGCAGGTGCAAAGGCATGCAGCGTTATTTTATTAAAAATGAACAGTTGACAAATGAAGTTGTCGAAATAACTGGAGACGACGCCGCCCACATTACAAAAGTGATGCGAATGCAAGCAGGCGATGAAGTCATTTGCGTCAATGAAGACGGCAAAGCCGTGCTTGTTCAGCTTTCGCAATTCGACCCATCTAGCGTCAAAGGCACCGTTCTCAACGAGTTGGATGACGAGACAGAATTGCCGATCCGGGTGACGGTCGCGCAAGGCCTGCCAAAAGGCGATAAGCTTGAAACCATCGTCCAAAAAGGAACAGAACTCGGCGCGTACTCATTCGCGCCTTTTTCTGCGAGTCGATCTATAGTAAAATGGGATGATAAGAAGGGTGCCAAGAAAACGGAGCGTTTGCAAAAGATTGCTAAGGAAGCCGCAGAACAAGCACATCGCCTTTATGTGCCAACAGTGGCCAAGCCTGTACCCCTAAAAGCGGTTGCTGATGCCCTTACTCATTACGATGTCTGCATTGTTTGTGATGAAGAAGAAGCGAAGCAAGGCGAAAAGGCAAACTTAAAGCGCGCCTTTGCTATGCTCAAACCAGGCATGTCCCTTTTGGTCATTGTCGGACCTGAAGGCGGGCTGACTCGTGAGGAAGTGGCGCTTTTGTCGGCGAAGGGCGCGGTCTCTTGCAGTATAGGCCCTCGCATTGTCCGTACCGAAACGGCTGCTATGTACGTGTTAGCTGCTCTTTCGTACCAATTTGAATTATGAGGTGAATCCAGTTGTCAACTGTTGCGTTTCATACATTAGGCTGTAAAGTAAACCATTACGAGACGGAAGCGATTTGGCAGCTGTTTAAACAAGAAGGCTATGAAAAAGTCGAGTTTGAACAGACTGCAGACGTCTATGTCATTAATACATGTACGGTTACCAATACAGGTGACAAAAAAAGCAGGCAAGTCATTCGCCGCGCGATTCGCAAAAACCCAGACGCTGTTATTTGTGTAACTGGCTGTTATGCGCAAACGTCCCCTGCGGAAGTGATGGCCATTCCTGGGGTCGATATTGTTGTCGGTACGCAAGACCGCTCGAAAATGCTTGGTTACATCGACCAATATAAAAAAGAGCGGCAGCCAATCAACGCTGTCGGCAATATTATGAAATCAAGGGTATATGAAGAATTGGATGTGCCTTCATTTACGGATCGGACACGGGCGTCCTTAAAAATTCAAGAAGGCTGCAACAATTTCTGCACATTTTGCATCATTCCTTGGGCGCGCGGGTTGATGCGTTCCCGAGATCCACAAGAAGTCGTGCGCCAAGCCCAGCAACTTGTTCATGCTGGCTACAAAGAAATCGTGTTGACGGGCATTCATACTGGCGGCTACGGCGAGGATTTGAAGGATTACAGCCTTGCCCGTCTGTTAGAGGATTTGGAAAAGGTAGAGGGGCTGAAACGGCTTCGTATTTCTTCGATTGAGGCGAGCCAATTAACCGACGAGGTCATTGCGGTGATCGGCAAATCAAGCAAAGTGGTCCGCCATATGCACATCCCTCTCCAATCTGGATCGGATACGGTGCTGAAACGGATGCGCCGGAAATATACGATGGCCGCTTATGAAGAACGGATCGAAAAGTTAAAACAAGCCCTTCCGAGGCTCGCGATTACGTCCGATGTCATTGTTGGTTTTCCTGGCGAAACAGAGGAAGAGTTCCAAGAAACATATGACTTTATCGCCAAACATAAGTTCAGTGAATTGCATGTATTCCCTTATTCGATGCGTACAGGTACGCCAGCTGCCCGGATGACAGACCAAGTTGATGAGGCTACAAAAAATGAACGTGTGCACCGCTTAATTGAATTGTCAAACCAATTAGCGAAAGAATATGCCTCAAGTTTTGAGAATGAAGTGCTTGAAGTTATACCAGAAGAGCGAGATAAAGACAACCCTGAAAGCGGCTTGTTTGTCGGCTATACAGATAACTATTTAAAAGTGAAACTAGAGGCTGATGAAACAATGATTGGAAAATTGGTGCGCGTAAAAATCAAAGAGGCGGGCTATCCATATAACCGTGGCGAATTTGTCCGCGTTTTAGAAGATTACAAGCAAATTGTGTAAAAACCGCATTCCGGAAAGTTCCGGGATGCGTTTTTTTTATAGAGGGTGATAATTTATTCCGAATATCTTTCCCTACCGCCGCGTTTTATACTAAAAGCAAAGGGAGGGGAAGGGATGACACAAAAAGCAAGAGACACGTTTGGACCGAATGCAAATGCCTATGTAACAAGCAAGAACCATGCGAAAGGAGAAGATTTAGAACTGTTAAAGGCGCTTATTAGCAACAGCGAAGCGAAGACGGCGCTTGATATCGCGACTGGGGCGGGGCATGCTGCTAAAACGATTGCCCCTTATGTGCAGAACGTCATAGCTGTCGATGTGACGCCAGAAATGCTAGCTGTCGCTAAAAATGTAGCAGCGACGAATCACATAACCAATATTGAATTTGTCGAAGCTACTGCTGAAAAGCTACCATTTTCCGCTTTTTCGTTTGATCTAGCCGTTTGCCGCATTGCCGCCCACCATTTTGACGAAGTGCCTGCTTTTTTAAGGGAAGCTTACAGAGTTCTCAAACAAGGAGGGCAGCTCTATTTGCTCGATAATGTTGCTTTTGAGGAAGACGCCCTTGACCGCTTTTATAATCAGCTTGAAACATACCGTGATCCGAGCCATGTCCGCGCTTATAAAAAATCAGAATGGTTAAAAATGGCGGAAGAAGCTGGGTTCTCTGTCAAACAGCTGCACACGTTTTGCAAACGATTTGATTTTCATGACTGGACAACAAGGGTACAGTTGAACGAAGCAAAAACACGCGATTTAGGAAAGTGGATGTTAGCAGCAGGAGAAAGGGAGAAACTAGCATATGCGATCAAAGAAGTGGATGGAGAGGTCTCTACATTTTGTGGGCAATCGATCTTGCTAGAGCTTGTAAAAAACTAGAAAGCAGCCTGGCCCAAGGAGGGTTCCTTGCGCCAGGCTCGCGTATGCCCTTATGGCCGATGGGCACTAAGCCACTGTCGCCCTTCAACAAAACGGGTAGTCAACATCGAACAGACGGTGTTACCGCATGAGTTGAGCAGTGTAGCTGGGGCGTCAATAATCGTTGAAATGACAGCAATTAACGGCAGTGCTTCTGGTGGGAAGCCAAAAATGCTAAGAATAAGCATTTCGCCAACAAGGCCGCCGCCAGGAATGGCTCCCATCACTGCGCCAACTAAAAAAGCGACTGCCAAGATGCTTAAAACCGCGGTAGGGCTTGCCATTTCTTTACCAAAAAGCGTAAAGAGAAAGACGATCTTTAAAACGCCGCCAATCACAGATCCGTCTTTATGGGTATTAGCCCCTAGGGGGATCACCGTTTCAGCAATGTCCTTTGGAACGCCCATCCGTTTTGCTGCCTGCAAATTAACGGGAATGCTCGCTGCGCTTGAACACGTGGCCAGCGCAGTTGTTGATGGTGCGACCGCATGTTTCCAAAACGTCTTGATGCCAAGCTTGCCGCTGGCAACGTATGCATATAAAGTAAAAAAACCAAAAAAATAAACCACTGTAATGCCGATATACAGGAGGAGCACGCGTAAATATCCTCCAAGAAGTTGGCTTCCAAGTTCACCAATAATAGCGGCGAAATAACAACCTAAACCGATCGGAGCGTAATACATAATATAAGAAATAATTTTCATCATGACCGCCTGACCTGAACGTAAAAATTGGGCGAACGGCTTGCCTTGTTCACCAACGGCAGTAGTGGCCAAACCAACAAAAACAGATAGAACAATCAGTTGTAGCATGTTGCTTCGGGAAAAAAGATCGGCGAAGTCTGGGACGGTAACGGTTTGGACAAGCTCTTCAAGCAAATTGAATTCTTCATTAGGCTCTTCAGGCGTATAGGAAGAGAGCTCTTGTTGCAGCGAAGCCGTTTCAGTCTCTGATAAAGGCGGGACAAGCGAAGACCCAAAAAGTGCCAAAACGCCGGCAATTGCCGCTGTCACAAAAAAGACTGCAAACATGGTGCCCATTATTTTTCCTAGGCGCTTCATCCCATTCATCGTTGCAATTGCTGAGGAAATGCTGAAAAACACAAGTGGTACGATCATCATAAACATAAAGTTAAGGAATAGATCGCCAAATGGGCGCACGATCGTCGCATCTTCCCCAAAATAAACGCCGCATGCCCCTCCTATAGCAACGGCTCCTAGTAAAATCAGTGAAAAGCGGTACTGCTGTAAAAATTGTCTCATCGTCATTTCTCCTTACCAATGTACATTGCTGCTCTCTTATCATACATAGGAAAAGGCAAAACGACAATCGCTAATTGCTCGTCTAGTTGGCTGTTCGTTTTGGCTTTTTTTCATGGTATGATAGCATAGGCACGAACAAATAAGGAAAGGATGGGTTCAATGGCAACCGATATTGCAAGGTTGATTGACCATACACTGCTTAAGGCAGATGCGACAAAGAAAGAAATTCTCCAATTATGCAAAGAAGCACAAACATACCAATTTGCCTCAGTCTGCATTAACCCATATTGGGTAAAGCTCGCCGCTGAACAATTGAAAGAGGACAAACATGTTGCAGTTTGTACAGTAATTGGCTTTCCTCTTGGCCAATCAACGCCTGAAACGAAAGCGTTTGAAACAAAAAATGCGATTGACAATGGCGCCACTGAAGTTGATATGGTTATCAATGTTGCTGCTCTAAAAGATAAACAAGACCAAATGGTGTTAAATGATATTCGAGCGGTTGTCGATGCTGCAAAAGACAAAGCACTGACAAAAGTCATTCTCGAAACATGCCTGTTGACGAACGAGGAAAAAGAGCGTGCATGTGCACTTGCCGTTCAAGCAGGAGCTGATTATGTCAAAACGTCAACAGGCTTCTCATCGGGAGGAGCAACGGTGGAAGATATTGCGTTAATGCGCCGAGTCGTCGGAGCTGATGTCGGTGTCAAAGCTTCAGGCGGTATTCGTGATTTAGCAGGTGTGAATGCGATGGTAGAAGCAGGCGCCACTCGTATTGGCGCAAGTGCAGGGGTAGCAATCGTAACAGGTGCAACAGGAGACAGCGACTACTAAGACACAAAGGCGATCACCACTCAGGCGGAGAGATACTCCGCCTTTGTTGTGTCTCTTTATGAAAACAGGTCGCTTATAAACGCTTTTTCTGTATCTGTTAATTGAATCTCAGTCGCCTTTTTGTTAGCTATCCATTGTTCAGCACGCTTTGCTCCAGGGATGACAACATCAATTTCTGGACGCGTCAAATACCAAGCCAACACAATATGGGCAATGTCAGCGCCATGGTTGTCAGCGATAGGCTGCAACTTATTGACCTTGTCGATGTTTTCCTTAAACGTTTCCCCTTGGAAATGCTTTTGTGAATTGCGCAAATCGCCGCTAGGGAAAGTGGTTTCTTTGTCATATTTACCGGCAAGCAAGCCTGAGACGAGTGGAAAGTAAGGGACGAATGAAATTTGGTGTTCTGTGATGTACGGAAAAATCGTCTCTTCTGCCTCTCGGTTCAGTAAATTGTATTCGCCTTGGTAAACGTCAACATCCCCGTTTTTATTAGCCTCTTTTAATTGTTCCAAGCTAAAGTTCGACACGCCTATTGCTCGAATTTTTCCTGCCTTTTTCAATTCAGCCAATGCTTGGACGGCCTCGTCTTTTGGCGTTGACTCGTCAGGGAAATGAATATAAAACAAATCAATGTAATCCGTTTGCAGTCGTTTTAACGCATCATCGACTGCTTTTGTTAAAAAGGACGGAGAATTATCAAATACATAATCGTTGCCTTGTTTTTTATGGGCGGCTTTGGTAGCAACAATCACATCGCTTCGCTTAAACTCTTGCAGAACTTCGCCAATTAATTCTTCTGAGCGCCCTTCACCATAAATAAATGCGGTATCAAGAAAATTGCCGCCATGTTGAATGCTTTGGCGCACCAAGTCTTTACCAGCGTTTTCATCTAAGTTCGGGTAAAGGTTGTGCCCGCCAACAGCATTGGTGCCAAGACCAATGGGATATACACGTAGCCCTGATTTTCCGAGAATCGACGGTTTCATTCAATCTCCTCCTTAAAAATGGTTTCTTGGTGCTATTTCCCTTATAATAGCCACTAAAAACCAGGACATACAAGGAAGTGGTCATCCTTTCGCCACTCGTTCGACAAACTGGGCAAATTTAGCGGTGAAAGGGAGGACAAGGAGTGAGCAAGCAATATTGTACAACGTACTTGCATGAGCCAGCTGGACGCTTGCTGTTTTTGCAAGTAGATAGGAAACATCGGCCAAATAAGGGATCAAAGGATAAAACAAAACGGCTCCAAATAAGTTGAGCCAAATATGGGCATGGGCTACAAGCCTAGCCGTGTGCCCTGCGCCGATGCTTGCAATGTATGCGGTTAAGCAAGTGCCAATATTGGCGCCGAGCATAATGGCGATCCCAGAGTCCATTGAAAGTCCTTGATCTTTGATAAAGCCCATTGCCATACCGATCGTAGCTGTGCTGGACTGAATGATGGTTGTCACAATGGCACCGACTCCGATGCCTGTTAAGTGGCTGTCATTTGTCCATTGAAAAAAGTGATGAGTGACAGGGAAGGAGGCGAGTGGGTCTGCCAATGATTCAAGCCCTGTCATCGCTAAAAAAATGCAGCCAATTCCAAATGAAACACATCCTGCTGTGTAGGAGGCCGCACTTTTGAACATAAGCAAAATGAGCCCGAATAGCAGCAGCGGTACTGCCAGGTCGGATAGTTGGAAGGCAACCAGTTCCAATGTAAAGCAAGAACCGATATTTGTCCCTAATATGACACCGATCGTTTGCTTGAATGAAATGACGCCAGCGGCAACAAGTCCAACTAAAAGCACCATCACAACAGAACTTGACTGGAAAAGCGCTGTAATGAGTGTACCTGCAATCAGCCCTTTCCAAGCGGAATCAGTCGCCTTCAACAAAAGCGTTTGGACTTTTTCAACCCCTATCTGTAATAAACCGGCCCGCAAGATGAACATGCCAAACAGAAAAAGCGTAATAAATACAGCCATGACTGTAAACAGTTCTTTTCCCATGCAACCACCTCGTCCTTACACTATATGGACAAGTGAAGAGAACATGACAGCAACTTTTGGTAGTGTAGGCGGAAGCGGAAGTTTTCGGATTGCAGTTGACTTGAAAAGAAACACTGTATTATAATGTTAAGCAGACGTGCTTTATGCGCGTGTTGAGTTTGGTTGTTTTCGGAGGGAGGGAAATAAAATGGCAGAAACTCGTGTTCGCAAAAACGAATCGATTGATGCTGCACTTCGTCGCTTTAAGAGATCACTCTCTAAAGAAGGAACGTTAGCTGAGGTAAGAAAACGCAAGCACTTTGAAAAGCCGAGTGTAAAACGTAAAAAGAAATCTGAAGCGGCTCGTAAACGCAAGTTCTAATTTTTGAGAGGGTGGTTTCCCTTGGATCTTCTTGAGAGGTTAAACCTAGATATGAAGACTGCGATGAAGAATAGAGATAAAGACAGGCTTTCTGTCATCCGTATGGTGAAGTCCTCATTGCAAAACGAGCAAATTAAGCTTGGGCGCGATTTGACTGAAAGCGAGAGCTTAGCGGTTCTTAGCCGAGAAGTCAAACAGCGTAAAGAATCCCTCCATGAATTTCAACAAGCGAATCGTGAAGATCTAGTAAAAAAGCAGGAAGCGGAGCTATCCGTGCTGAACGAATATATGCCTGCGCAATTGTCAGACGATGAATTAGAAGCAATTGTAAAAGAGACAATTGCACAAACAAATGCTACCTCAAAAGCTGATATGGGAAAAGTAATGGGCGCAATCATGCCAAAAGTAAAAGGCAAAGCCGATGGTGCCCTCGTTAATCGCCTTGTTATCAGGCATTTAACGAATGAATCAAACCAATAAAACCTCTGCTGTTAAGCAGAGGTTTTTTACTATTCGCTAGTGTAACAATAGAATTGTTTGGTTTTCTCATGATGGCGTGATACACTTTTTATGAAGGAACTGAAACCTCTAGGCGAATGGAATCGTACATAAAGTAACACCTGGAAAAGGAGGAGGATAGACGAGTGGGCAAGTGGATGAAATTCGCCCTAGTGTCCTGGCTGCTGGCGTGTGTGCTTTTGCCGTTTCAGGTGCTTGCCAACCAAGCCGATTCGAAGAACGCGTCCATTTATGTGATTCCGATTGAACAAACGGTCGAACGGGGCCTTGAAGCCTTTCTTGAGCGCTCATTTTCAGAGGCTGAGGAAAACGGTGCGGACCATATCATTTTGAATATTAACACCCCAGGAGGCGCTGTGGACGCAGCTGGCCATATCGCTAATATTATCAATAGCACGGATATTCCCGTTACCGCCTTTATCAATAGTGAAGCGATTTCAGCAGGCGCTTATATTGCTTTAAATGCAGATGAAATCATCATGGTACCGAATGGCCAAATTGGGTCCGCTGGTGTGATTGATGGGTCTGGTAATGCAGCAGAAGAGAAAACCCAGTCTCTCTGGATCAGTCGCATGAAGACTGCCGCTAGTGAACATGGCCCTGAAGGCGGCCGGAATCCTGATTATGCAGAGGCGATGGCAAATGCTGAATTTGATGTAGAAGGGTTCCCTTCCGGTTATCTCACGCTAAATGCCAAACAGGCGTATGAAGTCGGCTATGCCGAAGCCATTAAGGATGATTTAGCAGGTGTGCTTGACTATTTAGGCTATGATAAAGAGGAAGTCCATGTGACGGAAGCGGATGTGAGCATTGCTGAACAGATTGCTCGGTTTGTGACGAATCCAATTGTCATTCCGATCTTGCTTTCGATTGGCAGTTTAGGCTTAATTATGGAACTGTACTCGCCAGGGTTTGGCGTCCCAGGTATTATGGGGATAAGCGCATTGCTACTATTCTTTTTTGGCCACATGGTTGCCGGTTTTGCTGGCTGGGAGTCCCTCATCTTAGTCGTTGTTGGGGGAGTGCTTCTCGGTATTGAATTTATAGCACCTGGGTTCGGCATATTTGGCCTTCTAGGAATTGGTTTAATCGTCGGCGGATTCTTTATGGCCTCTTTTTCGACGACGGTGATGGTTTTTTCGGTCGGTATTGCCTTGTTTGTGTCTATTGTGGCGGCTATTGTGTTGTTCGTGTTCTTTGGTGACAAAGGACCGTGGAAAAGGCTTGTCTTATCCACCCAGCCGACAGTAGAAGAAGGGTATCTCTCTGTAGAAACGGACCCGTCACTTGTCGGAATGGAAGGCAAAGCGCTTAGTGTCCTTCGACCAGCTGGTATTGCCCTGATAGGAGACGAGCGGCTTGACGTCGTTTCTGAAGGGGGCTATATTGAGAAAGGCAGTTCGCTCAAAGTGATTCATGTATCCGGTGCCCGTGTCGTTGTGCGGAAAGTAGATCCGGTACAGACATTAAAGAAGGAGGAGACAGACTAGATGATGAACGATTCAACGATTTTCGTTTTGATTGCCATTGCACTTGCAATTATTTTAATTGCAATATTGTTTACGTTTGTGCCAGTCGCACTATGGATATCTGCGATTGCGGCCGGTGTGAAAATCGGTATTTTTGAACTTGTAGGGATGAGGCTCCGTCGGGTAGTGCCAGCGCGTGTCGTCAACCCGCTCATTAAAGCAGTAAAAGCGGGCCTTGACTTGGATACATCCCGATTGGAAGGGCATTATTTGGCAGGGGGGAACGTCGACCGTGTCGTTAATGCCTTGATTGCTGCGCAGCGCGCCAACATTGACTTAAGTTTTGAACGGGCAGCAGCAATTGACCTTGCTGGACGTGACGTCCTGGAAGCAGTGCAAATGAGTGTTAACCCGAAAGTCATTGAAACGCCGTTTATTGCTGGTGTAGCAATGGATGGAATTGAAGTAAAAGCGAAAGCGCGAATCACCGTTCGTGCCAACATTGACCGCCTGGTTGGTGGTGCCGGGGAGGACACGGTCATTGCCCGTGTCGGCGAAGGCATTGTTTCGACAATTGGTTCACAAGACGATCATAAAAAAGTGCTTGAAAACCCGGACATGATTTCTCAGACAGTACTTTCAAAAGGGCTTGATTCAGGGACTGCCTTTGAAATCTTATCGATTGATATTGCTGATATCGACATCGGCAAAAACATCGGTGCAGAATTGCAAACCGACCAAGCGCAAGCGGACAAAAGTATCGCTCAGGCGAAGGCGGAAGAGCGTCGCGCAATGGCTGTAGCGAAAGAGCAAGAAATGAAGGCGCGCGTCGAAGAAATGCGCGCGAAAGTTGTGGAAGCAGAGGCAGAAGTGCCTATGGCTCTTTCTGAAGCGCTTCGCCAAGGCCATATGGGCGTAATGGACTATATGAATTACCAGAATGTAATGGCTGATACGGATATGAGAGATTCGATCAGCAAAGCATCTGGAACGAAAGACGAACAGCATTCGAAAAATGACCCTCGCAACCGCAACGACAAATAAGCAGGAGGGGATTGAATGTCCGGTTTATTTGATTTTCTGTTTGCCAATCCGTTCCTTGTGATTTTGCTTGTTGGTGGATTGATTAGCTTTTTCTCGCGAATGGGTCAGGCCGCTCAACAACAAAACAATAGAGACGAAGAACCAGAACAGCCTCATGTTGAAGAACAACAGCCGCGGCAACGGCCGCAACGAGGACCGGTACAAACGCAGCCTCGCGTCGATCATAGACAGCCGAAGCAGCAGGAGATACGCTGGGAAGACTATTTTCCGCAAGAATCCGTTCCACCTGCTCAACCAGACATTCAGCCTGCAAGCGTTGAAGCAAGTGAGAGCGCACTGGAGAAAACGGAAAAACTTCAGGAGCGTAGGCGCCAACTGCAAGAACGTGTCGACAGGTTTAGAGAGGCTGAACAGGATTTAGTTTCTAGAAAAAGGGACCAGGCGAATGCCGGCGATTCCCTTGATTTAAACCTGTCTCAGCTTTCTGGAAAAGAAGCGATGAAAGCAGTTGTTTTGGCAGAAATTCTAGGCCCGCCTAAAGGAAGAAAATTGATGAAATACCCTCGTAGACAGTATTAACAAAAATGCATCTCTGCTTGATTTTGTCGACTTTGTCGACAATACTACCGCAGCCCCCTACAGGGCTGCGGTTTTTTGTGCTAATTCCCTTCATTGGTTCATAGACTCGTTAGGAGAGGGGGCATGCCAAATGAAAAAGATGACGAGCCGAATGAAAAACTGGATTGCCCATCACATGCAGCTTCCTGCTGATGTCCTCATGGATTTGCCGCGAATCACAATGATCGGCCAGCTGCATATTTACATTGAAAACCATCAAGGTGTGCTCCGTTTTTCTAGCCAGGAGCTTCGCCTTCTTTTAAAGCACGGTCAGTTGCTAATAAAAGGAGACGGGTTTGTATTAAAAACAATTTTGCCTGAGGAGTTATTGTTGGAAGGGCGGATTGACGAAGTACTGTTCATTGATGACAAAAAGAACCATTAAGAAAGGAGCCAGACGGAGATGAGAAATGATTTCCTTAAATCATTTATTGGGTCTGTTACGGTTGAAGTGGCTGGCCAATATCCAGAAAGGCTACTGAATGCATGCCTGAAAAATGACGTCCATGTCTGGAATGTCCGACGTGCAGGCAATGACAAAATTCAGTTTGATGTAGCGTTGAACGATATTGCAAAAATCCGTGTTCTCTTTCGGCATTCTGGATGTAAGACAACGTTTAGAAAACGATTTGGCTTGCCTTTCTTTATGAAAAAAGTAAAAATCCGCGCCGGGTTTGCCATTGGTATGGTGGCCTTTTTCATGCTCATGCTGTTTTCGTCGAGCATGGTATGGGGGATTCATATTAAAGGAGCGTCCCCTCACGTCGAACAAGAGCTACGTGAAGTGATCGACGAAATGGGCATTAGGCGAGGCGCTTTTCAGTTTAAATTGCCGCAACCTGATGAAGTGCAGCGCATTGTAACGGAACACATCGATGAGGCAACATGGATTGGTGTGCGCAAAAAAGGGACGACCTTTGAATTTGAGGTAGTCGAGCAAGTGCGCCAAGAAGCCCCTGAGTTGCTGAGTCCCCGTCATCTTGTTGCCGCAAAAAAAGCGGTCATCCATAAAATATTTGTAGAAGACGGCAAAGCGGTGAAAAAAACCAATGATTTTGTTGAAGAAGGGGAATTGCTTGTATCTGGATTTATTGGCGCTGAAGGAAAAGAACAGACTGTTGCTGCAAAAGCATCGGTGATCGGGGAAATATGGTATACTTCTTCTGTAACTGTTCCGCTCGAAAACACATTTGCTTCCTTGACAGGCGAACAACAAAGTAAACGTGTGCTTGTGTTAGGTGACATAGAGCTTCCTTTTTGGAATATAAAAGAACCGGATTATGAGACGTATGAGGCGTTTGAACGGGAGACGGAGTGGTCTTTGTTTGGCTATCGTTTGCCGATTCAGTTCCGCACGATTGAACAGCGCGAAACCTTAGAATTTACTCGCACGTATACAAAAGAGGAAGCTATTGCAGTCGCAAAAGAGGAAGCGCGGCGGGAGTTAAGGGAGAAAATTCCAGAAGATGCGGAAGTAATGGCTGAACATGTTTTGCAAGAAGCGGTCGAAAATGATAAAGTTTCTTTAAAGATTCATTACCAAGTTCTAGAAGAAATTGCACGTGAAAAACCAATTATCCAAGGAGACTGAGGCGATTGTCTGAAACATCTTTAATCCAGCTAGGCGCAAAAGACGCTCGTATTACGCAAGCGCTATATGGGCCAAATGACCAGCATTTGAAACGATTGGAGGAAGAGTTGTCGATCCAACTCGTAACAAGAGGCGAAGCGATATTAGCGATTGGTGAAGCAAGTGAGATCGAGCGTGCCGCCAATGTCCTTCAAGCGCTTGAACAAGTGGTGGAACGGCAACAGCAAATAAGTGAGCGTGATGTCTTGTACGCCGTACAGCTAGAAGCGGCTGGCAAGCTGGAGGAACTTAATGATTTATACGACGAAAATATTGCAACGACTGTAAAGGGGAAAAATATCCGCGCGAAATCACTTGGCCAAAGACACTACGTATCGACGATTAAAAAACACGATATGGTTTTTGGTGTCGGCCCGGCAGGGACTGGCAAAACCTATTTAGCTGTTGTCATGGCTGTTGCTGCCTTAAAAGAGGGCCATGTGCAACGAATTGTTTTGACTAGGCCTGCTGTTGAAGCCGGAGAAAGCCTCGGTTTCTTGCCAGGAGATTTGAAAGAAAAAGTGGACCCTTA
Source organism: Shouchella clausii (assembly GCF_001598215.1). Taxonomy (GTDB): domain Bacteria; phylum Bacillota; class Bacilli; order Bacillales; family Bacillaceae_D; genus Shouchella; species Shouchella tritolerans. The sequence goes on along the minus strand of NZ_BCXJ01000002.1, from coordinate 424,822 downwards.
CTTACGCCCCATTTATGATGCTCTCCATGAAGTTTTAGGTGTGGAGCATACAGCAAGATTAATGGAAAGAGGGACGATCGAGGTCGCGCCACTTGCCTATATGCGAGGGCGAACGCTTGATGATGCATTCGTGATTTTGGACGAGGCCCAAAACACAACCGAAGAGCAAATAAAAATGTTTGTTACTCGGTTAGGTTTTGGTTCGAAAATGGTTATTAACGGGGACTTGACACAAGTGGACTTGCCAAAAGGCAAACGGTCTGGCTTACAAGCGGCGTTAGCAAAGCTGAAAACCGTGAAAGGCATCGGTTTCGTTTATTTGCAAGCAAGCGATGTAGTCAGGCATTTGCTTGTCCAACGAATCCTCGAGGCATACGAACGTACAGAAAACGAGCAGTGACCAAAACGTTTTTGGGTAGAAAGCGAGGTGACCAGCTATGGCTGCAGACAAACGTAAAGCGCCTTCCACTCGTGCATGGTGGCGAAAAATTAAACACCAACCCTATATTCGTGTAACCATTCTCGTGATACTAGGCGTTCTGATTTATGTATCGATGTTAGACAATGTCATACCTGAGCGGCTAAACGTGAATTTGTCCGAGCCGGCGGAGCAGGACATTCGTGCACCTATGACGGTAGTAGACCAAGCGGCAACGGAGCAGCGAAGGACGGAAGCGATCGCCAGCATTGATTCCCAAATGAAGCACAACACAAAATACGAGGAAGACAGAGTTCAGCAAGTCAATGATATCTTTAGCGTGATTGGAAGTGTGAGGGAAGACTCAGCCGAGCTGGAAGGGGATGAGGAGGACAGCGATGACCAAGACTTGTCTCTTGATGAACAAGTTGAACGTGTGCGCGCCGATTTCTCTGATACGACAAATGCTGATTTGCAAGATGAAACCATCGTCGCCTTGCTTGATGCTACAGATGCTCAATTCCAATTAGCCCTTGACACTTCGGTAAATACAGTTCATGAAACGATGAGCCAACAAATTCGGGTTGGCGATTTGCAGGAGGTAAAACAAGACGCACGAGAACAAATTGAAAGCATTTCGACGCTTGTTTCCGATGTGCGCCATGCTGTCGCTGAAATTGTTGACATGGCGATTGTTTTTAATGTTACGTATGATGCAGAAGCAACACAACGGTTAAGGCAGGAAACGTCTGAAGCGATCGAGCCCGTTTTAATTCGCGAAGGTGAGCTGATTGTAAAACAAGGCGACATCGTTAATCACCAAGTTTACGAACAGCTTCGCCTTGTTGGCTTGCTTGATGATTCATTGATTATTTATCCATACATAGGGCTCGCCCTATTTGTTTGCATTCTGATCGCGGTTTTAGCCTATTTTTTAAACGATTCGCAAACGACCGTTGCCACTGACAATTCCCATTTGCTCATGTATGCGATCGTCTTTACCGTGATTGTGGCATTAATGAAAACATCGAGTTACTTAGAAAGCCTATTGATGATAAACGGATTTGGGTTTGTTGTCCCAGCTGCGGCAGGAGCAATGCTTCTGACATTACTGTTGCAGCCAAAAATCGCGATTGTTTCCAGCTTTTTGTTTGCGATTATTGGCAGCGTTTATTATAATCACGATTCTACGAGCACATTTTCATTTACGTATGGCTTTTATATATTTATAAGCTGTTTAACGGCTACTTACTTTTTAAATAGCACGAACAAAGCTACACGGATTTTGCGGGCCGGTTTGTTTGTTGCTTGCGCGAATATTATCACGGTACTTGCGCTATTATTAATGAAAAGCATCCATTTAAATGTAATGGAGATTGGCTTGCATTTTTCAGCAGCATTTTTGTCGGCATTTGTAGCAGCAGTGCTGACGATTGGGCTTTTGCCATTTATTGAAACAGCGTTCGGGATTTTATCAGTCACAAGGCTAATTGAACTCTCGAACCCGAACCACCCGCTCTTGCGGAAGATCTTGACCGAAGCTCCTGGGACATACCACCATAGTGTGGTTGTCGGCAATTTGGCTGAAGCAGCTTGCGAGGTGCTAGGAGAAAATGGGCTTTTGGCCCGTGTTGGCGCCTATTACCATGATCTAGGGAAAACGCGGAGACCTCATTTCTTTATTGAAAACCAACTTAAAGGCGAAAATCCACATGATAAAATTTCGCCCCAACTCAGCAAGACTATTATCATTTCCCATCCCTACGATGGGGCAGAATTGCTTAGGCAACATAAGATGCCTAAGGAGATTATTGATATAGCCGAACAGCACCATGGCACAAGTTTGCTAAAGTTTTTTTACCACAAAGCAAATGAAGATGCGGAAAAACCTTTGCCAGAATCACAATTTCGCTATCCTGGGCCGAAACCGCAAACGAAAGTGACGTCAATCATTTCAATTGCGGACAGTGTAGAAGCGGCTGTTCGTTCTATGCAAAAGCCGACCCCTGATAAAATTGAAAACCTGGTTGACAAAATTATTAAAGATAAGCTGGAAGATGGGCAGTTCGACGAGTCTGATCTGACGCTGGCCGAATTAAACGCCATTAAAGTTTCCTTATGTGAAACGTTAAATGGCACATTCCATCAACGAATCGAGTACCCAGAAGAAAAGCCTAAAGGAGAAAAACCATGATTGATGTGGAATTAAATGATGAAGGGCAGCTTCTTTTAAGCGAGCAATTGCAACTAGTTAAGGACGTCCTAAACCACGCTGCGAAAGAAGTGAGCCTGTCGCAGCCTAGTGAGGTGTCAGTAACATTTACTACGGAAGAGGAAATTCACGAGTTAAACCGCGAACATCGAGGGATTGACCGCCCGACGGATGTACTGTCGTTTGCCCTAAATGATGAAACAGGCGAGTTCGATCCCACCTTTCATAAGGATCTTGGCTTACCTAATTTGTTAGGAGACATCATCATTTCAGTCCCCCATGTTGAGAGGCAGGCTGCTGACTATGGCCATTCGTTTGAACGGGAACTTGCTTTTCTTGTTGTCCATGGCTTTCTTCATTTGCTTGGCTACGACCATATGAACAAGGAAGAGGAAAAGCAAATGTTCACTAAACAAGAGGAGATTTTACAATCCTATGGGCTTGGGAGATCGGAATCATAAAGGAATTCGCCGCTTTTTGCATTCGTTCCGTTACGCAAGCGCAGGGCTCATTGATGTCATTAAGCATGAGCAAAACATGCGTATTCACTTAATTAGTGGGACGGTTGTACTGATTGCTGCTTGGGCGTTGTCTGTTTCCATTGAGCGGTGGCTCGTGCTTTTGCTTGTTGTCGGTGGTGTATTGTCACTAGAAGTGATGAATACGGCAATTGAACGTACCGTCGACTTAGTGACGGAAGAATACCGCCCTTTAGCAAAACGTGCAAAAGACATTGCTGCCGCTAGTGTGTTTGTGTTCTGTATCTTTGCTGCGGTAATAGGAGTGATTATCTTTTTTCCGTACTTGTTCGAATTATTCCAGTAAGAAGGAGTCGGTGCTAAAATGGATGCCGAAACATTAATGCAACAAGCGATCGCAGCAAGGAAGGACGCCTACGTCCCTTATTCATCATTTGCTGTAGGAGCGGCATTGCTCCTTGAAGACGGTTCAGTTGTCTTAGGGGGAAATATTGAAAATGCTGCGTATAGCCTAGCGAATTGCGCTGAGCGGACTGCTCTATTTAAAGCATATCGAGCGGGGCAGAAGCCATTTAAAGCAATGGCAGTCGCAGCAGACACACCAGGCCCTGTTTCGCCATGCGGTGCATGCAGGCAAGTGCTGGCTGAATTGTGTCCGCCAAAAATGCCTGTTTATTTATGTAACTTAAAAGGAAATGTTAAACAAACAACAGTGGAAGAATTGCTGCCTGGATTTTTTAAAGCGGAGGATTTGTATGAAGCAAAAAACAACAACATTTAAATCGGGGTTTGTGTCCATTATTGGCAGGCCAAATGTTGGAAAGTCGACCCTTTTAAACCGGGTAATCGGCCAGAAAATTGCCATTATGTCAGACAAGCCACAAACAACACGAAATAAAGTACAAGGCGTGTTAACGCGAGATGACGCGCAAATTGTGTTTATGGACACGCCTGGCATTCACAAACCGAAACATCGGCTAGGCGACTTTATGATGAAAGTCGCAAAAAATACGCTCCGCGAAGTGGATTTAATTTTATACGTTGTGGAAGCTGACGCAAAATTTGGCCCTGGTGAACAATATATTATAGAACGCCTTCATGAAACGAAAACGCCAGTGTTTTTATTGATTAACAAAATTGATAAAGTTTCTCCAGAAGAGTTGCTCAAAGTCATTGATTTGTACAAGAACCGTTATCCGTTTACGGAAATAATCCCGATTTCCGCATTGGAAGGGAATAATGTGCCAACGCTTGTCGAACAAATTGTTGAGCACATGGAAGAAGGACCGCAATATTATCCAGCAGACCAAGTGACAGACCACCCAGAACGATTTATTATTGCCGAGCTTATTCGTGAGAAAGTTCTTCATTTGACGAAGGAAGAAATTCCACACTCTGTCGCTGTAGTCATTGAGCAAATCAAAAAGCGTGACAATGGCAAAGTTTATGTTGGCGCCACCGTTATCGTCGAACGTTCGTCGCAAAAAGGCATTATCATTGGCAAACATGGTGCCATGCTAAAAGAAGTCGGTCAGCTTGCCCGAGGCGATATTGAAGCGCTGCTTGGATCTAGTGTCTATTTGGAACTGTGGGTGAAGGTTCAAAAAGACTGGCGTAACCGTCCGTCTCAACTAAGGGATTATGGTTTTAATGAAAATGAATATTAACTGGAAAAACAATGGGTTCAAACTGGGCGTTTGACCATTGTTTTTTTTTGTCGCCTGATTTATGATTAAAAAAACAATCTGATAAAATTAACCAAATCAAAAAAGTCAAGCGCAGGCAATTAACAATATTTCCATCGAATGGGCGATGCGGATAAGGGAATGATACAACCGAAGACTTAAGGAGAGGGAGGCGTTTAACATGCTTGTTCTAACATGGAAAGTGTTTTCGCAAACGGGCAACGTTGAAACATACCTGCTTCATAAAGAGTTGGAGCGGGACATGGAAGTGCAAGAGGAAACGGCTTATGAACCAGATGATTTATCGGATTCAACCTTATCTTAAATCCTGTCGCTTGCTGTAAGGATGGACAATGTTAAAAAAACAAGAGGCAATTGTGCTAAAATCAATTGATTATGGCGAAACGAATAAAGTCGTGACTCTTTTTACAAAAGAAGACGGCAAACTTGCTGTTTTGGCGAAGGGGGCGAAAAAGCCTAACAGTCGCTTTGCTGCTATAACACAGCCGTTTGTTTATGGAAGTTATTTATATTTTCAAGGAAACGGTCTTCCCTCTTTAAGTCAAGGGGAGGCCGTCGATTCGTTTAAAGAACTGCAATTTGATATCATTAAATCGGCCTATGCGGCTTATATAACTGAACTTGTCGACAAACTGACGGAAGAGCGCAAACCGACGTTCTTTTTATTTGATTGGCTTCTGCTAGCGTTGCGGCAAATCAACGCCGGTCAAGATGCGGAAATGATTGCGCGAATCATGGATATGAAAATGCTTCCACTAGCTGGGGCTAAACCTGAGCTTGATTGCTGTGCCTCTTGCCGCTCGGAGACCCGTGATCCTGTTGCTTTTTCAGTTGCTTATGCTGGATTTTTGTGCAGGAATTGTCTTCATAAAGACGAGCGCGCTTTTCCGATTACTCTATCATTTGCCAGGTTATTCCGAGTCCTTTATTACGTCGATTTGACGAAAGTGGGCACCATTTCTGTGAAAACTGAAACGAAGCGGCGATTGGAATTGATCATCCGCACCTACTATGATGAGTACGTGGGGGTACAGCTAAAAGCGCGCCGCTTTATTAGCCAATTAGATAAAATTGGCGACTTAAGCAGTGACGTTGACAAGTAGTGGGAGCAAGCGTATAATGTGGATACGATTATAGGTGCAGTGACGGAAAAAAACAGCATTTGCCAACTGGTTTGTAGCGACTTTGGGAGGGTGGAAGCCAAAGAACCAGAAAATGTTGGAGGCGCTTCCTGAGCACATTCGGAAGAAAGAGATTAGACGCTTAAAAGGTTGAAGTCGCTCTGGCTGACAAAAATGCAGTTTGAGGCACTTATAAGCGTTTAATAAGTAGGGTGGAACCGCGGGTGAACCTCGTCCCTACGCCAATAGGCGTAGGGGCGCTTTTTTGTCTTCTGCGCTTGAAAAAGGAGGAAGTTGATCAATGAATGTACAAACAATGATTTTAACGCTCCAATCATTCTGGGCGAAACAAAATTGCATTATTTTAAACGCGTATGATACGGAAAAAGGGGCAGGCACGATGAGCCCTCATACGTTGTTGCGCACGATCGGCCCAGAACCTTGGAATGTAGCGTATGTGGAGCCATCCCGTCGTCCTGCTGATGGGCGTTATGGTGAAAACCCGAACCGGCTTTACCAACACCACCAGTTTCAAGTGATTATGAAGCCGTCACCGTTGAACATTCAAGAATTATATTTGGATAGTCTTCGTGCATTAGGCATCGATCCTTTAAAACACGACATTCGGTTTGTAGAAGACAACTGGGAAAACCCAACGCTTGGGTGTGCGGGCCTCGGCTGGGAAGTATGGCTAGATGGGATGGAAATTACTCAATTTACGTATTTCCAGCAAGTAGGCGGCATGGAGGCAACTCCCGTTTCTGCAGAAATTACTTATGGATTGGAACGATTGGCAACCTATATACAAGATAAAGAAAATGTATTTGAATTGGAGTGGGTCGAAGGGTTTACCTATGGAGACATCTTTTTACAGCCAGAGTATGAACATTCTACGTATACATTTGAAGTTTCTGATATAGACATGTTGTTTGATTTATTTTCTACTTATGAAAAAGAAGCAGAAAGAGCATTAGCGCGCGATCTGGTTTTTCCTGCATATGACTATATTTTAAAATGTTCCCATAGCTTTAACTTGCTTGATGCCCGGGGGGCCATTTCCGTAACAGAACGAACCGGCTACATTGCCCGCGTTCGTACACTGGCTCGAAAAGCGGCGCGCAAGTACTATGAAGAGAGAGAAAAGCTTGGCTTTCCTATGCTTAAAAAGGAGGACGCCCACGATGAATAAGCCATTTTTACTTGAACTAGGATTGGAGGAGCTGCCGGCTCGTTTTGTTACGCCTTCCATTACGCAGCTCGCTGAAAAAGTACAAGCATGGCTTGATGACAAAGGCCTTTCCTATGGAGAAATCCACTCTTACGCCACGCCAAGAAGGCTGGCCGTGCTCGTTGAAAATTTGGCGGATCGGCAGCCTGATATAAATGATGAAACAAGAGGGCCTGCCTTAAAAATTGCCAAAGACGAAAGCGGCGCTTGGACAAAAGCGGCGCTTGGATTTGCGAAAGGACAAGGGGTAGAAACGAGCCAGTTGGAAATAAAAACAGTAAACGGCACTGATTATGTGTTTGCAAAAACACATAAAAAGGGTGAAAAAACAAGCGTGCTGTTGCCGGAACTTAAAGAACTAATTACAGGCTTAACATTCCCAAAAAGCATGCGCTGGAACACCTATTCCCTTCGCTATGCTCGGCCGATCCAGTGGCTTGTCGCTCTCTATGGCGAGGACGTCATTCCTTTCTCAATTTGCGGTATTGAAACAGGTCGAAATACGACTGGACACCGTTTTTTAGGGACTGACTTTACATTAGAAAACCCATTGCAGTATGCCGACGCCCTGAAACGTCAATATGTCATTGCCGATGCTGAAGAGCGAAAAGCAGCGATTGTAAGTCAGTTAAAGCAAATGGAGGAAGAGCATAACTGGATTGTGCCAATAGATGAAGCCCTTCTTGAAGAAGTGACACAATTAGTCGAATACCCAACTGCGTTATCAGGCTCATTTGACGATTCGTTTTTAGCTTTGCCGAAAGAAGTATTGATTACAACGATGCGTGAACATCAGCGTTATTTTCCGGTGGAAGCGAAGGATGGCCGTTTGCTTCCTTACTTTATTACAGTGCGAAACGGAAATGAAGAATATATTGAAAATGTCGCCAAGGGCAATGAAAAAGTGTTGCGTGCTCGTTTAGCTGATGCTGCCTTTTTTTATCATGAAGATCAAAAGATTTCGCTTCAGGCAGCAAACGCCAAACTAGAGAACATCGTTTTTCATGAAGCGATTGGTACAATGGGCGAAAAGGTGGCCCGCATCGGCGAATTGTCCAAATGGCTTGCAGGTGAGGCGAACTTGAGTGTTCAAGCAAGGCAAACAGTGGAGCGTGCTGCCGCTATTGCCAAGTTTGACCTTGTGACTTACATGGTTGGCGAGTTTCCAGAGCTACAAGGAAGAATGGGGCAGGAATATGCGGAAAAAGCTGGCGAGACCCCCCAAGTAGCGAAAGCTATTTATGAACAGTACTTGCCTCGCTTTGCAGGTGATAAAGTGCCTGAAACTGAAGCGGGTGCAGTGTTGGCGCTTGCCGATAAACTCGATACGGTCGTCTCTTGTTTTTCCATTGGCTTAATCCCCACTGGTTCACAAGATCCGTATGCTTTGCGCCGCCAAGCGACCGGGATCATCCACATTCTCCTCCATACTAAAATGCCTTTGACACTTGAAAACATGGCCTTGCATGCCCTTGATTCCACTGCAAAAAAAGGGTTTATGACAGAAAAAGTCGAAACGACAAAGCAGGAATTACTCAGCTTTTTTGCGAATCGCTTGAAGCATGTCATGCTAGAAGCTGGCTTTCGCTATGATATTGTCGATGCGGTGCTTGCTGCTCCCCTTGTCGATGTTTATACGATGTTCGCCAAAGCAAGGCTGTTAACTGAGCGTGCAGAAGAACAGGAGTTTAAAGAAGTGACCGAAAGCTTGAGTCGGGTGACAAATTTGGCTAAAAAAGCACCAAAAGGTGGTCTCGTTTCCAAGGATCTGTTTGATAATGAAACGGAGTCACGTTTGCTTGCTGCTACACTAGAGGTCGAGTTCGGCTTGGCCGAGGCTTGGAAGAGCAAGGACGCGTTTGCTGCCTACCAAGTGTTGGCTCAGTGTCGTGACACGATCAATACGTTCTTTGACCATACGATGGTGATGGCTGACAATGAAGCAATTCGCAATAATCGCCTTGCGCTGCTTGACCGATTGGCGAAATCAATCCAGTCCTATGCTGATTTTCAAAAGATCGTCTTCTCGGCCTAAGATTATTGGCACTGGCTTAAAAAAGAGGTGAGTCCAATCGAATTATCAACTAGGCAACAGCAAATCGTCGATATTGTAAAAGAGAATGGCCCAATTACCGGCGAACATATTGCAGAACGTCTATCCTTAACGAGGGCGACTCTACGTCCAGACTTGGCTATTTTAACAATGGCTGGGTTCCTGGACGCCCGGCCTCGGGTAGGCTACTTTTATACGGGGAAAAATGAAAGCCCTGTTCTTGCCGATAAACTCCAGGAAATCAAAGTCCACCATTATCAATCTAGGCCCGTTTTAATTGAGCAATCAGCGTCTGTATACGAAGCGATTTGCACGATGTTCTTAGAAGATGTAGGCACACTTTTTATTGTAGATAGTAACGCAACTTTGGTTGGAGTTGCTTCTCGAAAAGACTTGCTGCGGGCAAGCATGGGTGGACAGTCAATTGAGTCTATTCCTGTGAGTGTCATCATGACACGAATGCCAAACATTACGATGTGTGAAAAGGATGATTCGGTAATTGAAGTCGCACAAAAGCTCATCTCCCGGCAAATTGACGGATTGCCAATTGTAAAAAAAGTAGATACTGGATCAGGTTTCGAAGTGGTGGGTCGTATTACTAAAACCAATATTACGCAGCTACTTGTAGACCTAGCCAGCAAAGACGGAATGTAACTTCAAAAGAAAAGGGGCGCGCTTATGACAAACGACACAGAACGCCTAGTTGTTTACATTGTTTCCGATTCCGTAGGGGAAACGGCAGAGCTCGTTGTAAAAGCTGCTGTCAGCCAATTTAGTGGTTCCAATGTGGAGCTTAGGAGGATTCCCTATGTAGAGGACAAAGGGACGATCCAAGAAGTGGTGCAAATTGCACGTAAAGCCAAGGCACTTATTGCTTTTACGCTTGTCGTGCCAGAGATAAGGGATTTTTTGTTGGAAAGCGCAAAGGCGGCGAATGTAGAAACGGTGGACATCATAGGACCAGTCCTTTCAAAAATTACCGACTTAACCAATGCAAAGCCGCGCTATGAACCTGGACTGATCTATCGGTTGGACGAAGATTATTTCCGCAAAGTTGAAGCAATTGAATTTGCGGTCAAATACGATGACGGCCGGGACCCCCGAGGTATTATTCTTGCCGACATTGTGTTGATCGGTGTTTCGCGGACTTCGAAAACGCCGCTCTCTCAATACTTAGCCCATAAACGGCTAAAAGTGGCGAATGTCCCTCTTGTTCCTGAAGTCGAGCCGCCGGAAGAATTGTTCAAAATCTCTTCCAAAAAATGCATTGGCCTAAAAATCAGCCCCGAGAAACTGAATAGCATTCGCACTGAGCGATTAAAAGCGCTAGGCCTAAAATCGGAAGCCAACTATGCAAACATCGACCGTATTAAAGAAGAACTCGATTATGCGAAAAAGGTAATGGATCGGGTCAATTGTCCTGTCATCGATGTTTCAAATAAAGCAGTTGAAGAAACAGCCAATTTAATTTCAAGCATGTTTCAACGAAATTAAGTATAGAGTTGATCGTTCTTACTGTTCAAATGATCCCCAATCAAGTATAATTGAACATTGGGGATTTTATCATTGAGATTCTTGTTTTTATGTATAAAACCCTAAGAGAACAAATAAATTTAAAAAGTCAAGACTTATTCTTATTTTTTTGGCAATGATAGAACTGAAGGAAGGAATAGCTGTAGCGCTTTTTTCGACACATTTTTATTTTTTTCGTCAAGGAAGAAGGAGATCTGTTGAAAATGTTGAATGATAGTGTATGGTGATTCCATCTAACACGACCGTCTACGTTGATGCGGATTCTTGCCCAGTAAAAGAAGAAGTCATTTCGCTCGCGCGGACATTCGGCAAAAAAATGGTCTTTGTTTATTCTTATGCGCATACCATGAGTTTGCCAAAGGATGTAGAAACGGCTATTGTCGATACCAGTAAAGAAGCAGCGGATCTCTATTTGCTGCAATCTGTCAACCGTGGAGATGTCTGCGTGACACAAGATCATGCGTTAGCGTCGCTCCTTCTTGTAAGAGGTGTGATCGTGTTGTCGCCGCGGGGGCATGTGTATAAAGAGGAGGAAATGCCAGCCATGCTTGCATGGAGGCATACTTCCCAAAAAGCCCGGAGAGCTGGGAAAAAGATGCGCGGCCCGAAAAAATTTACAGCATCTGACCGCGCCGCGTTCTATCATGCTCTATATGCCGTACTTGAAAAGATAGCAAAGGAATAGAATTGTGGTGATTGCCTAGTGGCTGTGAAAATACCCGATGAAAAACTTACAGAGATCAGGGAAGCAAGTGATATTGTTGAAGTCATCGGCGAATATGTACAGCTAAAAAAGCAAGGGCGTCAGTACGGAGGTCTTTGCCCGTTCCATGACGAGAAAACGCCGTCTTTTTCTGTCTCGGAAGACAAACAAGTGTACCATTGTTTTGGCTGCGGAGCCGGCGGGAATGTGTTTACTTTTTTGCAGGAGTTAAAGGGCTGGTCTTTTTCTGAAACCGTCTCTCACCTCGCAGAACGTGCAAAAATAGCTTTGCCGCAAATGCAAAGAACAGAGACGGACAAACCTGAAGATGCGCGCATCCGGCAAATGAAAAAAGGCCACGAGCTCGCTGCCTCTACTTACCATAGCATTTTGACGCTAACAGAAGAAGGGGCCCCAGGGCGTGTTTATGCACAAGAGAGGCTTTTCACGCAAGAACAGATTGAACATTTCCGAATCGGCTATGCCCTTAATGATTGGGAAACGCTCGCTGTGATCTTTGAAACAAATGGCCTTAACTTAGCTGTAATGGCAGAATCAGGCCTTTTGGCGAAACGCAAACAAGGAAAAGGCTATTACGACTTGTTTCGTGAACGGCTCATGTTTCCGATTACGGATAGTCAAGGAAGCGTAGTGGCATTTGGTGGTAGGGCCATTGGCGAAGGCCAACCGAAGTACTTAAACAGCCCGGAAACGCCGATTTTCCACAAAGCAAAAACGTTATTCCATATGCATGAAGCTCGTCCGAGCATACGTAAACAAAACAAAGCCCTGTTAGTAGAAGGGGCATTTGACGTAATGGCTGCTTGGAAAGCTGGAGTGACAAATGTGGTTGCTACGTTAGGCACTGCTTTAAGCAGCGATCATGCAAAACTTCTTCGCCGCAATGCAGAAGAAGTCATTTTATGTTATGATGGCGACCGTGCCGGGAGAGAAGCGATTCGCAAAGCGATTCCTGTGTTGGAGGAAGCTGGCTGCAAAGTGTCGATTTGCCTACTTCCCGAAGGACTCGACCCAGATGATTATGTGAAGCAACATGGCGAAGAGGCGTTTGTGCGCATACTCGACAACGAATGCTTATCCGTAATGGCATTTCGAATGTTGGATTTAAAACAAGGCAAGAATATGCAAAATGAAGGAGATCGGATCCAATACATCGAAGAAATCGTACAGATGTTGGCAAAACTCGAGCATTCTGTCGAACAAGAATACTATTTGCAGCAACTTGCAGAAAGTTTTACATTGCCGATGGATGTGTTGCGTCAAGAGTTAAGCCGGGCCGAACGCCTACTCAAACAAACAAAAGAGACACCCAAAGCGCTGCCGCGAGCGGAAAAGCCAGCTTCCAGCGCAAAACAAGGAAGCCCACGGCCTGTACCAGCTCATATAAAAGCCGAACGGATCTTGCTAGCTTATATGCTCCAAGACACGGAAATGGTGTGGCGCGTCTCAGAAAAGCTAGGAACTGGCTTTAACCTCGAAGAACACCAAGCACTTTATGCGTATTTGCTTTCATTTGTAACTAGAGAGCCTGATGCGAGCATGAGACGTTTTGTAGAAAGCCTTGAAGACCGGAGGCTGGCAAAGCTGGCGGCATATTTGCTCATGCAACCATTAAAGAATGAGTGTTCAGACGAGGAGCTTGCTGATTATATAAAGCGGATTGAGCAATACCCAAAATGGGTAAAACTGAAAGAACAGCAGCAGGCTGCGCGGTTTGAACAAGACCCTATCCGGGCGGCAAAACTGCAAATGGAGTTGATTCGCTTAAAAAAAGAGCTCCAAAGCCAGTAATGTATGGTTTAATTTTGGAAGGAGGGGATCGAATGGCTGACAAACCGTTGCGTCCTGTAACAGAAGGTGACCTTACCATCGATCAAGTAAAAGAACAACTGGTGGAAACTGGGAAAAAGCGTGGTACATTGACGTATGCCGAAATTACAGAGAAAATGGCTGCGTTTGAACAAGATTCAGACCAAATGGATGAATTTTACGAGTATCTTGGCGAACAAGGCGTGGAACTTTTGAACGAAAGCGAAGACGACGTACCATCGCTTGCACAAGTAGCAAAAGACGAAGAAGAGTTTGATTTAAATGATTTAAGTGTCCCCCCAGGGATTAAAATAAATGACCCAGTCCGCATGTATTTGAAAGAAATTGGCCGTGTTCCATTGCTTTCAGCTGAAGAAGAAATCGATTTGGCTAAACGAATTGAACAAGGCGACGAAGAGGCAAAGAAACGGTTAGCGGAAGCGAATTTGCGACTCGTTGTTTCAATTGCAAAACGTTATGTTGGCCGCGGCATGCTATTCCTTGATTTAATTCAGGAAGGCAATATGGGCTTAATTAAAGCTGTTGAAAAGTTCGACTATGACAAAGGCTTTAAATTTAGCACATATGCAACTTGGTGGATTCGCCAAGCGATCACACGAGCGATTGCAGACCAAGCCCGTACGATCCGTATTCCTGTGCATATGGTCGAAACAATTAATAAGCTGATCCGTGTACAACGCCAACTTTTACAAGACTATGGGCGCGAGCCAACTCCAGAAGAAGTCGGCAAAGAGATGGATTTAAGCCCTGACAAAGTAAGAGAGATTTTAAAAATTGCCCAAGAGCCTGTATCGCTAGAGACGCCAATTGGCGAAGAGGATGATTCCCATCTAGGCGACTTTATCGAAGACCAAGAAGCTCTAGCGCCATCGGATGCGGCCGCGTACGAGCTGTTGAAAGAACAACTCGAAGATGTACTCGATACGCTAACCGATCGTGAGGAGAACGTATTGCGCTTGCGTTTCGGGCTTGATGACGGCCGGACAAGAACGCTTGAAGAAGTAGGCAAAGTGTTTGGCGTTACGAGAGAGCGAATTCGCCAAATTGAAGCAAAAGCGCTCCGCAAATTGCGCCATCCAAGCCGCAGCAAGCGTTTAAAAGACTTTCTTGATTGATCAATGATATCGCTGATCGTTTGGCTTGCCCCTTTGCAAGCCAAACGATTCATTTTGCTTACTTCCTATTTTACTGGGTATGAAAGGGAAATGCAAATCGCCATTTGAAATTTTCTTAATAGTATCATCTGGCAAATTGTTGGTTTTTCAATTAAAATAGGGACGAGCCCTTTTCAGAAGTGCCCATATACAGTAAACTAAAGAAGATTCGTGCTTTTTTACATAAGAAAAAGACCTCTAACTTAGAAAGGAGAGCACTTTTAATGAAAGGACGCCCATTAATCCCTTTTGCCATTATTGCATTGCTTGGTGTCGTTTTAATGGTTGCGCTTTCAGGCGTTGGCAACCATTTGCGCAACATTGCTGAGGAAGGCGGGGAAGGGACACAAGAGGAAGTCGTTATAGATGATCCAATCGAATACGGCGAAACAGTTGTCTCACAATCGTGCATTTCCTGCCATGCTAATGATTTGTCAGGCACCGGAAATGCTCCGGCTATCAATAATGTAGAGGGACGTTTGTCTCACGAAGAAATTGTTGAAATTGTCACCAATGGGCTTGACGGCGGCATGCCGGCCTTTGGAGGCCAATTGCAAGAGAATGAAATTGAAGCCGTAGCAGATTATTTGCTTGACGCTTCCCAATAAGAGCAGGGGAAACCTTGCTCTTTTTCCATTTCGCTTTAGCGTTCTTAGGAACGGTTAGAGATTTATCGTAATCCGTATACATTGGGGGTTTCAAGATGAATGACAGACAGCTATCCTTACGCCTTGAGCGGGTAGCCTCCTACCTATCCCATTTTAAGCGAATTGCAGACATCGGTTCAGATCATGCGTACCTCCCTTGCTATCTGGCATTGCGGTGCCCTGGTCTGTTTGCGATTGCTGGCGAGCTGAATGAAGGGCCTTATCAATCCGCTTGTGCGCAAGTGAGGCGCTCAGGTCTTTCTGATGCGGTAGAAGTCCGTAAAGGAAATGGCTTAGAAGTGCTTAATAGCGATGATGACGTTGAAGCCATTGCTATCGCAGGAATGGGCGGGCCGTTAATTGCTTCGATTTTAGAAGATGGCAAAACAAAGTTGCGAGGTGTTCAAACCCTTGTGCTTCAGCCCAATATTGCAGCCCATGCAGTACGAGAGTGGCTTTCAGATCATGAATTTTCGATTTCGGCCGAGGAAATCATAGAGGAAGACGGCAAAATATATGAAATCATTGTGGCAGTGCCAGAAAAAGATCCATCGCATCTTACAGAAGCAGACTTGCTGTTTGGCCCGATTTTGCGACATGAGCAAGCGCCGACTTTTCAAAAAAAGTGGCGTCGTGAACAACATAGCTGGCTTCAAGTATTAGAGGAGCTTAAGAAAGGGAAACAGACAAAAGAAATGGGCGAAAAACAAAGAAAGCTTGAAAGAAAGTTGCAGCTTGTGAAGGAGGCATTGGAAGAATGAAAAACACCATTGTAGCAAATACGCTTATCCAATACTTTGAGTCGTTTGCCCCAAAGTCATATGCGCTTGAAGGCGATAAAAACGGTTTAATGGTTGGGTCACTGAAAAAAAAGGTCAAAAAAGCAATGGTCGCCCTTGATGTACTGGAAAAAACGATCGATGAAGCGATTGAAAAGAACGTTGACTTTATCCTAGCCCACCACCCGTTATTGTTCCATCCTCTTAAGCAAATCGATGTGGACACGCCGATGGGGAGAATGATAAAAAAAGCAATTGAACATGAGATCACCATTTATGCTGCCCATACCAATCTTGATGTTGCTGAAGGGGGCGTTAATGATTTGCTTGCAGAGCGTCTTCAATTCAAAGATAGCAACGTGCTGGCGCCGACCTATACAGAAACATTACAAAAGCTCGTAGCTTTTGTTCCTTCTTCCCATGCCAAACAAATCCGTGAGGCACTTGGCGCTGCTGGTGCTGGTCACATCGGCAACTATAGTCATTGTTCCTTTTCGGCGGAGGGAATGGGGCGTTTTCGACCACAAGAAGGTGCCAACCCTTATATTGGCACGGCAGGGAAAGAAGAAGAAGTGAGCGAAGTTCGCATTGAAACCATTGTGCCTGCCCATTTGAGCGGCAAAGTCATTGCTGCTTTGGTTAAGGCGCATCCATATGAGGAACCTGCCTACGACTTGTATCCACTTGACCAACCACAAGGGCAACGGGGGCTCGGTCGTATCGGAAAAGTGGAGGGCGACCATACGCTAGCCTCTTATGTTGAATTTGTTAAACAGGCGCTAGGCGTAAAAACCGTTCGTGTTGTCGGTGAGTTGGATACGAAAATTAGAAAAGCGGCTGTGCTCGGAGGCGATGGCAATAAGTATGTGATGCAAGCCAAACGAGCGGGAGCAGACGTGCTCATTACTGGAGATTTGTATTACCATGTTGCTCAAGACGCGTTAATGGCGGGCATGTGTGTCATTGATGCTGGCCATCATATCGAGGCAATTATGAAAGAAGGTGTTGCTGAAAAAGTAGCAGCATTATTGAGCGCAAACGGCTACCAAATTGACATATTCGCTTCTGCCCAAAGTACAGAGCCATTTCAATTTTTATAAGAACGTAAAAAAACAAGCAAGCCACGCTAAAGCGCGGCTTGCTTGTTGGCGTTATTTTTTTACACGCACTTTTGGAAGGATTTTTTCGATCGGCACTTTTTTCGTTGTGTCCCATGTAGATTCATCATTTGGGTCATAGTTTTCAATAAAGGTAATCACTTCTTTTGTAATCGGCGTCGGTGTTGAAGCGCCTGACGTCACACCGACTTTTTTGGCGTCTTTGATCCACTCTAGCTTCAGTTCAGACAAATCGCCAATGCGGTAAGCGGGTGTGCCGGCAATTTGCTCGGAAACTTGCGCCAACCGGTTGGAATTGTTGCTTTTAGGATCGCCGACGACAATCACAATGTCGCATTGAGAAGCTTGTTCAGCGACCGCTTCTTGGCGGACTTGCGTAGCCAAACAAATTTCATTGTGTACTTCTGCGTTTGGATAGAGCTCCATTGCACGCTTCATAATATCGGCTACATCCCATTGACTCATTGTCGTTTGGTTGGTAATAATAATGTCGCGGTCATCCAATGTGAGCTGCTCAAGATCTTCCATTGTCTCAACAAGATGCACGGAGTCAGGAGCGACGCCCATTGCCCCCTCTGGCTCAGGATGGCCTTGTTTGCCGATGTATATAAACTGATAGCCTTCTTCGGCTTTTTCCCGTATTAAATCATGTGTTCGGGTTACGTCGGGGCATGTCGCGTCAATACAAGTCAGTCCTTTTTCTTTAGCGAGGCGACGAACTTCGGGCGATACACCGTGCGCTGTGAAAATGACCGTTCCATGAGTGACGTTTTTCAAAATTTCAAGACGGTTTGGCCCATCTAGTGAAATGATGCCATCTTCCTCAAACGCGTCCGTCACATGTTGGTTATGGACAATTTGCCCCAGTATATATAAAGGTCTTGGTAAGTCCAAGTTTTGCGCTGCTTGTCTCGCCATCACCATTGCATCCACTACGCCGTAACAATACCCTCTTGGCGAAATTTTTAAAACGTCCATTAATTTAGTGGCCTCCTAAAAAAACGGGGCTACTTACTTTCTGAAAAAAGTGAGAGCCCTGTTTTGATGATTTCTCTTCTATTGTAATGGAGATCAAGGAGCCTGACAATCAGGAAGCCTTATGATTTCGTAGAACAATGACGGCTTAATTGGCTGTATCGAGCAAATTGTTGTCAATAAATTCATACGCTTGTTCTTCCGAAAAATCTTGGACTACCACAAGTTCGCTTGCTAACACTTGCCGTGCTTTTTGCAAATGGTGGCGATCCTGAATGTGGAGTCCGTTTGACCGTTCTGCCTGTTTCTTCGAGAGTGACGACACTAAATGAGCAGCGTCGATAATGCTGCCTGTCTTTAATAAATTTTCCGTATCTCGAGAAAATTGACTTGTTGAAGGTGGCGTATCAGGACCGTTTTGCAATGCTTTTGCGACCTTTTCAAGATCAGAGGAGGGAATGACCTTTCGGAGCCCTGATTGCTCAATTCGAGATTCAGGAAGCATAAGCGTTATATCTACCAATGGGAAATGAAGGATGAAATACAAATGCGTCTCACCCAATACATTTTTCTCCTCCACATCTTGGATCGTCCCTGCACCATGGTAGGGGTAAACAACTTTGTCGCCAACTTTAAACATGGACATTCCTCCAATCAAGTGATAGAAGTCAGTATACCACATTTAAAGATAAATTTCAAATTATACTACTGTGGGCAGAAACTTGTCAATAACCAACACGAAATTTTTACACATAAAGTTTAGGCTTTGGGAGTTCATCTCCAGCAGACTTCTTTCTTTTTCTGACAATAACCGCTGTGTCTGAAGGTTTGGCTTGCGTTTCCTCGACAACTTGTCGTTCTGTTTCCTCACTAGCAGCGGAAGCGGTTTTTTGTTCTGTTGTTTCCTCACTGCCAGTCGAATCGGTTTCCGGCTCCTCTATTGTTTCTTCCGTCCCTGCTGTATCGTCGTCTGCCGGCTGAGGAGAAGAACGCAAAATCCGCCAAAGCGTCGGCGCATTTTTAATCAGCGGTCCATACTGTTGGATCATGGGCGCCACTTGTTGGGTGATGCCTAGAACGCGTTGCGTATGATTCAAGATCGTCGTTAAGTTCATACCACTACCGAACAACCTACTGCCACCTGTAATGCTACCTGTGCCAACACGAGAGGCGGCGCCGCCAAATAAGCGCGATAATAAACCGCCGCCGACTCTCTGCGTAGCAAAAGAAGGAGCTACCTGCCCTGGAATTGTCGCTAGAGGTTGTGCTGCAGACTGGACGAATCTTGGCGCCATGCCTGGTCCCATCATTGGGCTACGCCCTAAAAAGGGGCTTGTTGTTGGTGGCGGGAACGGTTGCATCGGAAGGGGACTTGCAGGAGGGCCTAAAAAAGAGTGCATGTCAATTTTCCCCCATCTTTATATAGTCTCTTACCTGCAACCTATGCAGCGGTCGTACGAATCGTGTCTTTAAATGCAAATGGACGAAATACATGCCAGTATGGTAAAATGAAGTATTGCAATCGAACGGAAAGTAGGAGTTAAAAATGAATGCTGAACATTTTAGCCGTTTAGGCTTAAACGAGCGACTGCTCAAAGGATTGAGCGCTATTGGCGTCAATCGGCCAACTGAGATCCAGGAACGATTGATTCCAGCAATTTTAAATCGAAAAGATGTCATTGGCCAGTCGCAAACAGGGACAGGAAAAACATTTGCGTTTTTGTTGCCGATCATCGAACAGCTCGATGTCGACCGAAACGAGGTACAGGCAGTGATCACTGCCCCTACACGAGAGCTTTGTGCCCAATTATTTGATGAGTTAAAAAAGCTGATTGTCTATTATGACGGGCAAGTAGATGCGCAGCTTTTCGTTGGCGGGACGGACAGAAAACGGCAAGCACAGCGGTTGTCCACTAAGCAACCGCACATTGTCATCGGCACGCCAGGGCGGATTGCTGACCTTGTCAATACGTCTTCCTTGCTTGTATACACGGCAAAGACGCTTGTCGTTGACGAAGCGGATCAGATGCTCGACATGGGCTTTCTAGAAGACGTTGACAAGGTTGCCGGAAGATTAGCCGAGGATTTGCAAATGCTTGTCTTTTCGGCAACTGTTCCTGAAAAGCTACAGCCATTTTTGAAAAAATATATGAATAACCCACGGCATGTCCATGTTCAACCAGAAAAGCTGGCGGCAGAGCGTGTTGCCCACCAGCTTGTTCCAGTGCGCCACCGGGACAAGTTGACCGTGTTGAAAGAGACCATTCGCGGGTTAAACCCGTATTTGGCGATCATCTTTACCAATACAAAAGAGCAAGCCGACGAAGTGACAGCAGCTTTAGCTACTGAGAATATACTCGTTGATTGCCTCCATGGCGGTCTACCCCCGCGGGAACGCAAAAAAGTAATGAAACGAGTTGAGGATTTATCAATCCAGTATTTGGTTGCAACCGATTTGGCCGCGCGTGGCATTGACATTAAAGGCGTGACACACATCATCAATTACGAGTTTCCGCAAGACTTGGATTTTTATGTCCATCGTGTTGGGCGGACAGCACGGGCTGGCGCAGACGGCATTGCCTTGTCGTTGTATGAGCAAAGTGATGAAGCCGCGTGTGCGAAGCTTGCTAGTCGGGGGATTGTTTTTTCATTTGTGGAATTCAAACATGGTGAATGGACAGAGCTGGTTAAGCCTCCTGTTGGAGCGGGCCGGGTCAATCGCAGGCCACCGACAGACAAAGGGAAAGGCGCTGCTGAAAAGCAAACAGGTAATCGGCCAATTCGGACTGGCGGCAAGGCAAAAGCTAGGCCTAAAAAAGTAAAGCCTGGCTATAAACAAAAAGCGAGAGCCGCCATTGCCAAACAGAAAAAACGGGAGAGACGCTTAAACGCGCGTAAAGAGAAATAGTACGGAGGGAGATTTTATGTCATTGTTAATTGGTTCCCATGTGTCGATGAGCGGAAAGAAGATGCTGCTGCAATCGAGTGAGGAAGCAGCCTCTTACGGTGCTACGACATTCATGATTTATACAGGGGCGCCCCAGAATACACGGCGCAAAGCGATTGAGGATTTGAACATTGAAGCGGGGAAAGCCCATATGGCGGAGCATGGCCTATCAAACATTATCGTCCATGCTCCATATATCATCAATATTGGAAATACGCAAAAGCCAGAAACTTTTCGCCTCGGCGTTGATTTTTTGCGATCTGAAATTGAACGCACTGAAGCGATAGGTGCAAAACAAATTGTTCTTCATCCAGGTGCTCATGTAGGTGCAGGGGCAGAGGAAGGCATTAAAAAGATCATTGAAGGCTTAAACGAAGTTCTGACTGAAAAGCGCGATGTGCAAATCGCCCTTGAGACGATGGCTGGAAAAGGTTCTGAATGCGGCTGTACGTTTGATGAACTTGCTAAAATCATAGATGGCGTCACACACAATGAACGTTTATCTGTTTGTTTCGATACATGCCATACACACGATGCAGGCTATGATATTGTCAATGATTTTGACGGCGTGCTCGATGAATTTGACCGGATCGTCGGAGCAGAGCGGATTAAAGTCGTCCATGTCAATGATTCTAAAAATGAACGCAGTTCTCGGAAAGACCGCCATGAAAACATTGGCCATGGCCATATCGGCCTTAAAGCGCTCGACTATATTGTCCATCATGACCAATTTAAAGACATTCCTAAAATTCTCGAAACGCCTTTCATAGGCAATGACAAGAAAGATAAAAGGCCTCCATACAAACATGAAATTGCGTTGTTGCGCAGGGAATTGCTTGACCCTATTGAAAAATAAAGTTCCCAACAAAGATTTTTATAGGCTGTGTCGCCAAAATTTTATCAAGCTCACGCCCTCAATAGAGGACGTGAGCTTTTGGTGTTAATCCAAATAATGCTGAAATTGCTCAAACAATTCGTCGACAACGGCGGCAATATACGGGTCTGTTTCCGTTCGCAGCCTCTCTAAAATTTGGTCGACTTGTGTTCTATTCCCGATGTCGATTCGTTGTGCCTTTATAATTTTGAAAATTGCTTTTGTTTGTGCTGGTGTTACTTGGTAGCCATGTTTGTGGGCTAATTGAATAAACTCTGGTTCAGTAATCGAATTGATTTTTTGGTTAATGAGCTGCTGCATGATGATATTCACTGTGCAAAACCGCCCCCTTTAAAAGAAAGTCTTGTTACTATATGATCGGGAATTTTAATTAGAACAAAAACAGGAAAAAACGCCATTATCACGAATAAGAATAGTGTAGCGGGGAATGTTTACGGCCAAGGTTGTTAGATAAGGATCACTACTGAAGAAGGAGGGGCAAGGATGTGCAAGCTTTCCCAAAATCAAAAAGCAGCCCCTATAGGGAGTAGCCAAGTGCGGCAAATGGCGAAAAGCGTAGATGTACATGATGACCATTTACTTTACATAAAAGAACCGCCTGATGTCGCCCATTCAATGTTTTCCATTATTCAAGCGATGGATATTCCTTACTTAAAGGTAGACGAGTGCTTTCGACAGC
This sequence comes from Shouchella clausii, assembly GCF_001598215.1. GTDB lineage: Bacteria > Bacillota > Bacilli > Bacillales > Bacillaceae_D > Shouchella > Shouchella tritolerans. The sequence continues at coordinate 402,324 of NZ_BCXJ01000002.1, read as the reverse complement.
TCCACTGGAGCGAATCCTTTGTTCATCTCACCGATTTGGCAGAAAAAGACCTTGAAGAACAAACACTGGCAGAGTTAGGCGTTTCTGATCATTTGCTGCAATTTATCAATGAACAATTAAGCATCTCAGTGGGGCAAGGCAACCAGGTCATTAAAAACTGTTATGAAGATGACAATGCAACGATCAAAGTGACTGTAGTCCCTGAAAGAGGGACGTTTGCCTTTGTGTACTATGTGCTTTTAGAAGACTTGACGGTAAAACGGAAATTCGAGGAACTCGTCACATTTCAGCATCAAATGCAGGCAGTATCACATATTGCTGCCAGTGTCGCCCATGAGCTCAGGAATCCTTTGTCTGTCATAAAGGGGTTTTTGCAGTTATCCCATTTGACGAGTGATTTTCAGAAGTATTACAATACGATTATTTCAGAGCTAAACCGTATGAATGTCATTATTGAAGATTTTCTATCGGTTTCACGCAAAAAGAACGACCGCAAGTGGCAATCGCCAGCACAGTTGCTTCAATCACTTGCTGAACTGATGCGGGCAGAATGCTCTTTGCACAGTGTTGAATTTCAACTTGACATTGAAGAAACGTTTGCGATTTGCCACGTAAATGAATCGATGTTTAAGCAGGTTATGCTTAATTTGTTGCGCAATTCGATTGAAGCATATGAAGAGCAGTCAACTGGACGGCGTTTGGAAATAAGAAGCAGGGAAGTTGGCGAGCAAGTAGTTATCGAGCTGATCGATAATGGCAAAGGCATGCCTGATACTGTTTTAAGCCAACTTGGAAAACCATTTTTTACGACAAAAGAAAAAGGAACGGGCGTCGGTATCCCGTTATGCAAAAAGATCATTGAAGACCATGGTGGCACATTTGATATTCAGAGTGAAGCCAATGTTGGAACGCGAATTGAGATGATATTGCCATTATTAGTGTGAAATGGATAATTATTGGTTTTGTTCCAATCATTTTTTGAGCTGAATGAGCCTTTTATTGGCGCGGCTCAAGCGAAATAGGGGAGCAATTCGCCCTTTGAGAGAGTATTCTGGAGGAAATGCAAGGTTTTTAATTGATTTTTCGGCATTTGCTGCTTCTAGCCTTTGTTTGTCTCCTTGTTCCTGACGACGCAATCGCTTATGCTTTCAGCGTTCAAAGGACAAAGGAGTGAACAGTGTGAAGCGAATAATGAAAGTGCTGTTGGCAGCGGCTTTAGCGGCTTTAGTTGGTGGCGCCTTTTTACTTATACATGATTACCGTGAAACAAACAAGGAGCTGGCCAAGGAAAATGAGGAAATGAGGCAGCTTTTTGGCTCGATGGAAGAGGAACTGCAAGAAACAGGTGCTGTTGCCGAAGAATTGTCATTTGAAGACAATCATCAAGTCTGGTCAGAAGCAATGAAGCTTGCGGATGAATTATATGAAGACAGCGATGGCCATTTTAAAAAAGAGTGGGGGATGTATTTAGCCCATTTAGCAGAACAAAAGCAAATGAATCCCTACCTTGTGTATGAATTGCTCAAAGTTGAGAGCGGAGAGCAGTTTGATACAAATGTAGTCGGTCCAGAAACAAAATATGGTCATGCTTATGGAATGGCGCAGTTTATGACAAACACGGCTCCATGGATTGCTGAGATGGCTGGCGTTGAATATCGCCAAGAACTACTTTTTGATCCATTCTACGCGATTCAGCTATCCGTTGAATATTTGGATTTTCTATATGGCCAATATGGCGATTGGGATAAAGCATTGACTGCCTATAACCGTGGCATGGGTGGTTTAGAATTGTACATTAATGAAAACGGCGATGCAAAAAGCGCTTACGCGGTAAAGATCCAAACAGCAGCAAAGCAACATGGAGTACCTGCCGTCGTTTACGCAGATAATGAGTAACAAGTCAGATTGCCGAAGAATGCTTGGCTGACGAGAATGAAGTCGAGAATAGAACTTTGTGTTCATTGAGCACACGAGCGAGGCAAACGACGACGTATCGAGCGTTTGTCGACAGTCTTAGAGCGCTTAAGCGCTCTTTTTTTTATGGCCCAACAGATTGCTTTTTATCTCTAGACATTTAAAAAATAATCGTTATAATAGGAGAAGGATTAAATCGGAACCATTCTTAATAGTAGGACGGTGAAAACATGGACCGCTATGCTCCGCTGGCAGAATTACAAAACGTCTCATTTCATTACGGGAAGCGTCCCGTTTTAAGCAATATTTCGTTAACAATTGAAAAAGGCGCATTCTTAGGGATTGTCGGTCCCAATGGGTCAGGGAAATCAACGCTAGTAAAACTGCTTCTTGGGCTTCTCCGCCCAGACGAAGGCAGTATTTCTTTATTTAATCAGCCACAAGACAAGTTTAAACAATGGGATAAAATTGGCTACGTTTCCCAAAAAGCAAATAGCTTTTCTAGCGGTTTCCCAGCGACTGTTTTTGAAGTGGTGTCAATGGGATTGTACGCCAAAGTTGGGTTGTTCCGCTTTTTGCGCAAACAGGATAAAGACAAAATTAATGAGGCCATTCGTCAAGTAGGCATGTCAGAGTATATGCATGAAAACATCGGTGAATTATCAGGCGGCCAACAACAGCGCGTTTTTATTGCGAGAGCCTTGGTGAGCGACCCAGAACTTCTTATTTTAGATGAACCGACAGTTGGGGTCGATGCCAAAAGTGTTGGCGATTTTTATGGGCTGTTAAGAAAGTTGCATAAAGAAGAGGGGAAAACATTGCTGTTGATCTCCCATGATATTGGAGCGATGACGCAATACGTAAATGAAGTTGCCTGCTTAAATAAAACGATCCATTTTCATGGGACTTCAGATGAGTTTGTCGCTAAAACGGATAAACTTGAATTTTATGGGCATGACGTTCAACTGCTAACCCATAACCACGAAGGAGTTGCCCATGTTTAGCGCGTTCTTGACTTATGATTTTTTACGATACGCTTTTTTTACAGGGATGCTCATCGGTGTATTAGCCCCACTACTAGGAGTATTTCTAGTGGTCAGGCGCATGTCGCTAATCGCTGATGCCCTATCACATATTACCCTTTCAGGGATTGCATTTAGCTTATTGCTTGGCAGTTACTTTCCGTTTATGAGCGGGGCGAACCCCCTTTACTTAGGAATGGCATTTTCTGTAGGGGGGTCCCTTTTTATTGAGAAACTTCGCCAAGTGTACGCCCATTACAAAGAAATCGCGATTCCGATTATTATGTCTGCTGGGATTGGTCTTGGGGTTATTTTTATTTCATTGGCCAATGGATTTAACAATGACTTGCTAAATTATTTGTTTGGTTCAGTCATTGCTGTCAATCGCAGTGACTTTGTGACGATCGCAATCATAACGGTTGTCGTCTTTGTCGTACTGGTCTTTTTTTACAAAGAATTATTCTTTTTGTCGTTTGATGAGGAGCAAGCGATCGTTTCAGGCATTAACCGGCGCCTGGTCCATCTCGTGTTTATGGTGATGGTTGCACTTGTGATTGCAGCTTCTATGCGGGTTGTAGGGATTTTGCTTGTTTCCTCTCTGATGACGCTCCCTGTTGCAAGCGCCATGCGTTTTGCTAAAGGGTTTAAACAATTGTTTGTGTTTGCTGTTGCCTTTGGTGAAATTGCCGTGATTGGCGGTTTAATTGCCGCCTACCAATTGCAAATAGCACCAGGCGGGGCGATTGTCATGATTGCTGTCATCATTTTGCTTTTGTCACTAGCATTTGGGCGAAATCGCAAAAAAGGCTTATTTTTATTCGGCAGGGGAAACACACCTAGTCAAGCATAAAAAAATCCGTTACACTAAAAGAAAGTCTAAAAAGAGGGTCGATTGCATGGATGTATCAACTGCACTTAATCGTCTAAAAGAAGAGGGGTATAAGTATACAGGCAAGCGGGAAGAGATGCTAAAGCTGTTTGCAGCTAACTCCCGTTATTTAAGTGCACGAGGGGTGCTGGAAGCAATGCAAGACCGCTATCCAGGGCTAAGTTTCGATACCATTTATCGGAACCTCTCCCTTTTTGCTGAGATTGGATTGCTGGAAACGACAGAGCTGGACGGGGAAAAGCGTTTTCGATTCAGGTGCGGAACGTCAAGCCATCACCACCACCTTATCTGCTTAGAGTGTGGGAAAACAGAGCATTTTCACAATTGCCCAATGGACGAGTCACTTGCAAAACGATTTCCCCATTTCCATGTTACTGGACATAAATTTGAAATTTACGGCATGTGCGAACAATGCCAGCAGTAAAAGCTTAAGGCTCTTCCCTTAAGCTTTTTTTGCGTTATGGGGAAGGGAACATTTCACTTTGTGGGTAACGTTAGTGGTTCAGGGAAATAGGCAAGCGTTGCCATGTATTCCGGCTGGCTTTAGCGAAAAAACTAAAGGCAGGAGGGGATATCAATGAGTCCAATTGTCCATTGCCGAGTATCTAACTGCACGTTTTGGGCAGAGGGAAACAAATGTGGCGCTGAAGAGATTCTTGTAGAAACCGATCCTTACGCAGCGGACTATGAAATCGAGGCAAGTAGTGAATGGCATGCCGATGCAAAAGAGGACGTACACGAGCATGCCGAACAAAGCGCGGAGACGTGTTGCCAAACGTTCAAACCGAAAAAAGAACACTGAGGGCTCGCTAACAAAGTCGATAACCCTCATTCAGACTGATCTGGGGGCTTGCTTGGCAAGCCCTTTTATATAGGAGACGCCTCCCCGCTTTTTAGCCAGCGTGCCATCCAATGATATGCTTCTTGCCAGTTTCGCACGCGTACGACAGATTTGGGGGTTGGCATTTGGTTGTAAGGCGTATCGAACAAGAGGACAGGGATCGCAAATTCTTCGGATATCATGACGGCATTATCATGTTTGTCTTCAAGAAAAACGTCAAGCTTTTGTGCTTTAACAGCCTCAAGTTTATCATGCTTGCCGACAAGTTCAATATGGTGATAAGGCACTTGGCGATTCGCGAACCAAGAGGTAGTAACGTCTGTTAAGTGCTTACGCCTGGCCGTGATGTAAATGAGCTCATGTTCTTTACTCCAATTTAGAAGGGCCTGTTTGGCGCCATAAGCGAGCTCTGCTTCAGCATAGATCGTAGGTTCATTTACTTCCATCCAATCCCAAAATTCTTTGTCTGAAATGCGGAGAATTTTAGTCAAATCGTATTCAGACAAATCAGCTAGTGTGAATTGCTTGTTAAAATCTTTATTTAAATAAGGGACAAACGTAGCCGGGTCTGTAATTGTGCCGTCAATATCGAGTCCAATCCGTTTTTTCATTACACTTACACCTCTTTTAGTAATACTTGGTAGCATGTATCGCTTCCTTTTACGGCAAACTAACGACAATCTTCATAAGAAAGCAGGGGAAGCACTTTGGCAGAAAACAAACAGAAAGAAACGGTTAAACTAGTCGATGAAAATGATCCATCGCTAACCTTTTTAAATACCCATGTTGATGGCCATGATGGCGAAGAAGGCTCTGACTACTTGCTGGATAATCAGGATGAAAACCGTTTTAACGAGGAAACGGCAAGCGAATTTTCGGCAGACGAAAGGTTGCGAGAACAAGATCCAGAAGAAGAGGCAGACCAAACAGATGCTGGGAAAGGGATAGGTACATTGGCGCTCGTCCTCTCCATTACTTCCTTGTTTCTTGTCCCATTATTGTTAGGCACAGCCGGTATTATTTGCGGCGCTGTTGCAATTTCAAGAGGGGCAAGAGGGTTAGGCATTTGGGCCACCGCAATAGGCATTGTTTCTGTTCTCTCAACGCTTATCTTTTCTCCCTATTTTTAAACGAAAAAGCCGGCTCGGACCCGAGTCGGCTTTTAAATGGTTTAATTTGGCTGAGCTTCGCGTTGTTTTGCATAATGTTCTTCTGCAAGTTTATCGATTTCTTTTTTTAGCTCTTCCACCATTGTTTCTTCTGGGACTTTACGGACAATCTCGCCTTTCATAAACAAAAGCCCTTCGCCCCGTGCTCCGGCAATGCCGATATCTGCTTCTCGAGCTTCGCCTGGGCCATTTACGGCGCAACCGAGAACAGCGACTTTTATCGGTGCTTTAATTTTTGCAATGTAGTCTTCCACTTCGTTGGCGATGCTAATCAAATCAATCTCAATCCGGCCGCATGTCGGACAGGAGATCAGTGTCGCTGCATTAGCGGCAAGGCCAAACGATTTCAACAGTTCTCGCGCCACTTTTACTTCTTCAACTGGATCAGCAGACAGCGATATTCGCAATGTGTTGCCAATCCCCATATGCAGAAGAGCGCCAATTCCTGCTGCGCTTTTCACTGTCCCGGCAAAAAGCGTGCCTGATTCAGTAATGCCAAGATGGAGCGGATAGTCGAATGCTCTGCTCGCTTTGTCATAAGCTTCGATCGCTAAACGCACATCCGAGGCTTTCATGGAAACGATAATATCGTGAAAATCTAGTTCTTCTAAAATACGGATATGGTGCAATGCACTTTCGACCATCGCGTCAGCAGTCGGATAGCCGTATTTTTCAAGCAAATGGCGTTCCAAAGAGCCGGCGTTGACGCCAATCCGGATAGGAATGCCTTTTTCTTTTGCTGCCTTTACCACTGCTTCTACATTTTCGCGCTTACCGATATTGCCAGGATTGATACGGATTTTGTCAGCGCCGCCCTCAATCGCTTTAAGCGCAAACTTATAGTTAAAATGAATATCAACGACAAGGGGGATATTGATGCGTTTTTTTATTTCAGAGATTGCTTCTGCAGCTCGCATATCTGGACAAGCTACACGCACAATCTGACAGCCAGCTTCTTCTAATCGATTAATTTCCGCAACAGTCGCTTCGACGTCATGCGTTTTTGTTGTCGTCATGCTTTGAATAATAATTTCATCATTTCCCCCTATTGTCAGGTTTCCTACCTTAACAGGGCGCGTATTTTTGCGGTGAACTCTCTCGGCCATAGACCTAATCGCTCCTTTGAGGGGCTTTTGTGCCCATCTTTTGTCTCCTATGGAGTCTGTTCTATTCTATCAATGAATAACTGGGGCTGGCAAGGATATTCACTCAGCTTCACCATTATACAAAGGAAACCGGTAACGCTCGCCGACTTGAAGCGCGTTTGGCTCCATTTGTTCATTTAATTCGCGAAAGTCTGCGATGATTGATTCAATTGGACGATCGACTTGGTGGCCATGCAAATGTTCGACGACAGAGAGAACAGTTTGCCCTGGTTCAATGATCACTTCCTGATATGGTAGTGACGGCTCATTCTCTCCTTGATCCTCTTCAACCTGAACAGTTAAAGGGGTAGGAGGCGTACGGCTCTCTTTTTCTTCTGCAAACGTGCCGCCCGTTAAATCATGATGTATGCCAAGAATAACAATAATCAAGACGATCCCAAACAAGATCCGCTTCACTGCTCAGCCTCCTTTTGCATGAATCGATTCAATATGGTACAACCTATAGAATAGACGTTTGCTTAAAATCTATTCATTCGCGAGGATTCTAATGAAAAAGAATGATTATCCAGGGCTGTTTTTACTTCCGACACTGATCGTCTTAGGGAATTCCATGTATGTGCCGCTTTTGCCTGTTATTGAACAAGCATATGCATTCACACAAACGGAAAGCACTTGGTTTTTAAGCATGTTTACGCTAGCGGGAGTGGTCGCTATTCCATTTGCCCAACAATTGGCTAGGCGTACGAATATTCGCAAGGCAATGATCATCAGCTGTTTTTTAGTAATGGTGGGGTCGCTTGTCAGTGTGTGGGCCCAAATGAATGGGGCTGCCATGCTTTTATTTGCTGGTCGGGTTGTATCCGGAATGGGAGCAGGCGGCGCAACTTCTCTTGCTTACACGTATGCCGGCGCTTTTGCAAAAGGAAACGAAAAGTTGGTTCTCTTTGGGCGGCTTGAATTAAGCAATGGCGTCGCAAAAATAAGCAGTCCACTAATAGGGAGCTTGCTATTGTATTTGTCTTGGACATTAAGCCCATATTTGTTTTTCTTATTGGCTGTTTGCAGTACCTTTTTTGTCTGGCGAAATATTGCGCCCCTAAAATGGGGAACCTCGAAAGTGGGACAAGTCTCTTTTCGGGGCCATGTTTTCGTTGCCGTCTCTGAGTATACGCTAAGCCTCGTGCATTTGTTTATATTGTACGGTTTATTTTTTTACGCTTCTTATTTATTCTCGCTTTTCGGTTTTTCTCCTGCTGTTCAGGGGTTACTGCTAGCACTTCCGTTTTTGGCGATGGTGCTATGCTCAGCGAATATTCGCTTTGTTGCCAACGTTGGTCAAACAGCCATACGCGGCGTGCTACTTAGTTTGCTGCTATGTTGTACACTTTTGCTCCTATTTTTTAGTGAGCAGGTTATTGTACTTTGTGTCGTTCTTTCGATTTGTGGTGGATGTACAGGGGTCGCCTTGCCCCTTGCAAGCAATACCTTAGGGGAGAGGACAGCAGGAGCTGTCCGCGAACGTTTAATTGCATGTCTGTCTATGGCAAGGTTTCTAAGCATTGCGGCAGCGCCTCTTTTTTATCAAATGTGGATAGGCAATGGCATGGTTGCGCTTGGCAGCATACTTGCCGTTTTGACGGCTTCCTTTATAATAGGAATATGCCGCTATAGAGAAAAAAAACAACATATCACACAAATTTAAGCAGCGAACCAGGACTTTAGGCCCTTCTCGGATGAGCGAAAAAGAGGTTACCTATTTGAGAGGGCTGTTGCCTCACGAACAGGAGTGATCAGTTTGATGAGAACAAAATTAAAAAAAATAAGCATGGTTTTGACTGCGCTTTTGCTTGTTTTTTCGTTTATGCCAAAACTAGCATTTGCAGACGCTGTCCCTGGCGATGTAATTGTCACGCTTGGACAAAACTTATCTGAGGAGCAGAAACGGGATATTTTAAAACGGATGGAACTGCCTAGTGAGTATGAAACCATTTATGTAACCAATGAAGAAGAGCACTTATACTTAGGGCAATATATAAGCGCTAGCCAAATCGGCAATAAAGCCTTGTCTTCATCGAAAATTACAATTGCCCCTGCTGGCACCGGTATACAAGTAACTTCTGATCGGATTAGTTGGGTTTCTAATGAAATGTATGCCAATGCTTTAGTGACAGCTGGTGTTCAAGACGCCGAAGTATATGTCACAGCTCCGTTTGAAGTTTCAGGTACTGCCGCCCTCACTGGGCTAATTAAAGCATATGAGACAGCTGCTGACTTGGATATTCCAGAGGAACAGAAGACCGTTGCTAATGAAGAAATGATCCGAACTGCAGAGCTAGCTGAATCGATTGGCAGCGAGGAGGCAAATGAGTTAATTACCCGAGTGAAAGAGGAAATTGCTAGCACCAACATTGAAACAGAAGAGGAAATGCGGACCATTATTATTAAGCTAGCCGATGAAATTAATGTGACCCTGTCGGATCAGGAGACGAATGAACTTACTGCGTTATTTATGAAAATGAAAGATCTAGATATTGATTGGGATCACTTAAAGGATCAACTGTCCAAAGTAAGGGAGAACTTTGGCAATTTTGTCGAAAGCGAGGAGGCGAAATCATTCCTCGACAGTTTTATTGATGCAATGAAACGCTTTTTTGATTCCATTGCTGACCTATTTCGTTCATAATAAGAGAGGGGTGCTCCTCTCTTTTTGTTATGCATGAAACTTTTTGAAGAGTAGCACGTAGAAAAGGTACAAGTGATGATAGGGAGGTCGATTTTATGATTGATTGGCTCGATTCAGCTTCGATTGGATTTATCGTAGTTGCTTTTGGGACATTATTTTTAATCGGCGAATTGCTGGTTAGGGCAAGGGGTCTATTTGGCCTTCTCGGCATTGGATTAATATGCATGTATTTTATTTACCATTTAAACGGAGACGTTGGCACTTGGGTGATCGTTTTTTATTTAATTGGCCTTGGACTCATTATATTTGACGGCAACGTGACATCCGATGGCACAATTGCTGCAATTGGGGTTATACTAATGATCATAGGCCTAGCGATCCCTGCCCCGGATTTGATTTATGGCGTGCTTGTTTCATTTGCAACCGTGATCGGCGCCTTTGCGTCTCTTTTGTTCTTAAGAGTCTTTCCCCACCGGAATATGTGGACGAAAATGACATTAAAAGACCAACTTTCTTCTGAAAAAGGTTATAACTCAATGAACGAAAGCTACAAAGAGCTTGTTGGAAAAAAAGGGGTAGCTTTAACTGATTTCCGTCCTACTGGGACGATTGACATTGAGGGGAATCCATATAGTGCAACAAGCGGGGGCCGTTGGATTAAAGTCGATACAGAGGTGGAAGTTATTTCTGTCGATGGAACGAGGATTTTGGTGAAAGCCGTCGAAGTGGCAAATGAGGATGAAGAACAGGCAAATCAAAGTGATGATCGCCAGTAAGGCAAAGCTAGTCTCACGGCAGCTAGGGGAAAAGTAAATATGGAGGAAATACCATGGAACTAGGCATTAGTACCTTTGTAGAAACGACTCCAGATACAAAGACGGGGAAAACAATAAGCCACGCACAACGGCTACGGGAAGTCGTTGAGGAGATTGTCCTTGCTGACCAGGTTGGGCTCGATGTATTTGGCGTAGGAGAACATCATCGCCAAGATTATGCCGCTTCTTCCCCTGCAGTCGTATTGGCCGCGGCGGCTCCACAAACGAAACGAATTAGGCTGACAAGTGCGGTGACCGTGCTTTCATCCGCCGACCCCGTCCGCGTCTTCCAAGATTTCGCGACGCTCGACGGGCTGTCAAATGGACGGGCGGAAATTATGGCAGGCCGGGGCTCTTTCATTGAATCGTTTCCGCTATTTGGCTATGACTTAAACGATTATGATGAGCTATTTGAAGAGAAGCTTGATTTGCTCTTGCATCTGCAAAAGTCAGAAAGGGTAACGTGGAGCGGCAAGCATCGCCCGGCTATTCAACATTTAGGTGTGTATCCACGACCTGTACAGAACCCGCTGCCTGTATGGATTGGAAGCGGAGGCAACCAGGAATCTGTCATCCGCGCAGGACTCCTCGGCCTCCCACTTGTCCTAGCAATTATCGGCGGAAATCCTCTTCACTTCGCTCCTCTTGTGGAACTTTATCATAAAGCGGCTGAGCACGGGGGGCATGATCCATTAAAACTTCAAGTCGCTTCTCATTCACATGGTTTTATAGCCGAGGATGTGGAAACTGCTGCAGAAACATTTTTCCCTTCGACCCAGCAGGCGATGAATATGCTTGCTCGGGAGCGGGGCTGGGGAGTGTACACTCGCTCAAGCTTTGATGCTGCTCGAAGCTTTGAGGGAGCCCTTTATGTCGGAGATCCTGAGACAGTGGCAGAAAAAATTGTTCACCTGCGAAAATATGTAGGGGTCACAAGATTTATGCTCCATGTGCCAGTCGGTTCGATGCCCCATGAAGAGGTCATGAAGGCGATTGAGCTTTTCGGAAAAGAAACGGCGCCCCTTGTGAGGGAGAAAGTCTTCCGCTGGGAGACGTCGCAATAAAAGCAACCTATCCAAAAAACGGTTGTGGTAAACTGAAGGTGCCAGTTTACAATTTTATCAATGTAATCACAAACTGTAGTTTCTAAAGTCAATAAATGAAACGTCAGCGCTGACCATGTGGTCAAGCACCGATTCATTTATTGGCTGTCTTTTTTTGTATAAGTCTAGACAGATCACATATTATAACGACAAGTTAGGCGCCTGCAGCCACTCATTTTTTTTGTTTTGTAAAGAAAACATTAAGAAACGGAAAAGAGCATTTACAAACACTCAATAATTGTTTAATAATAGACACGGACCATGATGTTGAGGTTTGTCGAAAAGACGCCCAAAAATGAGTTGGATGAAGGGATGAGATGCGTGGGAGAGTTTCAAACGTTGCTGTTTACGTTTCTTGGAGGAATAGGGATCTTTCTATTTTCCGTCAAATATATGGGAGACGGCCTCCAAAAGACAGCAGGGGACCGATTACGGGATTTGCTAGACAGATACACAACGAATCCTTTTATGGGTCTTATTTCCGGGATTGTCGTAACGGTTTTGCTACAAAGTAGCACGGCGACAACAGTGTTGACGATCGGTCTTGTTAATGCAGGCTTTATGAGGCTAAGACAGGCGATTGCTGTCATAATGGGAGCAAATATTGGGACGACAACAACGGCATTTATTATTGGACTTAATTTGAAAGAATACAGCTTGCCAATTATGGCAGTAGGAGCATTTTTAATTTTCTTTTTTAAAAAGAAAAAAGTCAACCATATTGGCCAAGTCGTGTTTGGGTTTGGTGGGCTCTTTTATGGTCTTAACCTAATGGGAAGTAGCTTACGGCCACTCAGCAATTGGGAGCCATTTGTTGATTTTACTGTCAGAATGGGAGAAAACCCGTTTTTAGGAATCGTTGTAGGCATTATTTTGGCTGTTGCTTTGCAGAGTTCTTCAGCGGCGATTGGGTTGGTCCAGCAACTGTATGAGCAAGGAGCAATGGAATTGCAAGCGGCGCTCCCAGTATTAATTGGCGATAACATCGGTACCACTCTTACGGCTGTTTTAGTCGCGATTGGCGCCACAGTGGGGGCACGGAGAGCAGCGCTTACCCACGTCGTATTTAATACTATTGGCGCGGTGCTAGTGATGATCTCATTTCCTATCTTTGTGAATTTTGTTGCTTTTTTAGGCGAACATTTTAATTTAGGCCCTTCCATGCAAGTTGCTGCTGCTCATGGTGTCTATAACGCTGCTAATGTGATCATTCAATTTCCGTTTATCGCTGTGCTAGCCTATATTGTCACAAAGCTCGTACCTGGAGACGAACTGGCTTTAGATTATAAACCGAAACACTTAGACCCGATCTTTATCGGAAACTCGCCAGCGATTGCTTTAGGACAAGCCAAACAAGAAATTATCCATATGGCCGATTACTCAAAAAAGGGGTTAGAGCAAGCGATTCGCTATATGGAAACAGGCGAAAAGAAGGACGCAGAGTTGGCCCTTCAATATGAACAAGCGATTAACAATTTAGACCGGGAGATCACCGACTATTTGATCAAAGTGTCGGCACGTTCCTTGTCACCGGCTGATTCGAATCTCCATTCAACGCTACTAAATGTCGTTAGGGATATCGAACGGATTGGCGATCATATGGAAAACATTGTTGAGCTGAAAGATTATCAAAAAGCGAATAAAGTTAAAATGAGCGATATTGCCTTAAATGACTTAAACGAAATGTTCAATTTAACGTATTCCACATTAGAAGAAGCAATGGATTCCCTTGAACGGGATGACCTTGATAAAGCACATGATGTTTTAAAACATGAAGATTTAATTGATAATATGGAAAGAAAACTAAGAAAACAACACATTAAACGGATAAATGAGGGCAAATGTTCTGGTTCGGCGGGAATTATTTTTGTCGACATTATCAGCAATCTAGAACGAATTGGCGACCATTCGGTCAACATTGCCCAATCGGTAATTGGCGATTAGCCTATTGAACGGCCGGAAGTAAAAGCCGGCCGTTTTTTCTTAAATAATCGTTGCGTTAAAGAGAAAAACGTGGTAATATAATTTTTGTCCGAATGAAGAATGTTGAGGACGATCCACAGTAGCTCAGTGGTAGAGCTATCGGCTGTTAACCGATCGGTCGCAGGTTCGAATCCTGCCTGTGGAGCCATTGGCGGTGTAGCTCAGCTGGCTAGAGCGTACGGTTCATACCCGTGAGGTCGGGGGTTCGATCCCCTCCGCCGCTACCATATCTATACATAATGAATCAAGCTTTTATGGCGGTTGTGGCGAAGTGGTTAACGCACCGGATTGTGGTTCCGGCATTCGTGGGTTCGATTCCCATCAGCCGCCCCATATTAAAACATACTTGCGGACCCTTAGCTCAGTTGGTTAGAGCAGTCGGCTCATAACCGATTGGTCGTAGGTTCGAGTCCTACAGGGTCCACTTTGGAGGAATACCCAAGTCTGGCTGAAGGGATCGGTCTTGAAAACCGACAGGCGGGTCACACCGCGCGGGGGTTCGAATCCCTCTTCCTCCGTTAAAAAAAACGCCTAAATAAAAAGGCGTTTTTTTATGTTTAATAACAAGGGAAAAGGGAATAAAAAATAAATGAGAAAGCGCGAGCATTTTCTTTGCGGCGCGCTGTCTTTAATGGTAATCTAATTGAGAATCGAAGACTATTGAAACTAAGGAGGAATTAAACATGGCTTACAAACTACCAGAATTGCCTTATGCGGCAAATGCACTTGAACCGCATATTGATGAGGCGACAATGAACATTCACCACGGAAAACACCACAATACGTATGTAACAAACTTAAATGCTGCATTGGAAGGGCATGCGGAGCTTGCCGAGAAGAGCATTGAAGACTTGGTTGCGAACTTGGATGCGGTTCCAGAAAACATTCGCACAGCTGTCCGCAACAATGGCGGAGGCCATGCAAACCACACATTTTTCTGGCAAATTTTAAGTCCAAATGGCGGTGGTGAGCCGACTGGCGCTCTTGCAGAAGACATTAAATCAACTTTCGGCAGCTTTGAAGAATTCAAAAACAAATTTGCAGACGCAGCAAAAGGACGCTTTGGTTCAGGATGGGCTTGGCTAGTTGTTAACAACGGCAATTTAGAAATTACAAGCACGCCTAACCAAGATACGCCATTGTCTGAAGGCAAAACGCCTATCCTTGGACTCGACGTATGGGAACACGCTTACTACTTGAACTATCAAAACCGTCGCCCTGACTACATTGCAGCTTTCTGGAACGTAGTCAATTGGGACGAGGTTAGCAAACGTTACGACGCAGCAAAATAATGACACTCCGACGAGCCGTAAAGCATTTCGCTTTGCGGCTTTTTCGTTGTGCAAAGACTTAAAAAATGTGCATAGCAGGAAATAAAACAGATCACACTACCCACTAAGGTGGTGAGGTCATGCAAAGGAAATTGGCAGATAAAGTGTTCGGCCATGTAGAAGCATCAAAAGATTTGAAATTGCTCCTTGTCATTGGCGGCCTTTATGCACTGAGTGTGGCGCTTTCCAATACATTTGTAAATATATTCTTGTGGAAGCAGTCTGGGAAATTTATGGACCTCGCTTTATACAATTTAATGTCTGTCATGTTGCAGCCACTCGCCTTTATCCTTGCGGGGAAGTTAACGAAGAGAATTGACCGTGTGTTTATTCTGCGTCTTGGCGTTAGCATTATGTCGCTTTTCTACATTACGGTGCTTTTAGCCGGATCACACGCTGCGGATTATTTGCTTTTACTTGGTGCGTTGCTTGGTGCAGGCGCTGGGTGTTATTGGCTTGCTTTTAATGTGCTGACTTTTGAAGTAACAGAGCCGGATACACGCGACTTTTTTAACGGCTTTTTAGGACTGCTAACGTCTTTTGCTGGGATGACAGGCCCACTGCTGGCTGGGTTTATCATTACGAAAATGACTGGTTATCGCGGCTATTTCCTCATTTTTGCTTGTTCACTAACGTTATTTCTTATCGGTGTGGTTTTAACAATGTGGCTTTCCAAACGGCATGCAAAAGGGAAGCTGCAATTAGGGGAAGTATTGAAAGAACGACGCCGAAACAAAGATTGGGCGAGGATTCTTTGTGCCCATTTGTTCCAAGGTCTCCGAGAAGGGACGTTTGCGTTTGTCATCGTCGTATGGGTATATGTGACCACTGGCAACGAGCTTGCTCTTGGCACATATGGGCTGGTCACTTCCAGCGTGCAGTTGGTGGTTTATTATTTAGCAGCTCGGCTATTAAAGCGTGCTTTCCGAAAGCGAGCCATATTAGCGGGCGGTTGCATTTTATATGGAGCGATCTTCATCCTTCTGTTCAACTTAAGTTTTGCTAAACTCATCACGTATGGCGTGTTTATTTCCATCGCTTATCCATTGCTGTTGATCCCTTACATTTCGCTTACTTACGATGTGATTGGCCGTTCATACAATGCAGCGGAGTTGCGGGTTGAGTATATCATCGTCCGTGAATGTGTGTTAAATACAGGGAGGATGTTATCCATTCTTTTATTTATTGCTGCAATTAGCTTGTTTCCAGAGAAACAAGCGATTCCAGCAGTATTGCTTCTTGTCGGTTCAGGGCATTTATGGATCTATTTTTTTGTGCGTAACATTCAGTTAAGCCCGCAAGATCCTAAACCTAGCCATGTTCAGTATGCAGGGGACCCAGACGGGGAAAATAGCGCTGGAGGCTCAGTGTAACTTTTTCTCGGCCTTTGACAGATTGTGTCGTCCATATTATAATAGACAAGAATTGCCTGCTATGTTCGTGTGCTTTTTTATGTTTCGAACCTTGAATGTAAAAAAGGGAGTTCTATATGATTGACTCTACGTCATGCCGACTGGTTCGGACTTCGGAACGTGAACTGCGAACACCCACCTGCGAGAGTAGGTTCATGAAACATTTACTGCTAACGGCACCCGCGGGTAAAGAGAAGAATAGACATCCGCTTGCCGGGTGTCTTTTTATGTTGAGAATTTATAAGCTGTTAGGCGATACATAAATTATGATGGAGGGGAAATGATGGCTGAGAAAAAAAACAAAGCGCGCAGCCAAGTATCTGCCAGGCTAAATATTTTGTTTCTTGGCGTGTTTTTGTTGTTTTCTGCATTGATTTTGCGTCTCGGCATGGTGCAAATTGTCCAAGGTGAATCTTACGAAGAAGAGTTAACACATGTATCGAACCAAACGGCCCGTATCGACGCGCCCCGTGGACTGATGTATGATAGCTACGGCAATGTGGTTGTCGACAACTCCATGGAGTTGTCTGTCACTTACACCAATCCAGGAAACCAAAAAGCGGAAGACATTCTCGAACTGGCGAAAAAGCTGTCTGATTACATCGAAGTCGACACGGAAAATCTCCGTTTTCGTGACAAACAAGAATATTGGTATGTCACTCATAGCGAAAAAGAACGGAAAGCGTTAATCGAAGGAAAAGAAGTCGAAGATAAAGACGAGTACAAAGTGATCATAGACGAAATTACTGAAGAGATGGTCGATGGCTATTCGGAAGAGGAAGAACAAGTCATTGCGATTTTTACGCATATGCTCCGAGGTACTAGCGGCACGCCGCAACGAATCAAACAATCGATTACGGAAGAGGAAGCCCACGTGTTAAGTGAGCACTTGGATAAGCTGCCTAACATCGACTTGCAGCGGGATGCGACGAGGGAGTACGTATATGGGGACACGTTGCGGCAATTGTATGGCAGCGTCGGGTCAATCCAATCGGAAAAAGTCGATGATTATTTGGCAAACGGCTATGCCCGCTCTGATCTTGTTGGTAACAGCTACTTGGAGCTTCAATATGAAAATGTGCTCCGTGGCACAAAAGCGGAAATTTCGCGGACATCGACACGGACTGGCGGCGATGAAGCGGAAAGCGTCGTCGAAGAAACACTTGGCAGCCGTGGCAATGACTTAGTATTAAGCATTGATATGGAATACCAACAACTGCTTGATGAAGCGGTAGAAAAACATGTCATGAAAAACCGCGGCTACTACTTGCAGCAGCAAGAAGGCAGCGCCTACGCGATTGTGATGAATCCAAAAACAGGCGAAATATTAGCGATTAGCGGTTTTGTCGACCCTGCCGGAGAAGATGAAAGCTATTTGCACCCAACAGGAGCTGTGAACAATGCGTTTGAGTTTGGTTCTGTTGTCAAAGGGGCATCCGTGTTAACCGGCATGCAAGAGGGAGTTGTCACTCCTGATACTGTTATTAATGACCGGCCGTTGCATTTTAATGGCACACCTGAGAAAAAATCGGTGTCCACTATGGGGCCTGTTAATATGGGTACTGCGCTGGAACGGTCATCGAACGTCTATATGTTTGAAATAGCGATGCGAATGGGCAACTATACGTACAACAGCAACATTCCCCAAAGCCAACGTAGCTTGTTTGGTTTGTCCGTCGCCAATGATGTATTAGAGCGTTCACGTTATTATTTCAGTCAATTTGGTTTAGGGACTCAAACGGGAATTGACCTCCCTCATGAAGTAACAGGCATTACCGGTGTTCCGCAAGAGCCGGGGGCTTCACTTGACTTTATGATCGGCCAATTTGACACTTATACAACGTTGCAGGTTGGCCAATATGCGAGCACGATTGCGAATGATGGCGTGCGCATGCGCCCTCGTCTTGTCAAAGAAATATTGGAGCCTTCTATCAATGGAGAAGAAGCGACCGTTGTGAAAGAATTTGCCCCTGAAGTGCTTAATGAAGTTGACATGTCTAAAGACAAACTTGACGTGGTGCAAAACGGCTTCCGCCGTGTTGTATCAGGCAGCCGCGGTACAGCTAGTTCAATTAAAACGGATGTGCCGATTGCTGCCAAGACAGGGACAGCAGAGATTTCCGTAGCGATTGGCGAAGGCGATAACCGCCAAGTTTTAAACGGAAACAACCAAAGCTTTATTGGCTATGCTCCTTATGATGATCCAGAAATTGCCTTTGCTGTCATCGCTCCGAAAGTGCAAATTCCAAGGGGGACATCGTATAAAATTGCCCAAGGCATTGCCCAAGACTTAGTCAATGACTACTTTGATTTACAGGAGAACCGAGATGGCCCTAAATCAGTCGATTCAGTCATGGACGAAGTTGATTTGTTTGAGAATGAGTAAAATTAAAGACTAGAAATATAGTACACATAAAGAAACACCTTCAAATTAATTGTAAAAACTGAAGGTGTTTCTTTGTATTAATTATGACCCCTTCACAGGTATTTTTTGGTAACACGGGCTTTAAACAAACTATATAAGGTTTAAACGGTTGTTTAATCTTTACGAGTATTCACATAACAAGTAGCAAAAAGCCAACTTATTAGAGAACCACTTACACGGAAATAAAGTAATATTTATGCGAGGAGATAATTATCAAAATTTTTAGTTTCTTTAGATGTTTATTGTATGGCTAGGATAAAAATGATTTCGAATTCCTTTGTGAATGGGAAAGAAAAGAGGGGGGGGTAATTTAATGGCTCCCCCGTAGTATTCATTTATATGATTTAGGAATTGTTACTGCTGATCAATTATGAAAGAGAGATAGAATTGTACACTAAATCAAGTTACCCCGGTTCAATACCGAGGTCACTTGATTTGCTTTGTTTAAATAAAAATGGTTCTTTTGTTAAAATTCATCTTGGAAAAGATAAATTATTGGATTGGTAAGAACCAACGCTCTTTCCATTTTTATATAGTTGGGCAAATAAAGGACCAGAAGAAGGACGACTGAATTTGGTTAATTTTGCTTTTTTTACAGGTGTTCGGTAAGAGAAAGAACCGGTTTCAACACTTGAAATAGCATTTAAATATCCTCCGCCATCGTAAATATTTGCAGTAGCACTATACCTCAATGTACCACAATTACCTCTTTGTTCTAGATAAAAATCAACCGAAGTGGCACGAGTAGAATACGATAAATAGTCTGTCCATGCTCTAACTTCACAAGTACTCCCAGCTTGAGGGACTTTCTTCCAAGGGTGCATTGCAGCTTCTGCTACATTACTTAAGCCTATAATTGCGGAAAAAACAATAGCAGTAGCAATAAATTTTTTAATTTGTTTTTTCAAACTAATCTCCTCCTAAACAATTAATACTATTTTATATTAACTGATTATATAAAACAATTCAATGGTTTTATTTTGTTTTTTATCACCATATAAAAAGGAGTGGGCGCCTAAACCTACCCTCTCCTGATTAAAAGTTCAATTATGTTGTAAATAAAAAGGAATTAACGCTGTATGCGTCGAATGCTGTATTTAGAACAATTCATCTAAGATTTCGTCCATGCTCATTTCACTCGTTAATTCCCCGGTGACTTGCGGTTTTAGCTCACCTGATAAGCCACGTTCGTCTACGGCATCAAAAAAGTCATGGGCGTTGTCTACAATGCCTGCCTCTTCAAGCATTTGGCCGACGTCAATGCTTGTCATTCCCGATTGAACATGAAGAATGGTTCTGTAAACGATTCGCTCTTCGCCATCCCCATCTCCGTTTTGAGTTGCTTCTTCTACGGCAGCTTGTGCTTCTTGTAAATCGCTTTCCATCTGATTCCATGTGTCTTGTTGTTCGACGACATAGCCTGCCTCTGCGAGTGATTGCTTCATCTCATCTTCACTGAGTTCTGGTGCAGCAGCGGAAGAGGCCCCATCTCCCTGGATAAAGTATACTGCGCCAAGAGCCACAGCAGCTACAAGCAAGCCACAAGCAAAACTGCGTAATGATTTAGGACTCATTGGCAGCCTTCTTTCTTTCTTTTGTGCCATTGTAAACGTATGGGGCCAACAGGCGCTCTACTTCATGGATTTCGAGCTCTGTTTCGATTGCGATTCCTTCAACTGAATAGCCGCGTTTATGCAGGTCAAGAATTTCTCTAAGCAATTTTTGATGCGATGATGATCGCGCTTGTGCTCCTGGCTCATGTGCAGCGATTTCAGCATCGAGTTCCATATCGCGAATTTGGTTCTTTAGCTGATGCAGCTCTTGCATAAAGGAAATGGAAAGCTGCTCGATTTGCTCGTCCACTTTCGATGTTTTTTCGGTTTTAAAAAACGAAAGCACAAGCAAGACAATCGCAACTACGAGTAAAATGGCCAATGTCCATTCCATTGAAAACGTACCCTCCTACTTTATCAACTGTGTTACATCCTATTATTATACATGAAATCGCTGATTTTTCATTTCAAAATCTTAAATTTATGGCACGATGCGGTGATTTTTGACAAAACCAGACATGATTCCAGGTAATGGTTATGACAACAGGCTAAAGGGAAGGGGAAATACTTGGGGCATCTAGGGAATTGGTTCTACAAAATTATACAATTTGCACTTCTTGTAGGATGCTAAAAGAAGGGGTATGCTGTTAGTAGAGTTTTTATTAGGCGAAACGATTACTGCTAATGCCGCCGGGGATTTTTCCCCTTTTTAAAGGCGTGTGGGATGCAAGCTTTACATAAGCCAAGAGGCTGGATATAAGACGAAAGCAGCAGCAGGCTAGAGGCTGAAGCGCGATCGGGAAAAATAAAGGCAAATAACAATCGGAAATAGCCTATTATCCAAGGACCTATGCAATGGAGAGCTTGCAACAAACAAGTTTTATGGACGTTCATCGAAATTGATTTTTGCAAATTTGAAATGTTGTTTCTGTTTAAGTAGTTTTTGAACCGGAATTTACCATTCATGCATGTTCACAAAAAATGAGCTGAATAAAAGGAGAGATTAGATGTACGTTTTGCCAGACTTTTCGCGAGAATTAAATACGGACTCCGCTACAAAAGCATCTTTTTATGTAGACATTCATGCTAGGTTGAAGCTATGTGAAGGCCAACAGGCACTCTCGCGTATTGGGCTTTGGCAGGAAGGGAAGACCTCGTGGGTGGGGGATGGCGATTGGAGTGTTCAAGCTGCGTTTTCAAAAACGGCATTGTCGATTATGAGCCAAGCATTTCATAAAGTATGGAATGTACTTGTGACGATCATTGATCGTGAATCCCCAGATCGCCTTGGCTGCTTGAGAGAAGTAAGAATCCAAAATCAGGGCACCGACACAAAACAGGTGAAGTTGTTGTTTCATCATTTGCCTTTAGTGCAGTCACAAGGAATTGCTTTTTATTCCCCTCAAGATAAAGCGCTCATCCATCACGCAGACAATCAATTTTCGCTGTTTTCCTTGACGATGCGTGACGCGGCTTTTATTCAGCCAGGAGCCGGAAGCTTAAAGAAAAATTGGAATTCACAAGAAGGAAAATTATTTTTTTCGCCATTTTCAGCTACGAGCTTAGAAAGCGTGTTGGCCGCGAGTTGCCTCCTCTCTTCTCAAGCGGTCGTAAAAGGCCATGCTTGGATGCTTTCTTCCCAAAGTTTGGAAGCGTTAAAACAATCCCATAAAAGGCTGCAGGCCGCTTGTGAGCAATGAAATCGAAGCTTGCAAATTATGATGGAATTTGCTATCATAGCTGAGTATGTAGGACGAGTTTGGAGGGATAACAGATGCGTGTTCAAGTTACACTTGCTTGTACGGAGACGGGTGATCGCAATTATATCACTACAAAAAACAAGCGCACAAATCCAGAGCGTATTGAACTTAAGAAATATAGCCCGCGTTTAAAACGCCACACACTTCATCGCGAAACAAAGTAAGCAGCCGGTCATCCGCTGCTTATTTTTTTGCCGTGACCATGATACTTGGAGTGATGCCGATATGCGTAGTAAACAGAACATTCGAAATGACGTCTCTAAACATTTGAACATGTTGCCAGCGCATGTGTATAAGCAACGTTCAACCAAGCTTGCTAATCTGTTCATGCAACAAGATGGTTGGAAACAGGCAAAAACCATTGCGCTAACGGTCTCCCGCTTTCCAGAAGTAGAGACAGCGCCATTGATTGCTGCCGCATTAGCTGAGAATAAAAAAGTTGCCTTGCCGCGTATTAACATGAAAGAGCGGACAATGTCGTTCTTTTACATAACCTCTACGGCAGAATTGGTAGAAAATAAGTATGGCCTGTTTGAGCCAGAACCTGAGAAGTCGTGTCTCGCTCGTCCTGACGAGCTGGACCTCATTGTTGTCCCAGGTGTGGCGTTTACAAAGACAGGAAAACGACTTGGTTTAGGCGGTGGTTTTTATGATCGTTTTTTGCCAAACTGTACAGGTTTAACAGTTGCGTTATGTTTCCATGAACAACTGTTTTCTGATTTACCAACTGAGCCCCATGATTTTCTGATTGACCAGATCATCTCTGATGACAGGATCGATGCTTCATGATCTCTCTTTTGGCTTATATTGGTATTGCGATAGCGGCACTTCTTTTATACAAGCTGGACAAGCTGACTGCTTCTGGCATGTGGGCCGCGTGCGTTGTTGGATGGCTGACAATAGCGGGCGTCGGTGTAGGAGGGTTGGTTGTGATTGCCGTTTTCTTTGGCAGCTCGATTGTATGGGGGCGTCTAGACTCTTCAAAAGTGGATGTCGATGTGGTTGCCAAACACGGAGCCCGTGATGCATGGCAAGTATTGGCAAATGGCGGTATTGCTGGGCTTTGCTCGCTGTTGGCTTGGTTGTTTCCTAGCTACGCTGCCTTTGCCTTTGCTGGATTTATTGGCAGTTTGGCAGGCGCCACTGCCGATACCTGGGCATCAGAGCTTGGAAAATATAGCAGAGAGAAACCGGTCCATGTGTTGACTTTGAAGCGCGTTTCTCCTGGCGTATCAGGGGCTGTATCGGCGCTTGGCATGGCAGCCGCTTTTGCAGGCAGTTTTCTTGTCGCGGCAACGGCGGTTTTATTATGGTGGACTTATACGCCAGTGAGTCATATTTGGTTACTTGTCTATTCAGCAATCGGTTTTCTCGCTAATTTAGCGGATTCTCTTTTTGGCGCTGCCATTCAAGTGTTGTACCGTTGCCCTGTTTGCGGGTTAGAGACAGAAAGACTAAACCATTGTGGAGAGAAAACGGAAAAGATAAAAGGGTACCCTTTGGCAACGAACGACACCATCAATTTTATTTGTACGTTTACGGGGGCGGCGCTTGGCGTTTTAGCAGTCGTATTGATCGGGCCATAACGGGGCGGTTGCTGTTATTTTTAACAATTGGTGAACAAGGAGGAAACGCTCATGGCTGATTTAGAACGTTATTCAAGACAGCTTTTGTTTTCCGGAATTAGTGAGGAAGGGCAACAACGGCTATTAAACAGCCGTGTGTTAATTGTAGGCGTTGGCGCCTTAGGAACGGTCCTTGCTAACCACATGGTTCGTTCTGGCGTTGGTCATATTCGCATTGTCGATCGTGACTACGTAGAAATGAGCAATTTGCAAAGGCAAATGCTGTTTACTGAAAGCGATGTGGAACAAGCACTACCAAAGGCGGTCGCTGCAAAACAAATGTTAGAAAAAGTTAATGGGTCGGTACACATTGAAGCATTTGTAGAAGATGTAACCGTACAAAATGTGGACATGCTAATGGAGGGAATGGATCTCGTCTTAGATGGGACGGATAATTTTAAAACACGCTTTTTACTTAATGATGCCTGTTTTAAAAAAGGCATTCCTTTTGGATATGGCGGGGCTGTAAGCGCTAGAGGCATGAGTGCTTTCCTAGTTCCTGAAAAAACGCCATGTTTGCGCTGTTTTATCGCAAGCGGTGCATCCCAGGGGGAGACGTGTGACACAGTCGGCGTCATTTCCCCTGTCGTTGATATTGTTGCCTCCTACCAGGTAGTCGAGGCACTTAAATACTTAGTCGGAGCAACAGATAAATTACGGCGTTCTGTACAGACATTTGATCTGTGGGGCAATTATGACCACAAGCTGCAGTTTCAAGCGCCGAAACCAAACTGCCCGACTTGCCAATTGCATGAGTATCCGGCATTACAAGTCGAGCAAGAATCGGAAACAACATTATGCGGTAGAGATACTGTACAAATTGCGACTGGCTCGCGGTTTCAGTTAAAAGAGTGGGCAGCGAAGCTTCAACCAATCGCAACTGTGAAAGAAACGCCTTTTCTTCTCCGTGTCTCTCTCTCAGAGGGTGAACAATTGGTCCTGTTTCCTGATGGGAGAGTCCTGGTACAAGGAACGGAAGACATTAGCCGTGCAAGAACGCTTTTTAGCAAATATATAGGCGACTAAAAAGTCGGTAAGATAAAGAACAGGCAGCTAAAACCGAAGGGCGTGCGTTTCGTACCATTTAAGTTCAAGACACTCAGCCCATCCAAAGACAGTGGCTAGAGCATTTTAAATTGGCAGGCTGTTCTCCATCAATACGAGTCTTCCCGGCTCTAAAAACATTAGAGGTAGCTACTCCATATACTTTGTATATTCGTAAAATGGTTGTTGGGGCTTGACGAAAAAAAGGAAGGCATTTAAGCTAGCAGAAGTTGCTGCTAATTCGCACCGATGCGGTAAAGTGTCATAGAATGAAGAAAAGGACTTCGGTGTTTATTATGGAAAAGAAACCTAGCTTATCAATGGCTTTAATCTTTTTGCTGTTTTTTATCGCTATATTAGGCGGCTGTATGTTCTTCCTTAAAATTGATCCCCATCTCCCGATTTTGTTAGCGCTCATCGTTACAACCATTTGGGGGCGCCTATTGGGCTTCTCCTATAAATCATTAGAAGGGGCGCTCATCAAAGGCATACAAGGAGGAATTGCCCCGTTATTGATCTTAATGCTTATCGGAGCCGTCATAGCCGTATGGATGATGAGCGGCACAGTGCCAACGTTGTTGTATTTTGGAGTACAGTTGCTGACACCTGAATGGTTTGCCATTAGCGCTTTAACTGTCTGCATTCTCGTTTCCACTTTTACAGGGAGCGCATTTACGACTGTTGGCTCAGTTGGCGTTGCTATAATGGGCGTCGGCATTGCTTTAGGCGTGCCGGCCCCACTCGCTGCTGGAGCAGTTGTTTGTGGGGCTTGTTTTGGCGATAAAATGTCGCCTCTATCCGATACAACGAACTTTGCACCTGCAGTGGCTGGCGAACAGCTTTTTGCCCATATGAAGCACTTAATGTGGACGACGGTACCAGCGCTTTTGATCACGTATTTGCTGTTTTTTATAATGGGTAGTCAACAAAGCGGGCAGCCGTCTGATCTTGCCGGACTAATGGAAGCATTAAATGCGTCGTTTACGATTAGCTGGCTCACGTTGCTATCGCCTTTGCTCGTTGTTCTGTTGGCGATACTGCGCTTGCCAGTGCTGCCTGTTTTAGTCGCCGGGATTGTCTCAGGCCTGCTGCTGACTGTCATGGTTCAGCAAGAGTCGTCACTGGCTTATATGTTAACCGTATTGCAATCGGGTTTCGAGGGAACGACTGGCAATGAACTACTTGATGGCATTCTCAATGCTGGCGGAATCCAATCGATGATGTGGTCCGTATCATTAGTGTTATTGGCGCTTGCTTTAGGCGGCCTGATTCAACACATCGGTTTTATTGAAGCGTTGTTTGCAAACATGAAAAAGCTATTGGCGAAAAGGGGGCATTTAATTGCTTCAACAGCGTTAGCCTCGATTGGCACTAATGCCGTAACGGGGGAACAATATTTATCGATCTTGCTGCCAGGCAGTTTTTTTAAACCATATTATGAACAGGCAAAGCTTGCTCCGAAAAATTTGTCGCGGACGCTTGAAGACGCGGGTACACTTGTCAATCCCCTTATTCCATGGGGGGTGAGCGGCGCTTTTTTTGCGCAAACACTTGGTGTACCTGTGCTTGAATACGCCCCATTTGCTTTTTTCCTCCTTTTATCTCCACTGCTTACGATTGCCTTTGGCTATTTAGGAATCGGCATAGCTCCTTTGGATAAAAACAAGCAAAAGTCGGTATAGTAAGAGTGGAGGTGACGTTATGCGTCAGGTGTTAGTCGCTGTTTCAACGTTTATTGCCATTCTTGCTATTTGTAAATACAGATATCGGCTGTTAAATGCATTTTTGCGCCAACCACTACTCAGGCGGCTGGCCGTTGGGGCAGTGTTACGAATGCCATTTGTTCGCAACCGTTTTATGCCCACACTCTTTAATCGACCAGCTGAGCCGATGGAATTATACAAAGAAAAGTTCTGACTTCGTTGTCAGGACTTTTCTTTCGTTTCTTTTTAGGCAAACTTGTTATAATAAAAGAACTGGCAGAAATAAGGAGGAATTAGGCTTGGATACGGTTGTACACCGCTATTTTTTCTGGAAAATCGTTGAGCACTATGCACTTCAGAAACAGTTCCGCGTGCTTGCACTCTACAATACACAAGTATGGCTAGAAGACGATACTGTGAAACCGCGGCGTGTTATTCGCATTGTGCTCTCTGAAGTGGATTGGGCGAATCGCTTAAAACGCGATATCGACCATGCCAAGCAGCAATTTAACACGATTTATAAACAGCTTGGCGTTTGGGAACTTCAAGGAGAAAACGTCTATGTGATGAGCTTGCCTCCTGTTGATTCATGGGAAGAAACGATGGAGCCTTTTACGATTGGCAACCGAAAAGGAAAAATCCGTAATATTGCCCTCCATACAGATGCGGATACATACAATGAGATCACTGAACAAACATTGGGGAATGACGCGTTGCCGCATTTCGAGCCTTTGGGTTCTTACGAGGCGATGGAACAGGAGATTTTGCGGATTCACGAGAACGTAAAGCGTACGAGTGTAGGCCGCCAGACAAAAGAACGGCAAACGTTGTTTTTTGGAAAGCCTCGCGTAATTTACGCCCTGTTAATTTCAATATTGATCATGTACAGCGTCCTGGAAGCAAACGGAGGAAGCACCAACATTGAAACGTTAATTGACTTTGGCGCAAAATACAATCCACTCATTGTCGAGGGGGAGTGGTGGCGTCTAGTTTCAGCGATGTTTTTGCACATTGGCTTTTTCCATTTGTTTATGAACGGTATGGCTCTTTACTTTTTAGGCAGTGCAGTGGAACAACTTTTTGGCTCTATACGGTTTTTAATCATTTATTTCATGGCTGGCGTATTTGGGTCTGCCGTTAGTTTCACCTTCACAGACTCTTTGTCAGCAGGAGCGTCAGGTGCTTTATTTGGTTGTTTTGGCGCTTTGCTCTATTTCGGTATTAAACAGCCTTCTTTGTTTTTTCGCACACTGGGTCGCAGTGTGATCGTGCTTTTGATCATTAACTTTTTCCTTGGTTTTATCGTTCCTGGAATTGATATTGCCGCCCATGGCGGTGGCTTAGTCGGTGGTTTTTTGGCAGCTGCAGCTGTCCGTATGCCAAAAGAAACGAGAAAAACAAATGGGCTATGGTCTTTATCTGCATTGGTAGGTTATATCGTACTGGCAGCTAGTTTGCTGTTTTTTGGCTATCAGTCGGCCGCAGGGACAGTTAATCCGGATATGGCTGCTCTAGAAGCAAATCGCCTGTTTCAGCAAGGTAATTGGGAGGAGGCACGGCCCCTTGTGGCAGAAGGGCTTGAGCAAGACAGTGAGCATGTAGAACTGCTGTTTTTGCAAGCCTACTTGGATATGCAAGACGGCGAAGATGAGGCAGCACAGGAGAAGCTGGAGTTTGTCACTTCTGAAAATCGCCACTTTCATCAAGCGTGGTTTAATCTTGCCCTTATTTATTGGCAGCAAGGGGAGATTGAACTGGCTCTGGATGCGGTCGAAGAGGCGATCGAACAAGGAGAGCAAGACGAACATCCGGATGTAGAGATGGATCGTTATCGGGAAGTGAAGGAAGAAATTGAACAGCAACAGCGCTAGCACTTATGAGGAAGTCAGTGTGCTGTCAAGCAGCCAGTTGAGTAGTTGAACTGGCTTTTTTTGTTGTTGGCGTCACCGACGATAATTCACATATTTTTGTAAAGGAATGCCAAGCTATGTAAAAGGACTCCGACGATTGAAAGGGTGACAAGAATGCCTGGCCAAAAACAGCAAAAGTTGACCTCTTATGAAGAAGGGCTTGCCTTTTTGAAAAAAGAATTGGCGGTTGAAGACAATTTTGATTTGATTTGCTTGGAAATGCGTCATGCAAACAAACGGATGGCGCTTTTTTTAGTTGATGGTTTTGCCAAAGACATTGCGCTGACGCAAATCCAACGGGAACTTTCTCATACCACTGAAGATGAGTTGCAAGAACGATACGATGCCTTACTGCAAAGCCGGATTCCTTATGCAGAAGTTGAAACCGAAAGAGACTTGAACCAAGTCGTAGAGCAAGTGTTGGCCGGCCCTGCAGCTTTGCTCGTTGAGGGCCTTGACTATTGCCTGTTGATTGACACGAGGGAGTATCCTGTTCGGAGCCCGGAGGAGCCAGATACAGAGCAAGTTGTCCGCGGTTCTAGAGACGGGCTTGTTGAAACGCTCGTTATGAACACAGCTCTCATCCGCAGAAGAGTTCGCGACCGAACGCTGCGCGTTGTTTTCAAGCAAGTTGGGCGTCGCTCTAAAACGGATATAGCCTTAATGTACATTGGCGATATTGCTGATAGGCGTTACGTCGAGCAAATGACCGCTGCCCTTGATGCAATTGACACCGATGGCGTACCAATGGCAGATAAATCGATTGAAGAATTTATCTTTAAGGAAAGCAGCAATCCTTATCCACTTGTGCGCTATTCAGAACGGCCAGACGTGTGTGCCACCCATTTATTTGAGGGCCATGTTCTCATTCTTGTCGATGGGTCGCCAAGTGTCATGATTACGCCGACTACTTTTTGGCACTTGCTTCAACATGCAGAGGAGTACCGTCAAAAACCAATCATTGGCGCAATGCTGCGGCTAGTTAGATTTGCTGCTGTTTTCTCGTCGATCTTCTTGCTGCCTTTATGGTATTTATTCGCGACAAATGCGTTTTTACTGCCAGACAGTTTGGCGTTTATCGGCACAGAAGAAAAGGGGAGCTTGCCACTGTTTACGCAATTTGTCATCGCAGAAGCAGGGATTGAAATGTTGCGGATGGCGTCGATTCATACACCGAATGCAGTCGCAGAAGCGCTTGGACTTGTGGCAGCCTTATTGATTGGTGATATTGCCATCCAAGTCGGTGTCTTTTCCCCAGAAGTGATTCTCTACTTAGCGATTGCCGCTGTTGGTACGTTTGCAACACCTAGTTATGAACTTTCCCTTGCCAACCGCTTTATGCGTGTACTTTTGTTGGTAGCCACTGCCGCCTTTAAGTTGCCAGGGCTTTTGATTGCCTCGACCATTTGGTTAATCATGCTTGTCCGTTTAAAGGGGATGGATGTTCCGTATATGTGGCCTTTTATTCCTTTTAATGCAAAAGCATTACGAGACGTTGTTTTTCGAGTGCCAATGCCTGTAAAAAACCGCAGGCCAGTCATTATTCATCCCCAAGATCCGGACCGTTAGCAAGTGGGTGTTTTCAATCAGCAGCAGCCATGTCTATTTCATACAAGTCATCTTTTATAAAACGGTCTGCTCTTTGCACCGGCTGGTTTTTGTCAGCTAAAACAAGGGCAAAAGGTGTCGGCGTTGGCGGGTTCACAATCGTGTAGGGAACGTTCTGGCTGACGGCCATTTTAATATAAGCTGCATAATCGCCGTAAGCCAGGTTGCCATTTAAAAACAGATGGAGGTTGTTAGCCTTAGCCATTGTTTTTTCGACTTCACTGTATACCGGGGCAGCCTGGACTTGCTTTTTCGTTAAAGCAATATAGACCCTTTCAAAGATTGTTGTCAAAAACAAACGGCGTTCCGCTGGTTTTGTTTCTGGATTTCCATAAATTGCTTTTTCTAATAGATCGTTTACATCTCTTCCCATTTTCCCACTCCTTCTTTATATCTCCATCATGGCATTCATGTCCTTATTTTTCAACCAAGCACATAAGCTATAGTAGTACAATTGTTTAACAATTTTCATGAGGGGTTGATCACATGGGGTTTGCATTTATGGTGGCCGCTTTTGTGTTTGTGTTGGGTGCCGCGATTGGCGGGATCGTCGCCACAATGAAATTTGTCCCGCCTATTTTAGGCCTATCTGTGTCTAGCATTAGCTTTTTCTTTTTTGCTTATGTCGGCATGTTTCTCGCACTGATTGGCCCAAATTGGCTTGGCTTGCGGTTTTTGGACATTGTAATCGCCATGTGCTCGTTTTTGTTTATCATCGCCTTGTTTCGTTCGTATCATCCTACTTGCGGCTATCGTCCTGGTGTAAGTCCAGTCGGCTTCATTGCCGCTGTTCTGTTTTTCTTGATGGGCGTACAATGGGGAACGGCAGGATTCGGCACGTTCTTTACATTAGGAATGGCGATTTTGTTTACAGGAAGCGTTTTTTTAGGCGTATTGTTGTATAATACGATATTGGGTTGGCTACGAAATGTTTACATTGCGGCATTCTTGCCTCTCATCTCATTTCTTTTTATTGCAGTACTGAAACTGATATAATAAGCTAGAGGTGAGCCAATGAAAACGCTTTTCGAAGTCAAGCAGTTGTTAAAGCAATACGGCGCTTTCATTTATACAAGGGATTTGGATGCAGACATTCAGTTGATGCAAATGGAAATGGAGGAGCTTCATCGACTTGGCCTAATTGAACGCGTCGAATTCCAACAAGCGATGCTTGTATTAAAACGTGAACAGCGTGCTGCAAAAATGGGGGAGAGAGCAAATGACTGAGGACTACTATGCAGGAATTGACATTGGTGGTACCACCGTAAAGTTGGCGTTTCTTACGGAAACAGGCGAGTTAAAAGATAAATGGGAGATTCCCACAGACGTGAGCGAAAACGGCAAACACATTGTCGATCACATCGCTGCAAGCATTCAAAGCCGGCTGCCGCAACATGCAACCTTGTTAGGGGCTGGAGTAGGTGCGCCAGGATTCATTGAAATGGAAACTGGTTTTATTCACCATGCCGTTAATATTGGCTGGCGCAACTATCCACTAAGGGAAGAGCTTGAACGCGCTCTTGGAGTGGTTGTCCGCGTCGACAATGATGCCAATTTGGCTGCACTTGGAGAAAAATGGCGCGGCGCTGGGGATGGTGCTGAAGAAGAGTTGTTCATCACGCTTGGTACAGGCGTCGGCGGTGGAATTATTACAAGAGGGCAAATTCTCCACGGCGCAAATGGAATGGGCGGCGAAATTGGCCACATAACGGTCATCCCGAAAGGAGGGGCACCGTGCAATTGTGGCAAGACGGGCTGCCTGGAGACCGTATCTTCGGCAACAGGCATTTTACGGATTGCCAAGGAAAAGTTAACAACAAATTTAGATAGCTCTTTGCATAGCATTGGAGAAGGGAAATTAACGACAAAGGACATTTTCGATGCCGCTAAAGCTGGCGATGCTCTTGCTAAGGATGTGGTAAGTGAAGCAACCTTCCACCTTGGTTTTGCGATAGCAAATCTGGCTAATGCGCTCAATCCGACCAAAATCATTATCGGCGGTGGTGTTTCTAAAGCAAAAGAAAGCTTGCTTGCCCCGCTTCGCACCGTATTTAAGCAATTTGCGTTGCCCCGTGTTTCCGAGAGTGCTGAAATCAAATTGGCCCATTTAGGGAATGACGCTGGGATTTACGGTGCTGTTTGGCTTGCTATTCAAGCAAAAGCAACACAAGAAGATGAGACATTAGGAAAAAAGTGAATGAGAAAAAGGAGTCGCATGAAATGGAGTACCGGGTTGAACGAGACTTACTAGGAGAAAAACAAGTACCGAAACATGCTTATTATGGCATCCAATCGCTGCGGGCAAAAGATAATTTTCCGATTACCGGCTATCCGCCCCACCCTGAGCTTATTCGCGCTTTTGGCTATGTGAAAAAAGCGGCTGCCCTTGCAAACCGCGATGTCGGTGTACTGCGTCCTCACATTGCTGAAGCCATTATCAAGGCAAGCGATGAAGTGATTGAAGGGCGTTTGAATGATCATTTTATTGTCGATTCAATCCAAGGAGGCGCCGGCACGTCGTTTAATATGAATGCCAACGAAGTCATTGCTAACCGGGCGATTGAAATTCTTGGCGGCGAAAAAGGCGATTATTTAAAAGTCAGCCCTAATACACACGTCAACATGGCCCAGTCTACCAATGATTCATTCCCGACAGCGATTCATATTGCCGCTTTAAATATGACACGGGGCTTGACGGAAGAATTGCACAAATTGATCAACGAAATGGACGCGAAAGCCGAAGAATTTGACAGCGTCCTAAAAATGGGACGGACCCATCTACAAGACGCAGTTCCTATCCGATTAGGGCAGGAATTTGGCTCGTACCGCAGAGTGCTAGCCCGTGATTTAAAACGGGTAAGCCGTTCGGCAGACCACCTCCACGAAGTCAATATGGGTGCAACGGCTGTAGGAACTGGCTTGAACGCAAAACCGGAATACATTGAAAGAGTGGCAAAACATTTGGCTGACTTGACTCAATTACCGTTGAAAACGGCGGAGGACCTTGTTGATGCCACACAAAATACAGATGCATATACGGAGCTTTCTAGTTCGTTAAAAATTTTAGCCATTAATTTATCAAAAATCGCGAATGACTTACGTTTAATGAGCTCGGGCCCGCGGACCGGATTGAATGAAATCAATTTACCACCACGACAGCCGGGTTCATCGATCATGCCCGGAAAAGTTAATCCGGTCATGTGTGAAGTCATTAACCAGCTCTCTTTTCAAGTTATCGGCAATGACCATACGATCAGCCTTGCTTCAGAAGCGGGCCAACTTGAACTAAACGTGATGGAACCAGTACTCGTTTTTAATTTACTGCAATCATTAACGGTGCTACAAAACGGCATGCGTGTCTTTAAGGATTACGCCATTTCCGGCATTACGGCTAATGTGGAACGGTGTCGCGAACTCGTTGAGCATAGTGTCGGTATTGTGACGGCAATCAATCCCCATGTCGGCTATGAAGTTGCGACTCGTGTTGCTAAAGAGGCAATCGAAACAGGGCGACCAGTCAGGGAAATTTGCCTTGAAAGGGGCATCCTTTCAGAGGAAGAGTTGAACGAAATTCTTGATCCAAAAGAAATGACGAAACCGGGTATCGCGGGTTCCCGTTTTTTATCATTGTAACCACTAAAGAGCGACTTTTGCTTTTGCAAATGGATCATTGTATGCGATAATGAAATAGAAAGACTAGGGGTGCCTAATGAAGTTAGGCTGAGAATTAGAACGTATTTCTTTTACCCTAATAACCTGATCTGGGTGATGCCAGCGGAGGGAAGTCGGTTTGCCGTGATTGAATGACATGCTTGCATGTGGCCGAAGCTTCTCGCTTTGGCCTTTTTATTTTGCAAAAGGAGTGAACAACATGAAGCCTTTTCGACTTTACGCGATTACAGGAGAAGAATTCCATCCTGGACGCGATGTCGTAGAAGTGATGGAAGAAGCCATCCAAGGTGGGGTTGACATTATTCAGCTTCGTGATAAAACGAGCAGCAAAAAGGCTGTCTTGGAAAAAGCCCGTAGGCTAAAAAAGCTTGCGGCGGATTATGGAATTCCGTTTATTGTCAATGACCATATTGATGTCGCCCTTGCCGTCGACGCAAGCGGCGTCCATGTTGGACAAGATGATTTGCCCCTTCCAGAAGTGAGAAAATTGCTGGGGCCAGACAAAATCATTGGCGTTTCTACCCACAAGCTGGAAGAGGCGCTTGAAGCTGAAAAGAACGGAGCCGATTATATTGGCGTCGGCCCGATTTTTCCAACAAACAGTAAAGCGGATGTAGTAGACCCGGTTACAACTGCTTATATTCGCGAAGTAAAGGAACATGTGACGATTCCGTTTGTGGCAATTGGCGGGATCAAGCGTCATAATGTCCGTGAAGTAATCGAGGCTGGTGCTGAAGCGATTTGCGTCATCACCGAAATTGTTGCTGCCAGTGACGTCAAAGCAGCTAGTCAAGCGTTGCTCGCTGCGATGGAGGAGGCAAGTCAATGAAATTAGTCGTGAATGGTGAAGAACGAATTGCAGAAAGCACAACGCTTAGCGAACTTGTTTCTGAGTTTGGCTTAGCGAGCCAACTAGTGGTGGCGGAAGTCAATGGGACGATTATTGACCGGGTTGACTGGGAGGCCACTTCTTTGAGCGAAGGAATGAAAATCGAGCTAGTCCATTTCGTAGGGGGAGGGTAAACATGAAAAAAGCACCACTTGCTATTGGTGGAAAAACGCTGTCATCGCGGTTTTTCATTGGGACAGGCCGTTATCCAAACCCGGTTGTTCAAAATGAAGCCATTAAAGCCTCTGGCGCGGATGTTTTAACGTTTGCCATTCGCCGCATTAACTTAGAACACCCTGATGAGGATGCGATTTTGCAGCATTTAGAAGGGCGCACTTTTCAATACTTGCCAAACACATCAGGAGCGAATAACGCTGAAGAGGCAATCCGTATTGCTCGTTTGGCCCGAGCTGCTGGGCTGAGTGATTGGATCAAAGTCGAAATCAGCGTATCTGAAAAAACGCTTTTGCCTGATCCAATCGAGACATTAAAAGCGACTGAAGCTTTAGCAAAAGAAGGGTTTACTGTATTGCCGTATACATCAGATGACCCAATTCTTTGCAAAAAACTTGAGGAAGCTGGTGCAGCGGCAGTTATGCCTGGAGCTTCTCCAATTGGCACTGGCCTCGGCATATTAAACCCGTATAACCTTGGCGTAATTAGCGAGGAGGCTTCTGTACCGATCATTGTGGATGCTGGCCTCGGTTCAGCAAGCGATGTCGCCAAGGCAATGGAATTAGGAGCAGATGGAGTATTAATGAACACGGCAGTAGCGAAAGCGAAGGATCCAGTAAAAATGGCGCTGGCAATGAAACAAGCCATTGAAGCCGGTTTGTTGTCCTACGAAGCAGGGCGCATACCGATGAAGCGTTATGCGACAGCAAGCAGCCAGCTTGACGATTTACTGTCCGTTCACAGTAAGGGGTAGTCTAAATGGAGCATACAATTGTTTTAGGGGGCGGCGTTATTGGGTTGTCTGTTGCTTTTCAGTTAGCGATGGACGGCAAGGCTGTTTCTGTCCTAGAAATAAACACATGTGGCGGGCAGGCATCTGGCGCAGCTGCAGGCATGCTTGCCCCGTATTCAGAAATTGGCGAGGATCCAGATGATTTTTTTCGCCTCTGTTTAGCGAGTTTGCGTGCTTTTAAAGAATGGCAAGCGTTAGTGAAACAGGAGTCAGGCATGACGTTTGAATTTACAGAATCAGGGAGCCTTCATTGCGTTTATCATGAAGCTGATTTGTTGTCACTTGCCACCAGAAAAGCATGGCAAGAGGAATTTGGGGCGAAAGTCGACGTATTGACACGCGAAGAGTTGAAGAAGAAAGAGCCTGAGCTTGCTGAAGACATGATTGGTGCGATCCACTATCCAGAAGAAGCTCATGTCTACGCGCCTGATTATGTAAAGGCGTTGCAACAGGCTTGTAGAAATCGCGGCGTCCACATTTATGAGCAGCTCAAACACGTTTCACTCGTAAAAACAGAGCCCTACATCGAGCTACAAAGCGCTTCAGGGCAACGTTTTACAGCAGACCAGCTCGTTGTGGCGACAGGTGCATGGGCGAAAGAGCTAGAAAGCCAGCTTGGCCTTAACTTGCCCATTTATCCAATAAGAGGGCAGATTTGTGCTTACAATATTGAACCAGGCCGTATTCGCCACATTTTATACACAAGCCAAGGGTATCTTGTCCCAAAAGCAAATGGCACACTTGTCAATGGTGCATCTGAAGATATCGCTGGCTTTCAAACAGAAATTACCGACAAGGGCATTCGCCGCCTAACAAATTGGAACCATAAGATGGTCCCCTTTTTAGCTGAACTTTCGCCGTTTCATAAATGGGCTGGCCTTAGGCCGGCGACACAAGACGGTTATCCGCTTATCGGTTTTCTCCGCAACCATCCCCGCGTTTTTATGGCTTGTGGCCATTACCGGAACGGCATTTTATTAAGCGCTATTACCGCAAAAATAGCGAGTGCGCAGTTGGCTGGGCAAAAGCCACCTGTACCAATCGCCCTTTTTGAGCCAGAACGTTTTTCGTAGTCATAAAAGGAGGCGTACTGATGCCAATTCCAACAGTCCTCTCCGTTGCTGGTTCAGATTCCAGCGGCGGCGCTGGCATTCAAGCTGATATAAAAACATGCCAAGAGCTTGGCGTTTATGCTGCTACTGCCATTACTGCAATTACAGCCCAAAATACAACTGGCGTACAATCGTGGCAAGGACTTGATGCCACGATTGTACGGGACCAAATTGAAGCGGTATTAAGTGATATCGGTGTTCATGTCATCAAGACAGGCATGTTGGTCAATGCAGACATTGTCACGACGGTGGCTGAATTGGCGAAAACCTATGGAGTGGCTAACATCGTCGTTGATCCTGTCATGGCTTCGACAAGTGGAACAGCGCTTCTTTCGGCGAAAGGCCAACAGGTGCTTGTACAAAAGCTTTTGCCACTTGCGACTGTATTTACGCCTAATTTGCCTGAAACGGCCATGCTCCTTAATAAACCAGAATGTAAAACCATTGCTGAAATGAAAGCAGCCGCGGTACAATTGCATAAAATGGGACCTAAGCTGGTCATTTTGAAAGGTGGCCATTTGCAACAAGGGGAAGCGATTGATTTATGCTATGATGGCCAAGCTTTCTTTGAGTTAAAGGCAAAACGGCTAGACAGAAAGCATACACATGGGACTGGTTGTACGTTTGCTTCAGCGATAGCAGCAGAACTCGCAAAAGGGAGAAAGCCAATCGAAGCAGCTAAAACAGCAAAAGCGTATGTGACTGCCGCGATTTCGGAAGGAATCCCATTAGGAGCCGGAATCGGCCCGACCGATCATGCTGCTTATCGCCGCCTTGGCCAAGAAGGGGGTTGCAATTGAGAAAGCATATAGTCGTATTGATATTGCCGGTCATTTTAATGATCGCGATCGCTTTAAGCGGTATTTATTACTTGAACCAAGAAGAAACGATGACGAACGAACAGCTTAAAGCTGAAATTGAATTGGTTGCTGAACGGGCGGAAGACGGTACGTTGTCACTTGAATGGAGCTGGCCGCAAATGCCAGCAGAAGGCATGTATGGAACCGACTATATTGGCATTGCCTTTACTGGGGGAGATGAAGTGGAAGTTGGCGAGGCAGTGCTTGATATAGAAGAACAACATCGCTATAAAGGCGAGCGTGTTGAAAACGGGATTATTTTTGCATACCCGACAGAAATGGCAGAACATCAAAGTATTGGCACGAGGGGCACGATTGTCCAACCGTTGCCTGCTTCTGCTGAAGACATCACCATTTCTGTTCTACATACGTGGACGAACCATGAACCGTTGACAATGGAGGACGCTACTTTTGAAGCACCTTCTTTTGGTAGTGCCAAAAACGTTCAGCATTGGGTAAAAACGGTGGAATTAGGTGAGTTGCTTGCGGATTAGCGGCATGTCGTTTAATGTGGGGATTTTTTACAGCGGGGCAGGCTTTTTGTCTTGTGCCTACTATGATAAACAGGGCAAGCTACATTCGTGGGGAAAGCCTGCCGGAATGCCAGCTTATTTACAAGCTGGCAAACTGATTGTGAAAACCATGCCATTTCGGTTCGTCGTGCTCTTTGTCGCACTGCTGTGTTTGATCATTGGGCCCAAAATCGTTCCAAGCGGCTGGAATGGGTTGCCTGTTTATACGTTCTTTTATTTATTGTTTGCTGGGCATTTTCTATTTCCTGAGCCGTTAAAAAAGTACCATGGAGCAGAGCATAAAGTGTTTAGTGCAAGAGGGCGTATTTGTACGGAACGATTAAAGGCGATAAAAAGAGCGGATATTCGCAATCGTGGTTGTTCCACCGGGCTCGTTGTCGTCTATTTTTTAAGCGTCTTCCTTCTAAGCGGGGGGCTTTCCTTGTTCACGCCAATAGAACAAGCGCTAATGGTTTCCTCCTATGCGGCTCTGGCTATTGTTGTCTTTTATCAACTTTTTCACCGCAAGCCGTGGCTAAAATGGTTCGAGAAGGTCGTTTTAATTCTTTCCTACTGGTTGCAACTTCATGTGACAACGAAAGAGCCTGGCGAGAAGCATCTTCAATGCGCGATCGCCGCCTATCAACAGTTAGGCTATTTGGCTTTTCCGGAAAACATAAAAAAGCGGAGGCTTCCGCAAAAGGAGAACAAGAGAATGGCAATTGCAGACGTATCGATCATTCCAATTGGTACTTCTTCTACAAGCGTTAGCGCTTATGTAGCATATATCCAACAAGTGCTTGACTCCTATCGGAAAGAAAAGCAAATCCGTTACGAGCTTACCCCTATGAGCACGTTGATTGAGGCAGAGCTGCCTGTGTTATTTGAAGTGATCCAAAAAATCCATGAAGCACCGTTTGAACAAGGAGCCTTGAGGACGGCAACATCGATTCGTATTGACGACCGCCGCGATCAGCCTTTAACGATGGAAGGAAAACGTAAATCTGTGCAAGAGAAGCGAATAGAACAATAGCTGGAGACTCTGTCTCCAGCTATTGTTCTATTCGCTTCTTCCCTCGCCTGCACTCCTCGTATGACAAGCGTTTTCTATCAGTCAGCTATTAAGAGGTTTGCTCATCGTCACATGGGGGATGCCAGCATCAATAAATTCAGGGGAAGTTACTGTGTAACCAAGCTTTTCATAAAAATAGCTCGCGTGGGTTTGAGCATGGAGCTTTGCTGTTTTCGCCCCCATTCTTGCGCACGCTTCTTCAAGCGCTGTCATTAATTGTTTCCCTGCACCTGACCGACGCTTTTCTTTGATCACACAAACCCGTTCAATTTTCGCCTCCTCATTAGCCAATAAGCGGACACGCCCTGTACCGATCGGTGTTTTTCCGTCGTACATGATGATGTGTGTAGCAGACTCGTCATACTGATCCCGTTCAATGGAAGGGGAGACGCCTTGTTCTTCAATGAATACATAGTGCCGCACACTGGCGCAGTCCGAGTGTTCTTGCGCGCTAGCGGCAACTTTCGTACAATAAGTCATTCCCTCTTAATCTCCTTCTAAAAAAAATGTTTCATAAACAGCCCATGAACCGTTGTCAAGTTGTTTGAGCAATTGAAAGCGATCAATTGTTTCTTGGTGGGAAACATCGATCATTTTCAATTGACCAACAATATCAGCATGCTCTGATTGGGGCAATCCCTGGGCAATCGTGATGTGGGGAATAAATACAGGATGCGCCCGCTTGCGCGGAAACGGATGGCGGTGTAAAGCTTCATAAAGAGCAAGCAAGCCATCGTTTTCTTTGATTTTATAATAAATGGTTGTTGACTGAGGATAAAACGTGTCGACTTTATAAACGTCAATGGCAATTGGTTTATGGCTTTTCCCAATGGTCCGTAACGCCTCAATGATTTTAGGTCGTTCCTCCTCGGCAATTGAAAAACGTTCTTTTAGGGTAATATGTGGCGGTATGTTTGCGTAATGGGCGTCATAACGCCGCCTATAGCCGTTTGCCGTGTCT
This sequence comes from Shouchella clausii, assembly GCF_001598215.1. Classification (GTDB taxonomy): domain Bacteria; phylum Bacillota; class Bacilli; order Bacillales; family Bacillaceae_D; genus Shouchella; species Shouchella tritolerans. Next base: position 362,383 of record NZ_BCXJ01000002.1, on the reverse strand, counting down.
TGGAACGGTTTAGATGGGAACATGACAATGCTGTAATTCAAGTAAAAAACCCCCCTCGATTTTTAGATGATATCAGAACGGTTTCGCTTGTTTACACACTTTTATTAGCAAAAACAAAAGGCAGCTGAATGTCATTGCACGCACTCTCTCTTGTAAGCTAGGAGAGCGGCAACACCGTTTGCAGCGCCCGAGGCAAATCCTTCTGCCAATATGTCCACGTATGATTGCCTTGGAACTCATAGTACGTATACGAAAAGGGACCTTGTTCAAGCAGTTTATTTACTCTGCGGTTAGGCGTCAAAAAATCAGCTACATCCCCGTTTGTTAAAGTCACTTCTGTCTCCTCTAGCCCAATTACATGGTAGATGGTTAACGAGTCGCTGTTAGAAAACTGATTTACTTGTTCAAGTACTTGCTCAGAAACAAAGGGGGAATGGAGCACAACTTTTCCGAAAATGTTTGGGTATTCAAGCGCCGTTTGCAACGACACGGTTGCAGCAAGGGAATCCCCCGCAAGTATGCGTGCTTCTGGGAGTGGTTCTGTTGAAATTTCTTGTTCGAGAAAAGGGAGCAGCTCACATGCGAGAAAGCGTCGATAGTTTTCGGCGTCTTCACCTTCTGGATGGTACCATTTTCTTCTAGTCGGCACAGAAGGGTAAGGGACACCGACAATAACAACTTCCTCAATATCTCCTTCTTCCATTAATGCCTCCGCTTGGCGCGGAATGCGCCCTAAGCGGAAATAGTCTTGGCCATCTTGGCAAATCAAGAGTCTGTACGATTTTAACGGTGTATAATGGGGCGGTTTATAGATCGATAAAGGAATCATTTCCGCCAAGTATGTACTTTCAATTTTCAGCTCAGATAACTGTCCATTTAAACCTGCCATGATGCAACGTCCTTTCTTAACGGGCTTTAGCTTAGTTTAACATACTTTTGTCAAAGCCAGGTAATTTCGTCTATTCAAACGTCTGTCTATGATAAAATAGAAAAAAATGGACAACCTAAAAAGGATGACGCATGTGACGAATGGAGGAGTAAAATGATCAAACGTCGAAAACCCCACTGGGTTTATTATAAAGAAATTTTCCGTTCCAAATTTCAAGCTGGTTGCGTAAAAGCGAAATTGGAGGATAATTGGCAGAATGGATATGAAATTGGCCCTTTAGTTGAAGTTAAAAAGCTACGATCAAATAAGTATGTAGTTCGTTACACGTATGATGAAGTCATGTAAATTCGTTTATACCTTGTTTGTTGCACAATGTTTTCTGTATAGCTGCAAGCAATCTGCTAGAAACAATTTTTCATCGCTAGTGAGCTGATCAGAATGGAGTATAAAGGAATCGTTTGAGTCCAGTCGGCCTATCAAATAATCAGTGCTAACATTAAAGTAGTCGGCAAGGCGGGCCAAATTGTCTAAGTCAGGTTTTCTTGTGCCATTCTCATAACCTGAAATTGTAGATTGTGCCATATTTAACGCTTGGCCCAGTTCTTTCATTGTCAACTGCTTTTTAATGCGGCATTCTTTTAATCGTGATGCAAACATGCCGTCCATTCTCCTTTCATTGAAGCTTGTTCCATTATACTTTGCAATCTGTAAAATAAAGAAGCAATACGCGAAATGAATTGAAGGAATTGCTGATTGCGTAGTAAAATAAGTAATGATGTGTTTATTGAAGAACTCAAGGAGGAAGAACGATGAGTGAAAGTAGCATTCGAATTTTGCGAACCAAAAAAGGCTATAGCCTTGAGGAAGTAGCAAAAGAGGTAGGGATTTCAGCGGGATATTTGTCGCAAATTGAATCGGGCAAGCGCCAAGTCAGCGCTGAAATCGCGAAGCTAATTGCAAAATTATTTAGCGTTGACCGGGAAGAACTTTTTGAAGCAACGCGTTTTAAAGCGATTCGCCAAGAAAAGAAATAAGTATTTTCTTGTTTAAAGAAGAGCCAGCACAGTTTGATTCAGCCTCCTTGAGTCCGCTCTTCCAATAAAAAAAGCAGGCATGTCAGCCTGCTTTTTTGTTTATTTTGGGGCAATCATTTCCTTTGGAACTACATATTCGTCAAATTGCTCTTCAGTCAGCAACCCTGACTCAATAGCAGCTTCTTTAAGCGTTGTGTTTTCAGCATGTGCTTTTTTCGCAATTTTTGCGGCATTTTCGTAGCCGATGTGTGGGTTAAGGGCAGTCACAAGCATAAGAGATTCATTTAACAATTGCGCCATTTTTTCTTCGTCTGCTTTTAGGCCAACTAAACATTTGTTGCGGAAGTTGTTGAGCCCGTCTGCAAGAAGACGCATCGATTGAAGGACATTGTAAATAATGACTGGTTTAAACACATTTAGCTGAAAATGGCCTTGGCTTGCGGCAAAGCCGACTGCCGCATCGTTCCCCATCACTTGGGCTGCTACCATCGTTAACGCTTCACTTTGCGTCGGATTGACTTTCCCAGGCATAATTGAGCTACCTGGTTCATTGGCAGGAATCAACACTTCACCAATGCCACAGCGCGGCCCGCTTGCAAGCAAGCGAATGTCATTTGCAATTTTAAACGCATCGGCAGCCAGTGCTTTCAGCGCGCCATGAAAATGGACGAGCTCGTCATGGCTTGTCAAGCCATGGAAAAAGTTTTCCGATGCTTTAAAGGCGACGCCTGTTTGCTTTGTAAGTTGAGCAGAAACTTCTTTGCTAAAACCGACTGGCGCGTTTAGGCCAGTGCCAACAGCCGTTCCGCCGATCGTGAGAGAACGTACATGTTCAAGTGCTTCGCTAATCAGTGTTTCGCATGTTTGGAGCATATGTTTCCAACCGCTGATTTCTTGCCCAAATGTGAGCGGAGTCGCATCTTGCAAGTGTGTACGGCCAATTTTAACAACATCCGAAAAGGCCTCTTCTTTTTCAGCAAGTGTTTCTTTAAAGGCGCGAATCGCTGGAAGGAGGTTTTCTTCCGCAAAAACAACAGTAGCGACATGCATTGCTGTTGGAAATGTATCGTTTGAACTTTGTGAGTGGTTGACATCGTCGTTCGGATGGACACGAACATCATGATGTCCATTTTCATCTAAGTATTGGTTTGCTAAGTAAGCCAGCACTTCATTCATATTCATGTTAGACTGCGTGCCGCTACCTGTTTGCCAGACAACTAAAGGGAAATGATCTTCTAGTCCGCCCTCAATGATTTTATCGGCTGCATATGTAATCGCTTCAACTTTGCGAGAGTCGAGTCCTTTTAAGCGCCCGTTGACAATGGCTGCAGCTTTCTTCAAGTGGGCGAAGGCGAGAACAACTTCAAAAGGAATTTTTTCGGTGCCAATTTTAAAGTTTTCCAGGCTACGTTGTGTTTGTGCGCCCCAAAAACGGTCTGCTGGAACTTCGATTTCGCCGATTGTATCTCTTTCTGTACGCGTTTCCATTTTCATCACCCTTTTTTATAATCGAAATGAATTACAAACTCCAAATCTATCATACCAGAATTGCAGGTAAAACTTAATGAAAACAGCAGAGGAATTTTTCCTCTGCTTCGACTTTAGTCAAATAGCTTTTCATAGGCGCTGTAGCCCGCTTCTTTGAGTTTTGTTTTAGGGATAAACCGCAAGGCTGCAGAGTTGATGCAGTAACGAAGTCCATTTGGCCCTGGGCCATCTGGAAAGACATGGCCCAAATGAGAATCAGCATTTTTACTGCGTACTTCTGTACGGACCATGAAATGGCTCCTATCTTCTTTTTCGATGATTTCTGCTTCATCAATGGGTTTGGTGAAGCTTGGCCAACCGCAGCCTGCGTCGTATTTATCTTTTGAAGAAAAAAGCGGTTTACCTGAAACAATGTCTACATAGATACCTTCCTCTTCTGTTTCATAATATTCATTTTGAAAAGGCGGTTCCGTGCCATTTTCTTGAGTTACGAAATATTGCATCGGCGTTAATTTCTTTTTTAACTCGTCTTTTTGTGGCTTGGTCATGTCGTTTCTCCTCCCCAATGCTTTTGAATAAACGCTTCACGCCCTGAGCCGCGGCGATACATTTGATAATGGAACGGATTTTTTTTGTAATAATCTTGATGGTAGCCTTCGGCAGGATAAAAAGGTTTTGCAGGCAATATGAGCGTAGCGATGGGCTTGCTAAATTTGCCGCTCTGTTCTAGTTGTTCTTTAGAATGTTCCGCTTCTTTCTTTTGTGTTTCATTATGGTAGAAAATAGCTGTCCGATAGGAATCCCCACGGTCATGGAACTGGCCTCCAGGATCGGTTGGATCGATTTGTTGCCAGAAAATTTCTAGAAGCTTGCTGTATGGAAAAACAGCAGCGTCATAAACGATTTGTACCGCTTCAAAATGGCCGGTTGTTTCACTGCATACTTCTTTGTATGTCGGGTTTTTTGTATGCCCGCCAGTGTAGCCTGATGTGACCGTTTCAATCCCGTCATAGGAGTCAAATGGTTTCACCATACACCAAAAACAACCGCCTGCAAATGTTGCTTTTTCAAGTTTTGCCAACCTTTACTCCCCCTTAAAGCGTGTGTCTTTAGTATACCATACCCACAAGCTGGGCATCTTATCATGAGCTTTCCATTTCCATAAAAGCTGTGCTAGTATAAATACTTAGTGCAGTGCACTGCACTGGGCGGGTGAGGGTTTATTCATAAAGAGAGCGCATTTAAATGAATGTGTTATTTTCATTTTTTCAGTTGCCTAAACACGACACGACGATCAAACAAGAACTTGGAGCTGGAACGGTTGCGTTTTTGACATCCGTTTATATTGTGGCTATTAATAGTTCCATTTTAGCCGATGCAGGCATGCCTGTTGCAGGAGCGGCTTTTGCGACCATTCTAACCTGTTTTTTTGGCTGTTTGCTAATGGGATTGTGGAGCAATACACCGATTGTATTAATTCCAGGTATGGGCATTAATGCCATGTTTGCTTATACATTTGTTCATGGCGTAGGTATGAGCTGGCAAGAAGCGTTAGCAGTTGTGTTTGTCGCCGGGGTGCTTTTTGCCGTTGTTAGCTTTACTAGGTTTGCGACAATCCTTGACAAGGGAATCCCAGTTGATTTAAAACATGGGATTACAGCTGGAATCGGTTGTTTTCTTGTGTTTATTGGGTTGCAAAAAGGGGGCATCGTGGAACACAGTCGAGAAACAATGGTTCAGCTGGCAGATTTGTCTGAACCATTGCCGCTCGCAACGCTATTGACCCTTGTAGTCACTTTGTTTTTGTTTGTCCGTGGCGTTTCCGGTCATTTCTTGTGGGCAATTTTAAGCGGAATCGGGATTGGGCTCGTACTGAACGTCCCTAATGGTAAGGACACGATCACGTTTTCGACGGAGGGCATGATGGCCGTCTTTGGGCAATTGTCATTTTCAGCAATTGCGACTGTGCCATTTTGGACGTCTGTTTTTGCTATGACAATGGTGCTTACGTTTGAAAACATCGGTCTGATTTCTGGCTATACGAAACAATTAGGACGGCCAGATAAAGGAAAACGGGCCCTCCAAGCCAACGCTATATCAGCGCTTGCCAGCGGTGTATTTGGCTCAAGTCCTACCGTTTCGACAGCCGAGACGGCTGCAGGGTTGGCAGCAGGGGGGAAAACAGGGATTTCAGCGATTACAACAGGTATGTTGTTTTTGTTTACATTTTTGCTGTTTCCACTCCTCGTGCATATCCCTGATAGTGCAATTGCGCCTATTCTTGTCATTGTCGGCACTTTAATGATGAAAGAAGTACGGGAAATTTCATTTGCTGACATCTCCAATTGGTTGCCTGCTGTGTTTATCGTTATTGGAATCCCGTTTATGTATTCAATTGCCGACGGCATTGCTTTTGGGTTTGTTGCTTATCCGTTGTTAAAAACGATGGCTCGTCAACATCGTCAAGTGAGCACCACGATGTATGTCGTCGGTGTGCTGTTTTTTCTACACTTGCTTTTATCCAATTTGTGATGATTACTTAACCTCCTATAATGACTCGAAGATAAAATAGCCAAAAAGCAAAAAGCTGACAACTAGTCGACATGGGGATGTCGGCTTTTTGTTGTTCTTGTCAAAATTTCTTGATCGAAAAAGATAGAATGAAGAAGGATTCATTTTAGCAATTCACGAATGTTTTTGTAGATTGCTGTCTCTTGATTTCAATATAAGGGAGGTTCCAAGTGGAAGTTCTGTAAAAGGAGAAAAAATGAAAATGATAAATCCAGAAAGTGGGTTTTAAAAATGAAATCAATGATTGAAAATGGTTCAGTGTCTATTTTAGCAGGAGTCGTTGCCCCTTTGCGCCTACAACAAGGAAATCAAGGAAGATTGCAATGGATGTAGAAGCGCTTATCGGTCTGTTGGATTTGTCAGAAGATTGTTATTTTATTCACGATGGTGTAACGATTTTATATGCAAATCGTGCCGCCCATGAGTGTTTAGGAAAACCGATCGACCATTTAAATGGGAAACGGCTAAAACAGCTTATTTCCGAAGAAGACATCGTATTCTTTAAGGCAAACGACTGGCAAGGTAACCATGTGCTTTACCGGTCCATTCATACTGACAACGGGCAAGACTATCTGCGAAGCGTCGTTTGTGCTGGGAAACCGTTTCAGTGGGGCAAAAAGCGTCTTTATGCGTCCGTACTAAAGCAACCTTTCAAACAAGCGCACAAACGGAAAGAAGCAATGGAAGTCGCCTCTCGTTTGTCGGCGGGGGTGGCTCACGAACTCCGTAATCCACTTACAACAATAAAAGGATTTATTCAACTCTATTCGGAAATTGGGGAGTTGAGTGCAAGCCAGATCAACATCATGAATATAGAGTTGGAGCGAATTGAAAACATTATTAATGACTATGTGCTGTTAGCTGAAGAACCTCCTGCCCGTGAAAACGAATCGATTCAAATGGCAGCCTTTTTGCAGTCGCTCTTAAAAAAGAACAACGTGAAACAGCTTACCGACGGGCACCCTATTCGGCTAAACATTAGCGAGGAAGCAACCGTGTCGGGGTCAAGAAAAGAGCTTTTTTTGTTGTTTTACAATTTGCTTGAAAATGCGATTGATGCTAGTTTGAAACATTCACCTGTGCATATTACTATGTATGCGGAAGGCTCGAATGTTTGTGTTGAAATAACAGACTTTGGTTCTGGGATTCCAGCTGAGAGACTTCATTATATTGGCCAGCCCTTTTATTCGACAAAAGAAAAAGGAACAGGCCTCGGCTTGATGATTTGTTATCGTGTGGTCGAAACGCATGGTGGCTTGATCGATATCGAGTCGAAAAATAAAAGTGGAACAAAGGTGAAAGTAGTCTTGCCATTGAAAACGAAAAACAGAGCTGCCTCGATGGTGCGCGAAAAAACGGCAATGTTAACTTATGGATAAAGCATGACTGAATCGCTAACCATTATTGCAAGGATAAGAAAATGGTTTTCTAGCGAACGCAAATCAAAAGAAAAGAAAGAATAGGCCCCGCAAGTTGGCATTCTCCAGTCGATTTTCGGCTGCTTCCGTGGTACACTACAACCATAAACGACTGGAGAAAAAAGGGATCAAATGCCATTTAAAATTGGTTATCGCACGTTAAAGACTGCCGTTGGTGTCGTGATTGCTTTAAGCATGGCTGAAGCATTGAAATTAAACTATGCCAGTTCTGCAGCAATCATTACGATTTTATGTATTTCGGTTACAAGGAAAAACTCACTATTGGTTTCTTGGGCTCGTTTTGTTGCCTGTATGATTGGCATTGTAATCAGTGCGATCATGTTTGAAACATTGGGCTACAAACCGATCATTGTCGGCCTGTTTGTTTTATTGTTCATCCCGATTGTCCTCGTTGCAAAATCGGCGCAAGGGATAGTCACCAGCTCTGTTATTGTCATGCATCTTTACACGCAAAAGCAGGCGACATTCGCGTTTTTCTTGAATGAACTTCAGCTGATAGTGATTGGTATTGGCACAGCGCTGCTTATGAACTTATACATGCCGTCTAAAGATAATTTGCTTCGCCGCTATCGGACAGAATTTGAGCAAAAACTGGCTGTTATTTTGCAGGAATTGGCTGCTTTTATTCGCGAAGGGGCGAGCGATTGGGATGGAAAAGAAATTTCCGAAGCAGACCATTTGTTAAAAGAAAGCAAGACGATGGCGCTTCAGGCAATGGAGAACCATTTGCTGCGGGAAGAAGACCATTATTATCACTACTTTGCTATGCGAGAAAAGCAATTGGAAATCATAGAACGGATCATGCCGCACTTAGCTAGCCTTGAAGGAGCGGTAACGCAAAGCAAGCCAATTGCCGATTTTTTAAGCGAGTTGAGCGCTGCTGTCAGTCCGACTAATTCTGTCCCCTATTTTATGCTGCGGCTTGAGGAACTAAAAGCAGCCTTTCGCGCTATGCCCTTGCCGGCTACACGGGAAGAGTTTGAAACAAGGTCATCACTACTCTATGTGATGAATGAATTTGAACAATATTTACAAGTGAAAGATGCGCTTTGGAACAACAAGCAGGATAAAAAAAGACCATTTCGCAAAGCCTAATGGAAAGATCCGTAAAAGGAGAGGCGTATTCGGTGAAATGGTCTTTTTTGTGCATATTTTTGGTTATGTCGTTACAGCCCCTGCAAATGCCTGGTGACAAGGAATGGGAGGTGGAAAAAGCGAGCGTCATCGTCAATGTCCGTACAAATACGCTCGCTTTAATTGAAGCCAACCATATTGCAGAAATTCATCCTGTCGCCACCGGGAAAAAAGGGGATGAAACACCCCTTGGACAGTTTACTGTTTTGGTTAAAGTAGAACAGCCTTATTACCGCAAAAAAAATATTCCCGGCGGGGATGCCCGTAATCCATTAGGAAGCAGATGGATCGGTTTCGATGCATTAGGAACGGCAGGCCGGACATATGGGCTACATGGCACCAATCGACCAGGCTCTATCGGGTATAGCGCATCTGCAGGCTGTATTCGCCTAGCAAATCCGACGATTGAACGGCTTTACCGAAAAATTGACATCGGCAGCAAAATCTTCGTTGTCAACGAACATCGCTCCTTCCAGGCGATTGCCAAGGAAGCGGGCCTAATAAAGGAGCAAAATTAAAACAGTGCGCTTCTTGCGCACTGTACAGACTGTAGGCAAACGCTCGCATACGTCGTGTTTGCCTCACTCATATGCTCATGAACCCCCTTAGAAAAAGCCGAGTCCTGCTGCTCCTGTTAAAATCGTGCCAATTACTAAGGTTGCAATCATGATATACACAATCAAGCGCTGGAATTTACGTGGCATCTCCATTCCTCCCCAAATCAACTACTTTTTAGTTTACCCGAAGAAAACACAAGCAATCAAGGGGTGTTTTTATGGACCGTTTTCAAATTGACCATATTGCTATCGCCGTTCCTTCCCTAAGCACCAGCCTCCCTTTATTTGAACAAGCGCTTCAAGCGACTGCCAGCCATAAAGAAAGGCTGACACACCATCATATTAATGCTGTTTTTATTAATGGGATTGGAGTGGGGTATGAACTGATTGAACCGCATCCTAGCAACGTATCGTTGCAACGCTTTCTAGCAAAACAAAACAATCGACCTGCTTTTCACCATATTGCTTTTTCGGTTGCTGATATAGAGACGGCAATAGGAATGTTGAAAGAGAAGCACGTCCGTTTAACGAGTGAGTTGCCGCTTATCGGAAGCTTCGGGCGCAAGGTTGCTTTTATTCATCCGAGCAGTACAGGCGGTTTGCTCGTTGAACTTTGCGAGGGAAAAACGTGAAATCAATCAGCAAATCAGCTATAGTAAAAAGGAAATGTAAAGTAGCGATGGAGTGATGACGTGTATTCAAGAGTGGTCGAAGAGTTTTTGGAACTTGTGCAAATCGATTCCGAAACAAAACATGAAGGAAAAATTTCAGGTGTTTTAAAAGAAAAATTTACATCACTAGGCTTAGACGTAGTCGAAGATGATGCAAAAGAAAGAACGGGCCATGGGGCAGGGAATTTAATTTGTACGTTGCCTGAAACAGGCAGCGGATTTGATCCACTTTATTTCATTGCCCATATGGATACAGTTGGCCCAGGTAAAGGGATTCAACCAATTGTAGAAAATGGCTATATTCAAACGGACGGGACAACCATTTTAGGAGCAGACGATAAAGCGGGAATTGCGGCCATGCTAGAAGCGGCTCGTGTCCTGCAAGCATCCAAAGAACCACATGGCCAAATTCAGTTTGTCATTACTGTAGGCGAAGAGGCTGGCTTAGTTGGTGCGAAAGCGTTGGCCAAAGACGCGATTTCCGCTGCTTATGGCTATGCTCTTGATAGCGACGGAGAAGTAGGGGGCATGATTACGGCGGCGCCTTCGCAAGCAAAAATCTTTGCAAAAGTATATGGCAAAACGGCTCATGCTGGCGTTGAACCTGAAAAAGGAATATCGGCTATTGCAGTCGCCTCCAAAGCCGTTTCAAAAATGCCGTTAGGAAGGATTGACGCAGACACGACAGCCAATATAGGCCGATTTGAAGGCGGCACGCAAACCAATATTGTTTGCGACTTTGTCACCATCACGGCGGAAGCCCGTTCCCTTGTAGAAGAGAAGCTAAAAAAGCAAGTGGAAGCGATGAAACAAGCCTTTGAACAAGCAGCACTAGAAATGAGCACAACCTGCGATGTGCAAGTGACGTACAGTTATCCTGGCTATCAGGAATCAGAAGACACAAAAGTGGTTCAGACCGCTCTACGTGCGATAAAAGCATGTGGATTAACGCCTATGACTACTTCAAGTGGGGGAGGGAGCGATGCCAACATCATTTCTGGATACGGAATCCCGACCATTAACTTATCAGTAGGTTATGAAGGCATTCATACAACAAGCGAACGAATTTCGATCGAAGCACTTGAAAATACAGCAAAGCTTGTGGTAGAAATTGCCCGCTCAGCCAGGGAATAAAATAAGAAAGAACGGAAGTAGAGAATGAACTTGATCTCTACTTCTATTTTTTTCAGAGTGAAGACTCTTCCAAATCTCGAAGGTGTAATTGCTGGAAGCCGAGGGTTTGTTTAGCATGATCACACTACGAAAATTGGTTTTATAAAGCATAAGTTACCTACTTATGAGCTTACCAGTTTATTTATTGGATCCATATCTCCCAATTCACTAAGCCTTTGAACGATAAGATTTTCTATATTCTCACTTAAAAATAATTGTTCAGATGAAAATGGGGACAGTTGTAAGCTTTCGCCAATCATGACTGAATAAAATGCATGTTGAAACATTGCAATATCATTTGCATCATTACCGAATGCAATGTATTCCCCTTCTTTTACTCCCAGTTGTTGTAATCCACTCCATTTATCGATTCCTTTGGGGCTTATATCTAAAACTCCCTCACTTTCGTGAGAGTGAACAACAACATTCATTTTTCTAAGCTGTTCTTCGACTTCTTTCATATTATTTGAAGTTAGCATCAAAATTTTTACGATTGACTGGAGTTCATCCAACCTAACATTTTTAGCACGTCTTTGTGGATCTAGGTTATTTAAAATTGGATGTGTAAGAGGGCCTGTGTAGGCATAGTCCCAATCACTATCTATCAAATAGGAAACTTTATAAGTTCTTAGTAATTGAATAATATTTACGAGCGTTTCTTCATCAAAGTTGACTGTTGATATGATTTTCCCTTTTACTGCTACCATTGATCCATTGCCACCAATCATTGGGTATTGATGAAAACGGTCATGTAAGACGGGAAGTAAATCGCGTACTGGTCTAGCTGATGCAAAAATGACTTCATGCCCTTTTTTTACTAATTTTTCTAATGCTATTAATAACTTTTCAGAAACAGGCTGGCCTTTAAAGCAAATTGTTCCATCTAAATCAAATACGAACTTCATTCTATGCCACTCCTACGAATTATTGTTCTTATCATATCAGTTTATATTATAATAAAAAGGACATATGTCCTAAAAGGAGTTTTACTATGAAATATATTCAAGACTTAAAGCTGCTTCATTCAAAATTACGAGAATATCATGTTGAAGAAATGTTTGACCGAGAAAAGCAACTTCCATTTACATTGCAGCAATATGAACAAGATGAAATGATTTTACTCGAAGGAATGGATCTGAAAACACTGTTGTTTTTAGTGGAAGGGAAAGTGAAAATAACATCAAGTGTTGAAACTGGAAAATCCCTTTTACTACGGTTTGTCCAACCTTTTTCCATTATTGGTGATATTGAACTGATTCGAAAAGTTCCCGTTCAATCACAAGTTAAAGCAGTTAATGAATGCTTATTAATTGGACTGCATGTTGATTATATAAAACAACATGAAATGAATAATCCGAAGTTTTTGCATACACTTTTAGAACATGTAAGCTATAAGCTTCAAACCTGCACAACAGCTTCCCGTGTCAATTTATTAGCCTCTGTTGAAAACAAATTTGCAAGTTACCTTATATCCACGATCTCACCTGCACCTGAAAACGTCTTTGGAATAGAGCTAAAGACTTCCAATATAAAAGAGATTGCAGATTTACTTGGTACGACATATCGACATCTAAATCGAGTTATTCATTCGTTATCCCAAAGAAAAATTATTGAAAGGGATAAAAACTCTATTCGTATATTAAATTGGGTTAAATTAGAAGAAGTGTCTAATGGAATCCGATATAAGTAAAAAAGATAATCCTGTTCTCGTCGGTTATCCATAAAATTCAAATAATTTCTGTATAGTGAAGGCTAGAACATTTGTAAATTCACCAATACAGTCTATGATACGACGATATTCAGATAAAATAACCGTTATTCATTTCTTAATCTAGTTCGAAAGAAAAGTGGAAAACTTACATAGAACAAACTGTCACCGCTCACACTAAAGGCTAAGAAGGTTAGAAAGGGTAGAGGCTTGTGAGGAAAAAAGGGATATTGGCTATTTTGGTGTTTATCATTTGTATAAGTGCAGGTTTAAGGTGTGTACAGGCGATTGATTCTGGAAATGAGGAGACGAGTGTACGCCAAGCAGTGCCGCTGCCGGTTTTGCAAAATCAATTTCCAGGAGTGGTGTTTGTCAAAGGGGATCCAGCAAGCAACCAGATAGCGTTAACGTTTGATGATGGACCTGATCCTCGGTTCACTGAACAAGTATTGACGAAGCTGGAGCAACATCATGTACCTGCTACGTTCTTCGTTTTAGGACAACGGGTTGAAGCGAATCCTGAATTGTTGGTGAGATTAAGCCAAGCAGGCCATGAAGTAGGAAACCATACGTTTTCGCATCCGAATTTATCTGAAGGAAGCCTTGAGCGGCTCGAATCAGAAGTGACGAAAACCGATGCGATTATAGAAGCCACGATTGGCTACCGTCCTCGTTTGTTTCGTCCACCTTATGGTTTTTTGACGGCAGAACAAGTCGAACGTCTTCAAGCGTTGAATGACATTGTGATTGGTTGGGATGTCGACACACTAGATTGGCAAGGGATTCCAGCTCAAGAAGTAACGGATACAGTCCTGCAAGAAGTAGAAGCAGGCAGCATTATTCTCATGCATGATGGAGGGGATGTGGATACGCCGAACCCTGAAATCTACTCAGCAGATGCGCTGGATGACATTATCCCTGAATTACAATCCCGAGGCTATACATTTGTAACGGTGTCAGAGTTGCTTGGAGTCTCAAGGGAAAAATAACGAATAAGACGAGAGAAGACTAGTAAGGTTAGAAGGTGAGCTGGAGAACTGGAGAACGTCTTTTTGTGGCGGCCACTTGAATGACAAAGGAATGGCCAATTGTAATGCTTCCGGTCTTTTGTTTGGCAGCACCAACAGGGGGACTGGGTTATAGGTTGAAAGTGATCTATTGTTTTTTACAGAAAAAAGGCTGATACCCTTACGGATCAGCCCTTCTTGTACGTGTCGATTTAACTAAATTCCATCGTTTCTAGAATTGTTTCTTCTGTTATGCCACTCATTAAAGAAAGGGTGCGCAAATCAGGAGAGGCATTGTGCTGGCTCCAGTAAGCAAACAAACATTCAATAATACGCTGACTATTTTGCTGGTACACAGTCCGTTGTGTCTGTAATAATGGGTTTACCATTTTTGCGCCACCTCCGATATAAGTAGAGGGTATACATGTAATCTACTATATTATCATGATAACTTATTTTTAAACAAGTTTCAAACCGATTTCAGGCAGTTTCCATCCGGTGTCCTTCGTGCTAAACTTAAAGAAAGGTGGCGATCAACATGCTAGATATTGAGAGACTTCGTGAGCAGCAAAGACCTTTATCAATAAGTAAAATCCGGGCCCGGCAATCGCGCGCTTCCTTCCAAGGCGTGTTTGAAGAGATTGCCGGGCATAAAAGCGAGAAGACGGTTTATGCCATGCTTGAAACGCTAGAAAAAGATGGCGAGCGCTTGGCAAAGCATCGGACTGCGGCAGAACTGCACGCATTTAAGCGAAGCGTTCGGCAGTGTGTAAGCCATTTGCTCGAATCATTAAAAGTGGAAACGGCTTCAAGTGCGGCGAGTGGACAAGTGAGGCAATACAAATTGGTGAAAGAAATCGATAAAGGGCTTGTCGAACTGACGAGCACGGTCTTTGACCAAAGCAAAAGCGAACTGGATTTGCTAAATAAAATTGGAGAACTGCAGGGGCTAATTATCCAGTTGTATTTATGAGGTGAGCAAAAATGGATACATTTGTATTTACGTACAAAACTCGTATCAATGCCACGATGAAACAAGTTTGGTCCTTTTTTTCAGATGCGACGAACATTGAAAAAGTGCACAAGCGACCGAAAGTAAGGGTTTGTAAAAAAGGGGAGAAGGATCTAGAATCAGTGATTCTGTTAGCCGCTTTCCAAATCAAATGGAAATCAGTGATCACTGATGAGCGCAAAGGCCATTATTTTATCGATGAAGCGAATAATCCTCCGTTCCCTTTTTCGTATTGGCACCATAAGCATTCGTTTGAAAGGGAAGGAGACGCTATTTTAATGGTTGATGAAGTTTCTTTCCGCGCTAAACTGCCGGCAAGTATAATCGCTAAAGGTTTAACCGTTATGTTTAAGGCTCGTGAAAAACAAATACACGCATATTTTCAAATGAACAAAGCGATAACAGAAACCGAAGTCGAATCACAACAATAGCATTCGACTTCGGTTTTTTGTCACTTGATAAAATTGCCTCCATTAATGTTGGTGGAGGTATTTGCTGATTAGAGCGAGTGTTGAGCGCCTTGTCAAAATGCCAGAAAAAGCTTGTTCTTCATCAACGACACATAAAAACGAATGGTTAATCAATAAAGAAAGCGCTTTTGAAAATGGGGCATCAGGGCGGATGCACGGCACATCTTTTGCCATCACATTGTTCACTGTTAATGTAGACAACCTCTCGAGTTCAAAATCTTCATCGCCAAGCATCGCATCTAGGATGAGCGATTTGCTGATTAAACCACGGAGGCGGTAGGAGGCATCGAGAACTGGAATGGCTGTATAACCTGATTTTATTAACACAAGTAGTGCATGCTGCAAGGGGTTGTTCATTTGTACATGGGCCACTTTATCGGCAGAAATGATCAGTGGCGCAATATCTTTATCCGAAAGAGGAAGGTCTTTTAATGTATGTAACAATGGAATCACTTCTTTTAATAGATTTGTTCGACTGCTGTCGCTCCCCTTTAATGGTAAACGCTGTAGCACAACCAGTCAAGGCAGGAACAGCAATCGTTATAAGAGTGAAGAATTTGGCCAAAACTATGGTAAAAAAGGGGTTTGGCCATGCATTCAAAACAAACAGTTAAATACATTTGCGAGCAATTTTCTTCAGGACATGAGTATTACTTTAAGCAAGAATATATAACTCATGACAAATGGAGCAATTTAGACTCAGTCGCTTGGTCTGCTCCAAGGCCGATTCGGAAGGAAACGTTTCTTAAACGAAAAAAGCAAGGGTATTTGTGTGAATATGTGCAAAAGCAGACGGCTGTTATCTTGCCGTTTCATAAGAAAGCCAACGCTTTTAAATAACAGCGTTGGCTCATCTTAAAGACTCACTCCATTCCATTTTTTAAAACCGTTAACGACCAGTCTGAGCGGGGATGCGTTCATTTTGCTTAAGCGAAGCTTGTACGTTCATTTCCCCATAGCCATAATAGACGTTATAACTCCCGTCTCCAAGTTGGTCGCATGCGCCAAGAATGATGTCGCCAATTTGATCGTTGTTTAAGTCTGGATTCGCTGAACGCAATAAGGCAGCAAGTCCAGCGACATGTGGAGAAGCCATCGATGTTCCTGACAATACGGCATATTGGTTGTCTTTGTATGTGCTCGGAATATTTTCTCCAGGTGCAGCGAGATCGACATGGTCTCCAAAATTAGAGAAGAACGAACGGTTGCGGTCTTGGTCTACTGCTGCGACGGTAATCACTTCCGGGTATACAGCAGGGTACATTGGTTCTTCTGAGTTGTCGTTACCTGAGGCGCTAACAATGACAACATCATGTTCATCTGCATATTGGATTGCTTCATATAATAGATCGGAGTGGTAATAATCGCCGAGGCTCATATTAATGACGTCCGCTCCATGGTCGACCGCCCAATAAATCCCCCTTGCGACAGAATAAGAAGAACCTTCGCCATTTTCATCGAGCACTTTTATAGGCATGATTTTGCTTTGCCAAGATACGCCAGCAATGCCGTCAATATTGTTCGTAACAGCTGCGGCAATGCCAGCAACGTGGCTGCCGTGCCCGTTTGTGTCTTTATAATCAGAACTGTCGTCAATGGCGTTGTACCCTTCTGTGAGCTTCCCTTTTAAATCTGGATGATTAGGATCAACACCAGTGTCGATGATTGCAATCGTCGTATCCGTGCCATTGGCGAAATTCCAACCTTCGTCTGCATGGATTTGTTTAAGGTTCCATTGGTATGGCTTGAAATATTCGTCGTTTGGCTCCACCTTTTTTTCTACTGTGCGGACTTGATTCGAAAAGGCATAGTTCGGCTCGGCGAACAATACGGTTTCGTCTTGCTGCAAATCTTCGATCAGTGGTTGAAGCGCCTTGTTTTCGTCCTTCACAATATAATAAGGGTGGTTGTCGGCTAGCAGTTCGTATCCCTTTTCCTTCGCCCATTCGCTTCCATTTATTTGTGGCGGTAGTTTCACGACCGCTTGGTTTTCATGAAACGTCTGTATGGTTACATTGTCATCAGATTTGACGTAAATATTCCATCCTAGTCCAGGAACTGCCTGGGCTTCCAGTTCGTCAGGAAGCTCATCAATGGATGAAAATTGGACATTGGGATCGCTACCATTAACAAAAAACGTTCCAGAACTGTCAGCGATTGCTGCTGTTTTAGCCAAATAAGATCGGATAAAGCTGAGGTCGATTTCCCCAATGATACGCTGGCCATCCTCTTTGTCCTTACCCATAAGCATAAAGGTGTTGCCGTTTTTATTATAAGGATTGGAATAATGCATGCCATTATCTTGATGGATCAACAAGCTTGTATCGATAGTGGAGAGCGTACCGGCGGCTAAAAGCGGCGAGCCTCCTTCATCTAAAACGGAAAAGCCAGAAATATAAGGGTGTTCATTTAGTTCTTGTTGAAATTCATCCGTAAGGCTCTCCCCCTGGGTATTGCCCCATTTTTCTAATTGGCCGGATAGAGAGGAGATGAAAAGTGTGGTCGTTTTTGCTAAGTCTTCTGCCATTAACCGGTCTTTGGAAGTAGAGTGGACTCGACTTTTAGGCTGTGGTGCATCATAAATAGCTGTATGTGGCTGGCTTTGTTCAACTTGGCCTGTGAAAACCATGCCAGCAATAGCAAGGGCAGCCAATGCGATTCCCCATATTGCAGGTTTTTTCATTTGTTACCATTCCTTTTTCGTAAAGTGCGTTCTGTTTGTGGAGCTGTCCAAACAGTTGGGAAAACAAGCTTGTAAGGTGCAGTTTGCAACTTGGACTGTCATGAATGGGACTCCTTTGTTTTTTTTAGTTTCTATTGGCAACGTCCTGTTCATGCGTGGAATGTATAGGAAATAAAAAAACCAGCACATTGGAGCTGGGCTGGTCATTTACGGATATTAAAGGCGGCGTTCAGTTGGCCTCTTAGCATGCGCTCACGGACTTCCT
The DNA here is from genome assembly GCF_001598215.1 of Shouchella clausii. GTDB lineage: Bacteria > Bacillota > Bacilli > Bacillales > Bacillaceae_D > Shouchella > Shouchella tritolerans. Next base: position 344,282 of record NZ_BCXJ01000002.1, on the reverse strand, counting down.
GTTTGCGCAATGCTTTTTGTTCCATTTTGCGGATTTCGAATGTTTGCATACCATCTTCCATCTTATTAGCAATGTCAACTAATCGCTCGACATCAAGAAAAGAATATTTTCGTGTGCCACCTTTCGATCGTTCAGGAAACAGCAATTTCCGTTCCTCGTAATAGCGGATTTTTCGTTCTGAAAGACCGGTAAGTTCACTTACAACGCCGATTGTAATTACTTTCTTATCTTTATAAGACACTCCACTCCACCTCGCTGTAACGGATAATAGCCATGTTGTTTGTAACAATATATCACACAAAAACGATTAATGTGCATTTCAATGTAAGAAAATCTAACAAAATACGTTTGGGGAATTCTGAATAATAGCGCCTGTCAAATTTCCTTGCTTCCGATAAACAAAATAGGTAGACTAAAAATGGATTGAAGAGAAGGAGGAAAACAATGCGTCGATATCGTTGGCTATTCGGAGTCGCGGCAAGCATTCTTATTATTGCATTAGGGTTTATTATTCAAGTCGAATACGGACCCTCGGATAGTGAGCGCGTGATCGTTGATTACAGTAAAAATGCCTACTCGTCACCTGCTTGCTTTGACCAAGCAGGATTTACAAACAATATAGGCGAGTCTACATACGGAGAAGTTGCAAATGACTCCACCTACGTCCCTGAGTCATCCTGTACAGCTGTCGAATTTGCTACAAAGCGAGGGCCTCTCTGGTTCGCTTGGTTTATGTAGGTTTTTGCTGGCGTGAAAACGGGTACTCGATGGACAAAGGAGGCGTTTTGTCTATGGGGAAACAAAAGAAAGAAACGAGTAAAAATTGGAAAGAGCAGCGAAACCGCGATCAAGTAGAACAACCCTTTGATGAATTGCCTCTTGAAGATATTGAAAAAGAGGAAGAAGAGCGTAGGGAGAAAGAACGGACGAAAGACGATTCTGAATCAGAGGATGCGTACAAGCCATAAAGAGAGCTAAACAACGGAAAATGTGACCGTTATCGTTTATGGAGCCATAATAGAAAAAATGGCTCTTTTTTTATATGCTAAGTTGTAGGGATATTTTGAATATGGTATTATGAATAATTAACGAACGTTTTTCAACGTTTGAGGATGTCGATAAAGTCGATAAAATCACTCAGACTGATAGAAAGCGCTTGTCAGACGAGGAGTGCAGGCGAGGAAGATGCGAATAGAACAGGGGTTCATGAGCAATGGTTTTCTTGCGCATAAAACGACCAGTTTCAAAGCATATGACCGAGACAAACGACGAAGTATGCGAGCGTTTGTCTACAGTCTGAAACGTTTTTTTAGTTTAGAAAGAGAGTGGGGCTGGAGAGAACGTGAAAGTAGCAAAATTTGGCGGTTCATCCGTCGCAAATGCAGAGCAAATTAAAAAAGTGGCTGCCATCATCAAAGCGGATAAAAAACGGAAAATCGTGGTCGTCTCAGCACCAGGAAAACGTTACTCTGATGATGCAAAAATGACGGACTTGCTGATTACCTTGGCCGAAGCAAGAGTGGCAGATCAGCCAGTAGAAGCAGCATTCCATGCTGTGATGAGCAGGTATGAATCGATAGCGAACGATTTAGGGCTTAATCGCGATGTGATCGCTGAAATTGAAGCTGATTTGAAAAATCGCCTTGAGGAAACAGAGGCGGAAAAAGGGCGCTTTCTTGATATAATGAAAGCGAGCGGGGAAGACAACAATGCAAAACTCATTGCCGCTTATCTAAGCAAAATCGGTCTAAAAGCTACGTACATAAATCCGAAAGATGCTGGACTTCTTGTTAGTGATGAACCAGGGAATGCCCAAGTGCTACCTGAAGCATACGAGGCGCTTGCCAAGTTGGCTGACATGGAAGGGATCGTTGTGTTTCCCGGTTTTTTCGGATTCTCAAAATTAGGAAATCTTGTTACTTTCCCAAGAGGCGGCTCCGACATTACAGGGGCTATATTGGCGGCTGCTGTTCAAGCCGAGCTTTATGAAAATTTTACTGATGTTGACTCTGTTTATGCTGCAAACCCATTTATCGTTGAGGACCCAGTTGAAATCAAACGAATGACTTATCGGGAAATGCGCGAACTTTCTTACGCGGGCTTTTCCGTCTTCCATGATGAGGCCTTGATTCCGGCGTTCCGCAACGGCATCCCTGTATGCGTCAAAAACACAAACAATCCTAAATGCAGTGGCACGTTGATTTTAGCGGAACGTGAACGGTCACTTAACCCTGTTATTGGCATTGCTTCCGATGAAGGGTTTGCCACCATTTATGTACGAAAATATTTAATGAACCGCGAAGTCGGATTTGGTCGCCATCTATTGCAAATATTAGAAGATGCAGGAATTTCCTATGAGCATATTCCTTCTGGAATTGATGATACATCTGTTATTATCCGCCAAACGCAACTTTCTGATCAGTTGGAAAGCGCCATTATTGAGCGCATTAAAGATGAACTGAATGTAGATGATGTCCATATTGAGCATGATTTTGCGATGGTCATGCTTGTTGGAGAAGGAATGCATAATACGGTAGGCGTAACAGCTAGAGCTTCATCTGCTTTAGCCAAAGCGGGGGTTAACATCGAAATGATTAACCAAGGCTCATCTGAAGTCAGTCTTGTGTTCGGAATTCATTCAAAAGATACAAAACAAGCAGTCCGCGTGCTCTACGAGGAGTTTTTCGGACAAAAGCAATAGGCTATTATACGGAAAGAAGACCAGTTGGAGCCAACTGGTCTTCTATTGTGTAATTTTTACGATGAACGTTCTTTTTTAAGCATCTCTTTCAACTCATCTAATTGGCGTTGGATCGTTTCAAGTTCTCGGGAATTTGCGTTTTTAGTTTCCTCTTCGTTGGCTTTTTCCACATTATTGACGATGACGCCGATAAATAAATTGAAAATGATAAACGTACCCACCAGCACAAACGAAACAAAATAAATCCAAGCCCATTCATTAAATTCCATTAGGGGTCGCATCACACCGCTCGCCCATGACTCAAGTGTGACAACTTGGAACAACGTTAATAACGTGAGCTGCAAATTACCGAAGTACTCAGGCGATACTTCGCTAAATAGCATTGTGCCGATGACAGCAAAAATGTAGAAAAAAATCCCCATTAAAATCAAAATATTAGCAAGGGAGGGAATGGTCATAATGAGGGCGTCGACGAGGCGCCGCAAAGAAGGTACAACTTTTACAGCACGGAGTACCCGTAAGACGCGCAAAATACGGAGCACCGTCACAAAATGTCCACCAACAAACACATGGCCGGTTAGTACAATGATAACATCAAACCAATTCCAGCCTTTTCGGAAAAAAGATCGCCCTTCTGCCGCAAAGCGCATCGCTATTTCAATCGTAAACAGCCAAAGCAAAGTTTGGTCTATAAAATGAAAAAAATGGCGGTTTGTTTCATAAATGCTAGGGTACGTTTCTAATCCAACTAATACTGCGTTGAATAAAATAAGCATGATAATCGTTGACTGGAACGTCCTATGGTTGACAACTATAGCAAATTTGTCTCTCAGCAATTTGTGGTTCTCCCCTTAAATAATTGGTACAGCAATTAGAGCGCGTTTTGAGAACGGCGCTCTTCTTATCCTACCAGCAAACGCTTGAAAAAGGGAAGCGGGAATTCCTTTAATGGTGTTTATGAATAATATCGCGTTCAAAAGAGGCACCGATTGCAGCGGAGCGTTTGACAGCTTGATGAATCGCCTGTTGAAACAATTCTTGGGTTGAAGAATGATCTAAATGGGCAATCGCCGCTTCAGTCGTCCCATTTGGGCTCATGATTTCTTTGTAAAGGTCTTTAGGCGATTTGCTGCTATCAGAAAGCTGTTTTGCGGCGCCGCCAATCGTTTGGTTAATCAATGCCCTTGCCTCAGTTGGAGAAAGCCCTTCCGCAATGGCGGCATTCAGCATGGCCTCGGCTACGTAATAAATATAAGCAGGGCCGCTCCCAGCTACGCCAGTCGCTGCATCCATTTGCTTTTCATCAACAACCGTCACTTTGCCAATTGACGAAAATAGCGTCTGGGCGAAAGCGAGTTGCCCCTCTGTCGCGTAAGTGCCGATCGATAGTGTTGTGGCCGAGGAAAGTACACGGGCCGACGTATTTGGCATCGCTCGGATTACCGCTGTTTTGGCAGGCAGCCAGCTTTCCAGCGTTTCAAGCTTTAGACCTGCAGCAACGGAAATGACAAGCTGTTTCTGTGGATCGAGGAGCGAAACAAGCGAAGCGGCCACTTCTTGGACGTGGTGCGGTTTGATTGCCAGCACGATAGCGTCTTTGCCTTTAACCGCCTCTTCGAAGGATTGCGCCGTGCAAACGTCATAGGCAGCGTGGAGCTGCTCAAGACGTTTGCGGTTGCTCGCGTTTAATACGGTGATGTAGGGCGCTTTGCCGCCGTTATTTTTGGCTATACCGCCTATAAGCGCTTCAGCCATTGAACCGGCGCCTAAAATGGCGAAGGTTGTCTGATATGTCATGAAATAAGCCTCCTATTCTTTCACTTGTCCTTCCCCATAAATGCCATATTTGCTTGTCGTTAAAGCTTTTAAGCCCATGGGTCCTCTCGCATGGAGTTTTTGGGTACTAATGCCAATTTCAGCTCCGAATCCAAATTCAAATCCATCTGTAAAACGAGTTGAGGTATTGTGGTATACACAAGCTGCATCGACATTGGCGAAAAAGGCGTCTCGTTCTTCCAAGGATTCCGTAATAATCGCTTCAGAATGTTTTGTCCCATATTGATTAATATGAGCAATCGCTTCATTAGTTTCAGCAACAACACGGATTGCTAAGCGCAAATCCAAATATTCAGTGGACCAGTCCTCCTCGCTCGCTTGTGCGATGCGTGGATCAAGGGCGCAAGCCGCTTCATTGCCAACAAGTGAGACCCCTTTTGCAGACAAGCGTTCAACTAGCGTTGGCAAATGGGCTTTCGCAAACGATTGTTCAACAAGAAGTGTCTCGCATGCATTGCATACAGAAGGGCGTTGCGTTTTAGCGTTGACGACAATGTTAAATGCCATATCAGGGTCGGCGGAGCTAGCGACATACACATGGCAGTTGCCAACACCAGTCTCAATAACGGGAATGGTCGCTTCCTGTAACACAGTTTGAATTAAATTGGCCCCCCCACGAGGGATAAGGACGTCAATCGTTGATTTTAACTGCATCATGTTGGCTGCTTCCTCTTTCGACGTATCTTCAAGCAATTGAATGACATCAGGATGAATAGGCGAGTTTTTAAATGCTTTCTTTAATGTGTTGACAATCGCTTTGTTGGAGTGGATAGCGCTCGCGCTTCCACGTAAGACGACAGCATTGCCGGTTTTGATTGCTAATGTGCAAGCGTCGACGGTCACATTTGGCCTTGCTTCATAAATCATGCCGACTACACCGAACGGTACGACCATTTCCTTGATAACAAGACCATTCGGCCGTTTGATCTGCTCTTTTACTGCGCCAATCGGGTCAGGCAATTTTATCAAGTGGTCAATGGCTGTGGCCATCGCTTCAATTCGCGCTTTTGTTAACAACAATCGGTCAATTAAGTGGTCGCTGAGCCCGTTTTTCTTGGCATTGGCGATATCCAATTGATTGGCTTCGAGCAATACGTCTGTGTCATCCTTGAGTTGTTGGGCCATCGCTTTAAGCAAGTCGTTTTTTTCTGCTGTGGTTGCTTGTGAAAGGGATGGAGCATTAGCTTTTGCTTTTTGTGAAATCCATTTTGCAGTTGTCATTAATAAGTACACTCCTTTTTTGTCGCCACCCAAAAGTCGCGGTGAATGACGGCTTTTTTTGAACGTTTTGTTAGAGACAAGGCTTCCTCGCTACTGAGCCCTTTAATAAGCTCTAGCTCATTTTTGCTAAAGTTGGTTTTTCCTTTGCCGATGGGGCGGTTGTTGAAAAACACTTCAATGATGTCACCGGCTGAAAAATCGCCTTTAGCTGAGAGAACGCCTGCAGGCAGCAAGCTTTTGCCCCTTTTTAACAACGCTGTGGAGGCGCCGCTGTCAATTTCAATGCTTCCAGCCGGTTCGCTATGGAAGACAATCCATTGTTTTGTCGTCGACATCGTCTTGTTCGTAAAGGGACCGAGATAAGTACCATCTCCTTTACCAAGTAAAACATCCGTAAACGTTTCCCGTCCTTTTCCATTACCGATAAATACATTTGTGCCAAGCTCAATCGACGTTTTCGCAGCAAGTAGCTTCGACTTCATGCCTCCTGTTCCAACAGCAGAAGTATCAGCGCTGACACGATCAAGTAATGCTTCAGGTACGTTTGCTAAGTAATGGTACTTTTTGGCGTTAGGCGAGCCGTTTGGGTTTTGGTCATACACACCGTTGACATCGGTATACAAGCAGAGCATATCTGCGTGAATGATGCCGCTAACGAGGGCGGACAAGCGGTCATTGTCGCCAAACGTCAATTCATCGACTGAGGTCGAGTCATTTTCGTTAATAACCGGAATAGCACCTCGTTTCAAGAGCTCACGCAATGTTTGTGAAATGTTTGAAAAACGTGCTGGATCAGCAAAGTCGGCTCGTGTTAACAGCAGCTGCGCTGCTGTGTAGCCATGCGAGCGGAATGCATCCATATACGCTTGCATGAGCAAGCTTTGGCCAACGGCTGCCGCCGCTTGTTTTTGCGAGATCGATTTCGGCCTCTGGTGATAGCCAATGAGCGTAAAACCAGCGGCGACTGCACCTGATGTCACGACAATCACATTTATGCCTTGGTGGCGCAGTTCGCATATGGCTTCAACATGGCCTCTTAACCGGTCCGTGCTTAAGGCGCCGCTGCTATCTGTTAAACTGCTGCTGCCAATTTTAATGACAATTGTTCCTGTAGCCATTGGCCGACCTCCTATTAGAGTCATTTTTTCTGCTGGTGCTTGCAAATTCATGGGTTTAGAAAAGGTTTTTTACAAATAAAAAAAGCTTTTCCTGTCCTTAAAAGGACGGAAAAAGCTCCGCGGTACCACCTTCATTGGCAATAATCATGCCCACTTTCCCATTCTTTAACGCAGAATGCTACGCTGGTTTTTGCCAGCAGCATCGTGGGGTAGGTTTCAAACGCAGAAGGGATGGTCGGTTTTTTCAGCCGGTGAAACCAACTCTCTTTACATATTCTGCCTTTTACTGGTCCCAGTCATCACTGCACCGTACATATCGAATTGAAGTGATTATATCGAGCCTTGCGCAGAAAGTCAATTCCTTTTTTCGTCTGCGGCTGCAATAACCATAAAGAGGATGCGAATTAGTGACAGCCAACGGGAAACGGTTATTTTTAGCAGGGCGTTTTCCTTTCTAAAAGGCAAAAAGGCTTGCCTCGCTAGTAAGAAGGCAACCACTTTTTCGTAGCCAAGCGCCTTTTTTACCAATCTTTGTGACGTTCGTCCAAAAGATCACGCCATAAAAGAAGCACTTTTGTGATTTGGGCTGAATACGATAGGTTAGGAGTGAAGGAATAGGTAAGGCATGAGGTTTTACTTACTTCCTAGAAAGGGCTGATGGAATCGATGTGTGGCATTACTGGGTGGGTTGACTGGCAAAGAAACCTACGCACGGAAACGAAACAGATGAAAAACATGGCAAACACGCTGAATCGGCGCGGCCCTGATGCGCTCGAAACATGGACGTCCGACCACGCTGCATTCGGGCATGCACGGCTTGTCGTTGTTGATCCAGCGGGCGGCAAACAGCCGATGACTCGCACTGCCAAAGGCAATACATGTACAATCGTTTACAATGGCGAACTATACAACACAGAAGAGCTACGCAAAGAACTCCTTGCCCATGGGCACACATTTGCTGGCCATTCAGATACAGAAGTGTTACTTAAAGCGTATATGGAGTGGGGAGCCGCATGCCTTGAAAAACTGAATGGCATTTTTGCGTTTGCTGTTTGGAATGAACAAGAACAAACATTATTTATGGCGAGGGATCGTCTTGGTGTTAAGCCGCTATTTTATACAGAAAAAGATGGTATGCTTCTCTTTGGATCAGAACTTAAAGCGTTGCTGGCACACTCGCAAATCGAAGCGGTTGTTGACCGGAGCGGCTTAGCTGACGTGATGGGGCTTTCACCTTCACGGACGCCAGGCCACGGTATTTTTAAAGGAATTGTCGAGTTGCGTCCGGCCCATTACTTGCAATTTAGTAAAAATGGTTCCGTAGTCAGGCGTTATTGGCAATTGCAAAGCAATGTCCATACAGAGACGGCGCATGAAACCGCTTTTTACATTCGCGAACTTTTGGAAGACATTGTTGAACGCCAGCTTTTTGCTGACGTTCCCGTTGGCATGTTTTTGTCAGGGGGTGTCGATTCAAGCGCACTAACGGCAATCGCTGCGCGCATTTATAAAAAGCAAGGAAACGCTCCGATTTTTAGTTATTCCATCGACTATGAGGAAAACGAAAAATATTTTAAGGCAAGCACCTTTCAGCCTAATGCCGATGCCGATTGGGTAAAGAAAGTCGCGGCCCATTGTGCCACAAACCATAAAAATTGCATCATTGGCAACGATGTCCTTGCCAACTTGCTAAAAGAATCTGTCCTTGTAAGGGATACACCGGGAATGGCGGATGTCGATTCATCCTTATTGTGGTTTTGTAAGCAAATTAAAAACGATGTGACCGTTGGCTTGTCCGGGGAGTGCGCTGATGAAATATTTGGTGGCTATCCATGGTTCCATAAAACAGAAGTGATGGCAATTGACGGGTTTCCATGGATGCGCTCACTTGACGAACGGATTCAATTGTTGCAGCCTGATTGGCAGAAACGCCTTAATCTCAAGGAGTACGTTTATGATCGTTATAAAGAGACGATTCAAGAAACACCGCGGTTTGACGGTGATTCTCCTGAGGAAGCAAGGCGGAGGGAAATTTCTTACTTAAATATGATTTGGTTTATGACGAACTTGCTAGACCGCAAAGACCGGATGAGTATGGGCGCTTCCCTCGAAGTCAGGGTTCCTTTTTCGGACCATCGCTTAGTCGAGTATGTGTGGAACATTCCTTGGGAGATGAAAACGTATGGAGGCAGAGAAAAGGGGATACTCCGCAAAGCATTGCAAGGATTGCTCCCAGATGATGTGCTTTTCCGGAAAAAAAGCCCTTACCCGAAAACCCATCATCCTTTATATACGGCGGCCGTAACAAAGGCGATTCAGGAAGTCGTTCGCCAAAAGGATGCGCCGTTGTTCACCTTTATCAACCGTGATCGCCTCAAAGAAATAGCGGATAAAGGCGGTTTCGATACAGGGAAACCTTATTTTGGCCAGTTAATGGCAGGACCACAACTCCTTGCCCATTTTGTGCAAATCGATTACTGGATGAAGGCATACAACATTCAAATTGATGAATCTTGAGTACTTCGCTCTGAAAAGCGCTCATTGGGAGGGCTTGTGCCAGCGAAATGGAAGCAAAGCAAGTGCATGCAGGTTAAGGTTACAGTCTAGCCTCCTGCCCTTGGTTTGCTTTTTGTGTACGAATACGAGTGTGGTTCCATAAAAAAGAGCGCTTTTTGATCCCTTTGGAAATTGGTATACTATACATAAAACAAAAAAGGGAAGGGACGCTTATGCCATTAGTCGATATGCCGTTGCGCGAGTTGTTAGCTTATGAAGGAGTAAACCCTAAACCAGCAGACTTTGACCAATACTGGAACCGGGCCAAAACGGAAATTGTAGCCATTGACCCCGAAGTCACTCTTGTCGAAGCTCCTTTCCAGTGCTCGTTTGCAAACTGTTACCATTTCTATTATCGAAGCGCTGGAAATGCGAAAATCCATGCGAAATACTTACAGCCAAAAACAGCGGAGAAAACGCCGGCAGTTTTTATGTTCCATGGGTATGGGGGGCGTTCAGCTGAATGGAGCAGCTTGTTAAATTATGTAGCGGCGGGCTTTTCTGTTTTCTATATGGATGTCCGTGGACAAGGAGGAGCTTCAGAGGATCCTGGGGGCGTCAGGGGGAATACATATAGGGGCCATATTATTCGCGGCCTCGACGCCGGGCCAGACGCGCTTTTTTACCGCAGTGTTTTTTTGGACACAGTCCAACTGGTTCGTGCTGCTAAAACATTGCCTCACATCGATAAAACACGGCTTATGGCCACAGGGTGGTCGCAAGGGGGCGCCTTAACGCTTGCTTGTGCTGCCCTTGTCCCTGAAATAAAGCGTCTCGCTCCGGTATACCCGTTTTTAAGCGATTACAAGCGAGTGTGGCAAATGGATTTAGCGATTCGGTCGTATAAGGAATTGGCTGATTATTTCCGTTCATACGATCCGCAACATAAACGTCATGGGGAAATTTTTGAACGCCTCGGCTACATCGATGTCCAGCATCTTGCTGACCGAATTCAAGGAGATGTCCTAATGGGAGTTGGCTTAATGGATACAGAATGCCCGCCATCTACCCAGTTTGCTGCTTATAATAAAATAAAGGCCAAAAAATCGTATGAGCTCTACCCTGACTTTGGTCATGAGCACCTTCCAGGAATGAACGATCATATTTTTCGTTTTTTCACTAGTTGAGCGAAGTCGTTTTCCCACTCCATTCATTCGCTGGCCAAGCTTCGCATATAAGTGGATGGAGGGGAGGCTTTGATCGTGAATGTCCGAATGTTAGGGCGGTTGCTGTTCGCTAGTTATATGGCAATACTGTTTTACATTACACTGGTTGCATGGAATTATGGATCTTCTTTTGAACCAAGTGAGTTGGCCGGGCGGAATTACAACTACATCCCATTCCGCAGTATATATCGAATTAGCTTCTTTAGCCCTACAGTTCGTGATCCACTTTTTATACTAGGCGGGAACATTTTACTGTTTGTCCCATTTGGGTGTTTGTTGCCTTTGTCAGTTCGTTGCTGCCGGCAAATAGGAAAGACAGTGATTGCCAGCTTTTTGGTTTCCAGTTCGATTGAGCTAAGCCAGTTAGCCTTTACCCACCGTGTAGCTGACATTGATGACATCCTCTTAAATACTGCAGGCGGGGCAGTAGGCTATTGTTTATTTCGATTGGCATTGTTTATAAAAAAACGGGTAGTGTTTATGCCGGTAATAAAAAGTGAGAGGAGGGGAAAATAATGGATGCCTTTTTTGAACATGTCTATACGGCCGTTCGCCGTATTCCCCGTGGGGAAGTCGCTTCTTATGGGCAAATTGCCCGCTATTTGCACGCGCCTCGGCATGCACGAGTTGTTGGCTGGGCGATGCGACAATCGCCTCCCGATGTCCCAGCGCACCGTGTGGTGAAGCAAAACGGCGAGTTGGCCTCAGGCCTTTTGTTTAATGGGAAAACGCAAAAGGAACGGCTATTGGAAGAAGGGGTTACGTTTTCACAAGATGGGCGCGTAGCAATGGAATTGCATAGTTGGGCGGCGTGCCCCCTATAAGCGAAGGCACGCAAGAAAAAACGTTTACCGAAGGTTCATGCCGATGATGGAAGGCTGGCCGAACGCACAGAGTGTTTAGTCTGGCTTTGGCACATGGTGAAATACATCGCCGCTCTCAAAAAAATCAACAAGATCGTCTAACCATTTGTAATAATGAAGCCATTGCTCCGTTTCTTTTAACAAGTGGTTCAATTGCTCCATTTCGTCAGCGGACAAGTTGTCTGCTTCGTCCTCCATAAACCGTTTAACCTCATTTTGAATTCTTTTTCCGACTGCGCGGTTTTTAGCGATCACAGCTTGCCAATTCGCAACGAAAATGGAAATGAACGTTTGATAGTAATCTTTTTCGACATCATATAAATCTTTGCGGACACCTTTTTCAAACACTTTATGGGCAACATTTAAAGACAACATTTCCCGTACAACTTGGCTCATCCGCGTTTTACTCATACCTGTTTCATCGGAAAGAGCTTCAAGCGTCATTGGCTTTCGGTTCATATAAATGATGCCAAGCACACGCCCTACTGTAGTAGAAACGCCATACGTCCGCATGTTTTCAGCAATGCGGTCGACAAACTGTTCTTCCATTTTTTTAATTGTATCAAGTGTATGTTGTGCCAATTCTTCATCCCGCCTGCTCAATATATTTATGTACTATATACACGTATCGTCTTAAAAACAAACATACTTTACCATATCTACGCGCAAAAGAAAACTGCTTGTTTTTGCATTGTTAAGCGCTCTATTTTGTTGTTGCCAATAAAGCTTGCGGGCAAACAAAAAACAGGCGAACGTATGCCTGTTTTTTGTTTTTTTCTTAATAGACGTAAGCAGAGCCTACAATCACTAGAAGGATGAATAACACCACAATAAAAGCAAAACCGCCATCATACTTAAAACCCAATCGGATCACCCCTCCTATTTTTTGTTCACGACAGCTTATGCAAATAAGCGGAAAAATGCGTGGGCGGCTCCCTATTTTTAAAAAACGTCAGCGTTATCGTAGCCTAGCGACTGCTATTTTTAACTGTTGATAGGGAAATGAAAAGTGAGCCGAAATTTGACAGGGTGCAAACAGGATTATTACAATAAGAAACGAGATGAGTGTAACGCTTATCGACAGTAAGGAGTGGTCGTATGTTTAAAAAACTATTTGGAAAGAAAGAGACAGCGCCTGCGGAGGAAACAGTTACCTCGCCGGTGAATGGAAGAATTGTCCCAATAGAAGAAGTGCCTGATCCGACATTCGGGCAAAAAATGATTGGCGATGGGTTGGCTGTTGAGCCAACGGATGGGCATATTGTCGCGCCTATTAGCGGAAAAATTGTCCAAGTGTTTCCGACAAAGCATGCTTTTGGAATTGAAACAGCGTCTGGGGCAGAGTTGCTAGTTCATATTGGGCTTGAAACAGTCGCAATGAATGGAGAAGGATTTACTGCCCATGTAAAAGAAGGCGATAACATTTCAGTCGGTGACCCGATCATTGACTTTGACTTAGAGCTTGTCAAAGCAAAAGCGGCACACACGATTACGCCAGTTGTACTAACAAACCCAGATCGTTATTCGCTTGAAAAACAACAAAACAGCGAAGCGATTGCTGGAAAAACAGCGCTTTTTACGATAAAAGCCAAATAATAGGAAATAAACGCGCAGGCGCTAAGAGCTCTGCGCGTTTATTTTATACTGGCCTTTCCAGCTGTTTTAGGTATTTTTTAGCTAGCGTTCGACGAAGGAACCTGATAAACTACCCTTTGATTGATCTGGAACGGAGGAGAGGTGAAGGAGTTGGTTTTACAAGCGCTTATTATCTTTTTTGCCCAACTGATTTACGTACCCATTTTAACATTGCGGACGATCATGATGGTCAAAGGGCTAAAGCAAAAGGCTGCAGCAATGGGCATGCTTGAAGGCGTTATATATGTAGTCGCGCTAGGTATTGTGTTTAGCGACTTATCAAATTATTACAATATGGCTGCTTATGCGCTTGGCTTTGGTGTAGGGTTATATATTGGCGCAGTAATCGAAGAAAAGCTGGCAATCGGGTATGTTACCATTGAAGTAAATATCCCGCAAAAAAACCAACAATTGATTGACCGCCTTAGGGAAATGGGCTTTAGTGTTTCCAGCTCTTCCGTTGAAGGAATGGCGTCAACACGATGCCGCCTTGACTGCACGGCACGCAGGGACAGGGAGAAGGAATTTATTAAAATTGTGTCTGAATATGAGCCGCAAGCGTTTATCGTCTCGTTCGAGCCACGCAATTTTAAAGGCGGCTATATTACAAAAGCGATGAAGAAGAGGCGAGAGAAATATTTAAAACGAAAAGCGAAGGAAGACGCCCATTAAAAAATCATCCAGGCTGATAGAAAGCGTGTGTTAGCCGTGTGAAGTCTGACCAAAACAGGCATTTATGAACGACTGAACGAGGTGAGCAACGAAGGATGCGCTTGTCTTCAGTCTGGACGCTGTCCGGTCTGAGCAGCGTTCTTGACATGGTAGCGCTTTATTTGTAATGTTGATAAAAAATCATCTTGCTTGATGAGGAGGTTTGGCTGTGGCGCAAATAAATGCGGTGTACTATGTAAGTGATTCAAATGAATTTATTGAGGAAAAAGCAGAGAAAATGGCCACTGGGCTCACGGCTAAGCCTTGGCAAGAAATGCCTGAAGCTGAGAAACAGGAAAGCTTTGCTTATAAAGGAAAAGTCGTTTCCATTAACACGGACCCCTCTTACGGAGAAGGCAGCATTGTGACAATTTCATTCCCCGTTGCCTATGAAGTTCCAGACTTTCCCTCCATTTTAACAACGACATATGGCAGGTTGTCTTACGAACCGAATGTAAAACTGCTTGATTTGCAGTTTTCCAACGACTTAGTGGAGAGATTTCCAGGACCGCTCTATGGCATAGAAGGAATCCGTGATCTTGTGGAAGTAGAAGGACGCCCGCTAGCGATGAGCGTTGCAAAAGGGGCGATTGGCCGTTCAATTGATTCCTTTCATGAACAAATGCTCGCTCATAGTTATGGCGGCATTGACATCATTCAAGATGATGAGCGGCTATTTGAACACAATTGGACGCCGTACGAACAACGGGTGCCCGCTGGGTTAGCTGCTATTGCTGAAGCAGCAGAACGGACAGGGCGAACGCCGTTGTATGTCGTCAATCTCACTGGCAAAACATTTGAGTTAAAAGAGCGGGCGAGAGAGGCAATTGGCTTAGGAGCGCCGGCATTGATGCTAAATGTGTATGCGTATGGGATTGATGTACTCCAAGGCCTTCGTGAAGATCCAGAAATTGATGTACCGATTTTTGCCCATTCCTCATTAACAGGAATGATGACACGCTCCAAACAGCATGGCATTGCCTCCCGTCTTTTGTTAGGAAAGCTGCTGCGCATGGCAGGAGCCGACGCAGTTCTGTTTCCTTCGCCTTATGGCAGGATTGGCATAAATGCAGATGAAGCGCAACGGGTGAAAGACCAGCTGACAATGACGACTCAAATAAAGCGCGCCTTTCCGATTCCTTCTGCTGGCATTGATTTTCAAACAATTGCCACTGTCCGTCAAGATTTTGGCGAAGATGTCATTATCAACCTCGGCGGCAGCGTCCACCGCTATAAAGGTGGTGTAGAAGCAGGGGGCAAAGCGTTTATCAAGGCAATCAACAACACGAACTAAAAAAGAAACGAGTTGGGCATAGCCCAACTCGTTTTATGATGTGTATGACAGAATTTAAATGTCTGCACTCCCCAATGTATCTTGGAAAATAAAGACGAGAATGGCGACGATAAAACAATAGACGGCAAAATAGACTAGTTTGCTTTTGCGGACAAGGTTCAAGAAAAAGACAATCCCAAGCCAAGAAGCAATAAACGTAACTAGAAAGGAAGCGGCAAGCTCAAATAAGCCAGTGTTAGCGAGCAGTTCCCCTGATAGCAGGTCGTCAATGGCCAACACAGAAGATCCTAAAATAACTGGGATCGAAAGTAAAAAGGAAAAACGGACAGCCGTTTCCTTGTTTAGACCAGCAAACATGCCGACAATTAAAGTCGTACCAGAGCGTGAAAGCCCAGGAACAAGCGCTAGGCATTGGCCTAGTCCCACGATAATCGAATCCCAAATCGTCATTTCTTTTTCTGTGCGGTTTCCGTGGCGGACAAAACGTTCTATAATGATTAGGAATAGACCGGTGACCACAAGTGCCAAGGCAATAAAAATAGGCGCTTTAAACGTTTCGCTTATGTAGTCTTCGAACAAAATGCCGGCAACACCCGTAATGCCCGTGGCGACAACTAAATAAATAGCGAACCAAAACATCGCTTTATTTTGCGGCGTTCGTTTTGTGAAATAGGCAAAAAAACCGCGAATAATCTCAATCAAATCATGGCGGTAATAAAGAATAACCGCAAGAACAGAAGCGAGATGAAGGAGAATTTCAAAGCTAAAGCCGGCAAATGTCATGCCGAATAGGGATTGGACAATAATCAAATGGGCGGAACTTGAAATCGGCAAAAACTCTGTAATTCCTTGAACAAGTCCAAGGATGACTGCTTCTAGTAAACTCATAAGTGAATTCCCTTCTGCTTATTAGTTTGATATAAATGGAACTGTTTTATTCTAGCAAACTTTTGGCGAATCGGAAAGGGGCAACCACATCAATGCAGAAACGGAGATGGACATTCGTTGTGCTTGCTGGAGCATGCATAGCGATTGTGTTTTTTATATGGCAATTTAATGGAGAATCAAAACCGGTGCAGGCGGGGGATCAATTGTTGGACATAGAGCTTGACGTATATAAGGGTTCGAGCGCTTCTTTTAGCGATTACCAAGACGGCGTGCTCGTCTTAAACGTGTGGGCATCATGGTGCGAACCGTGTATACGGGAGATGCCTGCATTAATGGAAGTGGCAGAAGACTATCGAAATAGAGGAGTGTCTGTCATCACTGTCAACAGCCAGTCGAAAGAATTGCGCCCTGAAGATGCGATCGAGTTTATAGAAGAGCAAGGTTTGACGCTGCCGGTTTTTTTTGATTCTGAAGGGGCATTTATGCAAGCGTTTAAGCCTTCATCATTGCCAACGACTTACATCATTGATCAAAACAACGTTGTCACCGACGTGCTCGTCGGCGAAGTAACGAAAGAAAGGATCGATAACAAGTTGCAGGAACTTCTCTGAACTATTTTATTCGCTTTAGAGGAGGATTGTTTTTTTCTACGGGCTTCCATGCTGAATGCCAAGCAACAACAGTGTCAAATGTTTTAGCAGCCTGTTTTAACGCAGTGAGCACTTCCCATTTTTGCCCAATGAGTATGATGCTATTCTCGCGATGGTATCGTTTCATAAAAGCACCTCCGGTTCAAGTATGATACACTTTTATGCACTACATACATCAAAGATGACAAGGTGGGTACCAAATGAAAGAGTTGACTGAACAAACCATTGCGAAGCAAACGATTCATAAAGGAAAATTGATTCAGCTTGATGTAGAGGACGTCAAACTTCCAGACGGAACCATCGCAAAACGGGAGTTGGTGCGCCATCCTGGCGCAGTTGCTGTAGTCGCCATCACCGAAGATGACAAACTGGTGCTAGTGGAGCAATACCGTAAAGCACTAGAAAAGGCGATAATTGAAATCCCAGCTGGAAAAATGGAACCTGGTGAAGCACCTGAAAAAACAGCTAGGCGTGAACTGGTTGAGGAAACAGGTTATCAAGCTGAGTCGTTAACATTCATCACATCATTTTATACATCGCCAGGCTTTGCAGATGAGCTTGTATACGTATATGAAGCAACAGGGCTAAAAAAAGGCGACCAATGCCTTGATGAAGGAGAATTCGTCCGTGTGTTAGAATTGACCGAAACAGAGTGTGACCGGCTTGAGCAGGAAGGGCGGATTCATGACGCGAAAACAAGTTACGCTTTGCAATACTGGAAATTAAAAAATCGCCGCTAAACAGTCATAGCCTGCTTTTGCTGCTCATAAAGTAGAGCAGGAGGGGACAGGCTATGAACAATCCAAACCGCGTCTATGAAGCGATTGCTAGACATGTAGAAAACAACCGGTCGACTTATATTTTTACAAGTGTCCTATTTCTAATTGGCGTTGTTTTCGGCGCCATTGTCGTCAACAGCCTTAGTTTGTCGCAGCGGCACGACTTGTTTACATATTTAAGTCAATTTTTTGATGAAATGAAAAATGGGTCTGTGGTCACATCACCAAGTGAGCTGTTTGTCCACAGTTTTACTCATTATGGCAAATATATCGGTTTAATGTGGATCCTTGGCATCTCATTGATTGGATTGCCAGCTATCTTTGTACTTATTTTTGTCAAAGGCCTCGTTATTGGCTTTACGGTCGGGTTTTTAGTGAACCAAATGGGTGCACAAGGATTTCTGCTTGCGTTTGTGTCTGTCTTGCCACAGAATGTTGTGTTAGTTCCTGCGTTTATTGTTGTTGGTACAGCGAGTGTGTCATTTTGCCTGCGTTTAATCAAGCAAACGTTTGCCAAAGGGCTAAAAGAGCCGATTTTTCCTCCTTTTTTCCGGTACACGACACTCGTTTTAATTGTTGGCGCATTTGTTACTGTCGCTTCTGTGTTTGAAGCATATGTATCGCCACTATTAATGAAATGGGTCCTGGCCTCTTTTTAGAATAATTCCAACATGATAAATGATATTCATTTGCAGATTGGAATTATTATTAATTGACAACTGTTCTCTTCTCATTTATAATAAATGTACATTTAGATCGCTTTTGAGTAGGAGGCCGTTATGGAAAATCGATTAGAGCGGATTAAAAAGCAAATGCATGCTCAGAGCTATAAATTAACGCCTCAGCGCGAAGCGACAGTAATGGTTTTACTTGAACATGAAGAGGACCATTTGAGTGCTGAGGACGTCTACCTCCTTGTTAAAGAAAAAGCGCCTGAGATTGGTTTGGCGACGGTTTACCGCACACTAGAACTATTGACAGAACTCAATGTTGTTGACAAAATCAACTTCGGCGATGGCGTTTCCCGTTTTGACTTGCGCAAAGAGGGGGCAAATCATTTTCATCACCATCTTGTCTGCATTGAGTGTGGCGCAGTTGATGAAATTACAGAGGATTTGCTTGGCGATGTCGAAGCGGTAGTAGAACGGGATTTTTCCTTTAAAATCAAAGACCATCGGTTAACGTTCCACGGAATATGCTATCGTTGCCAAGAGCAGCCTAGTAAAGAACAGAATGGCCAGGGCAGCAAACAATTAAATGAGCAAACGTAAAAAGGATTTTCTACTAATGGAGCCCAGTACATAGGGCTTCCGTTTAATCGGTCAACCGGCGTGAGGGTATTGTCCCCAGTCGGTTGGCCTTTTTTCGTGGCTGTTTCCAATGGGAGGATGCCATCTGAACCATTTTTATTTGTCTATTGCCGTTTTATAAATCACGTTTGTACGTATAGAATGAGGCAAAACCGGCATAGGTTAATAGTATAACGATCGAACAATGGAGTGATGAAATGGCAAAATCCTTATTGCAGATGGCTAAGGCGGCGATCCTGTTTACGTTGTGCACGACCATCTTTTATTATGGTATTCTATGGGTGAGCCATGAATTTAGCGAGTACCATAAGTATGACGAGCCTGAAGGAAAGGCGTTAAAAGTAATGAGCATGAATGTTGGCGAATCAGACTTATCAATCGACGAGCGGATAAAAAGGTTCTTATGGATGGGAGAATAAGCGGTTAAAGGAGCAATTCCTCATGGCAATGGAACACGATATTCAAGAGTTTATCCATTTTATTAAAGTGGAAAAAGGGCTGTCGCCAAATACAATCGAGTCGTATGCAAGGGACTTAAAGCAATATGGCGTCTATTTAAAGGATCGAGGGATCGACCAATTTACCCGAGTGGACAGGTCAACGTTGCAACATTATTTATATACGCTAAAGGAAGCAGGAAAGTCTTCGGCGACGATTGCAAGGAACGTCACCACGCTTCGAGCGCTGCACCAGTTTTTGTACCGTGAAAAATGGACAGACCATGACCCGACATTATGGATCGAGACGCCACGCATCGATAAAAAACTGCCAGGTGTCCTTTCGATCGAGGAAGTTGATGCACTGCTAGCTGCCCCAGATTCATCTACGCCGTTTGGTTTGCGCAATAAAGCGATGCTAGAGCTTCTCTATGCATCTGGCATGCGTGTAACAGAATTGATTTCTCTTGGGCTCGATGACGTCCACTTGTCCATGGGGTTTGTCCGTGTCATCGGAAAAGGGAATAAAGAGCGGATCGTACCTTTAGGCAAAGAAGCGACCAAAGCTTTAAATACCTATTTAGAACGGGGCAGACGTGCGTTGCTTAAGCATGAACGGCATGATAAATTGTTTGTCAATCACCATGGCCGCCCCATTAGCAGGCAAGGTTTTTGGAAAATCATGAAGCAACTAGCAAAAACGGCGAACATAAGAAAAGATTTTAGCCCACATACCCTTCGCCATTCTTTTGCGACGCATTTGCTTGAAAATGGGGCTGATTTGCGTTCTGTTCAAGAAATGCTCGGCCATGCCGATTTGTCGACAACACAAATATATACACATGTAACAAAAACGCGTATGAAAGATGTTTATTCTCGCTACCATCCTCGCGCTTAAGCCCGAAATGAAATCATAACAGCGTCTGGAATAACGGGTAGAAAGCGGATGGGAAGCAAAAGGTTGAATACATTCGAGAGAAGGGAAATTATGAAGAAACGGTTTGAACGGATTTTTTTAATTGTCATGGATTCAGTCGGGATTGGTGAAGCGCCAGATGCTAAAGACTTTGGCGATGAAGGGACAAACACGCTTGGTTCCATTGCAGAGGCTTTTAATGGCCTAAATGTTCCTGAATTAGAAAAGCTTGGCCTTGGCAAAATTGCTCCTTTAAAAGGGGTTAAAGATGTCCCGACTCCACTGGCAAGCTACGGAATCATGCAAGAAGCGTCCTTAGGAAAAGATACAATGACAGGTCATTGGGAAATAATGGGTTTACATATTACAAAACCATTCCAAGTGTTTCCGGATGGGTTTCCGACGGAGCTGCTTGAGCAACTTAAAAGCGAAACAGGACGAGGCATCATTGGAAATAAAGTCGCATCAGGTACAGAGATTTTGGATGAATTAGGCGAAGAGCATGTGAAAACAGGTGATTTAATTGTCTATACATCAGCTGATTCTGTTTTGCAAATTGCCGCCCATGAAGAAGTCGTGCCTTTGGAAGAGCTTTATGATATTTGCAAGAAGGCCCGCAAGTTGACATTAGCTCCGGAGTACATGGTTGGCCGTGTGATTGCAAGGCCGTTCGTTGGCGAACCAGGCAAGTGGAAACGGACAGCAAACCGCCATGATTATGCGTTAAAGCCATTTGGTCGTACAGTGATGAATACGCTTGAAGATGCAGGGCTTGCTTCCATCGCGTTAGGCAAAATTTCCGACATTTATGATGGGGAAGGCGTTACAAAAGCAGTCCGCACCGCTTCGAATGAGGATGGTATGGACAAGCTAGCAGAACAAATAAATACATCTTTCGAAGGGCTTTGTTTTTTAAATTTAGTCGATTTTGATGCACTTTATGGCCATAGACGAGATGTGATCGGGTATGGAGAGGCGATTATGGCATTTGATCAACGACTTGGGGAAATCTTGCCCCGATTAGGAGACGAAGACTTGCTGATCATTACAGCCGATCACGGCAATGACCCTACGCATACAGGTACCGACCATACAAGGGAATATGTGCCATTGCTCGTGTACAATAAAGGGATAAAACCAGTCAATCTCGGGAAACGCCGAACATTTGCTGACATAGGGGCAACTGTTGCCGACAATTTTCAAGTGGAATTGCCTAGCAACGGAACGAGCTTTTTAGCAGAACTAAAACCTGAGTAAAGCGTTATTTCAGTTAAAAAAGTCAGCTATCAAAGCAGGGCAAGCTACTAAAAATCCGGCAAGGAACAGCAGCTTTTCTTTGCCGTTGGAGGGAGAATCAGCGATGAGAATGGTCGATCTAATCGATAAAAAGCGTGATGGCAAGGTTCTTACAAAGGAAGAAATCCGCTGGGTCATTGATGGGTATACAAACGGCACCATTCCTGATTACCAAATGGCGGCGCTGTCAATGGCGATTTACTTTAAGGACATGAACAAAGAAGAACGGGCAGAGCTGACCCTGGCAATGGCGGAATCAGGGGATATGATTGATTTGAGCGCGATTGAAGGAGTGAAAGTTGATAAGCACTCTACAGGGGGTGTTGGCGATAAAACGACGATCGCCCTTGCTCCACTCGTTGCTTCTGTCGGTGTTCCTGTCGCGAAAATGTCAGGAAGGGGGTTAGGCCACACTGGCGGTACGATTGATAAGCTCGAAGCCATTCCTGGTTTTTCGGTCGAAATGGATACAGATACGTTTCTGAAACGAGTGAATGAACAACATCTTGCCCTCGCAGGCCAAACGGGCAACTTAACACCTGCCGACAAAAAGCTCTATAGCTTACGCGATGTTACAGGCACAGTCAACTCAACCCCGTTAATCGCTAGCTCGATTATGAGTAAAAAAATTGCTTCAGGCGCTGATGCCATTGTACTCGATGTGAAATGCGGATCTGGTGCTTTTATGAAGACATTGGATCATGCCGTTGAGCTTGCCGAAGCCATGGTTGAAATCGGATCGAGTGTTGGCCGTGAGACGATGGCTGTCATTTCAGACATGAGCCAACCTTTAGGAAGGGCAGTCGGCAATGCCCTAGAAGTGAAAGAAGCCTTTGCTGTCTTAAAAGGCGAAGGGCCTGCTGATGTCCGCGAGCTTTGTCTTGTATTAGGCAGCCACATGGTTTATTTGGCTAAACGAGCGGAGTCTGTCGAAGCGGCGCGGCAGCTTCTTGAAGAGGCGATTCAAAACGGTGACGCGCTGGAGACGCTGAAAACCTTTATTGCTACACAAGGTGGTGACCCATCGGTCGTCGAAAATCCAGCACAAATGCCCCAAGCAGCCGAGCAGATCGCTGTCTCTACTAAAAAAGCAGGCTATATTAAAGAAATTGCAGCCGATAAAATTGGCACAGCCGCTATGAAGCTTGGTGCAGGAAGGGCAACAAAAGAAGACGACATTGATTTAGCGGTCGGCCTTGTACTTGAAAAGAAAACAGGCGATTACGTAAAGGCAGGAGAGACGCTTGCAACCCTTTACGCCAACGAACAAGGGATAGAGGAAGCAAAAAAACTTGTAGAAGATGCTTATCATATTGTCAGTGAGAATGTGGAACGACCAACGCTCATTTATAAAGAAATCTACGGCCAATAGTTCGCTAAAATATTCCTCATTTTGTCATGAAGAATAACCGTGGCGAATAGATTAACTAACACCTAAAAGAGGCGCCTTTCAACACTGCTAAAAATAACGAGGTTTAGGAAAAAAATCGATGTTTAAATAACAGCATAAAGGTGTATACCATTCATAAAGCAGATAAAAAGGAGTGCATATAGGTGGCAAACATTGTTTACACATCATCCGCAACAGCACAAGGCGGACGTGAAGGGCATGTAAAATCAGATGATGCAACGATTGACTTAGACCTTGTCAAACCAGGTTCGAAAAAGGAAGGCTCAAATCCAGAGCAGTTGTTTGCGGCTGGATACGCTTCCTGTTTTGATGGTGCATTGAATTTAATGGCAGAGAATGCGAAAAAAGAAATTGACTCGACCACAACCGCCCATATCTCTCTCGTTAAAGACCCGTCTGACGGAGGGTTTCAAATAGGCGCTGAGCTTGAAGTGGTGGTCAAAGGCGTATCTGAGGAAGAAGCACAGGAACTTGTGGAAAAAGCACATGAGTTTTGCCCTTATTCAAAAGCAACACGTGGTAACATCCAAGTGAAGCTGACTGCGAAAGCAGAATAAAAGGAGGGTGACCCATTGTCACTAGCAAAAGATATCGAGCGGTTTAAACAAATCCATTGCGATGACGGCTGTCTTTCAATTTACTTGCGCACGTCCTTGTCCAGTACGGATCAGCAAAAAGGTGAGTGGAAGATCCGTTTAAAAAATGGGCTAAAAAAACTGGAAGAATACTTGGAAGCTAGTGAGAATGACACGGAACTCAAAAGTTTTAAGAGACTGAAAAAACTTGCCGAAAAAAACATAAAAGAATTATCGACTAACCTGCCGAAAAGCATCGTTTTTATCGGTTCTTCAAGCGGTGACCTATATGTGAAGAAACTGCAAGTCCCTGTAGAAAATGATTTTAGGTGGGAGCACTACCCTGTAGTCGACCAACTTGAGAACTTAGAAGCAAAATACCCTCTTTCTGGCATCGTTATGATTCAGAAAACAGATGTATTAGCAGTTGAGACAAGTTTAGGGGAAGTAAACGATGAATTGCATTATGCTTGGGATGTAGAAGCAGAAGATTGGAAAGAATATATTGGCGCACGTCCTGAAGGCGAGACAGGTGCGGCCCTTCACCGTGAATCGTACGCAAACCGATTTGATGCCAACCAGCAACGCTGGTTTAAAAAGATTGCCAATAAAATTGAGAAACAAGCAAGAAAGCGGAATTGGCAAACGATTCATGTCGTTGGCTCACCAGACCAAACGACAGCGTTTGTCAAACAATGTTCGACGGCGGATGTGGCCGTCTTAAAAAAGAATTTGGCTAAGTTAAAAGCACACGAAATCGTCAGAGAAGTAAATGAATCTGCCGTATAAGTCTGAGTTCGGCTATCTGACCTTGTCGACAACCCCAATCCCTGCTTCACGGAGCAGGGATTTTAGCGTGTAAAAATTCGTGAGGCGAAACAAATGTTTTGACAAACGAAGAAAATCGTCGCTATAATCAATGAGTAAAACGCTGTCCGTCCAATTATGCCTTTACATAGTAGCAGTTCCCCTCTCACATTCATTTCGTATGTCCTCGAAACGATGTTCATTTGCAGGAAAAGAATAGCGACTGTTTAAATTGAATTAAAAGAAGGGTAAACAATGGAGTCTACACAAATAGAAGAGTCAACGTTTAATAAAAAGCCGCTTGTAGCCGTTATGCTAGTAGGCGCATTTATTGCCATTTTAAACCAAACATTGCTGACAACCGCATTGCCACACTTGATGGTCGATTTGCAAATCAATGAAAACAAAGCACAATGGGTTACGACGATTTTCATGCTTGTCAATGGCATTATGATTCCGATCAGTGCCTTTTTAATTGAGAAATTTCGAACCCGTTTCTTGTTCTTAACAGCGATGTCGCTTTTCGGCATCGGTACTTTCATTTGCGCTCTCGCTCCTTCATTTGCTGTTCTTATGAGCGGCCGTGTCATTCAAGCAGCAGGAGCGGGCATTATGATGCCGCTTATGCAAACGGTCTTTTTGTTAATTTTTCCAGTTGAAAAACGAGGAGCAGCAATGGGGATGGTCGGACTTGTCATTTCATTCGCTCCAGCTATCGGTCCAACATTGTCTGGCTGGCTAGTCGAAATGTTTCCGTGGACCATCTTATTCTGGATTTTGATTCCAGTCGTTGTCGTTGATATCATTGCCGCCATTTTTGTTATCCGCAATGTGACAGAATTGCGTTCGCCAAAGCTTGATCTTTTATCGATTATCCTATCAACGTTTGGATTTGGCGGTTTGTTATTCGGTTTTTCAAATGCTGGGCAAGCTAGTTGGACGAGTCCACTTGTGTTTGTTCCACTTGCAATCGGCATTTGTGCACTCGTGATGTTTATCAAAAGGCAGCTGTGGTTAGAACATCCTATACTGGAGTTCCGTGTCTTTAAATACCCGTTGTTTACATTGACGACTGGAATCGGCATGCTCGTTTTCGTCTCGCTTGTGGGCCCGGCAACGATTTTGCCACTCTTTATTCAAAATATGCAAGGCCACTCCGCCCTGGAAACAGGGCTGACGATTCTCCCTGGTGCTGTTTTAATGGGTTTGATGTCGCCGATTACCGGCCGTATCTTTGATCGCATCGGCGCAAGGTCGCTGTCCATCATAGGCATTGCCCTTCTTGTTGCCACGTCACTTTTGTATACGAATTTAAGCGAGTCAACGAGTCTAGTTTATTTAACAGTCGTTTATGCATTCCGTATGCTCGGGCTCTCGTTAGTGATGATGCCGGTAACAACGGCAGGGCTTAACGTGCTGCCTCGCGAGCTTATTCCACACGGAACAGCGATGAATAACACGATGCGACAAGTAACTGGCTCCATCGGTACAGCTATTCTCGTAACGATTATGACGGCATCTGCATCGCTTCACACCAATGAAGCGATGATCCAAGGAGTCAACAACGCCTTTATCGTAGCAACGGTTTTAAGTTTTATCAGTTTACTGCTCTCTTTCTTCATTAAGAAGCCTTCGGCGGTTTAACGTTTAAAGGTAGCCGGCTCCCGGGTATGGTTCAATATACGAGATAAGACAGCCATTTGGTCATGGTTGAAATGGAGAAAGGAGCCGGTAAGTGTGAAAAAGTATACGGTTGTTCCAAATAAGGACGCGACTACATGGTTTTTAAAAGTAGAAGACGTCGCTCCTTATGAAGAGTTTGACAAGCAATCAAAAGCAATTGAAGCAGGCATGAAGTTGGCAGAGATCAACCGGCCAAGCCAGTTGATGATTTTCGATGAAAACCATGAACAACAGGGAATTCAAACATTTTAGTGTCCAAAATGGATATCCACCACCTCAGACTGATAGAAAACGGTTGTCAGTCGAGGCATACTAGCGAAGGAAGGGACGCAAGAGATCGACGCGACGTCATGCTAGAAAAGGAATTTCGTATACGGTTCCACACGTTCAAGTAGTAGGTGGAGAACGCCGAGAGCGAATGGACTGGTTAAAGGAACCTAAGAGAGGGCTGTCTCTTGTGACAAGCCCTCTCTTCATTATGCACTTTTGGAGAGCTTCCATGCTGGAATAAGGGAATGGAAACGGAAAAAGAAACTCACTATCATATGGATAATGACATAAATAGCCAGTGTCAGCCCATAGGTCAGCAACCACACTGGCCATGTGCTTTTTAAGAACAAAAATAGCAGCGTCATGCCGACGGGGAATGGAGTGACGATAATGAGCCACATCGGCGAACGGAGCTTTTCAACCACTGCTCCTAACACGACAACACTAGCTCCAATGAAAAGGGGATGCCAGATTGCTAGAGCTTGCTCCAAGAAGAAATCGCCAAGAAAGTAAGCAAAACTAGTAAGAAGAATGGCTGTGAGTAGACTGATTATGTAAGGCAACGTGATCCCTCCTGAAGAGTTTCCTACGATTAGTTTAGTACAATCGTCTGATTGCGTCACGAATAATTTAAATGAGCGTGATAAGCGAACGTATGTGTGTTATGATGGAGGGGCACTTGATGCAACAAATACATAAAGGAGTCAATGATGACAGGAAAAACCCATATGATTGGCGGCGTAGTAGCATGCCAAGCGATGGACACGATCGTTTTCTCAGGAGCCCATGGGTGGGCTTACTATGCGGCTGGGCTTGTCGGTGCCGTCTTGCCTGATATATGTCATACCCATTCCAAAATCGGCAGGAGATTTCCGGTATTGTCGAAAACGATTGCCGCTATTTTTGGCCATCGCACATTTACACATAGTTTGCTGTTTCTACTGTTGGCAAGCATTGTCTTGCGCTGGCTGTTCCCGGAAAACGAGGCTGTGCAAACAGGCGTGTTAATAGGAATCGCTTCTCATTATTTGCTCGATGCTTTAACGGTACGGGGAATTCGCTTTTTTTACCCTGCCAACATACGTGTCCGCATTGCTCGGATTCGTACTGGAAGCTGGCTTGAGACCGTTGTGCTTGTTGCCTTAACAGCCGCAATGGGGTGGTTTTACTGGGGACCCGTTTAATCGCCTGCGCATAAATGACTCATTCTCCTCTCATACTAGGAAGATCGACTAGTTGAGAGGAGTTTTTCACGTGAGCAAGAATTGGCTAACAGTTGTTGTGTTTATTTGCGTTAGTTCACTTCTTTTTGGCGGAGGATTTAGCGAGGCCATTTCTTATCGAGCGGTTGAAGAGGATGGTGGTAAGATAAAGCGCCCGGCTCTTGTGCAGACAACTGCCCTTACACAGATCCAACGTGAAAAAATTCAATTTCAAGGGCCAGATGACGAAAAAAGGCTCGCGTTAACATTTGACGACGGTCCTGATCCCGTTTACACAGAACGTCTACTTGATTTATTAAAGGAAGAGGATATCAAAGCGACTTTTTTTGTACTAGGCTATAAAGCAAAGCAACATCCGTCGCTCTTAAAACGAATGGTCGCGGAAGGGCATAGCATCGGCAATCACAGCTTTACCCATCAAGAGTTGACCAAGCTTGAACAAAGCGAGGTGCTAGACGAAGTGGAACAGACACAAGCGGTCATTGAAGAAGCGACTGGCGTCACTACCGATTTGGTGAGGGCCCCCTATGGGAGCGTGAATGACATGGTTGTCAAAACACTCACAACAAACAGTTACCACCTAATTGGTTGGAGCATTGATTCGTTAGATTGGCAATACCAACTGCCATTTTCGATTGCGATGAATGTAGTCGAGGATGCCCATTCTGGCGGGATTATCCTTCATCATGACGGCACGGCTACAAGCTACCAACTGTTTGAGGATCTACCAGCAGAAATTGAATGGTTGAAAGAAAAAGGCTATACATTTGTAACAGTCCCCGAATTGTTGCATTTGCCCGAAGCAAGTTAAGCCATTGGCTCGACTTGCTTTTTGTTATTTTTGGAGGTTGTTCAGCAAAGGGGCAACGGAGGCAAGCATTTTAATTTTTGTTTTGCGCAAATGTATAACCTTTCCAGTAAATGGAGACACTAGCAAATAGTTTTTTTATGATGACGGCCTAGTGGAGGGAAAAACATGAAAAGAAAATGGAACGTATGGATGCTCTTGTTTGTTTTGTTGTTTGCATGCACTGGTGAAGCAGCGTTTGCCAAAGAAAAGGAAATGCCTCAGTTAGCTGAAAATGCCGCGTCCGCGATATTAATTGAACGGGATACAGGCGAAGTATTGTTTGAAAAAGATAGCGACAACATGCTTCCTCCAGCTAGCATGACGAAAATCATGACCATGCTGCTTATTATGGAAGCGATTGAAGAAGGCACGATTAAGTACGAGGATATGGTGACCGTTAGCGAGAATGCCGCATCCATGGGCGGATCGCAAGTCTTTTTAGAACCTGGAGAAGAAATGAGTGTTGATGACTTATTGAAAGCCATTGCCATAGCTTCTGGGAATGATGCAGCGGTAGCGATGGCTGAACATATTGGCGGCACCGAGCAGGAGTTTGTAAAAATGATGAATGCGAAAGCAGCCGAGCTTGGTTTGGAAAATACACAGTTCCAAAATCCGAATGGCTTGCCTGAAGCAGATCATTACTCTTCTGCTCATGATTTAGCCGTTATGGCGAAAGAACTGCTTAAATACGAAAACATCACTTCTTATACAGGGATATACGAAGATTATTTACGCAAAGGTACCGATAAGGAGTTCTGGCTAGTAAACACGAATAAGCTCGTCAAGTTTTACCCTGGCGTCGACGGTTTGAAAACTGGGTTTACACAAGAAGCGAAGTATGGGTTGACGGCAACAGCAGAGAAGAACGGGATGCGAGTCATTGCCGTCGTTATGGGGGCGGAAACGCCGAAAGAGCGAAATGCTTCCATAACGAATATGCTTGACTATTCATATAGCCAATATTCAACGAAGCGGTTGCATGAGCGAGGAGACCTTATTGGGGAAGTCCCGGTTATAAAAGGTAAGGACAGGCATGTACAAGCAATCACGCCTGAGCCTGTTTCATTGCTGTTGAAAAAAGGCACGAAGCTTGAGGAGATTGAGACGGCGATCGAGCTTTTTGAAAACGTGGAAGCACCTGTCTCAAAAGGGGATACAGTTGGCCAGCTTATTATTGTAAAAGATGGCGAAACACTCTCAAGAACGGACCTTGTGGCAGCAGAAGATGTAGAAAACGCTTCGTGGTGGACGCTATTTAAACGGATGCTGTCATCA
The DNA here is from genome assembly GCF_001598215.1 of Shouchella clausii. Classification (GTDB taxonomy): domain Bacteria; phylum Bacillota; class Bacilli; order Bacillales; family Bacillaceae_D; genus Shouchella; species Shouchella tritolerans. The sequence goes on along the minus strand of NZ_BCXJ01000002.1, from coordinate 314,808 downwards.
TTTGCTGGAAAATAGCTAATCGCAAAGGAAAAGCAAACTTCGCCACTAGTTTTGTCATGTACAAGGAATCTGTCATTTTGCAGGCGAATGAATTACTAGCAAAACGACGGAGGTGCAGTTTGTGAACTTAAAAATCGGATTGGAGCAAAAGGAGCATGTGTTGTTGGTTCGGCTTGAAGGGGAACTGGACCATCATTCTGCCAAAGAATTGCGCAGCCAAATAGAAGCGCGGCTAGAAAACATCCAGCATATTGTGCTGAATTTGGCTGAGCTGTCTTTTATGGACAGTTCCGGGCTTGGCGTGATACTGGGGAGGTATAAACAAATTAAGGCAAATGGCGGCGAAATGGTCGTATGCGCGATTTCGCCAACGATCGAGCGGCTGTTTGAGATGTCCGGCCTTTTTAAAATTATCCGTTTGGAAGAAAGCGAACGATTCGCATTGCAAAAACTGGGGGTGGCATAAAGTGGCCAATAAAATGAATGTAGCGTTTTCGGCTTTAAGTGAAAATGAATCTTTTGCCCGAGTGACAGTCAGTGCCTTTATTGCCCAACTTGATCCGACGATGGAGGAATTAACGGAAATTAAGACGATTGTATCAGAGGCGGTCACCAATGCGATTATCCATGGATACGAGAATGATCCGAATGGGCAAGTCTATATTACAGCTGAACTGAAGGACCGTGAACTCGAACTCATTATCCGCGATGAAGGGGTAGGCATTTCAGACTTAGATGAAGCAAGACAACCGCTCTACACCTCGAAACCAGAACTCGAGCGCTCTGGAATGGGATTCACGATTATGGAAAATTTTTGCCAAGAGATGAAGGTAATTTCCGAACCAATGATCGGCACAACCGTTTATTTGAAAAAACAGCTGGCCACGACGAAAGCAATGTGCAGATAAGGGGTCTTGCTTATGAGTGCAGAGGTGAAAAACGGCGGCAAAAAAAAGCCACTATCCGATAAACAAGTAAAAGAGCTTATTGCAAAAAGCCAGGAAGGTGACACAGAAGCACGGGATTCGATCGTCAACCATAATACACGTCTCGTCTGGTCTGTTGTTCAGCGTTTTTTGAATCGCGGTTATGAAGCAGACGACCTTTTTCAAATTGGCTGCATTGGTTTAATAAAGTCCGTCGATAAATTTGACCTTTCCTACGATGTGAAGTTCTCCACGTATGCTGTTCCAATGATTATCGGTGAAATCCAACGGTTTCTGCGGGACGATGGTACGGTGAAAGTCAGTCGGTCTATTAAAGAATTAAGCAATAAAATTCGCAAAGCAAAGGACGAACTGACGAAAACGTTGCGCCGGGCACCAACCATTAATGAGATCGCTGAGCATTTAGGCGTGACGCCTGAAGAAATCGTATTTGCCGGAGACGCCAACCGGAGCTTGTCTTCAATCCATGAAACGGTCTATGAAAATGACGGCGATCCAATTACACTTCTAGATCAAATTGCCGACCACTCACAAGTCAAGTGGTTTGACAAGATCGCTTTAAAAGAAGCCATTTGCGACCTTGGCGAAAGGGAGCGGCTGATTGTGTATTTGCGTTATTATAAGGATCAAACACAATCAGAAGTGGCTGAACGCTTAGGCATTTCGCAAGTGCAAGTTTCTCGGCTTGAGAAAAAAATATTGGAACAAATGAAAGAAACAATGTCAGACGCCACTTAAAAAAGCAAGCTCAAAGGTTTAGGAGCTTGCTTTCTTTTTTGTCTAGGGGCATATGTAGAGGAATGTGTAAGTACTATACAGACAATCCAGGTGGCAAGCTTTGGACAGTAAGAATAAGGCCTGAGGAAAAATGCTTGAGGAAGACCCACCTGAGGAAGCAGAGCGAAGATGTTACCGCAAGTATACCGTTGCCGAAAATCATTGTCAACAATAAATGTTGCGAATAGTTAATTTTATGTAAAGTCATGTCACATGTTTTCACGATTGGAAAGCATGTGGCTTTTTTTGTTTCTGCGCATGAATAGGTTGATTCGATACATACTAACAGGAGAGCGAATGAAGGAGCCATCCATTGTGAATGCGAATAAACAAGAAGAATACAAAGAGAATATTGTCTTGTATAAACCGAAAAGCCGCTATCTAAAACATGGGTCTCTGGCTTTTTTTTCAGGTGGGCTCATTTGTGTAATCGGTCAACTGATTTTCCGAGGGTATCATGCTTTGTTCCAATTATCCGATGAAACGGCAACGAGCTATATGCTTATCACCTTGATTGCCATTGCCGTTTTAGCAACAGGTATGGGCTTTTATCGCAAAGGAGCACAACTGTTTGGCGCAGGGCTACTTGTCCCGATTACAGGGTTCGCCAATGCCATGGCTGCTACTGCCCTTGAACATCGGACAGAAGGGTTGTTAACGGGAGTAGGCTCCAATTTATTTCGGCTGATTGGCCCGGTGCTTGTTTTTGGCATCAGTACTGCCTACCTTGTCAGTTTTTCCAGACTGTTGATCCGCATGATTTTACACTAGAAAAGAGGGAAACTATGGGCCTTTCACATCGGACAATTACATTCTCAAATCCAGTGTATATCCAATCGAGCGGTACGGCAGTCGGCCCAAAAGAAGGAGCAGGGCCACTGGCTGGCTCTTTTGATTACCGATACACGGATAGTTATTGTAATGAAAAAAGTTGGGAAATGGCAGAACGTGCATTGATGAAACAAGCGATTAAACAATGTTTAACTAAAAACCATTTATCGATAGACTCTGTTGATTTGTTTGTTGCCGGAGATTTAAGCAACCAGACGACCGCTTCTAGTTTTGTCGCCCGTGACTTGCAATTGCCATACATCGGTACATATTCAGCATGCGCCACTTCTGTAGAAACGCTAATCATTAGCGGCGTATGGGTATCTAGCGGGTTAGCTGATTTGGTGCTCGCAGCGGCAAGCAGTCATTACGGCGCTTGCGAAAAGCAATTTCGCTATCCAACTGAATTTGCGGTCCAAAAACCAGGGACTGCTCAGACAACTGTAACTGGAGCAGGTGCCGTTCTATTGGGGAAGAAACGGACGCAAATTCAATTAACAGAAGCAACGATTGGCCGTGTCCAAGACCTAGGCATCACCGATCCAATGAGTTTAGGGGCAGCAATGGCACCAGCTGCAGCTGAGGTGACAATCGGTCATTTGCATAAAACGAATCAGCAAGTAAGTGACTTTGATTTAATTGTGACAGGTGATTTGGCGATATCTGGAAGTGAAATTTACCGTAAGCTTTTGCGAGAGCAAGGCATTTATATAACCGGGCGTTATGAGGACTGCGGCGTCATGATGTACCACTCTAAGCAACAAGCACTAGCCGGGGGAAGTGGCGCAGGTTGTTCCGCATCCGTTGTATACGGGCATATTTACCATCGCCTTCTCGCCGGAGAACTAAAACGTGTTCTTGTCGTTGCCACTGGGGCGCTTCTAAGTTCGATGACCGTTTTGCAAAAGCAATCGATACCGGCAATTGCCCATGCAATTGTCCTTGAAAGGAGGAACTAGCAAATGGAGTTTTTATGGGCGTTTCTAGTCGGTGGAGCGATTTGTTTAATCGGTCAGGTTTTACTCGATGCAGCAAAGCTGACCCCTATTCAAATGCTCGTCGTTATGGTGATAGTGGGAATTGTCCTTGATGGCTTTCATTTGTACGAGCATTTGGTTGAGCTTGCTGGAGCAGGCGCTACCGTGCCTTTAACAGGATTTGGTTATTCACTTGTTCATGGTGCGATGGAAGAAGGGGCAAGGGGGCTGTTTAAGATCACGGACGGAGTGTTTGAAATCGCCTCAACAACGATTGTTTTTTCGATCTTGTTTAGCGTTGCAGCTGCCTTGTTTTTCAAGCCTAGGGGTTCGACAGGATGAAGAGGAAAGTAATTTTTGTGACAGACGGCGATTTAGCAGCTAAAAAAGTACTTGAGTTCCTTTCGGCTGAGCTTGGTTGCCGCTGCATTAGCGCTTCATCTGGCAATCCCTCCACGTTAACTGGCGAACAGCTTGCTACGTTAATCTTGTCTGCTCCTGACGTACCAATTTTAGTCATGTTTGATGATTGTGGCTGGCGTGATAACGGCCCTGGAGAAGAAGCGATGCGCTATCTTGCGGGCCACGACCAGATTGAGATCATCGGGGCGGTAGCAGTGGCTTCAAAAACACATGCAAAAGAGTGGGCCCATATCGATGTCTCTGTTGACCGAACAGGCGAACTGACTGGGTACGGAGTCGACAAAGAAGGGGTGCCTGACCTGGAAATCGGGCGAATTTATGGCGATACCGTTTCTATTCTTGATGAACTGCAAATTCCCTATATAGTCGGCATCGGCGATATTGGCAAGATGGCTCGCTTTGATGATGTCAAGCGCGGGGCACCTGTGACGAGGCAAGCGCTAGAAATGATTTTAGAAAGGAGTGGATACCGTGAAGTCCCCGATGAAACCGATGAACTTTAGCCATGACTTTTCCGAGAATGAAGCGATTTTAAAGGAAAGACTTGGTCTTGACCAATCCTTTGATGTTGGCGTTCGCAAGCTGAAAATTTTTAATAGAGAGGTCGGCATTTATTATTTGACAGGTCTTGTCGACAATTTATATATCATTGAAATTTTACGCGAGCTCATGGAAGTTGAAGGCAGGTTGCGCCGTGTTGAACAACCGTTTGTAACGATTAAAAATCATTTGGCCCATATCCAAGTGGAAGAAACGGAATCAATGGACCGCGCCATTACTCAAGTGCTGTCAGGGCTGATCTTCGTTATTGTAGACGGGGAGGCGAAAGCGCTTGTTGCCGACGTCCGTTCCTATCCAGGAAGGGGTCCTGAAGAGCCAGATACAGAGCGTGTTGTTCGTGGTGCACGAGATGGCTATACAGAAAATATTATCTTTAACACAGGGTTGACCAGGCGCCGCATTCGTGATGAGCGGCTTCGGCAAGAAATTATGCAAGTCGGCGTCCGCTCTAAAACCGATATTTGCCTTTGTTATATAGATGGCATTGTCGATCCAGGCTTTATTAAAATCATTAAAAAAGAATTAAGAGCGATCAACATCGACGGCTTGACAATGGCAGACAAAGTCGTCGAAGAATACATTGTCAAACAAGGGCTTAACCCTTTCCCTTTAGTGCGCTATACCGAACGGCCCGATGTAGCCGCTACCCATATTTTAGAAGGGCATGTCGTCATCATTGTCGACACCTCGCCGTCTGTTGTCATAACGCCAGCGACGATTTTTCACCACGTTCAGCATGCGGAAGAATACAGGCAGGCTCCAGCAGTGGGGACGTTCCTCCGCTGGATGCGTCTAGTTGGCATTTTGTTTTCACTTTTAATTGTACCGTTTTGGTTGCTTCTCGCCATCAATCAAGAAATGGTACCCCCCGCTCTTGATTTTATCGGAGTAAACGAAAATAAAAACATTCCGATTGCACTGCAAGTTATTTTTGCCGAAGCCGGCATTGAATTGTTGCGAATGGCTGCTATTCATACCCCTTCGCCATTAGCGACTGCATTAGGGCTAGTCGCCGCCTTGCTGATTGGCGAAATAGCGATTGAAGTCGGCTATTTTACGGCAGAAGTTATTCTTTATGTTTCCCTTGGCGCAATTGGCATGTTTGCCACTCCAAGCTATGAGCTCGGTGTAGCGCTTAGGATAGCACGCTACGGCTTAATTTTATCAGTCATCTTTTTTGACGGAATGGGCTTAGTGGTCGCAATGACATTGCTGTTTTTTTCACTTGTGCGACTTGCCCCTTTGCAGCGCCCTTACTTATGGCCATTTTTGCCTTTTGACCCGCCTGCATTATACCAAGTGTTGTGCAGGGCTTCAGTGCCATCGCTCAGGTGGAGGCCAAGTATTGTCCATCCACAAGATAAAATTAGGCAAACGCCAACAAGCGAGTAGCCAAACGAACGTGGATTTGATACACTAGTGGAAAAACGCGAAAAAGCAGCTTAGCCTTTTTGGCTGAAGTTGCTTTTTTTAAAGGGATACAAGGGAGTGGAGCCATGTATTTACACGGGACAATGACAATTAACAAAGCTGGCCATTTGGAAATTGGCGGCGTCGATACAGTGGATTTAGCAAAAAAATACGATACGCCCTTGTTTGTTTATGATACTGCTCTCATAAAAGAACGAGCCCGCGCTTTTAAACAAGCATTTGAGGCAGAAGGGGTTTCCTATCAAGTTGCCTACGCGAGCAAAGCTTTTAGCTGCATTGCCATGTACCAACTAGCCGCCTCGCTAGATTTGAGCATTGACGTTGTTTCAGGTGGCGAGCTGTTTACCGCCCTAAAAGCAGGGGTCGAGCCAGGGCGGATCCATTTCCACGGCAACAATAAAAGCCGAGAAGAATTAGAAATGGCCATTAAAGCGGGAATCGGCTGTATCGTCGCGGACAATTTTTATGAGCTAGAATTGCTTGAGGAACTCGCCGCAAACAGGGAGCAAACGGTTTCGATTTTGCTCCGTTTAACTCCAGGAGTTGAAGCCCATACCCATGAATTTATCGCAACAGGGCAAGAAGACTCAAAGTTTGGATTTGACATTGCTAGCGGGCAGGCGGACAAGGCGGCGCGGATTGCCGAAAGCAGCAAATTCATTGATTTGCTTGGCGTCCATAGCCATATCGGTTCGCAAATTTTTGAAACAGAAGGCTTTGTGCTTGCGATTGAAAAAGTTTTTAACCAGCTTCAAAGGTGGCAAGAGGAATTCGACTTTGTACCGCGTGTGCTCAATTTCGGTGGTGGCTTTGGCATTCGTTATGTAGAAGGAGACAAGCCACTAGTGCCTGAAGCGTACATTGAAGAAATTGTAAAGGAAACAAAAAAACACGCTGACCGTTTAGGTTTGGCGATCCCAGAAATTTGGATTGAGCCTGGGCGTTCTCTTGTCGGGGATGCAGCCACAACACTATATACAATTGGTTCAACGAAAGACATTCCCAATGTCCGGCGTTATCTATCTGTAGATGGGGGAATGAGTGATAACTTGCGCCCAGCTTTATATGATGCTAAATACGAAGGATTGCTTGCCAACCGCGCCCACGACAAAGCAGAAGAAACGTTTTCTGTAGCAGGCAAATGTTGTGAAAGCGGCGATATGCTTGTCTGGGATATGCCTCTGCCAGAGGTGAAGCATGGCGACGTCCTAGCGATGTTTTGTACCGGGGCGTACGGCTACTCAATGGCAAATAATTACAACCGCATTCCACGCCCGGCTGTTGTGTTTGCAGAAGACGGGGCAGATCAACTAGTGATTCAACGGGAGAGTTATGAAGATTTAACCAAGCTCGATCTTGCTTATCAAGCGAATGTAAAAGAAACAAGTGACGTTTGAGAATTACTGGAGATTTGTGTACAATGGAACAAGCGCTTGCCGCTACTTCATAGTTGAGAGTGAGGTTTTTTTGGATGAAAAAAGGAAGCATTGAATTTGAAAACGGTGAAAAGATTGTCATCGAATTTTATGAGGACGCTGCGCCTGGTACCGTAGAAAATTTCGAAACACTGGCCAATAAAGGGTTTTATAATGGTCTTACGTTCCACCGTGTCATCCCTGGATTTGTTGCCCAAGGGGGAGATCCAAATGGAAATGGCACAGGTGGTCCAGGCTATACGATAAAATGCGAGACAGAAGGCAACCCACATAAACATGTTCCAGGGGCGCTTTCAATGGCACACGCCGGTCGAGACACAGGTGGCAGCCAATTCTTTATCGTCCATGAGCCTCAACCCCATCTTGATGGTGTCCACACGGTGTTCGGGCAAGTCGTTGAAGGACTAGACAGTGTGTACCGCATCAAACAAGGCGATGTGATGTTAGAAGTGAAAGTTTGGGAAGAATAAGTGTACAGCAGTAAGCCCTGTCGTGATGACAGGGCTTTTTCTATGCAACAAAAAAATAAACAAACGTAGAATATAAATCATTTGACGCATCGGTTCTATTAGTACAGACGCCCACACGATTCATAAACATGTGATTGATCGAAACCATTGGTAACCCTAGCTAACACCACGGGGGATTGTTTTACAAGCTGAGGGGCATGATACATAATGCGGAGGTTAGAACATGAAGAAAATTGCCGGCACCATAGCGGTTTTTATTATTACTTACGCGCTTTTTTCAGCCGCCGATTACCTGTTTCCAGTTGATCAAGAATGGTACCATTCACTGAACAAGCCGGAATGGACGCCAAGTGGATCTACGATCGGAGTCATTTGGGCTATCCTGTTTGTCCTAATATCCCTTTCAGCTGCTATTGTGTATGCAGTCTTTAGATTTAAAGGTGCGAAAAGCTACTGGTTTGCGCTTTTGATTAATTATGTGATTAATCAAGCATTCAGCTATTTTCAGTTTACACAAAAGAACTTGCTGGCCGCATCGATTGACTCCTTGTTTGTAGCCCTCACAGCACTGGTATTAATGATAGTAGCCAAAAAATATAGCAAAGTGGCAAGCTACCTTCTTTTGCCTTATGTTTTATGGAGTGTATTTGCGACCATCTTATCCTTTACAACCTATTCAATGAATCTGTAACCGTGTAGTCAACGCATCTAATTGGATGTGTTTTTATGAGGAGATGGCGGTAGTGCCCCTTGTAAAAACGTTAAAAACGCTTTTACTTGTGGAAGGGACCGATGGCTTTCTGGGCAATGCAACCAAGTGCTGCGCATCTGTTCCTTGCCGTTTACGTCCAATGGCATTCGTATATAGTCGTTTCCGTTTAAGTCGCGGACGGCAACCTCTGGAAGAATGGCGGCGCCAATGCCGTTTGCCATTAATTGCTTGCATGTTTCAATTTGGTCAACGTTGATCGTTTGTAAGGGCGAGCGGGTCGCCTCAGCAAACAGCCATTCTTCAATGAGCGATTGGAAGGCATCATCGCTTTGAAAAGAAATGAACACAGTTGGTTTCTCTGTATCGACGCGGCGGACATAGTAGAGCTGTTCAGAAAATAGCAGCGTGAGCCCTTCTTTATCGTCGACATCGCCGCGAATAATCGAAAGATGCGTATGATGCCTGTTTTGATAAATAGCAGAACTAAGGCCCGTATGCAAATCAATTTTGACATCGGGGTAAGCGTTCACGTAGGCACGCAATGGCTTTGGCAATACGTATTGGGCAATGACGGATGAGACTCCTAGTGAAAGCGTGCCACGGATGGTTCCTGTCAACTTGCTAAGGCGGTCTTGTAGTTGTTTTTCCTCCTGAACACGGCGTTTGGCAAAGGCAATCACTTCTTCCCCTACTGGTGTTGGAATAAGTGATTTGTGGGTGCGGATAAACAGCGGCTCCCCAAAGCGTTGTTCGATTTGCTTAAGCCGTTGGCTGAGAGCGGGCTGGGAGATATATAACTTGCGTGATGCACCGCGAATGGTCCCCTCATCGCTTAGCGTTGCAATCAATAAGTCCTCTTCTAGTCGCATCCAACCATCTCTTTTCTAAGCAATGGGTATCATTGCTTTTTTCATTAGTTTACAAAAATAGGCGTTTTGCAGCAACAAATGAAGTGTGTAAGGCCATGAATGAAGGATACAAATAACAAGAAGTGTTGGTTGTATAAATGAAAAAACTGCTGGCAAAATCAGCACAGATCGACCGTGCTAGGGCGATTGGGCAAGAGATATTTATAAGCCCTTTTTAATATAGTGCTGTCCGCTTCCTGAAAGAAAATAGGCCATTAACGTCAAGGGGGGACGGAAGAGGCGTTGGCATAGTGGACAAAAATACCAGTTGGTAGAAGCGAGGTTGTCTCCAGAATCGCTGAAAAAACAAATGATTATTGCCGAGTGAATTTGGAGTATGTTACATTTAAGTAGACGGATGAACACATCGAAGTCGTATACGGCAGCTGGAGGTGAGTTTCGTCGAATTATGTAAGCGCTTTATTTAATTAGACTTATCGTTTTACTCGGAAAAAGAAAAAGGAGGGATCGCATGCAAGTTGAACAAACGTATCATCCAGGTTTGGACGGAGTGATTGCGGCAGAAACCGATTTATCTTTTCTCGACACGGAACAAGGACAAATCATTATCCACGGTTACGACTTGATTCAATTATCAAAAACAAATGGCTATTTGGATATTGTCCACTTATTGTTAAAGGGTGAATTGCCGTCGGAACAAGAACGGCTAGTATTAGCAGAGCGTTTAAGCGGTTCGTATGACTTGCCTGAAGCCATTTTGGACGTTTTAAAACGGTTGCCAGCATCGACACACCCAATGGATGCACTGCGGACGGGCGTTTCTGTGCTAGGAGGTTTTGATACACGGCTAGATGACCGCGGCGAGGAGGCAAACCGTGAACGGGCCTATGAACTGCTGGCGAAGCTGCCAGCGATTGTGGCTAACAGCTACCGCATCCTTGAGAAGAAACAAGTTTTAACGCCAAAAGATTCCCTTTCCTATAGCGCCAATTTCTTATACATGATCACAGGGAATGTGCCGAGTGAATTAGAAGAGCGTGTATTCGACCAATCGCTGTTGCTTTATTCTGAGCATGAAATGCCTAACTCCACTTTTGCAGCGCGAGTCATCGCCTCTACACTTTCAGATATGTATGGCGCCCTCACAGGGGCAGTCGCTTCTTTAAAAGGGCATTTGCATGGCGGCGCCAATGAGGCAGTTATGTATATGCTCCTTGATGCAAACTCGCCTGAAGAGTTTGAAACGCTTCTGTCGAATAAGTTAAAGAAAAAAGAGAAAATAATGGGATTTGGCCATCGAGTTTATATGAAAAAAATCGACCCACGCGCTCTCATTATGAAAGAGGCGCTTGCTGAACTTTCACAAGCTGCTGGAGATGACAGGCTCCTGCGAATGTGTGAGGCAGGAGAGGCTCTTATGGCAAAAGAGAAGGGACTTTATCCGAATCTGGACTATTATGCAGCCCCAGTATACTGGATGTTAGGCATCCCAATCAGCTTGTATACCCCAATTTTCTTTTCGTCCCGGACAGCCGGGCTAAGTGCCCATGTAATCGAGCAACATCGAAACAATAAGCTATTTAGGCCGCGGGTTAAGTATACGGGGCCGCGTTATACATCTGTACAGAAATGAAGGGACAACGGAGGTTTTTTGCATGGAATTGAAAACGGATACAAGGAAAACAGACTTGCTCTTAGAGGAAATTGCCGAGTATGTGCTAAAAAAGGACATTACAAGCGAGGAGGCGCTGGAAACGGCAGCACACGTTCTTATTGATACGATTGGCTGCGGCATTCTCGCCCTCCGCTATCCAGAATGCGTCAAAATGCTCGGACCGGTTGTGCCAGGGACGATTGTTCCAAATGGCGTTAAAGTTCCTGGCACACCGCATGTCCTAGACCCGGTTCGAGGCGCTTTTAATATTGGCACGATGATACGGTGGCTCGATTACAACGATACGTGGCTTGCGGCCGAGTGGGGGCACCCATCGGATAACCTTGGCGGCATCTTAGCGACAGCCGACTATATAAGCAGAAAAAACATAGCGGAAGGCAAAGCACCTCTAACAATCCAAGATGTGTTAATCGCGATGGTGAAAGCCCATGAAATCCAAGGCGTGCTTGCGCTGGAAAATAGCTTTAACCGAGTTGGCCTTGACCATGTGCTCCTCGTAAAAGTAGCGACTACGGCTGTTGTAGCCGGGATGCTTGGTGGTACAAAAGAGGAAGTCGTAAACGCCGTCTCCCATGCGTGGATTGACAATTCCTCATTGCGCACATACCGCCACGCTCCGAACACAGGCTCGCGGAAATCATGGGCGGCAGGGGACGCAACAAGCCGAGGCGTCTTTTTGGCAATGACAGCCTTAACTGGCGAGATGGGCTATAAAACAGCGCTGTCTGCTCCAGGATGGGGTTTCCAAGATGTACTTTTTGGTAAGAAGGAAGTCGTGCTTGCCCGTAAGCTCGATTCGTATGTCATGGAAAACGTGTTATTTAAAGTGTCTTATCCAGCTGAATTCCATGCGCAAACGGCAGCCGAAGCGGCAGTAACGTTACATGAGTCGGTCCGCGACCGTTTGGATGAGATCGACCGTATTGACATCCAGACCCATGAATCGGCGATCCGCATTATTGACAAAAAAGGGCCGCTTTACAATCCTGCTGATCGGGATCATTGTTTGCAATATATTACAGCAATTGGCCTGTTAAAAGGTGCAATTGTAGCAGATGACTATGAAGATGAGATGGCCCAAAATCCACGCGTGGACCAACTTCGCGATTTGATGGTTGTCACGGAAAACAAGCAGTTTTCAATAGACTACTTAGATCCAGAAAAACGGTCCATTGCCAATGCTGTGCAAGTCTTTTTTAAGGACGGTACAAAAACGGACCAAGTAACAATCGAATATCCACTCGGCCATCGTTTCCGCCGCGAAGAAGCCGTTCCTGCTATCCAGGCAAAATTCGCAGCAAATATCGCTAGTCATTACCCGCAAAAGCAAGAAAAAGCAATCCTTGAGGCATGTACAAACAAAGACTTAGGCAACATGTCAGTGCCGGCTTTTACAGACTTGTTTGCCTTATAGAAGGAAAGGAGGGATTGCAATGCCTTGGATTGTAGACGAACCACGCTCACAACATGAACTGGCAACGTCTTTTTACAAACAGATGACAGAAAAAGGAATTTTGCAAATTCCAGGGGCACATGATGCGATGGCTGGTTTAATCGCAAAACAAACGGGCTTTACAAGCCTTTATTTGTCAGGAGCTGCCTATACGGCGAGCTTAGGTTTGCCTGATCTTGGGATTGTTCACTCAAACGAAGTCGCCGCCCGAGCACGGGAAATTGTCCGGGCTACAAACCTGCCGCTTTTAGTCGATATCGATACTGGATTTGGCGGCGTGATGAACGTTGCGCGAACAGGGGTAGAAATGGTTGAGGCTGGCGTTGCGGCTGTACAGATGGAAGACCAAGATTTGCCGAAAAAATGTGGCCATTTGAACGGAAAAAAACTGATTCAGGCAGAAGAGATGGCGCAAAAAATTGCTGCTTTGAAACAAGCAGCTCCGTCGCTTGTCATCATTGCCCGCACCGATGCAAGGGGCGTGGAAGGGCTTCAGTCAGCAATTGACCGCGCAAAGCTTTATCTCGATGCCGGCGCCGATGGTATTTTCCCAGAAGCGTTGCAAGGCGAAGGAGAGTTCCGTGCCTTTGCCGAAGCAGTCGAAGCGCCTTTGCTTGCTAATATGACTGAGTTTGGCAAAACGCCTTATTACAAAGCAGAGGAATTTGAACAGATGGGTTTTGCGATGGTCATTTATCCAGTCACATCGCTCCGTGTAGCTGCCAAAGCATATGAACGCGTGTTTACTGATATTATGGAGAATGGCACACAAAAAGCGAGTTTGGCTGACATGCAAAAGCGCAGCGAATTATACAAAGCCATTTCGTACGAAGAATTCGAAGCGTTGGATGCGTCTGTCGCAAAAACGGTATTAACAAGCGACCAGTAAAACCGAGAAAACGCTTTTCAGATGAATGTAGTAAGGGAAGATGCGAGTAAAATGCGTGTCATGAGAAACGGTTTTTAAATATATGAAAACGACGACATATGCGAGCGTTTGTGTGTAGTCTGAGAGCCTGCTTGACAGGCTCTTGAGGTTATCGCTAAAGTCGACAAAATCACCAGAGGGGGAGATGTCGTGAAAGTCGGGTTCATCGGTTTAGGCAATATGGGCATGCCAATGTCGAAAAATTTGCTTGAGTCTGGATATGAAGTAGTTGGTTATGACATCAATGAAGCTTCTCTTTTAGCGTTTGAACAGGCAGGGGGAAAGCGGGCCCATGATTTGACAGACATCGTGCTGGCAAGTGAGCTCATCTTTACAAGCCTCCCTTCTTCTGAAGCGGTCGAAAATGTGTATTTAGGAGAAGAGGGCGTATTCGCTTCTGCCCCTTCGAGCATTCTCTTTGTCGACACAAGCACTGTCGCTCCAGAGCTTGAAGTGCGGATTGGGCAAGCGGCAGAAGAAAAAGGATTATCGTTTTTGGCCGCTCCAGTTAGTGGCGGCGTCGTTGGAGCGGAAAACCGAACCTTGACGTTCATGGTTGGCGGTCCAAAAAAACTGCTTGAGACAGTATCTGATCACCTGATGAAACTAGGAAGCAATGTCTTTCATATTAGTGAAAGCTATGACAGCGGCACCAATGCAAAGTTGATCAATAATTTGCTGATTGGCTTTTACACAGCCGGTGTTGCAGAAGCATTGGCGCTTGCCGAAAAGAGCGGCTTAAATTTGGATTTTCTGTTTAACGTCCTAAATGTTAGTTATGGCCAAAGCCGCATTTATGAGCGAAATTATAAATCGTTTATGGCAACAGGCAATTATGAACCTGGATTTGCCTTAAAGCTGCTTAATAAAGATTTGCGTTTTGCGATGGATCTTGCGAAAGAGCGCGGCATTAAATTGCCGATTAGTGAAGCTTTAGTTGAACTGTATGCAGACGCTGAGCAAGCAGGGCTTGGAGAAAAGGACATGGCCGTGCTGTTTGAACGGATTGGGGAACAGACGATTTCCTTTAAAGCGGAAGGAGTGGCTAAACGATGACCACAACGAAAGTGAAAACGGTGAAAAACTGGATTGACGGTGCTTGGGTGGAAGCAACTACGGCTGAAACGGAAGTCGTGCCAAACCCAGCAACAGGGGAAACCATTGCTTACGTGCCCCTTTCAGGCGAACGCGATGTTGAGCAGGCGGTGGCGAGCGCAAAACGGGCCTATGAAACATGGAAAACGGTTCCTGTTCCCGAGCGTACTCGGTACATGTTTGCGTATTTGGAGCGGCTAAAGGAAAATAGGGAGCAATTGGCGCAGTTGATAACGCTTGAAAACGGCAAGACGATCAAAGATGCTAGAGGGGAAGTCCAGCGTGGCATTGAGTGTGTCGAGCTGGCTACGTCGACACCGACAATGATGATGGGCGACGCTCTTCCCGATATTGCTAGCGGGATTGACGGTTCGATTTGGCGCTATCCTTTAGGTGTTGTTGCTGGCATTACGCCGTTTAACTTTCCAATGATGGTACCGTTATGGATGTTTCCACTTGCGATTGCAGCAGGGAATACATTTGTTCTTAAAACCTCTGAACGGACGCCGCTTTTAGCTGAACGACTTGTCACACTTATGCATGAAGTCGGTTTGCCAAGCGGTGTATTGAATTTAGTGAATGGCGGCAAAGCAGTGGTTAATGGCTTGTTAAACCACCCGGACGTTGAAGCGATTTCGTTTGTCGGCTCTGAGCCAGTGGCTCGCTATGTATATGAAACAGGTACAGCAAATGGCAAACGAGTTCAGGCCCTTGCAGGCGCAAAAAACCACGCTGTTGTTTTAGCCGATTGTGAACTGGATAAGACGATCCAAGGGGTCATTGGTGCAGCGTTTGCATCGAGTGGCGAACGGTGCATGGCTTGTTCCGTCGTCGCCGTCGTTGAGGAAGTAGCGGATGCGTTTATCGAAAAACTAACGGCAGAGACGAAGAAATTGACAGTCGGCAACGGCAAAAACGATGAACATTTTGTCGGCCCGCTCATTCGCCAAAGCCATAAAGACAAAGTTGTTAAATACATTGAACAAGGAGTAGAACAAGGAGCAGAGCTGTTGGTTGATGGCCGCAACGCAACGAGCGAGGAAGCCGGCTATTACCTTGGCGCAACCTTATTCGACCACGTGACACCCGATATGACAATCTGGCAAGAAGAGTTGTTTGCACCAGTGCTCAGCATAGTCCGTGTTCGAGATTTAGGAGAGGCAATTGCTTTAACGAACCGATCTCGCTTTGCTAACGGGGCGGTTATTTACACATCTAGCGGCAAGGCAGCGCAACACTTTCGAAATGCGATTGATGCCGGGATGGTTGGCATCAATGTGAATGTGCCCGCTCCAATGGCGTTCTTTTCATTTGCTGGCAATAAAGCATCGTTTTTTGGCGACCTTGGCACAAATGGACGTGACGGCATCCAATTTTACACAAGGAAAAAAGTCGTTACTGAACGCTGGTTTAATTAGTTAAGGGAACCTGGTTATCGCTTAAAAAAGCATTTAGAAATGGAATTTGCATAACTACTTTTAGAGCCACCCGCATATAGCAGGTGGCTCAGACTGTAGGCAAATCGTCATTTGCTTCTCAAATGGATTGAAACAGTCAGTGCAAAGCTAACATCTTTGCTCATCTGTACTTTCATCTGAGAAGCGTTTTCTATCAGTCTGAGTGATGGGAGCGACTTTACCTAAAAAAGCAGCGAACTCACAGTTCACGGAAAAAGGAAAGCGCTAATTCGTCAGGTACCTCTTCGATTGTTTTATACTGATAATTGGGCATACGCGTTTTATCGATTAATACAGACCGTACGCCTTCATAAAAATCATCGCAACGTAAAAAGCGCAAAGCGAGGCGCTTATCGGTTTCATACGTTTCTTCAAGCGTAGATGTCTTCGATTGTTTTAAATGGGCGAGTGTCACCTTTAGTGATAAAGGCGATTTGCTGCGCAATATGTTGGCGCAATCTTGGGCAAATTCATCCGCTTTCGCTTCTTCAAGTGAAGCGATAATGGCTTCGACCGTTTTGTGGGAAAAATGTTGATCGATTTTCGCTTGCAGCATAGCCAATTCGCTTTTTGGCGGTTCTGCAATGAATGACTGCAAAAAAAGGTGCAGTGCTTGACCCAGATCTTGTTCGCTATTTGTCCAGTCGGTGCTAAGCAATTGACTGCGAAGAGGTTCAATCGTTTCTCTTTTCGTATAATAGTCGGCGCACCCTAGAAAAATCGCATCTTCTCCAGTTAGCATTGCAGCAGTCAGTGCTGCATACCTCCCTGTATACCCAGGAGCAAGGCTCAGAAAATAACAGGCCCCTACATCGGGAAAGAAGCTAATGTTCATTTCAGGCATAGACCACTTAGTTGTCTCGGTGACAATGCGGTGACTCGCGCCGTAACTAAGGCCAACGCCTCCTCCCATCACAATGCCGTCAAGAAGGGCGACGATCGGTTTGGGGTAGGTGGCAACGAGCAGGTCAAGTTCGTATTCATGGGCAAAAAAATGTTTTGCTTCCTCGATTCCATTTTTGCTGTCCCGGGCGTTATAAAGCGCTTTAATGTCTCCGCCAGCACAAAAAGCTTTGCTCCCGGCTCCTTCAAGAAGAACGAGTGCAACCTCATCATCCTGTTTCCACTGTTGCAATTGTGCCAACATGCCACTCACCATGTCATAAGACAGCGAATTCAACGCTTTTTCACGGGCAAGTGTGATGACTCCTACCCCAGTATCTAATTTTTCAAATCGCATATTGGTCGACATTGCTTCACCCCATCATTAAAAAGTAATCGCTTCTTTTTCTATTTTGACGCATTTTTAGCGGAAATGCAAAACATTTCAACTTGCATTGCGCCATCTTTTTCGTTATAATGATTATTTATATAAGGCTAGGCTACTTTTTTCTGCCTGCGGGAGTTGATGCCTCCCGTCTATTATCACTTACACCGCCTCCTTTCAGGCGCAGGGAAAAGACTTTTTGTACATGCAATTCAAACTGGCGCGGCCTCGGAGCCGCAAGGACGATCGAGAGGAAGGGCTTTCGTTGTCTTGTTAGCAAAAAATTCCATAGAGTCTAGCTTTTTGTCTCTTCTAACGGAACAAGAAGATAGAATAGAGAAGCTTATAAGCAGGCAAAGCACGTAGAATGGCGATGATGACCAAGTGCTTTGCTTTTTTGCGTTTTTATATTTTTATTCAATAGGAGCTCCAATGAATGAAGATAGGATAAATTGATCAGCAGCTTGTTCGTTATTTCCGGCGCTAAAAGGGAATAGAATGGACGTTATAAAACCGTGTCCTTAAGCTAGGGAGCAAAGTCCTTGCTTTTTTTATTTTACAATGATAATCTTGGTTTACTTAGTGAACCAATCACAAGTGAATAATACTCAACTTCGGGGCAGGGTGCAAATCCCGACCGGCGGTGATAAGGCAATTGCCTTTTAGTCCGTGACCCGCATAAGCATCACTTGCGTGTGCGGTGGATCTGGTGCAAATCCAGAGCCGACAGTAATAGTCTGGATGGGAGAAGTTCGAGCGCAAACTTTTAAAAAACGGTTATGTTTGCTTTATTTGTTGTGCGCAAAAACGTATGAAGCCATACGTTTATTTCCTGTACCCTGAAGACATGTTCTTCAGGGTTTTTTCTATTTAAAAGGGGGCATGACTATGTTTACAGGTATCATTGAGGAAATGGGCAAAATTGCTTTTGTCTCAAAAAAAGGCAAAGCCATGACGTTGGCCGTTAACTGCAAAACCGTTTTGGCAGATGCGGCAATTGGCGATAGCATCGCTGTGAACGGCGTTTGTTTAACGGTTACGGCGATATCTGAAAGCCAATTTCAAGCAGACGTCATGCCAGAGACATACGAAGCGACAACGATCAAACAGCTTGTTCCTGGCCAGTTTGTTAATTTGGAACGGGCGATGGCTGTCGGCAGCCGCTTTGGCGGGCATATCATTTCCGGCCATGTAGATGGCATCGGCATCATTCAAAAAAGACAACCAGTTGAGAATGCTGTGCTATTCGAAGTGGAAGCAGACCGAGAACTTGTTCGCTATATTGTTCAAAAAGGGTCGATCGCTGTTGATGGAACGAGTTTGACTGTGTTTGCCGTCACTGATACAAGCTTTACGATTTCGATTATTCCGCACACACTTGAAATGACCATTATGGGCACAAAGAAACCTGGTGACCATGTCAATTTGGAATGCGACATTATCGGCAAATACGTTGAGAAACTGCTTGCCCCGAAAGAAAGTGCCGTTCGTACGCCTTTGTCGCAGCTTCTTAAAGAAAATAGCTATATGTAAAGGGGAGAACAACGTGTTTGAATCGATTGATGAAGCGATCGCACAATTAAAAGCAGGGGGAATAATCCTCGTTGTAGATGATGAAGACCGGGAGAATGAAGGGGATTTTTTGGCTCTTGCTGAAACGGCGTCCCCTGAAACAATCAATTTTATGGCAACACACGGACGCGGTCTTATTTGTGTCCCTTTGACAGAAGAGCAGGCTGAACGCCTGCAGCTTGGGCAGATGGTGTCTCACAGCACAGATCCACATGGAACGGCATTTACTGTGAGCGTCGACCATTCAAGTACGACAACTGGCATCTCCGCTTTTGAGCGGGCAGAAACGGTCCGCGCTTTAGCAGATGGCAATGCGCAGCCAAGCGATTTTAAACGGCCAGGGCATGTTTTCCCGCTTGTTGCCAAAAACGGCGGTGTGCTACGCCGGGCTGGTCATACGGAAGCCGCTGTTGACTTTGCGAAACTTTGTGGAGCGAAACCGGCAGGCGTTATTTGCGAAGTGATGAACGAAGACGGTTCGATGGCTAGAGTGCCTGAGTTGCGTATCATTGCCGATCAGCACAACTTGCCGATGGTGACGATTAAAGACTTGATCGCTTACCGCCGTAAGACGGAGAAAGTTGTCACAAGAGAAGTGGCTATTTCGTTGCCGACTGAGTATGGCGATTTTAAAGCGGTTGGCTATACAAATTCCATAGACGGCAAAGAAAGTGTCGCCCTTGTTAAAGGGGACGTCGGAAACGGTGAACCTGTTCTAGTTCGTGTTCACTCCGAATGTTTGACTGGCGATGTGTTTGGCTCAAAACGATGCGATTGTGGTCCGCAGTTGCACGCGGCGCTAAAGCAAATTGAAGCAGAAGGACGAGGCGTGTTGCTCTATATGAAACAGGAAGGCCGCGGGATTGGGCTAATCAATAAATTTCGCGCTTATAAGTTGCAAGAGGAAGGCTACGATACGGTGGAAGCGAATGAGCGCCTTGGATTTCCAGCGGATTTGCGCGAATACGGGATTGGGGCGCAAATCCTTCGCGATTTAGGCATCCGTGACATGCGGCTTTTGACGAATAACCCTCGAAAAATCGCAGGGCTAGAAGGCTATGACTTAAACATTGTTGAGCGTGTGCCCTTGCAAATGGAAGCAGTAGCCGAAAATGAACATTACTTGCATACGAAAAGAGAAAAGCTTGGGCATATGCTCAATTTATAGGAGGAATTCAAATGGGGAAAAATTATGAAGGCCATTTGGTGGCATCCGGATTGAAGATCGGAATGGTTGTTGGTCGTTTTAACGAATTTATTACAAGTAAACTTCTCGGCGGCGCGCAAGATGGGTTAATCCGCCATGGAGCAGATGAAGGCGATATCGATGTTGCTTGGGTCCCAGGAGCGTTCGAAATCCCGTTTGCAGCAAAAAAAATGGCTGAAAGCGGCCGATATGACGCGGTGATCACTTTAGGGACCGTTATACGGGGTTCGACGCCTCATTTTGACTACGTTTGTAATGAAGTGGCGAAAGGGGTCTCTTCGTTGGCATTGACCACTGGGATTCCCGTCATTTTTGGTGTCTTAACAACGGATACAATCGAACAAGCAGTGGAACGAGCAGGCACAAAAGCAGGAAACAAAGGGTGGGAAGCAGCAAGCGCAGCGATTGAAATGGCGAATCTAGCGAAGCAGTTCGAGGCGTAATAACGGCAAGCGTTTTCTATCAGTCTGAGTGCGGTTATCGACTTTGTCTACAGTCTGAGTGCGGTTATCGACTTTGTCGACAACCTCAAGCGGCCCCTTTTAGGGCCGTTTTTTTTTTGGGGCTGTTCAATCCTCTTATTGGTCATTTCGATTGCGCAGAAGGTGCTTATCAATGAGCTGGGGATCTGCGAGATTGCTTGGAGCACACCACGATTTTCCAGCGTGGCGTTGACATGCTGCAAGCAAGGCTGTGTCCCATATCGGAAGGTTGTAGTCCTCAAAACAGTTAGAGCCTAAATGGGCGAGCCGTGTTTTCATATCTTGTTTTAGCGTCCTTGCATTTAGGCCTAGTTCGTAAAGGTCGTTTGCCTCTACAGGAACGCGTTTGAGCAAGCGGCGATACAAAATCGCTGCTCCTTTTATGTTGCCTCTTCGCTCATGATAAAGGGCGACCGCTAGTTGGATGAGCGTGACCCAACAAGAAGCGCGCTTGTCTTTCGGAACGGATTTCCATTCTGCCTCTAACACTTCGTGGCATTCAAAGTAATCCCGTTCCGCATGAAAATAATAGAGGAAATCAAGATAGCGCTGTTTGTACATCGTTCGTTCCCCTTTGCTGTTGCAAAAAAGTGGTTTATGGTATACTTCTAGCGTGAGTCGACTTTTTGTGGCTAGAAACGAATTGGCCACGAAAGCAGAGGACCGTTGCTTTCGTTTAAGATGTCCAAATCTAATGTGGTGATTGAGTGAACACAACAACTTATAACGTAAAAACAGATTCTTTTGAAGGGCCCCTCGATTTGTTGCTCCATTTGATCGCGCAGGCGGAAGTGGACATTTATGATATTCCTGTAGCAAAAATTACAGACCAATATTTACACTATATCCATACAATGCAAGAACTTGAGCTTGACTTAGCGAGCGAATACTTAGTCATGGCGGCCACGCTTTTGCAAATTAAAAGTCAAATGCTTTTGCCAAAGCCCGAGGAATTGTTTGACGAAGACGAGGGGATGGAAGCAGAAGACCCTCGGGATGAACTCGTTGAGCAGCTTTTGGAATATCGAGCTTTTAAAGAAGCGGCCGAACAATTAAAAGAAAAAGAAGCACAGCGCAGCTTAGTCCATACGAGACCTCCAAACGATTTGGACGCTTTTTTAAGCGAAGAAGAAGAACGCAAGCTCCAAATCGAAGGCGTCACACTTGCCGACATGCTTGGCGCGTTTCAAAAGCTTCTCCAGCGCAATGCATGGAATGCACCAAAAACGAAAACGGTCCAGAGTGAAGAACAGTCGATTGAACTTCGTATGAACGAACTGTTGGACGAGCTATCGGCTCATTCAGGCAAGGCACCGTTCCATACGCTGTACGAGATTGGCAATGTATCGCAGCTGATCGTCACGTTTTTGGCCATGCTTGAGCTTATTAAAACACGGGCGATCCATTGTGTGCAAGAGGAGAGCTTTGCTGAAATTATGATTTACTTATGGGATGGGGATGAGCATGCAAGCAAGTAAGCTCGCAAAGATTGAAGGTTTGCTGTTTGTCACAGGTGATGATGGCATTTCGCCAACAGAAATGGCCGAACTGGTTGGAATTAGTGAAGACGAAGTGATTCAATTGTTAGAAGTGCTTTCGGAACAAATGGCTAAAGAGGAGCGCGGCATCCGGTTAGCACGTCTTGCCAACCGGTATCGGCTGACAACAAAAGTAGAACATGCCGATATGTATAAAAAGCTGGCTTCATCGCCGATCCACGGCGGTCTTTCTCGTGCGGCCCTTGAAACGCTGGCGATTGTTGCTTACAAACAACCCATTACACGGGCTGAAATTGACGAAGTACGGGGAGTCAAATCGGAGAAAGCGCTGCAATCGCTTGTATCAAAACTGTTAATTGAAGAGTGCGGTCGGGCGTCGGGTACAGGCCGGGCGATCCTCTATGGCACGACACCATATTTTTTAGACCATTTTGGCTTAGAGTCGTTAGCTGACTTGCCCGATTTAAAAGAGCTTGATTTAAATGAAGAAGAACAGGATGAAACGGATTTGTTCTTTGAAAAGTTGAACGCTGACTTGTAAAACAGCAATGAAGGGGTTTGCGCGATGCAATTAAACCGGCTTGTCAATTTTCACAAAACGCTAGGAGACAAAACTCGCTTGCGCATCATTGCTTTGTTAAAAGATGGCCCTCTTCACGGGCAGGCGATTGCAGAAAAACTTGGCTTGAAACCGCCGACCATTTCTCATCACATTGCCAAGCTGCGTGAAATTGATTTAATTTACCAAAGGCGTGATAAAAACACGATCTATTTTTATTTGCATGAAAAGAAATTAATGCAAATGGCGCAAGCGATTGTGTTGCTTGGTAGCGAAGAAATGTTTGGAGCAATCGAAGTAGATGAGGAAGTCAAACAAAAAGTCATCGGAAATTTTTTGCAGGCAAATGGCAGGCTGAAAACGCTGCCTGCACAGCGGAAAAAGAAACTGATTATGCTTGAATACATGACAAAGGGACTGCAAACTGGAAAAATTTATACAGAAGAGGACATTAACAGTCATATTCAACAGTTTTATGATGATTATGCCACCGTCCGCCGCGAATGGGTCATGTGCCATTTTATGTTCCGTGAAAACGGGAAGTATGAGCTGAACCCTCGGGAAATGTGGCCTGTTTAATCTGCTTGTTAAAGAAACGTTAACCACAGTACAAAGTCTGATAGAAACATAGCCTGTGCAAACAACAACGTTATGCGATCGTTTGCCTATAGCCTCAGCCAGAAGCAGTAGCCTCTGGCTGGGGCTGTTTTCGTATTGGTTTTAACAGCCACAAACGTCGCTCACATTCATTAAAAGAATCCTTGCGAGTTGTCACTATAGCTGACAAGCATGTTTTTCGTTTGCTGGTAATGGTTAAGCATCATTAAATGCGTTTCACGGCCTACACCTGATTTTTTATAACCGCCAAAAGCGGCATGTGCTGGATAAGCATGATAACAATTAACCCAGACCCGGCCGGCTTCGATCTGACGTCCAAAGCGGTAAGCGGTGTTGATGTTGCGTGTCCATACGCCTGCACCAAGGCCGTAAAGGGAATCGTTGGCAATTCGGAGTGCTTCGTCTGCATCTTTAAATGTCGCAACGGAAACAACAGGGCCAAAGATCTCCTCCTGGAATATGCGCATATTGTTTGTCCCTTTGAAAACGGTAGGCTCAACATAATAGCCACCGCTGTAATCTCCGCTTAACTGCCTTTGATTGCCGCCTGCAAGAACTTCTGCTCCTTCTTCTTTGCCAATGGCTAGATAGGAGAGGATTTTTTCCAACTGTTCTTCAGATGCTTGCGCGCCCATCATCGTTTCCGGGTCAAGTGGATTGCCTTGCTTGATAGCTGCCACACGTTCGAGCGCCTTTTCGATAAACGCATCATAAATCGTTTCGTCAATTAGCGCTCGAGATGGGCATGTGCACACTTCACCTTGGTTTAACGCAAACAAGACAAACCCTTCAATCGCTTTATCCAAAAAGTCATCTTCTCTCTCCATGACATCTCTGAAAAAGATATTCGGTGATTTTCCACCTAATTCAAGTGTGACAGGAATCAAGTTTGCAGATGCGTACTCCATAATTAACCGGCCCGTTGTCGTTTCCCCCGTGAAGGCGATTTTTGCGATTCTTGACGAAGAAGCAAGTGGTTTTCCTGCTTCGAGGCCAAAGCCGCTTACCACATTAACGACTCCTGGAGGCAGCAGGTCAGAAATGAGCTCCAGCAGAACGAAAATCGAGGCAGGCGTTTGCTCGGCCGGCTTAAGGACGACGCAATTACCAGCCGCGAGTGCAGGTGCAAGCTTCCAAACGGCCATTAAAATCGGAAAGTTCCAAGGAATAATTTGACCAACAACGCCAAGTGGCTCTTGGAAATGATAAGCAACCGTATTTTCATCAATTTGGCTAAGCGTCCCCTCCTGGGCACGTATCACGCCAGCAAAATAGCGAAAATGGTCGACGGCGAGAGGAATATCGGCGTTTAATGTTTCCCGAATCGGCTTTCCGTTATCCCACGTTTCGGCTACCGCAAGCATTTCCAGGTTTTCTTCGATCCGATCAGCGACTTTATTTAACAAATTGGCCCGTTCTGCAGCAGGCATTTTTCCCCAGCTAGCCTTCGCTTTGTGGGCAGCATCAAGGGCTAGTTCAACGTCTTCCGCACTGGAACGGGCTACTTCACAAAAAGGCTTTCCCGTCACAGGGCTGCGGTTTTCAAAATAGCGCCCCTTAACAGGAGCAACCCATTCGCCTCCAATGAAATTGCCGTAGCGCTCCTTAAAATGCACAAGTGCGCCTTCCGTATTAGGTTGTTGATAAGCCATGGAAAGTGCGTCTTCCGTACTAGATGGTTGATAAGCCATGAAAATTCCTCCTTTTATATGGTTTATACGTAGTTTCGAGATGAAGAAAGCGTTTCCCTGCAAATTTATACTTTTTTCGCAATTGGCCAAGAACGGTTGCATATACGTAGGGGGAAAAGGAAAAAGGAGGGAATAATGTGGATTCGCATGAGTAAGCATTAAGAAAATGGAAAGATGAGCTTGCCAGGCTTTGGAAAGAGCAGGAAAGCGAGTTTGTCAGGTCCATAGGAGAAGAGCATACACAGCCATTTACAACGTCGTTAAGCCAATTGGAATATGCGCTTGATCACGATCCTGCCCAAGCAAACGAACATGCTCAAGACGCATATGACTCATGGCTAATAATGGCTAATTTAAGAGGGAAAGGTAAAAATAACAGTGTTCCCATTGGCGGTCATAGGCTGCCACCAATGCCTTATTCTTATAATGCGTTGGAACCGTACATTGATGAAAAGACGATGCGCATTCATCATTTAAAGCATCACCAGACATATGTCAATGATTTAAATAAAGCAGAGAAAGAAATGGAAAAGGCAAGACGTACTGGAAATTATGATTTGATTAAGCATTGGGAGAGGGAAGCAGCGTTTAATGGAGCGGGGCATTATTTGCACACGCTTTTTTGGCATGTTATGTCGCCAAATGGGGGTGGAGAGCCCCAAGGGGCGCTAAAAGCGAGAATAACAGAAGACTTTGGCTCCTTTCAAAAAATGAAAGCCCATTTTTCCAATGCTGCTGAAAAAGTTGAAGGCGGAGGCTGGGCGATGCTCATTTATGCGCCTAGGTCCCATCGATTAGAAATTCTTCAGGCTGAAAAACATCAAAACCTTTCCCAACAAGACCAAGTGCCGCTGTTGGTGTTAGATGTATGGGAACACGCCTACTATTTAAAGTACCAAAATGATCGTAAAGCATATATTGAGGCATGGTGGAATGTTGTGAACTGGAGAGAAGCCGAAAATCGTTATCGCCAGGCCTCGCTGTTAAAATGGGTGCCCTATTAAAAAAACAAACCTAGGAGGGACCTAGATTTGTTTCTCGTTTACAAAATGGGCGACAACAATCGCGATATTGACTCTTTAAAGCGGACGCTTGTTGGCCGGTTTTCATACATTTCTAGCGTAATTTGAGTTGATTGTTTTACGTCATTCTCAAAGTCAGCTATTAGCTGGCCAGCGATTTGACTGTCATAGATAAAGGCATTTACTTCAAAATTGAGTTTAAAGCTCCGTTGGTCAATGTTAGCGGTACCGACAGAACAAACCGTTTCATCGACGATCAACACTTTATTATGAATAAAGCCATTTTCATACTGATAGACCGTTGCGCCAGCTCTTAGCATTTCACCAATGTGGGAAGTAGTCGCCCAGTAAACAAACATATGGTCCGGTTTGTTTGGAATCATCAGTTTTACTTCTATGCCCGTTTGTGCAGCGACACGAAGGGCATCAAGCAACGTTTGGTCTGGAATAAAGTAAGGCGTCTGGATTAAAATCGACTTTCGTGCATCCATGATCATTTTTAAATAGCCATTTTTGATTTGTTCAAATTCCGAGTCCGGTCCGCTTGAGACAATTTGTACAGGCGTATCGCCAGCAGGCGGCACTTCTGGAAAATAACGATCATGGTAGGAAATATGGTATTGTTTGGAAGCTTGGTTCCAATCGAGGATAAAGCGCGTTTGGATCGCTTGGACAGCAGGCCCGACGATGCGCAAATGGGTATCACGCCAGTAACCAAATTTTTTGCTTTTTCCTAAATACTCATCTCCAACGTTAAAGCCACCGACATAACCACACTTGCCATCTATGTTAACGAGCTTACGGTGGTTGCGGAAATTCAAACGCAAGTTGACAATCGTAAACCTAGATGGGAAGAAGATACCAATTTCTCCGCCTGCTTCACGAAACGCTTTTAAATACTTTTTGCGCAAAGACCGGGAACCGAGGTCATCATAGAGCAAGCGGACTTTCACGCCTTGTCGCGCTTTTTCTGTCAGCGCGTCCACGATCGTTTTTCCGATCTCATCATAACGAAAAATATAATACTGGATGTGGATGAATGTCTTGGCCTGTTCGATATCCTTTAACAGTTGCGCAAATTTTTCTTTGCCGTCACTGGAAATATCGACACGGTTCTCTATTGTCAGCAGCGCATCGTTGCTCATTAAATGCATATAGATCAATTCACGGTTTTTATCAACAGTAGGGCTATTAAAGCGGAACGAGGTATCTAAAAGATCACGCTTTTGTTCTTCAATGAAATGCTCGAGACCTACTTTATTAATTCCTTCCCATTCAAACATTTTCCTCCGCGTTAATGTTTGTCCTAGGAAAATGTAAATAATAAAGCCGCCTAGTGGAATAAAAAACAGAATAAGCAGCCATGCCCAAGTCGCTTGTGCATCTTTACGTTCAATAAAAATTAAAATGGCGGCAAGCAAGATATTCACGATCATGAGGGCGACAAATAAATACGTTGGTATTGCTAATTCAATCATCATTGGTATCACTGCAACTTTCTCTTACGATCTAAAAACGCCCCGACCTAAAAATTGCCCAGATAATCCAAAAAAACATTAGTGAGGTAATCACAAGCCCTATTTCGATGGCGGGAATTTGCAATAGGATGGTTGGCTCAGCTGTTAAGGAGCCGCCAATAATGACTCCAGCCATAATGATGCTAAATGAAAGGAGCACGATTGAAAAAGCAAGCTTATTGCTAATTCGGTCCACTTTTTGGATCAGATGGTGGATTTCGCGAATCGAGATATTGACTTTCAATTTTCCGCCACGGATATCTTTTAACGTTTTGCGCATATCTCGTGGAAAATGCCGCAATGTTTCCATGCCTTCTTGAAATTCAGCTTGGACTTTTTTGGCAAAGTTGCGTGGATCATAGCGTTCCTTAATTAAGACACGCCCAAACGGTTCAACAATATCAATAATGCGCAATGTAGGGGCAAGTGACGAGACAATCGCTTCTACTGATAATAGTGCTTTTCCGAGCATTGTCAAATCGACAGGCACAACGCAATCATGTTTATTGGCGACGTTGAACAAGTCTTGTACAGCTTCGGCGAGAGAAATGTCAGCCATTGGGATGTCGTAATATTTTAACCGTAAATGGTCGAGGTCATCCCAGAGGCGGTCACGGTCCACTTGGTCGTGAACAATATCCATGCGGAAAAGGGCTTCCATGACGCGGTCGGTGTTGCGTCCTTTTAAACCAAGGACAAGTAAAGCCAAATTTTGGCGCATATCGTTTGTCAAGCGGCCTACCATTCCAAAATCAATCAAAATGATCTCGTTCTCTTTAGTGACAAACACATTGCCTGGGTGTGGATCGCCATGGAAAAAGCCATGCACAAAAATCTGCTCAAACATGCCTGTGGCAAACCGTTCAGCCACGATTTCTTGGTCGAAGCCTTTCTCATATGTAGCATCGGTAATTTTCGTGCCATCCACATAGGTCATCGTCAACACTTTCATCGTTGAATGAGACGAGTAGACAACCGGTGTAAAAAGATGATGTGTTTCCGAGTTTTGCCGCCTAATCCGTTCTGCGTTTTGCGCCTCATTTTTATAATTGATTTCCTCTTTTAGCGCTTCAGCAAACTCGTGAAACAAATCGACGAGACGGAAGCGCTTGACCCAACCGATCCGCTCTTCGGCCAACTCTAACAAGTCATGCAAAATGGCAAGGTCCGTTTCAATTGTGCGCTCGATTCCTGGGCGCCGCACTTTCACTACGACTTTTTCGCCAGTAGGCAGTTCAGCCCGATGGACTTGTCCAATCGAGGCCGCTGCCAATGGGACTGGTTCAAAGGAACGGAATAACTTCTCAAGCGGTGCTTCCAGTTCTACTTCAATGATGTCTTTCACCTCTTGATAGGCAAAGCTTGGCACATTGTCTTGAAGTTTCTCCAGTTCGGATAGCACATAAGCAGGAAACAGGTCGCCCCGTGTACTCGCAAGTTGTCCAAGTTTAATGAAGGTAGGGCCAAGCTCTTCTAAAAGCAAGCGAATCCGCTTGGCGACTGAAAGCGAAGAGTCTTTGGCACGTTTCTTTTTGGTTCGTTTTTTTGTGCGATCTAGCAGCCCTAAATCACGGACAATTTGGCCAAAACCATAGTGATAAAGGGCTGTAATAATATCTTGGTACCTAGAAAGGTAGCGAATGCGCGTTTTTAACATAGGTTTCGTCCTTTCCAGTCCTGGTTCGTTCTGTTACTTTTCTACGTCCTTCTCGCTAAGGGCTTTTTCGAGGGCAGCGACACGCGCTTTAAGGGCGTCGACCTCTTCCTTTGTCGGCACGTCCATAGACGATAAGAATTGTTTTGTCCGCTCTTGGATCATATTTTCCATATTCTCCTGCGCCTTTTGCCCCTTTGCCAGCAAATCATCGATAAGTTGGTTCGATTCAGACCGTTTGACTTCACCGCGTTGGACTAAGTCATTGACTGTTTTTTCAATTTGTTCTTTGCTCGCAGCAGCGGCGCCTACACCTAAAGAATACATATTGTTTAAAAGATCTTTCATTGCCATTCTTTACACCCTCCTATTGCAATTTGATGTTGTAGGTTCATTGTATACAAAAGCAGTTGGCAAACACAATCAATATATAATATGTGTTTCCTTGTTTTACGACAAAAGCAAGCAATATGTTTCATGTTTGCTTCCGAACATGTAGACAATCGTTCTTATTAGGCGATCCGCCTTTTATTTACTCGGCTCTGTACGTTTGCAAGAATAGTGGTTCTCCATCGATCCATTCTGCATACAGGACGTCTTTATAAGACAGTATGCCCCGTTCTTTTAATTGATCTTTAAGCCAGGTTTCATCTCGGCCAATTTCCTTTAAAGCTTTTTTTATGATTTCCCCATCCATTATTAACAGTACTGGCATTGGCAGGTTTTCTGGGTTTAGGGAAAGGTCACGGTTAGTCGGCAGCGCGTAAGGCGGTTTGAGTTGGACGTTTACTGTTCCGTTTGTTTCTAAAATGCCATACTCGACTTGACGGACTGAGAACACACTTTTTTCACGCAAAAGATGTTGGAGCTGGTTCAAATCCAGCTTATTTTTGCGGAGTTCCTCATATTGAATTCGCCCTTTAGCAATCACAATCGCCGGGGTGCCTTCAAGGAACCCCCGGGTGATACGAAATTTTTGCGTGATGATTTCAATGCAATAAATGAGTGAGCCCCATACGAAAATGGCATAGAGCACATACTGAAGGCCAATATCTTTATCATAAATGGCATTGCCGACCAATTCGCCGATAACGAGTGCCGAAATAAAGTCAAACGGTGTTAATTGCGTAATTTGGTTTTTGCCAAGCACTTTTGTTAGCAACAGGAGAGCAAAAAAGCCAACAATGAGCTCAGTTGTGAGAAACAGATACCCTTCCATCGTCTACCATCCCCCAATTCCAAATTCTGTTCGTATTCAGAGTGCAGCAAATGCAGATAATGATTTAGTCGTGAAAAACGGATGTCTAGAAAGATTGCCTTCGCCATTAGGCAGGCTAAATAGGTAAGAGAAAATTAACGGCGAAAAAATTTACAAAAATTTCATGTTTAAACGATTTCTAACTAAAACAACCTATGTGTGTCTAGATATGATTTGTAGGTGGAGGTGAAACTAAACATGAAAAGAAAATTGGTTTCGGTGCTTGCTGTTCTCCTCTGTTTAGGAGCTTGTACTCAAGCTGAAGATGAGCGAGGCAGTGCCTTCAAACTCCAGGAAGCTGCAGGCCATGGCCAAGAAGCTTCAGATAGGGCGAAGGACGAGATTCTGGCGATGGAAGAAGTGATCAGCGTCAGAGGCATCCAGTATAAAGAAGAAATGGTCATGGCGATGCATGTCAAGCAAGTGGATCGCTTTCAATTAAAAGATGTACGGAAAAAAGCATTTGACCGGATCAAAGCATTATATCCAGATTATACAATCCACATTTCCACGGATAAGAAAATCTACAAAGAACTAGAGGACGCTGAAAATAAAGTGAAAGCCGGCAATTTAAGCGAAAAAGAGCTTGAGAAAACGATCAAGGTTATTGAAAAGCATTCGAAAGGATAGGGCACATATGGCAAAAAAACAGCTTACGCCGCAGCAGCAAGAATACCAAGAACTGCATAGCTCTTATGAGAAAAAGCGGCCTGTACTTAAAAACTGTATTTACGCCTTTTTTATTGGCGGTTTTATCTGTTTAATTGGACAATGTTTGCACGTTTTTTTCTATACGAACTTTAATTTTACCGAAAAAACGGCTGGAAACCCGACAGTCGCCGTATTGATTTTTTTAGCGACATTAATGACAGGCCTTGGCTTTTATGATCGGATTGCGCAGACGGCAGGGGCTGGGACGGCAGTACCAGTTACTGGATTTGCGAACTCGATTGCATCGGCTGCGATTGAGCACCGGACGGAAGGGTATGTCCTCGGTGTCGGTGGCAATATGTTCAAATTGGCTGGTTCAGTTATTGTTTTTGGCACTGTTGCTGCTTTCATTATTGCGCTCATCAAAACGATTTTAATGAAAACGGGGGTGCTTTAATGCTCGCAGGCAAACAGAGTTGGATTTTTAACAGCAAACCGGTTATAACAGCAACGGGAACAGTGGGCGGACCGTTTGAAGCAAATGGCGCCATTCCAGAAGCGTTTGACTTATTGCATGACGATTTATGGATCGGCGAAGATTCTTATGAAAAAGCGCAGACTATTCTGATTGAAGGCGCTGTAACAGAAACGTTGAAAAAAGCCTCCCTAAAAAAAGAAGATGTGAACTTTATGCTTGCTGGCGATTTGGTTAATCAGCTTACGCCTTCCAGTTTTGCCGGCCGTACAATTGGCATTCCGTATTTAGGCATGTTTGGTGCTTGTTCAACGTCGATGGAAGGGCCGGCAATCGGCGCGATGATTATGGAAGCAAGGGGAGCCCGGCATGTGATTAGTGTCGCTTCAAGCCATAATACAGTAACTGAAAAGCAATTCCGCTACCCGACTGAGTATGGGAGTCAAAAGCCGCCAACCGCGCAATGGACAGCAACTGCCGCAGGGGCGTGCCTGCTTGAAAAAACAGGCAATGGGCCAGTCGTTACGAAAGCGACAATCGGCCGTATTGTTGATATGGGCTTGTCCGATCCTTATGATATGGGAGGGGCGATGGCGCCTGCCGCTGCTGACACGATCGCTGCTCATTTTCGCGACACAAACAGCAAACCCGATGACTATGATTTAATCGTATCTGGCGACCTTGGCCAAATTGGCCTACCGATCTGCCGTGACTTATTAAAGCAACAAGGGTATGACCTTGACCATAGCAAGTTTCAGGATTGTGGCTTAATGCTCTATAAAGAAGACCAGCCTGTTATGGCGGGCGCAAGCGGACCAGGCTGTTCCGCTGTCGTCACATACGGGCATCTGTTGAAAAAAATGCAAAAAGGGGAGTTAAAGCGTTTGCTCGTTGTGGCAACAGGCGCGTTGCTTTCTCCTTTGTCTTATCAGCAAAAAGAGTCGATCCCTTGTATCGCTCATGCGGTGTCGATTGAAGCGAACGGAGGGATGTCATGATTTTTCTGTGGGCCTTTTTAGTTGGCGGGGTCATTTGCGTCATTGGCCAACTGCTTATGGATGTCGGCAAGCTGACACCTGCCCATACGATGTCGACGCTCGTTGTATCAGGGGCGATTTTAAGCGGGTTTGGTTTATATGAACCGTTAATTGATTTTGCTGGCGCAGGCGTGACTGTACCAATAACAAGTTTCGGAAATTCCCTTGTCCAAGGAGCGTTAATGGAAGTAAATCGTGTCGGCTTGATTGGGATTATTACCGGCATATTTGAAGTGACAAGCGCCGGCATCTCTGCTGCGATCATCTTTGGATTTTTGGCTTCCCTTTGCTTTAAACCAAAAGGCTAAAACTGCCTTGAATCCAAGAATAAAAACCTTTTCGCCGTTAAAAGAGGTGAAAAGGTTTTTTGTCATGGTTGATTTCGAACAAGCCCGTCATATTCATAGCTTGTTCGCATAAAGTGGTACTAAACGGAGTGGAGGCTGGAGGGTATGATGAAAAAAACAATCGTGCACTGTTTATTGGTCGGGTTCTTGTTTTTTTTTCAGAGCAGCGAGGCGCTTGCGAATGAACCTGCAACATTTCCTGTTTCTGGACAGGCCGCTATTTTGATGGAACAGTCTTCTGGCCGTGTTCTGTATAGCAAAAATGAACATCAGCCCCTGAAAATCGCCAGCATTACGAAGATTATGACGGCCATCTTAGCGATTGAATCAGGCAAGCTGGACGAGACAGTAACCGTATCCAAACGTGCTGAAGGAACAGAAGGTTCCTCCCTGTATTTAGTGGCTGGCGAAAAATTAACGCTCCGCGACTTAGTGTATGGGCTTATGCTACGGAGCGGCAACGACGCAGCTATAGCGATTGCTGAACATGTTGGCGGCAGCGTCGAAGGCTTTGTTTTTTTAATGAACGAAAAGGCAGAGGAAATTGGCATGTCTAATACGCTATTTCGTAATCCACACGGGCTAGATACAGATGCGGATCACTTGTCGAGTGCGTACGATATGGCGCTTTTAACCCAATATGCGATGGGAAACGAAGAATACCGAGATATTTCATCGACAAAAGACTACCGTTCAAAAGGCGAGAAAGTCCGTGTGTTCCATAATAAAAACCGTCTCCTCACCGAGAAGTACAGTTACTCAACTGGCGGGAAAACAGGTTATACGAAATTGGCGAAACGAACGCTTGTGTCTACCGCTTCCAAAGACGGGCTTGATTTAATTGCCGTCACGTTAAATGCCCCTGATGATTGGGATGACCATATGCATATGTTTAACTGGGGATTTGAACATTACAGCCTTGAACGGCTCGTGTCAAAAGGGAAGCTGAAAAGCAAAGTCGATCCATTTTACGAAGGCAATTTGTATGTCCCGTATGACGTTGTGTACCCGCTAACGACAGAAGAAAAAAGCCAGTTGCAGTCTGCTTTAACGTTGAAGAATCCCCCGAAAAGAGGAAAGTTTACTGACCAGGAGCTTCTTGATCCAATTGGAAAATTAGCATTTACGGTTGATGGCAAAACGATTGAATCGATCCCTCTTTATTATCAGGCTCAAGAAGAGGAGCACGTTTCTTTGTTTCAAAAAATTGGGCGCTTACTAACATTCATCATTGGGGTGCGGCCTTTATGATTAACGTGATTTGGGCCGGTATGCTATTGATCGGTCTTATCTATGCAGGTGTGAACGGGACGATGGCAGAGGTGACAGAGAGCGTCTTCACGGGGGCGAAAGAAGCGGTAACGATATGCATCGGCTTAATTAGCGTGCTGACATTCTGGCTTGGGCTGATGAAAGTCGCAGAAGCGGCTGGGCTTCTCAAGGCATTGGCGAAAATTGTCCATCCCCTTGCAAGGCGTCTTTTTCCAGAAGTGCCAAAAGACCACCCAGCAATGGGTTATATATTGTCGAACATGACCGCTAATGTGTTCGGTCTTGGCAATGCTGCAACACCGATGGGCATCAAGGCGATGGAGGAGTTGAAACGGCTAAATGGCGGCAAAGAAGAAGCGAGCCGTTCTATGGTCACGTTGCTTGCTTTAAACACAGCGTGCTTAACGCTTGTGCCGACAACGGTCATTTCCATTCGTATGTCGTACGGTTCTGCGGCGCCTACAGATATTGTCAGCACGACCATTTTAGCTTCTGGCTGCGCCATGCTAGGGGCGATTTGCATTGACCGCCTTTTTTATATGCGCCGGGCGCGAAAGGAGCGTAAAAAGAAATGACCTATTTAACATCGCTTTCCGTGTGGCTCATCCCGTTGCTCATTGGTTTTGTCGTCCTTGTCGCTTCATTTAAGCGCGTGCCGACGTATGAAACATTTGTATCGGGTGCAAAAGAAGGGTTTAGCATGGCCGTTTCGATTATCCCCTATTTAGTCGGGATGCTCGTCGCTATTTATGTGTTTCGCGCTTCCGGGGCAATGGATGCTCTTGTCGGTGCCATGGCGCCGGTACTGAGCTGGGTCGGCATTCCTGCCGATATTGTTCCACTCGCGCTAATGCGTCCCATTTCCGGAACAGGTGCTCTTGGGTTAATGACGGATTTAACTGCTGTCCATGGCCCCGACTCTTACATTGGCCGCTTAGCTGCTACGCTGCAAGGAAGCACAGATACAACGTTCTATATTTTAACGGTTTATTTCGGTGCAGTCGGCATCAAGAAAATGGGCGATGCCCTAAAAGTCGGACTACTTGCTGACTTAGTCGGCATGATTGCCGCTGTTGTTGTCGTTAGCCTCGTCTTTGGGTAAGCGAGGAGAAACAGGCAGAAAAACAGACAAGCAAAAAGAGCGTGGCTGGCAAATAAGCTAGACGCGTTTTTTTCTGTTGGAGAATACGCTTTACATCAATTGCCACGCAAAGCAGTGTTCTATTATGATGGAGAGAGCTCGGGGCGAAAAACATAGGTATACGACGGGAACAGCAGTAAAGAGGGGCAATTGTTTGATTTTTCGAGTCCCATAAAATCTCTACTTTCGCCTACTTGTATCAGTCGCTTGAAGGCGGTATGATGGCAAAGAGGTGAACAACGATGGAACGATTGCAAAAAGTTATCGCCAAAGCAGGAGTGGCTTCTAGAAGAAAAGCAGAAGAATATATTGTTGAAGGTAGAGTGAAAGTAAACGGCGAAACAGTCACGGAATTAGGGACAAAAGTAAATCCAAGCAAAGACGCTGTTGAAGTGGATGGCGTTCCCCTTGATAAAGAAGAGCCTGTCTATCATTTGTTGTATAAACCGACTGGCGTCGTGTCAACATCAAATGACGAGAAAGGGCGGAAAGTCGTCACAGATTTTATTGAAAGCGAACAAAGAATTTATCCTATTGGCCGGTTGGATTATGACACATCTGGTTTGCTTTTGCTTACAAATGATGGAGAGTTTGCCCATCTGCTCATGCATCCCCGTTATAAAATTGAAAAAGAATACATTGCCAAAGTGAAAGGAATCCCTGAACGGAAACGGATCAAAGAACTTGAAACCGGCATTGTCTTAGAAGATGGCAAGACTGCCCCGGCAAAAGCAAAAGTCCTATCGATTGACAAAAAAAAGCAAACAGCGATTGTGCGGCTTATTATCCATGAAGGCAAAAACCGCCAAGTCCGCCGGATGTTTGAAGCAATTGGCCATCCTGTTGTAAAGTTAAAGCGCGAGCGCTACGGGTTTTTAACGCTTGGCCATTTACATCCAGGTGAGTCACGGCCGTTAAAGCCGATTGAAGTCAAACAATTAAAGGAACTGGCTGTCACGAAACCGTCATAAAATTGCAGGCGGACAAAATGAAGAAAGCGCTATAATGTAAGAAAACGTTCACATTTTCGCGAGAGGAGGGGACGTCGCTTGGGTAAAAGCAAAAAGAAAAGGAGCATTATCCGTTTTACGGTGTTATTTGCAATCGTGTGTGCAATCGGCTACACGATTTATGCGAATGCCGCCTCTGAACAGGGAGCAGTCAAAGTCGGAGAACCGGCGACCAACTTTGCGTTAGTCGATCTGGAACAGGAGCGGTTTGAGCTTGGCCAAAATAAAGGCAAAGGGGTATTTATCAACTTTTGGGGCACGTTCTGTGAGCCGTGCGAGCGGGAAATGCCTTACATTGAAAATGCTTACGAGCAATACAAAGATGAAGTTGAAATGATTGCCGTCAATGTTGATGAGGCGCCCCTAACAGTCCAGTCGTTTATCAATCGCCACGGCCTTACCTTTCCAGTCGCCATTGATGAGCGCCGGGAAGTAACACGGGCGTATGGAATCGGCCCGCTTCCAGCTACAATTTTAGTGGACGAGCACGGCATTGTGCAAAAAGTACATACAGGCGCAATGACAGAGGAAATGGTCCACGAATTTTTCAAAAGCATTGTTCCTGACGCATAAGGGCATCTGGGGGGATTTGTCATGAACGAACAGACGCACGTATGTGAGTGCGGACACACAAACAGAGAAGGCACCGAGATGTGCGCAGCATGTGGGAAGCCTCTGACGGAAAAAGCGCGAACAGAAGGCGTGAACATGCGCTACGAGGGGGCAGCGATTCGCTCAAAAAAGCGGAAAGTAACGGTACTTGATCGGATTTGGGGCTTTTTTTCTTCCGTGAAGGTTGGCGTATGGATTATCGTTTTGCTGCTGCTTGCCTCAGGAGTCGGGACAATCTTTCCGCAAGAAAATTTAATTGGCGAAGACCCAGAAGTATTTTATGAACAAGAGTATGGCAGCATCGGACTGTTTTATTACAAGTTGGGCTTGCACGAACTGTATAGTTCGTGGTGGTATATTGCCTTAATAGCCGCACTTGGCATCTCCATTATTGTTGCCAGCATTGACCGTGGCGTTCCTTTGTATAAAGCGTTAAAGTCGCAACGGGTAACGCGCCATAAGCATTTTATGACAAGGCAGCGTTTATTTTCAAAGACAGAAATCGCGCCTTCAGAAGCGGAGAGAGCGATTTCTGAAGCGGCAGAAAGGCTAGAACATAAACGCTACCGCATTCGCATCGAAAATGGGAACGTACTGGCGGAAAAAAACCGCTTTGCCCGTTGGGGCCCGTACGTCAACCATTTAGGTTTAATTTTGTTTCTGATCGGTTGTTTGCTCCGCTACATTCCTGGCATGTACGTGGACACGCAAATGTGGGTCCGTGAAGGAGAACAAAGCCCGATACCAGAAACAGAGGGTTATTTTATTGAGAACCGTGGGTTTACGGTGGAGCTATACGACGAAGAAGATGAGCGTTTCCAAGATGCGTTTGCATCAAGCAATGCAGTTGTACCTGAGACGTTTGAAACCGATGCCGTTCTTTACAAACGGCAAGAATCAGGAATTGTCGGAGAGAGCGGCGAGCTTGAACAAGTGCAAGAAAAACAGATTCGTGTCAACGATCCGCTCAAATTTGATTCATTTTCCCTTTATCAAACGGATTACCGCTTAAATGAGTTGCATGAAATGACGTTTACATTGGAACATAAAGACACTGGTGACACGTTTGGCGAACTGACCGTTAATTTACTTAACCCTGAGAAATCTTATGACCTTGGCGACGGGTATTCCGTTATGCTTGATGAATATTTCCCGGATTTTTACATGAATAGCAATAACGAACCATCTACACGTTCAAGTGTGCCGAATAATCCGTTCTTTATTTTTACGATGTACACACCTGATACCCCAGATGGCGAGACAAGCATGGTTGGTATCCAGCAAAATTTAGAACCGCTAGGGGAAAATGAATATAAAATGACATTTGTCGATGTCGATTTAGTCAATGTCAGCATTTTAACGGTCCGAAAAGACTTGACAATGCCGCTTTTAATTGCCGGAGGGGTGATCTTTATTATTGGGCTCATTCAAGGGTCGTACTGGGCCCACAGGCGTGTGTGGCTGCAACAAGTTGGCGGGGAAGTTTGGATTGCTGGCCATACAAATCGGAACTGGCTGTCTTTTAAAAGGGAAATTGACGATGCATTAGAAGGCAATGCGCTTGTCCCTCCTGTCGACCAAGAGGAAGAAGCGGAGAGCCGCTCAGAAGGTGTATAAAAGAAATAGGGGGACGTTATGGTCAATCTTAGCTTTAATTTACTGCTGTTTGCTTTTTTTGCTTATTTAATAGCAACGGTATTTTTTGCGTTCTCCCTTCGGAAACGGAAAAAAGAAGCGGAATCAAGCAAAACAGCATCAAAAGAAAGCAGGCGTGGGTTCGTGTTTGCGTCTTTAGGCTTGCTTCTAGCTTTAGGCTATTTTATAACGCGCTGGTCTGTAGCAGGCCATCCGCCTGTCAGCAATATGTTTGAGTATATGACTTTTCTCGGAATCGCGATGAGCTTGGCTTTTGTCATCCTTTATTTTATTTATCCGAGCAAGGCAGATGTCATTGGTTTTTTTGCAATGCCGACTGTAATGCTGTTGATTGTTTACGCGTCAACATTTGAAACGGCGATTTCACCGCTTGTACCGTCTTTGCAAATGCCGCTCATGCTAAAGCTCCACATTATAACGACTTCGATTGGGCAAGGGCTCTTAGCGATCGGCTTTGCCGCCGGGCTTGCTTATTTGATCCGCACGATTGATTTGACGACGAAAAGTTGGAAGCCTCGGGCATTGGAAGTCATCATGTACAGTATTCTCTGTTTTCTTGCCTATTCGACACTATCCCATGGGTTTGCAGCAGCAGGATATGAAGTCGAATTTCAATATGTTAACGATGAAGGCATCGTTTCAGAACAGCCGATGGTGTACAATTTGCCAGCAATTGTCGGGCCTAATGAATGGGAACTTTTGACGGAGGGCGCGATGGAGCCATGGGTTTCAGTACCAGGCAATATCGAAGCGAGCGATTTGAATACGTTGCTGTGGTCATTTGTTGCTGGCTTGTTGCTTTATTGGCTGCTGCGGTTGATTTTGCGCAAACGGCTCACAAAGGCAATCCAGCCGCTTTTGAAAAACATTAGCCCGCAAACAACGGATGAGTTAAGCCATCGTGCCATTGCAATTGGCTTTCCTGTTTTCGCTTTAGGTGGGCTTGTATTTGCGATGATTTGGGCGCAAATTGCGTGGTCACGTTTTTGGGGATGGGACCCGAAAGAAGTGTGGGCGCTTATTACGTTTTTATTTTACGCCGTTTATCTCCACTTACGTTTAAACAAAGGGTGGCATGGTGAAAAATCGGCGTGGTTATGCGTAATTGGTTTTGCGATTATTATGTTTAACCTCGTATTTGTTAATTTGGTCATAGCGGGACTTCATTCTTACGCTTAAATTTGGCGGAATTGTTACAGCTTCGGCTGCATCAATTCCGCATTTTTAGTCGTACGAATGGCAACTAAAATTTCTTCCGTGGTACACTACTAATGAGAGCAGTATTGATAAGGAGGTTTCCCAAATGGAATACAAGCCGACATTGCTTGTTGTAGATGATGAAGAGCGGATTCGCCGCTTGTTGCGAATGTATTTAGAAAGGGAAGAGTACCAAATTGAAGAAGCAAGCAACGGTGAGGAGGCACTTGAACTCGCCCTTGCAAAAGAATATGACTTGATTTTGCTTGATGTGATGATGCCGGGGATGGACGGCGTCGAGATGTGCCAAGAGCTCCGTAAGAAAAAAGCGACGCCTGTGATGATGTTGACGGCCAAGGGAGAAGAAGCAAACCGTGTGCAAGGGTTTGAAGTAGGAGCCGACGATTACATTGTCAAACCGTTCAGCCCCCGGGAAGTGGTGCTCCGTGTGAAAGCTTTGTTGCGCCGTGCGTCTGCTACTAAGTTTTTGCAAACTGACACACAGACAAAAGATGTGCTTGTGTTTGGGCCACTCACGATTGACAATGATGCCCATCGAGTGACCGTTGACAAGACGGAAATTAGCTTGACGCCAAAAGAATATGAACTGCTCTTTTATTTGGCGCAATCACCAGATAAAGTGTTTTCGCGTGAACAGCTATTAAAGGATGTGTGGAACTATGAGTTTTTTGGCGACTTGCGAACAGTCGACACACACGTCAAACGATTGCGCGAAAAACTGAATCGCGTTTCTCCAGAAGTAGCAGCGATTATTTCAACCGTTTGGGGGGTTGGATACAAGTTTGAGGCGACGCGTGGGTGATGCTGTGGCAAAGTGTGGTCGGGAAATTATGGTTCACCATCCTTTTGCTTGTCACCGCTGTATTGACGATTTTAATGGTGCTGCTGCTTCGCTTTACAGAAGGAAATGCGATTGAGGAAGCTGAAAGCCGCTTAAACAGCTACGCAAATATGGCAAAAACGATGTATGAAACCCATACGGATGAAACAAGCACGTATGATTACTTGCAATCGTTAAGCAATGAATTTCAAATTAATATCACCATTATTAAAAATGGCGCAAAAGCGTGGAGTACCCAAGGCAACCGCTCAGGAGAGATCAATGTTGCGACATTGCTAGAAGAGTGGTCGGTAGAAGGACTGGAAAAAGGCGAGCGGATTGTAACAGAGGCCAATTATCCTGCAAATGATCAGCAGCAAGACCCGATCGAAATGATCGTTGTCGGAGTGCCGTTATCAGAAGATTATTTAACGAGCAGCGGCATCATTCTATACCAACCACTGTCTGCCGTCGAGGAAGCAGCGGCAGAAACGCGACGCATTATCTATTTGTCAGCAGGCATCGCGTTAGTGTTGACGACTGTTTTTGCATTTTTTTTGTCAAGCCGGATTACGTCGCCGCTGCGAAAAATGCGGCAAGCGGCATTGGAAGTGGCACAAGGGCAGTTTCATACGAAAGTGCCGATCCTTACACAAGATGAAATTGGCCAGCTAGCGATTGCCTTTAACCGGATGCGCCGAGAGCTTAACCGCAACATTTCCGAGTTAAATCAAGAGAAAGAACAGCTTTCCCATATTCTCGCCTCAATGGCTGACGGCGTGATTACGCTAGATCGACAAGGCAGAATCTTATTGACCAACCCCCAAGCAGAAGAAGTGTTAGCGCT
This sequence comes from Shouchella clausii, assembly GCF_001598215.1. Classification (GTDB taxonomy): domain Bacteria; phylum Bacillota; class Bacilli; order Bacillales; family Bacillaceae_D; genus Shouchella; species Shouchella tritolerans. Next base: position 273,334 of record NZ_BCXJ01000002.1, on the reverse strand, counting down.
GCTATTCTATGAAGAGGGGCAAAAGCCAAAAACGGGTGAACGGAAAACATTGCCAGTATCGTTAACTCCTTTGTTTGAACAAGTTGTTTCAGCGGAGAAAGAAGAGCTGCAAGAACTGTCCGTTCAAGGGCGAAGTATGGCTGTGTTGATGGCGCCTCTCTATGCTGAAGAGCATGTCCGCGGTGCTGTTGCCGTTGTCCGTGACGTAACGGAAGAGCGCCGCCATGACAAACTGCGCAAAGATTTCATTGCCAACGTGTCACACGAGCTGCGGACGCCTATCTCGATGTTGCAAGGCTATAGCGAAGCAATGGTTGACGGGGTAACGTCAAGTGATGAGGAACGAAAAGAAGTGGCGCAAATCATTTATGATGAATCGCTACGTATGGGCAGGCTCGTCAATGAGCTCCTCGATTTGGCGCGTATGGAAGCAGGCTATATTGACTTGAAACTAGAAGAAGTGGATCTTGATTCTTATTTAGAACGGATTACCCGCAAGTTTGCAAGCTTTGCCCGCGAATATGACGTAACAGTCGAATTGGCCAAGCCAGGAAGAGGACAGATTGCTGTATTTGACCCTGATCGGATTGAGCAAGTTTTAACCAATTTAATTCATAATGCGATCAGGCATACAGATCCTGGTGGACTGATTACCGTTGTACATGAACAAGAACAAGAACGTGACACATTTGCTGTAGTTGATACGGGGAAGGGCATTCCCGAAGAAGACCTTCCCTATGTATTTGAACGTTTTTATAAAGCGGACAAAGCGCGGACAAGGCAGCATGGTGGCACAGGGTTAGGCCTTGCCATTGCAAAACATATTATTGACGCACATCAAGGGAAAATTACTGTCCATAGCCGCTTAGGAGAAGGGACAACGTTTCGTTTTACGTTGCCAAACATCAAGGCGATAGGGCGAAATGAAGACATTCTGTAATTAAACAGAGACAAGTAACGGCATTGCTCAAGTGGATGCTTATGTAAGTGGGCAATGCAGTCGGATGCAGCGTTTGTCGAAATCGACGAGGCGCTGCATTTGCCGTTAGGAAGAAAAATGGCAGGAGGAACGCTATCTTGTTACCGCAGCGCGCATTGCAACGAGTTTTAAAAACGCATAAAACCGCCGTTTACGCTGGAGCTACAGTGATCACGATGTTAGTGGTGCTAGCCGCTGTTCGCTTTGGCAGCGTCGGCCTTTCATTCCCAACGGTTTTCTTCGTCCTTGTACAAGAAGGACTGAACATCCCTCTCGGAAAAGAATTAGATCCAGGGCATGTACAAATTATTTTACAGATTCGCCTTCCTCGAGTGCTGCTGGCGCTTTTCGTTGGCGCCTGTTTAGCTGTAGCTGGTGCTGCTTTTCAAGGGCTATTGCGGAATCCCCTTGCTGATCCATATACGTTAGGCGTTTCCTCTGGAGCTGCACTTGGCGCAGTAGCGGTGCTATTCTTTCAATTGGCCTTTTTCGGGGCGTGGACATTGCCCGTTGTCGCAATGGGGTGTGGGTTTTTGACGTTAGTGGCTGTCTTGTATTTTACAAAGCTACTTTCACCATCTTTGCAAAATGAAACCGTTGTGCTTGCAGGTATTATTGCCAGCGCCTTTCTAGGGGCAGGGCTTTCGCTGATGATTGCCATGTCTCAAGATGAGCTACGTCAAGTCATCAATTGGTTGATGGGCAGCGTTGCGATGAGAGGCTGGGCCCATATTGGCTTGTTGCTGCCATTTTTCATTGGCGGGTTCACATTGTTGTTTTTTTGTAGGAATGAGTTGAATGCGTTTATGTATGGAGAGGAAACGGCGCAGCATTTAGGCGTTCATGTGGTACAGAAAAAATACATCGTCCTTATTGCCGCGACCATTTTAACAGGCAGTGCCGTTGCCGTCTCGGGTACAATTGGCTTCGTTGGTCTTGTTGTCCCCCATATGTGCCGAACGCTTTTTGGGAGCGACTATTCACACTTGCTCCCCCTGGCAGCCATTGTTGGCGGCAGTTTTTTAGTGTTATGCGACTTGGCGGCGCGTATCGTCGTTTCTCCTGCAGAACTGCCAATTGGCGTTGTAACCGCGCTCATTGGCGCCCCAACCTTTGCGTGGATGCTATATAGAAGCCAGCGGGCGAAAAGGAGGGATGAGGCAGCATGATTGTTGCAAATAACCTTTCCGTCAACCGAGGGGGACGTCCAATCCTCCAACAAGTAAGTTTCCAAGCAAAGAGAGGGCGAATGCTTGGCATACTTGGGGCAAACGGCAGTGGCAAAACGACGTTGTTAAAAACGGTGACAGGTTTCTATCCTTATCAGGCAGGTTCGATTGAAATCGACGGAAAGCCACTGGCAACCCTAAAGCCAAAAGAGCGGGCGCGACGGATGGCTGTGCTATCCCAAGAGGAGCATGTTTCCTTTGACGTGCCTGTCTATGAAGCGGTCGCCCTTGGCCGTTACGCCCATAAACAAGGCTTGTTTACCGTTAAAGGAAAAACAGACGACGACATCATTTGTAAAGCGATGGAAGAGACAGGTATAAGCGACATGGCTGAACGGTCGTTGTTAAGTTTGAGCGGCGGCGAAAAACAACGTGTCTGGCTCGCTCGGGCGCTAGCACAACAACCTGACAGCTTGCTACTTGATGAACCGACAAACCATTTGGACTTAGCCCACCAAGTTGCGCTCATGGAACATTTAACAAAACTGCTGTCATCACAGCAATTGACTGTTGTGTGCATTCTACACGACATTAATCTGGCTAGTTTATATTGTGATGATGTGTTGTTACTAAAAAATGGAAAAGTAGTAGGCCAAGGCGAAACGCAGTCGATATTGACACGGGCCGCTCTTGAAAATATTTACGGAACAGCATTTCATGAATGGATAGAGCCAGTGAAAGGAAGGAAACAATTTTCGGTGGTCACACGCGTCTAAAGCGTAGGTGTAGGTGAGCAAACGTCATACGAAAATCGGAGACGTCCAAAATGGCCTTAAGGAGAAGGTAGAATGAAGATTTATACGAAAAGGGGAGATCGGGGCGAGACGAGCATTGTCGGAGCCCGCTTGCTAAAAACAGATGCACGCATTGAAGCGATTGGTGCAGTCGATGAGTTGAACAGTTCACTGGGCTTTGCGATATACAGCTGTAAAAAGCACGGCCTCAGCCAATTAACAGAGGAGCTGATTGTGCTATCACACCAATTATTTGATGCAGGGGCCGATTTGGCTCAAGGGAGAGAGGCGAATTGGAAAATCACGAGCGCTCATACCGATGCGTTGGAGCGTTGCATTGATGCCCACACGTCTAAGTTGCCGCCACTGTCCGGATTTATTCTTCCAGGAGGGTCTGAACCTGCTTGCGCATTGCATCGTTGCCGTACAGACGCCCGCAAAGCAGAACGAAAAATCAACGGCGTTGCCGATGTGTCCCAAGCGTTGTTGCCCTTTTTTAATCGCTTATCGGACTGTTTTTTTACAATGGCGCGTAGCGCTAATCACGAATTGGCCGAAGAAGATGTCCTCTATGTCGGCGAACAACGCCTTCAAAGGGAGGAATAAAACGGGAAATGAAGCCATATGGATAGTAGTGGCGAATGTTTAAAAGAGCGATAAGAGGGCGCTATTTGCCGGCTTAATGGCTCTTTTTTAGCGACTTGAAGGAGGCCAATATGGTTGGTTTTATGGATTTTGTAAGGCGGATCGGAATTGTGCTAGTGCTAGGGCTTGCCATCTGTTTGCTTTTCTTTAGCTTTAAAAGCCCTGCCGCAGATGAAGTCATTATGGAGCGGGACATCGAGGGGCAAAAGCAATAACTTGCCAGATGCCTGCTCTTTGCTGAAAGAAGCGTACATAGATAAAAAGCCGTTGGCAACCCTAAAGGGAGCAACGGTTTTTTAGGAGGGAAACATGTGCCGCTTCTTTTAGAATATGGTTGGGTTTTGCTTGTTTTAATTGGTCTGGAAGGGATTTTAGCTGCTGACAACGCAGTGGTGCTGGCAATGATTGTTCGCCATTTGCCAGAAAACGAAAGAAAAAAAGCTTTATTTTATGGGCTTGCAGGTGCTTTCTTATTTCGCATCATTTCTTTGTTCTTTATTTCTTTGCTTGTCGATGTTTGGCAAATCCAAGCAATAGGCGCTATTTACTTGTTGTATTTGTCTATTCACTATTTGTATCGAAAATGGATCAAAAAGAAAACAAAGAGTGCAAAGGCGATGAAAGCACCTGTAGGGTTTTGGAAAACAGTCGTAAAAGTCGAGCTTGCCGATTTTGCATTTGCGGTCGATTCCATTTTAGCAGCCGTCGCCCTTGCCGTCACATTGCCAGCGACGAATTGGCCAAACATCGGCCAACTGGACGGAGCACAGTTTGCTGTTGTCCTAAGCGGTGGGATCATCGGCATTGTGATTATGCGATTTGCAGCAGGCAAATTTATTAAATTGCTTGAATGGCGGCCAAGCCTTGAAACAGCCGCTTATTTAATCGTTGGCTGGGTTGGCGTGAAACTTCTTGTTTATACGCTTGCCCATCCTGACTTGCACATTTTACCAGAGCATTTCCCAGAATCTTCGGTATGGAAAACCATCTTCTGGACCGTATTTGCTGGGATTGTCCTGATCGCTTGGTTCAAGTCGTCAAAGGATTTGAAAAAGGCTTCTCTACAACCATAAAGACTGTAGACCAACTTTGTTGTTTGGATTTGGGACGGTTCGTCCATGCCCACAAAAACGTTGTTCTAACTTCCTCCTTTGGTTTTCATTGTCTCGACTGACAAGTAAAAAAGCAGCCACTCCTTGAAAAGAGTAGCTGCTTTGTCATTTAGTTTGATAAGCGTACTTCTGCTGTTTTTTGTATTGGTTCCCTTTGTTCAAGAATGTTAAGGGCGAGCGTATTCAGCAGGTGAATAGGCTTGCTGTAATGTGGTTGGAAGAAGAAATCAGCAAACGCTAAATCAGTCACCGTCATCTTCTGTTGGATGCAGACCGATAGGGTATTCATTAGTTGTGTATGATCGGTCTTGCTCATGACTTGGGCACCGACAATGCGAAGCGATTCCTGTTCGAAAACAAGCTTTATCCGAACTTCCTCAGCAGAAGGCATGAATGTCGGGCGTTCATGGTCCGTGAATGTAAATGAACGGACATCAAGGCCATATATCGCTGCCGTTTCTTCAGTTAAACCAGTAGAGGCAATGTTTAGGTCGTACAACTTTAGCCCAGATGTTCCTTGTGTCCCTTTATAGGCAAATGTCGGCCCATCAATATTGTACGCAACGAGCGTGCCCATTTTCGTTGCATTTGTAGCAAGAGGGATGTAAGCCATATGGTTGGCAGAGTTGTGAAATACTGCACAATTGTCTCCAGCCGCAAAAATATCAGGATCGCTCGTTTGCATATATTCATTCACTAGCAAAGCGCCATTTTCAAGTGTGTCGACTTTATCTTTAATGAGATCTGTTAGTGGCTTAAAGCCGACGCAAAGCAAGACAAGGTCTGCTTCGTGTGTCTGTTTGCTTGTTTGCACGGCTTGGACACATCCTGCCGAATTTCCGGTAAATGATTCGACTTTTTCGCCAAGCGCCAGCGTAACATGATGGTCACGTAATGTTGTTTCAATGTCATCGGTAAACTCATGGTCGAGGTATTTGTTTAAAATACGGCTGGCACCCTCGATAAGGATTACATCCTTGCCGTTTGCTGCAAATGCCTCAACGAGTTCAATGCCAATGTAGCCAGCGCCAATGACGGCTATTTTTTTGGCGTTCGTTGCTTTTTTTATGATTTGCTGCGCTTGGTAATAGTTTTTGCAAAGCTGAATGTTCTTTAAGCCGACACCAGGAATAGGCGGTATGACTGGAGCGGAGCCTGTTGTAAATACAAGTTTGTCATAGTTGTCTGTAAATTGTTCACCTGTTTGAAGGTTGCGGACGCGAATTTTTTTGTTTTTATTATCAACGTTAATCACGTCATGAAGGACGTGCATGTTTGCGCCAAGAGCAGCCAATTCTTGTGGAGATGAATAAAACAAGTCTTCAGCATGTTCAACGACACCGCCGACGTGCAAGGCGATCCCGCAAGACAGAAAGGAGACTGTATCGTTTCGTTCATAGACGGTTATTTCAGCGTCAGGATGAAGCCGGATTAAATTTTTAACAGCAGTCGTACCAGCATGGGTACAACCAATTACAATTATTTTCATCGTTTGTAGCCTCCTATATAAGAATGTGAGTAATTTCACAAGAATGAGCAAGTGAAAAGGTTCATCTTTTTGTGAACCATTGAGCAAAATCCTCAAGTTGATCATATCATATTGTGAACTGGTGAGCAAATATTTTTTTAAAGCTGACATTCTTGTTTGTTTTAGAATCGCTATGGAAGTTGAGAAGTGGTTTAGATAAGTAGAAGAAAACGAAGGCCACCTAGTTGAAAAACGAGGTGGCCAGGCAATCGATCGTTAACTTTTGCTATCGACGAAGCGCGCCTATTAGCAAAAGTTGTCTATGTTTTTCAAGGCTTATAAATCGATGACGCTAGCAATAGCGATTTCGTCAAACGTTAACAAACCGTCGATCACCGTTTGATCTACATGTTTATCGACTTGGACAATCATAATCGCTTCGCCACCGGCTGATTTCCGTCCAACTTGCATCGTTGCAATGTTGACGTCGTGCTTAGCGAGGAGTTGACCCATTTTGCCGATAACGCCGGGGCGGTCAAAATGTTGGATGTATAAAATATGCCCTTCTGCGACGACATCGACTGAAAAGCCGTTGATTGATACAATCCGTGGCCCATATTCATGGATGTAAGTTGCCTTCATTTCAAACTGTCTGCCTTCGCCATGGACAATTGCCTGAATGAGGTTAGAGTAGCCAAATGTTTTCGTCACATGCTTTTCGCCAAAGGAAATGCCACGTTCTTTGGCAATAAGTGAGGCGTTGACATCATTGACAGCCGCATCAACACGTGGTTGGAGAAAACCAGAAATAAGGCTTCTCGTTAGCACGCTCGTATTTTGTTCGGCTGTTGTACCGCTGTAAAACACTTCGATTTCTTGGACAGGCACGCGCATCAATTGTGATAATACGGAGCCCATTGTCCTAGCAAGGTCGTAATATGGCTTCATTTTTTCGTAAACTTCTTTTGGCATGGCTGGCAAATTAATGGAGTTTAATGCCGGTTCACCGTTTAAAAATTGCAGTACTTCCTGTGAGACTTGGGCAGCAACGTTCAGTTGTGCTTCTTTCGTGGAAGCAGCAATATGAGGTGTGGCAACTACGTTAGGATGATCAATCAATTCTTTGTCTGTCGCTGGTTCTTCTGTAAACACATCCAAAGCAGCCCCGGCCACGTGGCCGTTGTTTAAGTAGTGTTTTAAAGCCTGTTCATCAATGATGCCCCCCCGGGCGCAGTTTATTAAAAACACACCTGGCTTTGTTTTCGCGATTGTTTCCATATTCAAAAGCCCTTTTGTGTCTTTCGTTAATGGCGTATGCACAGTAATGATATCGGCAACGGATAGAACATGATCCAACTCGCCTTGGGCGATGCCAAGTTTTTCTGCTCGTTCAGCCGTTAAAAATGGATCATACACAAGCACACCCATTTCAAACGCTTTGGCTCGTTTAGCTAGTTGCGTACCAATACGGCCAAAGCCAATAATGCCAAGTGTTTTTCCACGAAGCTCAGTGCCTTGGTAAGCTTTGCGGTCCCATTTTCCTGATTTAACACTAGCGTTAGCTTGTGGAATATTGCGCAACAGTGCGCACATCATCGCAAATGTGTGCTCCGCTGTTGAAATGGTATTGCCGTCAGGTGCATTAATGACGACAACGCCATGTTTGGTTGCCGCTTGTATGTCTACATTGTCAACACCGACGCCGGCACGAGCAACGATTTTCAAACGTGGCATACGGCTGAGGAGCTCCTCGGTGACTGTAGTGGCACTGCGGATTAACAGGGCGTCGTATTGCTCCAGTGGCCCAGCGTTGTCGACGCTTGCTTGTGTAACCTCAACATGGTCAGCCTCAAGCAAAGGCAACAGGCCTTCTTCGCTCATGGTATCGGCTACGAGAATGTGAAATTGGGCTGTTTTTGGCTCTGCTACTTGGTTCATTTGTACTCCACTCCTTTTATGGTTCTCTTCCTACATAAATGAAAAACGCCCCCCACAGCGGCAGAATTTTGCTGTGAGGGGCGAATGTTCGCGGTACCACCCTCGTTGTTTGCACAAGATGTGCATCTTTACTGGTAACGGCAGAAGCCGGCACACGTCTACTGTTTTTTCGACGTGACAACTTAGAAGGGCTATCCAAACAGGCTGTCACTGGTTTGCAGCTCCCACCAGCTCTCTGAATCGGCCTTGCTTTTCATGTCTTCATCATCGTTTTTAGCAATTTGATTTGTTAGATAATTTATCATGGCAACGCAGAAAAGTCAATCGTCAAAACCAAAAAAGTTCGGTTTTTCTTGTAATCGCTAATCCTCGTTAGTTATAAAAAAGAAAAATACAGAAAAAAGACAGATAACTTTAATCAAAATCATTCTTTTATTCGTATTTAGTTGGATCACCGTTAAAAGGCTTGTCGGAAATTTTAATCGAGTCTGTTGGGCAGCCATCTTTAGCATCGATTGCATCATCAACGAGCAAGTCGGGAAGTGGCTTATTTCCAGTATTATGATCAAGGAGAGCGTAAGCTAGCCCTTCTTCATTGTAATCATACACATCTGGGGCAACGAGCCCACAGGCGCCGCAAGCAATGCATGTATCTAGTTCGACAATCGTATAACAGTTTTTCATGGCAGAACCCCTTAAGCCTAAACTGATTCAATTGTAGCGCGCAACAAGCAAAACTGCAATTGACAAACAAGGACAAAAACAAGGCTGTTTTGGTACAATGAGGAAAACCAAGGCACGATTGAAAGAGGGAAAAATCGTGAGAGAACAGCTTTTTATGCTTGCCTGTCATCGTTTTCAAGGCGAACGCTCTTTATTCGGAGCGTATCATTTATTAAAAGGCAAGCGCTCCGCACAAACGATACAAGATGGCGCTTTGTTCAGCGCTCTTCCTTTGTTTGGTCTTTTGCCCCAACTGTCTTATAACGAAGCGGAACAAGTCGTTAAAGCGTTGCTTGAAAATGGGAAAGTCCGCGAAACGGACGGGGCGCACCAGCTGACTGAGAAAGGCGAGACCCAGTTGGATGCCTGGCTACATGCCCATTCTTACGTACAAAATATAAACAATGGATTGTTCCAACAGGCGGATGTGCTCTTTTGGAACCGCCTCGCTTTGCTTGTGCAGTCATTAAATGCATTAGCAACGGGGACTTCTTTTATTCCTGTCGTTGGCGATTTAGATGTACAACGATTCGTCAAAAGCACACTCCCAAAACCAGCTGAACGGAATCGATACAGGATGAAGTTATATAAAGAATGTGCCGCTTTTTTAAGAAAGCGTGATCGACTGCAAGCTGAACTGTTTGTTCTACAGCTTTCAAGGCAAAAGCGGATCGGGGAGACGAGGCAACAGCTTGCCTTGCGCTATCGTCTTTCCTTAATGGAAGTTGAACTACGCCATAAAAGCAACCTCCATGCACTGATGGCTGAGACCAGTGAAAACCCGTGCAATTACGAAGTGCTTTCACATTTGCTTCCAACGATACAAAGCCGGACAAGCACTGCGTCGGCACGAAAAACCGCCTCTTTATTGCCGCAAGTTGATTCTGTGCAAGAGCTCGCGCACATACGCGGCTTAAAGCCGGCAACGATTGAAGATCATCTCGTTGAAATTGCTTTGTTTGACCGCTCTTTCCCAATTGACCGCTATGTGAGCGAAGAAACGCAAAAGAACATTTTGCGCGCCAGCCGCGAACACCGTACGTTAAAGTTAAAAACGATTCGAACAGCGCTTAACAATGAAGTCACTTATTTTGACATTCGGCTTACGCTGGCGAGGAAAGGATTCATAAAATGTTAGAACGTCATTTGCAGGCTTTGTTTGGTTTTACTTCATTTAGGCAAGGGCAAAAAGAAATCATTGAAGCGCTCATAGATGGGGCAGACGTGTTGGCTATGCTCCCGACAGGACGGGGCAAATCCCTTTGTTACCAGCTGCCTGCTTTTCTCGCCGACGGGGTTACGATTGTCGTTTCACCGCTGCTCGCGTTGATGGAAGACCAAGTCCAACAGTTGAAATCAATCGGACTGAAACAAACTGCCGCTCTCAACAGCTTTACGGAAACGGAAGAACGTAGACGTTTGCTCCGTAACCTTGCAAAAGTGAAACTGTTGTACACGTCGCCGGAGATGTTGCAATCACGAGAACTGCTCGCTGCTTTGGCAAAGGTAAAAGTCTCTTATATTGTCGTCGATGAAGCCCATTGCGTGTCTTATTGGGGGCATGACTTCCGCGCAGATTATTTGCGGATCTGCGACATCAAACAGGTGCTCGGTTCGCCGCCTTGTTTAGCGATTACAGCCACAGCAACGAAAGAAGTCCGTACTGATATTAAAAAACAGCTCGATTTACGGACACCGTTTGAACATATTGAGAGTGTCAACCGCTCCAATATTGTGCTTCTAGCTGAGGAGGCTGCTGACCAAGCCCAAAAACAGCAACGCCTTGTGGAAATGGTCGCTACTTATCAAGCACCAGGAATCATTTACGTTCAGAGCAGAGCCCAGGCAGAAGCATGCAGCGCTTATCTTGCTCAGGAAGTGAAGAATGTTCGGACGAGCTTTTATCATGGCGGCATGGAAAACGCCGACCGCTTGCTTGTCCAACAACAATTTATGAATGGCCAACTGGATGTGATTTGTGCGACGAACGCATTTGGGATGGGGCTTAACAAAACAGATGTGCGTTATGTCATCCATTTGCATTACCCACTTGACATCGCCTCCTACATTCAAGAAATTGGTCGGGCAGGGCGCGATGGGGCTTTAAGCTTTGCTTTGCTTCTAACTGCTCAAGAAGATCGTGTACAAGCGCAAAATTTACTTAAAAAAAACGATTTTACTGCCGATGAATGGGTATGGGCACTTTCACAGTTAAAAGTAGGAGAAACGCTTGATTTTCCATCATTTGAGAACCGGCTTTTAGCCATGCAATCCGATCAAGCACGGACGGTTGCATATTTGTTAGAAAAATGGGGTGTAATCAAGGCAGGGCTTGTCCAATCCTTTTCAATGGCAAAACTAACAAGTTTGCTCCACCGCCATTTTAAAGAGCAAATTGCAGCTAAAAAGAACCGGCTGTTCCCGGTGTTTCACTATGGTCGTGATGACCAAACTTGCCGGCGCCAACAATTACTTGCCTATTTCGATGAGTTTCCAGCTCCCCAAAATCCGTGCTGTGATGTGTGTGGTCTCACCCTTGACTCGTTTAAACGGACGCCTGTTAACGTAAATGAGGAGCCGTTTTTGTGGGAAGAAGAGCTTAAAGCCGTTTTTGCAGTGGCGGAGGGAAAACGATGAAAGCAAACCGCCGCGCCACCACTCAGCTGGATAAGAAAGATTTATACATCAGCTTATACGGTTCGCAACTGCTGCTTTTGGCCATTGGAATCGCGTTAAGCTTTTTCTATACGGGCGGACCGGTTGGCATTTGGCAAAGCCTTGAATTTCAGTGGGGCACGGGAATAGGGTACGGAAGTTTGTTTGCTGTTGCCGCCTTGCTCATAAATTGGCTGCTTGTCGTGTTGTTGCCAGAAGGCTGGCTCGATGATGGGGGATTGAATGAGCGTGTTTTTACCGGCATGGGCCCTGTCCATATTGTCTGTTTTTGCTTGTTGGTGGCCTTTTGCGAGGAATGGCTATTCAGAGCCGTTTTGCAACAGCTCGTTGGGCTGCCGCTGGCGAGTTTGCTGTTTGCGATTGTCCATTTTCGCTATGTAACAAAGCCTGTGCTGTTTGCCTACGTACTCGTTATAAGCATAGGGCTTGGTTGGACGTTTGAGGTGACAGGGAACTTTGCGACTGTTGTATGTGCGCATTTTTTCATTAACGCTGTTCTTGCCTTTGTTTTAAATGTTAAGAACAGAAAGTAGGAGGAGATGCTAATGAGCGAACAGCCGATTTATTTAGAAAACCAAGGAGAACTTGAAACGCTGCCTCCCCGTTCAAAAGTTCGGAACCATAAAAAGAAACGAAAAGACAAGAAAAAAGCAGTGGTCTCTCCCATTGCCCATATGCTCGCTGTTCTTTTCTTTTTGCTTGTTTTCACGAGTTTAGCTGTCTCGTTCTATTTGTTCTAAAAGGACAGCCTTTCCCATACATTACGTATGGGAGGGATCAGGCAATGGGAGGCCAATTGGCATTAGAGATGATTACGAAAGAGTTGATTAAACGCAAAACAGAGTGGGATCGCTTGGAGAAACAACACTTGTTTTGCGGGTGGGCTGCGCTCATTAGTGGCTGCACATTTGTGATTCTTTTGAATGAGCCTCAAACAGGACGCATGGTCTTTCCCAAAGAGTTGCTTGCTTCGCCGTTGTCAACAGCTTTACTCGTCGTACTCTCTCTGTCTCTCATTGGACTTGTTCATTTATCAAAGAAAGCAGCAAAAAAAGAAAAAGAATTTGAGGCGCTGCGCAATGAGTTTATCGAGCGTAGCGAAGAGTTTTGGCCAACTGAGCGTAGCGCAGCCGAGAAAGAAGCCTATTTAAAAGAAATGCAAACGCGCTACTCCATCAACTTGTTTTATTTTGAATGATATCATGATAAATCGAAATGCCTAGTCATACGCTAGGCGTTTTTTTGGGTGGCTAAAAAAAAACAGCCTGCTTAGCAAGCTGTTTTAGATCGTAACAACCATTCATAAACATCGTCTGCCTTGTTCATCTGCTTTGAAACTGCTGTTCAAAAGCATCTTCACTGCACTTCTCGTTGGCAAGCGTTTTCTATCAGTCTGTTTCATTTTCTTTTTTATTGGCCCGGAAGCGGATAAAGGCAAGGTGTTCACGCAATAGCTGTGCCTCTTTGTGTGTAAGTTCATTGTCATAAAAGAAAGAGCCATTTTTCTCTTTGGAACGCCCTAGCAGATAATCTGTTGAAACACCGAAGACATCTGCAAGGCGGCGTAATGTATCGGTGTCAGGGGTGCGGTTGCCATTTTCATAGCCTGATATGGACACTTTCGTTACGTTGATCAGCTCGCCTAGCTGTTCCTGGTAAGCTGTCGTTCTTTCCTTAATGCTCTTAGACGCTCTGGAACAATAGTCATATGCACAACCCTTTCTGCTCGGTCTACCTGTATTATATGTTAACAAATCGCTAACGTAAATTCGGTTAACTAAATAGAAACAATTGTATTTACAGAAGAAACTGGGAAGGATATACTGTAGTTAACTTTTGGTTAATCAAATGAGGTGATCGTATTGCAGCGGGAAACATTGAAAAAAGTTCGATTGGAGCACCAAATGACGTTAGAGGCAGTAGCAAAAAAAATTAACGTGAGTACCCCATTTTACTGGCAAATAGAAAATGGGAAAAGAGGGCTTTCTTATGAACTTGCTTACCGGATTGCGGCTGTTTTTTCCTTAAAGCCCGATGATCTCTTTTTTGACGATATGTTAACTAATGATTTACAAAATGAAAAAGAAACAAAAAATGATAAAAGACAGTCTAACAAATGAAAAGGCGGATTTACTTTTTGCACGAGGATTTGTTGTTGTTACAAAAAATTGGTAAAACTCTCAAAGCGCCACAGTCGGCGCTTTTTTTATTCAATCGAAAAAATCAATTGCAAAGAAAATAAACCTATCAAGCAGGAACAAAACTATTTTTAGCCAATGAAGACAACAGTAATATCAGGCTAGAGACTGAGTGCAAGACCATTCTAAAGGGTATCGCGCTTTTTTGAACTGGTTGTTAAAATAAATGCGTAGGTGGCAATGATTTTTAAAAGGAATTAAGTTGGTGATTCCTAAACGTTCTTATGTAAGTCAATCATTTAATTCTATCGAACATAATGGTGGTTTTTCGGGTTTGTAAGGTTGAATAGTTCCTAATTTGTTTATAAGCGCAAAAGTTTGTATGTGAGGTGAAAGGAGACAGTAAAAAAACAAAAAGGCACTTGATAGGATATAGATAGTTAATAAGGAACTAACCGGCTACTGGCAAAGCTATTGGATCGGTGTAAAAGGAGGGGAATAGCCGTTAATAGCATCTGTTGAACCAATTGTTATAGCAGAGCTCTAATGAATGACATGATGTATTATGTCACAAAGAAATATTCGGCCCCACTTATGCCGGTGTACCTTTTTAAGACAGACTTAAAGAACGCTCATACTGGCAAACGACACGAGGTATTTGCAGATGTCATAGTGTTAGTGTACTATTTGAATAGAACACTAGAACAAGATTGGTTCCCTTTGATTGAACAAGAAACGGGCTTAATTCTAAAATTTTTATAAAAAGAAATGGAATCGTTCTTCTTTTATTGGCAAGAAGCTTTATACTTTACTAGTGTTCTATTCGAGAAAGTAAGCTCCATTTCAGAAAAGGAAAGAGGAATAACATGAATATTGGGATCTTTACCGACACCTATTTTCCGCAAATTAGCGGGGTGGCTTCGTCTATTGCAACACTTGAAAAAGAATTGAGCGCCCGGGGTCATCGCGTCTACATTTTTACGTCAACGGATAAAGCGGCAGATCCAGAACAGGAGGAGGGGAAGGTTTTTCGGTTTTCAAGCCTTGCTGTTGGATTTGTTCCCGAGCGACGCTTAGCTTATGCTGGGATACGCAGAGCGACAAAACTGATGAAGGAACTAAACATCGAAATCGTCCATACCCACACAGAATTTACAATGGGATGCTTAGGAAAGCATCTTGCACATAAATGTAAGCTTCCTCACATTCATACATACCACACGATGTATGAAGACTATGTTCATTACATTGCAAGAGGAAAGCTGTTGTCTCCGAAAATGGTTGGCCGTTTAACAAAATGGTTTTGTCGCGGTGCTGATGCCGTGATTGCGCCCACGGAAAAAGTGAAGACGTATTTGCGTCGTTATAAAGTAAGCGAACCGATTTATGTGATTCCGACAGGCGTATCGGTGAAGCAGTTTAAACGTTCCGAAGCAAGCTTGGTGGATGTGTTGGCGTTAAGGAAAAAGCTTGCGATCAATGAAAGTGACAAAGTCATTATTAGCATTGGTCGGATGGCAGAAGAAAAAAACATGGAGGCGCTCTTGTACGCAATCAAATCACTGGAGAGCGAACTGGATCATGTGAAAACGGTGATGGTTGGGGACGGCCCTGTCCGACAGTCACTCGAAGCGCTGGCTGTATCTCTTGGAATCAGCGAACATGTCCGCTTTACTGGTGCTGTTGAGTGGAACCAGATTCACCATTATTACCATTTGGGCGATTTGTTCGTAAGCGCCTCGACGACTGAAGCGCAAGGTCTTACCTATATTGAAGCAATGGCTTCAGGCTGTATTGTAGTGGCCAAGTCTGATCCAAGTATTAAACGGATTGTCTTAGACGGCACAACTGGTTTTGTATTTAAAGAAGATAAGGATCTTGGACCGCTTTTGCGCCGTTTATTGCACGCATCCAATTTAACGAAAGTGCGGAAAGCGGCCAAAAAACAAATTCAGCCATTGACAGCAGAAGCGTTTGGCGCAAAAGTAGAACAAACTTATTTTGAGCTCGCCAAAAACAAAAAAATCGAAAACAGCTCACCTAAACTAATGCAAGCAATCCTTTACCGAAAAGAGCAGTCATTATGATTAAACTGGAAATGTTATCATCTGCAGAAAAAGTAAAAGGGCAGGGGGTCGCCTCTGCCTACAGGGAACTAGTCAATGTTCTGCAGCGAAAAGCAAAACATAAATACGATCTTCAATTGAATACATTTCAAGCCGCGGATATTACCCATTACCACACCATAGACTTAAAGTTTTACCTCGCGTCATTTTCGCGGAAAAGGGGCATAAACGTTGGCTACGTTCATTTTTTACCTGAAACCGTTGACGACAGCTTGCAGTTGCCGCGCTTATTTCGACGTGTGTTTTATAAATACATTCTCTCCTTTTATAAGCGGATGGACCGGCTTGTTGTCGTTAACCCTTCCTTTATCGACAAGTTGGCTCAGTATGGAATTGAGCGTGATCGGATATCCTACATTCCAAACTTTGTGTCTAAAGAAGGGTTTTCAGAGGGGACGAAGGAAGAAAGAATCGCATTTCGACAGCGGTACAATATTCCAGAGCAGGCGTTTGTCGTGCTGGGCGCAGGGCAAATCCAACACCGAAAAGGCGTCTTGGATTTTATGGATGTCGCCAAACGTCTCAAACATATTCATTTCGTTTGGGCAGGCGGTTTTTCGTTTGGGCAGTTAACTGCCGGTTATGCCGAGTTGAAAAAACTAGTGGAAAACCCGCCGGAAAATGTCCATTTTACAGGAATCCTTGAACGTCATGAGATGAAGCATTGCTACAATGCGGCGGATTTGCTTTTTTCGCCGTCTTATCATGAGTTGTTCCCGATGACGATTTTAGAGGCAATGAGCTGCAATAAGCCGTTGCTACTTAGAGATTTGCCTTTATATGAAAACATATTATTTGATTTTTATGAGCGGGCTGGATCAAATGAAGCGTTTGCGGCGGCCATAGCACGTTTGGAGGCCGATCACAGTTTTTATGAGCAGACGGTCGAACGGGCTAAAAAAGGTGCAAGCTTCTACTCAGAAGAACGTTTGCTTAACGAGTGGGACGGCTTTTATTCAAGCCTCCTCAAGATAAGGGAGCCAGTGCATGAATAAGAAACAAATATTTTTACAACTAGGGCTAGTTATTTTGCTCGGCGCTCTGTGCGTGTTTTTCCTGGCGAGGAATGTTAGCTTGGATGCGGCTATTGAAGGTATTCGCAAAGCTCACCTAACTTGGCTCGCTCTAGCCGCTGTTATGCTGTTGTTGTCTTGGCTCTTAGAAGCAGCGGTTCTTAAAGTCATGGTTGGAAAAAGAGCAAAGCTGGGGTTATTCGACAGCTTTTATTCAACGATGGTGGGACAAATGTTTAATCAGCTGACTCCAATGGCAGCAGGGGGTCAGCCTGCACAGCTCTATGTATTAGTGAAAAAAGGGGTGCCTGGTGGGAGTGCAACGTCGATTTTGTTGATGAAATTTCTCGTCTTCCAAGTGGTGCTTGTGTTAAGCTTTTCCGGTATTTTAATTATAGGCTATGGAGCGTTGGTGCAAGCGATGCCTCAGTTGAAACTGCTCATGCTAATTGGTTATGGAGTCCATGTTATCGTGATCGTGGCGATGTTGCTCGTCGTGTTTTACCGAAAGCTGGCCGAAAAGCTTGCCTATGGTATTCTTTTCCCTGTCCGCTTCATTAGCAAGCGCAAGGCAGCTGAATGGAAGGTCAAACTGGGCGGGGCGTTAGTCGATTTTCATGAAAAAAGCAGGCAGCTTGTGCGGAGCAAGCGTGCTCTTTTGGTTACATCTTTGTTAACCACTGCACAACTATTGCTATTTTTCAGCGTGCCTTATTTTATTTTTCAGGCACTGGGCGCACCAAATATCACCCTTTTAATTGGCACGGTGTTTCATGCGTTTGTAGTCATGTTTGCGACAGTTGTGCCGACCCCTGGTGGCAGTGGCGCGGCTGAGATGACGTTTAGCGGGTTGTTCCAGTCTTTTGTCTCGCCAGCAACATTGTTGATCGCACTCTTGTTTTGGCGGATCCTAACGTCATACAGCACAATCTTAGTTGGCTTTGTGCTCATATTAGGGGAGAGTCGCAAAAAAATCAGGCGAGTAAAGGAGAAGGCCGTTGAAGGGGTATCAATAAGGAGGCGGCAAAGGTCATAACGGGAAAATGATAAGCACTTGTGGGATAGCCTTTCAAAAACGCCTCCCGTTATGCTATACTGGAGTTGTATTCGTTTTCTTTAAGGCAGATAAAGCAAGGAGTGGACAAGAATGAGCGGGTCTCAATTAATTTCTATCCTCGGCATCGGTCTAACTGCCATTGCTGTGGCGGTTTCGATGGCGTTTATGCTTTTGAAAATGTCCCAGAACTCTGATTAAGGCAGTTGTTTTATTCGATGGTATCCTTTTAGGGTACCTTTTTTGTACATAAATGAGGAGGGGTGTCGGTGCGAGAGGCGTTGTTTAAAAAACTTGAATCACTTTACCCGGAAATGGTGGACTTGCGCCGGGATTTTCATGCTGAGCCTGAACTGGCCTTTGAAGAAGAAATAACACCAAGAAAAATTGCCTCTTATTTGCAAAAACTTGGTATTGACGTCCGTACACAAGTAGGGGGACGGGGTGTCGTCGGGACAATCAAAGGCAAAAAACCAGGCAAAACAGTAGCACTACGAGCGGACTTTGATGCGCTGCCTATTCATGAAGAAACGGGGCTGCCGTTTGCTTCGAAAATTCCTGGGAAAATGCATGCTTGTGGGCATGACGGCCATACCGCTACACTGCTCGTATTAGCGAAAGCGCTCGTAGCGATGCGTGATGAGTTGGAAGGGACGATTGTCCTCATCCACCAATTTGCGGAAGAATTTGCCCCAGGCGGTGCGATTGCGATGATCGAAGATGGTTGTTTAGATGGGGTGGACGCTATTTTTGGCACCCATTTATGGAGCCCCCTTCCTTATGGGGAAGTTGGCTATTCATATGACCGTTTGATGGCTGCATCAGACCGCTTTGAAGTGAATATCCAAGGAAAAGGCGGGCACGGAGCTCTTCCCCATGAAACGATTGATGCTGTCATGGTCGGCTCGTCTGTAGCCATGATGCTCCAACAGTTAGTGAGCCGCAATGTCAATCCTCTAGAACCGGCAGTTGTCACAATCGCTTCTTTCCATGCAGGAGGTGCTTTTAACGTCATTAGTGATACGGCGAAGTTAGAAGGGACGGTAAGAACGTTTAGTGAAAGCGTACAAAACCAATTAATTGCCCGTATGGAAGAAACGATCAAAGGGGTTTGCGAGGCGAGTGGTGCGACTTATTCGTTTACTTACGCAAAAGGGTATCCAGCAGTCGTGAATGACAGAGAAATGACGGAACTTTTAGTGAAAACAGCGGAATCATTCCATCCAGCAGAAAAATTGCATGAAATCGAGCCCGTAATGGGCGGGGAAGACTTTTCTTATTATTTACAACGTGTTCCAGGAGCGTTCTTTTTCACCGGTGCTGGGAATGAAGAAAAGGGCATCGTTTATCCCCATCATCACCCTAAGTTTGATATTGACGAGCGTGCTATGCTTGTGGCCGCCAAACACCTAGGAGCAGCTGCTCTTTCCTTTTTAGGAAATGGAGATAAAAAGTAACGCGGAGGCATACGATGTGCCTCCGTGTTTTTCTTATGTTTTATTAGCCGAGAAAAGTTGCCAAATAAGGCAATTATGGCAGGAATGTGGTATGATACATCTATACTTTTCGAATGACAAGGAGCTTATGGAAATGTGGAAATTCTGGATAAAAACCGCTGTTGCGTTTGCTGGGGGCGCCTTGGCGATGCATATGGCGAGACAAGCTCAAGAAAATAATGTCCGCTTCCACACTTTCTCAAGCGCGAAAATCCCGGCAAAAGCAGATCCAATCGAGCTTTTGTTTATTTCGGATATCCACCGGCGGCAAATTGCCGATGAAATATTGGATATCGCGAGAGAGCGCTGCGATGCGGTATTGATTGGTGGAGATCTAACAGAGAGAGGTGCTCCGAGAGCACGGACTGAAGAGAACTTACAAAAATTAGCTGAATTGGCGCCTGTTTTTTTTGTGCGAGGCAACAACGACGAAGAAGTCGATCAACAATGGCTTGCTGCATGCCTTCGTAAATATGGCGTAAGCTATTTAGACAATAAACAGACGACGATAACGATAAAGGAAGCTCGTATCACAATCATTGGACTGAGCGACAGAGACTATAGCGAGGAAGAACTGGACAAGCTTTTTGCCGACAAACAGGACACTTATACAATTGTTCTTTGCCATTACCCAAATGTAAGCCATTCCCTTCATGGTAGGGATGTGGACGTGATGCTTTGTGGACATACGCATGGAGGGCAAATCCGTGTCTTCGGTTTCGGCTTAGAGAAAAAAGGCGGACTTGTACAGGAAGGCGGATTTTTGAAACTCGTGAGCAATGGGTATGGGACGACGTCTGTACCCCTTCGTTTAGGCGCTGCTCCTGAAGTTCATGCGATTACGATCAAACCAAGCATAGCAAAGGTGGAGGAATAGGGGGCAAAGGCAGGATGATGACCTCTAAAGATGGGAAGTATAACATAAAGGCCGTTTCCAAGAAATTAGGGATTCACCCGGGAACATTAAGGGCATGGGAAAGGCGATACCAGGCTATTAACCCGGATCGGAACGAAAGCGGCCATCGTTTGTATACAGACGAACACATTGCCGTGCTCCGCTGGCTAATTGAAAAAGTCAATGAAGGATTTTCCATTAAACAAGCCGTTGAACTAAAAGAGGCTGACAAAGCGAGCGGTGAATGGAGTACAGCAACAGAGAATTCCAGCTATATAAGCCACCTTGCCACGGATTTCCTAAAAGCTTTGCTCGCCTTTGATGAGGAACAAGCCCAAGAATGGCTTAACCGTGCTTTTAGTATGTATTCGATGGAACGTGTGGCGATTGAGCTGTTTAGTATTGCCTATGACATGCTTGAACAGGAAAGAAGGCAAGGAACCATTACACTTGCCCATCTACAATATGCTGTACGAGCCATGGAGGCGAAAATCACAAATTTGGCAATGGTGCTGCCTACTGACAGGTCCAAGCCAAAAATTTTGTTGTTTTGCGGCCCTCATGAACAATCGGCTTTGCCGTTAAGGATCTTTGCGTTTTATTTAAAGCGAAAAGGGTTTAGCACAATCTGTTTTGGGACAGGAATTTCTGTTGAAGATGCAGAATTGGTTGTGCAGCAGTGCTCGCCTAGCCTTGTCGCTGTTTCTTGCAGAGATGAGAAGAACATACAGGCTGCTGAGGACTGGCTGAAACAAGTGATAAAAAAACAGCCTAACACGAAGATCGGGTTGCTTGGAAAAGGGTTTTCAGAGCTCCCTGACAACAAGAAAACAAACTGTGAGACGATGTTCATCGGCAAGTCAAGAGCAGACTGGGAAATATGGATTGAACGAATGCTGCAACATTAAAAATTGGATTTAGGAAAAACAATGATTTTGAGAACCATCTTTTGCGTATCCACATACCGTATCGTATAGATACGCGCGAGAGAACCATACGGGCATAAAGGAGGGGCTGGTATGCGCTTAGAGCGTTTAGCAATCGATAAATTTAAGGTTTTTCTAACCTATGATGATATGGACGAAAGAGGTATTACAAAAGAAGACTTATGGCAAGATGTTCCGAAAGTCCATGACTTATTTCGGGATATGATGCTGGAAGCAGATGACGAGCTAGGTTTTAAAATCGATGGGCCGATTGCAGTTGAAGTGTTTGCGATGCCAGCGCAGGGCATGGTCTTTATTATTACGAAAGGCGACCCTGCTGACGAGTATGATGTCGATGACTATGAAGAAGGCTTTATTGAAATGCAATTGACTTTAGACGAAACCGACGAAGTTTTTTATGAGTTTTCTTCGTTTGAAGACGTCATTGGTCTCGCGTCCCGTCTACACGCAATAGGTATGTTAGGCGGCGAATTGCATTCCTATCAAACGCGCTTCTACTTAAAGTTTAACGAAGCAGAGCTTGAGGAAGTGAATGAAGCGGCCATTATAGCGATTTTATCAGAATTTGGCAGCCCTGCGACAACCTCTTTCCATCGTATTTGCGAATATGGAAAAGCGTTAATGCCAGCGCAAGCGGTTGAACAGCTTTATCGGATTTTTTATCTTAAGACGTAGCTGGATGTAGCGAAAGGCATGAAACCTTTCGCTGCTTTTTTCGTAAAGAAAAATAAGGATACTTGAGCGAAAAGCAACAAACGAGTGAAACCTTGGCATGATAAGGGGCAGCGTTTTAGGAGTGTGAGGACGGTTTATGGCAATATTGTTAATTGAAGATGATCAATCAATTGCAACAATCGTGAAAGAGTACTTAGAGAGGGAATCCTTTAAAGTCGTATGGCAAGCCGATGGCGAGAGTGGCTACCGTGCCTTTTGTGAAGGCGCGTACCAGCTTGTATTAATCGATTTGATGCTTCCAAAAATGGATGGGTTTGCTTTGTGTGAGAAAATCCGCGCCAGTTCAGAAGTGCCCATTATTGTTGTTAGTGCAAAGCAGACCGATTTCGACAAAGTCCAAAGTTTCGGGTTAGGAGCAGACGACTATGTGACAAAGCCATTTAGCCCCCTTGAACTAACGGCAAGGGTGAAAGCGCAAATTCGTCGTTATGAACGGTCGTACCCGCAGCAAGAAGACAGGCTTCGATTTATAGATGTAGAAATTGACATAACGGGCAGGCGCGTTTTCGCTCGTGGCGAGCAAATCTCTTTTACAGCAAAAGAATTTGAACTGCTGCTGTTTTTAGCCAACCACCCAGGGCGCGTTTTTACAAAAGAAGAGCTGTACGCAGCAGTATGGAATGGTGACGGCTTTGACAGCAGAACGGTTACAGTCCATGTGAAAAATGTCAGACACAAATTAAAAGACGGGACGAAGCATCCGAAATACATAGAAACGGTGTGGGGCGTTGGTTATAAATTTATAGGGCTGGGGAACCGATGAAGCTTAGAGGGCAGTTAAACTTGCTCTTGCTCGCAACCGCGCTTGTCCCGTTTATCGCGACAAGCTTATTTTCATACCAACTAAACCGTGTGGCGAAAGAAGAGTCAAGTAACCATTTAGAGTCGATGATTGTCGCTAAAAGCATAAGCCGAACGCTAAATCAGAATGCACAAATGTTTGATGGCTCGGCAAAGGAGCTTGGCCGCTTGGCGCTCAAACAACATGAAAACGTCCAGTTAGGTCTTTATTCAAAGGATCGGGCCTTGCAATTCCAAAGCGCCTCTGAGGAAGGGGTTTTTGCCACCCACCTTACGCCAGAGGGGATGTTAAGCAATTTGTATAGTTGGCAATCAAGTGATTCGGCCTACATTTACAAGGAGCCGATTTTTTTGCAAGACCAAATTGCAGGCTACTTTGAGCTTCGCTTTGACAAAAGCGGCATACGCAAGGAAACGAAGGAAGTGTACATGCTGACGGTCTTGTTTTTTCTTATAACAGTAGGTATCACTCTTTTTATTGTGCAGCACTGGTTTAAACGGAATATGCTCGTTCCATTTGCTTGGATGAAAGCGGAAATGGACGAAGTTGCTTATGGGAAACAAAATCGTACGACCCCTGTTAAGCGCGGGCGTACGGAAGTTGGCCAACTGATGGACAATTTTGCGAACATGGCAGCGCATTTGCGAGCAATTGATGCCCAAAAACAAAGTGAGGACGAAGACCGCAAAAAGCTGATTGTGGCGATTTCACATGATTTAAGGACGCCTTTAACATCCATACGCGCGTATGCGGAAGGGATGCACGCCCACCCGGATAAAAGGGAGGAGTATAGCAAGGTTATTTTAGCAAAGACCGAGTATATGCAGCGATTGATTGAAGATTTGCTTATTTTCTCCCAAGTTCATTCAACGAGCTTTAGCTTGTCGTTAAAAAAGGTCGATGCAGAAGAGCTTGTCGAATTGTTGTTTGATGGGTACGACCTTGAAAAAGAGCAGTTAAGGTTAAGTACGAACATGGAAATAGAGCCGGCTGAAGTCGATGCAGATGCTGGCCGTCTTGTTCAAGTCATGGACAATTTGGTTACCAACGCAATCTGCTATTCGCCTGAAGGAGGCGCGATTTCCTTGTACGCGACAAATAAGCAGTCTTGTTTGCCTCCTTACGTAGCGCGGACAAATGACCAGCGACTCTATATTTTCGTAAAAGATGAAGGGCAAGGGATTCCAAGTGGGGTGCAACGCCAGCTCTTTGACCCGTTTTTTCAAGTAGAACAGGCTAGAAGCCAAACAAACGATAAGGGCGTAGGCTTAGGACTGTCTATTTGCCGGGAACTTATCAATCAGCATGGAGGCACAATTGATGTCTATTCGTCGCCACCACACGGGAGTACGTTTTTCTTTTCCATTCCGTGTATAAAAACAGAGGGGGGAAGTGAATGAAACGGCAACCGCTATTTTTAGCGGCAATTACAGGGTTGTTGTTTACAGGTGGGTGCAGCTTCATGACAATCAATGCTGAAGATGTGCTAGAGCAGGCCCTTGCAAGAGAAGAAAAGTTTGTTCCTTATACGATTATTAAAGAATTTGATGATGGCTACAGCGAGTCAGTCTATGCAAAAGACGAGCAAACACAACGGGTCGATTTTGCCAAAGACGGGCAGTTGTTGTCCACTTCTTTATATGTTGATGGCAATATTTATGAAAAAGACTATGAAACAAAAATGATTTACGAAGCAAATGTAGAGGCAGCGACGAACCCGCTTACCCCAAAAGAAGCATTGCTTGATGAAGTGAGCTATTTGCTGAAAAACCATGAGATTGAAGTCGTTGAAGACGAGCGCTTTTTAAAACGTAATGTGTTTAAACTCCATTTTTATTCTGAGACTGACCACATAAAGGAAGCTGAGTTATGGGTCGACAAAAAAACGTACCTCCAACTAAAGACCGTTTATACGTACTCTGATCAAGTCGTGGCAGGGGAAGCGGTCG
Organism: Shouchella clausii; assembly: GCF_001598215.1. Classification (GTDB taxonomy): domain Bacteria; phylum Bacillota; class Bacilli; order Bacillales; family Bacillaceae_D; genus Shouchella; species Shouchella tritolerans. Next base: position 248,675 of record NZ_BCXJ01000002.1, on the reverse strand, counting down.
AGGTTCGCTTTAAGCCTGACTTTCCTGAAGGTTGGTTTGATGTGGAGGAAGATGGATTTGTTTTAGTAAGTGAAGAGGCACCTGTCCAAATAGAGAAAAACGAATTGGCTGACGCATTTGACAAATCACTGCGCTTGCCAAACGAGTTAAACGGTTTAAAGCTGGAAAACATTGAGCTGTATGACGGCGGCAGTGAGGATGCTTCTGTTGTTGCGTTGTATCTCGATAGTGACGGCAAGGAAATTGAACTGACCATCTCCAAAAGCTACGGGTTGGAATGGATTGGCGAAAGTGAGACGGAGACCGTTCGTGGCATGGAGGTCAATTTTAGTTGGGAACCGTCAAGTCATTATGCAAATTGGACGGAAGACGGACTTTTTTATGAACTGTTCACAATGAGGGATTGGCAAAAACAACAGGCAGTGGAATTGATTGAAGGAATGGAACTTGTTGCAACAGACTAATGGGTTTTTAGAAAAAAGGATGGCAATTATGTGAGCATTTCATTAAGATAAAGATGTGAGCAGCTGACTTCCGAAGAGGTGGAAAAGATGGACGAAAACCAAGAGGATAAATTAGATGTTCTTGTAGCGACTCAGTCCATTATACATAAGGCGCTAAAAAAACTAGGCTATCCAGATGAAATGTATGAGCTACTTAAAGAGCCGGTACGAATGTTGACCGTTCGCATTCCTGTGAGAATGGATGATGGATCAACGAAAATTTTTACCGGCTACCGTGCCCAACATAATGACGCTGTTGGTCCGACAAAAGGAGGCGTACGGTTTCATCCAGATGTCAGTGAAAAAGAAGTCAAGGCGCTGTCGATTTGGATGAGTTTAAAAGCAGGCATTGTCAACTTGCCATACGGTGGCGGAAAAGGAGGCATTGTTTGCGACCCAAGGCAGATGTCGTTTAGGGAAGTGGAGCGTCTAAGTCGTGGCTATGTACGTGCGATTAGCCAAATTGTTGGCCCGACGAAAGACATTCCCGCTCCAGATGTGTTTACCAACTCGCAAATTATGGCGTGGATGCTTGATGAATATAGCCGAATTCGAGAATTCGACTCACCCAATTTTATTACTGGGAAGCCGCTTGTGCTCGGAGGGTCACACGGCCGAGAAGCTGCGACTGCAAAAGGTGTGACGATTTGCATTATGGAAGCGGCGAAAAAGAAAGGAATTGACCTTGAAGGAGCACGCGTCATCATTCAAGGGTTTGGCAATGCAGGGAGCTTTTTGGCAAAGTTTATGGCCGATGCAGGGGCACTAGTAGTGGGAATTGCCGATGCATATGGCGCCCTTTACGCAGAAGAAGGTTTAGATATTGATTATTTGCTTGATCGCCGCGATAGTTTCGGGACAGTAACAAATTTATTTAAAGATACCATTACAAATGAGGAGCTGTTAGAAAAAGAATGTGATATTTTGGTTCCGGCAGCAATCGAAAACCAAATTACATCACACAATGCTGGCAAGTTAAAAGCAGCGATTGTCGTCGAAGCAGCTAACGGCCCGACTACACTTGAGGCAACACAGATTCTTGCAGAACGGGGAATCTTACTCGTACCCGATGTCTTGGCAAGTGCTGGGGGCGTGACGGTCTCTTATTTTGAATGGGTGCAAAACAACCAAGGCTACTACTGGACGGACGAGGAAGTCGAAGGACGGTTGCGGACAGTGCTAACGGAAGCGTTTAACAATATTTACAACCTTGCTTTACGCCGTAAAGTTGACATGCGCCTCGCTGCCTATATGGTCGGTGTTAGACGTATGGCCGAAGCTTCTCGGTTCCGTGGATGGGTTTGATCTGCTATACTATGATGAGAAAATAAGTGCCCTTGTCCAAAGTTGCCTTTGAGGACAAGGGTTTTGAATGTTTTGATGAGGTGAGGAATGTGGTAGATGCAGTCATTATTGGCGGCGGCCCTTGCGGCCTTGCTGCGGCAATTGCATGTCAAGAAAAGGGGTTGTCTGCTGTTGTTGTGGAAAAAGAGAACATAGTCCACTCGATTTACCGCTATCCAACGCACCAAACCTTTTTCAGTACAAGCGAACGCTTAGAAATAGGCGGTGTCCCTTTCGTTGTGGAGGACCGCAAACCCAGGAGGAACCAGGCGCTTGTCTATTATCGGAATGTAGCAAAATTAAAAAGGCTCCACATTCGTGCGTTTGAAAAAGTGCTCCATGTAGCAAAACGGGCGGATCGTTCATTTGAACTGACGACGACAAAAGGAAAACTTGAAGCGAAGCATGTGATTGTTGCCACAGGTTATTACGATTCTCCCAATATGATGGGAATACCAGGTGAAGAAGCAAGCCATGTGATGCACTATTTTAAAGAAGCCCATCCTTATTTCGATCATGATGTAGTTGTCATTGGCGGCAAAAATTCGGCTGTTGACGCAGCGCTTGAGTTAGAAAAAGCTGGTGCCCGTGTCACTATTCTTTATCGGGGCAGTGATTATTCGGCAAGCGTAAAGCCGTGGATTTTGCCAGAGCTCGTGTCCCTTGTACGTAATGAAAAGATCAAAATGGTCTTTCATGCTGATGTGCATGAGATTACGGATAGCCACGTACACTACCGGATAGGGAAACAAGAGCACAAGGCTAAAGCGCAGTTTGTGTTTGCGATGACCGGCTATCATCCCGATCACTCCTTTATTCGCAGTCTTGGTGTACATGTCGATGAAGCGACAGGACGGCCTGTATATGACGAGCAAACAATGGAAACAAATGTGGAAGGCATTTTTATCGCTGGCGTCATTGCTGCTGGAAACAATGCTAATGAAATTTTTATTGAAAATGGTCGCCTGCACGGCCCTTTGATTGCACAAGCAATTGCACGCAGGATCGAAATGGAGTGATGAATATGCGCCATGTGATGTTGCTGACAACTGGAGGCACGATTGCAAGCACCACAAGCGAAAGCGGCAAATTGGTTGCAGGTGAACTTTCTGGAGAAGAGTTGGCAAAGCTATGTGGTTTGCCGGAAGACATCCGTGTAAGTGTGCGCTCTGTATTGCAAAAGCCAAGCGTTCATATTACACTCGCCGATTGGCTGTTGTTAAAGCGCGAAGTAGAGCGTGCCTTTGAAGATGAGACGATTAACGGCATCGTTGTTACACATGGCACGGATACGCTTGAAGAAACGGCTTATTTTTTAGATTTAACGAACAAAGACGAGCGTCCCATTATCGTCACAGGTTCTCAACGGGGCCCAGAGCAAACAGGCAGTGATGCGTTTATTAATTTGCGTCATGCCATTTATGCTGCTTGTGAGCCTGATTTAAAGAACACTGGCTGTGTCGTTGTTTTTAACGAGCGGATTTTTGCAGCCCGTTATGTTAAAAAAGAGCATGCCTCTAATTTGCAAGGATTCAATGCCTTTGGTTTCGGTTATTTAGGAATTATAGACAATGATGTGATTTTTACGTATCAAAAGCCTGTTCGCCGGGAGTTTTATGAAATTGGCGATTCCTCTCTTAAACAAATTGGCATTGCCAAAGTTTATTTAGGCATGAGCGCAGACATGCTGGAAGGAATGATTGCTGTATGCGACGGGATGGTCGTTGAAGGCGTTGGCCGCGGCCAAGTCCCTCCAAACCTAGTAGCTACGTTAGAAAGAGCGGTTGCTAACAAGAAGCCAATCATTGTGACAACAGCCTCAGAAGAAGGGAAAGTATATCCAACGTATGACTACAAAGGAAGTGCCCACCAACTCGAACAAATGGGCGTTATTCTCGGTTCGGATTATGACAGCAAGAAAGCACGGATAAAAGCAATGGTCATGCTGGCGGCGAACAAAGAACTAGCTACTGGGTTTAAGTGATGGCGCTTGCTGATCGAAACAAGTCGGTTTTATACTAGAAAAATAAGGAAGGTTATATTAGCGAACCAAAGAGAGTAGGCGGTCAGCCATGGTATCCCTTGTTCTAGCTGCAATGGCTCCGGCCATGGCATTGTTTTCATATGTCTATTTGCGCGATGTATACAGCAAAGCAAAAATGTTTCTCGTTCTCCGGATTTTCATTATCGGCGCACTGCTTGTCGTGCCGATTTTGGTCATCCAATTTGCCTTTACTGAAGAAAATGTCTTTCCCCATCCAGCCGCTAAAGCGTTTTTGCTTTACGGGTTTCTGGAAGAAGGGTTAAAATGGCTCATGTTGTTTGTATTTGCCTACCAACATGGACAGCTTCAGCGCCCAGGGGATGGCATTTTGTTTGGCGTTTCCGTCTCCCTAGGCTTTGCTACAGTTGAAAATGGCTTATACATGATCGCTTATGGTTTAGAGGCAGCGATCCCCCGAACAGTTTTGCCAACAACGGCACATGCTGTTTACGGGATTGTCATGGGCTATTACATTGGACAAGCGAAGTACAAAGAAGACCATAAAAAGCTGTTTTTACTCCTTGGGGCCATTCTGCCAATCGTGTTGCATGGCGGGTATGACTTTATTTTATCAAGCTTTGGCCATTATGTACTTTATGCCATGATTCCATTTATGGTCGTTCTTTGGCTTCTCGCTATATGGAAGCTGAAAAAAGCAAGCCGTTTTCCTGTTTAAATCACTCAGACCGATAGAAAACGCTTGTCAGACGAGGAGTGCATGCGAGGGAAGATGCGAATAGAACGGGGGGTCATGAGCATATGACCGAGGCAAACGACGACGTATGCGAGCGTTTGCCTACAGTCTGTTGCCGTTTTACTGTTTAAGCGAACATTTAATAAGAAGGGGGATTCAATCATGACAACAGCAAACCGCTATCGCATCGTCATTCGCTGCCCTGTATGTGGGGAAAAATACATTTTGCGGGGCAAGCGCAATGAACAAGGTGAATACGAGACCGGGTTTAAACAGTGCGTCTGCGGAAATGAAGATCAATTGATTGTTGAAGCAAACCCGGAATAATCGCCATAAATTGTGGCGATTTTTTTACGCTTTATAAACGATGGATGGAGTGGCATGAAATAATGGTTGCACTTGCGTGAAAGTTGCGGTAAAGTGGAAGAAACTTATAAATGGGTTTCAACAATTGAATAGGTTCTTATCAAGAGAAGTGGAGGGAATGGCCCAATGAAGCTTCAGCAACCAGCCAGCAATGGTCAGGTGCTAAATCCAGCAGTTTATCTGCAAGATAAGAGAAGCATGCACGTAAGCACCCCCTTCTTCTAATCTTGGAGAAGGGTTTTTTGTTTTGCAAAAGTACACTTTGGGGGGAACAGAGAATGGGAAAACGAGCTGAAACAATTTTAGCGCAAATTGGCAATCGCCGCGATGACCATACTGGCGCAGTAAACACGCCCGTCTATTTTTCAACAGCATATCGCCATCCGGGCATTGGCGAATCGACAGGGTATGATTATGCCCGTACAGGCAATCCGACAAGGGAAGTGCTAGAAAAAGCGATTGCTGAATTGGAAGACGGCGAGCACGGATTTGCGACTAGCTCTGGAATGGCTGCAGTTCAAATTGTGCTTTCGTTGTTTGCCCAAGGCGATGCGATCATTTGTTCAAAAGATTTATATGGCGGTACGTACCGTCTGTTTGAAGGAGGCTGGACAAGATGGGGAGTGTCCTTTACATATGTGGATCCACGGAATTTGCAAGAAGTCGAACAAGCCATTCACTCTAATGTGAAGGCCATTTTTATCGAGACGCCGACAAACCCACTCATGCAGGAAGCCTCGATACCAGCGCTTGCTGCTCTCGCTAAAAAGCATGATTTGCTGCTCATTGTCGATAACACATTTTATACGCCGCTCTTGCAGAAGCCACTAACGGAAGGAGCAGACATCGTCATTCATTCGGCGACAAAGTACTTAGGAGGCCATAACGATGTCGTTGCCGGGCTTATCGTTGCGAAAGGAGCCGATCTTTGTGAACGGCTCGCTTATTATCATAATGGTGCTGGCGGCATTTTAGGCGCATTTGATTCTTGGTTGCTTATCCGGGGAATGAAGACATTGGCATTGCGGATGGCCAAGCATGAAGAAAACGCTAAAAAAGTGGTGCATGCACTGGAGCAAACAGAGGGCATTACAGACGTGCTTTATCCTGGAAGAGGCGGAATGCTGTCGTTTCGGGTTCAAAACGAAGCTTGGGTCAATCCGCTGCTAAAACATTTACAATTAATATCGTTTGCGGAAAGCCTCGGTGGCGTCGAAAGCTTAATGACCTATCCAGCAACACAAACGCACGCCGATATTCCAGAAGAGATCAGACTTGCCAATGGAGTCGATAACTGTCTTCTCCGTTTCTCAGTCGGCATTGAAAACGGAGAAGACATTGTAGCCGATTTGCTGCAAGCGATTGCGGCCGCTAAAAAATCCTAGGAGGGAATGCGATGGAACTTCGCGACAAGTTGAAAACGAGCTTAATCGTTGGAGACGGGGCAATGGGCACGCTTTTATACGAGCAAGGTTTTGATTTATGTTACGAAGAATTAAACCTTTCCCAGCCTGACGCCGTTTACAATGTGCATCGATCGTATATTGAGGCAGGTGCGAAACTGCTGCAAACCAATACGTATGCAGCAAATGCCGTCAAACTTGAAAAATATGGATTGAACGAACATGTTGAAGAAATCAACAGCGCCGCCGTCAGCATTGCCAAAAAAGCGATTGGCAACGATGAACAGCTTGCATTAGTTGGCACGATCGGCGGGATTCGCGGGTTTCTCCATGAAGATACGGAAAACAAGGCGATTACAGCTGCTTTACTTGAACAAATAACAGCCCTCTTAGAAGCAGGCGTTGACGGGTTATTGTTTGAAACGTTTTATGATTTTGAAGAGGCAAAAGAAGCAGTAGCGCTGGCAAGGCGGCTTACAGACAAAGCGATTATTATGAACGTGTCGATGGGCGATATCGGCGTCTTAAATGGCGGCATTCCCCTCGGTGATGCGCTCGAGCGACTCCATCAATTAGGAGCAGACGTTTTAGGAATCAATTGCCGCATGGGTCCTTATCATATGCTCCGCTCTTTGGAACAGCTTGAATTATCGTCAGCTTTCCCACTTGCTTGCTATCCGAATGCCAGTTTGCCAGGTTACCGGGACGGACGCTTTGTTTATGCTTCCAATACCGATTACTTTTATGAAATGACAGGGGCGTTTATTGAACAAGGCGTCCATTTGATTGGCGGCTGCTGCGGCACAACGCCAGGACATATCGCTGCGATCGCCAAAGCTGTCGAAATGAACAAGCCGAAAACGCGCTCGCTCGTTGTCAGACGGCCAAGCCAACTTCAGGAGGAAGCACCAGGAAGAGGAGAGCGGCTCAATGAGCCGTTGGACCTATTGGCAAGGCGCAAACAAACGATAATTGTTGAACTTGATCCGCCGAAAAAATTAACGATTACGAAATTTATGGAAGGAGCCAAAGCGTTAAAAGAGGCAGGGGTAGATGCGTTAACGCTTGCCGACAATTCTCTTGCCAACCCTCGTATTGACAACCAAACGTTGGCGATGTTAGTAAGGGAACAGCTAGGGTTACGTAGCCTTGTCCACTTAACATGCCGTGACCGTAACTTGATTGGCATGCAATCACACTTAATGGGGTTGCATCTAGCGGAGCTTCATGATTTGCTTGTGATCACTGGAGACCCAAGCAAGATTGGTGATTTTCCTGGAGCGACCTCCGTATATGATGTATCTTCGTTAAAATTGTTGCCTTTAATTAAGCAAATGAATGAAGGGATTTCATTCTCTGGAAACTCCCTTGGCAGTAGAACATCTTTTTCGACCGCGGCAGCGTTTAATCCCCATGTTAAGCATCTTGACAAAGCAGTACGGCGTCTAGAAAAGAAAATCGAAGCTGGCGCAGATTATTTTCTGACGCAGCCCATTTTTGATGAAAAGCAATTTGAAGAATTGTATAAAGCAACGAAGCACTTGCCTGTGCCAATTTTCGTTGGCATTATGCCGTTAACAAGCAGCCGCAATGCGGAGTTTCTTCATAATGAAGTGCCAGGAATGACACTGAGCGATGAGACAAGAGCACGGATGGCCGCATGTGGAAACGACAAAGAAAAAGCCGAGCAAGAGGGCTTGTTTATCGCGATGGAGCTGGCCGAAGCAGCTAGTACTTATTTTAATGGCTTGTATTTAGTAACACCGTTTTTACGTTATGAGTTAACTGCAGCGCTTGCCAATCATTGCCGGGCGGTAGCGAATCCAACTAACAACAATATGGAAGGCGAGCGAATATGACAGAATCTCTATTTGAAAAGCAATTAAAGCAATCGATCCTTGTGCTAGACGGAGCAATGGGGACGATGTTGCAAGAAGCGAACTTGACCGCAGCCGATTTTGGTGGGGAAGCATATGAAGGCTGCAATGAATATTTAAATCAAACAGCGCCCCATATTGTATCTGAAATTTATAAAAAATATTTAGAGGCAGGGGCAGACATTATTTCCACCAATACGTTCGGCTCAACGAGCATCGTTCTTGCCGATTACGGCCTTGCCCATTTAGCCTATGATCTTAGCAAGGAAGCAGCTCGACTAGCACGAATGGAGGCTGATCACGCTTCAAAATCGGGAAAACCTCGTTTTGTTGCTGGAGCGATGGGTCCGACGACAAAGTCATTGTCTGTAACAGGCGGGACTACATTCCATGAACTAACCGAAGCGTACGAAGAACAAGCGCGCGCTTTAATTGACGGGGGCTGTGACGTTTTGTTGCTGGAAACAAGCCAAGATATGCGCAATGTTAAAGCAGCGTATCTAGGAATGAGCGAGGCATTTAGACGTACCGGCCGGAGATTACCGCTAATGGTGTCAGGGACGATTGAACCGATGGGCACGACGTTGGCGGGACAGACGGTGGAGGCTTTTTATTTGTCGCTTGAACATATGAAGCCAGCGGTTGTCGGCTTAAATTGCGCGACTGGGCCGGAGTTCATGCGTGATTACATTCGCTCTCTCGCAGAACTTGCTGAACCGAATGTGAGCTGTTACCCAAATGCTGGGTTGCCTGATGAAGATGGTGTCTACCACGAGACGCCAGATTCGCTCGTGAAAAAACTTGAAGGATTTGCCGCCAAAGGTTGGCTAAATGTGGTTGGCGGCTGCTGCGGCACGACCCCTGCCCACATTAAAAAAATGGTTGAAGTAATCAAGAAGTATCCGCCTCGCAAGGCAAAAACACGTCAAACCCATGCTGTATCAGGGATTGAACCGTTGTTGTATGACGACTCAATGCGACCGCTTTTTGTTGGAGAACGTACAAATGTGATTGGCTCACGGAAATTTAAGCGCCTGATTGAAGAAGGGGAATATGAACAAGCGTCGGAAATCGCTAGAGCTCAAGTGAAGCGTGGGGCACACGTCATAGATATTTGCTTAGCAGATCCAGATCGGAATGAGCGAGAGGACATGGCTGCTTTTCTGAACTATGTGGTTAACAAAGTCAAAGTGCCGCTAATGATTGATTCTACCGATGAAGCTGTCATAGAACGAGCGCTTACCTATTCCCAAGGGAAGGCAATTATTAACTCCATCAACTTAGAAGATGGCGAAGAGCGGTTTGCCGCAGTGCTGCCACTCGTGAAAAAATATGGCGCTGCCATTGTAGTGGGAACAATTGATGAAACAGGCATGGCTGTTACAGCAGAAAGGAAATTGGCCGTTGCGAAGCGGTCGTATAAGCTGTTAACCGAAAAATACAACATTCCCCCTCATGACATCATTTTTGATCCGCTTGTGTTTCCTGTAGGAACAGGAGATGAACAATACATCGGTTCGGCAGCAGCAACTGTCGAAGGGATTGCCCTTATAAAAAAAGAGCTGCCCCAATGCTTAACGATTTTAGGAGTCTCGAATGTCTCCTTTGGTCTTCCTCCAGTTGGACGTGAAGTATTAAACGCAGTCTTTTTGTATCATTGTACGCAAGCAGGACTTGATTATGCAATTGTCAATACCGAAAAGCTAGAACGTTACGCGAGCATTCCTGAGGAGGAGAAACAGCTAGCCGATCGGCTGTTGTTTCAAACCAACGATGCCCATTTGGCCGCGTTTACTGCTTTTTATCGCGGGAAGAAAACCGAGAAAAAAGTCGAGTATGCAAACATGTCTTTAGACGAGAGGCTCGCTGCCTATATTGTCGAAGGGACAAAAGAACGACTTGAGACAGACTTAGCCGAAGCTTTGCGTCTGTATGACACGCCGCTTGCCATTATAAATGGACCGCTGATGGCGGGCATGGATGAAGTTGGCCGGTTGTTTAACGCCAATGAATTAATCGTTGCAGAAGTGTTGCAAAGTGCAGAAGTCATGAAAGCGGCGGTTGCTTATCTCGAACCACATATGGAAAAAAGCGAACAAGAACAAGGGAAAGGCAAGATCTTGCTTGCGACGGTTAAGGGAGATGTTCATGACATCGGCAAAAATCTTGTCGACATTATTTTGAGCAATAATGGCTTCTCTATCGTCAATTTAGGGATTAAAGTTACCTCTAATGAATTGTTAGAGGCAATTAAAAAAGAACAGCCAACAGCGATTGGGTTGTCAGGGTTGCTTGTTAAGTCCGCCCAGCAAATGGTGTTAACTGCGCAAGACTTACGGCAACAACATGTGGACATCCCGATTCTTGTTGGTGGCGCCGCTTTAACGAAAAAATTTACGGATACACGGATTGCTCCTGAATACGAAGGATTAGTCGTTTATGCAAAAGATGCAATGAACGGTTTGGAACTTGCCAATCGTCTTACAACTTCAGAAGGACGAGATGAACTTACACGTGAGCTGGCCACGGCAAGACAACAAAAAGCGGAGTTTAACGAGCAGCGAAAAACGAAAGCGCCGACGCTTACTAAGAGGGCAAAGTCGGATATCGCCCATCATCACGCTGTCTTTGAACCAACGGACCTTGATGAGCATATGATCCGCGATTATAAAATCGACCATATTTACCCATATGTCAATATGCAAATGCTTCTTGGCCGTCATCTTGGCATCAAAGGGAAAGTGAGCCGCCTGCTTGCTGAAAAAGACCAACGCACTACTAGGCTAAAAGCGCAAGTCGATGCTTTTTTCCAAGAGGCGAAGACGAAGAAAACGTTACAGGCGAATGCGATGTACCGTTTCTTTCCTGCAAATGCCGATGGCGATGATTTAGTGATTTTTGATCCTTATGACGTTGGCCGTGAGCTAGAACGCTTTGCTTTTCCCCGGCAACCCCACGCTCCGTTCTTGTGCTTAGCAGATTATGTCCGTCCTTTTGGCGAAGGGACCGATTATGTTGGGTTTTTAGCGGTTACCGCTGGAGCTGGAGTGCGTGAGGCAGCAGAGGCGGCAAAAGCAAAAGGTGATTATTTGTATAGCCATTTGATCCAAGCTGCTGCATTAGAAACAGCTGAGGGGTTGGCGGAACGTGTTCACGAGCAAATGCGTGATCGTTGGGGGTTTCCAGATGGTGCTGATTTTACAATGAGCGACCGTTTTGCAGCGAAGTACCAAGGCATTCGTGTATCGTTTGGCTATCCCGCCTGTCCAAATTTAGAAGATCAAGCCAAGCTGTTTCAATTGCTTCGTCCAGAAAAAATTGGTATGGAATTGACCGATGGGTACATGATGGAACCAGAAGCATCTGTCACTGCGCTTGTATTTTCTCACCCTGAAGCCCGTTATTTTAATGTGGCGAGCTTATAAGAAAACAGACGCAAATGAGCGAAAGCGATTTGCGTCTGTTTTTTTGTGCATAAAAACACCCCAGCAAAACAAAGACTAGCAGTAGACCAATTTCCCCACTATAAGTGGGCATAAGGAGGAACGAATATATGTTTCGAACAAAGCGAATCGCTCGGTGCCTTCTAGGTGCAATTTTAGCGTTTGCGGTTCTTTTTTTTAACAACGAAATGGTTGATGCCTTTAGTGACCAAGTCATTCAAAAAGGGGCGACAGGCGACGATGTCGTCGAATTGCAATCTCGTTTGCAGTATGTAGGGTATTATAATGGAAAAATTGACGGTGTTTTCGGTTGGGGGACGTACTGGGCTGTGCGGCATTACCAGTACGAATATGGGCTTGAAATTGATGGATTGGTTGGAGACGACATGAAAGCAAAGCTGGCAAGCACAACCGATTATGATAAAGCATTTGTGACAAAAGCACTGAACGAGGGCAGGAAGTTTTCCCACTATGGCGGTACATCGAAAGACATCCAGAAAGGGCCAAAAGGTTCTGCAGACAAGCAAGGCAAACAAAAAAAGGAAGCAGGAAAGGGTGGCGAGACACAGCAGCCAGCTCCGAATCAGCCTGATACTGGAAATGAACAAGAACCAATTATCGAAAAAGCAAACAATGTGCCTTCAGGCTATTCATCAAATGATATTCAACTGATGGCTCAGGCAGTGTATGGCGAGGCCCGTGGTGAGCCTTATGAAGGACAAGTCGCGGTGGCAGCAGTGATTGTCAACCGTCTAAATTCGGCGACTTTCCCAGATACAGTCGCTGGAGTCATATATGAAGACCGCGCTTTTACGGCGGTAGCTGATGGGCAAATCAATTTAGGCACAGATGAAACGGCAAGGCAAGCTGTGCTTGATGCGTTAAATGGGCAAGACCCGACCAACAATGCGCTTTATTATTTCAATCCAGATACAGCGACATCAGGATGGATTTGGTCACGGCCACAAATTAAGCGGATTGGCAAACATATTTTCTGCTATTAAAACGGAGGTGCTATTTGCATGTTTCGCAATCTTTTAATCGCTGCTTTGGCTGTTGCAGTAGTAGGCACAGGCGTTTGGGGCTACCAGCAAAAGCAAGAAAAAGACCAGCTGCAAATTACAGCGAACAATACGTATCAGCGGGCATTTCATGATTTGACTTACCATATTGACCAAATTGAAGACGAGCTTGGCAAGACACTTGCGATGAACACACAAAGGCAATTGACGCCTTCACTGGCTGATGTTTGGCGGGTGACGAGCCTTGCTGAGAAAAGTTTGGCTGAACTGCCTGTTCAAGAGTTAAATATGGACGACACGGAAAAATATTTGTTTAAAATCGGCGATTTTGCCTACCGTACATCTGTCCGTGACTTAAACAACGAGCCGCTTACGGACAAAGAATATGAGACATTGGCCCAATTGTACGAGCAAGCTAGTTCTATTAGGGAATCAATGAGAAAAACACAGGCAACTGTTATGCAAGGAGACATGCAATGGCTGGCTCAAAATGATGAACAGCAAGAAAACGAGCCATCCCAATCATCGGTTGCAGGCCACTTTGAAAGATTAAATAAATCGGTTCAAGGTTTTAGCGAAGTAGAATGGGGTGCAACGGATTCAGCTATCCGCAACTTAAATGGTGAGTTGAAAGAGGCGCTGGCAGGAAAAGAAAAGATTTCAAAAGAGGAAGCAAAGCAACGGGCGCTTGATTATTTAAAATTAGGCGAAGGCACGAGCGTGCAAATCAACGACTCACCAAAAGCACTAGAATATCCAGCTTATTCTCTTTTAATTGATGACCCTGATAACCAAGCCCACTATGACATGGATATGAGCGTTGAAGGTGGCGAACCGATTTGGTTTATGCAAGACCGGCAAATCGATAAAGCGAAAATCAGTTTGAATGAAGCGGTCAATAAAGCGCAGAGCTTTCTCGAACGTGGTGGCAAAGAAGGCATGCAGCTTGTTGAAAGCACGCAATACGACAACATCGGCGTCCTCGAATTCGCCTATGTCCAAGACGGAGTACGCATATACCCGGATAACGTCATGATTGAAGTGGCTTTAGATGACGGGGACGTTATATCCTATGTCGGACGTGGCCATCTGATCCACCATCAAGAAGACAGGCAAATCCCAGAACCAAAATTGACGAAAGAAGAGGCGCAAACCAAAGTCAATAAACATGTCGAAATTCAAGAAGACCATCTTGCCGTTATTGAAAATGACATTAATGAAGAAGTGTTTGTTTATGAATTTTACGGAACGAGAGATAACGACACATACCGAATTTTCATTAATGCGTTGACAGGCGAAGAAGAAAAAGTCGAACGAATGAAGGATTCAGAACCAGAATATTAATTCAGAAGGCTCTCGAAAAGGGGAGCCTTTTTTTCGTCTCGTGCTTGCCATTTATGCAAATTATGAGATAATAAAAAGAAAGATACGGGAAGTGAACGTTAGGATTGAAAAGTCTGCTGCTTTGTCGTATCGTAAGAAAGAGAATGCAGGAAAGTGTTGTGAATTTATGGCAAAAGGATTTAATGTGGCAATTGATGGTCCTGCTGGCGCCGGGAAAAGCACAGTGGCCAAAAAAACAGCTGAAAAGTTAGGCTTTCTATATATTGATACTGGGGCCATGTATCGGGCGATCACCTTTTCGGCGTTAGCTGAGGGTATTGATTTGCATGATGGGGAAGCGCTCGGCAAGCTCCTAGAGAAGAGCGAGCTGCGTTTGGAGTCATCAAATGAAGGGACGGCTGTTTTCTGGAACGGCGCTGACATTACGGCTGCGATTCGTACAGCCGAAGTGAACAGCAATGTGTCGCTCGTAGCGAGCCACCGGGAAGTACGGGAAGGCATGACGGCGATGCAGCAGGAGCTTGCCAAATCGAAAAACGCCGTACTAGACGGACGCGATATTGGGACCCATGTCCTCCCAGATGCCAATGTAAAAGTGTTTTTGACTGCTTCAGTCGAAGAACGGGCTCGGCGCCGCCATCTTGAGCAATTGGAAAAAGGGCTCCCGTCGGACTTCGAACAACTAAAAAAAGACATTGCTAAACGCGATGAATTGGATTCAACTCGAGCGATCGCCCCCCTTAAGCAGGCGGCAGACGCGCAAGTCGTCGACACGACCAGCATGGGAATTGATGAAGTCGTTGAGGCGATTCTTGATTTAGTAAAGGAGCATTCGCGCCAATGACTCTCTATCAATTTGGACAAGCCGTTTGCCGCCTCTACTTAAATGCGCTGTTCAAAGTTCGTATTTACGGGAAAGAAAACATTCCAGACAAAGGTGCAGTGTTGCTATGTGCAAACCATATTAGCAACAATGATCCGCCTTTGCTAGGTGCCTATATAAAACGGCCAGTACGTTACATGGCTAAAAAAGAGCTGTTTAAAGTACCTGTTTTGAAAACGCTGCTGAGAAAACTAGGCGCTTTCCCAGTCAATCGCGCCGGTGGCGATAAACAATCGCTCCGCACTTCTTTAGATATTTTAAAATCTGGGGACATGGTAGGCATCTTTCCAGAAGGAACGCGCTCTAAAACCGGTGAGATCGGAAAGGGGCTGTCGGGCGCTGGTTTTTTTGCTTTAAAAAGTAGCGCCCATGTTGTCCCCTGTGCCATTATTGGTCCTTACAAAATGAGGGGCCGTGTTACACTCGTTTATGGAAAGCCAATCTCTATGGAAGAGCACCGGGCGAACCGCACTTCAGCAAAGGAAGTCACTGAACTCATCATGGATGAAATTCAAAAGCTGAAGGATCAATATCAAGATTTATCATAAAACGTCCTTCATTCGTTCTTAGAAACATTGGAGGCTGTTTATAAAAAAACGCAAGATGCCCGGCGTTGCCGGATTGAAGGAGGCAAAAGTCAATGGTCGAAGAAATGAATGACGGCATGAATGAAATGAAATCTTTTTCTGTAGGGGATATTGTTACAGGGAAAGTAACAAAAGTTGAAGACAAGCAGGCATTTGTAGATGTCGGCTTTAAAGTAGACGGCATCGTGCCCATTAGTGAATTGTCGAGCCTGCATGTAGAAAAGGCAAGTGATGTCCTCTCTGTTGATGATGAATTAGAACTGAAAGTCACAAAAGTCGAAGATGATGAATTGATTTTGTCGAAAAAAGCGGTTCAAGCCGAAAAGGCATGGGAACAACTTGAGGCAGCGTATGAAAAAGGCGAAGTTATTGAAGCAGAAGTAGCAGAAGTTGTGAAAGGCGGCCTTGTCGTCGATGTTGGCGTAAGAGGATTTATTCCTGCTTCATTAGTAGAACGCCATTATGTTGAAGATTTTTCTGATTACAAAGGCAAGCAATTGCGTTTGAAAGTGACAGAAATTGACAAAGACAACAATAAGTTGATTCTATCACAACGGGCTGTTCTTGATGATGAAATTGAAGAAAAGAAAAAGCAAGTGTTGCTTTCCCTTTCAGCTGGCGATGTCGTTGAAGGGAAGGTTCAGCGCTTGACCAGCTTTGGCGCTTTCGTCGATGTCGGTGGTGTCGATGGTCTCGTCCATATTTCGCAAATTGCCCATGAGCGTGTCGAGCATCCGTCAGATGTGCTGTCAGAAGGGCAAGAAGTAAAAGTCAAAGTGCTTTCCGTTGATCCTGATAGCGAACGCGTTTCCCTCTCCATCAAAGAGATGCTAGCCGGCCCATGGGAAAACATCGAAAGCAAATTTTCAGCTGGCGATCTAGTTACTGGTACAGTGAAGCGCCTCGTATCGTTTGGCGCTTTTGTGGAAATTGCACCAGGGGTGGAAGGACTCGTCCATATCTCGCAAATTTCCAAACGCCATATTGGCACGCCGCAAGAAGTGTTGGAAGAAGGGCAACAAGTACAAGCAAAAGTGCTCGATGTTAGCGAAGCAGACAGACGTGTATCTCTTAGCATTCGCGAAGCGTCTGAAGAGCAAGAACGAAAAGAAACACGTGCCTATGAAAAGCCAGCCAACGATGAGCCTTCTGGCTTCTCGCTTGGAGATATGATCGGCGATCAGTTGAAAAAATACCGTGACCAATAACGTACGATCATGTAGATTGATCGAAAATGCTTGTTAGCTGAGGAGCGAAACCGAGTGAAGATGCGAATAGAACGTATGTCCATGAGCCACGGTTTTTGTGCGCATGGAACGAATGTTCCAAAGCATAAAACGAGGTGAGCAACGAAGGATGCGAGCATTGTCTACAGTTGGGAACCGGCGCAAGTTGAGCTGCGCCGGTTTTTTTATGTCTAAATGTTGGTGAAAGCGCCGATACTGTCCAATGAGGTGATGAGAAATGGACGGTGTATTTGTTTATTGGTTTGGCTGGCTTGCTTGGATTGCCGGGACGTTTTTGTTGCCGAAAAATGAACTGCGGCAAGTGATGTGTGCAAGCATTTTAGCGCTATTATGCTTTATTCCTTTGAACGTGATCGTTTCAGGCAATCAAATAAGCATCGGCTATGTTTTTAGTCTATTGATCTGCTATTTACAGCTAGGAAAGCTCAGGTTCTCCGGAATCATGTATCCAGCTGTTTGCTGCTTACTAGTGGCGGCAACCTACATAGGCATACAGGAATTGATTCGCGTCGACCCGGTTATTTTACTCATTGACGGCCGTTTTCTGTCTGCAGGCGCTGTGCTTTTAACGATTTTCATCATAAAAAGGAGAGCAAACCGTACTGCTGTGTTAGCCACTGGCCTCCTTTACGGCGACTTGTTTTTGAATGTGTATCGCCATGGGCTTAACGGAGGAATGGAGCTTGGATCGCTTGCGTTTTTTGACGTATTTGCCATCAGCGTCTCCATGAGTACAGCCGCTTTGGTCTTTTCGATTGCTTTAGAGAAATGGCGCCAACATGTGCTTGTGAATAGTAGACAGCCGAAGCCAGTGCCAACAAGGATAGACAAGCATGCATGAAGATAGTAAAATGGATAAGCTGGAGAAGAAAACGAATGCTGTTTTTTAAGTAGTTTGAAGGAGAAAGGGTGTGTGATTGTGACTAAACCAGTTGTTGCAATCGTTGGCCGGCCGAATGTAGGAAAGTCAACTATATTTAACCGGATTGTTGGCGAGCGTGTCGCCATTGTTGAAGACTTACCGGGAGTAACGCGTGACCGTTTATATAGCAAAGGAGAATGGCTAAACCACGAATTTTATGTAATCGACACAGGCGGAATTGAGCTCGGCGATGAACCGTTGCTCGTGCAAATGCGCCAACAAGCGGAAATTGCCATTGACGAGGCGAATGTGATCATTTTTATGGTCAATGGACGAGAAGGAATTACAGCCGCAGACCAAGAAGTGGCAAACATGCTTTTCCGTTCAAAAAAGCCGGTTGTGCTTGCTGTTAATAAAGTCGACAACCCAGAAATGAGGGAGTCGCTTTACGAGTTTTATTCATTAGGGGCCGGTGAGCCTTATGGAATTTCAGGCTCCCATGGATTAGGGATCGGCGACTTGCTTGATGAAGTTGTTCGCCATTTTCCTGAAGAAAACGACGATGATTATGCAGATGATACGATCAAAATGGCATTGATCGGCCGTCCGAACGTCGGCAAGTCTTCGCTTGTTAATGCGCTTCTTGGCGAAGAGCGGGTGATCGTCAGCCAAATTCCAGGGACGACCCGTGACGCGATTGATACATCCTTTACGCGAGATGGCCAACATTATGTTGTGATTGATACTGCCGGTATGCGTAAGCGTGGCAAAGTTTATGAAGCCACTGAAAAATATAGTGTGCTCCGCTCACTGAAGGCGATTGAACGGTCTGACGTCGTTCTTGTCGTCTTAGATGGCGAAGAGGGGATTATTGAACAGGATAAAAAAATAGCCGGTTATGCCCATGAAGCGGGAAGGGCAATCGTCATTGTCGTCAACAAATGGGACGCCGTAAAAAAAGACGACAAAACGATGCAAACATTTATCGAAGACATCCGTTCCGAGTTTCAGTTTCTTTCGTATGCGCCGATTTGTTTTTTGTCCGCCAAGACCAAGCAACGCCTTCATTTGTTGCTGCCTGAAGTGAGGAAAGTGTCAGAAAGCCATCATCTTCGTGTGCCGACTCATGTCCTCAATGATATGATCATGGATGCGGTAGCAATGAATCCAACCCCAACGGATAAAGGCAAGCGCCTGAAAATCAATTATGTGACGCAAGTGGCCGTGCAGCCGCCGACATTCGTGTTCTTTGTAAATGAACCAGAACTAATGCATTTCTCTTATAGGCGCTTTTTAGAAAACCGTTTGCGTGCCACTTTTGAGTTTGAAGGAACGCCTATTCACATCATTGCACGGAAAAAGAATGATTAATTATTGGCAAGGGGGAAACTGAATGATCGTTTCATTAATTGTGACGGTGTTGTTCGGTTATTTGCTTGGGTCTGTCAGCTTTAGCTACATCATTGCAAAGAAAATCAAGAAAATCGATATACGCAGTGAAGGAAGTGGCAATGCTGGGGCGACAAATACATTGCGTGTGCTTGGAATCGGACCGGCCATTTGCGTCCTTTTGCTTGATGTCGCAAAAGGGGTTGCCCCTGCACTTCTTGCCATTGCCCTCACGAATGGGGACTACCCCCTTGTGCCGGCTTTGGCGGGCTTAGCGGCCATTCTCGGGCATAATTGGCCTATTTATTTTGGCTTTCGCGGCGGAAAAGGAGTTGCTACTTCCATTGGCGTTGTGGCCACGCTTTTATTTTATCCTGCCCTTTGTGCCGGAATTGTAGCGATTTTAAGCATCGTTTTCACAAAATATGTATCCCTTGGTTCGCTTTTATTTGCAGTGTTAACGCCAATTGCTGCACTCATCATGCTGCCGTTTTTTCATTACCCACTAGAATATATTTATTTAGCTGTGTTATTGGCGATCCTATCTTTATGGCGGCACCGCACGAACATGGGACGGCTTATTGCAGGCACGGAAAACAAATTAGGGAAAAAACATGCGTAGGAGGAGTTCATGATGCAAAAAATTGCGGTTATTGGAGCGGGAAGCTGGGGAAGCGCTTTAGCGATGGTTCTTGCGGATAATGGCCATGATGTTCGTCTAATCGGGCGCCGACATGAACAAATGAACGAATTGAACGAACGTCATACGAATGAATCATATTTGCCGAACATCGAATTGCCAAAAACGATTCGCGGTTATACAGGAATGGAGGAAGCTCTTGACGGAGTTGAGGCTATCGTATTAGTCGTTCCAACTAAAGCGATGCGTGATACTGTCCGTAAAATGGCGCCATATTTGCAAAAGGCGGTACCGGTTATTCACGCAAGCAAAGGGATTGAACCTGCGACCCATAAGCGCATATCCGAAATGATCGCCGAAGAAGATGCAAGCACGAATCGCATTTCTTCCATTACGGTTTTATCTGGACCAAGTCATGCCGAGGAAGTGGCATTGCGCCAACCGACAACCGTTACGGTTGCTTCAGCGGATGATGAGGCAGCCAAATATACGCAAAATTTGTTTATGAACCAACAGTTTCGTGTCTATACCAATCCTGATCTAGTCGGTGTTGAAATCGGAGGGGCACTAAAAAACATTATTGCGCTAGCGTGTGGTGTGACGAATGGCCTTGGTTACGGGGATAATACAAAAGCAGCGATCATGACGAGAGGGTTGGCGGAAATTTCTCGCCTTGGCACAACAATGGGGGCAAAACCTTTAACGTTCTCAGGTTTATCAGGGCTCGGCGATTTAATTGTGACTTGTACAAGTGTGCATTCACGTAACTGGCGTGCTGGACGGATGATCGGCGAAGGTTTGTCTATGGATGAAGTGCTTGAAAGAATGGGAATGGTTGTCGAAGGAATTCGAACAACGCAGGCAGCCTATGAACTATCCGAAAAGCTAGAGATTGATATGCCAGTGACCAAAGCACTCTATAGTGTCCTGTTTAACGGAATTGACCCTTACCAAGCAGCTGAAGAATTAATGGGACGTGTAAAGCGTCATGAAGTGGAGTCGCTTTACCGTTCGTAAACTTCGTTTTTAGCCGTTTGATTCCGTCTAGATTGCGCACACTCTTTTTTTCTCATGCATACGATAAGGAGAACGTAAGCATGAGGAGGGATTTAGGTGTTTAAGAAAAATGACTCATTTTTTGATCAAGTGCATAAAACGACAAAAGTGCGCCCTGATGAGCTATTAAAGCTGGCTAACTCTGTCAGTCAAGCCAATTTGAAAGATGAGGCAACGTTGCGCCAATTGATTGGCAAAGTGGCTGGCCTTGCAAACAGGCCAGTCTCTAAACAACAAGAGGACCAAATCGTTGAAGCGATTTTAAACAACAATATGCCAACTGATATGGCTTCATTGGCTAAAATGTTTAATAACAAAAAATAAGACAAATTAGTCAAACATCTAGACCAAAACCTGGAGCCTGCATATACTTTAATAGAACACCTACTATTAAAAGAGGGCTAAGAATAAGGATTTAGTCAAGCTAGAGAGGAGAGCCCCACTCCTGTCTAGCTTTTTTTATCTCTATCTGCTTGTCTTACCTTATGGTATACTTGCCTATGTACCAATCCGAAAAGAGGGGTGTCTCGCATTGTCGCAAGCGATGTTAAATATGTACATATCTTTTGGCGGTCTGCTGCTCATGTTCATTTCTGCAGGTACCGCGCTTTTAGCGCGAACAAAACTGAGCGGCTTCTTTTCAAAAGTTGTGTTAACGTTTTCTTTTTGTTGTCTGCTTGTTTCAGGGATCATTGTCGCCTATATCGTCCTTGGCGGTCCGACATCAACGGGCAGGTAGCCATTTTGCAAGGAGGAATGAATCAATGAAGCAGCTTCTTGCTTCCTGTATGGCAGGTTGTCTTGTTCTTGTCCTAAGTGGTTGTTTTTTGCCAGAGGAACAGAGAGCAGAAAACCAAATTGCTTACCCAGACCAACTAGCGGCTGTGCAAACGGCAGTTGACCAATTTCAGGAGGATACCGGTGTCCTTCCAATCACCAATTTTGATGAGAATACCCATGAGTACCAGCGCTATACGGTTGACTTTAGGCAGTTGGTTCCCCGTTATTTGCAACAGCCGCCGGGAACAGCCTTTGAAAATGGCGGTACCCACCAATATACGCTCATAAATGTGGAAGAGGACCCAGAAGTGAAAGTTTTGGATGTTACAGCGATGAATGTCGTTCGTGACCTTCAACAACGGATTTACGATTATATGCGAGAACATACATATGCGCCAATTGGAGAGGCGCTAGACTATAATTTGTTTACGCTAGACTTTAAAGCACTCGGTTATTCAGAAGAGCCGTATGTAGCCAGTCCTTATAACCAAACGTCGCTACCGTTGTTATTTACAAACGATGGCGAAGTGGTGATCGATTATTTACTTGATTTAAAGATGGCAGAGCAGGAAAAAGATTTTGAGGAAGGCGTCGACCTTCGCCGTTATTTATATGAAGACTCTCCTTTTTTGCCATTGTATTCAGTGCCGTACTCCCTTGATGAGGAAGGCAATATTCAATACGACACGCGTTTCTACGATTAACTCCTCGATTCCAAAGTCCTTACCATTCGAATTGATAAAATAGGTCTAATCTGCCCCTTCCATCCATATAGTTACATTGGAAGGGGCATGTTGCGGGAGGCTCCCCTTCTCAAGCATTGGATGCAGGCACAATTTAATTTTTCCTAGTCAGTCATAATAAGTGGACAATGTCATAGAAATGATAGTGGTTAGATATGAAAGACTCGGCTGCATCAAACTTTACTTGACCGGGAGGGGATTCTTTTGTTGGAAAAAGTAGATATCTTTAAAGATATCGCAGAGCGGACCGGAGGCGACATTTATCTCGGTGTTGTAGGGGCGGTTCGCACTGGAAAATCGACATTTATTAAGAAATTCATGGAGCTAGTCGTGCTGCCGAATATTGAAAATGAGGCTGACAAAGCACGTGCCCAAGATGAGCTTCCGCAATCGGCAGCAGGAAAAACGATCATGACAACAGAGCCGAAATTTGTTCCGAATCAAGCTGTTTCAATTCATGTGGATGAGGGGCTCGATGTCAATATTCGCCTCGTTGATTGTGTCGGTTATGCTGTTCCAGGCGCAAAAGGCTATGAAGATGAAAATGGACCACGGATGATCCACACGCCGTGGTATGAAGAACCGATTCCGTTTCAGGAAGCGGCAGAAATAGGGACGCGCAAAGTCATACAAGAGCATTCGACTTTGGGTGTTGTGATCACAACAGATGGAACGATAGGCGATATACCACGACAGGACTATCTCGAATCAGAAGGGCGAGTTGTAGAGGAACTGAAGGAAGTCGGGAAGCCATTTATCATGATTGTGAACAGTGTACGCCCAAGCCATCCGGAGACGGAGGAGCTGCGTACATCGCTGGCTGAAGAATACGATATTCCAGTGCTGGCGATGAGCATTGAGAGCATGACCGACCATGATATAAATAGTGTGCTCCGTGAAGTTCTTTTTGAATTTCCCGTTCACGAAGTCAATGTCAATTTGCCAAGCTGGGTCATGGTTCTAAATAATGAGCATTGGCTGCGGCAAAGCTATGAAGATTCTGTACGGGAAACCGTCAAAGATATCAAACGTCTACGTGACGTCGATCGAGTTGTCAGCCAATTTACAGAATTGGAGTTTATTGAAAAAGCGAAATTGGCCGGAATTGAAATGGGCCAAGGAATTGCCGAAATTGATTTGTATGCTCCTGATGCCTTGTACGACCAAGTGTTGAAAGAAGTAGTTGGGGTCGAAATACGAGGAAAGGATCATTTGCTGTCTTTGATGCAAGACTTTGCCCATGCCAAGTCCGAGTACGACCAAGTTGCAGACGCTCTTCGCATGGTGAAACAAACAGGGTATGGCATTGCCGCACCGTCTTTGAATGACATGAGTTTGGATGAACCAGAAATTATTCGCCATGGCTCAAGATTTGGAGTCCGTTTAAAAGCAGTGGCGCCATCCATCCATATGATTAAAGTCGATGTCGAATCGGAATTTGCGCCAATCATTGGCACCGAAAAACAAAGCGAAGAACTCGTTCGCTATTTGATGCAAGATTTTGAAGAAAATCCGCTTTCGATTTGGAACTCCGATATTTTCGGCCGGTCCTTAAATTCGATCGTCCGCGAAGGGATTTCCGCTAAATTGTCGTTAATGCCTGAGAATGCCCGCTACAAGCTGCAAGAAACATTAGAACGTATTATAAATGAAGGCTCTGGTGGATTGATCGCCATTATTTTGTAACGGGGCACAGGTGGCCCTTTAGGCATTTGTCTTTTTAGCAAGGTGCTATGTTTGATCCTAAATGGAGATTGCTTTCGACTAACTCATTGCCAATTGCGATGAGTTCTTTTTGCTTTTCCACTGTTCTTTTGCTACTCTTTAGAAGAGATTTATCCTTTATAAAGAGTTTCGGTGGAGGGACAAGAATGGTTGACCACGATAAATTACAGCAAGCAGTGCGAATGATATTAGAAGCAATTGGCGAAAACCCTGAACGTGAAGGGCTTGCAGATACCCCTAGAAGGGTAGCCCAAATGTATGAAGAAATGTTCAGCGGTCTTCATGAAGATCCAAGCGAGCATTTAAAAACGGTATTTGGCGAAGAGCATGAAGAACTTGTGCTTGTCAAAGACATTCCGTTCTTTTCGATGTGCGAGCATCACCTTGTGCCGTTTTTTGGAAAAGCTCATATTGCTTACATTCCCCAAAATGGGATCGTGACGGGGCTGTCGAAACTGGCGCGCACTGTCGATGGAATAGCAAGAAGGCCGCAAGTACAAGAAAGAATGACGAAAACATTAGCTGATGTGCTAATGTCTACCTTAGACGCAAAAGGGGCAATGGTCGTTCTGTCTGCAGAACATATGTGCATGGCGATGAGAGGCATTAAAAAGCCAGGTTCGAAAACGGTGACGACAGCAGTGCGCGGCTCATTCGCCGATGACGGAGAAGCGCGTGCGGAAGTATTGCAACTAATCCAAACGAAGGAGGCGTAACGATGGCACATGAGAGTGATTTTTTTGTTATAAAAGCAAAAGAAAATGGTGTTCAAGTCATTGGTCTTACCCGCGGTTCGGATACCCGTTTTCACCATTCGGAAAAACTCGACAAAGGTGAAGTCATGATTGGCCAATTTACGGAACATACATCAGCTGTCAAAGTCCGCGGCAAAGCGATTATCCAAACAAGCCACGGCACATTGGATACGGAGGAATCAGGCGCTTAAATGCGAGCGCTTTTTTCTTTGTGTTCATTGGATAAGGGCGTATGCTATACTATATAAAGAACATTAGCGGGTTGTACGCGATAGAGGGGACATGAACAATGAGCATTACAACGTTGCCGGTGATGCGATCGGCGCTTGAAATAAAACAGCGCTTTGAACGGATATTGCAATACGATTATTTGCAAGGATACATTGACAACACCCGCCCCGACGCCGATGAACTTTGGCTGGTTTATACGATTTTGACCGAATCGGAACCGCCAGATCGTGCCGGGGCGATCACGCTTGCGTGGGGCTTTGCCCATGCCGGACTACTGGTCCACGATCTTGTGTCCTTACATAACACAAATGAAGAGTTTGCCAAAAAGAAGCGCCAACTGAATGTGTTGGCTGGCGATTTTTACAGCGCCCTGTATTACCAAGCTTTGGCTCGAGTCCATGCGGTTGATATGATTGAACTGTTTGGTAGCACCCTTCAAGAAGTGTATGAAAAGAAAATCGCAAGCCACCTAGACAAAGACAACTCGTTTGAGACTCGCCTCGTTCAAACGGAAGAGATTGAAGCACTACTGGCAGTGGCGATAGCCAAGGCAATTGGTCAGGAAGGATACGAGCCGTTGCTTAGGCCGTTTTTTCTGTATAAACGCTTAGAAAAAGAAAAAGAAAATGCCAAGGCGGGTTGCTTATCACCGCTTATTGAAGCTTGGACGGCCGAGAACAGACAAGGTTCCCTTTTTAAAGTTGAACAACAGAGGCAATTAGAACAACTACAAGAAGCAGTGGGCAAGCAGGATAATAAAGCAAGTGCGTTTATAAAAACATTCCTTGAAAAGCAAGGAGGTAGCGACAGTGGACCAATCGAAAGAACAACGCGTTCATGACGTATTTCAATCGATTTATAAAAAATACGATGTGATGAATTCTGTTATCAGTTTGCAGCAACACAAAAGCTGGCGTAAAGATACAATGAAGCAAATGGATGTCCAAGCAGGAACGAGTGCTCTCGATGTATGTTGCGGCACAGGGGATTGGACGTTGGCGCTGTCGGAAGCTGTGGGCGAGCATGGGACAGTGATTGGCCTTGATTTTAGCGAAAATATGCTCGCAGTGGGCCGTGAAAAAGTCCAAGCCGCTAAGCGTAATAATATCTCGCTTGTTCATGGAAACGCGATGGAGCTTCCGTATGGCGACAACACGTTTGATTATGTGACGATCGGTTTTGGTTTGCGGAATGTTCCTGATTACATGCAAGTGTTACAGGAGATGTGCCGGGTAGCCAAGCCTGGAGGTAAAATAGTTTGTCTCGAAACGTCGCAGCCAACCATACCAGTCTTTAAACAGCTATACTTTTTTTATTTTAAGCGGATCATGCCCCTTGCAGGAAAAGTATTTGCTAAAAAATACGAGGAATACTCGTGGCTACAAGAATCAACATTAGCGTTTCCAGGGAAAGACAAACTTCGAGACATGTTCGTTGAAGCTGGAATGAAGGATGTTGCTGTAAAGAGCTATACAGGTGGTGTTTGCGCTATGCATATGGGGATAAAGCCGTTATAGAAATGTGTAATATTGGAGAGGAGTAAGGCAGTAATGGCTACTGCAGCTTTAAATAAAACGAAAATCTTTTTGCGAATGATTAAGTTTGAACATACGATTTTTGCATTGCCGTTTGCATTCTTAGCAATGTTGCTTGGCAGTTTAATTGCCCACGGACAGTTTCCTACGTTGCTTCAGTGGCTTTGGGTGACACTGGCGATGGTCGGAGCAAGGAGTGCTGCGATGTCGCTCAACCGTGTGATAGACGCCAAATTTGATCGTGAAAACCCAAGAACGGCGAACAGGGAGATACCGGCAGGACTGTTATCCAAAGCGGATGTCTGGATTTTTATTGTCGCTTCTTTTGCACTCTTGTTTTTGGCTGCTTCGCAGTTGAATGTTCTTTCCGTCTATTTGCTGCCAATTGCTGTATTTTTTCTTGTGTTTTATTCCTATACGAAACGCTTTACATGGGCATGCCACTTAATTTTAGGGATAACGATCGGGATTGCGCCTCTAGGCGGATGGGTTGCTGTAACAGGACAACTGCCACTGGCTAGCTTTTGTTTGTTTTTGGCTGTCATGTTTTGGCTTGCTGGTTTTGACACCGTCTATGCAACACAGGATGCTGAATACGATCAAACACACGGGCTCCATTCGATTCCAAGCCGTTTCGGCATTAAAAAAGCGTTATGGATCGCCCGTTGTTTTCATGTCGTCAGTTTTGCGTTTTTTGTCGGTCTCTACTTTTTAACGCCTTTGACATGGATTTACTTAGTGGGTGTCGCCCTTTCAGGGCTGATTATGGTTTACCAGCATTTAATTGTTTCTGAGAAAGATTTATCGAAAGTGCAATTGGCGTTTTTTCCGATGAATGGAACGCTTAGTGTCGTTATGTTTTTATTTGCTTTCGCCGATATGCTTGTCATCCGGTTTTATTAAAGGAGGTTCCTATGAGCTTACAAGTTGGAGAAATTGCCTATACCAACACATTGCCGTTTTTCTTTGAGCTAGACCGCAGCTCATTAGAGGAACATGGCATATGCATAACACAAAATGTGCCGGCGAACATCAACCATATGCTTGCCTCTGGCGAACTTCAAGCTGCCGCCATATCGTCTTTTTCCTATGGCGAAAATGAAAATGACTATGTGGTGTTGCCGGATCTTTGTGTTGCTTCGGCTGGCATGGTTCACTCTCTGCTCTTGTTTTCAAAAGTGCCGATTAATAAGCTTGAGGGCGAGTCGGTGGCTTTGACAACAAGCTCAGAAACAACGGTTCATTTGCTGAAAATCGTGTTAAAGCGTTTTTATCAAGTAACACCTTGCTATAAACAAGAAAAACCTGATTTAGGAAAAATGCTCAAATCCCATACGGCAGCACTTTTAATAGGAGATGACGCCATTCGAGAGCGCCACGCTGATGTCCCTTATGTGTATGACCTTGGCCAGCTGTGGTATGAATGGACGGGCTTACCGATGACGTACGCGTTATTTGCAGTTAGAAAAGATGCGCTTGAAAACAAAGCGGAAGAAATCAACGTGCTACACCAGTCCTTAAGAAAAAGTTATTTGCGAACCGCAGCGGATGGGTATAGGCGGATAAACCGTTATTTAGAGCGCAAAGGAATGGCAAGCCTTTCTTTTTGGGATATGTATTTTGAGGCACTGCTTCATCAGCCTACAAGCAGAACCGAGCAAGGTTTGCTATATTACTTTCAGCTTTGTTATGAAGAAGGCTTTCTTGAACGGGAAGTGCCTACATTGAGGAAGTGGAGGCCGACCACGTCTGTTTTAAAATATAAGCAGTAACAGTTTCTGCACGAGGGTGGCGTTGATGAAGTTAGCAGATATTTATAAAGCATTTCAAGGAGATATAGAATTTATTGAAGCGGAATTGGAACGAACCCTTTCGGCTAAACACCCTGTTTTAAAAGAAGCATCAACGGGGTTGTTAAAAGCCGGCGGGAAACGAATCCGTCCTGTGCTTGTGCTTTTGGCCGGGAAGTTTGGCGATTATCAATTAGACAGGTTAAAGCACATTGCCGTTACTCTTGAACTCATTCATATGGGTTCCCTTGTCCATGATGATGTCATTGATAATGCGCCGCTAAGGCGTGGACGGGAAACAGTGATGTCTCGTTGGGATAACCGTGTAGCGATGTATACAGGCGATTACATTTTCGGGCACGCGATTGAAACGACAAAAGCCTTTAGCGATAAACGAGTCCACACGATTATTTCCGACGTCATGAACCAAATATGCCGAGGCGAAATCGAGCAAATCCGGGACCAATACAATTGGGATCAAGGGTTACGCATTTACTTGAGGAGGATTAAACGCAAAACGGCTTTGTTAATTGCCGTTAGCTGCCAGCTGGGCGCCATCGTTTCTGGCGCGACGACTGAACTCCAAAAAAATCTTTACTACTTTGCTTACTTTCTCGGGATGTCTTATCAAATTATGGACGACATACTCGATTTTGTAGGTACCAATGAACAGCTAGGCAAGCCAGCTGGCGGCGATTTGCGCCAAGGCAATGTCACGTTGCCTGCGCTGTATGCAATTGAGCACACGCCTGGGTTTAAACAACGGCTAGAGAAGTCGTTAACGAAAGAGTCGTCTTTAGAAATGGACATGGAGCCGCTATTAAATGAAGTCCGCACATCAGGCGGGATTGAATATGCACAGGCAATGAGTGACCGCTATTTACACAAGGCGAATACGCTTTTAATGGAATTTCCCGACATTGATGCCAAAAGGCATTTAATTGAAGTCGCCAGTTACATAGGACGGAGAAAATATTAAGCCAGCGACGAGCTGGCTTTTTTGTTCGTAAAAAAGCCCATCTATTCTAAGAAATCTTATTGTTAGCGTTTTCCTAATTTGCTATACTGGAAACGTTCGGTGTAAACATTCATAAAGCGAGGTTAGACAATGGAACGTACATACGTAATGGTTAAGCCAGATGGAGTACAACGTAATTTGATTGGAAACATTGTATCGCGGTTTGAACAAAAAGGGTACACGCTTGCTGCAGCTAAGCTGGTCACTTTAAGCAAAGAAACGGCAGAAACGCATTATAGCGAACATCGGGAACGGCCGTTTTTTGGCGAGCTTGTTAGCTTTATTACTTCCGGACCTGTGTTTGCGATGGTTTGGGAAGGAGAAGGGGTCATTAAAGCGGCCAGACAACTCATTGGCGCTACCAATCCTAGCGAGGCTGCTCCAGGGACGATACGCGGCGACTTAGCAGTCAACGTTGGCATGAATGTCGTACACGGATCTGATTCCCAAGAATCTGCGGAGCGTGAAATCGCTATTTTCTTTAAAGAAGAAGAGCTAAACGATTATCAAAAAGACAGCAATAAATGGGTTTAAAACAAAGCCAGTTGGGTTCTCCTCAACTGGCTTTTTTATGTAAAACGAGACCGTTTTAAAAAGAAGACTGCTTGACTGTGTCGAGTCACCATTAAACATGGTACACTCTTTTTAAGAGTTTAGCATTAACATGGAAAGGAAGAACGTTATTTGGCAGACGTTTCTGCCAGAAAAACGGCAACATGATGAGAATGGATGAAGATTATGAACAATTCGTTTCTACTTTTTACAAACTGAGTGGCATTCATTTGCAAGCTTATAAAGAGACACAGATGAAACGGAGGCTTACGGCACTTCGCGATAAACGGCATTTCTCAAATTTTTCTAGCTATGCGAACGCGATGGCAAATGATCCTTTGCTTCTTACAGAATGTGTGGATCGTGTCACGATCAATGTCTCTTCGTTTTTCCGCAATCGCACCCGTTGGGAGACATTACGTACAGAGATTTTGCCGCGACTAGCGTCGAAAAAAAGCGGCTTGAACATC
Organism: Shouchella clausii; assembly: GCF_001598215.1. Classification (GTDB taxonomy): domain Bacteria; phylum Bacillota; class Bacilli; order Bacillales; family Bacillaceae_D; genus Shouchella; species Shouchella tritolerans. The sequence goes on along the minus strand of NZ_BCXJ01000002.1, from coordinate 218,372 downwards.
TGGAGCACCGCCTGTTCGACTGGCGAAGAACCGTATTCATTGGCGATGCTCATCAGAGAAGCAAACATTCCTTTACAAAATAAAACGATTCTTGCGACCGATATCGACTCGGCCATACTCGAAAAAGCACGCTTAGGCCTATTCCGCCAGGATGCGTTTAAAGAAATGAATAGCCAGTTCCAACATGCCTATTTTCGTAAGCAAGGGGACGATTTTGCGATCATAGAAGATGTGAAAAAGCTTGTGAATTTTAAGCGTCTTAACTTGCTTGCTGACGAGTACCCAACACGCTGCGATTTGATTATTTGCCGCAATGTGCTTATTTACTTTACAGAGGAGACAAAGCGAACGATTTTCAAAAAATTTAGTGAGTCTTTGGTTCGTGGCGGTGTCCTGTTTGTCGGCAGTACGGAACAAATTTTTGATCCCCAACAATATGGTTTACAAGCAATAAAACCGTTTTTTTACGAAAAAGTAACATGAATGTACAGACAATTGCTCCAATACATGCTATAATTTAACGCATAAAAGCGATAAAGTATTGCCGGTAAGATAGGAAAGGGTGTTAACATTGAGATTTTTAACAGCAGGAGAATCGCATGGACCACAACTAACTGCGATTATTGAAGGCGTGCCAGCGCAATTGCCACTTTTGGCAGAAGATATAGACCGTGAATTGGCAAGACGCCAAGGTGGTTACGGCCGTGGTCGCCGTATGCAAATTGAAAAAGACCGCGTTCAAATAGTAAGCGGCGTGCGCCATGGCATGACGACTGGTGCCCCTATCACATTTGTTGTCGAAAATAAAGACTGGAAAAATTGGACAAAAATAATGGGCGCTGAACCAATAAGTGAGGAAGAAGCGGAAAAAATGAGACGGAAGTTAACGCGCCCCCGTCCAGGTCACGCTGATTTAAATGGTGCAATCAAGTACGGGCACCGCGATATGCGCAATGTCCTAGAGCGTTCATCGGCACGGGAAACGACTGTCCGCGTTGCCTGTGGAGCATTGGCAAAAGTCATTCTTAAAGCTTGTGGCATTGAAGTTGCCGGACATGTTCGCGAAATTGGCGGCATTCAGGCTGAAGAAGCAAACTATGCCACGATTGAAGAATTGCAAAAGCGCGCAGAAGAGTCGCCTGTACGCTGTTTAGACGAGGATGCAAGCAAAAAGATGATGGCAGCCATTGACAAGGCAAAACAAGATGGCGATTCGATTGGCGGCGTTGTTGAAGTCGTTGTTGCTGGCGTGCCTATTGGCCTCGGTAGCCATGTCCATTATGACCGCAAATTGGATGGCAAAATTGCTGGCGCGGTGATGAGCATTAACGCGTTTAAAGGTGTAGAGATTGGCATTGGCTTTGAGGCAGCACGGCTTCCAGGGAGCCAAGTTCATGATGAGATTACTTGGAGCGAAGAGGAAGGCTATAAGCGGAAGACGAACCGCCTTGGCGGTTTTGAAGGCGGGATGACCAACGGGATGCCCATTGTGGTAAAAGGGGTGATGAAGCCGATCCCAACGTTGTATAAGCCGTTGCAAAGCGTAGATATTGATTCGAAAGAACCATTTGCCGCAGGTGTTGAACGTTCCGATAGCTGTGCCGTCCCCGCTGCATCGGTTGTCTGTGAAAATGTGGTCGCGTGGGAAGTTGCCAATGCCTTGCTTGATACATTTGGTTCTGACCAGCTTCCTCTAATCCAGGCTGCTGTAGAACGTCATCATGCCGCTTCAAAGGAGTTTTAAGCGATGTTTGTGGACATTCACACCTCTTCAAAGCAATACAAGGCTGAAGTGGGGCCAGGGATTTTGCGGGAGGCAGGCAAAACGATTGAAACGCTTGCCCCGGCCTCTTCCTATTTGATCGTTTCAGATGAAAATGTCGCAAACCGTTATCTCGATGTGTTGGTTTCTTCTTTTACAAAGGTTCCTCATACGTTTGTCGTGAAAGCGGGGGAGCAATCAAAGTCTTTTCATGTTTATGAGCAGCTTGCCGCTTTTTGTTTGGAAAAACAGCTTGACCGCCAGTCCGTTATCATCGCCTTCGGAGGCGGCGTTGTCGGCGATTTGGCTGGATTTGTAGCGGGCACCTATATGCGTGGCATTCGCTTTATCCAAGTTCCGACCACTTTGCTTGCCCACGATTCAAGCGTTGGCGGGAAAGTAGCAGTCAATTTGCCCGCCGCTAAAAATATGATTGGCGTTTTCCATCAGCCCGAAGCTGTCCTGTTTGATACAGAATTGTTAGCAACTTTGCCGGAAGACGAATGGCGTTCTGGTTTTGCAGAAATTGTTAAACTCGGTTTTATTGCCGATGCGCCTTTTTTAGCTTGGCTGCGTGAAACAGTGCTTTCACTAACAAGTGTAAAAGCAGATCATTTGCAAAAAATGGTGGCCAAGGCGATTGCCATCAAAGCCGATATCGTTGGCAAAGATGAAAAAGAGCATGGCATCCGCGCTCATTTGAATTTTGGGCATACGCTCGCTCATGCGATTGAAGCAGAGCTGGGGTATGGAAAAGTAACCCATGGCGAAGCGGTCGCAATCGGCATGCGTTTTGCTTTTCGCCTCAGCCTCCGTTTTACGAAAGAGGATTTGCGGCTTGCCGATTATGAAAATTGGTTTTCCGCCCTTGGTTATGACCTTCGTTTGCCAGCAGGACTTTCAGCACAACGGCTGCTTGCACGTATGAAAAGCGACAAAAAAACGAATGCAGGAAAGATTGTCATGGTGTTGCTCGAACAGCTTGGAGCCGCCTATACGAAAACAGTCGATGAACATTTGCTTTTAGAGTTGTTAGAAGATGAACTGGGAGGAAGATCATGATTCGTGGCGTCCGAGGTGCAACAACAGTAACAAAAAATGAGGCACAAGCAATTGAACAGGCCACAGAAGCACTCGTACGGGAAATGGTCAGTCAAAATGCGTTGCAGCCAGAGCAAATCGCCCAAGTGATTGTGACCGCTACAAACGATATTGATGCTACATTTCCGGCGAAGGCGGTTCGGAATTTACAAGGATGGCAATATGTTCCTGTGATGTGCGCTCAAGAAATTCCGGTAAAAGGAAGTTTGCCCCTTTGTATCCGTGTAATGATGACAGTAAACACATCTTTAAAGCAAGAGGAGATTAAGCATGTTTTTTTAGAAGGGGCGAGTGTGTTGCGTCCTGATTTGTTAAAAAAATAGGCGCTTAGGGCGTTGACGGGAAACGGGGATTTGCGTTACACTACTGGGCAAGAGGAAATAGCAAGAATAGTTGAGTTTGAGCATGATAAGAGACTAGTTGAGAATGAGTTGAGCGGAGCGGAGAAGAGAAAAGTAAAGTATAGAATTGTAAGTATTGTTGCTTAAAACATGCTTTTATATGTTTTTTGCATACCTTCACCATAGGCGAATCCCCTTTTTTCGCCACCTCCCGCTCTTCATTTTCACATCACAAGGAGTGAGTGAGATGAAGAAAACCCCTTTTGCATCCTTTCAGCAAGCCTACAACCGTTACGGTACATGCTTTTATAGCGAAACGGTTTTTGCCGATGGCTTGACACCTATTCAAATGTTTCAAGCATTGCAAGAAAAAGCGACCTATTTGCTCGAAAGCAATGACGTACAGTCGGAATGGTCCAACTACTCCTTTATTGGTTTGAACCCAATTTATGAGTGTGTAGAAGAGAATGGTTCTTATAAAACCCTTCATTTGCAGACTGGTAAGGTGGTTGCTAGTGCGTTAACTTTCGAAGCGTGTTATCAGAAAACAGTTTCCCACATCGATCCGCAACCGAGCGAAATGGAGATTCCTTTCCAAGGAGGAGCGGTTGGCTATGTCAGCTATGACGCGATCGAAGAAATGGAGCCTGTCATCGAGCGGAGTGATCAACGCAGCTGCCCGTATTATCATTTCATTTTTTGTGAACAGTTGCTCAGTTTTAATGAGCAGACAAAGCAATTGACGCTCATTCAATTAGTCAAAAGTGGCTTGCAACCGGCAAAACAAGCTTTCGCCGAAGCACAAGCGAAAATTCGAACGCTAATCGACAAATTGGAAAGCGCCAAAGCGCCTGCATTGCCACATATGGTCACGAAAAAGCAGCTGCCGATCGAAGTCCGCTCCAACTATTCGAAACAAGGCTTTATAAATGATGTAAACCGGATTAAAGCTTATATTCAGGCAGGCGACATTTTCCAAGCCGTTTTGTCGCAACGGCTAGAAATGACCGTTTCTGTTAGCGGGCTCGATTTGTACCGCGTGTTGCGCTATGTGAATCCTTCACCTTATTTGTACTATATTAAAATTGGAAATAAGGAAATCATCGGAAGTTCGCCAGAAAAGCTTGTCCAAGTACGCGGTGACCATGTCGAAATACACCCGATTGCAGGCACGCGCAAGCGTGGGCAAACGGCGGCCGAAGATGAGGCGTTAGCCCGTGAGTTGCTAGCTGACGACAAAGAACGGGCTGAGCACCATATGCTTGTTGACTTGGCGCGCAATGATGTTGGCAAGGTCTCGGTTTATGGGAGCGTAGAAGTCCCATCCTTATTGGAAATCGGAAAATTTTCCCATGTGATGCATCTCGTCTCCAAAGTAACAGGCAAATTAAAGCCTGAGGCAACGCCTTATGACGCGTTAAAAGCAGCATTTCCTGCTGGGACTCTTTCTGGTGCACCGAAAATTCGTGCCATGCAAATTTTAAATGAGCTAGAACCTACCAGAAGGGGCATTTACGGAGGGGCAATCTGCTATATGGATTTTAACGGCAATATTGATTCTTGCATTGCGATTCGTACGATTGTCCTAGAAGGCCATTGCGCTACCATCCAAGCAGGAGCAGGCATTGTTGCAGATTCAGACCCCGAAAAAGAATATGAAGAAACATTGAACAAAGCGAAGGCACTTATTCATGCGATTGAACAGACAGAAGCGTTGTTTGCAAAGGCGGTGCGTTTGTCATGATGAAGCAAGTGCTAAACAAATGTTTAATGGGCGAATCCTTGTCTGTAAAAGAGGCAGAGCAAGTGATGGAACAAATCATGTCAGGGCGTGCGACCGCCAGCCAAGTGGCGAGCCTCATTACGATGATGCGCGTTCGCGGCGAGACAGCAGAGGAAATTCTCGGCTTTGCTAAAGGGATGCGCGCTTATGCGCGCAGATTCCCTGCTGTCATCGAAGGGGCGATTGATACATGCGGCACAGGAGGAGATGGACTCGGAACGTTTAACATCTCGACTGCATCAGCGCTTGTTTTGGCATCGCTCGGTGTGCCTGTCGCCAAACACGGCAATCGCTCTGTCTCTTCCAAAAGCGGCAGTGCTGATGTGTTGGAGGAGCTCGGCATCAACATCCAAGCTTCCGTTGAAGAAGCTTGCCAAATGCTTGAAACAACGAACTTGTGCTTTTTATTTGCGCCGCTTTACCACCAGTCAATGCATCATGTCGCCGGTCCACGGAAAGAAATTGGCTTCCGTACCATTTTTAATTTGCTAGGTCCGCTTACGAACCCAGCCGGTGCCCGTTACCAACTTCTCGGCGTTTACGATGAAGCGGCCGCTTTGAAAATGGGAGAAGCATTGTGCCTGCTTGGTAGCGAGCACAGCCTTTTAGTTACAGGCGCTGATGGCCTTGATGAATGTGCCATTCATGGCGACACACACGTAGTGGAAGTGAAAGATGGTAGGTGCGAAACGTATCGGTTCTCACCTGGCGACGTAGGCTTGCCAGTCGGAAATCTTGCTGATATCCAAGTAGATACGCCTGCTGAAAGTGCTGCCTTAATCCACGCGATTTTTTCAGGCGCCGGGCCACAAGCGGCTAAAAACATTGTTGCCTTAAATGCAGGAGCAGCGTTGTACGCCTGTGGGAATGCCAGTCACATTGCTGAAGGCGTTCACTATGCCAACAAAGCGATAGAGAGCAAACAGGCGTTTCGCTATTTGCAATCATTGCAACAACAGGGAAGGGGAATCAAGCATGCTTGAGAAAATTTTGGCGACAAAACGAGAGGAAATCAGCCAACTCCAGTTGCCTGAAAAGCAGTATTTTCCGAAAAAAAGCCTGAAAGCGTCCTTGCAAAAAGCGTCTTTGCCACTAGGTCTGATTGCGGAAATTAAACAGGCCTCCCCTTCGAAAGGGGTCTTATGTGAGACGATTTCACCAACAGCGATCGCACAGGTTTATGAAAAGGGCGGGGCAAGCGCGATTAGCGTTTTGACAGACCGTACGTATTTTCAAGGTGACACCGCTTATGTGGCTGAAGTGAAAAAGACCGTGTCTTTGCCGGTATTGCGGAAGGATTTTATTTTGTCGCCCCTTCAAGTGGAGGAAACGGTGTGCATTGGCGCAGATGCCATGTTGTTAATAGCTGGTGCAATGGAAGCGAAGCAGCTCCACGAACTCTATGAACTAGCGTATAGCAAAGGGTTGGAGTGTTTAGTTGAAGTCCATAGTGAAGAAGAGCTAGAGTCGCTTCTCGCTGTTTTTACTCCAGAAGTAATTGGCATTAATAACCGCAATTTAAAGACGTTTCAAACGTCGATTGCCCAAACCGAGGAGATTGCAAAAATGGTGCCGAAAAAAGCGTTGCTTGTGTCCGAGAGTGGCATCCATACACCTGATGACATTGCCCGTGTGAAGAAAGCCGGAGCGAACGCTGTGTTGATCGGCGAACAGTTGATGCGTAAAGACGATAAAAGACAAGCGATCATCGACTTGTTTTCTGAAAGTGCGATAAACCAATGAAATTAAAATATTGTGGACTCCATCAGCAAGAGGATGTCGAAGTAGCAGCAGCTTCTCACTGTGATTACATGGGCTTCGTATTGGCAAACAGCAAGCGGAAAGTTGCCCTTCATGATGTGGCACAATGGTTGGCTACAACCGACATTAGCACGAAGCAAACGGTAGCGCTTTTTGTGAATGAATCACTTGACACAATCGCACAAATTGCCAGCAGTGGCCTATTTGATGTGATCCAGTTACATGGCTCCGAAACGCCTGCCTTTTTGCAGGCCGTCAAGGACCGAACACAAAAGCAGGTATGGAAAGCGATCCATCATTCAAGCAGCGCGCTCAGCATCATGCAGGCTTTTGCAGGCATGGCCGATGGCTATGTAATTGATTGTAAAAGTGCCAAAGGCTGGGGCGGAACAGGCGAATCATTCGACTGGAAACAGATCCCTTCTTATAAGGAAGAAGGAGTTCGGCAAGGTACGCAAGTGCTTATTGCAGGCGGAATTACGCCTGAAAACGTCGTCGAGCTTGCCCACTACCAAGTAGACGGACTGGATGTATCGAGCGGAATTGAAGAGAACGGAAAAAAAAGCGTCGCAAAAATAGCGCGCCTTGAACAAGAAGCGGGGGTCCATTATGCAGGAAACAATACCAGATAGCCGCGGCCGTTTTGGCGAGTTCGGCGGCAAATATGTTCCCGAAACATTAATGTCGGCAATTGAAGAGTTGGAAGCTGGGCTGGCAAAAGCGATGGTTGATCCCGCTTTTATAGGAGAGCTAAAAGCCGACTTGGCTGAATATGCAGGCAGGGAAACACCGCTGACGTTTGCAAAAAACATTAGCGCAAAATTAGGCGGAGCCAATATCTATTTAAAACGGGAAGATTTGGTTCATACTGGGGCCCATAAATTGAATAATGCAATTGGCCAAGGGCTCCTTGCAAAACGAATGGGTAAAAACAAGCTTGTCGCCGAAACAGGGGCAGGCCAGCACGGCGTCGCCACGGCAACGGTTGCTAGCCGCCTTGGCATGGAATGCAAAGTGTTTATGGGCGTGGAAGACATGAAGCGGCAAGAGTTAAATGTATTCCGCATGGAATTGCTTGGAGCGGAAGTCGTTCCGGCGGAAACGGGAAGCCGGACGCTAAAAGACGCCACAAATGAAGCGATTCGCTATTGGGTCTCCCACGCAGATGATACGTTTTATCTAATCGGCTCTGTAGTTGGCCCACATCCTTATCCGAAAATGGTCCGCAATTTCCAGCGTGTAATTGGCGATGAAGCGAAACAGCAGATTGCAAAAAAGACAGGACGGCTGCCTGATACAATTGTTGCTTGTGTTGGCGGTGGCAGCAACGCAATCGGTATGTTTTACCCGTTTCTCGAGGATGAAGTGGAGCTTGTCGGCGTCGAAGCGGCAGGACGGGGGCTCGATACAGCCGAACATGCTGCCACGATCAGCAAAGGTTCGAAAGGAATTATCCATGGCTCGCTTACGTACTTGCTTCAAGATGAAGCTGGGCAAATCATGGAGCCTTACTCGATTTCCGCAGGATTGGATTACCCTGGCGTTGGCCCTGAGCATGCCTATTTGGCCGCCCAAAAGCGAGTCCGTTATGAAGCTGTAACCGATAAAGAGGCGCTCGAGGCACTTGCGCTTCTTGCAAAAGAGGAAGGAATCATTCCTGCAATTGAATCGGCTCATGCGTTGGCTAAAGCTTTTCAAATGGCGAAAACGATGACGCCAAACCAATCTGTGCTCGTATGCTTGTCAGGCAGAGGCGATAAGGATATGCACACATTGCAGCGGGTTTATAAGGAGGGGTACGATGAATAAGCGGCTTACTGACGCTGTAAAAAAGGGCAACTTGTTTATTCCATTCATTACCGCTGGAGACCCGGTGCCAGAAGCAACCATCGCCCTCGCACTCTCATTACAGAGAAGTGGGGCGGATGTACTAGAGCTTGGCATTCCTTATTCTGACCCGTTGGCAGATGGGCCGGTCATTCAAAACGCCTCCAAACGTGCACTAGCAGGAGGGATGACGCTGGCTAAGGCTATGGCGCTCGTCCCGGAAATGAGGAAAGCGGGGCTTACAATTCCTGTTATTGTCTTTACTTACGCCAACCCTTTGCTACAATTTGGGTTTGAACGTTTTTGCGAGACGGCATGCGACTACGGAATTGACGGCCTCCTCGTTCCCGATTTGCCGTTTGAAGAGAGCGAAACATTGGCTAATGAGTGCGAAAAACAAGGGCTTGCCCTTATTTCACTTGTAGCGCCAACATCTCAGCAACGGATCAAAGCGATTGCCAGCCGCGCCCAAGGCTTCCTTTACTGTGTATCCTCACTAGGCGTAACCGGCGCGAGAAAAACACTTCATCCACAAGTGGAAGCTTTTTTAAAGCTGGTAAAAGAAGCATCGCCTGTCCCGTATGTAGTTGGATTTGGCATTTCCAGCTACGAACAAGTTGAGGAAATGGGGCGCCATGCTGACGGTGTTGTGATCGGGAGCGCGATTGTTGAGCAAATTGGCCTCAGATGCGAGGCGTTGAAACAGGCGGAATCACGAGATGAAGCAGTCAAAGAAATTGAGCAATATGTCAATTCTCTCCTTCATCCCGCTCCGACCTATTAAACAGTTGCTAGTACGCTTGATTTTGCGTAGGATAGCTAGTAAGACTAGGGAAAGCAGGTGCAGACACGATGTTAGCAAAAAAACAAATACAAGGGTTGCCGCCATATGCCCCAGGCAAGCCGATTGAAGATGTGAAAAGGGAATACGGTTTAGAGACCGTCATAAAAATGGCATCGAATGAAAATCCGTATGGGGCGTCTCCTGCTGTGGCAAAGGCGATTGCCGATGGAGTATCAAAAACGTTTTTGTATCCGGATGGCTATGGCACAGCCTTGCGCAAAGCACTTGCTGCCAAACATAAAGTAGATGAAGGACAGCTTATATTAGGAAATGGTACCGATGAAGTTATTCAACTACTATGCAGAAGTTTTTTAACGCCTGAGACCAACACGGTTATGGCGACGCCCTCTTTTTCTCAGTACAAGTTAAATGCAACGATTGAAGGGGCAACAATAAAAGAAATAACCGTTAAAGAAGACGGCTCCCACGATTTAGACGCAATGCTTGCAGCGATTGACGGCCAAACGCGGATTGTCTGGATTTGCAATCCTAACAATCCAAATGGGGTCGCACTCGGCGAAGCCGATTTGAAAAAGTTTTTAGACGACGTTCCAACCACATGCTTGGTCGTTGTTGATGAAGCGTACTATGAATATGTAGAATTAGAAGACTTCCCAAACAGCGTCGCGCTGCTAAACGCATACCCGCAGCTAGTTGTGTTGCGGACGTTCTCAAAAGCATATGGCCTTGCGGGCCTCCGCGTCGGCTACGGCATTAGCCAGCGTGAGATTGCTCGCCAAGTTGAGCCTGTGCGATTGCCCTTTAACAACAACATCCTCGCCCACACAGCCGCGCTCGCAGCATTAGAAGACGAAGCGTTTATTGCAGCGTGCAGGCAAAAAAACAGTGTCGAAAAGGCAAAATTGCGCGCTTTCTTTGAAGCGAGAGGGATGTTTGTGTTTCCGTCGGAAACAAACTTCTTACTAGTGGAAACAGGGATTCCGGGAGATGTGGTCTTTCAAGCTTTTCTTGAAAATGGCTTTATTCTCCGCTCAGGGGAAGCGCTCGGTTACCCGACGGCAATCCGCATTTCCATAGGCAATGAGGCAGAAAATGATGCCTTTATCGAAAAAGCTCCTGAGATTTTGGACCAGCTCCTTGCAAGCTTAGGCGCATAAAGAGTAGGAGAATGGTATTGACATGAAGCGTACAGCATTTGTTGTCGGGATGGGGTTGATTGGCGGCTCCATCTCGCTTGCAATCAAGCGCGACCAAGATGTCCATTTGGTCGGCTATGATATTTCAGCCGAACAGCTCCATATGGCCAAAGCACTTGGCGTAATTGATAAGGCTGCCTCAAGCCTAGAAGAAGGCGCACAAGCGGCTGATTTTATCATTTTGGCAGTGCCGGTAAGCAAAACGATTGAATTGATTGAGCAGCTTAGCACGATCTCGTTGAAACAGGGGGTCATAGTCACTGATGTCGGCTCGACAAAGCAAGATATTGCCGCGGCTGCTGATAAACATTTCGGTGACAACGTCTGCTTTATTGGCGGTCATCCGATGGCAGGCTCACATAAATCGGGCGTCGAGGCAGCAAAAGCACATTTGTTTGAAAATGCGTTTTACTTGCTTGCCCCTGGCAAGAATAGTGAGCCGCGCCATATTATCGCCTTGCAAAATTTGTTGAAAGGCACGAAAGCGCGTTTTTTGCAGATGGAACCACAACAGCATGACAAACTGGCAGGCACAGTGAGCCATTTCCCCCATATTATTGCAGCTAGCCTAGTCCATCAGCTCAAAAAGCTTGAAAAAACCGATCCAGAGGTAGCCCAATTAGCGGCAGGTGGTTTCAGGGACATTACGCGGATTGCCTCAGCGAGCCCGGTCATGTGGCGTGATGTGCTTTTGCATAATAAAGAAGAAATGCTACGCCTATTTGCCGAATGGCAAATCGAGATGGATTCCGTAAAGGAAATGGTTGAACGCTGCGACGGCAAAGCCATTCATGCTTACTTCCAAGAAGCAAAAGCATTCCGTGAAGAGTTGCCACAGCGCGAAAAAGGTGCCATACCGGCTTTTTATGATTTGTTCGTCGATGTTCCCGACCATCCAGGCGTTATTTCCGATGTGACAAGGATACTTGCTAATAAAGAAATTAGCATTACCAATATTCGAATATTAGAGACGCGGGAAGACATTATGGGCGTTTTACGCCTTAGTTTCCGTTCAGAAGAGGATCGAGTACATGCCCAGGAAGAACTGAAACGGCATATGTATGAAACTTACACGATATAAGGAGAAGAGTATGGACGAGACGATAAAGGTGCTAAACAAAGCAGAATCAGGTTTGTCAGGGACAATTGTCGTGCCTGGCGATAAATCGATTTCACACCGTGCTGTCATGTTTGGCGCTATGGCGAATGGCACAACAAACGTCAGCGGATTTCTTCCTGGCGATGATTGTTTAAGCACGATCGCCTGTTTTCGGCAAATGGGCGTGGCGATTGAACAAGAAGGCGACAAAGTCACGGTTGAAGGTAAAGGGTTAGATGGGCTGAAAGAGCCAAATGGGGTGTTAGATGTCGGCAATTCCGGCACAACGATCCGTTTGCTATTGGGCGTCCTTTCTGGTCGGCCTTTCCATTCGGTCGTTGTCGGTGACGATTCGATTGGCAAACGACCGATGGCACGGGTGACTGCACCACTTCGCCAAATGGGCGCGCAAATTGACGGACGGGAAATGGGAAATAAAACACCGTTATCGATCCGTGGTGGGCAGACGAAAGCAATCGAGTATACGATGCCTGTAGCAAGCGCACAAGTCAAATCAGCGCTTCTGTTAGCGGGATTGCAAGCAGAAGGGCAAACATCCGTTACAGAGCCGCAAACAACAAGAGACCATACAGAACGAATGCTTCAAGCTTTTGGCGTCGAAGTGAAGACAGCGGGCAAGACCATTTCTATTCAAGGCGGCCAGTCCCTCCAAGCAGCAGACGTCATTGTTCCAGGGGATATTTCGTCGGCGGCCTTTTTCCTTGTCGCAGGCTGTATCGTTCCAGGGAGTCGCGTCCACTTAAAGAATGTAGGCTTAAATCCAACGCGTGCTGGAATTCTTGAAGTCTTGAAGCGGAGTGGAGCAAAGCTGTCGATTGACGAACAAGTGACTGCAGGCGGTGAGCCACGGGGCGATATCACAATATCAACAAGCAAGCTCTCGCCGTTTGTCATTGAAGGAGAGGAAGTGCCCACGTTAATTGATGAAATACCGGTTTTAGCAGTGCTTGCTACGCAAATTACGGGCACAACCATCATCCGAGATGCTGAAGAGCTAAAAGTGAAAGAAACAAACCGCATTGATACGGTTGTAGGCGAATTGGCTAAGCTTGGTGCCGACATTGAAGCGACCAACGACGGTATGATTATCCGTGGCGGTGAGCCACTTACAGGCGGGAAAGTGGATTCCCATGGCGACCACCGTATTGGCATGGCGCTCGTCATTGCCTCTTTATGCGCAAATGGACCGGTAGAATTAGCAAACACTGGCGCGATTTCTGTATCGTATCCTCAGTTTTTTGAGCATTTACAATCGCTACAGTAGAAAAAACCTCCAAGCAAATCGAAATCGGTTGTAGAGAGAGACGCGTAGTCAAGGAAAACGAGGGCAGGAGCAAATGGTTCCGTGTGCGTGAACAGTTGCAAAGCAGATCAACGAAGATACGAGCAGTGTTTATAGTCTAAAAGCAAGCCATGTGCTTGCTTTTTTGCCCCAAAAAAAGAATCCACCTGTAAACGAAAGCGTTTACAAATGGATTTAGCCATAATAGCTAAGAATGTATGGATAGGAGTGGAGAGAAACCATACGCTAATTAGAGAATAAACGAAAACGCTTCCATTGTCAACAGGTTTTGCCATAAAAGATTTTTTTAAAATGATGGGCAAACAGAATGGTTGAAAGGGCACAATTGCTTACTATAAAATAAAGGCAAGAAGCATGCAAAAGGAGCATGATGTTTTTGTGGATATAAAAAAGAAAGTTTATGCATCGATTGAATCTGGGAATGTAGAAGAAGCACTCCGTTTACTAGATACGTTTGCGAATACAACGAACCATGACCAGCTCTACCAAGCAGCGGAGCTTTATTATGAGCTAGGACATGTTGATAAAGCACGGCCGCTTATTGAACAATTGCTCGAATTATACCCTGATGAAGGGGAGTTGTACGTTTTGGCGGCAGAAATGATGATTGACGCCGACCAAGAAGACGAAGCGATTGAGTTTTTGCTAGAGATCGGCGAAAACGATCCAAGTTTTTTACAAGCTCAACTGCTGCTTGCTGATTTATACCAGTTGCAATCTCTTGATGAAGCAGCTGAGCAAAGACTGCTTGCTGCCCATAAAAAAGCGCCTAATGAGGTCATCATTACGTATGCACTCGGTGAATTTTATCTTGAACAAGGTTCATATAATAAAGCAATCCCGTATTTAAAACAGGCATTGCATGCAAAAGAGGAGCTAGGCGATATGAATGTCGGTTTGGCGCTTGCTGAAGCTTACGGGGCTAATGGCCAGTTTGAAGACGCGCTTTTGCTCTACCACCAGCAAAAACAGAATGAACTTCCGCCGAATGCATTGTTTAACTTTGGTTTCACCGCTTTTCAGCAAGGTGATTACACGGTGGCGATTGAACAGCTTGAGGCTGTGAAGACACTGGACCCTGATTTCACAAGTGTCTATGTGCCGCTTGCACGCGCTTATGAAGCAGAAAGGCGTTATGAGGAAGCATTCGAAACATTGACCGCGGGCATGCGTATGGATGAATTTAATGATGCGCTGCCATTACTTGCCGGGAAACTGCTGTATAAACAACAGGATTTTGTCGGCGCTGAACAATACTTGCGCCAGGCAATTGCTTTAAATCCAACAAATACAGAGGCATTGCAAACACTAGCAGCGTTTTTCCGGGAGCAAGAACGATTTGACGATTTGCTGGAGCTTGTCGAACACGCCAAGTCCTACGGCGAAACAGATGCGCTGCTTGTTTGGTACGAAGCACTCGCTCATAAAGAGCTGGAGTATTATGAAACGGCACGGGAAAAATACAAAGAGGCCTATGTTGCTTTTCATGAAGACACAGACTTTTTAAGCGAGTATGGTCACTTTCTCTTGGAAGAGGGAGAGCGGAAAAAGGCGGTAGAACTTTTTCAAAAAGCGCTGCAACAAAGCCCTGAGCGGGGTGATTTGTCAGAACTCCTCAATGAATTGCAAGCAGAATAGCCTCCTACAGCGCGATTTGTAGAAAACGAATTGTGGCTAGAAAAAGGATTCAGGCAATGGCAAGGCGAATTTACAGGTATGCAGGAGCTTAGGAAAGTTTCCAACGAATTCAGAAAGGGGGAGTGAGCAATGAGCAATATGGTTCCAGTCATGGACAAAAAAGCATTTTTGCGTAGCTTTCTCAAACGCCATCAACTGAAAAGGCGAGAATGTGCTTGGCTTTTGAACTACTTGATGAATGATGATACGTTAATGGAACGAGTTCACTTTTTAAACCATTCTGAAGGCACGCCAAAAGCTTTGGTTATTTCTGCTCAAGGAATCGAACAAATCCCATTTTCTTTCCGTAAAAAGCATCATGTCACAACAGATTGCGAAAAAGCGTTCCACGACATTCGCTTAAATCAAACAGAAGACATATATATTGAGCTCCACTTCCAAGAGCGCTTAACGTGCCCGCAGTATTTAGCGGTGCTCGAAGACAATCCGTACTTGCCAGAAACGCAAGAAAGGGCCCAGGCATTTGAGCGAAAAGCGGAAGCGCTTTTGCAGGAGTCTGTTCGCTTGTTCCAACTCAAAAAGCTGTCGGAAGCAATTGACGAGGCGCTTGACAACGGCGATAAGGAGGCGTTCATGGAATTGAGTGAACGGCTAAATCGCTTAAGAAAATCTTGAAAACAGGGCCAACTGGCTCTGTTTTTTTGCTATACTAGAAAGGGACAAAAGGAGAGGATGATATGCGGTTTCGCGCAGCAGACATTGATACATATTTAAAAGCGGCGGACTATGTAGACACAGCACTTATTCCGCTAATGAAAACAACGTGGGATACAGAGGCGAAATCGGTGACGCAAGCGGTTGAGTTTACTGCTCAGCTAGCAGATGAAATGGAACGGCAATTTCACGGGCGGATCATGCAATTTCCTGCTTTTACTTATGCCCAATCAGAACCAATGGCAAGCCGCATTGACAGGCTGTTAGGGTGGGCAGCCGATTTAAAAGCAGCCTCATTTTCCCACATTTGTTTGTTGACTGCTGACGGGGAATGGAAAACGGCTGAAAAGGAGCTTGACGGAATGGCACTGTTTTTTGTGCCGGCGCTTCCCCTTGAATTTGTTGAAGCGAAGCACCGTAAAGAAGTGATGGACGGGCAGTTGAAACAGCTTATTCCCCTTTTATCGCAGCTATGGCAACAAAAAGTCTGAAAGCGCTCTTCTAACTTATATTGCGCAATGTAGGCGGTTTATAGTATGATGGTATCGTCCTAGTATTAGTCTTGTTAAGAATGCTCAGAATAAAAGGAGCACAATTATGAACGTTGTTAGGAGGGAAAATAGTGAGCGAGAGAGACCACAAAGTATCAAGACGGCAATTTTTATCGTACACGCTCACTGGCGTCGGCGGTTTCATGGCTGCTGGCATGTTAATGCCGATGATTCGCTTTGCCCTTGATCCTGCCTTAAAAGCAGGTGCGGAGTCGGATATGCAGCTCGTTTGCGAACTGGATGATTTGACCGATGTGCCGCAGCGGTTTACATGGAGCTTCACGCAAGTTGACTCATGGTACGAGTCACAAGTAGAGCACGAAGCTTACATCTATTTGGACGGCGATAAAGTTGTCGCTCTATCTTCAGTATGCACTCATCTTGGTTGCACGGTTTCGTACAATGAAGATGCGAGCGAGTTCCAATGCCCATGCCATGGAGGCCGTTTTGAAGAGGATGGTACGAATATCGCCGGAACGCCACCAACGCGACCGCTTGATGTTTTTGAAGTCGTGGTGGAAGGCAATCAAGTTTATCTTGGACAGGTGAGTCAAAGAACTTAGGAGGGGCGCGAGAAATGCTTCAAAAAATTTATGATTATGTGGACGAGCGTCTCGACATAACGCCAATGTGGCGGGATATCGCTGACCATGAAGTGCCGGAGCACGTCAACCCAGCTCATCACTTTTCAGCGTTTATTTATTGTTTTGGCGGTTTGACGTTTTTTGTAACCGTTATTCAAATTTTGTCGGGAATGTTCCTTACCATGTATTACGTGCCGGATATTGTTAATGCCCATGCATCTGTTTACTTTTTGCAAAACGATGTAGCAATGGGTGTCATTGTCCGCGGCATGCACCATTGGGGCGCCAGCCTTGTTATTGTCATGATGTTTTTACATACGTTGCGCGTGTTCTTTACCGGCTCGTACAAAAAGCCACGTGAATTAAACTGGGTTGTAGGAGTATTGATTTTCTTTGTGATGCTGGGCCTTGGCTTAACAGGCTATTTGTTGCCTTGGGATATGAAAGCATACTTTGCAACTGTCGTAACACTTCAAATTGCCGAAAGCGTACCGATTATCGGCGACTTTACAAAAGCGTTGCTTGCCGGAGGCGAAATTGTTGGTGCAGCGACGTTGACACGCTTTTTTGCTATCCATGTCTTCTTCTTGCCAGCAGCATTGCTTGGTTTGCTTGGAGCGCATTTTATCATGATTCGCCGTCAAGGCATTTCTGGCCCGCTATAATAGCTAGCAAAAATGTGACTATACTAAGGGGGGAAACCCATGCATCGAGGAAAAGGAATGAAGTTTGTCGGCGATTCCCGTGTCAAGGCGGATGGCCGAAAAGCAAACATTCCAAAAGACTACTCGGAATACCCTGGAAAAACGGAGGCTTTTTGGCCAAACTTCCTATTGCGGGAATGGATGGTAGGGGCAGTCTTTTTAATGGGCTTTTTATGCTTAACTGTGGCCCATCCTGCGCCGCTTGAAGCAATCGCTGATCCATTGGAAGCTTACATTCCGCTTCCAGACTGGTATTTCCTGTTTTTATATCAATTGCTTAAGTATGAGTTTGCTTCTGGCGACTTTAATGTGCTAGGTACAGTGGTTATTCCAGGCGTGGCATTCGGCGCTTTGCTGCTGGCTCCATGGTTGGATACGTCGAAAGAGCGTCGGCCTCACCGTCGCCCGATTGCCACATCTATTATGCTTCTTGGTGTCGCATCCGTTGTTTACCTGACATGGGAGTCAGTGGCCCAGCATGACTGGGAAGCTGCTGCCCAGCAAGGGAAGCTAGTAGAAGGAGCCGAAATTGATGAGGAAGCAGAAGGGTTTGAAATTTATTCAAGCCAAGATTCATGCATCCAATGTCATGGCGACCAAATGACAGGTGGTGCGGGAGCGCCGAACTTGCTCGAAACAGAAAAAACACCTGAAGAAATCATGGAAATCATTCAAAATGGGCAAGGAGCGATGCCTGCCGACCAGTTCACGGGCTCTGAAGAAGAACTGCAAATTTTGGCAGAGTTCATCGCAAACCATGGTCAAGATCCTGAATGATTGTGTTATACTAAGAGCTGTCTTTTTTAGGCAGCTTGAAGGAACGAGACGAACAACGAAGGATGCGAGCGTTTGTCTACAGTCTGGAGCTGCCTTTTTAGGCAGCTTTTTTAATGAAAGGAAGGGCTGGCATGCTAGCTTATTTGTACGGGCTTTTAACGAAACGCATCAGTTTATGGTTGCTGCTCATCATTAATGTGTTAGGCACGATCTATGGGTTTTACTGGTATGGCGACCAGCTTGCGGCCACTCCACTGCATTTTATCTGGTTTGTGCCTGACAGTCCTACGGCAAGTTTGTTTTTTGTGTTTGTGTTGATTGGTTTTTTGAGCCGTAAGCAATCCGGCTTAATCGAAGCGCTTGCCGCCGTGACGTTACTTAAATATGGCGTGTGGGCAGTCGTCATGAATACGTTTCAAGTGATGGAAGGCGCCCCTCTTCATTGGCAAATTATTATGCTGAATGTATCCCATGCAGGCATGGCTTTACAGGCGCTTTTATTCATGCCATATTTCCGCATCAAAAAAGGACATTTGGCGACTGCGTTATTATGGACCGTCTTCAACGACTTTATCGATTACCATTTTCAGATGCACCCGTGGCTAAGTGCTCGAATTATGCCTTATATTGACGGCATTGGCTGGTTTACTTTCCTGTTAGGACTTGTCTGCGTAGCAACCGTCTACTTCCTAAACGTACGCCAGCACGCGCTTCGTATTAATTTGCCGCGCTAAGGTCTACTCTTGTCCTTTTGTTCATAGGATGTTTAGAACAGAGGAGGGACAAGAAATGCGTCATTGGATGATGCTCGTTTTGCTTGTTTGTATCGTAGTGATGCTGCCTATGCCTGGCTCTGCAAATGATGCCCAAGCGTGGAAAGAATTGAATCATACGGCAAATCAAGTGCTGAAGCTAACGAAAGAACAGCGTTATGAAGATGGAAAACGGCTAATGAGTGTGTTTGCGGATTTTTTCCTTTCTTATGATTTTGAAGACCAGGAATGGACGATGTCTTCGTTACGCACACTAACCACAACGTTTGAAAATGCTGAACATGCACTGACGGCTACAAATATGCCTGATGATGAACGAATTCGCCTCGTCACAGCGTTTCGCCTTGCGATTGACGCGTTTGCCAAAAACAGCGAACCCCTTTGGAAAAGCACAGAAACGCAAGTGATGGCGTCACTAGACGATTTAGAGGAAGCGGCTGTATCAAAAGATGCCCAAGCCCTGAAACGCCAAATAAATGCATTTCATTCCCTATACGGCATGATTCGTCCTGCTATCCACTTAAGCACAACGGAACAAACCGTCGTACGTTTTGACTCCTATTTTGCTTTATTAGAAAACCAATCATTATCGTCTGAGCAGCTGGAAGGTCATATTGAAACGATGCGTGGCGCTTTTAAAGAACTTTACGAAGGTAGTGAAGAGGATGGGATAGACCCATCGCTTTTATGGGCAATTTTGTCTATCGGTGGGCCGCTTGTTGCGTCTTTATCTTATGTCGGTTATCGAAAATACCGGGCTGAGAAACGGCGTGTAAAGGCAAAAGAATAAAATGTGTCAAAACTGTGACGGGCGTTCAAAAAACAGCTTGTAGCAATAGCGGGAAGTTTGATTTTCTTTGACGTTTTGATTACGATAATAGTATTAAGATAAAGTGAGGTGATTGCAATGAGTCTCGGTGCTTATTTGTTTTATTTAGCGTTTCTCATTCTAATCCCGCTTCTGGCTCAAGGAAAAGTAAAACGGGCGTATAAAAAATATTCGCGCATCCGTAACAGTGCAGGGATGACAGGCGCGGAAGTAGCCCGGAAAATTCTTCATGACAACGGCATTTATGATGTTGAAGTCGAAGAGGTTAAAGGGGAATTATCTGACCACTACGATCCACGTGCCAAAGTTGTACGGTTGTCAACAGACAATTACCGCAACGCTTCAGTTGCCGGAGCGGCCATTGCTGCTCATGAAGTAGGACACGCGATCCAAGATGCAGAAAACTACTCATTCTTGAAATTTCGCAGCGCTTTGGCACCAGTTGCTTCCATCGGCAGCAATTTAGGCCAATGGCTCATTCTAGCCGGTTTGCTCTTCGGTGTCGGTGCTCAAGTTGGCGGAAACCCTGTTTTGCTAATGGGTATTATCTTCTTTGCCACCGCTGTGTTATTCCAAGTGGTTACGTTGCCAGTCGAGTTTAACGCTTCCAACAGAGCAATGGAGCAAATGGTTGCAAGTGGGATTATTGTAAACAACGAAGAGCGGGAAACAAAGAAAGTCCTTGATGCCGCTGCTTTAACTTATGTGGCAGCAGCGCTTGTCGCTTTGCTTGAACTAGCACGCTTCATTATGATTTACTTGTCACAACGCGACTAATGATCGGAACAAATCGGCTTAGTCTGAAACCAGCTCATTCACTTGGGCTGGTTTTTTCTTGCTCATTTAAAATGGGGGCGAGCATGCCCCGAAAAAACGCTTTAACAGTAAGCTGATGTACAAATGTCAACAGACCATGCTCGTTTTTTCGGGCAAAGCCCTTTACAAACATGGTTTCCCTAAAGTAGACTGAGTTTGTTTATCAGAAATGGGGAGACGGAATGAAACAGAATCCAACAGGAATGGAAAGGCTGGCGCTTGCGTTTTTGCTTGGAATGCTAGCCGTCCTTGGGCCACTCAATATTGATATGTATTTGCCGAGCTTTTTGCAAATTAGCGAAGATCTGCAAGCGCCTGCTTCGCTTGTGCAACTAAGTTTAACAACGTGCTTAATCGGTTTGGCGATCGGGCAACTTGTCGTTGGGCCGATCAGCGACGCAAAGGGAAGGAAACGGCCATTGCTCATTTCAATTACGTTATTTGCCGTTGCTTCGCTTTTATGTGCGTTTGCTCCAAATATTGGCGTCTTGATTGCCGGGCGCTTTTTACAAGGATTTACGGCAGCAGCTGGGATTGTCGTGTCTCGTGCGGTTGTCCGCGATGTTTTTACAGGCCAAGCATTAACAAAATTCTTTGCGTTGCTTATGGTCATTAATGCCGTGGCGCCGATGTTAGCGCCAATGGCAGGCGGGGCGATTTTGCTGTTGCCAGGGGCGCGCTGGGGCTGGATTTTCTTGTTTTTGTCTTTGCTTGGTGTCTTGATCGTTCTCGTTGCAGGAATAAAGCTAGAAGAATCGCTTCCACCAAGCAAGCGAGTGCCAAGCTCTTTGTCGCATATCCTATGGACATTCAAAGATTTGCTTAAAGACCGTTCTTTTATCGGCTATGCACTTACACTCGGGCTCGCTCATGGCGGCAGTTTTGCCTATGTGGCCGGCACTCCGTTTGTTTACCAAGGCATTTACGGTGTAAACGAACAAGTTTATAGTGTGTTATTTGGCATTAATGGTCTAGCCATTATTACCGGTACCTTCGTGGTTGGCCGTTTAGCCGGCATAGTTCATGAACGAACGTTGTTGAAAACAGGAGTGATGGTTGCGAGCTCGGCTACGGCTATCCTTGTCTGCATGGCGGCCATTCAAGGGCCATTATGGACAATTGTCGTTTCCATTTTTGTTTACATGACGTCAATGGGAATGATCACAACTTCTTCCTTTACGTTAGGAATTGCCAAACAAAGCCATCGTGCTGGCAGTGCTAGCGCGATGCTCGGCATGTTGCCCTTATTCCTTGGAGCGATGGTTGCGCCGCTTGTAGGCATCGATGAATCAACAGCAGTGCCTATGGCTGCGATTATGTTTGCCACAAGCGTGTTGGCCCTTAGTACATGCCTTGGTTTGACGAAAAAAGAGAGCAGTCCTAGCCAAGTGGAAAAACGGTAACTGTTCAAAGCAAACGTATAGCGCTAAATGAAGAAGGGAATGGCTCTTCAATAGATATGGTTGGAGATGAAAAAAGCAACAGAGAAGCGACATGCTCTGTTGCTTTTTTACTGCTTAGCCAATTCGAATCGGTTGCTTGTTGTCATCGAGTGTAAACCCTTCACCGGCCGCTTCGGAAACATCGTGGATGGTCATGAACGCATGGGGATCAATGCGATGCACAATATTGCGCAACCTCACCGTTTCATTGCGGGCGACGACGCAATATAAAATTTCTTTTTCGTCGCCAGTAAATGTGCCTTTTCCTTGTAATGTCGTTGCGCCTCGGCCCATTTCACGTAAAATCGCTTCTGAGATCTCCGTAATCGACTCGGAGATGACAAAGGCTGCTTTCGCATTGTAGGATCCTTGTTGGATAAAGTCAATGACTTTGGCGGCAATAAACACATAGACAATCGTGTACATTGCTTCACGCAAATCAAGATAGACGAGAGAGATGGCAATGACACACGAATCAAATACAAAAAAGGTGCGCCCGATGCTCCAGCCAAAATAGCGCAAGCATAGTTTCGCAATGATGTCGGCGCCGCCGGTTGTGCCGCCAAAACGGAAGACAAGCCCGAGCCCTGTACCGACGATGGCTCCTGCGAACAATGCGGCAAGCATTAAGTCATTGCCAAGGAAAATATGTAAGTTGATACGCTGGAACAAATCAAGGAATAACGATAAACTGAACGTGCCTACGAGTGTATAGTAAAAAGGAATCCGACCTAACATCCGCCAGCCTATAAAAAACAACGGAATGTTAATAACGATGTTGGTGATTGCCGGGTTGATCGTAAATAAAAAGAATAAAAGCAATGTAATGCCTGTAACGCCGCCGTCTGCCAGTTGGTGTTGCATATTAAAGTAAACAAGGCCAAACGACATAAGCGCCGTGCCGAGCAAAATGAAAAAAATGTTTTTAACGTGCCGGTTGACTTCCAAGCAATCGCCTCCTTTTCGCGTCCATTCTTAGTTTACTCAACTTCGTGAAAAAAAGAAATATCACGTCATTATTTTTAAATTCCCCCGAAAGAAGTCTCCCACTTCTAAACGTGAAGGTGCACCAGCACCAGTGAAAGTGGGAGATGAATTTCGGGTTAGGTGTAGCCTAAAGTTGTCTCTTTTTTGTGCTATGATATAAAATGAAAGGCTTCTGGGCGTAAACGATCGCAGATTGATGATGGCATATCTGACTATGCAAAAGATAGGTTTGTTCGATTTTCACGAGTGAAAAGTGAGGTGATTCGATATGGCAAACAAAGCATATAAGTTCCGTCTGTACCCAACGCAAGAACAAGAGCAACTTCTTACGAAAACTTTCGGTTGCGTTCGTTTCGTCTACAATAAAATGTTGGCTGACCGAAAGGAAACCTATGAGAAGTTCAAGGACGACAAAGAAGCCTTTAAAAAACAAAAATTCCCGACTCCTGCCAAGTACAAAAAGGAGTTTGTATGGCTCAAAGAAGTCGATAGTCTCGCATTGGCGAACGCCCAACTGAATTTGCAGAAGGCATACCAAAACTTCTTCTCTGGTCGTGCTGAGTTTCCGAAGTTCAAAAGCCGCAAGGCAAGACAGTCCTACACAACAAATGTGGTCAACGGAAACATCATGCTTTTGGATGGCTCTATCAAATTACCGAAACTGAAACTTGTAAAAATGAAACAACATCGGGAAATTCCGTCCCATCATGTCCTCAAGTCTTGTACGGTTTCTCGAACAAAAACAGGAACATACCATGTTTCGATTCTCACTGAATACGAACATCAACCTACACAAAAAGACGTACAAGCTGTTGTTGGCTTAGATTTTTCCATGAATGGCTTATTTGTCGATAGCGAAGAAGGTGAGACAGCCAATTACCCTCGTTTCTATCGCCAAGCCTTGGGAAAATTAGCGAAGGAACAGCGTATTTTATCACGCAGAAAGAAAGGCTCTAGTCGTTGGCACAAACAACGTCTGAAAGTAGCGAAGCTACATGAAAAAATTGCGAACCAACGAAAGGACTTTCTACATAAGGAATCGCACCAATTAGCGAAACGGTATGACTGCGTGGTGATCGAAGACCTCAACATGAAAGGAATGGCACAAGCCCTTCATTTCGGCAAAAGCGTTGCTGATCATGCATGGGGCATGTTCACGACATTCCTCCAATACAAGTTAGAGGATCAGGGGAAACAGCTTATCAAAATCGATAAGTGGTTTCCATCATCTAAAACGTGTTCATGTTGTGGTCAAGTAAAGGAGTCTCTCGCTCTTTCTGAGCGCATCTTCCATTGTGATTGTGGTTTTGTGGCAGATCGAGATTGGAACGCTGCTATCAATATCAAACGTGAAGGGTTACGACGGTTCGTATAATCATCAATAGAGCATGGAACAGGCTCGATAGCTAAGTCAATTTCGTACCATTAGGTGCGATTACCTTAGAAGCCTCCACCTCTAAGCAAGCGTAGGTGGCAGGTAGTTCACATTGCGCAGGCGCGTGCTTTTCGCTAGGATAGAAGGGAAAGGAAGTGCCGCTGATGCCTGAAGGAAAAACAATCGCAGAAATGCAAAAAGAAGTCGATTCGTACATAGGGCAGTTTAAAGAAGGGTATTTTAGCCCATTGGCGATGTTGGCTCGCTTGACGGAAGAATTAGGCGAGCTAGCGAGGGAAGTGAACCATTACTATGGTGAAAAGCCCAAAAAAGCATCAGAAGAAAACAAAACGATGGAACAAGAAATCGGCGATATGCTGTTTGTCCTTATTTGTTTGGCGAACTCACTTCAAATCGACTTGAGCGAAGCGCATGATCTTGTCATGCATAAATTCCAAACAAGAGACAAAGACCGCTGGACAAAAAAAGAAAAAGGAGAACAGATCTAATGACACGTATTGTAATTGCAGGGCCCCGTGGCAACATGGGGCAAGAAGCAGTCAAACTTTGTCTGCAAGAAGAGTCATTTGAACTTGTCGCTGTAGTTGATTCAAAAAATGACGGCAAACGCTTAAATGATTTGCCACAATTCCAACAAGGCGATGTACCCGTATATACCGATATGGCACGCTGTTTTGCTGAACATGAACCCGATGTTTTAATTGATTTGACTGCACCTGCCTTTGGCAGAAAGCATATGGAAATCGCGTTTGAGCATGGCGTTCGTCCGGTTGTGGGAACGACAGGGTTTAGTGATGAAGATATTCGCGATTTAACGCAAATGGCCGAAGCAAAAGAGCTTGGCGCGATCATCGCCCCCAACTTTGCTATTGGCGCGATCTTAATGATGAAATTTGCACAAACAGCAGCACGGTACATGAATGATGTGGAAATTATTGAGCAGCACCATGACCGTAAGCTTGATGCGCCGTCAGGGACAGCAGTAAAAACGGCACAGCTCATTGCCGAGGTACGAGCTCCGAAAAAGCAAGGTCATGAGCAGGAAAGGGAAGAGATGTCAGGCGCAAGAGGAGCTGACTTTGAGGGGATGAAAATCCACTCCGTCCGTTTGCCAGGGCGAGTGGCTCATCAAGAAGTGCTGTTTGGCGGAGTGGGACAAACGTTATCGATACGCCACGATTCGCTAAATCGTGAAAGTTTTATGCCTGGTGTAAAGCTTGCTGTTGAACAAGTGGTCAAACTTTCGACGCTAGTATATGGCCTTGAAAATTTAATCGACTAAGGGGAGAACGACATGAAAATCGCTTTAATTGCCCACGACAAGAAAAAACAAGAATTGGTTGATTTTTGTGTTGCCTATGAGCCCATTTTAAAAGAGCATGAGCTGTATGCGACTGGTACAACGGGTACTCGCATCATGGAGGCGACTGAATTGATTGTGACCCGTTTTAAGTCTGGCCCATTAGGTGGCGATCAGCAAATCGGGGCGCTCGTTGCTGAAAATCAATTCGATTTGATTTTGTTTATGCGCGATCCGTTGACGGCGCAGCCCCATGAACCGGATGTCACTGCTTTAATTCGGTTATGTGATGTGCAAAGTGTGCCGCTGGCGACAAATATGGGAACCGCTGAAATTTTAATCAAAGGGCTTGAAAGAGGCGATTTTGCTTTCCGTGATATTATCCATGAACAAGAAAAAACAAACCCATTAAAAGAAGGCATCTAGCCTTCTTTTAACATTAAAGGGAAGCAAATGAAAACAAGGAAAGGGGAAAAACAGGACATTGTTCACACCCAAGAGATCGCAAAGTGTTCATGGGAAGACACGTATAAAGACCTAATTCCAGCTGAAATCCGGCAAACTTACATGGAGCAAGCCCATTCGTACGCCGCTTTTTTTGTGGAAGAGGCAGGGGCAGTTAGTGGCTTTGCCCAACTAACTAGAAGTATTTGGCCGCCATTTATGTCGCCCCTAAAAAGCTTGACTGTGGAGCAGGGACATTGCTTTTTGAAGCAGTCGTACACGAATTAAAACGAGGCGAGCCACTTGTTGTGTACCTTGAAAAAGGCAATTTTCATGCTGAACGATTTTTAAGAGCAACTATTTGGCCATGTCTTGCTACAGTAAAAATGGTATTCAAACGGGATGAAGAGGGGAGAACTTATGTATAAGACGATTGACGGTGTCCGCGTATGGGGGGAACCACTTGAAAACGCTGTTGAACAGGCAGTTCGCTGTAGCCAGCATGGCAATGTCGTCCAAACACTATTAATGGCTGACCACCATAAAGGGTACAGCCAACCAGTAGGGGGCGTTGTCGTCTATGATGGCCAAGTATCCCCTTCTGGAGTCGGTTATGACATTGCCTGTGGCAACAAAGCAGTGCGTACAAATCTTACTTTTGAGGAAATTCGCTTGGAGCTACCTCTGCTTCTCGATGAAATTTACGAAGCGCTTCCGTTCGGCATTGGCCAAAAAAACAAGCAGCCAGTTGACCATGAGCTCTTTTCTGATCCTGACTGGCATGTGTTTTCGGAAATTGCACCAGGGCTTGCAGATACATTACAAACATTGGCGCGTAACCAACTCGGTACGATTGGAAGCGGCAACCATTTCGTTGATTTGTTTGTTGAAGAAGAAACAGGCGTTTTATGGGTCGCAAACCATTTTGGCAGTAGGGGCTTAGGCCATAAAACAGCTAGCGGTTTTTTGAACTTGGCGAAAAACAGGCCGTTTGCTAGCAAAGTTAGCGGGGAGAGCATGGAGGATGTACCGACGTTGTTTGATGTTGCCTCAGAGTTAGGTGACATGTACATACGAGCAATGAACATCGCCGGTAAATACGCATATGCTGGCAGAGACCATTGTATCGCTAAAGTACTCGCCATTCTGCAAGCAAAAGAAACGTTTTCTGTTCATAACCATCATAATTTTGCTTGGAAGGAAACGCACAATGGCAAAGACGTTTATGTCGTCCGCAAGGGAGCAACACCTTCTGCTCCAGGACAGCTTGGATTTATCGGCGGCAGTATGGGTGATTACTCAGTCATTGTTGAGGGAATTGATAGCAAAGAAAACAAGGACGCTTTTTACAGCACAGTCCATGGCGCTGGCAGGTTAATGAGCCGCACGCAGGCGGCGGGTCGTTTTACAGGGAAAGGCAAGAACAGACGCCGCAGCGGTGGAGTGATCAGCTCTAAGCAAATGGCAGCTGCGCTTACTGCGTTTGGGGTAGAATTGCGTGGTGGAGGCACAGACGAAAGCCCGTTTGTGTATAAAAAATTAGATACGGTCCTTTCTGCTCATAAAAATACGTTTAAAGTAAAACATCGCTTAAAGCCTGTTGGCGTTTGTATGGCTGGCGAAAATGAATTTGATCCTTACAAAGATTAAGAGTGTTACAGTTGTGCAATAAGAGCATCATAACGGTGAGATGAGAAATACTCAGTTATTCTCCTATTGCCACTGAAAGAAAAAGACAGATGACTGAAACGTTGTCGACTGGCATACACTGACACATAGGGATTTTGATAGGTCCTGGCTTTCTTAACAGCAATCGCCATTCGTCCTCGCTAACGAAAACCGTGTTTTCTTGTTTGCAATTTTTCGGCTTCCTTTGGACAACAATAAACGGCATGCCTCTAAACATTAGAACATAAACTAGATAAATTGGAATATAGGGGGAAGCACGATGATCGTTGAATTTGTTGATATGGATAATCACGATCTTCTTCATCAAATTAAAGGCGAGGAAGCAAAACAATTTCTAGATTATGCGGGGACCATCAATAAAGTCCATTTGCGAATCAGCAAAGATCTGTCTTTTCAAGGGGCAATTGCGGAAATGATTTACGACTTGGATTACATTCGCGGGACACCTAGTCAACGAATAGAAGTGCGCTTAGCAAACATTCAAATCAGACGGCTAAATTAAAAAAGCCAGCAATGGAATGAAAACAGGCTGGCTTTATAGATGCTAAACCTCTTTTTTCATGAGCAAATGTGGGATACCGTCTTCCATAAAGACGTTAGAAGCGGTTTTGTATCCAAGACGGTGATAAAACCCTTCTGCATGTTGTTGGCCATGGAGCAACAATGAGGCAGCGCCTTTTTGTAAAGCAATGGCTTCCAATGCTTCAATGATTTCTCTGCCGACACCTTTTTGGCGCCAGTCTTTTAAAATGCAAATTCGTTCGAGTTTCCCGGCGTTTTCGACTAAACGGATACGGCCTGTCCCGACTGGTTTTTCACCGTCATAAGCAATGACATGTGTACAAGCAGCATCAAGATGGTCATATTGGTCGAACTCGTCTTCAAGTGGGCAATGTTGCTCCTGGACAAACACCATTTCCCTAATATGAAAGGCTTGTTCTAACTCTGCAAGTGTCGTGGCGATTTTTATTTCCAAAGGTCATTCCCCTTTTTTGTAACATGATTTTTCATTATCGTTATTTTACCTTGAAAACGTATGTTCTGTAAATGTTTTAAGTCGAAAAATCGTTGTTGAGCTATGCTACAATAGTATAAAACGAAGGAAGGCTGAAAAGGAGTGAGATAGTTGCGGCTCCAACTAGGATTTACATAACAACGGTGCAGAGGGCCTCCCCATAAATCGGGACAAACCGGCGTACATCTGTTTATTTATGGGGAGGAATCAAAAAATGGCCTATAGCAAAGACTTTTTAGAACAAGTAGAAACAGCAATGAAGCAGTCATTTAGCGGTTGGAATTTTGAGCAGTTAAGAGGGCGAGTGAAAGAGGAGGAGCTCGACTGGTCTTATCGGGATTGGGTCAAGGAGTCACTTAAGCAAAGGACAGTGCTGGATATGGGCACAGGCGGTGGCGAATTTTTGTCTTCGTGTGCTCCATTCCAAGGAAAGGTCTATGCAACAGAGGGATACGAGCCCAATGTAGAAATTGCGCAAAAAGCATTAGCCCCGTTTGGCGTCTGTGTACGTTATATAGAAGATGATGACTATCTGCCATTTTCTGATGGGGCTTTTGACAGTATTATTAACCGTCATGAGTCATACAACGAGCGAGAATTAGCGCGTATATTAAAACCAGGTGGAACGTTTATTACGCAACAGGTTGGCGGTGACGACTGCAAAGAAATCAATGACGCACTTTCACTTCCTTTAAATACTGAATTTGCAGATTGGAAGCTGGAAGTTGCAGTTGACCGCTTAGTTGCACACGGCTTTAGCATTGAAGCAAAAACGAAGGCTTTTCCAAAGCAGCGTTTTTTTGATATTGGTGCGCTTATTTATTACTTGCGGGCGATTCCCTGGCAAGCACCAGGCTTTTCTGTGGAACGCCATATGCCCCAGTTGTATCGCATCTATCAGGAGATAAAAAAGAGAGGGTATTTCGAAACGACACAGCATCGATTTATCTTAAAAGCAAGAAAATAAAAAGGGCGGCTTTGTGCCGTCCTTTGAGGTTGTCGACAAAGTCGATAACCGTACTCAGACTAATAGAAAACGCTTGTCAGACGAGGAGTGCAGGCGAGGGAAGATGCGAATAGAACGTGTGTTCATGAGCATATGACCGAGGCAAACGACGACGTATGCGAGCGTTTGTCTACAGTCTGAAAGGGCGGCTTTGTGGCCGTCCTTTCTAAGCATGAGAATGGTGAGCGTTGCTTAACTCAAGAAACCATTGCTTGTCCTTAGTCAAAAGGGCAATCTCTTGAAGAGCGCGAATATCATCGGCTTTCAGTTTGGGGGAACATGTTTGCAAGTCTTCTTCATTTGCCAAAAGCGGCTGCTTACCATTTAAAACGCGCTGCTTGGTATGGAATTGGTAAATTGTTTTAATTGGGGTGTTCGCTGAATTGGACGCCACCACTTTTGCTTCGCTAATCCAACCAAGAATGCGTGCGCGGCCTGCTTTGTAAATAACCCATTCGCCATTTCCGTACATGCCAATCAGCTCCTTTTAAAGAACGTATTCACTGTAAAGAGAAAATATGCGCGAAGAATCAAAAAAGCAACGCCATTTGTTTTTTTAATTTCACGTACTGAATTAAATAGCCCGACTATCTGTTCCTCAAATCAGAAAATTTCACGTACCATATTAAAAATTATGAACGACAACAAAAATAAAAAAAGAGCTTTCCGTAGAAAAAAGAGTACGACTGGAAAAATGGAAGAAACTAACGAGAGGAAGACGCTAAACATAAAAAACATTCTGCTGGGAAAAGGCAGAATGTCGGGGAAAATATTAAGGCAGTTCCTACTATACCACAGCTTGAGCCTATTGTATAGCGGGATGGGGCTGTTAAATCAATCCAGCACAAAAAAACAAGGAGTGCAATTGCCGTTAATCAAGTGTATAATAGAAAAAATCTTTTTAAATAAGTACAGCAAAGCATTAAAGGGAGAAAGTTAGACGGTTGCTAAGCAAATTTTAGCTGTCTGAGCAACATTTTCGGTATAATGGGGGAGGGCAACAAACACCTATTGCCAATTGCTTAGCGAGCGAAAGAAAAAGACAGTCAAGAAAAGAGGTAAAAAGATGAACCAGATCGAACAAGCGGAAGCGGTTTTTGTTATTTTCGGCTCTACAGGTGATTTAGCGAAACGAAAATTGTTTCCGTCTATATACAATTTATACAGAAAAGGCAATTTGAACGAACATTTTGCTGTAGTGGGTTTAGGGCGCCGTGAATGGGATGATGAAAAACTAAGAACAGTCGTTATGGAATCGATCCAAGAAGAACTCGGCGAGCAAACTCCTGAAGTCGCCGAACCATTTTTAAAGCATTTTTCCTATCTATCATTTGACGTCACCAACAAGGATTCCTATAGCGAGCTGAATGACAAGTTGCACATTTTGGATGAGACATTCCATATCCCTGGAAACCGAATTTTTTATATGGCAATGGCACCTGAATTTTTTGGGCAAATTGCTCAGTCAATACATAACGAAGGGCTAAAGGACACGCAAGGATGGACTCGTCTTGTGATTGAGAAACCTTTTGGGACAGACTTGCAGTCGGCCATCCGTTTAAATGACGAAATACGCCAGGCGTTTTCAGAAGATGAAATTTACCGGATCGACCACTATTTAGGAAAAGAAATGGTGCAAAACATTCAAGTGATCCGTTTTGCCAATGCTTTATTCGGTTCATTGTGGAACAATAGACATATCGCTAATATTCAAGTGACTTCCAGTGAGCAGCTCGGTGTAGAAGGACGGGGCGGCTATTATGAAAAATCAGGAGCCCTTCGTGATATGGTGCAAAACCATATGCTGCAAATGGTGTCACTCTTGGCAATGGATGTACCTCTTCGCTTGTCAACGGATGATATTCGTAGCGAAAAAATTAAAGTGTTACGCGCGTTGCGCCCGATTGTCGGCGAGAGCATTAAGGAAAATGTTGTACGGGGGCAATATGGCCGAGGGGAGATCAACGGCCAAGAAGTGATTGGCTATTTGGAAGAAGAAAATGTAAGCGACTCGTCAAAAACAGAGACCTATGTTGCAGCAAAGTTAATGATTGACAATCATGTCTGGGCAGGCGTGCCTTTTTATATCCGTACTGGAAAGCGGATGGCGGTGAAGTCAACGAAAATCGTGGTTGAATTTAAGGAACTGCCTTTAAATCTGTATAGCAAGGAAAACAAACAGACTGGGCCGAATTTGTTGATTATCCATATTCAGCCTGATGAAGGCATGACGATTGTTTTGAACGGCAAGAAGATTGGCTCGGCAGACACGACGCCTGTCCATTTGCAATACCGGCATGATAGCGAAGACCGGTTTAACACGCCTGAAGCATATGAGCGTTTGCTCTTTGATTGCATGATGGGCGATGCAACAAACTTTGCCCATTGGGATGAAGTCAGTTTGTCATGGTCCCTTGTCGATGCGATCTCCAAAGCGTGGTCAGAAAATGGAGAAAAGCTGCCAGCATATAGAGCAGGTTCGATGGGGCCAAAAGAAGCGGATGAGCTTCTTGAAGCAGACGGCTTTTCATGGTGGCCTGTTGAAGAAATGTAAAATAAAAAAGCTTGGCTGAAAAATTGAATAGACAAAACAAAAAAGAGGATATTATGTTCATTATATGAGCATATATCCTCTTTTTTGTTATTTAGATTAGGCTGTACATAGTATGATACTAGTAAAAAGGGAGATTTTAATGGTAGCGAAAAGCGAAAAAGAAACTCTATTATTGGATAGCGACAAAAGTTTTAAAGCGCTGCTTGAAATAATTGAATCAGTGCCTAGCAGAAAACGGACTATTACGATTGAAACTCACGAAAGAGACAAGAATTTCCGTGATATCATCATGCATCTGTATGAATGGCACACAATGCTTGAGAGATGGTATAGAGAGGGTATGGATGGAGATGTTCCATTTATGCCTGCACCAGGTTATAAATGGAGAACGATCGAGTTACTTAATATGCAAATTTGGGAAAATTATCAAGATGTAACATTAAATCAAGCAATAAAAAAGTTGAAGTTAAGTCATGAAAGAGTAATGGATCTAATTCGATTACATACAAATGAAGAAATCATGACAAAAAAATATTATAAATGGACTAAAACAAGTAACTTATATAGCTATTTTGCAGCAAACACTTTTAATCATTACAATTGGGCTATAAAAAAATGTGAAGTTATTGCGAAGGCCATAAAAGTAGGGGAAAAGCAAGAGTTGTGAAATAAATTACTTAAATATCGGTGTGTTAGCTGAATGAGGGAGGACATAACATATTAGTCATATACAATATGTTATGTCCTCTAATTTATCTAACTTTTTTCAGTTTAGATCTTGGTAATAGTTAGACCAAGCTCTTTTGCTGTTATGAGCCGCCTTAGTCAAGCCAATTTGTATGAAAAACGCCTTCTTTGTCAATGCGTTGATACGTATGGGCGCCAAAGTAATCCCGTTGCGCTTGGAGCAAGTTAGCTGGCAGACGCTCACTTCGGTAACTATCATAATAAGAAATAGCACTCGAAAACCCAGGTACTGGGATGCCGTATTCAACTGCTAGAGCTACCACTTCGCGCAGTGCTTGTTGATACTTTCTGGAAATGTTTTCGAAGTACGGATCGAGCAGCAAGTTGTCTAAGTTGGCGTCGCGCTCGAATGCATCCGTGATGTTTTGCAAAAAGGCAGCGCGGATAATACAGCCGCCACGGAAAATTTTTGCGATTTCCCCGTACTGAAGGTTCCAATTCATTTCTAAGGACATTGATTTTAGCTGCGAAAATCCTTGGGCATAGGAAAGGACTTTACTGAAATACAACGCTTGGCGAATTCGTTCGATTAATGCCTGCTTATCACCTGTGAATGGTTTTTTCTCTGGGCCAGACAATATTTGGCTCGCTTTAACGCGTTCTTCTTTCATAGCGGAAAGGAAGCGGGCAAAGACCGATTCAGTAATAACAGGGAGAGGTACGCCTAGATCAAGTGAGCTTTTGCTTGTCCATTTTCCAGTCCCTTTTTGACCGGCTGTATCCAAAATCACATCAACCATGGATTTTCCTGTTTCTTCATCTACTTTTGTAAAAATATCGGCGGTGATCTCAATTAAATAACTATCGAGTTCTCCTTCATTCCATTCCTTAAACACACTGTGCAACTCTTCAGCGTTAAGGCCGAGCACGTTTACTAATAGCGAATAGGCTTCGCAAATCAGTTGCATATCCCCATATTCAATGCCATTATGGACCATTTTTACATAATGGCCGGCTCCATTGGGACCGATGTAAGTCGTGCAAGGCTCGCCATTTACTTGAGCCGCAATTTTTTCAAACATTGGTTTGACGAGTTCATAGGCTTCTTTCTGCCCACCTGGCATAATGGACGGGCCTTTTAGCGCCCCTTCTTCACCTCCGGAAACGCCTGTGCCGATAAAATGAATCCCATGCTCAGCTGCTGTTTGGGAACGGCGTATTGTATCGGTATAATAAGTGTTGCCGCCATCAATGAGAATATCTTTTTTATCTAATAGCGGGATTAAGGAATCAATTACTTGATCTGTGATTTGGCCTGCTTGAACCATAAGCATAATTTTGCGCGGCTTTTCCAAAGAATGAACAAACTCTTCTAATGAAAAAGTACCGACTAAACGCTTGCCTTTGTTGTGGTCAAGAATTTCTTTGATCCGTTCTTCTGAGACGTCATAAAGAGAGACAGAAAACCCTTTGCTTTCAAAGTTCAAAGCTAGGCTGCGTCCCATGACACCGACGCCGACGACGCCAATATTTTGCTTTGCCATATTCTTCTTCCTTTCCAAACTTGCTTTCATATAAATCGATATGAACATACCATATGTAAGCGTTTTTCAGCAAGCTGGTCAACTTAAGAAACCTTAAGTTGACCGACTTGCGATAATCCAAGCATGGCCAAGTTTTGTCCTGAACTTTTCCATCCTCATTTGGTGCTGTTGCATTTGCGCAAAACAATCGGGGGAAAGAAGCGGTGATGGCATAAGGTCATTGCCTTTATCGCTTTCATCTTGTTGGAGCGCTTCCGCCACTGTTTCTTTTACTATCTTTACATGGCCGAACCCATTCTCTGTCAAAGCCGCTATCCAATCTTGGGCCGTGAAGAGTGATCGAAAGCCATAGCCATCTTTCAATTCAGCGATTTCCTCTGTCGTTAGAGATTGTGTGCATATAAGCTCATTCGCATACATTTTCCCATTAAAGGCTAGGACTCGCTTTATTTCTTTTAACGCTTTCTCTAAATCAAGGAAAGCTAACACCGATTCCGATAAGGCAATATCGACGCTATTACTAGGGAAATCCATCGCTTCAATTGTTCCTTCATACAAAGACACAGCAACATTTTGTTCAGAAAAGCGTTGTCTCGCTTTTTCCAGCATGACAGGGTGTTGCTCAATCGCCCAAACGTGGCAGTCATAAATGTGCTTTAAATAAGCAGCGGTTTGCCCGGTACCGCACCCACAATCAAGGATGACGGTATGATCATCAATGTCCATATTGATGATCATTTTTTTAGACTCGGCAAACCCTCCTGGGTGGGCGCTGCCAATGCCAAATGCAGCTAACATATCTGTGTAATCCATAATCCCTCTTTCCGTCCTCTTAGGCTTCGTGACCTAAAGGGGACTCCGTTAGAATGGGCCATCAGGCGTTTAGTGCAGATTATGCAGCCGCTCTTTTATTGTGCTTATATGACAGCTATGTTTCAATTGTAATCGCAAAAATGAGCGAAATAAGCGGATTTAAGCAAAAAATAAGCGGAATTTGCATTCGTGTCCTCGGATATAGCGTCTTTCTATGACAAGAACGGCATAAAAATGTACAAAAACGGCTAATTGTGAGTAAATGTGTAATCAGAAGGAAGGGCTAGGGAAGAAAGTGCCAGTTATATGTCTCTAAATTAACTTTTATTACAGTTTGATTTCGTGTTGTTTAAGAAGAGCGATAGACGATTGTCTCCTGGCCTGAAGACTGTTACTATCCATATCAGCAAGTAATTGAAGGAGGCACTACTTTGAAAAAACAAATTCCATTCAAAGTCTTTCGCAGCATCGGGCTGCCAGTTGTGACTGCAGGGGTTATTTTCTTCAGTGCACCAACAATGGCTAACGCCATGTCAGACCGCACCCTTTCACAAGGCGACAGTGGCGAACAAGTGGAACAATTGCAACTACTTTTGACAGACAACGGGGTTTTTGATAAAGAAGACATAAACGGAACATTTGGAAACTCCACGACATCAGCGATTAAGGAATTCCAAGCATCTGAGGACTTGCTTGTTGATGGGATCGCTGGATTGCAAACACTAGGTGCCTTGCACGCCCTTGAACATGGCGATGAAGGCAAATTAGTTGAAGAACTACAAGAACAATTACTAAGCTTAAACTATTATAAAGGCGAAGTGGATGGGCTATTCGGTTCCTTAACGGAACGGGCAGTGAAAAACTTTCAGTCTGACAACGGGATTGAAGTAGACGGTATAGCTGGCCCGGCTACATACAGCAAGCTCTATTACAACCAAAAGTCAGTTTCAGCCGAGCCAGTAAAAGTAGAAGAAAAGCAAGCTGAACCAAAACAACAGTCAGAAGAAGCAAGCGAAGAACCGAAAGCAAAGCAGACTCAAGAACAGCCTGAAACAGTTCCTGAAACAGTAGAGGAAGAACCGGTAGAGGAACCACAAGCTGAACCACAAACAAAAGCAGAACCAGAACCAGAGACACAGCAAGAAAGTAAGAAAGAAGAGCCAGCAGAAGAATCAGCTCCTGCTAAAAGCGAACAACCAGCAGAAGAAACTTCTAAAACTACAGAAGACTCTAAGACTACAGAAGGCACAGCTACGTATCAAATGGAAGCTACCGCTTATTCAGCCGACTGCAATGGCTGCTCAGGTGTAACGGCAACAGGTATTGATCTAAAAGCGAATCCAAACCAAAAAGTGATAGCGGTAGATCCAAGTGTCATCCCTCTTGGCAGCCGCGTGTACGTTGAAGGTTATGGTGAAGCCATTGCTGGAGACACTGGCGGTGCAATAAGCGGCAACAAAATTGATGTGTTTGTCCCATCTCAAAGCGACGCCGTTAATTTTGGCCGTAAAACTGTCAAAGTGACTGTCTTAAATTAATAGGAAAATGCGAACGATGCGCCCAAGGGCGCATCGTTTTTTTTGGGCGACGAAGTCGACAAAATCAGACTGATAGAAACCGCTTGTCAGACAAGAAGTGCAGCCAAGGGAAGATGCGAATAGAACGGGGGTTCATGAGCAACGGTTTTCTTGCGCATGAAACGACCGTTTCAAAGCATATGACCGAGGCAAACGACGATGTATGCGAGCGTTTGGCTACAGTCTGGAAGACGCGCCCTTGGGCACATGTTGTTATGTT
Organism: Shouchella clausii; assembly: GCF_001598215.1. Classification (GTDB taxonomy): domain Bacteria; phylum Bacillota; class Bacilli; order Bacillales; family Bacillaceae_D; genus Shouchella; species Shouchella tritolerans. Next base: position 181,313 of record NZ_BCXJ01000002.1, on the reverse strand, counting down.
ACAGCCAAGTTACATTCAGATTAAAAAGGTTGTAACAAGGGTTAAAGAGGGACATGAGCGAGTAGGTATGGTAGCAGATTACGAGAAAGCGAGGCGAACAAGTTGACTATTGCTTACGAGGAAAGCCGCCGCCGCCACTTAGGAGAACCTGTTGAAAAAAGCACCGGAATTAAGGGGAGATTTACCATGCCTATAAAACTTTGTTTCTTCTTTATGAGCGTACTCTTGTTTAGTTTGATTAGTTTACCTGAACTGGCAGACGCCGACACATTCAGTCCAATAAACGAAGGTGAAAAAAGCGAGCGTGTTGAGAAACTACAAGACTATCTGGTGGAGAATGGCTACTTAGAGGATCAGGATCGGTCCGATACATATGGCAGTAAGACAGTAGAAGCGGTTAAGCAATTCCAACAAGACAACAACCTATTGGTTGACGGCATTGCTGGGGTGCAAACGCTTGGTTCAATGGCTGTATTACAAGAAGGAAGCGAAGGGCCCCTTGTTTACATGCTCCAACAAAAATTGGCGCAGTTGCAATATTACCAAGCAGATTTTGACGGGTACTATGGTGTATTGACAAAAGCTGCTGTTATCGCTTTCCAAAAACAGAACGGCTTAGCGGCAGACGGAATTGCTGGGCCGCTGACCTTTAAAGCATTGTATTATAGTGGGGCAGAACCTACAACTGTGCAGCCAGAAAAAACAAGTGAGAAAGCAAATGAAAACAAGAATGTGGAAGAGGAACACGAACTGAACGAAAACACAAACGTTGAAGTAGAGCAGCCAACAGAGAAAAAAGAGGAAGAGCCAGCAAACGCGCCTTCTTCTACGCACAAAAGCGAAGGGAAAAAGACCTTTCAGATGGAAGCAACTGCTTATACAGCGTATTGCAATGGCTGTTCTGGCACAACAGCGACGGGGATTGATTTGCGTGCCAATCCAAATCAAAAAGTGGTAGCCGTTGATCCAGCAGTCATCCCTCTTGGCAGCCGTGTATATGTAGAAGGGTATGGGGAAGCGATTGCCGGAGATACAGGTGGGGCGATTAAAGGACAAAAGATTGATCTCTATATGCAATCAGAAGCGGATGCTTATGCATTTGGCAGGCAACAAGTGACCGTCACCTTGCTTGAATAACGAGCTATTCGTTTGTTAACATCATTCAGACTGATAAAAAACGCTTGTCAGACGAGGGGTACAGGCGACGTTAGGTTCCGTACACGGCAGTTTTCTAAGTCGAACGAAGTTGTTCCTAACGTTCTAATAAGCTTTTCAGCCCTTGGTTCTTCCAGTATTGGAGACCAGGGGTTTTGTGTTTGAATACCATTCTAGTCGTTATGGCGCTTCTGAGATTTTTTCGGCACTCAAATCCAAAACAGTAGGTAATATGTATCTTCCACTTTGATTGGTTGGAAGTAATTTCCTGAACGATTTTGTGGCGTGTTAATTATTTTAATAAGAGTATTAAAGTCTAGGCTGAATTTATTTTCAGCTTTAATTTTTAACACGATTACATTGAAAATTTACCGAAAACAATAAAAAAATACTATTAAATACTTGAAGTAAGGTATATATTTGACATATAAACAAAATGAAAGCGCTATCCGAAAAAGGATTTAATTTAGAAAGGGGTCTTTTTCATACAAGCGTATCATCCTTATTTATCTAGTTACGAATATATCCCAGATGGAGCCGTATGGTATTTATGAAAGTCATGACAAATTTAATGGTAAATTTTATGAGGAAAAGCAGAGCCACTCATTGAAGGTGGAATGGTCATTGAACTGGAACCTGTTACGGTGACGGTTGAGAAGCACCACGTGTTATTCTTCCGGATAAACGTCATGGGAAAGTACTGACTTTGAAGGGCATGAATTTTTTTGACGCCCCTTCTATTAGAAAAATCGGTGACACGTACTATTTGATTTATTCATCTTTTTGAAAACCATGAGCTTATGCAACCTCTAAACGTTCAGATGGTGAATTAACATATGGTGGCACAATTGTTTCCAATAGAGATATTTACTTGGATGGGAGAACAGAGGAAAAAGCGTTGAATGATATTGGAAATAACCATAGTAGTAGTGAGAGCTGGATAACAAAACAGACGAATGAGACAGAAAGAGAAGTGAAGCATATGTGGAAAATAGGTGTAATCGGAGCGGGTTACTGGTCCCAAAAGCACTTGAATGCATGGACAAGTATAGATGGGGTTTCAGTTGAGGGGATATGTGATTTTAATCTTGAGCAGGCAGAGCAAAGAGCAGAGCAATTTAATTTGGCGAACGACATTTGCTTCCAAGACATAAATGACATGCTGGCTTCGACAGAAATTGATGTAATCGATATAATCACCCCACCAGAAACACATGTAGAATTAGTTGGTATTGCGGCAAAGCATGGAAAACATATTATGTGTCAGAAGCCGTTTGCAAGAAGTATAGAAGAAGCTAAAAAAATAATTCACATTGCGGAAGAGGCTGGAGTAAGGTTGATGGTAACAGAAAATTGGCGTTGGCTGGAGCCTTTTCAGAAAATCAAAACCCTTTTAGAGGAAGAGAAGGTAGGGAAAATTCATTCTGTCCGATATAGTCATACTGATTTTTATTCCCCAAGATTTGGCGAGTCCAAGCCGCTTCCACAACCTTTCTTTAGAGATATGCCGAAACTGCTCTTCTATGAGATGGGTGTACATTGGTTTGATACGTGGAGATTTTTGTTTGGCGAACCGAAACGTCTTTATGCGGAACATGTACAAATCAGTCCATACGTGAAGGGGGAAGATTCCGGTTTTATTTCCATTGCTCATGAAGACTTCATTGGCTTGATGGATATGAGCTGGGCGACGAGAAGAGAACTGGAAACAGCATTAAGTGAACCGGTTCTTCCTGATCATAAAGAACAGCTTTTTGTAGAGGGAGATCTGGGAACAATCAAGCTCTATAAGAATGGAACGATCACGTTCATCAATAATGACGGTATGGAAGAAACCTTAGTCGAACATACTGAAATAAATTATGAAGAGAGTCATATTAAATTGCAGCGTCACTTTATTGAATGTTTAAATACCGGCGCTAAATTTCAGACGAGTGCAAGGGATAATCTGAAAACACTTCAACTCGTATTTGCTACTTATCAAAGTGCCGATGAGCATGAAGTAGTCCATTTTAACGTTCAATAATAGGAGAAGACATCATGGAGAAGGAGGAACAGATAATGCAAACTGAACGTTGGGAAATGGTTGAATTGACATTTGCTGGCCAGGAAACTGAAAATCCATTTTTGGATACAGAATTGAAAGCGACTTTTTCATGTAATGAGAAAGAGGTGATTATCCGCGGCTTCTATGATGGGGAAGGAAAATATAAAGTCCGCTTTATGCCAGATCAAGTGGGAGAATGGTCTTACCGGACGATGAGCAATCAGCCGGAGTTGGATGGACAGAGTGGGACGATTTCCTGTGTGGAACAAAAGAAAGAGAATCATGGTCCCGTTTATGTCGCTGATGGAACCCATTTTGCTTATGCAGATGGCACACCTTTCTATCCATTTGGAACAACCGCGTATGCTTGGATACATCAGTCAGAAGAATTGCAGCAACAAACGCTTGAAACATTGAAAGGGTCGCCATTTAATAAGATTAGGATGTGTGTATTCCCAAAATACTATGAATTTAATACGGATGAACCGGAAATTTATCCATACGAGGGCGAGCAAACGAAGCTTTTTTCTGGGGCATTTGATTTTTCTGAATGGACAGTGACAGAAAGTGACTTCAACTTTGAGGTATTCAACCTAGAATTTTTCCAACGATTAGATCGACAAATCCAAACGTTGAAAGAATTAAATATCCAAGTCGATCTAATCTTATTCCATCCATACGACCATTGGGGCTTTGCTTCCATGGGAAAGGAAAATGATATCCGCTACTTACAATATATCATTGCAAGATTGAGTGCTTACAGCAATATTTGGTGGGCGATGGCGAACGAATATGACCTAATGGAAATGGCGAAACAGAAGAAAAAGGAAGATTGGGAAGATTTAATTCAATGTGTCATGGAAGAAGATGTATATAACCATCCGATTTCGATTCATAATTGGCATCATCCTCCGATTCATTATTTTGATTCCAGTCACTGGTATGACCATGCAAATCTGAATATTAGCCATGTTAGTATCCAGCATGATGTTTTATTTTATATACCAAGCTGGTTAGAGAAATATAATAAACCAATTATGATTGATGAATGCCGTTATGAAGGGAATTTAAGTAATGGTTGGGGAAATATGACGGCGGAAAATATGGTGAAGCATTTCTGGGAAGGTGTTGTACAAGGCGCTTATGTAACGCATGGAGAAACGTATATAGATGAAGAAAATGTTATTTGGTGGTCTCATGGGGGCAAGCTAAAAGGAAAAAGCCAAGAAAAAATCGCTTTCTTGAAGGAAATAATCGAAGAAGGGGAGCCTAAACGGTTAAAACCACTTGGTGCGGACAGCTCTCACTGGGAATTGGTGGCAGGAATTTCAAATGATTCCTATGTTCTTGTTTATTTTCGTGACAGCCAACCAGCCTTTAAAATACTCGATTTTCTTCCAGAAAATGTTTCGTTTACAGGGGAGCTTATCGACACGTGGAATATGACTATTACTCCATTGGAAGGAAGGATCGATCGCGGGACACGCATTTCATTACCACAACAGCCGTACTTGGCCCTGAGATTATATAAGGAAGGGTGATTAGATGAGTGGACAAAGTGACTTTTGCTGAAATGCCTGTGCAGAAGACTTTTCCACTTATAACGGAGCAATCAACCATACATGGATTTGACGTATTGGGGACCTCTCCTAAGTGCAGGTTTCCTTCAATCATGTAGCGTGCACACATGTCAGTTTCGCTGATATCACAGTGTAGAACGATTGCATGGAGCTGCACACCGACTTATTTTATTCGGAAATAGGGACTGTAGGATTAACCAGCCTGTATGAATTTCATCTTAGAAATTCATACAGGCTATTTGATTATAATGAAAGATCATTCAGAGTTACTAGGATTACTAATGATGACTTTATCTCTGAAATTTTTAGGCGTTTGACCAGTATATTTTTTGAAAACCTTTACAAAGTAACTCTGGTCAAAAAAGTTTAACAAGGAACTAATATCACTTAAACTCAAATCGGAGAACACAATTAATCTTTTTGCCTCCTCTATCCTTTGCTGTTGAATAAATTTTTTCAATGTAATTCCAGTCTCCTCTTTAAATTTACTCGAGAGGTAAGAGGGACTTAAATTGAGATGAGAAGCAATTGTTTCAACGGCTAAATCCTCATAAAGATGGTTGAAAATATATTCCTGGCAAATAGTAATCGGCTTCGAATAGTTGGAACGATTACTTCTAACTACCCTTTCGATAAAATCAATAAAAATTTCCTCCATCAGTTTATTTGTTGAATCAATATAATTTAATTCCTCGATATGTTGAATATAAGAATCACTCAGATTATAGGCAACTTCAGGATAAAGACCCCCATCAATCGCTGCTCTAGTTGCTAAAGTAATCGCCGTAATAATTAAATTCTTTCTGCTTCTTAAGGAATCATTTTTGGAGAGTGTCCCATAAACTCCGCCGTCTGAATGAATTTGCATATATTGGATCATTTTTTGTTTATTGCCAAGCTTGATGGCGCTAAATAACTGTTTTTCAAGAAGGTATGAATTATGATAAACGTTATTCTTCCTTTGCTCCACAATCTTCAACTCAATGATATCTGGTGTCAGGGCGGTGTTTAAATCTTGGTTTTCCTTAATGACGTCATTGATGGAAAGCTGTTCACCATACAAAATGTAGTAAAGCAAAATAGCTGTATTCAAAAGTGTGTTTGTATCAAATTCAAGGGGAGGATTTTCCTCCTGTTCTCTCCGATAGTTTGTTGAAAAATATATTTCAACATTTGGCCAAAATACAAGTAGTTTAGTTGGATTGTAGGGGTAAGGGATTAATACAATTTTGTCTTTTTGGGAATTTACATAAGCTAATTGGATGGGACGATCGTCTTTTATCGAAAAAAGTTCATTGACTAAACTTTGTGGCATTTGTTTTTGTTCGAGTATAGAAGTGTGTTTACTCATAGAAGTCCAGACAATCTCTTGATCTTTATTAAACAATAAAATTGGAATGGTTGAGGCATTATAAACTAACTTACAAGCAATTTGAAAGTGTTTATCTTGCATATGTTAATCGACTCCTTCGTCTTAGCAAGAACTAATATACCTTTATACTTAGAATTATACCATAATTAGGTGGGATTTATAAATAATATAAGTTGATAATTACCGTTTATCAAATAATTATACCATAAATATACCTGTAAACGTTTTATAATTAAGTCACGGAAAGCGCTTACCGGATTTAGGAAGTCTTCATTTTGTTTTCGGCTAGGCATAATAAAACAAGGGGTGTACGAAGATGGAGTTGAATGAAAAAATGTCAGATAAGAATGCCCAGGATTCAATAGGGACAAATCAAAAACTTCCATTGTCAGAAAAGATTAGCTATGGTTTAGGAGATCTTGCTTCTAACTTGATTTATACGGTCATTACGACTTATCTAACGTTTTACTTTACGGATGTCTTTGGGATAGGTGCCGCAGCTGTCGGTACATTGATGTTGGTTGTTCGTTTTGTAGATATGGTTGATAGTCCGATTTTGGGAATATTGATCGATAAAACGAATACGAGATGGGGAAAGTCACGACCTTGGATTTTATGGGCTTCCGTGCCTTTTGCTATATCAGCGATTGCACTATTTTTAGGACCTGATTTAAGTGAAGGCGGTAAATTAGTTTATGCATATATTTTCTACATTCTTGTAAGCGTTTTGTATGCAGCGGTTAATAACCCGTTAGCGACAATGCTTCCTAGTATGACAAGTAATGTTCAAGAAAGAACAGTAGCAAATACGTACCGTATGATTGGTGGCCAATTAGGTGGGCTAATTGTAAATATGAGCTTACTTGGACTCGTAGCGTACCTTGGAGCAGGAGATCAACAAAAAGGTTTTTTCTATACGATGACTCTCTTTGCAGTCATTGGATTAATTCTATTCCTGATAACCTTTTTCGGTACGAAGGAAAGAGTACAAGCTGCATCAGGCAAAGTAGAATCGATCCCATTAAAAGAAAGTGTCAAAGCAATTAAAGGAAACCACCCGTGGATTATCGTTTCTTTACTTGGTCTTGTATTCTTTATGATGTATATAACGAAATTATCGGCAGCAATCTACTACATTACGTATTATATTGAGAAACCAGAAGCAATATCATTAATCAACTCTCTGGGAATGGTTACAATTATCGGAATTCTAATCGTACCATTTCTAACAAAGACACTTTCTAAGAGAAGCGTGATTATGATTGGTGCCCTAATTAGTATTGTTGGACAAATCGTTATCTATTTAGGTGGTCAAAGTATACCAGTTATTGCAATTGGGACGGTTATTGGGGGAATAGGTTTAGGATTGCCGGCAGGTTTATTATTTGCGATAATGGCGGATACCGTAGATTACGGTGAATGGAAGTCAGGTGTCCGGGCGCAAGGTTTACTTGTATCTGCTGCGGGGATCGGTATTAAACTAGGATCAGGGCTCGGTGGTGCACTCCCAGCTTGGTTGCTTGCAGCAGGTGGTTATGTGGCCGGCACAGCTCAAACGGCAACGTCACTAAATATGATTGCATTCAGTTATATATGGGTTCCGGTGATTTTAGGTGTTATATTATTTATTTTAATGATATTTTACAAGTGGGAGAAACCACATGAAGAAATTATAGCCGAGCTGGAAGCGAGAAGAGCACAAAGCTAAGAGCAGCTTTTTGATTCCACTCACAAATAGGAGAATGGCGTATGTATTTAGTAATTGATATTGGTGGGACATTTATTAAGCATGCATTAATGGATGCTGCGGGGAAAATGATTGAAAAGAGTAAAGTACCTACTCCAAAGACAAATGCAATTGGTCGTGTTCTAACAGGAGAGGAAAATCCAGATGCCAAAAAGCAGCTGGAGGAATTGATAAATACGCTTTTCTCTATCATTGATAATCAAGACCTGGCAAATATAAAAGGAATTGCGATGAGCTGTCCAGGAACGATTGATGTGGAAAGCGGAGTTATTTACAATGGAGGATCATTTCCGTTTTTACATGAAGTAAATGTAGTCGAAATCATCAGGAATCGATACGCTAAAGATGTTTTCATGGAGAATGACGGGAAATGTGCTGCCTTAGCTGAATTATGGCTGGGCAGTGTAAAAGATGTAGATGATTCCGTCATTCTCGTATTAGGAAGTGGTGTAGGAGGAGGAATCATTCTCGATCGCAAGCTTCATCGGGGAGTCAATCTATCAGCTGGTGAAGTGAGTTATGTGATGAGCGAAGTAAACCCAGCGACGAAGGAAGCTCGATTTGTCGGCTTGGAATGTTCTGCGGTGGAAATGGTGAAACAAATTGCTGAGTTAAAGCAGCTTGAAGACCACACGGATGGGCTGGCTGTATTTGAGTATATCAACAATGGGGACGAAGAAGCGATGGCAATCTTTGATGATTTCTGTACACAGATAGCGGCCCTCGTTCTAAATATGCAATATATACTAGATCCTGAGAAAATAGCGATTGGTGGCGGAGTCAGTGCTCAGCCAATCCTTGTGGAACGCATTCAACGGGCGATGGATGAAATCATTGAAACGAATCCATTACACAATGTACAACCTAATGTTGTCGCCTGTCACTTCCAAAATGATGCAAACTTATATGGTGCTTTATATCACTTTTTTACTAGCAAAGAAAATAAATAGTCTGGCAGAAGCTTTTTAGAGTTCCTGCTAGACTACGATAGAAAAATATTGGAGGAATTAAAATGAAAAAATATCAATTTCCAAAAGGGTTTTTATGGGGAGGAGCAACAGCAGCCAATCAAATGGAAGGGGGATTTTCAGAAGGAAATAAAGGGTTGAATATTGCCGACGTATTGCCTGGTGGTAAAGGCAGATTGAAAATATTACAAGAGCCTGGCTTTAACTTTGAGATAGATAAGGAAAAATATTTTTATCCGAATCATGATGGAATAGATTTTTACCATCGTTATAAGGAAGATATCGCACTTTTTGCAGAAATGGGTTTTAACGTATTTCGTTTATCCATTGCTTGGTCCAGAATTTTTCCAAGAGGGGATGAAATGGAACCAAGCGAAGAAGGGTTAGCTTTTTATGACCAGGTATTCGATGAGCTACATAAGCATGGAATTGAACCAGTCGTCACGATTTCCCATTATGAGATGCCGGTTCATCTTGTAAAAGAATATGGAGGCTGGAGAAATCGGGAAGTTGTAGGTTTCTTTGAACGGTATGCTCATGTGCTTTTTAACCGTTATAAGAACAAGGTTAAATATTGGATGACATTTAATGAAATCAATAGTGGCCTAATTATGCCGATTATGGGTCTTGGATTTTCCATTCAAAAGGAAGAAGACAGATATCAGCCGACATACCAAGCTTTCCATCATCAATTTGTGGCAAGTGCAATTGCTGTGAAAGCTTGTAAGGAAATTATTCCTGAGGCTCAAATTGGTTGTATGATTCTCTATGCGCCAGTTTACTCAGTTGATTGCAATCCTGAAAATGTGATGCATGCATTAAAAGAGGAGCAGTTATTTAATTATTTTTGTACAGATGTCCAAGTACGTGGAGAGTATCCTGCGTTTATTAATCGTTATTTTAAAGAGAATAATATTGAGTTGGATATTCAGGAAGGTGACTTGGAATTAATTAAAGAGGGAACAGTAGATTATATTGGACTGAGTTATTACATGTCTCGTACGGAGAAAGGAATTAAAACAGAAGAGGAGAAGGCACAAGGAAACTTTATATCCGGTGTGAAAAATCCTCATCTTAAAGAAAGTGATTGGGGCTGGGAAATTGACCCAACCGGTTTACGTATATCTTTAAATGAGTTGTATGACCGTTATCAGATTCCATTATTTATTGTGGAGAATGGCTTAGGCGCCTATGACAAAGTAGAAGCGGATGGTTCTATCCAGGATGATTACCGTATCGATTACTTACGGGCGCATATTCAAGCCATGGGGGAAGCAATAGAAGATGGTGTAGGTTTAATGGGCTATACAAGCTGGGGTTGCATCGATCTTGTAAGTGCATCATCTGGGGAAATGTCTAAACGTTACGGCTTTATTTATGTTGATCGGGAAGATGATGGTAGCGGGACTTTAGAACGAAAGAGAAAGAAATCATTCTTCTGGTATAAAGATGTCATCACTTCTAATGGCGAGAAACTTTAAATCGAAAGACATTCAACCGAATGTGCCACACTCCATTATCTACGTTACAAGCTGAGAATAAGAGGTTTCTGAAGGAACGGAGTCAGATACAAGGGACCTACAATTCAATTTAAAAACAATGTATGCTAAGTATAAATAGCGCCCATTCTTCCAAACCAAAGTTAAGTGGCATATAAAAATACTTTGAGTGAAGTTCATTATTCGTAGCGCTGCGCCAAAAGACCATACTTCTAAAGGAAGCGCACTGCGCTTCCTTTTTCTCTGTTCTCTTTATTTATCATCTTTTTTCGGTTCGATGTGCACAGTGGTATGAAGAATGTTATGCTTTGTTCGCAAATCTCGTTCGATTTGGTCCGCAATGTCGTGGCTATCTTTTACCGTTAAAGTAGGTTTTACTTCAATCGTTACATCGGCATAAACAGAACTGCCAACTTGGCGTGCTTTTACCATTTTTAATAGATGGACTTGCTCATTTTCCTCAATTGTATTTCTGTACACTTCAAGCATCTCTTCATCAAAGCCATCGGTTAATGAGTGGGTGGCGTCTCTAAAAATGGTCCAAGCTGTATAGCAAATAATAAGGCCAATCAGCAACGCAGTCAATGAATCAAGCCAGCCTAAATGGAAATGGGAAGCGATAATGCCGATGAGCGCCCCTAAACTGACGAGTGCATCGTTTTTATTGTCTTGAGCGGCGGCAGCGAGAGCTTGGCTATTGATCTTTTCAGCGAGCTGTTTATTGTAGCGATAGACAAAAAACATGATGACCGTGCCCCCTGCCGCTGTCCATGCAGCGACCATGCTTGGCGCCTCTGTTTCATTTGCGCTAAGAAGGGTCGTTCCTGCCTCGATTAACACTTGAATGCCAATAATTGCCATCAAGAATGCTGCCAACAAAGCCGAAATATGCTCCGCGCGAAAATGGCCATAGGGATGGTCTTTGTCAGGCGGCTTTTGGGAAATGCGCAAGCCAATTAAAACAGCAATAGAAATAATAATGTCAGAAGCATTGTTGTATCCATCAGCGACGAGCGCTTGCGAAAAAAACAAATAACCGACCGTCAGCTTTACCGCAGCCAAAAAGATATAAGCGCCTATACTAAGCCATGCGCCAGATTCCCCTTTTTTTAATTCTTCATATCGTTTCATCAAGGCTAACCCTTTCTCCAAAAAATATCATGCAAAAAATATGTTTCTTTGCGTTTCTTTATCCTACCAAACAGGTAGCGAGTGGGTCTACAGCAACATGTTTCCCTGCTCGCAGCACTATGGCTTTTATGGAACAATGTTTCCTAGAACCAACATTTCCCCCCAGTTAGAAACGGAAAAATAGAGGAAGAATCACAGATGATAGCAAAAAACTGTTTGAATATGTGATATTATGATATAGTAAAGTGATAATAATAACTCGTTTTATTGCCTAGTATAGACAATTAAGCAGTTTTTATTGGGGAGAATAGACGATTTGATCAATTTCATAAAGGGTAAGCATTTTTTTGTTTGTCGTCTTGTTCCTAAATCATGTCATCGATGTTACTAGAGAAAAAATGAAGGAGCGCTCGTTCATGACAACACAAAAACTCGAAATTATGAAATGTACGCACAAAAAACAAAAACCCGAGTCTTCCGCTTTAGAGTTTGGCAAGTATTTTACAGACCATATGTTTATCATGGATTATTCTGAAGAAAAAGGCTGGTACAGTCCCCGCATTATTCCTTACCAACCATTAACCCTTGATCCTGCTGCAATGGTATTTCATTACGGTCAAACGGTTTTTGAAGGCTTAAAAGCGTACCGTTCTGAAGATGGGAGCGTCCGTTTATTCCGCCCAGAAGAAAACTTTAAGCGCTTGAATCAATCAAGCGACCGTTTGAGCATCCCGCCGATTGATGAAGCACAAATGCTCGCTTATTTAAAAGAATTGATCCGTATCGATAAAGACTGGATTCCTACGATGCCAGGTACTTCCCTTTACATTCGTCCATTTGTGATTGCAACAGAACCTACATTAGGCGTAGCACCTTCACGTAATTATAAATTTATGATTATCTTGTCTCCAGTCGGCGCTTACTATAAAGAAGGCATAAACCCAATTGGCATTTTTGTAGAAGACCAATATACGCGCGCCGCACCAGGAGGCACAGGGACTGCGAAAACGGCTGGCAACTACTGTGCTGCTTACAAAGCGCAAGAGCGGGCTACAGCGAACAAACAAGCACAAGTTCTATGGTTGGACGGGATGGAGAAGAAGTACGTCGAAGAAGTAGGCAGCATGAATGTGTTCTTTAAATTGAACGGAGAAGTGCATACACCTGAATTGTCAGGCAGCATTTTGGAGGGCATTACCCGCAAAAGCGTGATTGAGCTGCTAAAAAGTTGGGAAATTCCGGTGTTCGAACGGCGGATTTCAATTGAAGAAATCGTGAGCGCAAGCAAAAGTGGTACGCTTGAAGAAGTCTTCGGTACTGGTACAGCGGCGGTCATCTCCCCGGTCGGAGAACTTTTATGGAAAGACCACAAAATCGTTGTCAACAACAATGAAACAGGAGCGTTGGCCAAACGTTTGTACACGGAATTGACAGGCATCCAAACAGGAGAACAGGAAGATCCGTTTGGCTGGACTGTCCGTTTGGAAGAAGAGGAATAACCACATCCGGAGGCAAGTATGATACGAGCTATTTTCTTTGATTTAGATGATACGTTATTATGGGATAAAAAAAGTATAAAGGAAGCTTTTAGGCAGACGTGCGCTTTGGCGGCAACGGTGCATACAGACATTGACCCGGACGCGCTAGAAGAAGCGGTGCGCACTCATGCCACGCAGCTATATCAATCATATGAAACGTACGAGTTTACAAAAATGATCGGCATTAATCCATTTGAAGGATTGTGGGGGGCTTTCCGTGATGACACAGAAGACTTTAACCGCCTACGAGAAATCGCTCCTGTTTACCAACAAGCCGCATGGGCAAAAGGGTTAGCAGAAATGGGCATAGAAGATGGGGAATTGGCCAGTCAATTGGCGATTCATTTTCCATCAGAACGGCGAAAAAACCCCTATGTGTTTGACGATACGTTTGCAGTGCTTGATGAGCTGCAACAATCTTACAGGCTTTTGCTTTTAACGAATGGCTCTCCTGATTTGCAAAATACGAAATTGGAGATTACTCCTCAACTTGTCCCTTATTTTGACCATATTTTGATTTCTGGCGCTTACGGGAAAGGCAAACCGGATGTAGCGATGTTTGAACATGCGCTCGAATTATCAAGGGTAGCGAAAGATGAAGTGCTCATGGTTGGCGATAACTTGCATACAGATATTCTTGGCGGAAACCAAGCTGGCATTAAAACGATTTGGCTAAATCGTGATGGGGTGGAAAACACAACCGACATTCGCCCAACCTATGAAATTCGTAGCTTGATCGAAATTAAAAACGTGATTGCCGAAAAAAAAGATTGCAGCTTGTAAAAACATATGGTTAACTTTAAATAACATCATAAATTACAACCACTAGGGGTGCGTTTTGCTGAGAAAGGCGTTTAGCCTTAACCCTTTACCTGATCTAGGTAATGCTAGCGAAGGGAAGTGCGGTGTACAATAGGTGCTGCTTTGGTTTGCCCATTGCAGGGTCGTGTGCGTCGCTCCATCCGTTTCGGGGGAGCGTTTTTTTGTGCCCTTTCCAGTGGAAAAAGGAGACAGAAAATGAACAAAAATCGCTTACGTTTGACAGACATGATTGTGACGATTTTGATTTCGGTTGTGTTTGCGGTCGTATACCGCTTGTGGACGCCAATAACGGACTTAGTCAGCCTCCCAGGATTGCAAGCAGACCAGCTGCTGTATGGTATGTGGTTTATTGCCGGAACGATTGCAGCGTTGCTGATCAAAAAGCCAGGGGTCGCGTTACTTGCTGAAACGGCGGCTGCTTCAGGGGAATTTTTCGCCGGTTCCCCTTACGGACCATTGTTGCTGTTGTACGGCGTCTTGCAAGGACTTGGAATCGAGCTTGCCTTTGCCTTATTTAAATACCGGGTATACACGGTTTGGACAGCTAGCCTTGGCGCTGCTTTCGCTTCGTTCGCCTCACTTGGGTTCGATTATTTTAATGCTTATTTAAGCGACTTAACGACTTGGAATATTACATTGCGCATTGTTTTTCGTACCCTCGGCTCGATTGTCATTGCTGGCTTTTTAGCGTCTGTCCTTGTACGCGCACTAGAAAAGACAGGCGTCAGCACGCTTTTGCGTCCCGTTTCCCAAGCCGATTACGACTTGTTTGCCTCGAAAAGGAGAAAAAAGGATGAGTAGAGAACAGGCTGTTTCCATTAAGCAGTTGTCGCTGTCTTATCCGAATAGTGGCACGTTGTTATTTGAAGACGTGTCCATTGATATTTACTCAGGTGAGAAAGTGCTTTTGCTTGGCCCGAGTGGCTCGGGAAAATCAACGCTAGTGCATATGATGGCGGGCCTCATACCAGGCGCAATAGAGTTGCCTTATCATGCTGAAGAGCTTGTTCTCGCCAAGCAACCTGCTATTGTATTCCAAGATCCAGATACGCAATTTTGTATGCCTTATGTCGATGAAGAAATAGCGTTTGTCTTAGAAAACCGCCGCATGCCCCGTGAACAAATGGACGTGATGATAGAGCGTCTTTTAGCGCAGGTAGGCCTTGATTTGCCTGATCGCCATTGGCCGATTGCTGCAATGTCACAAGGGATGAAACAGCGCCTAGCTATTGCTTGTGCACTAGCGGCAGAAAGCGATGTCCTTTTTCTTGACGAACCAACAGCGTTGCTTGATCCTGACGGGACAGCGCAAATATGGCAGACTGTCCGCCAAGCGTGTAGCGGCAAAACAATCATCATCATCGAACATAAAATTTCTGAAATCATTGATTTTGTTGATCGGATTGTGTTGTTTAATGAAGAGGGCCAATTGCTTGACGATGGCCCTCCACAGGAATTGTTTCAGCGCTATCGCCGCCAACTTGACGAGTATGGAATCTGGCACCCATATTCGTGGAAAAACTACTTGTCCCAAAACGCCATTGACAAAATAAAGGGGAAGACGCACAAGCCGCTTCTGTTGCTTAACAATTGGGCTGCTTATCGTGGTAAGCAACGAGTGGGAAAAGTAGACGAAGCGGTTGTCCATGCTGGCGACTGGATTTGCATAACGGGCAAAAACGGTGCTGGAAAAACGACCTTTCTGTACGCTTTGATGAATTTGCTAAAATGGAAAGGGGTGTATCAGCTAAATGGGGAGGCCGTTAAACAAAAGCAGCCGCTTTCTGAGCAAATTGGCTTTGTTTTTCAAAACCCTGAATTTCAGTTTGTCGCTGATACGGTTTGGCAAGAGCTATTAGCCGGCTGCCCCATGGAGTCAGCCAACGCCCAGGCCCAATCGTTGCTTGAGACGTTCCAATTAGCAGACAAAAAAGACAACCACCCATATATGCTTTCCATCGGCCAAAAGCGCCGGCTGAGTGTAGCAACAGCCTTTATGGAGCCGCGGCCGCTTTTGCTGTTCGATGAACCGACATTTGGCCAAGATGCAAAAAATACATTCTTGTTGCTTGAAGCGCTAGAAGAGCGCCGCAGGCAAGGGGCAGCGATATTGATGGTGACACATGATGAAACGATTGTTGACTATTTTGCCACGCATGAATGGATCATCAAAAGCGGAACCCTTGACACAGTAGTCGCGCGGCCGCGCAGTGGAACAGGGGGTGACGTAGGTGGAATACAAATGGAGAGAGACATGGCTTAGCCGAGTGAATCCGAGTTTAAAATTAGTGATAACGATTATCGGCTTTATTGGGATTATATTCGTGCATAATCCTAACGCGTTGCTTATCTTGTTTCTCGCTTCCCTGTTATTACTTTTCTGCTTTTCTGGCCATCCTCGCAAGTTTGTGTTGTTATACTGTCTGCCATTTTTGCTATTGTTCATTTCCTCTTCCAGCGCGATGGTTTTATTCGGGAAAGGGGAGACGACGTGGTTTCAGTATGGGCTTATCCATATAACGGAGGAAAGCTTTTACCGGGGCATCCACTTAGGTTTACGCGCGTCCACATTCGCCGTACTTGGTTTGTTGTTTGCTTTAACAACGAAACCTGTGCTGTTATTTTATTCGCTCATGCAGCAACTGAAACTACCTGCAAACATTGCCTATTCTTTTATGGCTTCGATCCGGATGCTGCCCATTATGGTAAGCGAATTTCAAACGCTTCACTATGCATACCGGATTAGGGGCCTTGATCTTGGGAAAGGCGCAACAGGCTTTTTAAAGAAAATGCGTTTTTATAGCGTCCCATTATTGGCGCAGGCGATACGGCGCGCTCAGCGTATTGCGATCGCTATGGAGGCTAAACAGTTTAAAGGGGCAGCGAAGCGAACGTACTTTTATGAAATCGGCTATTCAAAATGGGATGCGGTTTTCCTTACCACATGCCTTACGTTAGTAAGTGCAAGTGCCTTGCTTGGCGGGCTAGAATGGTTTTTGCCTGTAGGAGATGTGCGTCACTATGAATAATGGCCAATTTGTGCTTAAATAAAGGAGGATGATCGGAGAAAGGACTGTCATAATGAAACAACAAAAAGCGCTCGATCTGTCTTTTTTTGAGCAATCAACAATCGAAGTGGCAAAAGGGCTCATTGGCATGCATTTGGTGCATGAATTAGACGGCGTAACGTTGGTTGGCCGAATAACAGAAACCGAAGCATACTTAGGGGTGCTTGACCGAGCGTGCCACAGCTATGGCAGACGGCGGACAAAACGGACAGCTATTTTGTACGAAGAAGCTGGAAGATGTTACACGTATACGATGCACACCCATTGTTTGCTAAACGTTGTATGTGAACAAAAAGGACAGCCTGAGGCTGTGCTCATTCGTGCAATTGAACCTATCAGTGGAATTAAAGAAATGGAACGACTACGCGGCAAACCACATGCAAGCCGTGAATTTGCAAATGGACCAGGTAAATTAACAAAAGCAATGGGAATTACAATGGCAGACTATGGACGGCTTTTAACCGAACCTCCGCTCTATTTTGCAAAAGGGGACAATAGAGACGCAGCGATTGTGGCGACGAAACGTATCGGCATCAAAGGCGCTGGTCCATGCAGCCACCACCCATGGCGTTTTATTGATGCCAACAGCCGTGCTGTATCGGCTTATCGGCCTTGATAGAATGTTGTGACGAGAAAGGAATGGGAGAATTGGAGATACAATCTTTAGCAGTGTTTTGTGGATCGAGTGCTGGCAAGGATCCAGTTTATATAGAACAAGCGACAGCCTTTGGCAAACTCCTTGCCGAAAACGAAATCACCCTTGTTTATGGCGGAGCACAAGTAGGTTGTATGGGTGCCGTGGCCAATGCTTGTTTGCAAGCAGGAGGGCGTGTCATTGGCGTGATTCCAAAAAAACTGCAAAATGTAGAAATTGCACATGACAAATTGTCTGAGCTTTATGTCGTCGATACGATGCACGAGCGGAAAGCGCTCATGGCTGAGCATGCCGATGCCTTTGTTGCCTTGCCAGGAGGAGCGGGAACGCTTGAAGAATGGTTTGAAGTGTTTACTTGGATTCAGCTAGATTACCATCAAAAGCCATGCAGTTTATTAAACGTAGCCGATTTCTTTAATCCGCTTTTGGCCATGCTTGACCATACAATTGAACAAGGCTTTATGTCTGAAGCATACCGAGATTTGTTTATTGTCGAGAAAGAACCTCAAGCGCTAATGGAGCGTTTACAAGGTTATCGTCATCAGCATGTATCAAAATGGACAAAGAATGGGTGAAAGAGAGGGGCGATGCTCCTCTTTTTTAGGTGCCATTAAAGAGAAAACAAAAAAGCCCTCATTATGAGGACTTTTTTCATTAACGGAGGCTTCCAGCACCAACGTAGTGGCTGCTCCAGTAAGAGTTGCTCAAGCTTGCAGTTTGAACACCGCTAGAACCTGCATGAACAAATTGGCCGTTTCCTACATAAATGCCAGCGTGCGTTATGTACGAACCAGAATTGTATGTGCCTGTGAAGAAGACAACATCTCCAGGGCTAGGGTTAGACGTTTTAGCTGATGCATCGTAGATTGCTTGTGCAGTTCTTGGAATAGAAATTCCTTGAGAATTATAGACATAGTTGATGAAACCACTGCAATCAAATCCACTTGGAGTCGTTCCACCCCATACGTAAGGAGCACCAATTTGGCTTTGTGCAACTCCTACTAAACCACCACTGTTGCTAGGAGCACTTGTAACAGATGTACCAGCAACGGATGTGCTTACTTCTTCGTTTACTTCGTTAGAAGAAGAGTCAGATTCAGATGTTGAAGCTGTTGACTCGCTTGAAGCTGTTTCATTTGAAGCTGTTTCATTTGAAGCTGTTTCATTTGAAGTTGTTTCATTTGAAGCCGTTTCATTTGAAGTTGTGCTTTCTTCAGAAGCAGAGGCAACTTGTCCACCGTTATCAAGAGCTTTTTTTGTGGCCGGTCCTACAATGCCGTCAACGGAAAGACCGTTGTTTGCTTGGAATTCGCGAACTTCTTTTTCTGTTTGCGGTCCAAAAATGCCGTCAGCAGAGATGCCTAATTTTTCTTGAACTTCACGAACAGTGTCATTACGGTCACCGAAACGGACAGTGGTAGAAGTTGATTGTTCTTGAGAAACTGTATTTGATTCAGAAGTTGTTTCCGATTGTGCTTGGTTTTGGTTCTTTTCTGCTGCGTTTACTTTGTTCATGTCAACGCTAGCGTCTGCAGATTGGCTTGTCGCAACAGAAGCTGTGCCAGCTAGTCCAACTACGACTGAAGTACGTACGATTAATTGTTTCATATTTGCCTTAAACATATTATTATTCCCCCATAAGTAAATTAATAAACTTGACTTGATGTCATATAATCTTTTTCCCAAGTCCTAATTTAACGTATGAACATCACAGTTTCTTTTAAATAAAATTACAATACGGTTACAAATGGTTTTCTTTACCTGCAATTCTCGTAATATTCCAGCATGAATAGACACAAACCTTCTGGAAAAATGTCATTTTAAAAGGAAGATTTCTGTTTTAATATGGTAGAAATGCTCTATATTTGGCGGGGAAATAAGTAGAGGGATGGCTATATCGCCTGCTGTTCGAATCTACTTTAACATGTTGTTGGCAAGAAAAAGGCAACGTGAAATAAAACGCTGCCCTTTCAAAAGTAATCTGAAAACCAAGGTTTGTTGTCAGGAACGATCGCTTCTAAATAGGCGATCGTTTCTTCGCTCGCTTCGAGCCGGCCCATTTCTTTTAAAGTGGATGCCCTTTTATAGTTTAACAGAAGCGTAACGAGTGTTTGGATGTCGGTTTTAACGTCTGCTTTTACACCGTTTTCGATCGTTACTCTCTTTTGGTTGGCAAATGATAAAACGAACGTTCCGTTGTTCCACTCTAGCAGAGGATCAGAAATGGCAAAAGTGAGTGTGCCGTTCGCTTGTGAAGTAAAGGGAAACGAGGCAAGGAATCGTTCTACGTCAACTATACGCGCCATGTAATAAGGAGAAATTTTTTCTTCAATTTCACTGTCTTCCAAAAAGAAGGATAACGGCTCGTTTGCAAAGATCTTTCCTTTTACGTAATAGACCATGGAGAAATGGGCGCCGATGAAATTCCAAATCCCGCGACGTGCTTCTTCGTTGTTATAAATCATTTCTTTGACATAAAACGTTTCATTTTCAACTTTGTAATACATATAGCCTGTCGGTTTGTCATGTTCATCATAGTAGACACAACCTGTCAGTTCGTCACGTTCCCATTTAAAATGCTCCTCCCAAGCAAGGCGATTGCGAATCATCGCGCCGTTTGCCTTTTGCGAGAATTGGGCATACACCGTACGGATGTCTTTGTCTGCAAATTCGACCCGTTCGATTCGGCCTGGAACATCATAAGGTTTAGGAATTTGCGTGTCTCTAACAGTGTAAGTAATGACGTCAGAAATGATCTCCCAGCCTTTTTTGCGGTAATAAGGAATCGAGTAAGGGAAAAGGTAAGAAATCGTTTGGCCACGGTTTTTCATGTTTGTTAAGCTTCTCTTCATTAAGTCATTCATCAAACCAAGGCCTGCATATTCAGGGTAAGTGCCCACACCTGTAACACCGCCCATTTGAAAAGGTTGTCCATGGATGTTAACCGAAAATGGGTAGACGACCATTTGCGAAACGAGTTGATCGCCTGAGAACCAGCCTATCACATCACAGTGGTCAATAATGGGCTTTTTCCATGCTTGCATTTGTTGTTCGCCTATTTCAGAAACATCTTGGTTCGTCACTTGGAAGACATAGTTTAACAGATCAATGGATTGCTGCATATCCGAATCCCTAACAGGGCGGATTTCCAGTGAATCTCTTCGGTTACTTGCCATGATTGTCAAATCCTTTTCTACATGTAATTTTTCTAAAAAGATGCCGGTTTATCGGCGCAGAGGGTGCGCGTTAAAAAAGCATACGTATCAGCGATTGTTTTGCATGCTTCTTGTTGACTACCGCTGTCGTACAAATACGTTTGTTCAGCAGCCGATTCGATTAAGCCAATAGCCAATTTAGCAAAACGGGTGGCAGGAAGGGGGAGGTGGATCGTCGCTTGTTTGTCGGCTTGCTCAAAAAAAGCGGTCATCCATTCGTAATAAGGTTCATAAATCAGCTCCCATTGCTGCAAATAATCGCTTGCAGCTAGGCCTGTGTAAATGATCGCAAAAATACCACGGTATTCCTTTGTCAACGAAAACGTGCTTTCGATTAACTGATGCAGCTTGCTATGGAAATCTTCTTTCTTGGTGACATCTTGTTCAATTCGTTCCAATGTCTTGCCAACCATTATGCGGGCAAGTTCCGGCATGAGCGCAAGTTTGGACGGAAAGTAGAGGTAAAACGTTCCTTGGGCAACGCCTGCCCGTTTCACAATGTCGGATACTTTCGTTTTTTCCACGCCATTTGCTTGAAATTCTACGAGTGCGGCAGCAATGATTTTTTGTTTTTTATCCATATCCAACTCCTCTGACTGATTATCAGTCATTTTATCGTAACCAAAGAGGCAAAGTCAATTCGTCTACATTGAAACGGCTGACTACCTTCGCTACAATAAAGGCGAAGCGCACATATAGAAAAGAGGGCTTATAATGGAAACGAGTGTGACATTATCGGTTTTAAACTTGGCTCCCGTCCGTGAAGGAATGGGCGTGAGCGACGCACTAAGGCAATCAATTAAATTAGCCCAAAAAGTAGAAGAATTCGGCTACCGCCGATTCTGGGTCGCAGAGCACCATAACATGCCAGGAATTGCAAGTTCTGCTACCGCTGTGCTTATTGGGCAAATTGCAGGAGCCACGAAAACAATTCGTGTCGGTTCTGGGGGGATCATGCTTCCAAACCATGCCCCACTAACGATTGCAGAACAATTTGGAACGTTAAACGCCCTTTACCCCGGGCGCATTGACTTAGGCCTTGGGCGTGCGCCAGGAACCGACCAGCTAACGGCCCATGCGCTTAGACGCCATGGCCAAGATGCGAATGACTTTCCTGAGCTTGTAGAAGAATTGCAAAATTATTTCCAACCAGAAAGCGCGACCAAACGTGTCCGTGCCTATCCAGGAGAAGGGGAAAACATTCCTATTTGGCTTCTCGGTTCCAGTGGGTTTAGTGCCAGGCTTGCAGGTGAAATGGGGTTGCCGTTCGCGTTTGCTGGCCACTTCGCCCCTCAACATATGATGCCAGCGTTAATGGTATATAAAGAGTCCTTTAAACCTTCTGCTGTGTTGGCCGAACCATACAGCATGGTGGCGGTTAACGCGATTGTTGCGGAAACAGCCAAAGAGGCAGAAGTGCTTGCTTCGAGTCTTTACCAGCAGTTTTTGGCGATGATCCGCAACCGGCCAGGCAAACTGAAACCTGCTGTAGAAAATATGGATGACGTATGGACACCTTACGAAAAGCAAATGGTGATGGAACAATTAGGTGGCTCTTTCATTGGTACAGCCGCTGATGTTCACGACCGATTGCTTCGATTTGCCGAAAAAACAGAAACAAACGAGTTCATGTTGCATACCACTATTTACGATGAGCAGAAACAATATGAATCGTTTCGTCTCCTTGCTGAGCAATTTGGGCTCCTTTCCTAAATATCGTTATTGAAAAAGCTTGATCGAAAAGGTCAAGCTTTTTTTGTATGCAAATTCATGTTGGGAAATATTTCTATTTGTCCAGTTGCTGTCATAGACTTTATAACAGCATGCAAAAATAGGGGGTGAACACATGCTTCTACTGTACCAATTACTTGTGTGGTTGACCGTATTAGGGCTAGGGCTATATGTATTTGCGTCTTGGCGGTGGGAAGAGGAGACAAAAAAACGGCTGCCAATCATACGAAGATTATGGTACGCATGGTTTGTCGCTGGAGCAGCATTTACATGGACGTTTTACCCAGAAAGTATTTTTACTCAGTGGAATCACTATCTGATTATTGCTATGCTTTTCGTTGTTGTCGACGCCTTTGTTTTTTTGAGCGCTTACGTGCAACGAATTGGTTCCAATATGTTTACAATCGATACCGGTCAACTGATTGAAGCAAACGACCAAGTGCTCAAAGCGCAACAAGACAGGCTAAAAGCTTTTTTTCGTTTACTAAAAAGTGACTCGATTAACGTCTATTACGGAGGGCAGCGTGCATATATTACCGGTGTGAGAGAAATTCTAGCAAGGTTTGCCGACAAGACTGAAATCCAAGCAAGCGTCTTTCCCTTCATGACACAAGGCGATAAAGACCATTTGCTTGTGCATTTCAAAGATCGCACGACGGTAAGAGCGACATTGGAAAGACAGGATGTCTACTACGGAGAAAAAGATAAACTTGTTTTCATTCCTGTGATTTTACAAGGTGAGAACCATGTCATTAAACTGTCTTCTGAAGAGCGGCTTACCGAATTCGATGCACTCTTGTTTGCCTCACTTGTGGCCATCTATGATCTCTTGTCTCAAGGTGGGGATGAAGATCCGTCTGAAGAATGATTGGGAAAAATAGGCATAGCCATTCTCACCGATGAAAGCATGCAGGAATAGTCTATCTTATAATGAGTTGAGTGGGTGAAGGGTTGATGAAGAAAACGACAAAGAAGTCAACTAACAGTGTGCTTCCTGCGTTTGCTACCTCTCCGTATACGGCTGATTTGCAAAAAAAGAACAAAGAAGCGATTCAGCTTTTTAAGAAATGGAACTCAGGCAAAAAACGGAAAGCGCGCTAAGCAGAATGGGCTCGTCCATTCTGCTTTTTTGTGTTTAAGTTGCTAATTCCTGCAAAATTCGATACGGTAAAGGAAGACTAAATGAAAGAAGGATTCTTGTGATAAAACTTAGTGTGCTAGACCAAGTTCCTCGCTCCAGTGAGACAACAAATGAATTTGCCTTAAAGGAAACGGCCGACTTGGCTCAAGCAGCTGAAAGCATGGGATATTCCCGTTACTGGGTGGCCGAACACCACGATTTGCATGGCTTGCTTTCGCCAAGCCCAGAAATTTTACTGGCCTACATCGGCGCTAAAACCAACTCTATCCGCTTAGGAGCTGGCGCGATCCTGCTTCCTCATTATGCCCCTTTTAAAGTCGCAGAGTCTTTTCACATGCTTGCCAACCTTCTTCCAGGGCGGATCGATCTTGGCTTGGGCCGGTCCCCAGGAGGTTCGGCAGAAGCAGCGGAAGCCCTTTCTGGCAACTTTATTGAACGCATTCATACAATGGATGAGCGTATGGCAGAGCTGATGCATTTTCTCAACCGGGATTTTCCAGAAGGGCATAAATACGCCTCTTTACAAGCTGAACCTCTTCCTTATGAACCGCCGACTGTGTATATGCTTGGAACGTCTAAGAAAAGCGCTGCCTTAGCGGCTAAACATAACCTCCATTATGTTTATGGTCATTTTATGGATGATCAAAACGGCCAAGATGTCATTGCCCACTATCGGAAGCGTGCGAATCGGGCTACGAAACCGATTGTTTGTGTGTTTGTTCTATGCGCGGAATCCAACGAAAAAGCGAGGCGGCTTTACCGTTCTGTGAGGCTGTGGCAAACGGCCAATCAACAAGGGAGGATGATGGCCGCTATTCCGACTGAAGCGGAAACGGCTTATTTTCTTTCCCAGTTGAACGAAGAAGAGCGCGCTGCTGTAATGGACGTGCCATCAACCGCAATTGTAGGCGACAAACAGCATGTGAAAGAACGTCTTGATGCCATTGCTAGCGAGCTTAATGTCGATGAGTTGATGGTGTTGACGCATGCGCCAGAGCTTAGCGATCGCCTCCATTCATACCGGCTATTAGCTGAAATTTACCCACAACTTGTTTCTTTGTAGTCTCCCCTATAGCGCTGCCCGTGTTTCTGGCGGCGCTTTTTCTCTTCTTCAAAAGTAGGCACCAATCCAAGTTCACGACATACGTTGGAATAAACGGCAGCGCAAATGAGGTGGTTAGATGGAAGTGTACCGCCATATCCATGAACTTATCGGTTCAACGCCCATGCTTGAGCTGACGGCCTTTCCGCTCCCACGCCGTGTGCGTTTATTTGCGAAATTGGAGTATACCAATCCTGGAGGAAGCATTAAAGACCGTTTAGGCGTCAAACTCCTCAAGGAAGCAATCGCCACAGGGAAAATCACAGCAAAGGGCACGTTAATTGAGCCAACGGCTGGAAATACAGGGATTGCCCTTGCTCTCGCAGCCATTGGCACGGATGTAAAGGTCATTTGTGTCGTCCCAAAGGCATTTAGCGTCGAAAAGCAGCAGTTGATGCGCGCACTCGGAGCTGTCATCGTCCATACACCGAGTGAACATGGCATGAAGGGGGCAATTGCCAAAGCAAAAGCATTAGAACAAGAGCTTGATGATGCTTATTGTCCGCAGCAGTTCAGCAATAAAGCGAATCCACTCGCTTATTATGAGTCGCTCGGACCAGAAATTGTTCACCAGCTTGACGGAAAAGTTGATGTTTTTGTTGCGGGC
This sequence comes from Shouchella clausii, assembly GCF_001598215.1. Lineage (GTDB taxonomy): Bacteria > Bacillota > Bacilli > Bacillales > Bacillaceae_D > Shouchella > Shouchella tritolerans. Next base: position 155,935 of record NZ_BCXJ01000002.1, on the reverse strand, counting down.
GCCGGAACAGGAGGGACGTTTTCAGGAACAGCCGCTTATTTAAAGGAAGTTATCCCTGGCATCCGCACTGTTGTTGTTGAACCAGAGGGCTCGATTTTAAATGGCGGGAAGCCAGGTCCGCACCGGACTGAAGGGATTGGGATGGAATTCGTTCCAGACTTTGTAAACAAGTCTTTGTTTGAAGCCATTTATACGATCTCGGACAGCCAAGCGTTCAAGCGGACACGGGAACTTGCTGAACGTCAAGGTGTGCTTGTCGGCAGTTCTTCTGGTGCTGCTCTTGAAGCTGCCCTACAAGAGGCAAAAATCGCTGACGAGTGTGCCTGCATCGTCACTGTCTTTCCTGATGGGGCGGAACGGTATATGAGCAAAGGCATTTATGAGGAGGAACCTTTGTGAGGAAAAAGACACAGCTTATCCACGGTGGCAGTGGAATGGATGATGAAACTGGAGCAGTCACGCAACCGATCCATCCAGCCAGCACGTTTAAACAAAAAGGAATTGGCAACTTTCAATATGAGTATGGGCGAACGGGCAACCCGACGCGCCATGCGCTCGAGTCTTTGCTTGCTGATATAGAAAGCGGGACCCATGGGTTTGCCTTTGCCTCAGGATTAGCTGCGATCACCGCGGTGATGAAGCTTTTTTCGTCCGGTGATCATATCATCGTAACAGATGATGTGTATGGCGGGACATACCGGCTATTTACAACTATTTTGCAAAGGGAAGGGATTGCAGCCAGTTTTGTCGATACGGAGGATCAAACAGCCATCGCAAGGGCAAAAACAAGCAAAACGAAAGCGATTTTTATCGAAACGCCGACAAATCCATTACTGAAAGTAACGGATATACGGAAACTGGCCAGCTATGCTCAAGCGGAAGAATTACTCCTTATCGTTGATAATACGTTTGCCACCCCTTATTGGCAAAACCCTCTTGTATTAGGAGCAGATATTGTCGTCCACAGCGCTACGAAATATTTAGGCGGCCATAGTGACGTTGTTGCCGGAGCGGTAGTCGTAAAAGACGAAAAACTAGCTGAAACGCTCGCTTTTATCCAAAATGCGACAGGCGCTGTTCTTGGACCAACTGACAGTTGGCTATTGATGCGGGGCATCAAAACGCTTGCGGTAAGAATGGAAGAAATCGAAACGAATGCGCGTATGCTCGTAAAGTTTTTGCTTGGCCACCCAAATGTCAGCCGGATTTACTATCCAGGTTTAGTTGAACATCCTGGCCATGCGACGCATGCTTTGCAAGCGAGAGGGTTTGGCGGCATTATTTCCTTTGAGGCTGCGAGTGAAGACATTGCTAACAATGTGTTAAACAAAACGACCTATTTTACTTTAGCAGAGAGCCTCGGAGCGGTCGAAAGCCTGATTTCATTGCCAGCTAAAATGACCCATGCCTCGATCCCAGAAGACAGGCGGCGCGCTCTTGGCATTACAAATACACTCGTTCGTTTGTCTATTGGTTTAGAAGACTTTGAAGATCTGGCCGAAGATTTGGAAATAGGGCTAACGGTTTTTTAAACACGTGCGATACGCGCGTGTTTTTTAAGTAACTAGGACCATTGTCGCGTCTTAAGGAAGCAAAGATGATAGGAATGGCAGTGTATATTGTTCAGGTTAACCGCGGAAGACAAGGGGCTAGTGTTCGTAATCGGAGTCGATCAGCCATGAGCAAATGGAAGCAATTTCAAAAAAACAGTTGAAAATGAGAATCGTTATCAATATAATGTAAGTAGATAAGACGAGGAGGGATTTCAATGTTTTTACAAACGAAAACGCTCATTGTGGAAGAAGGGCATGGAGACAAAATGGTTGAAAAATTCGCTGCTGACGGAGTAATTGAAGAGCAGCCAGGGTTTATTGAATTACAAGTAATGAAGCAAAAACCACGAAAAGGCCAAGAAGAGATTTTAGTGCTTATTCGCTGGGAGTCAGAAGAGGCTTGGAAGGCTTGGGAGAAAAGTGATGCCCATTTGGCTGGCCATCGTGCCAATCGCGGCAAGCCTAAGCCAGCGTATATAATTGATTCCAACCAAAAAGTATACAACCAATTAGCAGGCAAATCGTATCGCAAACCTGTTAAACATGAAAGCTAATGGGCTACTAGAAGATGAAAAAAGGAGTCGATTAACCGGTTGTTGTACAAGTATAACGGGGAAACCCGTTTTTTTTCAACTCAATTGAGAATAAATCTCATTGGATTTCCAGAAGGGATGAAAACATGGCTCCATCAACGAAGCATATTGCCGAAAGTGCGTCATTTCAAGCGTTTGTAAACGGCTTTATTCGCGAAACGGGGACAGGGTGCATGAGGCCATTAACGAGCGTGGATGAGGTCGAATTACAACAAAAGATGCACGGCCCTTTCATTATGGAACTACATTTGCCAAAGCAAAAAACCACGTTATGGATCGATCTGCTTTACAGATCCCTTGTCGGCCGCCACACGTTTGGGGATGTTTTCCAGGTTAAGCAAGGTGGGAAGTGGCAACTAGAAGAGCCTTTTTCAGCAATGATTTTGCTTGTACAAGAGCTGCATGCACAAACAAAATCAAACCCGGAAAAGCGAAGCTCTTGTTTTGGAGAATGCTTATTGCGCATGATTGATAGTCTTCAAACGATGGAATCCTATATTGAAGCGCGGCAAAAAGATGGGGAAAAACTATACGAAAGTAAACAACGTTTTATTGATTCGGAGCAGTCGCTCTTATATGGACATTGGCTCCATCCCACGCCGAAAAGCAGGCAAGGCATGGCTTACTGGCAACATTCATTATATGCACCAGAGCTAAAAGCGCGGTTTCAACTCCATTATTTTCTTATCCACCATGACCTTGTTGAACACGGCTCGTTGTTTGAGCACAGTGCCTGTGAATTGGTGGCACAAGACGTTGGCGCTGCTACATTTCTAAATGAAGGCAATAAAAAATGGATCGTTTTTCCGATGCATCCGCTACAAGCGCAATACTTGCTAAAGCAAACTCCTGTTATAAACGTGATGGAGCAAGGGTTGATAAAAGACATAGGACCAGCGGGAAAGCTTTTTAGCGCGACCTCTTCAATACGAACGGTTACAAGTGAATCAGGAAAATGGATGTATAAGTTTTCGATTCCAGTAAAAGTCACCAACTCACTCCGATTGAATCGGCGTCATGAACTCCAGGCAGGAATGTTGGTAGCAACGTTGCTGCACCATTCGGAGACGATCCAGATGTACAAGGGATTCCACATGATCAGGGATCCAGCTTATATGACGGTGCGTTTTCCTGGAATGGAAGAAAGTGGGTTCGAAACGATCGTTCGAGAAAATCCCTTTCAAGATGGCGGTGTTGGCGTCACTTCTATTGCTGCTCTTACACAAGATCCATTGCCTGGCTATCGCTCAAAGCTTGCAGGCTTAATTCAAACAATCGCTGTGCGCGAATGCCTGCCAGTCTCCACAGTTAGCCTTAATTGGTTTAAACAATATATTGACATAGCTGTTCGCCCACTTATCCATTTGTACGACGAACTTGGTTTGGCACTTGAAGCACACCAGCAAAATAGCCTAATCAACATTTATAACGGCTATCCGAGCGCTTTTTATTACCGTGACAATCAAGGCTATTACTTGGCAAATTCTTATAAGGACACTCTGTTGGCAAAAGAGCCTAAATTAAAGGAAGCCCATGGTCTGTTTTACAACGATGCCCTTATTGACGATCGCTTTGCTTATTACTTGGTCTTAAACCAAGTGTTTTCATTAATCTGCCGTTTTGGCGTTGACAGTCTCCAGGAAGAAGCGGTTTTGCTGGGCGTGTTGCGGTCAGCGCTTACTGAAATGGAGGTTACTTTGATTGGCGCAGGCAAGCGCTTTGTACAAGGCTTACTGGGAAACGAAGAGCTCGCTTGCAAAGCAAATTTACTTACGCGTTTCCATGATGTCGATGAACTAGCCGAAGAGTTAGAACAAGCGGTATATACCTCAATAAAAAACCCGTTTAATAGAACGGGAAAAAAAGAAGGTGTCGCTTATGCACATGCAGGCAGCTCCATGTTCTAAAACTGCGTTGCGTGTACGACGTCAATTAATGGAAGCGATCCTATTTGAAAGGTTGCTGGACGTCAAGGAAACGAACAAAAGCAATGGTGATACGGTATTTACCGTCTATGGTCGTTCGTTTTTGTTCCAATGCATAGGAAAGCGGTCTGCTTTTGGACGGATTCGTTTACAGCAAGGACCGTACCGACTCATAGGCAAACGTCAGGTACGACTTGCGAAGCTAGAGGAAATTGTCAGTGAACTGACAGCCAAAGAAACGAGAAAACAAGCGCTGGTGGATGAACTGTTACAAACAATTAAGCTGAGCGATTGGAATGAAACGAGGCTTGGAATGACATCATCCAGAAGGGGTTTGGCTTATGAGCAACTGGAAGCAGCGCTGATCGAAGGCCATCTCTACCATCCTTGTTTTAAAGCACGGAAAGGATTTTCACTTGACGATCATTATCATTATGGGCCAGAAGCAAAACAATCATTTCACCTTGTCTGGCTTGGCGTTCGCAAACAAGATGCCATTGTCCATTATCCTCAAGAAGCAGGTTGCTTTTTGCAGCAGGAATTAGGCACCTCTGTCTGGCAAGCGCTCGTGAAAGCATTATCGGAAGCTGGCGGCCAACTTAGTGAATACGAATTCATCCCTGTTCATCCGTGGCAATGGCAAGCGCTTAATGGGAATTTGCTTCAACAAGCGATCAAAAGCAGAGACGTATTGTACTTAGGCCGTTTTGGCGACGGGTACTGTGCGACTCAATCACTAAGAACAGTGATGAATGTAGAGCATGTAACAAAAGCGCAATTAAAATTGTCGTTAAATGTCGTCAACACGTCTTCAGTTCGCACGATCCCGCCTCATTTGATTGCAGCGGCTCCAGCTATTTCAGTGTGGCTACAACGCATCATTGACAGTGACCCGTTTTTAAAAGACGAAATCGGCGTTGAGCGGTTAGCGGAGTATGCAGGGGTGGCGTACGAACCTAAAGGCAAACGATGGAACAAAGCGCTCCTTGGCCAAATTGGCTGCATTTGGCGCGAAAGCGTTTCCTCCAAATTGAGGCCAGGGGAGCAAGCGATTCCAATGAATGCGTTGCCATTGCTAGAAGAAGACGGCGCGTTGTTTATCGCCCCTCTTATAGAACAGTTTGGGATAGAGGCTTGGCTTATGCAGTTGTTCAAAATAAGCGTGGTCCCTATAATCCATTTACTAGCTGGCCACGGGATCGCAATCGAAGCACACGGACAAAACGTCATCCTTGTGACTGAACAGGGGTGGCCAAAACGAGTGATTTTGCGCGACTTTCATGAAAGTATCGAATATAAAGAGAACTTCGTGAAAAACCGTGCTTGGATCCCGCACTTTTCCACACTGCATCAAACATTTCAAACAGGCAAAATGGACGAGCATTATTGGATGTCTTCCCTTGAAGCACTAAGGGAACTGGTGATGGATACTCTTTTTGTTTATCAGCTCACAGAACTATCGTGGCGACTGGAACAGCATTTTCACTATAGCGAGCAGCGATTTTGGTCATTGGTCGACTGCGCCATCCACGATTACGCTACTAGGGAACTCGTGCCATCAGAGCGTTTGCAAGCTTTACGGGTAGCTGCTCCTGTTATCGCTACAGAGTCACTGCTAACGAGCAAGGTGACAGGGAAGGCGAACTGCCGCCATTTGGTCAACAATGAACTTGGGAGGGGAAGCCGTTCATGTTAGCTGTAAACGACTGCAACTATACAAAAGCAGATTGGGAGCGGTACGAACAACAATTTGCTATGCACCCTATCTGGAAAACAGCAGAGCAATGGCGGATTGCTGTCTGCCCACAAGACATTGGAAAATGGATTGCGCTCCTTTTGTACGTCAAAAAAAGAGGCGGCAGCTTAGTACCGATCCACCCAAATACGCCTCTCGCTGCAGCGAAGAAGATTGCCGCGCAAGCTGGCTGTTCTTATTTATTCTTTCATACGTTTGAAGCGCCACTGACGCTTTCAAACCTGGTCAGTAACTTTCCACCAGGCCTTGTCCAGTTTAGTTCAGGTACGACAGGGGTACCAAAACAAATGGAGCGCAGTTGGTCATCGATTGATGAGGAGCTTGGCGCTTACGTCGAGCGTTTGGCTCGTATGGATGTCGATACGGTCGTAGTCGCCTGTCCAGTCACCCATTCCTATGGCCTCATCAGTGGGGTGTTAGCCGGACTGTTCCAAAATAAGAATGTAGTAGTGGTGACAGCGCAAAATCCTAAATATGTACTCAAAAAACTAACCGATTACCCAAACCATTTGTTATATGGTGCCCCGCCACTTCTGTACGCATTAGCAAAGCTAAGCAACGGCAAAACACTTCATGCTGTAATGACCTCCGGAACACGCTTGCCAGAGGAATGGTTTCGGTTAATCCAATCAAACAGCCTAATGCTGCTTCAACAATATGGCTGCTCGGAAGCCGGCTGTATTAGCATTGCCATGCCACTCCGTTTTTCTGAAGAATTGGGTGTGCCCCTTAGCCATATACAGACAAAAGCAGGGACAGCGAGAGATAACCCTTCTGAAATTCAAGTCACCATTGGCAGCCGTACAATCAATACAGGTGATTTAGGCTACATTGATCAAGATGGAACTCTTTGCTTTCGGGAACGACCGGACGACATGATTAATGTCGCCGGGTTAAATGTTTATCCCCACGAAGTCGAACAAGTACTGCGCGAACATCCTAGCGTAGAAGAGGCGGTCGTCTATAAAAAGGCAGACTCCTATGCGGGAGAGCGTGTTTGTGCCCAAGTATCTGCTGGAAAGGAGACGCTATCGCTTCATGAATTGCGGAGCTTTTGCATAAGCCGGCTAGCGCCCCATCAAGTCCCACATGAAATCACCATTGTTGAAGAGATTGCAAAAAACGCGAACGGAAAAATAAGCCGCGTAAAGTTAGGAGAAGCAAAAGGATGACGAAAAAGGAAGCTATTGATGCGATTTATGCGATTTTAGAGAATGAATTAAAATTGCCAACGCTTGAACAGTTCCATCAAGACGCACGAATGAACGAAGATCTGGCGCTTGATTCCATTATGATTTTGCAGCTCTTGCTTGAATTAGAGATGAAATATGGCGTTGCCATCCCAGATGAGCACATTGATGTAAAAGCATTTTACACAGTCGGCGCATTGGCTGCATTTGTTGCCGACAAACAGGAAGAGCCGCTTTATGATTAAAGTCCACTGTTTTGTCAGTTGCATATGTGAAATTCTTAAAAAAAGCGGCGTTGACCATCGTCCTTATTATTTTGGTGTGTGGGATGCTGATTTTGCAATCGACGATTCGTATGCTTTAGCATATCATTCTGAAAAAATCGACCATTCATTTTTGAAAAACTGGTATCGTCATTTATACGGAATTGACATGCAGGAGTGGTATAAAAAGGAGCAATCGAAAAAGGCAAATATCGCCGCGCTTGAAACGTTACTTGAAACGAGGCCTCCTTTTCGGAACGTGATGGTGATGCTTGATTTGGCACTTTTACCAGAACGGGAAAACAAATTCCACCAAAAGCCGTTCCCTCACTATGTGCTGTTAGAAAAAACAGACACGGATGGTCAGTGGCTTATGCTTGATCCTGACTACCGGTGGGAAGGCGTCATGGAAAAAGAGCGGATTTTAGAGGCGATCCGTTCCCCTGATGTGGGCGGTGGCTTTTATTTTGATGCAAAACGGATCCATCATCCGACGCCAGAAACGGTCGAGGCCTATTTTCAAACATGCATGAAGCTGCATTCGAATCCCCTTACCGAAGGAGTACGAACGATTGTTAAAGCCTATGTGAACGGAAGTGAAAAGGCGCGTTTTTCAGAGCTTTCCATTGCCTTAAAACAGTTGCCTGTGCTGGCGATTCGCAAATATGCGTATGAGCATGCGTTTGCTTACTTTTGGAAAGAGCTTGGCTTTAAGGAAGCTGAATTTGAAGCATGGTGCGATGAAATCGAGAAATTGGCGAAAGGCTATACAACTGTTCACTACCGGGCAATGAAGCTTTCTAGAACCAAAAATGAGCAGGATTACCAAGCGGTGCTTGCCCAACTGGAAAAACAAGATGTACGGGAAAGGCGGATAAAACACTGCCTGTACGATTATTTTAAGGAATGGCAGCAATTACAAGCAAAAGCGAGGGGGGTGAACGCATGAACGTGTCAATTTGTACCATTTCTTTTCGTCATACGCTAGTGTCGATCGACCAGCTTGCTGACTGGGCGAAGGCGCACAATGTCGATGGCATTGAATTGTGGGCCCCTCATGCCCGCCACTTGCTTGCCACTCCCTCCTACAATGGCGACTGGCTTAAAAAATATGGCCTTATCGTACCAATGGTAAGCGATTACTTTCCGCTTTATGAAGAATGGAATACGTTAATAAACGCTGCAAAACAAACATCGCTTCTGTTGACAAGATGGAATACGAACCACATCCGTACATTTGCCGGTGCAAAGGGGAGCAAGCATACGACAAAAACAGAACGAGCCTATCTTGTAAAACGGTTAGCTTGTCTTTGTGACCACTTTTTTGACAAAGGTCAATATGTGTTAGTGGAAACGCACCCCCATACATTATGTGATACGGTCCCATCCACGCTGCAACTGTTGGCGGAAGTCGACCACCCAGGGTTAGCGATCAATTTTGATGTCCTTCATGTATGGGAAAGCGGAGCGGATGTAAACGGTGCGTTTAAACAATTGCAACCTCATATTCGCCATCTACATTTAAAAAACATTCGCTCGCCAGGCGACTTAGATGTATTTGCTCCTGAAAACGTTTATGCCGCTGCCGGATCTAGAGAGGGAATGACTGGGCTGTTTAATGGGTGTTTTGATTATGAATCCTTTCTGTCAGCGAATCAATTAGACGGGGTCAATGTCTCGCTTGAATGGTTCGGGAACGATCCGTTTCAAGTATTAGCACAAGACTGCCAGCAATTAATGAAATGGAAAACAGTCCCCATGTAAAGCGGTTCCTTTGTTTCACATTAGAAGAGCTGCTTTAATGCGCAGCAGCTCTCTTTTGGGCAAGAATCCATGGAACGGCGGCACGCAAGTCCGGGTAGCGTGCGTCTGCTTGGAAATCGTCATTTGTGCGGGCGTGAACTAAGACCGTTTGACAACCTGCCTTTTGGCCCGCACGAATGTCTGGTTCGCGGTCGCCTACCATGACACTCTTGGACAAGTCAACGTGATGTTTTTCCGTCAGTTTTTCCAGTAGATAAGCTTTTGGTTTACGGCAAGGACATCCTTCATTAGGTTTATGGGGGCAATAGGCGACATCGTCGATTTTTGCCCCTAGCGCTTTTAAGTCGGCCTGCATTTTTTCATGAATGCGCTCGAGCTTTTTTTCTTTCATGTAGCCAAGTCCAATGCCGCCTTGGTTGGTAACAACAAAGACGAGGAAGCCTGCTTTGTTGAAGAAGCGAATCGCTTCGGCTACCCCATCTAGCAAGTGGAAGTCGTTTGCATCGTTGACGAATTTAACACGCTTGGATAATACTTCGTTAATGACCCCATCACGGTCTAAAAAAACGGCTTGTTTCATGTTGATCCTCCCTTTGATGTTCCCAAATCCTTGGTTGTGTAAAAGTGTCGTCCCCCATTTACGATGTGCATTTACAAAGGGGAATATCCCCAGCCGGATGGTCCTTAAATGTGCTAAAGTAAAAGAAAAAAGGAGGGGGATAAACATGGACATAGCAGGCAGAAATCGAGAGCAGTGGTTGGAAGCTTACCCACTTTTACGACAGATTGTCTCGACAAAGGAAGTGTGGTGGGCCAACCCTGACAGGCAGCCTGTAAACGAAGGGCTAGCAGGCCTTCCTTTAAAAGAAGAGGACGTGAAGAAAGCAGAACAGCGGTTGCGACGTTTTGCCCCATACATAGCGAGCGTGTTTCCGGAAACGAAAGGGGCAAGGGGCTTGATCGAATCGCCGCTTATCGACATTCCATCAATGAAGCACAAGCTTGAACAACGCTTTGGCAAAAACTTGCCAGGCAGGCTTTTGCTTAAAGGCGATCACGAGTTGCCTATTTCAGGATCAATTAAAGCGCGGGGCGGTATTTATGAAGTGTTGAAGCATGCGGAAAGCTTGTTGATGGAACAGCAACTTCTCACTAAACAAGACGATTATTCATTGATCGCTACGAACACGATTCAATCGTTTTTTTCTTCTTATGCCATTGTTGTTGGGTCAACAGGTAATTTAGGGTTGAGCATTGGCATCATTAGCGCAAAGCTAGGATTTCGCGTGACGGTGCACATGTCAGCCGATGCAAAGCAATGGAAAAAAGACATGTTACGAGAAAAAGGCGTGCGTGTAGTGGAACATTCCGCCGATTACAGCAAGGCAGTCGAAGAGGGGAGGAAAGAATCAGACGCTGATCCGTACAGCTATTTTATCGATGACGAACATTCAATCGATCTATTTGTAGGGTACGCTGTCGCCGCATTTCGCTTAAAAGAACAATTGCAGGAAAAGGGAATTGCCGTCACAAAAGACCAACCGCTCCATGTCTATCTTCCTTGTGGCGTTGGCGGCGGTCCTGGTGGGGTTGCTTTCGGCTTGAAGCTCGTTTTCGGCGACGCGGTCCGCTGTTTTTTCGCGGAGCCTACCCATTCGCCATGTATGTTAACTAGAAAGCACCATTGCGTCTCTGTCCAAGACTTTGGAATCGACAACCAGACAGCAGCCGACGGCCTTGCGGTAGGGAGACCGTCTGGCTTTGTTGGTCGCATGATGGCTCCATTGCTTGAGGGCATCTACACGATCGCTGATCCGATGCTCTATACACTCCTCGCCGATCTCGCTGATGCAGAAGGCCTCTTTATAGAACCATCAGCGGTTGCGGGATTATACGGCCCTATACAACTCGAAAAGAGAGGGCTATATACCGATGCAGCGACTCATCTTGTCTGGGCGACAGGAGGAAGCATGGTGCCTAAAGAGGTCATGGAAACCGATTACCAAATAGGTGTCAACTTGCGGGCTGAACTGTAGATTTAGTAGGCAAGTACTCGCGTCGAGGTTCAGGAAAAGAATATTCGGACTGATTATTTGGGAAAAGAACACTTAGGTTACAGTTATTAGACGAGAAAGCTCTTACATTAGCAGGGCTTTCTTTAGACAGCTTAATGGTCACAAAACAGAAATGGCCTGCATGGGTTAACTAGCTAAGAATTCCATGGCTATAGCCATGTTGGAGGCTCAAGTAAGCAAAACGGTACTGGTTTTCTCTCATCTATGCTACACTGGGCACTGGATAAAGAGAGAGGGAGTTCAATAACTATGAAATTCGTATCGTGGAACGTCAATGGCCTCCGCGCATGTGTAAGAAAAGGCTTTTTAGATTTTTTTCATCAAGTTGATGCAGACGTGTTTTGTTTACAGGAAACGAAGCTACAAAAAGGGCAAATCACGCTTGAGCTGCCTGGCTATGAACAATACTGGAACGATGCGGAGCGTAAAGGTTATTCAGGGACAGCAATTTTTACTAAACACTCTCCGCTGTCTGTCACATATGGAATCGGCGATCATTTTCCAGATAACGAAGGGCGCGTCATCACCCTTGAGTTTGAGAACTACTATGTCGTAACGATGTATACGCCTAATGCTAAACGGGACTTAAGCAGACTGCCATACCGGTTGCAGTGGGAGGAAGCCGCTAGGGAACATCTGACTCTACTGGAAAAGCAAAAACCTGTTGTTTTCTGCGGTGATCTCAATGTCGCACACCAGCCGATTGATGTTCGAAATGACCGGGCGAATATCGGCAATTCTGGTTTTACCGATGAAGAGAGAGCCGAGTTTGGCAAGCTGCTCGAGGCGGGATTTGTCGATACATTTCGCCATTTTTACCCTGATGATGAGGATGCCTTTACATGGTGGTCGTACATGGCCAATGTCCGGGCCCGTAACATTGGCTGGCGCATTGATTATTTCCTTATTTCCAGGGCGTTGATGCCTTATCTTGCCGACGCTTCTATTCATTCATCGGTCTTAGGCAGTGATCACTGCCCGATAGAACTACGCCTCGATTTGCAGCCAAATGAATAAATCGGGACCGCTTTAAAGCTAGTTGCTTGCTCTTGTCCAACTAGCTTTTTCGGTCTTCCTATCGATAGTGTAACCATACTTTTTTATAAGCAAGTGGCATTGCCGACAATGAAAGGACACTGGGCTCATTCGCCACTTCTGCTTACGCAAGACGGTCATTATGCGTTATAATAACGTTGAGAACCAGCGCTGTGGCCTGGAATTGAAAAGGGAAAGAGAGTGGGTACGAATATGGGCCGTAAATGGAATAACATTAAAGAAAAAAAAGCTTCTAAAGACGCCAATACAAGCCGGATTTACGCCAAATTTGGCCGTGAGATTTATGTAGCTGCCAGACAAGGGGAGCCTGATCCTGAATTAAACCAAGCCTTAAAAGCGGTACTGGAACGGGCGAAGACGTACAATGTCCCGAAATCCATCATTGACCGCGCCATTGAGAAGGCAAAAGGCGGCTCAGATGAAAGTTATGAGGAACGTCGTTATGAAGGGTTTGGGCCAAACGGGGCGATGGTGATTGTCGATGCTTTAACAAACAATGTCAACCGCACCGCGTCTGACGTTCGCGCTGCTTTTGGAAAAAATGGCGGAAACATGGGTGTCAGTGGTTCAGTCGCCTATATGTTCGACAGAGTGGCTGTCATCGGTTTTGAAGGCAAAACAGCCGACGAAGCACTAGAGATTTTAATGGACGCCGATGTTGATGCCAAAGACATTATTGAAGAAGATGACACGGTAATTATTTACGCGGAACCAGACCAGTTTCACGCTGTCCAAGAAGCGTTTCGAAACGCCGGAATAGAGGAATTTTCTGTTGCCGAATTTTCGATGATTGCCCACAACGAAGTGACGCTTTCAGAGGAAGTGCAAGCACAGTTTGAAAAAATGATTGACGCGATTGAAGACTTGGAAGATGTACAACAAGTCTATCACAATGTTGACTTGGCTTAGGACAACGAGCAAGGCTAGCACTGGTTTAACCGCTGTTTAAACAGTACGGGCATTAGGCAAAGACTGCTTAAAAATAGCGTCGTATAGGCCAACGCCACTAAATAAGACATATAGAACGATTGGAGCGATTGACGATGCCGATGGCGATTGTTTTCGTGCTATGTGCTGCGATGTTGTGGGGAACAACCGGGACAGCTCAAGCGTTTTTAACAGGCGCCCATCCGTTAGTTGTGGGGGCAGTGCGGCTATTGCTCGGGGGAATTAGTTTACTAGTGTTTGCTATGTTGACAGGCAAATCGCTAAATATAAAGGGGTGGCCGAAATGGCCATTTTTTGTGAGTGTCGCGGCTATGGCTGCCTATCAACCGTTCTTTTTTACGGCTGTGTCAATGACTGGCGTTGCTGCGGGAACGGTTATCGCAATTGGAAGCGCCCCTATATTAGCAGGCTTGCTTGAATGGGCCTTTTTTAAGCGGATTCCAGGAAAGCGATGGATGCAAGCAACTGCCATGGCGATTGCCGGCTGTGTGCTGCTAATGACGGCTGGCGATCAGTCGGTTGTTGTGACGCCGATAGGGCTTTTGTTTGCTATAGGGGCAGGGCTTTCCTTTGCCGCTTATACACTAGCAAGCAAAGGGCTTGTAGCCAAAGGAGAACCTGAAGTCGTCGTCGCATTCATATTTTCTATCAGCGCGATCGTGTTGTTGCCAACGTTGTTTTTATTTGAGGTCAGCTGGCTGCTTCATTGGCAAAATGGGCTCGTTGTTTTGCATTTAGGGGGGATTGCGACTGGCTTGGCCTATATGCTGTTCGCGAAAGGACTAAAAGAAATTCCAGGCTCTCTTGCCGTAACGCTTGCATTAGCCGAACCGCTTACTGCGGCCCTTCTAGGAGTCAGCCTTGTTGGCGAGTCGCTCTCCTTTTACTCGTGGGGCGGCATTGCGTTGCTGTTGCTTGGCCTGTTGTTGGCTTCCATTACGCCAAAACAAACACGATCAAAACGCAGTTTTTCACAGTAAGCGGTGTTAATCAAAAAAAATAAGCAGGAGGGGGGCCTGCTTATGAACGGTGTTGCTTTATTGTTGTTCCCACTTTCAACACATGCCATTTGCCACTTTCGGTTAAGCGGGCATGTACTTGTCGAGCCCATTCTTTTGCTGCCATCACATCAGTAAAAGCCTTGATGGGGCAATAGGACTGGCTGTGAAGGACAGTTACCGTGCCGTCATGCAAACGAGCAAGGGTATACATATGGCCGACCTCCATTTGTTGTAGTGGATACAATGTTAGTTTGCAGCAAATGGCGGTTTAAGGCAATCTTTATTGCAAAGACTTTATTCTTTTTTAATTGTTGTCACATAACGTGGGCCTTATTTCGCCCTGCAAAAGCCATGCCTTTCTTTTTAAGCGTAAAAGTACTCGTAAAACAGGCAAGCAGTACGGTTTAATCAGGAAGGCCGAGGGCAATTTTGGCATAACGTGACATTCTATCTTTTGACCAGGGTGGGCTCCAAACGATATTCACATCAACCTTTCCAATCTCCCCAAGTTCTTGTAATTCTGCAAGCGCGCGCTTCACATCCGCTTGAATCGTTCCTGCTAGTGGACAACCCATGGTCGTCAGCGTCATTTCTACGGTAACGTTCAACTCATCGTCAAGTTCGACGCCATAAACGAGGCCGAGATTGACAATGTCAATGCCAAGTTCAGGGTCAATCACTTCTTCTAGTTGCGCCATTACCCGTTCTTTCGTTTCGTTTCGTTCTTCTTCTGTAGGCATAAGCTCACCTCCGATAGATGTTTCTTCTAATTGTACAGATAGATAGTGAATGATACCAGCAATCTGCTTATGGGCCTAGTCTGTCCAAGTTATCCTTCTTTATTGACCGCGGAAAACCAAAAAAGACGGCGCGTCTCTTGTGCCGTCTTCCTCATATATGGGCTAGTTTGTTTTTTTGCGACGTTTGGAGACAATGTAGGCATAGGTAATGCTTGTCGCCATGCCGCCCCATAGGATAACCATACCAATAATCATCATGACAATTGCGCTTCCACTCATTATCCATCCTCCTTCTTATAGGCTTCCAATTTGCCATAAGGCCATTTAATCAGGCTAAGTAAAAGGCCAACAACGAATGCCGCTCCGGCAACGCCCCAGCCTGAAATAGCCAAGAAAGAAAGGGGCATATCTTCGTAAGGCGCGCGAATGTTACTAATCAACGAGAGAACAATATTCGCGCCAAGGACGAGAGGAGTAATAAACATTAAGCTAAATTTCCACCATGAGCCAATCCGGAAATCAGACACTTCATTCATATGCGCTTGCAAGAAATCGAGCTTGCGTAAAATCCACGCAACAATAATGACAGACACAAGACCGGCAAAAGCGATGCCGAACTGGTTAATGAAGTTATCGACGGCATCTAACACGTTAATGCCTCCGCGCGTCGCATACAACAATGAAATGATCGCTGACAAGCCGCCGCCAATGATAACCGATTTTGTTCGTGATACTTTAAATTTGTCTTGCACGCCAGCTATATACGTTTCTGTAATGGATATTAAAGACGAAATACCAGCCAGCACAAGACAGCCAAAAAACAAGACGCCGAACAAACCGTTGAATCCTGGCATTGTATTAATGATTTCGGGAATGGCGATAAAGGCCAGACCAATGCCGCTAGTGGCTACTTCTGCCACAGGAACGCCGAGATTGCCAGCCATGAAACCAAGTGTCGCAAAAATGCCGATCCCTGCAAGTAGCTCAAAGCTCCCGTTGCTAAATGCAGTAATAAACGCACTGTTGTTTAAATCTTCTTTCTTCGGCAAATAGCTTGCATAAGTAATCATAATGGCGAATCCGATAGATAAGCTAAAGAAAATATGCCCATAGGCGGCTACCCAAACACCAGGCTGACCTAATGCTTGCCAATCAGGCCGGAAAAAGACATCCAATCCATCAACGGCACCATCTAATGTAAGGGCACGTACAACAATTGCTAAAAACATGGCAACAAGTAAAGGAATAAAAATGCGGTTTGCCCATTCAATGCCTTTTTTTACACCAGCTAACATGATGATAAACACGCCCGCCCAAACAACGACAAGCGGAATCAACACATTGCCATTCAATCCACCAAGGACACCTGCTTCAGTCGCTTCAAGGTAGTCTCCTAAAAAGAAACCTTGGGTGTCACTACCCCAACTTTGATTAAATGAAAACACCATATAGGACAGAGCCCAAGCGATGATAACCGAATAATACGTCGCCACAACAAAAGAAATCGCAACTTGCCACCAACCAAGCCACTCCGTCTTTTTGTGGAGGCGTGCAAAGGAAAGCGGGGAAGATCCTCTAAATTTTTGACCAATTGAAAATTCCATTAATAAAAGTGGGATCCCAGCTGTAAGCATGGCAAACAAATATGCGAGAAAAAACGCGCCCCCTCCATTGTCATAAGCTACGTAAGGGAAACGCCATATATTTCCCAACCCAACTGCGGACCCAATAGCGGCCATAATAAAGCCGGCTCTTGTTCCCCATTGTTCTCGAGCCAAGTGTACTCCTCCTTCTATAAATGATGAAATGTTTAAAAAACATTCTTTCTCCAAAAGTCTACCGCTTCTGGCTTAATTTGAAAAGATATTTTCTGAAAAAAATCAAAATAAAGGGTTTTGATTTCCCAAATTATCTAGCAAATGGGGGAGGGATTTGCGATGTCATCAGTGCATTTAGCTGACCTCCTCTTTTTTGTAATCGCTTTCATAAATGGCATCATGGAATGACGGCCATATTCAATCATACTAACTGGCCGTGGCGTTTATGAAACATAGGATGGTTTTAACATATTTTTTTCCCAATTTATAGATAGAGTAAATGGAGTGATTGTAGACTATAGAGGGAAGAGCCATTAAAAAGATCCTACCTGTGTCAGAGGGCAGCCACGTTGCTACTTATACTAAAGGGCAATAGCAAAAAGCGCATAACAAAGGTTGTCATGCGCTTTTTTATTTATCATTTTTTTATTGGAACCCATATCTCGCTGTAATAATCCTTTGAATAAGGATTAGCATCACTTACGTATACTTCCATTTCTGGTCCACCTGAGTGTTCATATCCCGTTGCCGGAAACCATTCAGAAAAGATTCGCTCCCATATCTTTGGCATTGCATGAGGCATTGCACCGTGTACCGGAAAAATAGCCCAAGTTGCTGCAGGAATCTGTCTGGCCTCCCAATCAACAGGGATTTGTTCACTATTCTTTTCTGCAGCGATTAAGTAGGTTAAATTTTCTTGCTGTTTGTCAAAATCAATGCAAATACCAAGCAATCCAAGAGGACCGCAATTTTTGGCAAGTTGTTTTGACAATCCATTCTGGTTTGATTCATTCCAGAAAGCTGCAATCTTTTGGTTGTTCTCTCCGCCCATTGTCGTTGTACGAATGCTTTTCCCTACCACGGTAAACGCGTCTTTCTCGACAATCTTGTAATCCATTTCTACATCACCCTTTAACTGAATTTGAAAAGAGATCTTTGGGTAAGCCTTCAAGGAATGACGATGTTTCTTAGCGTCTGATGGAGGAATACCGTGTATTCGCCGAAATGCCTTCGTAAAAGATTCTGGACTTTCGTACCCATACTTCATTGCCACATCGATTACTTTAGATTTGGAATGAACTAGTTCTTGTGCAGCTACAGTAAGACGGCGATTCCGAATATATTCAGTTACGGTATAACCAGTTAACATATGGAACATCCGTTGAAAGTGAAATCTAGACATACAAGCAATCGCAGCAATTTCGTCAAGCAAAAGCTCGTTGTCTAAATGGCTTTCTATATACTCAATGCTATCAAGCATTCTTTGAAGGCTTTCCATCGTGTGTTCTCCTTCCTAAACTCAGTCTACCAACAAGGAGTTAGCCATTTCCTGTTTATCTGTGCTCAATGGTGACAGGGTTTTCGCTCCAAATGATTTAGGAAAAGCATGCCATCATTTGTAGGGAGAAGATGTAGCTATGTAGATGGGCATGATAAAACTTTATCATGCGAAAAGGGGGAGATCAAAAACAGTTGAAACGAAACAGGATATACTCCAATCATGACAGAGTTCAATGGGACAAAAAGGCCTAAATGCAATCGCGTTAACGTTACAGAAAGGGTCTGAAATACCCCGATTTTATAAAGATTGGAGTGTTTAAATACGATCTTGCTAAGACTGAAATTCAGCGCTGCTTTTTCGTTAATTATTTACTTAAAAGACACTGTTGACAAATAGTTCATGTCTATATATCTTTTAGATATATCTAAAAGATATATCTGGAGGATGAGATGAAAACAGAGGCTAAATGGATTGTGCTCGGCATATTGTCGGGAGGATGTAGGACGGGATACGAAATAAAAAAGGTCATCGATAATAGTTTTGAGCATTTTTGGAAAATGAGTTATGGACAAATTTATCCCGCACTTAAAACATTGGTCAAAGACGGGTACGTTATTCAAATCGGAGGAGAGGGGGATCGGAAGGAATATGAGATAACGGAAGCGGGTAAGCATAAACTTCATAATTGGCTGGCGGCCCCTATTTACGATACTGGGCTTCATAAAAATGAACTGCTCGTAAAATTGTTTTTCGGAAACGAAATGAACCGGGAGCAAGCATTTGACCACATTTGTGAACATGAACGGTTGTTACAAGGGAAAATGAAAGTTTACGAACAAATGGAAAAACAGTTAAGCACTCATCCTGGCGCTGAATTTTGGTTATATACGTTAGATTATGGAAAAGAAGTAGCTGAAGCCGAACTGCAGTGGTGCAAAAAAACAAAGGAGAAACTGAGATGACAAAAGCGAAACGAGTTAGTGCTCCAAATAACCAAGATGTAGTGATTTTTATCGTTGGTATGAAAATTCAGCAGTGGTGGAATATCAAGGCATGGGGACCCGTTTTTAGTGCCATGCCACCGATGCTAAAAGAACTTTCCAGCAAAAAAGACACTGGTTTTCTTCATTATGAAGCAGGGTGGAGTGGTAGGAACATAGTGATTACCCAATATTGGGACAACATCGAGAATCTACATGATTTTGCCCATGGAAAAACACATATGAAAGCTTGGACCCGTTTTTATAAAAAAGCCGCAAACTCAAAAGGAGTTGGTTTTTTCCATGAAACGTATATCGTAAAAGCAGGAAGCTATGAATCTATTTATGTCAATATGAATAAACCGAGAGGGCTGGCTGCTGCATGTTCTTCCTATGCAACAGACATGCATTCCACTATGAAAAACCGATTAAAGAACGTATAGCATACTCGACCACGTTTAAGAAGGTGTTTAGGGCTATGGAATAATTGAGTGTAGGAGGCATACACATTAATCGTTTGCAGAAAGATATGGTATATTGTACAGAGACGGAGTATGAGGGACTAGAAAGGAAAAATAAAATGATCACCATCTCATGTACAAAAAATGATTCGAGCTATCACACTTTTTTGAAGAACCTATTGCCATGCAAAGTGATGAATTTTATCGTTGGCAAGCCAACGTAGTTCGCCTGGCAAGGAAAAATAACATTATTTTCATGAATAATGTTTTATTCTTTTCAGAATCAAAAAATCCATTTTCAAAATATTAATGAAGTCTTCACGCAAGCGGTTATCTCGGATCACTGACGGATAGGGTATTGATGACGCAATGTATGATTGAGGATTATTTGCCCTTGAGTGAAAGGTCAATTTTGCCATTAAACAAACAGTCAAATAAGACGCCGATTTTAAAGCTGAAAAGCGATCCAGAACAACTGATGAAAGCGGCTCTTAGAAATAAGCTCCGTAGATAGTAATCATATAGAATAAATGATAGATAGTCATAAGAGAAGAATTCGGAGGAATTTGTAGGATGAAGGCATTGGCAACAAGAAACAGAGGGGCTATTTTATTGCTCATGTTTAATATATTTATAGGATTTGTAGGCGTCGGCTTGGTTATTCCGATTATGCCGACGTATATGAACGTTCTTGGCATCTCTGGGACGATCGTCGGCCTGCTGGTGGCAGTCTTTTCATTAACTCAATTTCTGGTGGCTCCTTATGCAGGCAGTTGGTCCGATCGTTATGGGCGG
This sequence comes from Shouchella clausii, assembly GCF_001598215.1. Taxonomy (GTDB): domain Bacteria; phylum Bacillota; class Bacilli; order Bacillales; family Bacillaceae_D; genus Shouchella; species Shouchella tritolerans. The sequence goes on along the minus strand of NZ_BCXJ01000002.1, from coordinate 135,736 downwards.
AAGTGGATCATTGTCGCCGGTCTGCTGCTTTTTGCTGTATCCGAGCTGCTTTTTGGCCTCGCTACGAATGCGGTGTTGCTGTTTATCTCAAGACTGCTTGGCGGTGTATCTGTCGCCTTTATTATGCCCGCCGTCATGGCCTACGTCGTTGATATTACGACAGAAGAGGATCGGGGAATGGGAATGGGCTGGATTAATGCGGCGATTTCGACAGGCTTTATCATCGGTCCGGCGATCGGTGGTTTTTTAGTCGAGTACGGTATGCGAGTGCCTTTCTTTGCCGCTGCTGGAGCAGCTGCCTTATCCGCTGTCGTTTCGATGAGCATTTTGCCAGAGTCGCTGGATAAGAACAAGTTGCCTGCCCCACAGGCACGCATGGACCGAAAAGAGTCCCAACTCGCACAGCTTGCCAAATCTTACCGCACCCCTTATTTTACAGGGCTGTTAATCATCTTGATCACTTCGCTCGGATTGTCCCAATTTGAGACAGTGTTAGGACTTTTTGTTGACCATAAGTACAGCTATACGCCCAATGAAATTGCGTGGTTAATCATGATCAGCGCGATCGTCGGCGCAGTGATGCAGCTGACGCTCTTCGGGCGGCTAATCAATTGGATCGGGGAGAAGAAGCTGACGGTCTATTGCTTGCTGGTGATGGCTGTTTTTATGGTTGCGACGATCTTTTCGGCCCAATATTGGATGATGGTTGTATCGGTAACGCTTGTTTTTTTGGCGGTTGATTTTGTACGCCCGGCGATTAGCACTTATTTTTCCAGAATTGCCGGCAACGAACAAGGGCTTGTCGCTGGGTTGAATGCTTCCTACACGAGTCTCGGGAACATCTTCGGGCCGATCCTTGCCGGAGCCTTGTTTGATGTTCAAATCAACTCCCCGTTCCTGGTAGGCAGCCTGATCGCTTTAGGCGGCTGGATCCTTAGTCTGCGCTGGATGCGCAAGCAAACGGAACGGTCGCCAGGCTCGGCCGTGTAACAGACTAGAAAAAATGAGTGGGGATAAGCGCCACCAGTAAATCGCCACGTTCGCTTCATTCTGATTGCTGAAAATCATCTAATGTGGTTCAAAAATTCTCCACAAGTTAGAAGGAATAAAAAAGCTAAGTGGGGCAAAACTGGCCAGCTGGAAGCATGATGATGATACATACTTATCTCCTCTGCATCATCTTGGTGGGCTGAGTGGTAAGCAAACATTAGTGAAACCCATAAAACTTGTACGGAGTGGCAGTTGAATGTTTAAAAACAAAAAGCAAGAAATAAGAACAAGCTACGAATTGGCATTATTGTAGAAAGCACAAAAGATGGTCCCCAAAGCGCCTCCTTTGCCGTGGAGGCAGCAGGCTGTACTGTCTGCCTCTGGAGTAATAGCAGCAGGCTGGGACTCAAACGAAAATATCATCCTCTTAACAAGCTCAGGTTATAGCATCAATCATGCAATGACTGGTGAGAGAATTCTAAGGGACAGGGACACCGACAGAACTGAAAACAATATCATAGACAGGGGATTGAAATTTATCATTCCAGATTCTGGGGAAGAGATTGATCTCTTTGGCATAGAAGCGGGAGATGGAGTCCATTTAACGGTTGAAGGATGGAGTTTAGAGGTGATTTATCCTTGGTGGCCACGAGCATCTGTCATCATCGACCATGTGTTTGTTCAAGGGCATGAATACTTGCTGAATGCGACAATGTTAGACATTACCCGTTTGGATGGCTGGATAAAATGTGGTTTTGCTCCGTCGGGTAATAAATTTATGGTGATTGGTTCTGGCGGCGCAATGGTCTTTGCGAAATGACAGCAAGAGCAGAGAAGCAAAAGATGAGAAGGCGCAATCATATGCACCTTCTCATCTTTATATGCTGATGTTTTCTGCAGATTAGTTTGATTGAAACTACTTTAATTTGCGATTCATATTAGTCCTATTTATAATTTCACGTACCAAATTAATCACAGAAAAGCCACTACTATAAAATCTACAAGGCAAAGCTTCAGTGACTGTTAAAAAGAAGCAAACGGCCCTATGAATGCGAGATGATAGGAATCTCGCGTTTTTTAATTTTCTCATGAACGATTTTGTCATCTGGTCCGTCTTATATGTGAACTTGAATTTACAGTTAAAGGGGAAGGATAGGATGAATACGGATTTTAATGATGTTCCTTGGGGGCTGCTTGCGCCCATAATCATTTTGAATTTAATTTTGGTCATCGTCGCGCTCATCGATTATGGGAAACAAGCAAAGACGAAAGGCGCGCATCCGTTTTGGATTCCGCTGATTTTGTTTGTTAGCTTTATTGGTCCGGTTGAATTTAATTTTGGTCATCGTCGCGCTCATCGATTATGGGAAACAAGCAAAGACGAAAGGCGCGCATCCGTTTTGGATTCCGCTGATTTTGTTTGTTAGCTTTATTGGTCCGGTAATGTACTTGATCTTCGGTAGGGGGAGCCAGCGATGAGTTTCGTATCTGTACGGCAATTAACGAAGACATATGCCGAGTACCCTGCAGTGGACAATCTTACTTTCGAGCTGGAGCCGCATTCCTGCATCGCTTTATTAGGTGTGAATGGGGCTGGCAAAACGACTACATTAAAGATGTTATCAGGATTAGTCAAACCTACATCAGGAACCATACAGTTCCACCAACAATCAGCACACGGAAAGGGCGACATTCGCGCCCATATCGGCTATTTGCCTCAGTTTCCCGTTTTTTGCGATTGGATGACCGGTTTTGAATTTCTTCTCTATGTCGGGCAACTCGCTCATTTGCCGAGAGGGGAAGCGAAGCGTAGAACGCAAGAATTACTGGACAAGGTGGGGCTGGCCGAAGCAGCTCATCAGCGTATTGTCCAATATTCAGGTGGTATGAAGCAACGTCTCGGCATTGCCCAAGCTCTGATTCACCAGCCTAAGCTGGTCATGCTAGATGAACCGGTATCTGCTCTCGATCCAGTCGGACGCCGGGAAATGCTCCAGCTGATGCAAACACTAAAGGAGGAAGCAACAGTTCTTTTCTCAACCCATGTCCTGCATGACGCGGAGGAAGTAAGTGACGAAGTGCTCATTATTGATCAAGGCCAGCTAAAATATGGGGGGACGCTTAACTCGCTTCAGCAAGAATGGCAAGATGCGGCAATCATAATCGAAGCCAAGGATGACTTGACCCATCAGCTCAAGAACTGGCGGGAACAGAAACGTATTGTTGACTTTGTCTCAGAAGACGATAGTTACAGAGTATTGGTAGAGGATATTGAGTTGGCGGTGCCCTTCCTCTTGCACGCTTTTGCTTTGCAGCAGATTCGGTTAACGAAATTCGAAGTAGCTAAAATGTCTCTTGAAGATTTATTTTTAAAGGTGGTGCAAAAATGAAGCAATGGCTCGTTTTGTTTCAAAAAGAACAAGTAGAACTATGGAGGAATTATAAGTGGATATGGGTTCCTGTTGTGTTTCTGTTACTAGGAAGTTCGACGCCGCTCTCCACCTACTTTATGCCACAAATCTTAGAGGACTTCGGCTGATTGCCAGAAGGGGCCGTCATCGACATTCCTACGCCAACAGGAACTGAGGTGCTCGCACAAACGTTATCTGATTTCGGATTGCTCGGCGTCCTTGTCTTGACGTTGGCGTTGATGGGGATCGTATCAGCTGAACGTCGTAGCGGAGTAGCGGCGATCATTTTACTGAAGCCAGTGCCTTACTTTTCTTATCTCACGGCCAAATGGGCGGCGATTACTTGCTTTTCATGGGTGTCACTTGGTCTCGGTTACGGCTTAGCGATGTATTACACAAACCTTTTATTCGATGCCGTTTCGCTTGAACGTTGGTTCAGCAGTTTTCTTCATTTTGGATTGTGGTTAACGTTTGTTATGACCATTGTTTTGTTTTATAGCACCATTCTTAAACAAACAGGCGCAGCAGCCTTCTGTGCCTTAGCTACCATCCTTCTCATCAGCCTGCTGTCATCGTCATTTCCGGCCTGGTTCTCATGGAGTCCTGCACAGCTGGCCAATCACGCCACATTGGTTCTGTTGGAAGGAGAGGGTTTGGCTGATTATACACCTGTTCTGTTGTCCACTCTATTCGGGATCATCGGCTTGCAACTTGGAGCAATCGCCATTTTTACACACAAAGAGCTTGTTGACTAGCTTCAGTATCAATGAGCATGATAGAAAAGAACGACCTGCCTTGTTTAAGGAGACATGTATGGACGAAACCGCACTTATTCGTAAAGCCCAAAAGGGAGACCAAGTGGCGCTAGCTACTCTCCTGCACGAGAATTATTCGTTTTTGAAAAGATATGCGTTAAAGATTACATTAAAACCATCATTGGCCGATGACTTAACACAGGAAACCATGACCAAGGCGATCGAAAAAATTCATCTTTATAAAGGCCGTTCTAAGTTTTCAACATGGTTGATTTCCATCGCCTCTAACTTATATATTGATATGGGCCGCAAGCAGAACAGAGAGGAGCTAATGGCAGATACAGAAACGCCTTTGCACCAGTTGAAGTGGGAATTTGCCCACCGTCAGCTTGAATGGATGGATGTTGTAGATGGGTTAGGGAAATTATCAGAAGGGTATCGTCTGCCCTTGATTTTGAAGCACTATTACAGCTATAGGTATGAAGAAATAGGCAAGATGTTAGGCATACCAGAAGGAACTGTGAAGTCAAGGGTTCATCACGCATTAGGTCTGTTAAGGAAGGAGTTGAACGTGAATGACGAAGGATAAGAAGCAGAACAAATTGGATCTGGAACCGAAGGGGGAAAACGGAAGACCATCAGCACAGCTAACCGACAAACAGACGATTATGGAGCTGCGTTCGGGTTTAGAACGTCTTGATCAGCTCGATTCAGTGGATGAGCCAGACCTTTCTTTTTTCCTGCAGCAAGTAAAGGAAACAAAAGCCAATAGCAGGAAAAAGCTGCTTAAGGAGCTAGTAGGATTGTGGGGGCTCGCCCTCGTTATTTTAGCGTTTTGGACGACAACCTACTTTCATTCGCCAACGGTCTTTCTGATCTTGCAAGGGACCGCTGTTGTCATACTGCCGTTCATCGTATATTTTACGACGAAAAAAGAGGTGAACAAACCTTCATGACGAACATGCCTCCTTCTGACGTTCCTTTCTATCTATGGGTAATCTTAGCCGCCATTTTATTTACGCAAAGTACGATTCTATTTATCAACGCCCGGCGACACGGCCATAATTACTGGTTATGGGGAATGATTGGTCTGCTGAATTTTCCTACGGCGACTTTGCTTTATTTGATTTTTGCAAAACGGTTGCCCAGCAGGCTATGGAAAAGGCAATAGGATGGTAGCAGGAAGAGTTCACTTTCTCGGTAAAGTTTCGGCCTTAATGAGCATTGTTTTGTTAAGGACGAAAAGCTAAGAAAAACAACGATTTGCGCCGTAGGGATTGGCAACAAGCCACATTATCAGAAACATGCTACAATCGTGGGATAAATGGACGGTTTCAAGGAGGCGCTAGGGGAACATATGAGACATAAAAGCGGACAAAAAACGATTCCCGTCATCCCAGCAGCTACGCTAGACGTGAAAGGGTTCAGATTGCTACCACTTATACCTGAAAAGCTTGACTCTTACGAAATGCATCGGCATGACTGCTTTGAACTGTTTTGGATCAATGAAGGGCACGGTACGGCTCAAATCGACTTCCAAAGCTACAGCTTTTATCCCAATACGCTTTGCCTCATACCACCAGGGCGAGTTCATGGATTGATTGAATGTAAACCTGGCGAAACATTTTCCGGCTGGTTGCTCGTCTTCTCCAAAGAGCTGTTGGTTGGACAGCAGTTGGAATGGCCACACACTTCCTTGCTTGATCTTATGGAAGGAACCCCTTTTCATCGCATTGCTGCTGACCAGGCAACGATATTCAATACGCTGTTTGGTCTGCTTGAACGGGAGCAGGAGATAGAGCGCAAGGAGCAATTGGAAGCCGTCAATAGCTATATCCGTCTTATACTAGTTGAGATGAGTCGCATTCAGGATTCGTGGCAACAACGCCACCGAGAAGAGGCGGGATTTAGGCTAACGAAAGAGTTTGTCGCAGCAGTGGAGTCCCATTATCGTACCGTACATAGCGTCTCCGAATATGCTTCCATGCTTCATGTCAGCTCCAATCATCTCAATGAATCGGTCAAAAAAACATTGGGGAAATCCGCGGGAAAAGTACTCCGCGATCGACAGCTCCTTGAGGCAAAGCGTCTACTACGGTACTCAAACGCTCATATAGCGGAGATCGCGAGCTATCTTGGTTTCCGAGACTCTTCATACTTCGGGCGATATTTTAAGAAAAATATCGGTGTCACGCCTACTTCTTTTCGAAAAGGTTGATTCTTAGAAAGCCATACCCTTCAACGCCCTCATCGCAGGGCGTTTTTGTGGTTCCAGACCACTTCGGTCCTGTGACTTTCCGTCATGTATCTGCTCCGGATGAAACAGCATGACGCCGCCCCGATAGGAAGATTGGAAGCTACCGTCCAGGTTGTACTACTGTACGCCGCGTAGCGTGACGCCCATTGCATATTCCTCATGGCTGTGCTTAACATACGTGAACTCAGCCATGCTCGCGGATAAAAGCGTCCTCTTTTCTTATAGATAAATGTATCCATGTCAGTTCACCTCATCCTTACCTCAACAAGCCCTTTTCACCGCAAATAAAAAGAATGATTGCATCAACGAAGGAGCCACAATTATGAATACATATATAGTACGAGGTAAAAAAATCCATGTAGAGATTTTCGGAGATCGGTCACTACCGGCTGTGCTTTTTCTTCATGGCGGGCCTGGAGAAAGCTGTTACGAATTTGTCTATCATCAGTCCAACCGTTTTTCGGATCAATTTCAATTGGTAGCGATTGACCAAAGAGGGGTTTGTCGCTCGGAAGGTTTATCAGAAACTGAACCATTCGAGCTTCAAGATTTAGTGGAAGACTGTGAGGAATTGAGGAAACAACTGGGCATTTACCGATGGGCGGTCATTGGCCATTCGTTTGGTGGGTATCTTGCTTTGCTTTATGCCTCAGTATATCCAAACTCTATCACAAACGTTGTTTTTGAATGTCCAACCTTTGACTTTGCATGGACGGCAAAAAGTTTGTTGCGCAGAGCAGCTTCTGTCTTTTTAAAGCTAGGAGTCGAAAAGAAATCCGAGGAATGTCTAAATCTAGCAGCCAGCAACTTATCAAGTGAGCACCTATTCGATTCGTATTTACGCCTAGGAGAGGAGCTAGGAGAACATAAAGAGGATATTTATCGGGTAAATGCCGATACTTCAATAGATTATTCGGCATATACGGATGAAGAATGGGAGGCGTTTGATGACCGAACGGACATTCATCTTGAGCGTTTACGAGAAGAGGGAAGGATCTTCCAATCGATCGTCTCCTTGCTTCCCAGTCTTTCGATTCCTTCTTTGCTTGTCATGGGGGACGCGGACCCAGTCACATGCGATAAACATGTGGAAGCCTATAATCAAATGGCAAACGGTCATAAAGTGATGATTAACAATTGTGGGCATACGCCCCATGCCGAATGTCCAGATGTCTATTATCGAATTGTGTCTGCGTTTTTGTTACAGGATGAATGGCGCTTTGTAGAAATGGGCAGTGGCGCATACATATACTTTAACAAGGATGTGAGTAAATAATGGTTTTTCATGCGAAAATAGCGATTCTTCCTATGAGTATATTTATATTTTTATTGGTAGGCGCAATGGTCGCAATTGCTGTTCTTCCTCTCACTTTTATTCTCGGAGGGGTGTCTTCATCCCTTATTTTTTTCATTTCGGTTGCGATGTTTATTGTTACAGTTAGCCTTCTCTTGTTGTACATAACCTCCATTAAATTTGTTTTGACGAAGGAACATCTACTAATCAAAGCAGGTCCATTTAAACGTAAAATATTGTACCTAAACATAATAAAAGTCGTCCCAACGACCGCTCGATTCACCGGTTATCAAATTTCCTCGTCTGATAAGGGAATTGAATTGCGTTACAAAACATCCAATGCTTCTAGAACGATAAAAATATTACCAAAGGGTAAAATGGAATTTATTGCTGAGTTGAGAAAACGGTGTCCAAATGCACAGATTAGTGAATTTTAAAGAGAAGAGGGAAGTGGGAGAGGCAATGTAGAAGTAAAAGAAGATAGGGAAATGACTCTATACAAACGAAGAAAATGATTGATCTGGAGTTGACACCGGCATCTAGATTATTAGAGCGAGTAGAAATACGCATATCAGAAAGCCAGTAGAGGGATGTACGTTGGAAGCCTTTGCAATTCATATGATATGAATAGTAGAAAGCAGGTTCTCTTGATGAAAGTAATTACGTTATGCGGCTCTACAAAATTTAAGGAACAATTCGAGAAAGCAAATGCTTATCATACATTGCAAGGAAATATTGTGATAAGTCTCGGGTTTTTCGAGCAAAGTGAAGGAATGGGAAAATCCATTATGAAAAAATAATATGTCTGACGAAATTTTTTGTTATTGATATTAATGAGTATATTGGGGAAAGCACAAAAAAAGAAATTGAGTATGCAAAACAACAAGATAAATTAGTAAGTTACTATTCTGAGAGCAATATAAAGTAATAAATCACCTATTTCACTAAACTCCGGAAGGTCAAGGGTATAACCCATCGCTCACTGCTGTATTCTCGATGATGATGTTATTGCAATTTTGAGACGGAATACGTAATACAAAAGGATGGTGTCTCTATGGACAAGAACGAGGAAGTATCTCTATCGCTTAGAAAGATCGCCAATTCCAGTGAAATTAACCAGGTAGCTGCGGGGCTGAAAGAAGTGAGGCGGTCTGGTAAAGCCGCTTTGCCACTATTGATAGATGGGCTTCATGGTGAGGATCCGATGTTGCGTGACATTGCATGCGCCGTTCTCGGAGAGTTAGGTCCAGACGCAGGAGAGGCGGTGCCGAAACTGATCGAGCTGATGCAAACAAGCTCTGAGGAGACAAGGATGGCTGCAGCTCTCTCGTTGATGCGCATCGGATCTGACAGTCTACCATTATTGGAAGAAACAGCCAAGAAGTCAGTGGGTTTAACGAAATTCTGGGCTTGTTGGGCCATATCCTGGCTCGATCCTTCTCTGTTGGATCCGGATATGATCGGATGTTTGAAAGCTGAGCAGGAACAGCCGACGAATGAAGTAACCCCATTTGCCGCGGCTGAAGCAGTTGGGAAAGTGATCGCATGGCAACTGAAAGAAGCTGACTAAAATAATTTTTAAAGACGCGGGCATCTTTGGTACAACGTTATGTGTGGAGATTGGATAATGTGTTGAAAATGCTCGCTGTTCTTGTCAATCGGACGTGTACTCGGATGCCATCCGGAAGAGGGGGAAAGCAGCCGGGAGAGACTAGGCGTGATATATATCTGCTTCGATACGTTGTTTTTGATTGTTTCTTTTAGTTTACATAATATACATTACAGGAACCAATTGAAGTAAAAAGAAATATGGTCTCGAATCACAAGTTTACTTTAGATTTCGAGACAAGAAAAATTGATCCAGTCAGCATCAACACTTTTTCTTTTGTTCCGTCCATCTAATTTTAAGGAATACGTCTCACAAGATGAAAATAGCGATGTTCCTGTATGTTGTTCCGTTATTGTTTGAAATGGTATGAAATACCGGTAAAAAATGCAGCAACAATTGATGATAAAGTGTCTTAAAAATGGAACGTATGCCCAACATAAACCAACTGTTAAAATGATAATGGTTATCCCCCTTAGCTTTTACAAAAGTTAAGGAGATACCAAATGCATCATGTAAAGTGCATCAATAAATATGCCTGTTTTTTATTCCAACAGGTCATAGATGTGGTAGATCCCCCTCCTTTCTATAGTAACTAACTTACCCGCCTTTATTATCATCTTTATCATCTTTTTTTCATATTAGCTTGAATGGCATTTTCCATCTTTACACTACGACTTTTCAACTTGATAACTTTTACTAATCCTTCAATCCTAATCCATCTAGAATTTTCTGGACGTACTTTTCAACCCTTGCTTCTCGTGTTTTTGGTTGTTTGGCTCCTGAAAAATAAAGAATGTATGCTCGTTGCCTTCCTGGCGTCAATGCGTCGAAAGCTGTTTTCAAAGCGGGGATTTCTGCGAATTTACTTTGAAGCTCTTCTGGAATGATCAAGTTGGTATTGTCTTTATCGTTTTTTACTTTTAATCCGGCTTTTTCTACTTCAATTGCTTCATATATATAGTCTTTTAAAATCGGCTCCCTTTCAATAATTTCCTGAACATTTGTAAAGCGAATTTGGCGGGCTGCCTGAACGTTCTCTGTTTGTTGGATGAGCATCCCATGGGCATCCTTTAACAAGGCACCTTTATGAAAGAGAACCGCACAGTAGTCTTTAAATCCATGTATTAATACGATGTTTTTATTTTCAAATGTATAGCAAGGGTGCATCCACTTAAATTCTTCAGTCAGGTCACAGTCAAGAATAATATCTCTTAACTTCTTATATTCTTCCTTCCACTTTTTAGCGTTCGTTAAAAATTCATCAACCTTGGGATTCATGCTGTTATTTGTCATTGAGGGATACAACTCCTTCTCTATCTGTTTTGGCGACATCATTAGTATGTAAGAAGCTATGGAAACCTTCTCACGCCACTTTTTTGAAGTTCAACATACACTTGCAGGTTCAGAAATTTAAATACAATTTAACGTTTAAATGAGAGTTGTTTTTCTTCCAATGAAGCGCTAAGAGTTGGCAAGGAAGCTGGTCCTATTCCATGAATCTTTAAAATTTCCTTTTCACTAAAGTTTGATAGCTGTTCTAATGTCGTTATTCCCTCATGTATCAATGCATTTCTAGCGGGAGATGAAAGCTTTGAAAGGAACCCACTACTTGGTTTACTTTCTCGTTGGCATGTTGGACAGCTTGGACGATCTGTACTTTTATAATAGTTATGCCCTTTATTGCACGTTTTTCGTTCTTTTGAAGTAGTCATCTCTTCCTCCCTTTTCTAAGCATCATTGCTTTTTAAACTTTACTACTCTAATCTTATAATTTTTTTCAAGTCATGCATACTACCAATAACAATCTCAGTTGATTTTGGTTTTGTTGTCTTCTGTGTGCCTTTTATCTAGTCTTGGCGAGCGGGGTGAAACTTTTTTAACATCAATTCGTAAAACAGTATATAGATGAAAAAAAGGAGTGATGGGCCTTGCCTTTTATTGCTGAGCAATTGTTCCTATTAGCGATTAATCCGCAAACAGCGAAGCCTTATTACCGAGCAACAACGGCTCTACCTTATGCGCTTAATGGCGCGCTACTGGCTGAATTGATGATCAATGGCAATATTGAATTGCAACGTAAGAAAGCAGTCATTGTTAATGAAGATACGAATGATCCATTGCTTAGGCAAACACTTGCACGCATGAAAGAGAAAAAGCCTCGCGCTCTCAATTATTGGGTGCAAGGCCTCTCTTCTTCCCGCACTCATCAAGACGTGGCAACATTGCTTGAGGAAAAGGACCAGCTAACGGTTCGTAAAACACGTATTCTTGGCCTCTTTCCAAGTTATGAATACCATTTAGAACGAAACGACTTACACGTCCACGCCTATCGTTTGTTTCGGGCGGTGCTAGATAAAATCGGGAGCCAAGAGCCCCTCGACCGAGAAGAAGAACGATACGCAGTGTTGCTTGCATTTTTGCATACGAGCAAGCTTTTGCCTCTTATCTTTAAAAAACGAGCTGAAGCACGGGAGGCAGCCGCGCAGTTGAAGCGGATCAGCAAAGACTTGCCTGTCTCTACTGAAGTCAAAAAGACGATTGATGCCATGGAGGCGGCAATGATTGTAGCGACGACTACGGTAGTGGTCACATCAAGTTCCTCTAGCTCTTCGTAAAGAAGAAGCTGTCGCCTGAAATCTGTAAAACAATTAGACTGTAGAAAACGTAGGTACGTTTTTCTACAGTCTGAGGCGCGCTGTTATACGGGCGCTTTTTTTAATGGTCTTCCTTTCCTTTGAATGCAGCTCCTCTTGATTCATGAGCGTCGATAATAGTGAAAAAGGCATTTCGGTCATGTTCATAGATCGTATTTTTTAGCTGCATGATCTCCAGTCTTCCTACCACCACATATAAGATGTCTTTTTCTTTTCCTTGGTAGCCCCCCTGCCCTTTTAGCCGTGTTACGCCTTTGCCCAGCTTCGCCGTAATTGCTTCAGTAAGCTGTTCATAGTGGTCCGAGACAATCATAACCGCTTTCGTTTGATCGGGCCCTTCTACAACTGCGTCGATCGTTTTGGCGGCTACGTAGTAGGTAAGAATAGAGTACATGGCATTTTCGAAGCCATACACGAAGGCTGCCCATGCGAAAACGACTACGTTAAAAACGAGTACGCATTCACCGACTGTAAAGGGAATTTTACGAGTCAACAATAATCCTAACACTTCTGTGCCGTCCAGTGCGCCGCCGCTTCGAATGACCAACCCGACGCCGAGTCCTAATAGCAGTCCCCCAAATATGGTTGCCAGCAATGGCGTAGTTGTAAGAGGTTCTAAATGCCAATGATGCAAAAGTGCTTCCGATACAGCAAGGATAATATTTCCGGTTAAAGAATAGATTAAAAAACGCTTGCCGAGGTAGAGGAATCCAAAATACAAAAACGGGACGTTTAAAAAAAGGACGAGAATGCCGAAATTAAAAGACGTAATCGCATTTAAAATCAACGAAATGCCGATAATGCCCCCATCGATAATACTGTTTGGTAGTAGGAACCATTCAATTGCTATAGCAGCTAAAATGGCCCCTGCAATAACAGTGAATATACGAAAGCTGAGTTGCTGTGAAGCTGGCATAGGCAGTCCCTCCATTCTAATTACTATGGACAAAAATGAATTTTTTTATGCAAAAGGACCCAATTGTAAAATGAGACTTTCGGCTTAAAAGAGTGACAGATTGACGAAATTGCGAAGAGTGCTTCAAGCATTGGCTTCTTTGTCCGAATTAAGTAGTAAGGACAGATTTAAAAGGAGACTCACATGGACAAGACATCATTTATCGGCATTCTTTTAGGAATAAGTACAGTCATATTTGGGGTCATTTTAAAAGGCTCTAGCTTAGACGTGCTTCTGAATCCCGCCGCTATTGTCATCATCATAATTGGTACGATTGCAGCTGTTTTAATCGCCTTTCCCTTTTCGGACATTAAACGAGTTCCAAAATTGTTTGGCGTATTGCTGTCTGAACGGAAAGAAACATCTCAACAGGAAATTGTAGAAAAGTTTGTAGAGTATGCGACGATTTCACGTCGTGACGGGATGCTTGCCCTTGAAAGCAAGATTGAAGATATAGACGATCCGTTTTTTCAGCAAGCTACACGGATGATGATTGATGGCCAGGACCCTGATTTTATTCGCCATACATTGCATGAGCGGATTGATGCGATGCAAGAACGCCATGCGACAGGAGCGGCGATTTTTAGCCAAGCCGGCACCTATTCACCAAGCCTTGGTGTGCTCGGGGCGGTGCTGGGGCTCATTTCTGCACTTGGCAATTTGGATGACATTAACAAGTTGGGCGAGTCGATTGCGGCTGCTTTTGTCGCAACCCTGCTTGGGATTTTTTTCGGCTATGTGCTTTGGCACCCATTTGCCAATAAACTACGGCGTAAATCAAAAATTGAAGTATTGAATCAACACATGATTATCGAAGGAACGATCGCGATTATCAATGGCAGCTCGCCTCGTGCGGTTGAAGAATACTTATCGGTTTATATGGAGGAAAAGAAGCAAAAAGCATACAAAGAAGGAGCAGAACAAAGACATGTCACACAAGCGGAGGCCTAGGCAGCATGACAGTAATACACATGTAGACGAAACATGGCTCCTCCCTTATGCCGATATGCTTACTTTGCTTGTCGCCTTGTTTATTGTCCTGTTTGCGATGGGCCAAATCGATCAAGCGAAGTATGATCAACTCAAAATTGTTCTTTCAGAAACGCTTGGCGGACAAGGGATTCTTGACAATCAAAATGCCCTCGACGATGTGGATGAACAGGCGAGGAATACTCTTGAAAGCGATCCTTCTGAATTAAGTGAAGCCTCAAAAATCGAGCGAAGTGAATTGGAACAGCTTCAGGCACGCTTAAATGGGTATATTGAAGAAAAGCAGTTGGCGGATCGGCTGCAAACAGAACTTGGTGCTTCCGGTTTGTTAATTACGATCAACGACGGCATATTGTTTGCCTCAGGTAGTGCTGAACTCAAGAGCGATTCGGTCGAACTAATCGAGCAACTATCGGCTATGCTTGCTTCTGACCCACCGCGCTATATTCAAATTTCTGGCCATACCGACGATGTGCCGATGGGAAATAATGAATATGATTCGAACTGGGAATTAAGCAGCGCCCGCGCTTACAATGTCATGAAACTGTTTTTCGAATACGATCATTTTGAGCCAGCGCAACTGTCATTTGCTGGCTACGGTGAGTATCACCCGATTGCTTCAAACGAGACTGCTGAAGGAAGGCAAGCCAACCGACGCGTTGAAGTCCTCGTTCTCCCGTTGGAACCAATCGAATAATAAAACGGAGTGGGTTCCTGCCCCACTCCGTTTTTTAGGTGGCATTTGACAGCATGCTTTGTCAAGAACTACAATAATCTCGTTACTTGTTTTTGGCGATGTTTACATGAAAAGAAGGTGAACCTGTTGTCGCGAGACGTTGCTTGGATGATTGGCCGAACGATTGCCATTGTGGTTTTTCTCATAGGTTCTTTATGGGTGTTCGCAAAGGTCTTCTCGCTTACATACCCTTTTTGGTTTGCGGCTTTGTTTGCCTGGATGCTACAACCAGTCGCCCGTTTCTTTCAACAAAAGCTCCGCTTTAGCCGTGGTTTTGCCAGTTTGTTTGGTTTGCTGGGCGGAATTCTGGTGATTAGCGCGATTCTAACGGGGTTGGTTTTTCTTATTTATTTTAGTTTGCGCCAATTTTTCGAGCAAGTGCCAACGTGGATTGAGGAAGGCTCTGAGAAAATGCAAATCTTCTTTAATGAAACGATTTGGCCGTACTGGCAGCAAGTACTTGGCTTGTTTGATACGATCGATGTAGGCACACACAATGTCCTTTCGGAAGGAATTGACCAGCTAGGAACAGTGCTTGGCAATTTTCTTGGTGATATCGGGCAAGGGGTTGTTGACTTTTTAACAACAGCGCTCTTAGGGTTACCGAACTTTTTGGTGGCGTTTCTGTTTATCATTTTGAGCATTTATTTTATGGGGAAAAGCTGGAGCTATTACCAAGATGTTTATGATCGCCATGTGCCAAAACGGCTGCGTAAAAAAGGCAGAGAGTTCGTACAAGCGATCCGGCGAAGGCTGTTTGGCTTTCTTCGAGCCCAGTTTATCCTCATGTTTGTGACTGCTTGTATTGTCTTTGTTGGCCTTTTGATCATTCGGGTCGACAATGCTTGGATGCTTGCCATTGTCGTCGGAATTGCTGAGCTCCTTCCTTATTTAGGGACTGGCACGATCTTGATTCCTTGGTTTATATATTTGTTTATTACAGGCGATGTTTCCGGCGGTTTCGGAATTGCGATTTTATACATCATTGTGGTCATCATCCGGCAACTTCTTGAACCAAAAGTGCTTTCAAGCCATATGAACTTAAATCCAATTGCGGTCTTAATTTCTTTGTTTGCTGGCCTCCGCTTGTTCGGTGCATTCGGCCTGTTTTTAGGCCCCGCTATTCTGGTGTTGATCGTGATTTTGAATGACATTGGCTTTTTCCGAGCCGTTCTTCAGTTTATCCGCAACGGTTTTACTGAACCCGAGCAATAGCCCGCTCTAACTGAGCGGGCTATTGCTTTGGCCAACCTTGTTCATTCGTTGAATGGGAGAACGCATCCTCCCCTGATTGATGGCTGGCCTGTTGTTCTTGTTCAAGGGCTCGAGTTGTCTCTGTATCGCCCTCCATTCGTACATAATCCACTCCACTAGCTTTTTGATGGTCCTCCGCTAAAGGCGTTTCCCTTTCTCGTTGCGCTTCTGGTGTTCGCTTCGCATAAGGGAGTGCTTCCAGGCGTTCATAAGGAATCGGTTGCCCTGTATCGATACAAATTCCGTACGTACCTGCTTCGATTCGCTCTAGTGCTTCTTTGACGTCTTGAAGGCGTTTTTGGTCTGCCTCGTTTAGTGATTGTTGGATGACACGGTCTTCGTATTCAGAAGCGGTTTCACCAATATGGTTATCGGCGCCCCGAGCAATGTCGCCGCGGCTGTCCGACATTTCGCCAGTGGTTTGTAGCCTCTTTGTTTCAAGTCTGTCTTTCATGTCTAGCAATTTGTGTTTTAAATGAGCAAGTTGTTTTTCTGTAAGTCCCATGTTTGCTAGCCTCCCTGTACGTCCTTTACTGCCCTTTTCCCGAAAGGACAGGTATGCAAACAATGAGGGGGCAATTGATTGCGAAGAGATGGTAAGGATCCTAGGTGTTGTCCGACAATGTTTCGTGCTAAAATAAAGAAAACCTTATAAGCGAGGATGTACCATGGCCAAACATCGGATCTATACAACGAGTGTCGCGAGCGTCTATCCCCATTATGTGGCGAAGGCAGAGAGAAAAGGACGCACAAAAACCGAAGTCGATGAAATTATTTGTTGGCTGACCGGATATAGCCAAAAAGAGTTCGAAGCGCAACTAGAAAAACAAACAGACTTTGAGACATTCTTTGCGGATGCTCCAGAGCTGAATCCTTCACGAACGTTGATCAAGGGCGTCGTCTGCGGTGTCCGAGTCGAAGACATTGAAGAACCGACGATGCGGGAAATTCGCTATTTGGATAAGTTGATCGATGAGCTAGCAAAGGGAAAAGCAATGGCGAAGATTTTACGGAAATAACAATGACACACGAAGAAACACCGACTCTTTTAGATTGGGAATCGGTGTTTCTTGCTGCCTAAGTGAAGAGGCGTAAAAATGCAGCAAATGTTTTTGCGAGGCATGAAAAGAAGTCTACTAAAAAAGCCTTGAAGCATGAGCTTCAAGGCTTTGAGGTTTCCTTAGTGAATCATACGTATGAAAGTGAGTGCGTCGCCGCTTTCGTGTTGGTCAAAGGCATATGACCCGTTGGAGTAGCGGTCAGCACGGCGATAGTCCTTTGGCGAGACCTCAATCGTGTCTCCTTTTGCCGTTTCGATTGCAAATGTTTCCTCTTGAGAGCGGACCCGCTTGAATCCAACTAATCGATGAGGGTTGTTTTTCAATTCCCTTAGCATTAACACGCCTCGTTTGGCGCGGCTTGACTTTTCAAATTCAGTAATGGCCATTTTCTTGACCGCTCCACGATGAGTGGCGACGAGAAATTCAACGGAATCTTCAAGGCCGAATGCTTCGGCGCCAATACAGAAATCGCCTTCCTTTAAATTGATTCCCTTTACCCCAGCGGCACGTTGGCCGACGAGGGAAACATCTTCTTCCGAAAACCAAAGTCCATACCCAAAGGCTGTGGCTACGAACAGCTCTTGCTGGCCGTCCGTCAAAAGCACGCGAACGACTTCGTCCCCTTCTTTTAGCTTTAAGGCCATCAGCGGTTTTGAATAGCGTTGGGCTTGGTATAGGTTTAACGTTGAGCGTTTAGCCATCCCTGCTCGCGTAATAAAGAGCAAATACTTCGTCTCGGCAAACTCGCGAATGATTTGTGCAGCGATAATTTCATCATCGGCATCGATCGCAACGAGGTTGGCAACATGTTGGCCATCGTCTTTCCAACGGATGTCTGGCAGCGAGTGGACAGGCACGTATAAGTAACTTCCCCGTTTTGTAAACAATAGCACCACATCGGTTGTATTTGCTTCTTGGGATAATAAGAGACGGTCCCCTTCTTTCATTCCTGGCCCATCTTGGCTAGAGGCTGAGTAGGAGCGCAGGCTTGTCCGTTTGACATAGCCAGCCTTTGTGATCGTCACGCGAACATCTTCCGAGGCAATCAACATGTCCATATTGATTTTGATTTCTTCAATTTCTGCTCGTATTTCGGTACGGCGCGGAGAAGCAAATGTCTTTTTAATTTGGTTTAATTCCTTTTTAATGACGGAAATGAGTTTCTTTTCGCTGGCCAAAATCGCTTTTAGCTCGGCAATCCGCTTTTCAAGCTCTTCGGCTTCTTTTTGAAGCGTCGTAATGTCGGTATTGGTCAGACGGTAAAGTTGGAGTGTGACAATCGCTTCTGCTTGTGGTTCAGTAAAGCCAAACTGGCTTTGCAAATTGGCTTTTGCGTCTTTTTTATCTTTTGAAGCGCGGATCACAGCGATGACTTCATCCAAAATGGAAACGGCTTTCATAAGGCCTTCGACAATGTGGGCGCGGTCAACTGCTTTCTTAAGCTCAAATTGGGAGCGGCGCGTAAACACTTGTTTTTGGTGGTCGATGTACGCTTGCATCAGGTCGCGCAGCCCCATTAACTTAGGGGTTTTATTGTGTATCGCTACCATGTTAAAGTGGTACGTCACTTGCAAATCGGTATTTTTAAACAGGTAATGGAGAATCGCTTCTGGATCGGCTTCTTTTTTCAGTTCAACGACAATACGCATCCCGGTACGGTCTGTATCGTCCCGGACTTCGGCAATGCCGTCTACTTTTTTGTCAAATCGGATTTCATCCATTTTTTTAACTAAGCTCGCTTTTACTACTTCGTAAGGAATTTCGGTAATGACAATCTGCTTGCGGCCGCCGCGCGTTTCTTCAATCGCTGTCCGTCCGCGGACGACGATTTTGCCTTTCCCTGTTTCATAAGCTTGGCGAATGCCGTTCGAGCCTTGGACAATCCCGCCAGTAGGGAAGTCAGGGCCTTTAATAATTTCTAGTAATTCATCAAGGCTCGTATTTGGCTTTTGCATCAACAATGTAATGCCATCGATGATCTCTGGCAAGTGATGAGGCGGTATGTCTGTCGCATAACCAGCCGAAATACCTGTTGAACCATTCACAAGCAAATTTGGAAACATCGCTGGCAAGACGACAGGCTCTTCAATCGAATCATCGAAGTTGGGGATGTAGTCGACTGTGCCTTTGTCTAAATCACGCATCAACTCAGCGCTTATTGCCGATAGCCGTGCTTCCGTATAACGCATGGCTGCAGGTGGATCGCCATCCACTGAACCGTTGTTGCCGTGCATGTCGATTAATTGTTCACGCACTTTCCATTCTTGGCTCATGCGGACCATTGCTTCATACACGGAACTGTCGCCATGGGGATGGTAATTGCCGATGACGTTCCCAACGGTTTTGGCTGCCTTTCGATACGGTTTATCAGCCGTATTGCCTTCATTGTACATCGCATATAAAATACGGCGTTGCACAGGCTTTAGTCCGTCTCTAGCATCAGGCAATGCTCGTTCCTGGATAATGTATTTGCTGTAGCGGCTAAAACGGTCGCCGATGACATCTTCTAAAGGAAGGTCGAGATAACGTTCTGATTTTGCCACTTACGATTCCTCCCCTACTTGCAGATTCTCGTTTTCCAAAATATTTGTGTCCTCTTCTAATCCAAAGGCAACATGGCTTTCAATCCACTTACGGCGCGGTTCGACTTTATCGCCCATAAGGGTGGCCACATGTTTTTCAGCCCGTGCCGCGTCCTCCAAACGAACGCGGATCAATGTCCGTGTTGTTGGATCCATTGTTGTTTCCCATAGCTGAGTTGCGTTCATTTCGCCAAGCCCTTTGTAACGTTGGACAGTCGACCCCCTGCCGACTTTCTTTAACGCAGACTGAAGCTCGTTTTCATCCCATGCATACTCGACTTGCTCTTTTTTGCTGCTGCCTTTGCTTACTTTATATAAAGGAGGCAAAGCGATGTAAATTTTTCCTTCGTCTATGAGCGGTTTCATATAGCGATAGAAAAACGTTAGCAACAGTACTTGTATATGAGCACCGTCTGTATCAGCGTCCGTCATAATGACGACTTTGTCATAATTACAGTCAGCGCTATCAAAATCGGCTCCTACGCCAGCGCCAATTGTATGGATGATCGTGCGGATTTCTTCGTTTTTCATAATGTCATCAAGCTTGGCTTTTTCGGTGTTGATGACTTTTCCCCTAAGGGGGAGAACAGCTTGGAATTTACGGTCGCGTCCTTGTTTGGCTGAGCCACCGGCAGAGTCGCCCTCGACTAAGTACAGTTCATTGCGAGCTGGGTTCCGCGATTGAGCTGGTGTCAGTTTGCCGCTCAGCAACACATCTTTGCGCTTGTTTTTCTTGCCGTTGCGCGCATCTTCCCTGGCTTTACGTGCCGCTTCCCGCGCCTGTGCTGCTTTCATTGCTTTTTTAAGCAACATCGTTGCCACAGCCGGATTTTCTTCTAGAAAATAACTGAGATTTTCCGAGACAATCGCATCGACAGCAGAACGGGCTTCTGGTGTCCCTAGCTTGCTTTTCGTTTGCCCTTCGAATTGCAGTTTCGCTTCAGGGACGCGAACCGAGACGACCGCCGTGAATCCTTCCCGTATATCCGACCCATCTAAGTTTTTATCCTTCTCTTTTAAAACGCCAATTTTACGTGCATGTTCATTCATGATCCGGGTCATCGCTGTTTTCGCGCCTAGCTCGTGTGTGCCGCCGTCCCGTGTACGGACATTATTAACGAAAGAAAGCACATTTTCCGTATAAGCATCGTGAAATTGAAAGGAAAAGTCCATTTGGATGTCATTGGCGCTTCCGGAAAAGGACACAACTGGATGAAGCGCTTCTTTTCCTTCATTTAAATAGTCGACAAAGGCTTCAAGCCCTGTATCAAACTTAAACACTTCATGTAGCTCTTTTCCAGGGCGCTTGTCCGTTAATTCAATTTGGACGCCTTTCAAAAGAAAAGCCGCTTCTCGAAGTCTTTCCGCCAATATTTCGCTATTAAACTGAATCGTTGAGAAAATGCCTTCATCTGGCTTAAAACGGACAGTCGTGCCTGATGAGCGTGTTTTGCCTTTTTTCTCTAGCGTTGTGACTGGCTTGCCGCCTTGTTCGAAACGTTGTGTGTATCGATAACCATCCCGTTTAATCTCCACTTCAAGCCATTCCGATAAGGCATTGACGACGGAGGCGCCAACCCCATGAAGCCCGCCACTTGTCGCATATCCACCTTGGCCGAATTTGCCTCCAGCATGAAGGACGGTGAAAATGACTTCCGGCGTCGGCTTTCCGGAACGGTGCATGCCGACTGGCATCCCCCGCCCTTCATCTTCAATCGAGACACTTTGATCTTTATGGATCGTTACTTTTATTGTGCTTCCGTAGCCGCCGAGTGCTTCATCGACGGCATTATCAACAATTTCATAAACAAGATGGTGCAGCCCGCGAACATCGGTTGAGCCGATGTACATGCCAGGCCGCTTGCGTACCGCTTCAAGTCCTTCTAAGACTTGAATGGCATCCTCATTGTATTCAACGTGCTGTTTTGCCATTCCGTTCTCCCTTCCATTTATCTATAAATCGATTATACCACAAAATGCACGAACATTTGTTCTGTGTAGGTGAAATAATGGCCTGTCCTTCTTCATTTTAACCATTGTTTTCCTGTATGCAACAGTTTTTTCTAATAGCACCTTACCATGTTTATCTTTGTTGTTGCAAATGCCTGGCTATCTTGCTTGACAAAATCAAGCCCGCACCTATGATGCGGGCTTTCGATCATTTAAACTTAGCATGCTCAACTTTAATGCAACGGTCCATGACTGTTTCGACTCCATGTGCTTGCAAATACTCATACGCTTCCTCGTTAACGACGCCTAATTGCGACCAAAAGACGCCAATGCCTGCTTTGACTGTGTCTCTGGCAATCTCAGGGAGAAACTCGCTGCGGCGAAAAACGTTAACGAGATCTACTTCATCCTCAATATCAAGGAGCGATGGGTACGCTTTTTCACCGAGCACTTCATCGACGCGGGGATTGACAGGGATAATCGTGTATCCTGCTTTTTGCATTGCCTCGGATACCATGTAAGAAGTGCGTTCGGGATTGTCGGATAAGCCAACAACCGCAATGCGCTTTTTCGTATGAAGCAGTTCTTTAATCCGTTCATCACTTGGGTTTTTCATGTGTGTTCACTCCTTTTTCGTCTTTCAGTAGGCCTTTCTCTTGCAAAAACTCGCCAGCTACTTGATAAGGATCTTCGTCGTTAATGTCCACGCGATAGTTCAATTCAGATATTTCTTCAACAGAACCAAGCCCGGCGAGTTGGTTTAAAATGGACGCCAATTCAGGATATTCTTCGATCGCTGTTTTGCTTACTAACGGTGCTGCTTGGTAAGGCGGAAATAAGGACTGGTCGTCTTCTAGAACAACCATATCATACTGGACAAGTTGCGGGTCTGTCGAGAAAACGTCGCTTACTTCTATGCTCTCGTTTGCGATCGCTTGGTAACGAGTGGAGACGTCAATCGATGTGACATGTTCGAACGAAAAGCCGTACGCTTCCTCAAAACCGAGATAGCCATCTTGTCTGTCCATGAATTCAAAGCTAAAACCGACATGAAGTTTAGTGGCATAAGGTCTCAAATCGCTTATTTTCTTGGCGTTAAGTTGTTCAGCCTGATCCCGGGGCATCGCCAGCGCATACGTGTTTTGAAAGGCCATCGGCTCGAGCAGCACGTCACCGTATTCAGCAAGGAGGCCATCACGAGCTTGTTCGTAGGATGTCCGTTCATTATAACTGAAATCGTCTGTACCCAACAAATCACCTAGAACGGTCCCTGTAAATTCTGGATAAAGATCGATATCCCCTACACGTAAGGCGTTAAAGTTGACGCTTGTCTCACCAAGTGGGGCCACTACTTCAACAGTAAGGCCGGTGTCTTGTTCGATTAAGTGTTTATACATATTGGCGAGGATTGGTGGTTCAGGGCCGAGTTTTCCGCCGATAACTAAATCTGGCTCATCGCTTTGAACGAAGGAAGCGATGGAAATCCCGACGATGGCAAGGGCGACAAGAAGTACGCTCGCGAGCGGTTTATACGTTGTTCCTTGTGCGTGCGCTGCTCGCTTCTCGCTGAAACGCAAAACAAAATCGAGTGCTAGTGCAAGCAACGCAGCTGGAAGAGCGCCGAATAATATATACTCATTGCTTGTCCGCTGAATACCTGTCATAATGATTTGTCCAAGTCCGCCGCCGCCAACAAGCGCTGCCAGGGTGGCGGTGCCGACGATCAGTACCATTGACGTACGGATGCCTGCCATGACTGTTGGCATGGCGATTGGTAGCTCTACTTTCAGTAAACGGCGGTATGAATTCATGCCCATTCCTTTCGCTGCCTCGATCAGGGATGGGTCAATGCCTTTAATTCCTGTATATGTATTGCGTAAAATGGGCAGTAACGCGTAGGCAGTAAGGGCAATGATGGCTGGAGTCGTACCAATCCCGACAAAAAGGACTAAAAAGCCAAGCAAGGCGAGCGATGGGATCGTTTGCAAGACGGCAGCAGCGCCGATCACCCACTCCGATATTCGTTTATAACGAGTAAGCAAAATCCCTAGTGGCACGCCAATTGCCACCGCGATCAGCAATGAAGCAAGCGACAATTGAATGTGTTCCCAAAATGCGCGTATTAGCAAATCAGAACGCTCTTGAAAAAGGTTGATATAAGATGTCCAAAAGGTAGCCATATCTTTGTGCTGCATGCTTAAAGCGCCCGAACGCTGTCCTGCTTAAGCTCGCAGTTCTTCCCCATTTTGTATGCACGCGGACAGTGCTGGATTAAAGTGTTTTTAGGCTCAGTTTGGCCAAGTCTTCATAAGAAATGGTGCCAATTAGTTGATTTCCTTCCTTGACTGGAAGGGCTGGCACACCTTGTTTTTGCAAAGCTTCAAACGCTTGCTCAAGCGTGCTGTCCCGATTTAAAGTCAACGGGTCATCAAGCAAAACGCCATGATAAAAAGCGCGGATTAGTTCCTGCTTATCGTTGATTTCATATTGCAACTCGGCTTGATTCGTGTTCGCTCTTTCTTTTACGTAGGCGCTTTTGTAGACAGGCATCATCACATCTTTTAATGGCATGTTCCCAGGTGAGATCGTTCGCCCCATCATTTCTTTCACAAGGCTTGTCCGTGGATTTTCCCTTAGTTGCTGGGCGGAGCCAATTTGCACGATTTCCCCTTTTTCCATAACCCCAATGCGGTTGCCGAGTTTCGCCGCCTCTTCCATATCATGTGTGACAAACACGACTGTTTTCTGGATCGTTTGTTGCAATGCTTTAATATCTTGTTGGAGCTGGCTCCTTGACAACGGGTCAAGGGCGCTGAACGGCTCGTCCATTAACAAAATATCCGGATCAGCCGCAAGCGCTCGAGCCACGCCAACACGTTGTTGTTGACCGCCGGACAAATCACTTGGCATGCGCCCCCGGTAAATGTTAGGTTCAAGTCCAACTAAATCAAGCAATTCATCGACGCGCTTTTCAATCGTCGACTTCTCCCATTGTTTCATTTCTGGCACAATCCCAATGTTTTCTGCTACAGACATATTCGGAAATAACGCGATTTGCTGTAAAACATAACCAATGTTCCAGCGCAGTTCGTGAATGTTTGCTTGAGCGGTATGTTGGCCGCCAATGAAAATCGCGCCAGAAGAAGGTTCAATTAGACGATTAATCATTTTAAGGGTTGTGGTTTTCCCACAACCACTAGGGCCAATTAACACAAAGAATTCCCCTTTTTCGACGTTAAAGGAGAGCTTGTTTACAGCTGTTGTGCCGTCAGCATATACTTTAGAGACTTGCTCAAAGGCAATCACGTTATACTTCTCCCCCTTATGATTAGGCGCTTTTTCGTATATACCCGATTTTGTTTTTTTTAACCACAGCTCCCTTCCGAGGAATGAACAATCCCCGCAAGGTTGCCCCTGCGGGTTGTGGTTACGTGCGAAATGTGGCAGCGCCTGTTTGAAAGCCAGACTGGCCAATGTGTTGACCACCATCAATCGTTATACAAGTGCCGTTAATGTAAGCCCCATCTGGGGACAACAAATAAGAAGCAAGTTTGGCCACTTCTGTCGTCTTGCCAAAGCGGTTAAGGGGGATGCTTTTTACCGCTTTAGCATGAGCATGCTCATCTTGAAGCAGTTTTTCAACGCCGCCTGTGTTTTCAATCGGGCCTGGTGCAATGGCATTGACCCGTATTCCATACTGGCTTCCCCATTCGACGGCCAACGTTTTCGTCATCGCTAGGACGCCCGCTTTGGCGCTGGCTGAATGGACGACTCCTGGGCCGCCTGTCCATGCATAGGTGGCGACAATGTTGATGATCGACCCTTTTGTATTGTCAGCAATCCAGCGCTTTCCAACTGTTTGCGTGACATGCCACGTTCCATGTAAAACGATGTCAATAACCGCTTTCCAACCATTTTCCGACAAGTCCTCAGCTGGACATAAAAAGTTCCCAGCTGCATTGTTGACAACTCCGGTCAATGGCCCGAGCGATTCGTAAATTGCTGTTACCATCTTTTCGACATCGGCCCGGTTCCGCACATCGACTTCATAGGTCGCCACTTGACCAGGGAATGTTTCAATTTCCTGTTTGGCTTGCGTTAATTTGTCGCCATTTCGTGCACAAATAGCAACAAACGCCCCTTCCTCGGCAAACTGTTTGGCGATCGCTTTGCCCATGCCACTGCTTCCACCTGTAATTAATAGGACAGGCTTGTCCATAACGGCCTCCTTCCTTCTCGCAAGTCGGCTTCCTCTCTCTTTTATTATGCTAAATAAGGCTCGATAATGGAAGAGATATGGCTCAAAAACGAAGGATTTAACAATGGGGTAGTCGTTTCACAAAAATAGCCGGTTAACACCATGATAAGATGTAACCGGCTTGTCTAGTTCGATGATGGATTTCAGGGTCGAATGAGGACAAGGGAGAAACCGTCGCTGGATGCCGATGACAATCGACACACAGTCATTTATGAACCTAAATCTTCTCCATTTGTGGCAACGACCTTTTGATACCAATAAAAACTGTCTTTTTTCTTCCGCTCAAGTGTTCCGTTTCCATAATCGTCTTTATCGACGTAGATAAAGCCATACCGTTTCGACATTTCGGATGACGAGCAACTGACAATGTCGATTGGTCCCCACGGATAATAACCTATGACTTCCACACCATCTTTAATCGCTTCTTTTATTTGTTCAATGTGGCGTTTAAGGAAATCGATACGATACGGGTCATGGATTTCCCCATTTGCATCGACCTTGTCATAAGCACCGATGCCGTTTTCTGTAATCATGATCGGTTTTTGGTAACGGTCATAATACATATTTAAAGCTGTTCTTAATCCGATCGGATCAATCGACCAGCCCCAGTCACTCGCATCGAGCTCTGGATTAATTTTTGCCGAGTTAAGTTGTTTGACGCTTTCAGCGTCAGAGATCCGTGTATAGTAATAAGAGAAGCTAAAGAAATCGGCTGTATGTTTGAAATCTTCTTCATCGTTTTCTCCGAATTGAATTTGAAGATTATGGTCTTCAAAAAAACGGAACGCGTAATTTGGATATTTGCCGCGCATAAGAATGTCAGAGAAATAGTATTCCATTTGGTTGCGTTTAACCGTCGCCAGTACATCTTCTGGTTTGCAAGTGGCAGGGTGAGAAATGGCATCAAAAAGCATCATGCCGATTTGCATGTCGGGATTTATTTCTTTGGCTATTTTCGTTGCTCTTGCACAAGCAACAAGCTCATTGTGTGCCCCTTGGTATTTGGCTTCCAGTAAGTTTTCGACACGATCTGCTGGAATGCCAAGATGATTAAAGGATTCAAACGTAATTAGGTTGATTTGGTTGACGAGAATCCAATACTTTACTTTGTCTTTGTAACGATTAAACAATACTTCACAGTAACGAACAAAAAAGTCAATTGTTTTTCGGCTATACCACCCATTGTATTCAGTCGCTAAATGCAACGGCATTTCATAATGGGAAACAGTGATCAATGGTTCCATTCCGTTTTTAATAATCTCATCGATGAGATTATCGTAGAATTTTAGCCCTTCTTCATTCGGTTCAGCTTCATCGCCATTTGGAAAAATCCGTGCCCAATTAATCGATGTACGGAACGAATTCATCCCCGTTTCTGCAAGCATGCGTAAATCTTCTTTATAGCGATGATAGAAATCAATTGCTGTCCGTTTTGGATAGTGGCCTTCTTTGTCTTCGATGGCCGATTGAATGTCTTCTGTTGTTAGTTCCAAATTGGCTTTTTTCTTAATATCCACGCGATCCGTAAACTTGTTAATGTCAGCTACGCAAAGTCCTTTTCCGCCTTCTAAATAAGCGCCTTCCGCTTGGTTTGCCGCAATCGCGCCTCCCCATAAAAAGTTCTTCGGAAATGTGT
This sequence comes from Shouchella clausii, assembly GCF_001598215.1. Taxonomy (GTDB): domain Bacteria; phylum Bacillota; class Bacilli; order Bacillales; family Bacillaceae_D; genus Shouchella; species Shouchella tritolerans. Next base: position 108,344 of record NZ_BCXJ01000002.1, on the reverse strand, counting down.
CCGGGTTTTTTCTCATTTTAATTGCCTCCTTTAATGAATGCGTCAGTCATCTACGTGTGCGGAGCAAGAGAGGCAGGCTCAGCTGTATAATACAACTCGCCCTTCTTTTAAAGCGTCTCTCCGTTTGTTTCAATCACGGTTTGATACCAATAAAAACTGTCTTTTTTTATTCTTTTCCGTGAGCCGTTCCCATCGTTGTCGATATCGACATAGATGAAGCCATAACGTTTTTCCATTTCAGCTGAAGAGCAACTAACAATATCAATCGGTCCCCACGCACAATAAGCAAAAACGTCTACCCCATCTTTCAGCGCTTCTTTTATTTGTGCAAGATGCGCAGCTAAATAGGAAATACGGTAATCGTCATGAACGCTCCCATTCTCAAGCTTGTCATACATGCCAAAACCATTTTCTGCAATCATGATCGGTACTTGGTAACGATCATAGTATTGACATAATGCGTGATACAAGCCTTTTGGATCAACGGCCCAGCCCCATGGATTGGCTTTAAGATGTGGGTTTTGGCTTACGTCGATCGGATTCATCCCATTCTTTTTTGCGGAAACCATGGAAGAATAGTAGTAGGAAATGGCGAGAAAATCCATTGTATTCGCTTTTAAGATAGGCGCATCTCCTACTTGTTCATTTAGTTCAATTCTGTTTTCTTGAAAGAAACGTCTCATATAACGAGGGTATTCTCCCCTAAATTGAACGTCTGTAAAGAAATACTGGAGGCGATTTCGTTTCATGGCCAGCACGACATCATCTGGATGGCAACTCTCTGGATAGGCGGTACAATCTGCTAACATCGTCCCCATCTGAAAATCAGGACTTACCTCTCGCGCCTTTTTGACAATAAGAGCAGAGGCAACCATTTGGTTGTGAACAGCTTGATACCTAGCTTCTTCCATGTTCTCTACTTGGTCTTTGCAAATCGCAACCGAATGAAAGGATTCATGGTACATTAAATTAATTTGGTTAATCACGATCCAATACTTTACTTTTCCTTTATAGCGACGGAGCAACACTTCTCCATAACGAACGAAGAAGTCAATCACTTGGCGATTATGCCAACCGCCATATTGAAGGGTAATGTTCAATGGCGTTTCATAGTGAAGCATTGTGATAATCGGTTCCATCCCAAAACTTCTGATTTCATCGATTAACTGATCGTAGAAAGCAAGCCCTTCTTCGTTTGGCTCCGTATCATCGCCATTTGGAAAAATCCGCGACCAGTCAATCGATGTTCGAAAGGTTTTAAAGCCCATTTCAGCAAGAAGGTTTAAATCTTCTTTGTACGTATGGTAAAAGTCGATGCCGTGCCTTTTTGGGTAATAACCGACCTTGTCTTCAATCGCTTCTTTTACTTGTGCAAGCGTTCTGTCCGAATCGTGGCTCACTTTTTCAATATCTTGATCGGAATGATAACGGTGAACATCCGCTAGGCTAAAGCCTTTGCCGCCAACGCCGAAAGCCCCTTCGCATTGGTTGGCGGCAACCGCCCCTCCCCATAGAAAATGTTTCGGAAAAGTTCCTTCATTCGAACTCATGATTGATCTCTCTTTCCGTCTATTTTTTCATCCAATCTTCTAAATACCCGAATCAACCGTTTAGCTAGTTCATATTCGCTTTTCACTGTCATGAGTGTGTCTTGGGCATGAGCAAACAACAGCGAAAAAATGGATTCCTCTCCACGCGCTTCCTTTTGGACGGTTTCTGTTTGCAGCTTATGAGAGGCGACGATATCTTTATTGGCTTTTTCTAATAACGTCTCAGCGCGGTCATACTCTTCTTCTTCGCAGCATTTTAATGCTTCCATCACATCATTACGAGCATCGCCTGCATGCAGAATCATTTGCATTGAGATTACATTCAATGCTTCTAGTTCTTGTTCTCTATCCACCATATCCAATCTCCTTTAATTGCTTTTCACTTAAATTACTCTTCCGTTTCGCTTAACGTTGACTCTTTCTTTTTCTCTTGCACATCGTACGCTTTAAAAAATGGGAAGAAGATCATAAATGCGACGACAAATAATACAATTGCTAAAACAATGGCCCGCCAATCTTGTGTTGCTAAATAGGAAGAAATCGGCATTGGCATATACCACAGCAAAAATGTCTTCGTTGGAATGCTTACCCAACCTAAATGCAATACCCAGTAAGTGATACTTGGAATTACAATCGCTGTCAGCCACATCGGGATCATTAAAAATGGGTTAAAGACAATTGGTGCCCCAAACATCAACGGTTCATTGATATTGAAGACGGATGGTACGATCGTCGCCCGTCCAATTGCTTTCATACGCATTGACTTGGCAAGGAAGCACATCATAATGACGAGAGGCAACGTTGTTCCGACGCCGCCCATACTTGTAAAGGCATAAAGGGTTTCCATAATGGCGATATTCGATGGATTCCCTCCAGCCGCTGCTACTTGTGCATTTTCTGCAAGGCCTGACAAGTAAACAGGATAAATAACGGGCATCATCACCCAGGCGCTAATCCCAAATGTATATAAGAACGCCGGGATGAACACAGATAACACAAAACCCGGATAGCTTTGAACAATACTTGATAATGGTTTAAAAATCGCCAATATCACTTCGAAGAAATCAATGTTTCCTTGAACGCCAATCAACCATCCTGCTAACATAATCAGCGTAATCGGTATGAGTGTGTCAAACCAAACTATGATAAAGTCCGGTATCGAGGAATCCTCGGAAAAAAACGAGTATTTCGAGAACTGGACAAGGACAAATCCAACAAACAAACCGACAATTAGTGATAGGAACATACCCGTTGCTCCAAAGCGGTCGAGGATGAACTGGATTTTTCCGTCCTCCAAGATGACAGGCGACAGTAAAAAAAGATAAAGGGCCAGACCCGTCGCGCCTGCTACTAGCTTTTTATTATCGAGTTTCTTTTTTTCCATAATAAAGTATGGAATTAAGAAGGCAACGAATAAGCCAAGAAGCCCAAATGTAAATGTGTTAATGAGTGAAAAATCAGGAAGCCACGGAGCAACATTATTCAATAAACTAATGATGGTAATTAACGAACCTACAAGGATAAGCGGCAGAACGGTCATTACTGCATCCTGGATTGAGGATATCCAAGGATTTTTCGTGATTTTATTTACCTTTGGGGTAAACGATTCGTTCATAAACGTCATGATTTTATTCATTTTTATTCACCCGATTCTAGTAAGTTGGCAATAAGATCACACGCTTTATTGCCGTCTAATGTACCGTAAATGCTTTGCGGAATAACCGAGACTTTAATCGAATAGTCACTTACTTTTTCTCTCAGTTCATCTTCCATATATTTTAAGTGAGGGCCGACTAACAAAACATCGATTTCATTTAGATACTCTGACAATTGCGACTCGCTTCGAGCTTGGACAGACATGTCCATTCCTCTTTTCTTGCCTGCTTTACGAATAGCATTTGCCATGAATCCACTAGAGGCACCTGCACCACAAATTAATAATACTTTTGTCATTTCTATTCCCCCTGAACGTTATTGGTTTCGCTTACATGTTTAGTATGGCACTTGCCGATTGGCAAAACCAATAATAAACGTTCCTAGTGATAGGAACCATTCTTCAAAAGCACATAATGGACCACTAATAATGGCAAACTAATAACCCCAAAGAGAATAGTTCTAAAGCTTTCAAGCGATAACAACGAGGATTGATTTCGTTAACGGTTGATTCATTCCCATCTTTCTCTTATAAAATTAGGTATGTTAGCCCCACATCTGAAGGAACCAACGAAAAAAGTTCCTATTTGTAGGAACTTTTTTTAATCGAATCCACGTGGTGCTTTTACCTATAATAAGGTGAGAAGTCCTATATCTATATGTAAGGAGCCCAGTGATGAAAAACAATCGTAAAGAGGCTTTTATTCAGTACTTGGCGTCTAAAAATGATTGGTGCACAGCGACAAATTTGGCAAATTACTTCAAAGTGTCGACAAGAACGATCAGAAAGTATGTCAATGAAATAAATGAAGATCATTTGGTGATTGCTTCCTCGCCTCAAGGGTATCGGTTAGTTAGCAAAGAGAAAGTGAAAACGGACCATCATTATATATCTCCTATAAATCGGATCAAAGTCATTTTAAAGGAATTAATTCTTCATACAGAAGGAGTGAATCTATTTGACTTAGGCGATAAGCTGTTTTTAAGTGTTTCATCGATCGAACATGACATTGTTCAGGCGAATAAAATGATTAAGTCGTACCATTTGAAAATCCGCCATAAGAAAGATACCCTAATTTTAATTGGCGAAGAAAGAGAAAAGCGCCGTTTGATGAGCTTTATTATTTCACAAGAAACGTCTGAAGAATTTTTAAGTTTAAAGGCGGTTCAAAATGCTTTTCCAAACTACGACGTTTTCTCATTAAAAGATGAAATCGTTTCCATTCTTGAGGAGTTTAATTTGTATGTCAACGATTATATTATGAATAACCTGCTTCTCCATCTTGTGATTACCGTAGATCGAATTAAAAACAACAACTCGGTTATTCACTCAACTGATTTGAATAAATTAAAAAGGAATGCGGAAACAGAAGCGGCAAATAAAATGGCAGACTTGTTGGAAGAACAATATGATGTTTCCTTTAATGAATCAGAGCGATATAATTTTATTTTGCTTTTATCAAGTAAAACGACATTGCTTAATTATCAATCATTAACATCGAGCTCTTTAAATCATTATGTCGATGAACATTATGTAACCCTTTCACAGGAACTGTTAAAGAAAGTGCACGAACGCTACTTTATTGAAATCGTCGATGATGAATTTTTCGTCAAGTTTACGCTCCATATTCGCAATTTAATTTTCCGGGCAAAGAATGAACAAATGGTTAAAAATCCTTTGACCTATAAATTAAAGGATTCATATCCTCTTATTTATGAATTGGCTGTGTTTATCTCGAATCAAATTCAGTTGATGGAAAACATTCATATTATGGAAGATGAGATTTCGTATATTGCCTTTCACATCGGTTCGTACTTTGAACGAAAGAAAAACTTAGAAAAGAAAATTGTCTGTGTAGTCATTTGCCCAAACTACTATGATATGCGTCTGCAACTCATTCAAAAGCTTGAAAAAAAATTTCACGATTCTTTAGAGATTATCAAAGTGTTATCGGACTCAAGTGAGATTGCATTACTCGGACAAATCGATTTAATCATTAGTACATTGCCTATAAAGGATGAGCAAACCCCATCTGTGTTTATTCATCCTTACTTGACAGAAGAAGACTATGAATACATTCAAATTCAAGTAAACAAATTAAATAAACAGAAAAAGAACCGCAAAGTGAAACAGTATCTTGATTTATATTTTGATGAAGAATTGTTTATGAAAAATGTTTATCTCGATAGCGATGAGGCTTATATTGAATTCATGTCAAACCTTCTCCATAAGAAAGGCTATGTCTCCAAAGAGTATGGAACGTCTGTACTCGAGAGGGAACGAATGTCCTCCACTGCCTTTAATAACAATGTAGCTGTCCCCCACTCTATGCACATGGACGCTGCAAAAACAGGAATATGTCTGATTATCCTTGACCGCCCGGTAACATGGGGAAAAGAGAAAGTGCAAGTCATTGTTATGATTTCCATTAATAAGCAGCAACGTGAAGTATTCAGCCCTTTCTTTGAAGGGGTGATCAATATCCTTTCCGAATGGAAAAATGTTCATGAGCTTATCAAAGCGAAAGATTATGATGATTTTATGGACAAGATGATGAAGCTGTTAAACGAGAGCGAATAAGCGGAAGCCCCAATTTCTTCGTCATAGAACTGAGAAATTGGGGCTTTTCGTGGCCTTACCATTTTATGGTGGTAACCTATTTAAATGCCGTATGGAAATGCATAGCTGGAGTGCTGCTACATTGTATGCTGCCTATCGCTAAATTGCTTAAGTAATAAAATTAACATCATACATATTATGTTATTCTCTTTATCGGACCAGCATCTATGCACCCAGACTAAATCAAAGCCATTTTTATTAGCATAGTCGACAATAGTTGGATCCGGTTCTCCATAAAGGTTTTTACTTTGTAAGATCTAACCCATCTGCAGCTAATAAGTTTTTTTTATCCATTGTTTCACCTTAAAAACTTTGTTTAGTGTGCTGGTAGTTTTGCATTAGCATTCTTATATACTGCTAATTTATCAACGATTTTTTTGCTAGATGAATTTAAGCCTTTGATGGTAACTGAATTGTCGTTCTCCTTATATTTAAGAACCACTTTGTCTACCGCACCGACAGCGGAATCATCCCAAATATGCGCATCAGAAAAATCAATCATGATCTCTTTATTTTTAACATTAAAGTCAAATGCATCTATAAAGCTACCTACGGAAGCAAAGAACAATTGGCCTTGGACGGTAAAAGTCGTATGTTTATTTTCTTGTTTTTCTTTTACTTTAAGGTGTGATATTTTAGCTACAAAGAAAATAGCGCTTAACACCACTCCTGCGATGACTCCTTTTGATAGGTCATGAGTTGCTACAACAATACCGACAGTTACCAACATAACGGCAGCATCGGTTTTGGGAGCTTTTCTTATATAAGAGAATGAAGACCAGTCAAATGTACTAATCGACACCATCATCATGATTCCTGCAAGCACAGGCATTGGAATCTGAACAACTAAATCGCCTAAAACAATGATTAAAAACATGAGGCACAACCCCGCAATCAAAGTAGATAGTCGGCCGCGCCCCCCAGATTTAACGTTAATGACAGATTGGCCAATCATCGCACAGCCGGCCATACCGCCAAAGAAACCTGTAACAATATTGGCAATGCCTTGTCCTCTGGCTTCTTTATTTTTATTACTCTCTGTCCCTGTCATATCATCTACAATAGATGCTGTCAGTAAAGTCTCTAATAAACCAACAATGGCCAAAGCAAACGAATAAGGAAAAATGACAGCTAATGTCTCGAACGTAAATGGTACATTTGGAATGAAGAATTCCGGTAATGATCTTGTGATCGCTCCCAGATCGCCTACTGTTCGCAAATCGATGTTTGTGTAAAGAGCCACAGCAGTTAAGACAATAATAGCGATTAATGGTGCAGGGATTGCCTTAAAAAATCTAGGTACGATATATACAATGAGTAATGTGACTGTTGCAAAAACATAAGTCATTGTTGAACTACCTATAAAGTGTGGCACTTGAGCCATAAAAATCAAAATGGCGAGTGCGTTGACAAAACCAATCATGACAGCTCGTGGAATGAATTTCATCACTTTAGCGATTTTAAATATCCCGAAAAGCAGTTGAATGATGCCTGTTAAAATAGTAGCTGCCAACAGGTAATTAAGCCCATGCTCTTTTACCAAAGGAACCATCAACAATGCCATGGCACCAGTTGCAGCTGAAATCATTCCAGGTCGGCCACCAACAAAAGCAATCATGACAGCGATACAGAAAGAGGCATATAGCCCAACCATTGGATCGACTCCTGCAATGATTGAAAAAGCAATCGCTTCTGGAATTAAGGCTAATGCGACAACAATCCCAGCAAGGCTATCTGCCCTTATATTATTAAACCATTGTTTTTTAATGCTTTCCCCCATTTTGTTACACCTCATTTATTTTATTCCTTTGGCTTTTACTGCTTATAAAAGCCGGGTCCGATTTCAAGCAACAAAAATTAGTGTAGCATCTTTCTTCCCAAAACGGAACCTTTTTGGTACTTTTTATAAAAATAACAAGTATGGTATGATGATAAGGGAAAACTATTTATAGGCAGGGGAGTCTACATGTTAATAGGGTATATGAGACCTTATGACGGGGATCAAGATTGCCATATCCAATTAGAAAATTTAACAAAATCGGATTGCGATAGAATCATTAAAGAAGAACATTCATCAGCAAAGAAAAGAACCCAACTAAAAAACATATTGGATCATGTCCAACCGGGCGATAAAATGATTGTTCATAAACTGTTTGCGCTGGCTGATTCAACACGTCATTTAGTAGAGTTGTTAGAAATACTAGAAACGAAAGGCGCTTATTTTCAATCCCTTACAGAAGGGATTGATACGAGTAATAAAAATGGATATCCGTTTAATGATATTGTCAGACACCTAGTTGAATTTCAAAGCGATGTCATAAGTGAGAAAACAAAAAAAGGCTTGAATAACGCAAAACAAAAAGGAGTTCCTACTGGAAGACCAAGAAAACCTGATGAAAACGTAAAGCGTGCCATTCATATGTACCAAAGTAAAAAATATAGTTTAACTGAGATAAAAAAAGAAACAGGCATCAGTAAATCTACTTTATACAGATACCTTGAACGTTAAATGTCTTGTATGAATAGGCAAAAAGCCGATTGCCCCTTTGGTAGGAGTTGTCGGATTTCTTGGTGAATCAGGTTATTTAAAACCAACATTTTAGGAGCAGCCTACTCCATTTTAGTTGGTATTTGTCAGCCACCTAACTTTCAGTAGAACCACCAACAACTGCATTCAATTTTTGAAGAAGAAAAGGTAACGCTTCTCTCGATGCAACTTCCACCCAAAGCTTGATTTGCAAGTAGCATACTTTGTTGATTGAGAGGTTTTCCTTTAATGTCCAAAGTTGAATTAGGTGACATATTTGTCTGTATGACCGTTTCGGATGGTCAAAATAAACGTCTGGGATGAAGAGCTTGAAAAAACGCTTATTTTTTTGAATTTAGCTGTATAGCCGAAAAAAAACAGGGCAAACTACGAGCAGCTAACTTACAATAAAAAGGAGCGTTTGGCATGTTGTCGTTTTTCATCCACGCGTTCGTTTCCATTTTTGCGATCCTTTACCCCATTGGCAATCTCTCTGTGCGGCTTGGACTTGCCCACATAAAATGGGATAAACAACGAATACATAAAGCAGCAAAAGCAATGCTTGTCGTTTTAGGAGCCTTGACAACGTTGTTGTTGCTGGAACAATTGATGTTATTGGTCTATAACATTTCCATTGAAACATTTTCGATTGTCTGTGGGCTATGTTTATTAGTGATTGGCTGTAAATTGCTTCAAGGGAAAACGAGTTATCATAGCAAGCAGCAAACCATTTACCCAACAGTTGCTAGCCAGGGTGCCGCCGGAGCAACAATGTGCTTAACGGCGAATCAGAATCATCGCTGGTTTTATGTACCGATAACTTTTTTGGCATTCGTGAGTGTGCTCGTTCTATCCCTTGGGCCGCTCTTGGTTGCCAATTGGCTTCGCGGACGCACGGGACAAAAGGGACTTTCGTTGGTGAAACGAGCAACAGGCGTTGCCTTAACGGTGATTGCGATTGAAATAATGGTCATGGGCTTTGCCGATATCCTTCCATCTTTTGAACAAGAAGCAGCATAAAAAAAAAGATTGCCAGCTATGGCAATCTTTTTTGTTGTTAGGAAAGGTCGTATAGGTTGCTGTATTTCTCGGTTAAATAGGAAAGCAAAGGCTTGGCGTCAATCGTTTTTCCAGTAATATCAGCAATGATTTCTTGCGGTTTTTTCAAACTGCCAAAACGGTGGACATGCTTTGTCAGCCATTCGCGAATAACAACGATCTGTTCTTGTTCAAGCAATTGATCGAAATTTGGCAAATCGTTTAACATCGCTTGCTTCATTTGTGCCGCATAAATGTAGCCAAGTGCATACGAAGGAAAATAGCCAAAGGAACCTGATGACCAGTGGACGTCTTGGAGAACGCCTTCTCCATCGTTTTCAGGCCGGATGCCTAAATATTCTTCCATTTTATCATTCCATAGACGTGGCAAATCTTTGACTTCAATCGTCCCTTCAAACAGGCCTTTTTCTAATTCATAGCGCAAAATAATGTGCAGGCAATAGGTAAGTTCATCTGCTTCAATACGAATGAGGGATGGCCTAGATTCGTTTAAAGCAAAGTAAAAGTCCTCAAGCTCGACATTGTCGAATTGGCTACCGGCATGTTGTTTTAAAAGGGGATACACGTTTTTCCAGAAAGGAAGCGATTGGCCGATAAATTTTTCAAAGAACAGTGATTGCGACTCATGGATGCCCATGGAAGTGCCACCAGACAGAGGCGTTCCGATTAAATCATGATCGATGTTTTGCTCATATAGGGCGTGACCGCCTTCATGAATTGTGCCAAGCAGGGCAACGCGGAAATCATGTTCGTTGTATTTGGTTGTGACGCGCACATCATTTGGGTTAATGCCTATCGCAAATGGGTGGACGGTTTCATTTAGTCGTCCTTTGTCAAAATCATAGCCAATATGTTTTAATACATCATGACTTAGTTTTTCTTGGGCGGCCTTCGGGAAATAGGCATACAGTGGTGCCGTATTTGGCTGTTTCTTTGCGTTAGACACTTTTTTCACAAGTGGAATCAACGCTGCTTTTAGCTCAGCAAAGACTCGGTCGAGTGTATCGGTGAAAACGCCAGGCTCGTAATCATCGAGGAGCGTGTTGTAAGGATGCCCTTCATAGCCACGGTACTCAATAAACTTCTTATTGTATGAGACCAGTTCTTCCAAGTAGGGTTGGAACATCGCAAAGTCGTTCTTTTCCTTCGCCTCCTCCCACACCGACTCGGCTGTCGATTGCAGCATGACATACGCTTTGAACTCGTCAGCGGGAATTTTGGTGTTCTGGTCATACGTTTTTTGGCAATGTTCCTTTGATTTTTTTACTATTTCTGACAAATCTGTTGCTTTATCCAATGCAGCGAGCATGTCTTTCATTTGGTCGGACACAGACATGGTAAATACTTCAGCTGATAAAGTACCAAGCACTTCAGCACGCTGAGGTACGCCTGCTTTTGGCGCGCCCGTACGACTATCCCAAGCCATAAGCGCCATCGCTTGCTTATAATGGTTGATTTTTTTCACATACTCAAGAAACTTCTTTTGGATATCGTTTTCCATTTGCTTATAACCACCTTTCTATTTTCTACAATAGCAAGGTTTGTATGGTTTGGACAACTATTTTATGAACGGTATGGTACACTAAAAAGCGGATAGGAGTGGAAACAAATGAACATTCATGTATCGAAGCAAGCGGCTTCTTTCTATAAAAAAGAAATGGAATTGCCTGCAGGCGCGATTCTTCGCCTGTATGTTCGTGTTGGCGGTGTTGGATCTGGCGGTTTTTCAGTTGGCATTATGAGAGAAGAAGAACTTAATAACCGTTATTATATCGAATCAGGATCGCTTTATTTTACTGTTTCAGAAGATAATTTTTGGTATTTGGACGGCATGACCATTGATTATGACGCTGACTTGGATATGATTGTCTTCCATCAGCCCCGTTTTGCTGATTTGCACCATCCACTGGAAACGTGACAAGGTTGTTGGTTTAGGAGGCAAAGCTGAATTTTAACGATCCTTATCCTTACGCTGTTTTTTTTACAAGCTTTCTGAGGTCGGACGAAATGGGCCTCTTCCTTCTAAATGTTTGACGATCTGAATTGACGGAACTCTAGGGGGGCCTCTTTTTCTTACTGGTCACAAGATAAACTTAATGTTAAATGGAATGTTTTTCACGGAAATTCGCTTTTCCTTTAAACTCAATGCTCCTTTTTTACAATAACGATAAAAACTAGTAGTTACGTATAAATAAACAACTAGTTCAATACTGGTTTAATCATTTTTTTGGGCCACAATGATATAAACGGGCTGATTAGCCACTTTAGCTTGAGGATAAAAAATGTCGACTATATCAAAGCCAGCATGAAGAACTTCTTCTTTCATATTTTCTGATGAAACTCTCGGGCCAGTTGATAACTTTGACTTTTCTAATTCAATACAGAGAAACACCCCTTTATTTTTTAAGACCCTATATATTTCACCTAATGCAAGCGAAAGTGGTTTAACTTCGTGAAGTGATATGGAAGCAACAGCCTTATCAACTTTTTCGTCATCTAGTTGTATATCTTTGAAATCTGATACAAGCGTTTTAATATTGGTTATTCTATGTTCCCTCGCTTTTGTTTCCAAGTACGTTAAAATCTCTTCATCAAAATCAAGTGCAATGACTTCATCTACATACTTAGAAATTGGAAGACTTATATAGCCTACTCCTGCTCCAAGATCTAATAATTTATCCTCTTTATGAAGGGGTATAAATTGAAATAGCTCATCAGCAGAGGGACGCTTTATCGTCTCCAAATTAGTTATTTTTCTATTTAATTTCTGATTCATTGCCAATCTCCTTTCTATTGTAGATATTTCGACTCTGTTTTAACTTTAATTAAACCGTTATTATTTGTCAACATTTTTGGTCCAAAGGCATGAAGATGTTTCTTGGGTTGTAATCCACGTTTGTATTCATTATTTAGATAAGCTATTTTACGGTCTCCGACAATTGCATGCTCGTTAAGCAAAAACCCAATTCCCCATTTTGATAACGAAAATGGGGAATTTATATTAAGTCGATATTTTCTAACGCAGCTATGTTGTACTTTTCTAATCAGTGTTAGATACTTGCAATGGATGTTTTTCAGAATAATACGCTGCTTTCGAGGGGTGTGTATTAAAGAAAAACAATAGAATCGTTACGACAAACATAATTAGACTTCCTAATACAATGACGAAGCGAATCGAAATGAATTCGGCCATTATTCCAAAAATAATCGTTCCAATAATGATGAAAAAAGCTTCGATGAAACTATAAACACTACCAACCCGCCCCATGACGCTGACCGGAACATTGTTTTGGTAAAAGGTGTAAAATCCCGTGTTCATAAAAGCCATCGAAAATGATAAAGTAAAAAAACCAATGGCTGCAGTTAAAAAAGTACCTGAAAAGGCATAGATGACATAACCGATTGAAATCATGAACGAGCCAAGACCGATTAGCCAGGAGGTAGCTATCTTTTTGACAATGAGTATGTTTACGAAGGAACCTACAATGATTCCAACACCCGCAATACTTACCAGTAATCCATAATCTCTTTCTGATAAAGAAAGCACTTTTGTAGAAAACGCGACTTCCAGTGAATCGATCGCAGTTGCCAAAACCATTACCGCACTGAATAGGAAGTAAATAACCATAATGTACACGTGCTTACGACTAAAATCCACGACTAGTTGCCAATCAAGTTTTAAGACTGCCAAGCTTATTTTTTCTTCTTTCGTTTCAATAAAATCATCTTTTTCAATATTAGGCATGAATAATGTGAGTAGGGCTGATAAAAATAGAGCGATTGCATTCATGTATATCGCAAAATGGGGAGTGCCAATCATAAACAACATTCCTGCAATAGCTGGTCCAATAACAAATGCTCCAGAATCAATTAAGCTTCGTAGAGAATTAAACCGTTTCCTTTGATCTCGGGGAATCAACTTCGTAATATAAGTCATTGATGTAGGCTCATATATGGAACTAGCTATACTTATTAAGAAGACAATGCCATATATTGCCCAAAGAGATGATAGTGAAGGAAGAACAGCAATAAACACTGCTTGGAATATAGTACACCACACCATAAGACGCTTTTTATGAAATCGGTCAATTAGACTACCTGACCAAAAGGTGGTAAACAATGCAGATAAAGCGCGAAGGATATATAGACCCGAGACAGCCATTACGCCCATCCTATCAAGAACGATTAAATTTAATGCTATAAAATACACCCATCCCCCTATACTGGAAATGCCAATACTGGACAATAAAATGAACGGGTATTTCCACGACTTTATAAACTTTTTTATACGCATTTTTATTTCCACTCCTTAGAGAATCTAAATTTGGACAATAAAAAAACTCACCCCCAAGACCGTTGTCTTGAGGACGAGTTGTTGCGCGCCGTGGTGCCACCCCAGTTTGGCAATATGTCACCATATTACCCTCATTAGGTACGGTATGAAGTCCATACGTATACCCTAGCTCTATAACAGGAGCTCCTGTCACACTATCACCTACTGGATCCAATGTGCCGCTCTGAGGCTTGCTTCCAACCATTCATCCTTACTCCTTTTCACCAACTGGAGCTCTCTTTGAAGAATTCCCGATTGTACTCTTCTCTTCATCGCATTTTTTTGATTGTCGCTTAATGAATGTTAGACAATCATAGCAAATCTTTAAGTGAAAAGTAAAGAACTTTATAAGCCAAATTATCCTTGTTTCAAGTGAATGGTCGTCGATGGTATATCCCAATGCAAAAATGTTAGCTAGTTACTATCGCAAAGTGGAAGATTGTATGAGACCTCTTTCCCTTTGTTGTTTGTCTTATTTGACCATAGATAGCGCCGCCTAGTCTTGCAAGTCTTCTTCTGCCTCATGCAATTGATGGGCTGCTTGGTCGAGCAAAGCCGATGAATGAGCTGCAAAAGCGTTATCCATGTTATGCTGGTGGGCAAGTGCATGTGTAAATTGTTCGCGTGCTTGCTTTAATGCCGCATTTGCATTTTCAAGTTGGTCAGGGTCCATGCTATGGGTAGCTTGGCCAACCGCACGTTGTGCAGCTTGGATGGCAAGTTCAATTTGCTTGAGGTCGTTGTAGCCATATACATCTTTAGGGTAATTGTTCATGTTGCTGCCTCCTTTATGGCTAGCATGAACGGATTTATACCCATTTATTCAAGTTAGTTAACATAATAAAAATACGGTTTACTTACTTTGAAAGGCTGCAATGGCGCTAAATTCTGTTTCTAGTTTTTGGTACAGGCGTTCATACATGGCAAACAGCTCTTGGTATACTTCTGTATGCTGAAGGTTAGGCTTAAAAAGGAGTGCCTGCTCTTTTTTCTCTGTTTTTGCTGCGGTAAACAGATCGAGTTCTCCTATCGCATGTTTGGCAAGCAAAACAGCTCCTAGCGCTGAAGCATGGTGAGACGGGGGCAAAGAGACATCTTGTCCAATGATATCCGCCAGCATTTGTACCCATTCAGGCGAGCGAGCAAATCCGCCTGAAGCTTGGACACGGTCGATTGTACCAAGGGATTGCTTCAATGCGTTTACAACGGAGCAAATGCTATATAGGACTCCTTCCATTACAGCTCTTGCAAAGTGTGCATGTTGATGGTGCATAGAAACGCCAAAAAAAGTCCCTCTTGCATCCGGGTCCCAAAATGGAGCACGCTCCCCATTTAAAAATGGAAGAAACAGCAAACCTTCGGAACCAGCAGGAACATTGGCCGCTGACTTAATAATCAATTCATGGATAGAGCGTCCATTTGCTTCCGTTTGCATTCCTTTTGAAAATTGGTCAATAAACCATTGCAATGCCATACCGCCGTTGTTGGTCGCACCGCCTGCGATGAACTTTCCTTCTGTAAGCGCATAACAAAATGTTCGCTGTAACTCGTCCGTCACTACGTCATCTACAAGTGTTCGCACAGCTCCACTTGTCCCAATAGTAATCGCAACCGTTCCTTTTTCTAGCGCGTCAGCGCCAATATTGGCCAATACGCCGTCCCCTGCGCCAATAAAAAAACGGCAATCCGTTCCAACTGGAAGCAGCGCTTGTGCCTCTGCTGTTAGCGGCGGCAATTCGTAAGTTGTGGGCACGAGCGAAGACAACTTATCTTCACTAATTTCAAGAAAAGCTAATACGTCTTTATCCCATGCTTGTTTCCGTAAATGATAAAGGCCTGTCCCACTCGCCATTGAATGATCGACCACATAGTGACCAGTCAATCGCAAACATAAATATTCTTTCATCGTGATAAATTTATACGCTTGTTTAAAAACAGAGCGCTCATTTTCTCGTAACCAGTGGATTTTGCCAATCCAAGACATCGGATGAATCGGTATTCCTGTATTTTCATAAAAATGTCTTCCTTGGCTTGTCCCTTTTAACGTTTTTATAAAAGGGGCGCAACGATTGTCTGCCCAAGTAATCGCAAGCGTCAGCGGTTTGCCGTTTTGGTCAACGGCGATTAGTGAATGCATGGCTGAGGACAAGGCAACCAATGAAACATCTTTTCCTTGTATTTGCCCTTTATTTATAATGTGGTGAAGGACTGTAAAACAAGCATCAACGACGACATCTGGATCTTGCTCTGCATAGTTTACCTTCCGTTTTAGCAATGGATAGGCAATTTCACATGCGCAAATTTCTTCGTTGTTCGCTGTATAGAGCACGGCTTTTGCGCTCGTAGTGCCTATGTCTAAACCAATTGAATACACGAAAAAAATCCCCCTCTCCCTTCTTATCATTACGCAAATTCGCTCTTTTGTCACGGCTTTTGTGGGAATTACGTGTAGGGTAAGATGGTCAGTATTTCTGTTGATTATCTCATAAGTAGAAGGATTTCAAAAAGGAATTTCTTTTCGCCGCTCCCCTATTTCAGAAAACCAATTGGCATCTTTCAATTCCAGTGCAAGTAATTGCATCGTATGGTAATCCTCGTCTTCTAACGTCAATTCGGCTTTATGTATGTCTTTATAGTAAATTAAAATCGGCGCTTTTGACCGTTCGGGATGAAGCGTATGGAAATAGTACGTTTGGTATAAAGGATCTTTGCAATGAAAGGATTTGTTTTTTTCAATCCACCCTAAAATCGTGTGATTGCCTCGTTTTATTGTTACCCACGAACCATCTAGCATAGCGTTCACTCCTTTAGGTGTAGTGTTGTTTATTTTGTTTTTTTTTATGTGAAATACGATAAGTGAAATTATGAGGAAAGTGATGGAAAAGTAGAGCTACACGTATCAGTCATGGAAAGACATATGTGGCTCCACGGGGGATCTATCAACGAACAACCTATTGTTTGCGCCCGTTTATCAACATAGCGGACTTCGTGATTCCAGGCAGTTTTATTTATGCATCATTTTTGAATGAGTTCTTGCCGGTCATTGATTCGCTGTTTCTATTTTGCCTATTGCTGCTTTAACAGCATGGCAGCTGGGATCCAGCCTTCCTCGCCTTTTTCAGTACGAGCAAACAGCCAGCCGTTTAATTCTTTATTGACAATAAGCCGTTGTCCTACTGCAACTGTCAACTCGTGTGCAGTATAGGATTCCAACAAATAGGCCTCTCCCTTTTCATTTGGAACTGTTAAAAATTGTTTCGGTACCCACCCCTTCTTATGCGATTTGTCCGCTTCACAAAAAATCCACTTTGGGTAATCGGTATCTTCCTCGCCATATTGGACGCTCTCGCCTTTTTCTAAAATGAGTGGATCAGGATAACACGTTTGATACCTTTTAGTAACAATATATAATGACATCTGACGACTCCTCTTCCATTTTTTTTATTATAGAAGCCAGATAACATTTCGTCAAAATTAAAAAAACATCTCCACAGTGGCGAACAATCTATGTGAAATGGCCAATCAAAAAACGCCCTGCCTAGTGGTTACTATTACCCGGCTTAAACGATGTACATGCCATGAACAGTGAGCTTATCCATCTTTTTCCCACCCCACATTCTCTTTTTCATGCATAAAAGAAGTGGCTCAACACAGACTAATGGACATGCCAATCTCGGAGTGATGCCAATGCCTAAACAAAGCAAACAAGGCCGTTTCGAACGAAAAATCCGTAAACAAAAACGTTCAAGCGCGAAGACGCTGGAAGAGCTCCTTGACTTGTGTCGGCGATCAAATGATTTTCATTCCTTTAAACAGGCGGACGACAATCCTTTTGAGATTTATTATTTTTCATCGATCGTCAAATCCAACGTCATCCATGAACAGATTTTGCCAGTTCTTGCTAATAAGCAACTTAAAACACTCGTTGGGGTAAAAGAAGCGATTAGAGTAGAAGAAACGAAAATTGAACATCAGTTAGCTAAAATTGAACAAGCTTTAATGCGCGGCGAAGTCCTTATTTGTCTTCAACAGGCACCGACAGAAGCATTGCTTGTCCCAGCAGAGCAAGCTGAAACTCGTTCGATTAACCCGCCTGAAGTTGAGTTTAGTGTAGTTGGGCCAAAAGAAGCGTTTGTTGAACCGCTGTCGACAAATATAAACTTAGTGCGCAAGCGGCTGCCGATTCCAGACCTTGTCATAACCGAACGGATCGTTGGCCATTTAAGTAAAACAAAAGTAGCGATTCTACATATAGACGGCATTACAAATAATCAAGTCGTCCAAACAGTAACACAGCGCATTGAAGACATCGGCTTTGATGAAATCATCGATAGTTCTTATATCGCGCAATTGATTTCAGATGACTCCAATTCGATTTTTACACAACTGATTGATACTGAACGCCCCGACCGGGTTGCAGCGATGCTTGCCGAAGGAAAAGTTGCCGTAATTGTTGATGGCTCGCCTCATGCACTTACCGGGCCAACTTCGTTTGTTGAATTCTTTTCTGCTTTTGAAGATTATTTTTTGCCATGGCCGCTCGCATCTGCTTTTCGCCTTATCCGACTATGTGCTGTATTGTTTTCGATTTTGTCGACAGCCTTATATGTGGCTGTGATGACCTACCATTATGAAATGATTCCGACACAACTGCTGCACAAACTCGTTTCGTCGCGGAGCGGGATTCCCTTTCCGCCTATTTTTGAGGCATTGATCCTTGAAGTTGTCATTGAGTTGCTACGAGAGGCAGGAGCGCGATTGCCGAATAAAATTGGGCAATCGATTGGGATCGTTGGCGGCATTGTAATCGGAACAGCCGCTGTCGAAGCAGGGCTTACAAGCAATATTCTCTTAATCATTGTTGCATTGACTGCGCTTGCTTCCTTTACGACACCTATTTACCAAATGGGTAATGCGATCCGCTTGATTCGTTTTCCTTTTATTCTTGCCGCCCAGTGGCTTGGCTTTTTAGGAGTAGCGGCTTGTTTCGCCCTCATTCTAAGCCATTTACTTGTTTTAACTTCGCTTGGACAACCTTATTTAGCACCAATTTATCCGTTGAGAGTAACTGATTTGAAAGACTCCTTTTTCAGGTTGCCGTTTAACAAACAGAAAAAGCGCCCTGTAAGCGTACGAGCTAAGAAACGCAAGCGCTTTAGCTCCAGCCACGATGGCAACCATTTAAAAAAGCGCGACATTGAGGAGTAAAAAAAGGAGTGGACCAATGATGCCAGCTACACACACTCAAGCCCCAAGTGAAAGTCGGCTACTCTCGCCATTTTTCAGCTTTTTTATCGTTGTCGGCGCCCGAATCAGCGTTGGCGTCCTTGGTTTTGAGCGAATTATCGTTACGTTTTCAGGCCAGGACGCTTGGTTATCTGTGGTGCTGGCAGGAATGACAGTCCATGTACTCGTGTGGCTTCTATACGGCATATTGAAGCGAGGGCAAGGAGACCTTGTAGCGATCCACAAAGCCGTGTTTGGAAAAGCAGTTGGTGGTTTGCTGAACCTTTATTTTATCGGCTATTTTGCCTTGCTTGCTTACACGGTCATTCGTACGTATATCGAGATTATTCAAATGTGGATGTTTGTCGAAGTGTATGTATGGGTATTGTTTTTGCTGCTCGTGTGTCTTGCCTATTCTTATGTAACAAATGGGTTGCGTGTCGTTGTCGGCCTTTGTGTGATTGGCCTCTTTGTTTCAGCCCCATTGCTTTTGGCAAATTATTTTGCATTTACACATGCGAATGTTAGCAATCTGTTCCCTATGTTCGAACATTCACTGCAAGCCATTCTCCTCGGCAGCAAAGCAATGACGCTTAATATGCTCGGCTTCGAGGTTTTATTGGTTGCCTATCCCTTTTTAAAAAACGGTCCTACATCGCAAAAATGGAGCCATTTAGCGGTCTTTACAACCACACTCATCTACACGCTTGCAATTGTGTTAACGACTATCTATTTTAATCAGAATCAACTTAATCAAACGATTTGGGCCACGATTACATTATGGAAAGTCGTCAATTTGTCCGTCATCGAACGGTTCGAGTACATTGGTCTTTCGATTTGGCTATTTGTTGTGTTGCCTACCATTTGCTTGCTGCTTTGGGCAGCAAGCCGCATTGCAAACCAAGCCTTCTCCATCAAACAACGCACCGGATTGCGCCTGTTAATTGTCTTGCTGTTTGTTTGCTCCTTTTTCGTCGTAGGGCGTAAGGAAGTCAATCAATTGAATGATATGACAGCCGCAATTGGCTTTTGGACCATTATTACTTACGTCCCATTCTTATACATTGCCCAAAAAGTAAAGCTTGCTGTTATTAAAGGAGGGAACAAACGATGAAAAAATGGCTGCTTGCCCTTTGCTGCGTTTTAGTGCTAGGAGGATGCGCGCCTCGTACAAAAGTGATTGAAGACATTCAGCTCATTCAAGCAATTGGCTATGATTATGTGAATAAAAACGAATTCAGGAGCGTAGCGGGTTCACTCATCGTCCTTCCTAGCGAGGAAACGCTGCCGCAAACAAAAGTATTTACTGCTACCGGAAATACTTCCCGGATCACACAAAAAAAAATGCAAGCAAAGTCATCCAAATATATGGTTGTCGGCCGGATTGGGCTCATGTTGTTTCAAGACCGCCTTGCCGAAGACGGCATTTTTTATTTTTTAAATGTCCACCAACGGGATTCAATGATCGGACGCAATCTCCGCCCGGCAATTGTTGAAGGAAAAACATTCGATTTGCTCTCTAAAAATTACCAATTAGACACGACTGTTTATCAATATTTAAATGAATTACTTGAACAGAGTGAACGGGAAATTTACCCACGTGTCACACTGCATACCGCCTTATACCAATATTACGCAGAAGGCACTGATATGTTTTTGCCCATCATTAAAGGCAATGATGATCACGCTCGTGTAACAGGCTTGGCATTGTTTAAAGAGGACCGTTATATCGATAAGCTGAATGTCCATGAAGCTTCCTTTTTTAAATTGCTTTCAGAACCGTTCCGAGGTGGTTTTTACCAAGTACAAATTAGCAGCGATTCGTTTGCAAGCCTTGAGAATGTCCAAGCAACACCTCAATACACGATTACCAAAGACGATAACGGCTTACATGTTTCTATTCTCGTCTACATGAAAGGCGTTGTTAGTGAAAGTGGCGATTTAAGCATGAGTGCCAAAGACCTCACTAAAATAAAAGAGCTCGGCATTCAACAGTTCGAAGAGCAAATGCAAACACTAGTTAACAGGTTCCAACAGCGCGGCATCGATCCGATTGGCCTTGGCGACGTGGCCAGTAGCAAAATCCGCCATTTGAATATGGAGCAATGGCATGACACTTACCCATCTCTTGATATTGATGTCAACGTCGATCTAACCGTGATCGGAAGCGGCATTACAGATTAAAGCGTCAAACCCGTATCTGTCTTTAGGCACAACTTGGTGATTTAATAAACTGCAACTAAAAAATCGCTCTTGCTGTATACTCGGATTGGAATATCAGGATACTCTTTTTTCAAAGAAGGAATTTGTTGCAATGCTTTTTCCTTTTTCTTGTAATACTCAGGCTTACCTACCCGCTGCCCTGCTTCATCAATGAGCGTAATCAGCCACATTGCCTCAAATACGTCGTATGTGATTTCAATTCTGCTATCCATAAAAACAAGCCTCCATTTATTCATTGATACTGTTTCATTTCATTGTAGCAAAAAAGCAAGAAAAATGTCGATTTTTCTTGCTTTTTTGTTCCTACTTTGATTAAGAAAATGGATCCTGCAAGCAAAAAAACCTTTGCCACACTGGCAAAGGTCAAAGAAAAATGTTGAAAAGGGATAAGGGGGATCTTACAAATCAAATGATAATGAATATCATTCTCATTGTCAAGTCTTTTTTTGTGAGCATCCTCTCTAAATGCCTGTTGCTGCTTCCTCCCCTTTAATCTAAAAAAGGAGCTGTCTAAAGTCAGCTCCAATCATGGCTCACCCTACTACCAGAAAGAAGGGAGATAATGGTATTATAGCGAACAATGTTTTTGTTGTAAACAAAAAAGTTTCCCTAAGGAAACTTTTCGTTCATCTCACTCTATTTCTTTTCCAAATCATTCATTATGCTTCATGATCAGCCGCAAATACAATATTTGCTGACTGTCTTGCTTTTTCAAATACTTGCATAACAGCATAAGAATGTTTCAGTAATTCCTCGCAACGGTCATAGTGCTGTTTGTCAAAGATGTCTTTAAATGCAAGAAGTTCATAATACATCAGGTTACTGCTCGTTTGTTCATTCAAATTGATTTCTTGATCTTCTAAATGCACGCTCACATTGCGGCATCCATTTGCACCATTTTCTACATGAATGTAGCCTTTTTCTCCTTGAATCAAAACGAAATTTTTGCTTCTTGTATCTTTAGCGCCTACACACTCGGCAACCAAATCACGGTATTTTAATACGACTACTCCTGAAGTGTCGATTCCATTTGGATGTTTGTTTGCAGTGTAGGCAACTGACTCAGGCGCTCCAAATAAATGAAGGACAAAATGAAGATTGTAAATATTGATATCGGCTAATGCACCGCCAGAAAATTGCGGATTAAACACATTTGGGGTTTCACCAGCCTTTAGGAGATCATAGCGGCTAGAATATTGACTATAATTGCATTGAATAAGCTTAAGCTGGCCCAATTTGCCAATCTGTTCTTTAATAAGTTGATAATTTGGCAAATGAATCGTTGTAATCGCTTCGAACACCATTAATTGTTTTTTGCGAGCAAGTTCCATTACTCGTTCTGATTCTCGCACGGTCGACGTAAATGGCTTTTCACAAATAACGTGTTTTCCATTTTGTAATGCCTGGTACGTATGGCTAAAATGGAAACTATTTGGCGAGGCTACGTAAATAAAGTCAATTGCTGGGTCAGCTAACATGTTTGCTAAATCAGTGTAGATCGTCGTTATTTTGTGTTTCTCAGCTAATGGCCTCGCTGTTTCTTCTTTACGGGAGTACATGGCAACACATTCAGCCCCGTCTATGTCTTTTAAAGCGGTTAAAAATAAATCTACAATCGAGCCAGTGCCAATCGTTCCTATTTTCATCTTGTTCCTCCCTGATAAGTCTTCGTATCGAAAAGCCCGCTTATGCGCGGGCTTTCGTTAAAACTAATCTTGTTTTGGTGGACGTGGCCCAAAAAATTGATAGAAGTCTGTTTTAATGTTGCCGTTATAAAGTTTGCGTTTTTTGTTCGCTTTTTTGCCATATAGCTGTTCAAACTCCTCGTGGGAAGTTAACACATAAACAGACCACGTATCATGTAAAGCCATGACTTGTCCCATTTCTTTGTACAAATGCTCAACTTCTTTTCGCTCCCCTAACCGTTCGCCGTAGGGGGGATTGCCAACTAAAATTCCGTATGGGCGCTTATGGCGAAAATCTTTCATTTGCATTTGTTTAAATTGGATCACATCGCCTAACCCTGCTTCCAGTGCATTCCCCTTTGCTAGTTCAACGGCTCGGTGGTCAATATCTGATCCAATGATATCAAGAGGCTGGTCATAATTAGCCAAATCTTCGACCTCTTCACGTGCTTGTCTCCATCGCTCTTCCCCAATCCAGTGCCACTCCTCAGATACAAAGTCACGGTTAAACCCCGGCGCAATGTTCTGACCGATCATGGCTGCTTCGATCGCAAGCGTCCCCGATCCACAAAAAGGATCTGCGAAAGGACGGTCTTTCGTCCATGTTGTTAATTGGATCATCGCCGCAGCGAGCGTCTCTTTTAACGGCGCCTGATTATGTAAAACACGGTACCCCCGCTTATGCAAACCTGTTCCGCTTGCATCTAATGTTAATGTAGCTACATCTTTTAATAACGCTACTTCTATACGGTATAGCGGCCCATTTTCATCAAACCAGCTACGTTTATAACGTTTTTTCAAGTTTTCGACGACTGCTTTCTTTACAATCGCTTGGCAATCTGAAACGCTAAATAGCTTTGATTTGACGGAGCGCCCAATAACAGGGAATTCCGCATGGGGCGGCAACAAATCCGCCCACGGGAGCGCCTTTGTTTTCTCAAACAATTCGTCAAATGTCATGGCTTTAAATTCGCCAATGCGGACTTTGATCCGATCCGCTGTGCGCAGCCATAAATTTGCCCTTGGAATCGCTTCAACTGCTGCTTCAAACAACACACGGCCGTTTTCAACTGTTACGTTTTCATAGCCAAGCTGGCGTACTTCCCTTGCAGCAATTGCTTCCAGCCCCATTGTGGTTGTGGCAATGAGCGTCACTTTTTTCATCGTTCATGCCCCTTTCTCTTCTCTTCACTGGCGCTAATGCCATAAATAGCCGCCTTGCGTATAAGCAAAAACAGCTCCTGCAGCAGCGATGACGCCAAAAGCAAACATTAAAAATGTCGCGAGCTTTTGCGTACGTAAGGAGCGGTGGTGCAAAAAGACAATCAGCATGTATAACGCAAAAAACAAGACAAGGAATACCCCACCTGCAAGTAAATCACCTTGAATCGTAAAGCCAATTCCAGTTAACAGGAAAAGCACAACGCCTATGAGATACATCGTTTTTGCTTGGTTGTCCATTTTTCTTCCCTCCTGCCAAACAGTGTTCCCCGTTTATTCTAACAGATTCCAATAAAAAAAACCCTTGTAAAGGGTTTTGGCTCGCTTATAACGTTCATCTCCATGCCATCGATAAGCCATGTTCTGTACCTTTGTACTACAAACGGTGATGAGCCTCGTACTCCGGCGACAACCATCTATCTACGAATTGCTTCGTTTTTTCAGTTCCGTTCATTTTCAGACTGAAAAATGCCCCTACCATTGTTTGGGTTTCTCGCTCGAGGGGTTTACCGCGTTCCACTCTGCCCGTTTCCAAGCAGACTACGTCACTGTGGCACTTTCAAGGAGTGCATGCCTTATCCATTTGGACGTAGGCATCTCTCCTGCCGTCAGCTGCAAGGCAGCTGCCCTAGCTTATGGATTAGCTAGGCACGAACACTACCGGCCTCTCAGCCGGTGCGAGCATGGACTTTCCTCTACGCATAAAATGCGCAGCGGTTGTCTGAAGACATGTATCTGTCATAAGCGACTTGTTCAGTTTAACACATTTGCGCCAACTTGGCAATCATTATCGAAATAACCGCTTTGGTTCCCGAATGGCCAAGCGTGCAAGTTCATCAGCTTTTTTGTTTTGTTTGCTTGGCACCCACATAATAAAAAAAAGCTCCAGTTGTGCAATTTTATCCAAAATGGAACAAAGATAGCCAGCATATGCTTTTGTTTTCACATGGCCCTTTTCGATACTGTCACTGACAAGCTTTGAATCCGTACGTACCGCCACTTGTTGCCATTCCTTTTGAAGGCATATTTCAAGGGCAATATCAACTGCTGCAAATTCAGCTTCATGGTTCGTTTTGTCACCAAGGTGAAAACGAAATTCTTGTGCTTCGCCGTCCTTTAAAAAAACAAGCCCAGCTCCAGAAGGACCTGGATTGCCAGCACTGGCGCCATCCGTATAGACATGGATCATTACTCGTACATTTTGCTGCCAAACACTTTTTTCTCCAAATTGGATAGACGTTGCAAAATGTCATAATTGGTACTGCCAGCCGAAGGCGCGGTAACGGTTTGGCTCCGTTGCGGACGTTCTGTTTGCTTTTTTAAATCTTGTTTTAACAGTTCATTTTCTCGTTCAAGTTGCTCGATTTTTTTTTGAAATGCTTCATAATCTTGAATGACGGTATCGAGAAATTTATCGACTTCGTCTTGGTTGTACCCTCTCATGCTTTGTTTGAAATCTTTATCTAAGATTTCTTTTGCTGTAAGCTTAATCTCCATTTGGCTCATCTCAGATCACCTCATGTCCTATTCCACGTTACTACTTCTATTTTTTCAAAACTCGCGGCTAAAGTCAATTTAAACCGAGTCAATTCACAAACTTTTACAACGCTTTAAAGAAAGTCGTCATATTGGTCTTGGCGAACCGTTTCCTCGACTTCTTCGGGAGAAATGTAAAAAATCGGCTTTCCCTGTGCTTTGGCGCTAGCAATATAGTATAATGGCGAACCTTGCTTTTCTTCATCATAAAGAACAAGCAGACCGTCCGTCCGTTGAACTAGAAAATCATTTTTTTGCCTAAGTTGGCCGACATGCTCATATGGGCGCTTCGAGATACACTCTACAAAATCAGCCATTGCTAGCCTTGCCGCGTAGCGTTCTTGTGCTGCTTGGGCCCAATTCGCCTCTTGCCCTTCAAAAGGAGGCAATATCGCCAGTTTTATGTGTGGATAAGCGGTCTCCTTTAAGGAGAAGACCACATCCGCCGCCCACTGTTCAACGCCAAGTTGGCCGCTTGTAATGATCCATTCCGTCCCTTCTTCGATAAAAGGGCGCAACCGGTTTTCAATCGTTTTTTTTACATAGTGAACCCCCTGATGACTTTCCTGGAAAATCCCCAATTCATGGGCTTTATAACCTGTTACAAGCAGTGAATGGATAGCTCGTCCCTCCTTATTCAATACGTAAGGCAGGCTCGCGCCCGCCCAACGTATTAACCTTAGTACTCGTAGCCATTAAATGGCATCATGCCACTAGGCTTCATATCTGATTTTGTTTTTGCGGTTGGTTTTGTGCTTGCCGGCTTTGTATTGGTTGGCATCACATTGCTCGGCTTTACATTTGATGGCATAACGTTTGCTGGCATCGTCGCTTGCGGCTTCTCGCAGAACTGCAAATTTTGCACATTCTCTTTCACGCTTTCGCTATGCGGGAATTTATGAATGTGTTTGTACACATGATTATTGACATGTGTCGTATGGGTTGGATGAATTTCTGGCACAATGTACTCGTTCGTGCTTTCAACAACATTGTGCTTCGTCGGATGGACAACTGCTGGAAGCTCATGCGTTTGCGTTGGCAACGTCATATTCGGCAAATTTGGCGCCTCACACCCACAGTCTGCGGCAGGCTTTACGTTTGGTTTGCATACTGGCCTAGGCGGCGGGCAGCAATGCGGTGGACGTTTATGAAACATAAAGTAAGTTCCTCCTTTTAATATTAGAGTCACTAATACCTTATGTCAGACTATCAGCAGGTGTACTAGTTCGATTACCTATTTTTACGCCCTCTAGCCGTCGGCATTTTGCAATCGAAGTCAAAAAACGTCGCATGCTTGCGCATTTTACAGCGAAAACCGTCGACTATTGCGCTTCCCCGGGAAATGCTTATCGTTTTAATTTCCCGCTTATGCGTGCTGCCCGCTTTAACGCAGCCTCCCTTTCCTTGTTAGTGGTAGAAGACTCTAATGCCCGGTAGGCATAAATTTCCGCTTTGTCCCTTTCTTTTAAATAATGCTCATAAATAAGCGACAGCTCTGTCCAACAATCGTAGCTGGCAAATCCTTCCCGCACACAAGCATGGAACTGCTCTGCCGCTTCTGCGTAGCGCCGTTGTTTTTTCAATAAGTCGCCAAGGTGGCGCCTCGCTAAAAGGGGAAAGTCTTTGCTATCCAATAAGCTTTCATATAAAGAAAACGCAGCTTGTTGCTGGCCGGCTGCTTCATGCCATCTAGCAATTTGGAAGCGTTCCGCGTCACTCGCTTGCCCCTTTGCATCTAAAATCAAGTCGCTTAACTTGGCATACAAAGCAATTAAAGACAGCATATCTGCTTCGTGGTGGGCAAACACAGATTCCATGAATGCTGGGTTCCCTTCCCTGACAAAGTCAAAATAAAGCATTGGCACTAGGTAGGACGGTGTATCCGCTGTACGCTTGATGCCAAGCTTTTCTGCTTCAAGCGTACTCAAGTTGCACGAGGGAAGTTCGTTTTTCCACAGCCTGCGTGAACCGTGGAGCAAGTCAAAATGACCGAACTTCGGCAATGCAGGCACTGCTTCCCGCAAGTACGAATGGCGTGTTTTTAACCTTGGCCAATCAAACGCCTTGCCGTTAAAAGTGACAAGATGGTCAAGCTTTTTGGCATCGGCAAGAAAAAAGTGATACAAAGCCACCTCGGCATCAGGTTTAGACAGCAAATACTGTTTAACCTCCACTTCTTTTTCTGTAAAAGAAGCAAATCCAAGCAAAAACATTTGCGTGCCTGCCCCACTGCTTAATCCAGTCGTTTCCGTGTCAAAAAACAACAGTTTTTCAGTAGGAATGCCCTTCTTTGACAAAGGATGAGCGAAAGCACTTGTATCCCAACGATCAATTGCTGCTTTCATTTCAGCAAATGTTTTAGGGCCATGTTTTTCTTGCAAAGACATCCGCGTCGTCCGAATATAACAAACCATACCGTCAAACGAGCAAGCCTCGGTATTCATTTGTTCCCAACTTCCATGTTCGTTGTTGTTAGTCGTCGCCGATTCCTTGTCTTTTTCGGTGGTCGACATATGAGATTCAAACCGTTTTAATTTCGCCTTGATCGACATAGCCGCCTCCTTTCATCTAATACGGTATGTGAAATTATACAGTCATACTCCCCTTTTGCAATTGCTGAACAAGCGTTTTGACGAGAACTTTTATGTTTTTTGCTGAAGAGGCGCTGCCAACACAAGACGGACAGCCGGATTCGCACTGGCATGAATCAAGGAGTGCCGCGACATCGTTTAAAATGACACTTGTCCGCTCATATACTTCCTTGGCAAGCCCGATTCCTCCTGGGTAAGAATCGTATAAAAATATTGTCGGCAAGCCGGAATGGGTCGCCTTCCGTTGCGGCACAACATGAATATCGCCTCGGTCACACATAATGCGCACAGGCGCAACGTGATGAAGCAAATGAGCCAAAGCTACTAATGCTTCGTCAAAGTCGCTCTCGCCGATTGCCTCTACTAACTCGTTTTTAAACGATAACCACATCCCGTTCGTGTGTAACTCTTCCTCTGGCAAATGAATCGGCCCTGAACCGATATTTTCCAACGTGCTAATGCGTAGCTTTTTAAAAATCGTTGCTTTTCCTGTCACACTAACATCGCCAAATGAAAGCTGGACATCGCCCTCTTCCCGGCTCTCGTCTTCTTCAAGAACGCGGAGAGAGACAGCCAAGTTCGCGTCTGTAAAATATTCAACGCTTACTTCACGGACAAACGCTTTTTTTTCATCCCAATCTAACTGTTCCACTTGATATTGAACACCTTCATGTAAATAAATCGCTTCCTCATGCAAGAGCGTCATTGCACTAAAGCGGTCCATTTCGCCAATAACGCGATGATTGGTGACATCCGATTGATCAATGATGACGACATTTTCTTGTGAAGCTGAGCGCAAACTGATCCCATGGGCTGGAAAAGCATCGCTCATCCAATGCCATTTGCCATTGTTAGCATGGAGTACATGCTGCTCTGTCAAGTAATCTAAATAGTCATCAACGACCTCACCGCCAAAGACATCTCCCGTTGAAAACGGCAGTTCGTAGGCAGCACATTTTAAATGGTCGATAAAAATAACAAGATTATGAGGGTTTAACCTTGCTGTTTCTGGCGGCCGTTCAAAAAAGTAGTGTGGATTTTTGATCATATATTGGTCGAGTGGCGTAGAGGCGGCCACCATGATCACACACGACTCTTTTTGCCTCCGCCCAGCACGGCCTGCCTGCTGCCAAGAGCTGGCGATGCTACCAGGATAGCCCGTCATGATGCAAACTTCCAGTTGGCCAATGTCAACGCCAAGCTCCAACGCATTGGTGGATACGACGCCTTTAATCTCCCCTGAACGGAGCCCTCTTTCAATCTCACGGCGTTGTTTCGGCAAATAGCCGCCACGGTAGCCTCGGATTGCTGAACGATTAAATGTCCGTTTCGTCAATTCTTGGAGCCTGCTTAAAATCAATTCAACACGCACTCTACTTTTCGCAAACACAATCGTTTGGATTCCTTCTTTCAAAAACATTCCTGCCAGCTCATTCACTTTCGCAACAGCGCTTTGCCGAATTTGCAAAGGCTCATTCACGAACGGCGGATTGTAAAACAAGAAGTGCTTTTTTCCACGCGGCGCCCCATTGTCATCAATTAAGTCAAACGTAGCCCCAGTCAACTCTTGAGCCAGCTCTTTCGGATTCGCAATCGTGGCGGAAGTGCATATAAATTGAGGGTTAGCGCCGTAGTATGCACAAATTCTCTTAAGCCGAGCAATGACATTGGCGACATGGCTGCCAAAAACGCCGCGGTACGTATGAAGTTCATCAATGACGATATAGCGCAAGTGCTCAAAAAACGATACCCACTTTGTATGATGGGGCAAAATCGCCGCATGTAGCATATCCGGGTTTGTTAATACAATATGGCCTGCTTTGCGAATCGACGTACGGATTTGCGGAGCTGTGTCGCCATCGTATGTATGGCATTTAATATCCATCCCTATATCGGCAATCATGCCATGCAAATCGCTCATTTGGTCTTGTGCAAGCGCCTTTGTCGGAAATAGATACAGCGCCCGGCTATGTGGAGAAGCAGCAATCTCATGTAGGACAGGCAAATTGTAGCATAGCGACTTTCCAGACGCTGTTGGGGTAACAGCAACAAAATGTTTGTTTGCTAATGCCTTTTGAAAGGCTTCTGCTTGATGTGTATACAGTTCACCAATCCCCTTTTTTCGCAAGGCTTGGCAAATGTTAAAATCCAATTCAGCTGGAAAAGGCACTGTCTTCGCTTCTAGTGGAGCAATTTCTTTCCAGTAAGACACATGTTCATCTTTCTTTAACTGGTTCATAAGCTGTGGCAAACGCCGTTTAAACATGGAACCACCTCATTTATTGTCTATCCCCATTTTAGCGAATGGTTGTTCTCTTGGCTATACGTAACCATTCATAAAAAAATTCTGAAAGATAGCTGGCAAAGGCCGGGCATTCATGTATAATGGAAACATATTTCGATTAACGAAACATAGGAGGCTATTATGGATTTAACAAAACGTCAAGATGTCCCTGTAGTGGAAACGTGGGACTTATCGGCCCTGTTCCCTAATGATGAAGCATGGCAAGCAGCGCTTGCCGAAGTAAAAGAACAAAGCGCCAAACTTCCTGTTGGCGAAAAACTCGGGGAACGCCCTGAACATTTGCTAAACGGTCTCCAAGCGAGAGAAGCGCTATTAGAAAAAGCGGTTCTAGTGATAACATATGCTTCTCTTTCTTTAGCAGGAAATGGGGCTGATGAGGTCGCACAAGCAAATGCGAGCCGCGTTGAAGAAGCACAGGCACTTATCCAAGCGAAATTAGCAAAGCTAGAAGCTGATATTATCGCCTTGCCGACTGGACTAATCGAGCAATTCCGCAAGTCCCTTCCGGAGCTTGAACGGTTTAGCGTCTATTTGGACAAGCTGTTAGCGAATCAGCCCTATACCCTTTCTGCTGAAACGGAAGAAGCCCTTGCCGCTCTGTCGCCTGTTTTGTCAGCGCCATACAGCACGTATTCACAAAGCAAAGCTGCTGATATGTCGTTTCCTGCTTTTAAAGGGGCAGACGGCCAGGATAAGCCCCTTTCATTCGCCCGTTTTGAAGACCAGTATGAGCTTTCGCCAAATACAGAAGAACGAAGAAATGCTTTTCACGTTTTCGATGACACGCTGAAAGCATATGAACATACGTACGCGAAATTGTTTGCAACCGAAGTGTCGAAGAATGTCACAGTCGCTCGCCTCAGAGGATTTAAGTCGGCCGAAGCCATGCTTCTTCACGATCAGAACGTCAACGAAACGATGTACCATAACCAGTTGGACACGATTTATGAGGAACTTGCTCCTCATATGCGCCGCTTTGCAACGCTAAAAAAAGAGGTCCTTGGCCTTTCTGAGCTTCGTTTTGAAGATTTAAAAGCGCCACTTGACCCAGAGTTTGAACCAGAAACAACCTATGACGACGCCTTTGCCACTATCATTGACGCACTTCGCGTATTTGGTGACGACTATGTAGACATGTTGCAAACGGCAAAAACAGACCGTTGGGTTGACCGCGCTGACAATATCGGCAAAGCAACAGGCGCTTTCTGTTCAAGCCCTTATGGGGCACACCCCTACATCTTGCTGACTTGGAAAAATACGATGCGCGGCGGTTTTATTCTTGCACATGAACTAGGGCATGCTGGCCATTTTTATCTTGCCAATGCCCATCAACCTCTCAGCGCCACTCGCCCATCGATGTATTGCATTGAAGCGCCGTCCACAATCAACGAATTGTTTTTAGGGAACCACTTGCTTAAACAGACAGACGATCCTCGGATGAAACGCTGGGTGCTGTTGCAATTTATTGGGACGTATTATCATAACTTTGTCACGCACCTGCTTGAAGGAGTTTTCCAACACCGTGTCTATCGCTATGCTGAGGAAGGCGTGCCACTGACTGCTGCATTGCTTCGCCAGACCAAGCAAGAAGTCATCTCCGGTTTCTGGGGCGATGCCGTTCACATTGACGAGCGTGCCGGCCGGACATGGATGAGGCAGCCTCATTACTACAAAGGCCTTTATCCGTATACGTATTCTGCTGGTTTAACAGCAGCCACCAAAGCGTACTCCCTTTATGAACAAAACGGCCAGGTAGTCATTGACCGCTGGCTAGACATGCTCAAAGCTGGTGGTACCAAAAAACCACTGGATTTATTTAAAACCGCCGGAGTCGACATGGAAAACAAAGAAACGATTCGCGATGCAGTTGCCTATGTCGGACGCCTCATCGAAAAACTTGAGCAAAGTTACTAACACATTACTCACGCTGTTAGCCGAGTCAAACGTAAGGTTTTGGCTACAGTTTAAAAACCCGCCTGCTATGGAGGCGGGTTTTTTCATGCATAAGCACAGCTAATTATTGCACACTAACAGTAAAAGAAGGAGGCTCTGGTTGTGGCAACAGATTATATAGGCATTTCATATGACGATATCAAAAGCAACATCCAGGCCGCCTTTCAAGAACAAGGCGATTTTGTTAGCAAAGAGATTACCATTCCTGATTATGGGCGGAAATGTTGCTTATTCTTTCTCGGATCACAAATAAGTTGGAAAGTCATTGCCGAAGTTGGCTTAAATATTGAGAAACTGAGTGGTTCCGAACGTTTCGACGCCGCTTTCTGTTCTTTGCTTGCGCCGACATTAAGCAAAACGACTCTATTTCAAGATGAAATGGTGATGGCCATTTTTGAAGGCAATACAGTTGTGATAGCCGAACACTTATCAATTGCCTTTATTCTCCGTACACATGCGCCTAAAAAAAGAAGTTTTGCTGAGTCGACAACTGAAAAAGTCGTCCGTGGGCCAAAGCTCGCTTACATAGAAGACTTAGACGATAACATCGGCCTAACAAGGCAAATGGTGAACAGCAAAAATTTAAAAGTAGAAGAGCACCAAATTAAAGAAAATGAGAGCATTAAAACATTGTCGCTCCTTTATATCAAAGGGGTCGCCGATGAAGGGATTATCGCTGATATTACCGATCGCCTCCATAAAATTAAAACAACCGAAATTCAAGATTCAGGC
This sequence comes from Shouchella clausii, assembly GCF_001598215.1. Taxonomy (GTDB): domain Bacteria; phylum Bacillota; class Bacilli; order Bacillales; family Bacillaceae_D; genus Shouchella; species Shouchella tritolerans. Next base: position 75,130 of record NZ_BCXJ01000002.1, on the reverse strand, counting down.
ATGATTGAAGAGTTGATCGAAGATGCGCCTTTTTCCCCTTTTCCCCAAATGCAAAGCACAGAGCGTCCTGACCGTGTTACCGCAGCCTTAAATGATGGCCGCCTTGTTCTTTTTGTCGCTAATTCGCCGTTTGCCTTGATTTTGCCGACTACGTTCGATATGTTGTTGCAGTCTCCAGATGACTATTATGAACGTTGGATTGCTAGCAGTTTTCTCCGCCTCCTTCGTTATATGTCCTTGTTTATAACCGTGTTCCTATCATCGCTGTACATTTCATTTGTTTCGTTTCACCATGGGCTTTTGCCAACAGACGTAGCCATGACGATCATCGCCACCAGGGAAGACATTCCTTTCCCGCCTATTTTGGAAGTGTTGATTATGGAAGTGACAATTGAATTGCTGCGTGAAGCGGGCATCCGCTTGCCCACGCCACTCGGGCAAACGATTGGCCTAGTCGGTGGCGTTATCATCGGCCAAGCGGCAGTAGAGGCCAATATCGTCAGTTCGCTCATGGTCATTATCGTCTCAATTACTACAATTACATCGTTTACCGTACCGAGCTACAGCTTTGGCCTATCGTTTCGGCTCCTTCGTTTTGGGGCGATTATCATTTCAGCGATTTTAGGGCTCGTTGGCGTGATGTTCTTCTTTTTGTTCGTGTTAATCCATTTGTCAAAACTGACAAGCTTTAACCAGCCTTACTTGTCAGGCAAGTTCTTTTTTTACAACCAAAAATGGAAGCAAATTTTCCTGTTGTTATCAAAAAAGAGGGCGCTTAAAAAGCCAAAAGGGAGCGGAGCTTAGCCATGATTCCCAAACAGACGCTATCTACTGTACAGTTAACCGTCTTAACTGCGATCACATTACTCGGCGTGCAATTTTTGATTCTGCCCCGCGTGCTGACGGTAACGGCAAATTCAACAGACGGCTGGCTAACGATTGTGGCTGGAGCGCTCTATACGTTCATTCTCACTTGCTTAGCGCTCTACTTCATAGGCCGCCATCATGCAAATGACCTTTATACTTACGGGTATATGACTTTTGGCAAAATCGGCGGCACGTTGCTTCTTTTTTTAATCAACGTTTACTTTTGGGTAGCTTCAAGCTATCAAATTGCCGCTATGGCAGAGATGGTCCGATTTTATTTGCTGCCATCAACACCGACATCACTAATAAAAGTGCTCACTTTTTTATTAATTGCCTATTTGCTAAGCGGAAACTTGCAAACGATTTTACGCGTCTCATCGATTATCTTTCCACTCACTCTTTTAGTGGCAGGGACGATTTTGGTGTTTAGCTTTAAAGAAATGGACATCGGTCATATGAACCCGCCTTTTACGAACGGCGTTGCCAATGTGATCTTTAATCCTAATGGTGTCTTTTTTCCGTTTGAAGGAATTGAAGTAATCTATTTCTTGCTTCCGTTTGTCAACAAAAAAGCCAAACCAAAACTGGCTGTTTTTAGCACACTTGTGCTTATCTCCATCGTTTACATTATTACGTATTTAATCGTTGTCTTAAATTTAGGGGAACGGGAAGTTAAAACACTTGTATGGCCAACGATTTCGTTTATCCAATCGTTTGAAACTGAGGGAATTTTCATCGAAAGAATGGAAGGATTTTTGCTAAGCACATGGATCATGCAATTTTTTTCCACGAGCGTCATTTATAGCTTTTTGTCAGGGTATTCCCTTAGTAAATATACAAAGCTAAAAAAGTCTTTTCCTGGGATGGCTGTTGCCGTCGCTATTAGCATGATCATTTCCTTATGTTTCCAACATACGCTCGATACAAGGATCCTCAGTCTGATAAGTTTCTATGGGTTCGAAGTGGTGTTGTTGCTTCCATTTGTCTATTTTCTCATTTACTCGATTAAGAGGAAGGTGGTCCGATGAAACGCCTGTTTTTAGCAAGCGTCTCAATTATCTTGTTATTGTCAGGCTGTTGGGATAGCCGGAATATGGAGGATGTGACGTTAAGCCTTGGCATTGGCGTTGATGTAACAGAAGAAGGGCTTATTTCGGTCTTAAACCAAGTGGTCGTGCCTCCAGCTCAACAAGGCGGCTCTTCAAGCTATAACAACGTCATTGGTGAAGGCCCGACCTATCACGCTGCAATCCGTGATGTCACAACGTTGGAATTCCCTGTTTATACCCAACATCAGTCGATCGCCGTTTTTAATGAAGGTGTTTTACGGGGCAAACGGACGTTAGAAAGTCTGATTAACCAAATGATTCGCGACGATCATGTACGCCGCAGTTCACTCGTGCTCCTTACAAATGAGCCTACAAAAGAGGTGCTTGTTGCTCCCGACGAATCGACGATTCCAGCCCGTTTTATTACTGAGCTATTTGGAAACCGCACCCACTCGTCTGCGATTTTAAAAGAGTCTACGTTAAGCTCCATTTCATCCGACTTGCAAGAGGATTTGACGTTTCCTATGCAAATGGTCGTCAGTGATAACGGCAGTGCCTCATTAAGCGGTTCGGGCATCTTTAAAAAGGGCCATCTGTTAAAACCGTTGTTGAACGAGCAAGACAACGTCCGCCTTAACTGGCTTTCAGGGGAACTAGAAGGCGGCATCATCGTTTCCGAATGCAATGGCGACCCCCTTACATTTGAAATTCTTGAAGTCGCTACCCCTGACATCGAACCAACGTATCAAAACGGCCACTTTCACTTCCATATTCACCAGCATTTTTCAGGGCGAATTTCTGAAAACTGGGACACACGGGATGAAAGTTTTTCCGATGATTACTTGCACACATGTATAGCCGCTGTAAAAAAGACGGTCGAAGACGGGGCGTCAAACATGATGGAGCGGTTGCAAAAGGAATACAAAGCGGACGCAGCACGGCTCTATTTGGAAGCGCAACTTGCTTACCCGAAATTATGGCAACAAATTCGGGCCGATTGGGATGATGTTTATTTTGCCAATGCTTCTTTTGACTATGAGCTAACAATTGAAGTGATTGACTTAGGGGCAAAAGCTAGCCGTCGCAATAATCCGCAAATAAAGTGAAGACAAGCAAACGTCGTTACGTTTGCTTGTCTTCACTTGCCTGCAACAATGCTTTATAGCCGGAACGCGTTAACTGGTTGTCTTCATCAATAAAGTCTGATTTCGCTAATGCTTCGGCACTTTCTTTAGAAAGACGCGGAATCAAGCGCTGAATTTCTTCGTTCAATGCTGTAAAAGACCCTGTTTCCAATACATCTTGGTCGATGGAAGCAGCAATTTCTTTCATCGGCGATTCACGGACAAAAAAACGTTTTGTGCCGCGCATCAACGTCATGAGCCGGCTCGACGCTGTCAGCCATTCTTGGCGGATTCGCGACGTTTCCGTATCGGCTTGCTGAAGACGTTCGCGCATTGTTGATTTCTCAGCTTCTTCTAGCTCGGACTTATTTAACAGCTCTTCAAATAGCTGCGTCCGGTCAAGGTCTAATTTTTGCAGTTGGAATTCTTTTTCTTCCAATGCTTTTAAATCGTGTTCTTTTGTTTTCTCAAGCTCCGTTTGTTCCTGTCGGGCAAGCTCAGCTGTTGAAGCCTGCTTTCTTTTCATTTCTTCCAGTTCACGCTCAATATTTTTCGTTTTGACAATGAACACATACATAAGAGCAACTAGGCTTGCCAACACAACAATCCTGTACCAAATATCGCTCCAGATGGCAACAACGATAATGGCTACAAGAGCAATCCCTGCAAAAATATAAGAGCTTGTAGAGTATTTTCCTTTATGATTTGTAGTCAATTTCAATCGACCTCACTTTTCTCGCCCATCTTTTTTGCATTCTAGCGGGTTCGCCCATGTTTGTCTAGACAAAGATTATCAAAAAAAGCGGCAGAGTAACCTGCCGTTTATTCTGGACACATTCGCTTGTACCATGTTTTTGCTGCATGGATTTCTTCAACAGTCAGCTCGTGTCCTCCTTCTGTCCAATGAACATCGGTGGTCGCGCCAGCTGTTTGCAAATCCGCTCGCAATTGTTCTGTCAAAGGTGCAGGTATTAGCGGGTCACGCTTGCCTGCCCCTAGAAATACAGCGGTATTCTCCAAGGAAGGCAACGCCTCTTTTTCTTGAGGTACCATCGCGTGGAACAACATGGCCCCTTTAAACGGGTTGCTGTATTCATACATTAAATTAGCGGCAATATTTGCGCCATTAGAATAGCCGATGACAATAACATCGTCACGGTTAAAATTGTACTTTGCTGCTGCTTGATCAAGAAAGGTATACAATTCACCTGTCCGCTTTTGTAAATCGTCCTTGTCAAACACGCCTTCAGCCAATCGCTTAAAAAAACGAGGCATCCCATTTTCACTTACATTGCCACGCACGCCTAAAACAGCCGCTCGCTCGTCAATCATTTCCGCAATTGGCATTAAGTCTCGCTCGTTTCCTCCCGTGCCGTGAAGCAATACCAATGTGGGAGCAGCACTGGTTTTCGCTTGTTGGAAAATATGTTTGTGGTCAGCCATTTGTTTCCTACTCCTCTCGTTTTACAAATAACGGCCGTAATTTCGCCTCTATTTCTCCGCGCTTCGCCTCTAAATAGGGTGGAAGTGCAAGGCGTTGGCCAAGGGACTCATATGGTTCGTCCGCTTCAAATCCTGGACCGTCTGTCGCTAGCTCGAACAAAATGCCATTCCGGTCAAGTGTATAGATGGATTGGAAGTAGTAGCGTTCGACAATGCCTGAATGAGCTACCCGGTTCGCCGAAAGCCAGTTTTCCCATTTTCCAAGTTCCTCTTCTGATCGCACGCGGAAAGCAACATGGTGGACACTCCCCCGACCAGGGCGTTCCTTATGTGATTCTGTGTCTTCTTTTAAATAGATTTCTGCCCCTGCTCCGCCTCGACCTGTGACATAGAGTGAAGTGCTGTTGCTTACTTCACGATCTAATCGGAAGCCAAAAATATTTGTAAGTACGTTCGCCGTGATGGTTCGATCAGAAACGGTTATTTCCATAGGGCCCAGTCCATAAATGCCATACTGTTCCGGTACAGGGCTGTGCACCCATGGTTTTCCATCGTTGTCGGTCCGCTCATCGGCCACAAGCAACAAACGCTGGCCTTCAAAGTCTTCAAATAAAAGGCTGCTTCTCTCCCCTTCCGTTTGAATTCCTTCATGGCTAACACCTAGTCTACTAAACCGCTCACTCCAATAGGACAGCGCTTCATAGGAAGGAACCCTTAACCCTGTTCGCGAGATGCTATTTGTGCCACGATACGTTCTCCCTGCCAGCGGGATTTCAAAAAACGTCAACTCTGTGCCAGGATTGCCCCTTTCATCTGCATAAAACAAATGGTACATAGAAGGATCGTCTTGATTAACTGTTTTTTTCACAAGCCGCATCCCTAGCACGTTTGTGTAAAAATCTACATTATTTTTAGCATCAGCCGTGATCGCTGACACATGATGATGACCTATTAATGGGAGCATGTCCATTGCTCGTCTCCTTTTTCAGCGCTTCCGCCCTAACATTTTTTTCGGTACAGAAAGATGAACACATTTAATTACCCGAATCACTCACCTTGTTATTCCCCTTTTTCTCCTTTTCAGTTTACCATTATACGGGCGTGTTGCAACTAAAACGAGCCACGCTATTCATAGAACAACATGGCTCGCACGAGATTTTCTAAGGTCGCTTTACTGATTTCAAATGAGCAATCTCATCTTCCAATAGCGCCACGTATTGTTCATATATTTCAATAAACGCTTCGCGGCGGTATTGTCTTTCTTCTTCCTTCATCTCCTCGATTTTATGCTTTAGTTCTTCTTTCGAAGGCCGGCGCTGTTCCATTATGTTCCCTCCCAACCAATTCTCCTTCTTACGATTCCATTCCCGTTGCAAAAAAAGTAAAACGTCCGCTTGTATTACAACAGATGCAAGTTCAAGGGCAAAAAAAACAGGGCATCTGCCCTATGCATGGTAATCGTTAATCATCTCTAGAATGGTCATCTCTTCTTCCCGTTCTTGTTCTACTTGTTTGGTTTGCTCTCCCATGATTCACACTCCTTGAATGGTTGTAAGCTGTTTCTCTCTATAGCAATAGTATATGTCATTGTATCATAACAGTCAACATATTTTTTTATTGTTTTATAACAAATAACAAATAAAAAAACAACCCCTTAGAGAAGGGATTGTTTTTTTAGCGCATAGTTTCGAATGGCGTAAGCAACGCCATGCTCATCATTTGTTTTCGTAACAAGATCAGCTTGTTTTTGAATCTCTCCTGGAGCGTTTCCCATTGCAACGGCCAAGCCTGCTTTTTGAAACATTGACACATCATTAAAATTATCGCCAACTGCCATCACGTCTTTTGGAGAAATGCCTAGTGATTGTGCGAACCGCTCTACCGCAATGCCTTTTTGGGCATTGACATCGGTAATTTCGAGGTTGTCTGCTGCAGAAGCGCTGACGGCAAGGCTTTTGTCTAACTCTAGCCTGTCTCTAGCGCTCATGAGCCGTTCAGCGTTGAGTGAAAATGCAAGGAGTTTAAGTACAACCGCTCCGTCTTCGAGCAGTTTTTCGTAACAATCGATCAATTTGATTGAGCCATTGTCAAAACGATCTTTGGCGAATGTCATGATTTCTTGCTCAGACAATTTCGCTCCTGTTGATTTCAAGACGTCGACTACAACGGCAAGGCCCGTTTCATAATCGTCGGAATAAACGCCTTCATTTGTATACACTTCAAAATATACATTTTCATCTTTTAAGACTGCCATCGCACGGCGGACTTGGTCTGCATTTAGAACGGCTTCATACAGAAGTCGTCTGTGTTCGTCATGGATTTGCGCGCCATTCGCACTAATGATCGGCAATGATAACCCCGTTCTCTTTAAAGGGACTGTTGCCTCGTAAAGATCTCTCCCTGTTGCAATCGCGACAATCGCGCCTTGCTTTTGTGCTGCTTTGATCGCTTCTTCATTTTCTTTCGATACAGAGCGTTTTTCATCAAGCAGCGTCCCATCCATATCAGTGACAATTAGCTTCACGCGCTCACTCCTTTCGCATTCATTTTAAGGGAAATCAATTGCTATTTGCAAATAAGGGCTTTTGTCTAAAGGAATAGTTTTGTGTTTACGCGACATACTACAGGCAACACAAAGCGAAAGAAAGGATGGTCGAAATGGGAAAGAAACCGTTTGTCGCTCTCTTATTTGCAGTGCTTGCTTTATCCGCTTGTGTCGATGGAGCTTCTCCTGGCAAAGCATCAGATGAAATCAAAGGGCTGTCCAGCCAATTGGATGTCCACCACGCTCAAAAAGAACATTCAAAAGCAGCGGAAAACTATGCCCGCGCCTTTGAACAGTATGTTGATGAAGCTGCTCCTGTACTGGTACAATTGCAAGAGGCGGTCACGACAGGAAATAACAGCGAAGCGGCTGCGCTTACAGAGCTTCTAGCCGACAAAGCAAAAGAACATGAGCGAACAAACACGTTTCCACCACCATTTGCTGGAGGATTTAAGGATATCCACCATTCCTATACGGTGAGCTTAGGTGAACTTGAACAGGCGCTAAACACCCATTCATATGAGGCCGAGGAGCAACATTACAGCAATGCTTCCTTATCGTTTCGATTAATGAGGCGTGAATATGAGTCGCTCATTACGGAATATGGCATTAAAGCTAGCCCCTCGTAGCAATTTGTCGAAGCTTGACTCTTTTTCCTTTTATTTGACTAGTTTTGTTAAAGCATTTTTCTTCTTGCCTGATTTTCGCTATAATACGAAATGGAAAATGAAAATGTAAAGGCGGAGTGGCAGAATGATTTATATTGATATTGAAGTGAAACGCAACGAAATGCATTTAATGGCCGGTAAATATGGGATGACTTCTAAAAAAACCGTTCAATGTTCACAGGAACTAGATGTTCTATTAAATTGCTTGGAATCCCACCGCTATAGAAAGACCAATAAATAGTTTGCAAACTGGAATAAAATCTGGTAAGGTTAAGCCATAAAATTGAACAGATGTGAGAGTAGAGGCGCGTAAACGATCAGTACGGCTGCTGAGGAATTGGGATCTGTTTGAACCAGCCGGAAAGGGGTTTATGCCGAAATGGGCGGTTTTCCCAAAAGCCGTGCCATTGGGGCTGTTTCTGAACAAGGGCAGCACTGTCATACGGACGTATGGGGGGCTATCTCAAACTTGGAAAACGACCCGTTTGCCCAATGCAACAATGAGCCTCTGTCATTGTTGTTTTTTTGTGTCTCTACTCGCCACCTATTTAGGAGGATTCCCATGGATTTTGGCTACCTGATGACGGCAATGGTCACACCTTTTACAAAAGAAAATGCCTTAGATGTGAACGGCATACGTACGCTTATAAACCATTTAGCAAACAATGGGACGGATACGGTCGTCATCCATGGCACTACAGGTGAAGCCCCAACGCTGACAGTTGAAGAAAAACAAACGCTCCTCTCAGTCGCGGTGGCAGAAGCAGTCAATGCTAAAATAAAGGTGATTGCCGGCATTGGCGCAAACAGTACACAACAGGGCGTACAAATGGCACAGGCAGCTGAGCAAGCAGGAGCGGATGGGCTGATGGTCGTTGTTCCTTATTACAACAAGCCATCCCAAGAAGGGATCTACCAACATATTGCCCAAGTGGCCCAATCCACGCCGCTACCTGTCATGCTTTATAACGTGCCGGGCCGTACAGGCGCTGACATGAGTGCAGAAACGGCATTGAGGCTGGCTGCGATTGACCAAGTGTTTGCCATTAAAGAAGCGAGCGGAAATATCGATAAAGTAACGGAAATTTTGCGTCTAGCACCAGAAGGCTTTTCTGTATACAGCGGCGATGACTCGTTGACGCTGCCAATGATGGCAGTCGGCGCCAAAGGCGTTGTCTCCGTTGCCTCCCATATCGTTGGCCGGCAAATGAAACAAATGATCGACGCTTTTGCAACTGGTGAGCCTCTGCTTGCTGCCTCGATCAATCATAAGCTGTTCCCTGTCATGAAAGCAATGTTTATGGCACCGAGCCCTGCTCCTGTCAAAGAAGCGCTTGTTCACTATGGGTTACCAGGCGGTGCGGTGCGGCTGCCGCTAGTCGGACTTAATGAAGAGGAAAAAAACGAGCTCCAAGCGGTTCTTGAATCGTTTTTGCCAATAACTAGCGGTGCGGTTGCCTCCTCATGAAAAAAAGTCCCCTCCTGTACGTATGAGGGGACCTTTTTTATGTAGTTAAGCACCTTTAGAAACTGTATTCCTTCCTAACTTCTTTAAGCAGCTGCAAACTTTTAATAGCCCAATCACTGTCGTCGTTTTGCAAACGTTCGCAAGCAGCTTCCCAGGCAGCTTTTAAGGAAGTTTCGTAGTCTGGCAGCTCCCCTTCATACGCTTTCACAGTCGAAAACGGCACCCATGCCTTTTCCAAATAGGCAAGCGCTTTCCGCTCGTGGAAAAAGGGAACGTCTATTTGTTTAGGGTGATGCAAATCACCCTGGTTCGGATGGGTAAGGACAGCAAGTACTTGAAACAGCGCCCTATTTTCTTCCTTCCTCACCTCTAGCACATTGCCGATATAAATACCTGATTTATACTTTGCCTGTGACAGTTCCATCGTATCCTCCCTCCTATCAAACAAGTTGAAAAATCAACACCAAAAAAGCAACGGCGCTACAAAGTGCAAATGGGGCAGTCCAATACAGCAACGGCTTTTTATTTCGCATAACCCCAAGGAGCGCTAGTCCGCCAAAAAGGCCTGCCGCGAAAAAACAGCCCAGCAAGGCAACCATGTAGGCCAAATCTGACGCGCCCATTATAAACCCGGCACAAGCGCCGTGAATAAGTTCCAAAGAAACTCAGACATAGGCACAAAGTATTGATAATTAAATTCCTGAAGGCGGTCATTTTCGACAAATAGTTCTAGAACGACAAGTAAAAACGTGCCACTCATAGACAAAATCGCGGCAGCTAGCACGACAACGAGCAACCCAATATAGGCGCAGACAAGGCGAACTAGCCATTTTAACCAAAATGGACGGGGCTTTCTGAATTTTTTCTCAGCTTCCATCTAACGATTCCTCCATCACTAGTCTCTTTCTCTACTGTACCAAAGAATGAGCCCTTAAGGGAATCGAAAATCTACTAATTGACGACAATTCTAGTAACAAAAAACCTCACGCTAAATAAAGCGGAGGTTCGAGACTATAGCCTGTGTGAATTCGTCCTTCAAACCTCAGGCTGAATAAAGCGGAGGTTCATTTTTTCCCCAATAAATGGTTCCAAGTTCATAGTGGCCGTGGAAATTGTCCTGTAGCACATGGTAATGAAATTGAAACACGTGGCCTTTTTTGGGTGGTCGGTTCAGGCGCACATGGAAACGGAGCAAATCATCGCCTGTTTTTTTATTGTAAATATGCATGATTTTCTCTCCGCGCCCTGGAGCTGGTGCGTGGGAAACGGTGATTTCAGCTAAATCATCGATTTGTACACTGCTTAGCAATTGTGAGACTGCTTGTTTCAAGCTAGGCATAATGATTTCCTTATAAGCAGGCTCAATTTTAGGTGAAATCGCTTGTCCAAATTTTTGCAAGCCTTGTTTGTACGCTTCGTCCATAATAAAACGTTCCGTAAGCCAATAATGAGTTAGTTCAATGTCTTCGTATTGGTCCGAATAGCCGACTACTACATCAAGTAAATGATACTCTTTGGCGTCAGCTTTCTGTACCAACGCTTTTGCATCAGCTCTCTGTTTTGTCTCACGGTCAAACAAAGAATCAAATATTGGTAGATGAAAAGATAGAAAGGTTAGCATGACCATCATCATGCTTTTTAGACGACGAATCATGCCTACACCAGCCTTTCACATGTTCCATTTTTCCCTCATTATCGCACGCATCCACCTGCTTTGCCTATAGAAAAATAGGAAAAAAGCTAAAAAAATTACGGCAAACGGGTGCTGCCCATTAAATAGCGATCACATTCCCGTGCTGCTTCACGCCCTTCATGGATCGCCCATACGACGAGACTTTGGCCGCGGCGATTGTCGCCTGCAGCAAAAATGCCAGGCTTCGAGGTCGTATATTTACCGTATGGCGCTTTTACAGTCGTCCTACTTGTCGTTTCAATACCAAGTTGTTGCAACAATTCTTGCTCTGGGCCAGTAAAGCCAATGGCAAGGAGAACGAGATCTGCTTTCCACGTCCGCTCGGTGCCAGGGATTTCCGTCCTGATTTTCTGACCGTCTTTGATTTCAGTCGTCACTTCGACTGTTTGTAAGCCAGTCACTTGGCCGTCTTGATCTCCGAAAAACGCCTTTGTTTGCAACATGTAGGAGCGGGGGTCTTTTCCGTAAACAGCCATCGCCTCTTTATGAGCATCTTCAACTGTATGAATAATCGGGTACAATGGCCATACGTTATCTCCGCTTCTCATAGCGCCTTTTTGCTTATTAATGTCAAATTGGGTAACGGACGCGGCCCCATGACGAATAGAGGTAGTAATGCAGTCTGCGCCGGTGTCGCCGCCACCAATGACAATGACATGTTTGCCTTTGGCGGAAATAAACTCTCCGTCAGCGAGTTGGGAGTTTAATAGGCTTTTTGTGTTAGCGGTCAAAAAGTCCATCGCGTAATGAATGCCTTTTAACTCTTTGCCAGGCGCCTGGACTTCTCGTGGCTTTGTTGCCCCTGTCGCTAAAATCACTGCATCGAATGAAGCTTCAAGTTCTTCGGCTGTAATGTCTACACCGATTTCAACTTCTGTTTTAAAGGTAATGCCTTCTGCTTCAAGGAGCTGAACACGTCGCTCTACCACCTCATTCGCCAACTTCACATCAGGAATGCCATAAGTAAGCAGGCCGCCAATGCGGTCATCGCGTTCAAATACCGTTACGGTGTGACCGGCTTTGTTGAGCTGTGCTGCCGCAGCTAAACCAGCGGGGCCAGAACCGACAACAGCAACGTGTTTTCCGGTCCGCGTTTTTGGCGGCTCCGGTTGAATCCAGCCTTCTTGAAAGCCACGCTCAACGATATGGTATTCAATTGATTTAATCGTTACGGCATCGCCGTTAAGAGCAACCGTACAGGAACCTTCACAAGGTGCCGGGCAGACACGACCTGTAAATTCGGGAAAATTGTTCGTTTTATGGAGTCGGTCCAGCGCTTCACGCCATTTTCCCCGGTACACTAAGTCATTCCATTCTGGAATGAGGTTGTAAACAGGACATCCGATTTCTCCTGAACCTGCCATTGTCGTTCCCGCTTGACAAAATGGGATTGCACAGTCCATACATCGTGCCCCTTGTTGCCGCAGTTTGTCTTCCGGCATAAAAACCTGGAATTCCTGCCAATTTTTCGTCCGTTCAAACGGGTCTCTCTTGTGCGGTGCTTCCCGCTTATATTCTAAAAAACCTGTCGGCTTCCCCACTGTTCTTCACTCCCTGCTGTTAAACCTGACGGGCTGGGCTAGGTTGCCCACCCCGTCAAACTTTTGATCGGTCTCGCTTTGATTCGTCAAATGCAGCCATTGCAGCCTCTTCTTCAGTCATGCCTTGCTGCTTCAATCTCTCGATCGCGGTTACCATGTTTTTATAGTCTTTTGGAATGACTTTTACGAAGTCTGTTTTTACTTGCTCCCAGTTATTCAAAATCCTTTGCGCTTGTTCACTTCCTGTCTCTTCAACGTGCTCTGTTAAAAGAGCGTGCAAGAGCCTCTCGTCCTCAGCTGTAACGTTTTCGATCAACACCATTCCTTGGTTGCACTTGTCTATAAACGTCCCATTTGCATCATTGACAAAGGCAAGGCCGCCTGACATGCCAGCTGCAAAGTTTTTGCCGACTTCACCAAGTGTGACAACAATGCCACCTGTCATATACTCAAGCCCGTGGTCACCCATTCCTTCGACAACAACTTGCGCTCCAGAATTACGAACGCAAAACCGTTCGCCTGCTTGACCTGCGATAAACGCCTTGCCAGACGTAGCGCCATAAAAAGACGTATTGCCGACAATTACGTTGTCTTTTGCGGCAAATGCCGCATTTCTCGCAGGAAAGACGGCAATCTTTCCACCTGATAAGCCTTTGCCGATATAGTCGTTTGCATCGCCTTCCAGCCGAAGGGTAATGCCTTGAGGGATAAATGCACCGAAGCTTTGCCCGGCCGACCCATTAAATGAGAAAGAGAGCGTATTTTCCGGCAAGCCTTTTGCGCCGTATTTTTTGCTCACTTCACTACCGACAATCGTGCCGACTACCCGGTCTGTGTTACGAATTGTCGTTGCGTACGTTACTTTCGCGCCATTGAGAAGTGCTGGTTTGGCTGCCTCTAGCAGCTCTCTTGCATCGAGTGACTGTTCCAATTTATGATCTTGCGCTTTTGTTTTGATGCAGGCTTGTATTCCACTTGATTCTGGTTTGAATAGGAGATTCGATAAATCAAGTTGTTTCGCCTTTTCATTGTTAATATGACCGTTTACTTCTAGCAAGTCGGTTCTGCCTACCAACTCATCTACAGTACGGACGCCTAGCTCTGCCATCCGTTCACGCATATCTTCGGCAATGAATGTCATAAAGCGGACGATATAGTCAGCTTCTCCTGTATACTTTCTCCGTAGTTCTGGATTTTGAGTAGCAATTCCAACTGGGCAAGTGTCCAAATGGCACACACGCATAATTACACAACCGAGCACAACTAAAGGAGCAGTAGAAAACGCGTATTCTTCAGCACCTAATAGCGCGGCAACGACTACGTCTTTGCCAGTCATTAGCTTGCCGTCTGTTTCCAACGTGACGCGGTCACGTAAATTGTTCAGCAACAGTGTCTGGTGCGTTTCTGCTAAGCCAATTTCCCACGGTAATCCAGTGTGCTTGATACTTGTCCGCGCCGCTGCTCCTGTACCGCCATCGTAGCCGCTAATAATAATGCCATCAGCGCTTCCTTTTGCCACGCCTGCCGCAATCGTACCGACGCCTGTTCCAGCCACAAGCTTAACGCTCACTTTCGCAGTCGGGTTGGCGTTTTTCAAATCATGGATAAGCTCAGCTAAATCCTCGATTGAATAAATGTCATGGTGAGGTGGTGGCGAAATCAAGCCAACACCTGCCGTCGAGCCACGCACTTCTGCCACCCACGGATAAACTTTCTCGCCTGGAAGTTGCCCCCCTTCCCCTGGCTTTGCTCCTTGTGCGACTTTAATTTGGATTTCATCTGCATTTACAAGGTAATGGCTAGTAACTCCAAATCGACCGGACGCTACTTGTTTAATAGCACTGCGGCGCAAATCGCCATTTTCATCAGGAGTAAAGCGGCGTGGATCTTCTCCACCTTCGCCAGTATTGCTTTTGCCGCCTAAGCGGTTCATGGCAATCGCAAGCGTTTCATGGGCTTCTTTCGAAATCGACCCGTAGGACATCGCACCTGTCCGGAACCGCTTTACAATCGATTCTGCCGGTTCGACTTCGTCTAGCGGAATTGCGTTGCCTTTTTTGAAGCGGAAAAGACCACGCAAACTTGTCTGCTTTTCTGTTTGCTCATTGATCGCATGCGTATATTGTTTGTAAAGCTCATAATTGTTCGTGCGGCACGCATGCTGGAGCATGTGAATCGTATGTGGGTTGTATTGATGTTCTTCCCCATTACGGCGCCACTGCAAATCATCCCCTGGATCAAGCTCACCATCATCGCCTTCACGAGGTGAATAAGCGCGTTCATGGCGGGCGAGAACTTCGTTCGCAATCGTCGAGAAGCCGATTCCACCTATACGAGATGCTGTCCACGTGAAGTGGCGGTCAATTAACTCTGGATCAATGCCAATGGCTTCAAAAATTTGTGCGCCTCTATAACTTTGAATTGTTGAAATCCCCATTTTAGACAGAACTTTCATGATTCCATTGGTTGTACCATTCACGTAACGTGTACAAGCTTCTACATAACTGTAATCTGTTAAGAGCTGCTTTTGAATCCAGTCGTCAATTGTGTCGAACACGAAGTACGGGTTGATTGCTTCCGCGCCGTATCCGATCAATAATGCATGATGATGGACTTCACGGGGCTCGGCTGACTCCACTAGCAAGCTAACTTCTGTGCGCGTGCCGCTGCGGATCAAATGGTGATGCAAGCTGGACACAGCCAGAAGCGCTGGAATTGGGGCTTTCTCTGCTGAAATAGTACGGTCGCTTAAAATCAGCAATGTCGCGCCGGCTGAAATGGCTTTATCAGCATTGGCAAACAATGTGTCAAGAGCCTCTTCAAGTCCTTGGCCGCCTTTTTGCGCGTCAAAAACGATTTCAAGCGTTTCCGCTTTAAAGCCGTCCATTTTGTTTGAGCGAAGTTTTGCTAATTCTTCATTATTCAGAATCGGCGAAGGCAAATAAATATGCCTACAACTTAGTGGCTCCGGCTCAAGGAGGTTCCGCTCTGCGCCAATTGTCGTACCTACAGCCGTTACCGCTTTTTCACGGATCGCATCAATAGGCGGATTTGTGACTTGGGCAAATTGCTGCTTAAAATAGTTATAGAGAAGCTGCGGCTTTTTCGATAGCACTGCCAGTGGCGAATCATAGCCCATCGAGCCGACTGGGTCATTTTCATCTTTAATAAGCGGCATTAGCATTTTTGTTAGTTCTTCATACGTATACCCATAGACAAGTTGGCGTTCATGGATGCGCTCAAATTCCGTATCAAACACGTCAGCTGTTTCCAGCACATCATCAAGATGAATTAAATGGTCTTTGACCCACTTTCCATAAGGTTTTTCTTCGACAATTGCTTGTTTGGCTTCCCCATCTGGAATAATGCGCCCTTCTGTGAGATCAACAAGCAACAGCTGTCCAGGATGAAGCCGGTCTTTTTTAACAATCGATTCTGGCGGGAAATCAAGTACGCCGACTTCAGAGCTCATCACAATATAATCATCTTTCGTTACATAATAGCGCGATGGGCGCAAGCCATTACGGTCAAGGGTGGCCCCGATTTTTTCTCCGTCCGTAAACACAATGGCGGTTGGTCCGTCCCATGGTTCCATAAGTGTGCTATGGTATTCGTAAAACGCCCGTTTCTTTTCGTCCATCTGTTTATTATTTTGCCAAGGTTCTGGGACCATCATCATCGCGCAATGAGCTAAAGAACGCCCAGATAATGACAAAAACTCAAGCGTGTTATCAAACATGGAGGAATCACTGCCATTTTTGTCGATAACGGGATGGATTTTTTCAAGGTCACTTCCAAATGCGGCACTAGCAAATTTCGCTTCCCTCGCGTGCATCCAATTGACGTTTCCTTTAATCGTATTAATTTCGCCATTATGGATCATATACCGATTTGGATGGGCACGTTCCCAGCTCGGAAATGTGTTGGTGCTAAAACGGGAATGGACAAGCGCCAGCGCCGACTCAAATGCTTCATCGAGCAAATCCAAATAAAACATACTTACTTGGGCCGTTGTCAGCATTCCTTTATACACAATCGTCCGGCTAGAGAAGCTGGCGAAATAAAATGACTCTTCTGGCAAAATCGTTGGTTCAATTTCGTGTTCCGCTACTTTCCGAGCTACATAAAGCTTACGCTCAAACGCCAATTGATCAAGAGGCTTGGCGCTCTTTACAAATACTTGCTCAATGACAGGCATGGAGCCACGCGCTGTCTTTCCAAGCATAGACGGGTCTGTTGGCACATTGCGCCAGCCTAATAGCACCAACGACTCTTTTGCAAACACGGCTTCCACTTTTTGTTTGCACGCTTTTCGTGCTGCCTCTGCTCGGGGCAAAAACAGCATCCCAACTGCATACGCTCCTGCTGCCGGAAGATCAAAAGGGAGCACTTTTCTAAAAAAGCGGTCTGGCAGCTGGACTAAAATGCCAGCACCATCGCCGGTGTTGATTTCATCTCCTTGTCCGCCCCGATGTTCAAGGTTTTCAAGCATCAACAAAGCATCCTCTACAAGTTTGTGAGATTTCCTTCCTTTCATTTGCGCAAGGAAACCTATTCCGCAGTTATCGTGCTCAAACCCCGGATCGTATAACCCTTGCTTTTGTGGAAAACCTACATTACGCATAGACACCACCCTTTCCTCCATTTCAATTCTTCTCTCTCTAAAGGCCGGACTTCGTTTTCAGCGGAAACTGTCGTTTTGTTTCTAAATTCATAGTTATGCAACCACCCTATTTAAAAACAGGCATTGCCGTCTTGTTTTTATGTTCATTTTTGAAAAAACGGTGGAAAACAGCAACTGCAAATGTCCATGTCCCCAATAGGCAAAAAACGAATATAAAAACAATACTATGAATAAAAATCCAACGATATGTGCGAAAACCAACGCCCGCCTCGCCATACATTCGTTTATAGACGAACATTCCGATACGGCCTAAAAAAATATTCCGTGTTAGAAGTTTAGCGATAATTTTGGCATCCGTCAAGATTGAACCTCATTTTTGCTTATAATTTTGTCGTTTCGCCTGCAAATAAATTGCCACTGAAGGAAATTTCGTTCATAATAGAAAGGAGAAAACTGAAACATATTTCATTTATCCAACGTATATAAACTAGAACCGATAAATCCGATTACTTGTTGGAGGTTAAGCGAATGACCGAACATAACAATACACAAGACAATGAAATAGACGTGTATAAAAACGAAACCGATATTCACACCCTTTTGCAAAAACTAGACTCGCTAGGAGAAACGGAGCAAAAACAAGCAGGCGAATCACTCGAGGCACTTAAACGCCCTGTCAAACAAATGATGAATGACGAAGCCAATACACTTCCAAAGCAATTGCATGAATTGCGTGAAGTTGTTGGCCAGCTTGAACCGGACTACTTACATGATTCTTCGTTTAAAAAATTTTTAAACAAACTTTTAAAGAAAGACCCCATCGAGCAATACGCTAAAAAGTACCAAACGGTTGAAGCACAAGTCGACCACATTATTGAGGGGCTGTTAACCGGAAAAGATAAACTGCAAGAAGACAATGTCATGCTCCAAGAGCTAAAAGTTGTTGCAAAAGAACGGATTGAAAATTTGAACAATCAAATTGCGGTTGGGACAGAACTGCACGAGATGTTGGAACAAGAGATGACTTCAGAACGCTGGGCCGATAACGCGAACGAACTGAAAAAAGGACAATTAAAAGTGACGACGCGGATTAAAAATATGCAGCAAGCTGTCATGGTCCTCCAGCAATCCCTCGCCTCCGTCGACTTGATCATGGAAAACAATGAAAAGTTGGAAGAAGCGATTTTCAACGCGATCACGATGACGAAAAACATTATTACGGTAACGGCTTCGATCCAGCTAGCACTCACAAACCAGAAAAAAGTGATTACAGCGGTCCAAAACGTCAACCAAGCGACTGAATCCATGCTTCTTTCAAACGCAGAATTGTTGAAGCAAAATACAGAGGAAACATTAAAAACACTTGAAGAGCCAGCAATTGCACTTGATGCGTTCCGAAAAGCATATGATAATGTATTTAAAGCAATTGAGTTGACGGAACAATCCAATGAACGGATTGTCACGAGCGGAAAACAATTCATTAAAGAAATGGATCAGCTCAATTCCGAAATGCAAACGAAATTGTTAAATCGATAGCAGCAGGAGGTTGACTCCGTTGAAGTTTTTTTCAACATCTCGCTTGGTTGAGTTGTTCACACCAGCGCATAAGCGTCCTGTTGATGATCATATTATCCAAGATGACACAACGATCCGTTTCATCAACGATACGGAACGCTTATTAAAACGCATGGCAGATAATGCCACAGGCAAAAATGAACGCAAAAATGTCCGCAGGCGGCAAAAAGATTGGGATATTCGCATTAAAATTACCTATAATCACATTCGGCTAGTAGTCGCCGACACGAAACAATCGAGTTCGCCTGTCCACAAACGGCTTCGTATCGTCTGTTTCCGTAAATACGTCAAGGCTTCTGATGGGGTTGGGAAAATAAAAGAAGCGACAATCCATTACTTGAAGGACGGGCGCATGCACGTACGCTCGCTCCTCAATGTCCCTGCTTTTCAAGGAATTTTTCACGGCATTCACCGTCTTGATTTGGCCTACGTAGGGACGAAATTGACAGACGATGTCTCTCTTGATCGATTAAACGGACAAGAAAAACAGTTAAAGCGAGAACAAGCAAATGACATTAAAGTGCTTGCCCAAGAAGCGAGACGTTACGTTCAAGCAATGGACACATTATCGATCGATCCGCTGCTCGACAACCGCTTAAAACGAATCCTTGCCCATGTCGAAAAACTAGAAGACGACTTTCCGCTTTTTGGTTATGAACAAAAACACACGGTTAGGAGATTGCTTCGTGATGACCTTCCTAACTTAATGGGCGCCTATTTCGCTTTATCGAAAAAGAACCAACTCGAACAGCGCGATAATGTGTTTGTTTCGTTGTCGCAAATGGAACTTACTTTAATCCATTTGCAAGATGAACTTGAACAAACGAAAATAGAGCGCATGGAACATGTGATGCGATTGCAGGAACTCCGCTATGGAGCACAAAGCGACCAACGAAACGAATAAAGGCCGCGCTTGCAGAAGCGTGGTTTTTTTCGCTATAATGAAATCGCAGCACAGTATTTAAAACAAGCTAAAAGGTGAGGATTGTATGGACCGCAAGGAAGCCCAACAGTTGGTTGGCCAGTTGCTTATCGTCGATCTTGGGGTCGACGGCGTTTATTTAGGCGAACTCGTCAACGTTGTTACAGAACCGAAAAAGCCTTGGCGTGGGGAAGTCCGGATATTCTCTGTTTTGTCGTTGCCTGATTCCATCTTTCGAGATGATACGATTGCCTTGCACGAAGTTCCATACGACGAAGGCGATATTGACCTTTTCAGAAGCCAACAGCTAAAAAAAAGACCACAGCAAATCCAAATTGAGCCTTACTTGGATTCCGTTTTAACTGATTTGAAACGGCGCTACATCCGCTTGAAAAATGATGCTTCTGCACCGTCAGCTGAACTAGAGGCGTTGGAAGTATACATCAAAACGTTGACTAGCCAAAAGCGGCGTACAGAGCGGACGAAAGGCCATAACGCCGGAAATGACGAAGCGCCCTTTTATAATGAATACACATTCCATTTTCGCGATAACCACTATGTGCTTATTGACAGCAAAGGGGAAAGCCTTTATTTGACTCCTTCCCATTTTGAGTATGTTTGGCACCAACAAGGCAAACTCGTTTCAGGCCGCTATGAAGGCGATGGCGTGTTTGTCCGCGACAATGGCATTCGCTATATCCCTGAAGAAAATACCGTTATTTTAATTGACCAAAAACAATTCGACCCTTATTACATTTTGCGCAAGGAGCTCGACCCTGTCGCCTTGCAAGGGTTTGAATACAATTTACAGCTTCACGATGTTTCACACCGCGATTTGATTCATTGCTATAATTCCTTGTTGGAACAACTGTTGAATGGAGAAAATGAAACCTCCTTCCAAGGAGTCAACTTCCTCACATTTCAAACAGATGAACATTTTGTTCTTGTGCAGCATCATTTTAAACGAAATTTGACATTGGAAAGCGGACAGCCTGTGTACGACCGCTTTGAGTTTACAACCGATAAAGGCAAACGCACCATCTCCCTATATACGAACGCATTTCGGTTTTAAAAAAGCCAAGAACCTGACAAAGGTTCTTGGCTTTAAACTGTGGAAAAAAACGCCCCCATCTTTCGTTGTTACCTCGTGCATTCTAGTCTGATTGATAAGAGTACCAGCGGAACAACGCGTCAGCGTTTTCATCGCTTACATTTGGCACGTAAAAGGACTTGCCAGCCAAGCTCGACTGGACAAACATTTCAAAATGGGCCAGCTTGCTCCGCTTTTGCAGGAAGGAGACTCGTTTTGTTACTGACTGGACTTTTTGTTTAGGCGAGATGACGAGCGT
The DNA here is from genome assembly GCF_001598215.1 of Shouchella clausii. Lineage (GTDB taxonomy): Bacteria > Bacillota > Bacilli > Bacillales > Bacillaceae_D > Shouchella > Shouchella tritolerans. Next base: position 54,262 of record NZ_BCXJ01000002.1, on the reverse strand, counting down.
TTGCCCAATTGTCCGTGACCGAAGCCAAATAAATGCGTCATTGCTGCCCGCTCCAGCATCTCGGTATTGGAGCCAAGCAAACAAAGCCGCAATTGCTACCACAACGGTTCCTCCGATCAGTCCAATCGCACCGAAAAAATAACTTGTCACACAAGTGGCTACAAGCGGAAGGATGAGCAGCCGCAAAAAAAAGCGGATCGCCGCTCGTTTAGGAGCTGATTCGATTGGGCGTTCAAACACATATTCAGGCAGTGTCTGTTCCAAAAAAGCAGGCAAGTCACGTTCGTGGATTAACGGGACGAGCAAAGTGGAGCCTTGTTCTTTGTTCGTGCCTCCCCCTGCCGACTCGACATACACAGAAACAAAGCCAAACGGTTGGCGAATGATGCTTTTGATGATCCGAACGGCCGTAATACGACGATAAGCTAACGTGAGTTGACGCTTTTCAATTAGCCCTCGCTCAATCACCATTTCCTTTTTATAGGTGCTCACTTTAAAATTTCCATATGTTAAAATCGTTAGCACACTTGAAATGATCCACGATAGGAGCAGCACGGCGACAGCCAGAATGAGCAGGAGAATAAGACTTAAACCGATCACATAATCAAACGTATTTTCGTATATGTCATCTGGTATAAACTGGCCAACTTGCGACAATACTGCTGCCACTGCAGAAATGACGAGGCCGATTCCACTTGATGTTAAGGCAGCATAAATGAGCCGTTTTGTACCCAAATGCCAAACTGTTAACGGTTTGGTTTCTGTTTCAGTTTCCATTTCGCCTTGTGCTTCGTTAAGTTCCCCGTCGTTTTGGCCGCTATGTTCTTCTTCTTTTAACTCCTTTAACAGCTCAGCCCGAATACGGACCGCCTCTGCCCTCGTTACCGCAACAAACTCAGCTTCTGCTTCCATTCCTCCGCCGGCAGTATCAATGCTTACTTTCACAAGTCCAAATAATCGTTGCCACAAACCTGCGGAAATATGAATCGCTTGCACTCGTTTTTTTTGGATATAGCGTTTTTTCTTGACGAAAACGCCCCGTTCTACGTATAGCTCTCCTGCTTCAAGGCGGTAGCGGAATTTGAACCAACTTAGCCAACTAAAAACAGTAGAGATGAGGATGAGCGCACACAAGGCGAGGAAAAAATAAAACAGCATTTGCTGCAACAACGCAATAATGGCAAAAGGCACCGCGATCTGCCAAACCCCTTTTGCGGACTGGATCGGAATCGCGGCAATATGTTGGCGCTTTAGCTCATTCATCTTCATGCACCGCGGCAAGTTTAGAAATTTGGTCACGCAACGAGTCCGCATCGTTTAAAAATAAAGTTGGAATGCGATGTGTGGTCGCAGCAGTCGTAATCGAAACTGTGGCCATTTTGTAACGCCTAAGAATCGGCCCCTGCTCCGTGTCGACATGTTGGACCCGCACCATTGGCACAAGCGTCCGTCTCACCACTAATACGCCTTGCTGAATATCAATTTCATCATCAAAAATTTCATAGCGGAAACGACGCCACTGCACGAGCGGCCAAATCCCGATTCGAACGATGCCATATATCACAACAGCTCCTGCTAACCACCATGTTAGCCATTCATAAAAGGACAGAAATATGTATCTTTGTGCAAAATAATAGCCGATCGGGACCAGAGCTAGCAGCAGCGTATCGATTGCATGTTGCAGGCGCCACACGTTGATCGCCTTTCTCGGCAGTCGCAATTGCGGTTGCCCTCTCATGCTTATGATGCCTCCTTTTTGACCAGCTTTACCGATTGGCAAGCTGGTCACTCTTCATCATCCGTTACATAAATGAGGTTGACACCTTGTTGTTTAAACCAGTCTAACAGCCGCTTATTCTCTTCTAAATCGACAAGCAGCCCAATCGATTCAACCAACTCGATTTCTTCAAGCTCGCCGTTTTGTACATCTTCAATGAGCTCAAGGATGTCTTCCTTTCCTTCTTTTTCAAGCTTTTCCACTAAATCATCAATGGTCGTCCCCACTTCCATCCTCCTTCCTTACCCTTTACGCGCCTCTGTCATTTGTTTCCAGACAGAGCCTTTTGCTTCTTCGCCACCTTGAATCCGTGCCAATGCCATTTTCACTTGCAGCGCGACTTCAAATTCAGGGTCGTCTTCTGCTTCTTTCAAGGCAGGCACCGCTTCTTCCGTACCTACTTCATACAAAAACATTGCCGCCCGCCAACGGACGATTTTGCTTTCATCTTTTAAAGACTCGATCATTGCTGGAATCGCTTTTTCAGAGCCGATATCTGACATGCAATCGCCAGCTGTACGCCGTACAGTGACAGAAGGGTCTTTCAACGCTTTTTCAAGCAATGGCAAAACGGATTCTGTCTCGATCATCCCTAAATACATCGTAGCCAAACGGCGAATCGACGCTTTTTCATCGGTGAGCGCTTTTTCCAACACTGGCAAGTCTTTCTCTTTTGGATCCATTTGTTCAAGCGCAGCATAACGGTCACGCCAATCTTCTGCTTGCAACATTTCCAGTGTCACTTCTTTGAAGCGGGCGGCAAAGCTTTCGGCTGCCGCTTTTTCTCCTTTAGCAAGCTTGATTAAGCTGTCGAGCCTTGCTTCAGGGTAAGCAGCGCTTATTTCAGCAGCTACTTCTTTCGCAATGGTTGCTAGCTCCCCATAACGAGGCGCTTGCTCTTCCCATTTCCGCTCTAACACCACATTGTCGTTTGGAAGCTGTGCTTGCGCTACAGCTTGGGCAAAACGGTCAGGAAGTCCTTCTCGCACTTCTTCTTCGCCGTCTGATACCTTTACTTGCATGGGAATGCCTTTAAACATTTGGATCTGCACTTGAACTTCGCCATAGCCATCATGTAGGTTGTTGGCTTTAGCTTGCTCGTCTGGTTCTTCGCCAAATTGTTTACGAATTTGCGGCAAAATCGCTTTCCAATCCGCTTTTGGATATCGATCCACTGCTAAAAAGTCACCAACATGGTAAACTTGCTTGATCCCTTCTATGTCAAAAAGCTGTTGAATAAAAGTCGGCGCCTCTGCTTTGTTTTTTTCTTGGTACGTTGTGCTTGCACCGGCTGCTGCTTCACTTAAGTTGATTTTCATTGTATTCGGGCTTGGTGTGGGCTCAATTGAGCGAATATACATCCATGTTTCCTCCTTTGTCACCATTTCCTCTTTTTCCATACTACCACAGCCTAAAAAGCGATTGCTAGCGCGACGATTATGCTTTAAATGTTCTAGTACACATTTTTGCACCACATCTGTTACAATATGATAAAAGGAGGCTTACAATTATGCGATTTGCTTTTTTATCGGATATTCATGGAAATGCTACAGCGCTTGAAGCTGTCTTGAATGACTTGCAAACGAAGCAAATTGATCAGACGTACATATTAGGAGACCTTTGCTTTCGTGGCCCAGAACCAAAACGAGTGCTAGAACTCGTACAAGCTTCTGGCGCACGTGTCATCAAAGGAAATGCAGATGAGTGGCTCGTGCGGGGCTTTAAAGATGGCGAAGTGCCTGTTGAGCGCCTTGAAATGTTTAACAAAGAAAGAGATTGGACACTTGGCCGCCTAAGCCAAGAAGACTTGGACTATTTAAAAAACCTTCCGACAGAACTTATCATTGACGACGGGCAAGATTTGGTCATCCACGCTTTCCATGCAAGCCCCTCTGGGTTATTTACAGCCATTGATGGGGATGAAACAGAAAAAATCGAAAATGAGCTCATGGTCCGTGATGAAGCAGACATTTATGTTTACGGCCATACCCACCATCCTTATGTCCGCTCCCTCCATGGCAAAAATGTCATTAATACCGGTAGCGTTGGCATGCCTTTCGATGGTCATCCTCTTGCTTCTTATATTATTTTGGACATAGAGGACGGCAGCCACTCTGTCCAATTAAATCGCGTCCCTTATAACCGTGAACATGTTGTTGAAATTTACAAGCAAAGTGGCTATCCGAATATTGAAGCAATGAGCGCAGTGATTTATTACGCGGTACGGCCTAATTAAAAAAAGCAAGCCGAAATGGCTTGCTTTTTTACTTTGAGCTAATCGATCAGCGAGGTTAGCTCTGCGAGAATCTCAGGTAACTTTGCCTGTTCTCCAAACTGCGCTGTTTGTTCATGGCGATTGTTAAGCAAGACCGTCGTCGGCACACCTTTGCAGTTGAAATGGTCGTACAAAGCAGTGCCGCGATCTTGTAAAACCAAAAAGTCCCATCCTCTTTTTTGTAAGTAAGCTTGTAAATCGACATCGCCTTCACGGCCTGTTACATTGACTGTGACAAATTGCAGCTTGTTTTGATCGGCATGGGCAGCAAGTGGCATTTTCGCCGCCAAATCCCGTTCAGAATCGGGGCACCAACTCGTCCAAAATGTCAGCATCACCGCACGTCCTGCCGCTTCTTTACTTAATTGCCATGTTTGGTTTGTTGAAAGTTGCGGCAATGAAAAATCCATCGCCTTCCCTCCTTAGGAAAAACGCTCTTTCCGTTTGTCGACAACATCAAGCACCTTTAAGAAGAACGTTTTTGGCAATGTTCGTTGTATGCGAGCGCTAAATTACGGACAATCGCCTCTGGTTCTGCACCCTCAATGTCTTCACGGGGAATAAAATGGACAACTTCTGTCCCCTTTAACAACGCCATCGATGGTGAAGACGGCGGATAGTCAGGAAATTTGCTACGCATGGCTGCAGTCGCCTCTTTGTCTTGGCCAGCAAAAACCGTTACCAAGTGGTCTGGCGTATGGTCATGTTGCAAAGAGTAAATCGCAGCAGGGCGTGCTAGTCCAGCAGCGCACCCACAAACCGAGTTGATAAAGACAAGCGTTGTTCCTTCAGCGTCAGCCATATAGTCTTCCACTGCTTCGGCGCTGGTCAATTCCTTAAATCCTGCATCAGTCAGTTCTTGGCGCATCGGCAGAACAACTTGGCGCATATATTCTTCATAAGCCATTGACATCGTTTTCTACCTCCTTCATGTTCGATAGGATCTCCATCACAGAGAAAAGTCGGTATATTTTCGCTTGCAAGCGACCCTTTTTATAATAAAGCAACGCAGGCACACTTTCAATTTGTGCGCTCCTCGCCCATTCCGGCGCAAGTTGGATGTTTACTTGCCAAAATGAAAACGTTTCTTTGCTTTCCTCGATGATCGACAGCATCCGTTCTGCCTTTTTGCAGGCACCGCAAAAAGGTGAATGGACATAGACCCATCCATCTTTGCCTGCATCAAGGGCTGCGCAGAGCTCGGAGTAACGAATATTAATCACGGTTTTTTCTTCCTGCCTTTTCCAGTTCAAACACGAACAAATCTTCAGCAATCATGACATTAGGGAGGAGCGCTGCCGCTTCATCGCGGTATTCGTTTTCATTCCGGGCATACCTAGAGGAAACATGGGTTAAAATAAGTTGGCCAACGGCTGCGCGCTTAGCCAACGCACATGTATCGGCTATGGTCGAGTGCCCATATAGATGAGCATCGTCTTTTTTGTTCGAGGCGAATGTCGCTTCGTGGACAAGAACATCAGCACCAGAGGCAAACGCCTCCATCGCCTTTATAGGCGCCGTGTCTCCAGCAATGACGACTGTTCGTCCACGAATCGGTTCATCTAAAAACGCACTCCCGTTAATGATGCGGCCGTCAGCGAGTTTGACCGTCTCCCCTTTTTTTAGTTGCGCATAAAGGGGGCCAGGGGGAACCCCGATTGCTTTTAGCGCTTCTGCATCGAGTGTTCCAGGCTTATCTTGTTCTTTTATCCTAAAGGCGTAACTTTCCACAGGATGATCAAGCGCCAATGCATCAACCGTTAACTTTTCTTCGTTACGGATACGGCCTTCTGTAAGCACATGGAAGCGAATCGGGAAACGCAATTTCGTTTTGGTCGTTTCCAATGCTTGCATTACAAATGCCTCTAGTCCTTTTGGCCCGTAAATATCTAGCAGTGTTTCCGCCCCTTGAAAAGAGCGGGAACTTAACAATCCTGGCAATCCCAAAATATGGTCGCCATGCAAATGGGTAATAAAGATTGCTTCAACCGCCGCCAGAGACAACGGAGAATGGAGAAACTGATGCTGTGTCGCTTCTCCGCAATCAAACAACCATACCGTCCCGTTGCGCCCTAAAAACCGAATCGCCAAGGCGCTGACATTGCGTTTTTTTGCAGGCACACCGGCGCCTGTTCCTAAAAAATGCAGTTCCATTTTATCGGCCTGCAAGTGCATCGGCAAATGCTTTGCCATATGGAGCCAAATCTGGAGGGCGGCGGCTTGAAATCAAATGCCCGTCAACGACAACTGGCTCATCGTGCCAAATAGCGCCAGCGTTTTCCATATCATCGCGAATACCTGGCGTGCTCGTCACTCGCTTGCCATTAAGAATACCTGCTGAGATGAGCACCCAACCAGCGTGGCAAATTTGCCCAATCGGCTTTTTTTGCTTGTCCATTTCCTTAATGAAGGAAAGAAGCTCTGGATAACGGCGGAGCTTGTCTGGCGCCCAACCACCAGGAACTAAAACACCATCAAATTCGTCAGCTGATGCTTCGTTAAAAGAAATCGTACTCGTTGCCGGTACTCCGTATTTGCCTATATACGTTTTGTTCGCTTCAGCCCCTGCAAAAACGACATCCGCCCCTTCTTCTTGCAACCGAATGACTGGATACCAAAGTTCCAAATCCTCAAATTCCGCATCAACTGCAGCTAAAACGCGCTTTCCTTTTAGACGCACGGGCCATTCCTCCTCTGAATCCATTTCTAATTCGTGCTTTGCGTGTAAACAGCGAAGTCAAATAAGCAAAGAAAACAAATTTTCATCCTTGTTGACTTCATTATAGGCAAAACCAATCTTCTCCATTCTTTCGATTAACCCGTCATAATCTTGGCTGCATTTCAGTTCAATCCCAATTAATACTGGACCGTTCGATTTATTGTTTTTCTTTGTATATTCAAAGCGAGTAATGTCATCTTCTGGGCCCAGCACATCGGTAATAAATTCACGTAGCGCCCCAGCTCGCTGTGGAAATTCGACGATAAAATAATGCTGCAATCCTTCATAGATAAGCGAACGTTCTCTGATTTCCTCCATCCGCCCGATATCGTTATTGCCGCCACTCACAATACAGACAACGACTTTTCCCTTAATTTGTTCAGCATACAAATCAAGGGCGGCAATAGGCATAGCCCCTGCCGGTTCGGCAACTAGTGCATTCTCATTGTAAAGGTTTAAAATCGTCGTACAAATTTTGCCTTCTGGAACAAGAATAATGTCATCTAGCAGTTCTTTGCAAATTTCCAGTGTTTTGTCACCGACTCTTTTCACAGCCGCTCCATCGACAAATTTATCGATTTCATCTAGCTCAACAACGTTGCCTTGCTTAATTGATTCCGTCATTGATGCAGCACCTGACGGTTCACAGCCAATCATTTTTGTGGTTGGGCTGACGCTTTTTATATACGTAGCCGTCCCACTAATGAGCCCACCGCCGCCGATTGATGAAAACACAAAATCTGGCGTTTCCTCAATGTCATTCATAATTTCAAGCCCGACTGTTCCTTGCCCGGCAATCACTTTGTCTTGGTTAAATGGGTGGATGAATGTCATTTCTTGTTCTTCGCAATATTGAATGGCGTCCGCATAAGAATCATCGAACGTATCGCCAATTAACCTGACATCCACATAGTCCCTGCCAAAAAATTTCACTTGTGCGACTTTTTGCTTTGGCGTGGTAGTCGGCATGAAAATAACACCTTTGACTCTTAAAGCGCGGCATGAGTAGGCGACCCCTTGTGCATGGTTCCCAGCACTTGCGCATACAACACCAGCAGCAAGTTCTTCTTTTGATAGCGAAGAAATTTGGTAATAGGCGCCGCGAATTTTAAAGGATCTGACAACTTGCAAGTCTTCCCGTTTTAAATAAACTGTGCAATCATATCGTTCAGACAAAACCTGATCTTTTTGCAAAGGTGTATGCGTCACGACATCTTTAATTTGTTGATTTGCTCGAATAATATCCTGTAAATGCGTGGTCATTACAAACGTCCTTTCGTCGTGCACATTCCCTCGGGTATGTGTATAGATACAATGGTATTTATTCTAACATACGTCCACCAATTCTGAAACCCTTAGCTAAGGAGATCTTGCACAAGCACGAGCGATCTTTTATAATGGTAGTGAGAACGTTTGCAGATGATACATATCCGTTTTTATTGGAAAAGGAGAGGTCTGATGTTAAAGAAAGGACTCTTTGCTGCCGCTCTTATAGTAGCCATTGTTGTGCTTGCTTATGAGCCTGCTGTGCTTGCCGCTGCGGCGGAATCAACTGAACAAGTTGAAGAGAATGATGGTTTTATACGCGTCATCCTTAACATTTTGTCTGTCGCTACACTTGCCTTTCTCGCTTTTTTAACCATCACGGACAAAGGCTAAATGCGAAAAAAGCAAGCCCACACAAATGTGTGGGCTTGCTTCAATGTGTAGACAAACGCCTGCATACGTCGTCGTTCTCTTCACTCAGGCACGTTCTATTGTTCAGACGCAGCTCGTTCCATTTCAGCCAATAGACTGCTTAGCACATAACGAACCGATTTAAACGTTTCACGCTGGCGCTTCATGCCAGATGAAGGATAAAAGGACTTAATCGCAACCACATCCAAGTTCTCAACCGTTTGCTCGAGCTGACTGACATGCAAATCCCGAGGATCGGTTTTCAATAAAAATGCTTTTGCGATTGGTAGCCATGCTGCTGCTTTAGGCTGAACTTTATCGGCAAACGGCTTGACCCGATTATGAAAATCGACTTCATAGGTCGGATCCTGTTTCACCACTTCAATATAGTATTGTTCGGCTTCCTCTGTTAAAGCAAGGAGCTCCTCTGTTAATGACTTTAAAGTATCCATCGGCTACACCTCCCACAGCAAAAAGTGTAGCATATCTTTTTGTTTAAAAGGCAAACAAGTTCATAAACGATCTCCACGGCCCGCGCTTTACCTTCTTCGGCGCATGTTCATTGACGACTTGCTTTTCTTGATGGTGATGGCTCATCATCCGCTTTTCAATTAACGACAGCCTGTCTTCAAGAGTTCCGACCAGTTTCATCATTTCATCGAGCTCGCTTCGATGCTTGAGCAATTGGTAGCTGACAACGTCATCGGCCTTTGTCGCTAGCTTTTCTTCGAGGGCGTCTACTTGCACCATCATCTTTTCAAGCTTTGCTTCATATTGCTTTGTAGGAACACTTGGCACCCCTTGGCGTTCATTCAAGTTGATGTCCTTCATGCGCTTCCCTTCGTCAAGCTCCCGCTTTATTTTTTTAAATAGTTGCAGATGTTTTTCGGTATAAAGAAAATGCCCTTGTTCCGTTACGTCGCAATCAATTTTGAAATATTTGGTCCACCTTTGAATCGTGGTCGGATTTACGCCAATCGCCTCTGACATTTCTTTCGTTTTCATGCAATGACCTCCTTTAACTCAATTTGCTTAAAAACGGATTCGCCCTACACTTTTTTTCTCCTACGCCGTTGACAAAACTAGAACAGATTCAACAAAGAAAGTCGTTCTCTCCTGGAATAAGCGGCGATTCACGGTGTTTCGACAACACATAAACGAATCGGTTTTTATCCATACTGAAGGAAAGGAGGTTTTTCGTAATGAAAAAAGATCATCGCCAAGGAAAAACGAACGCTAAAAACCAAACAAGCAATGAAAAAACACGCTATACAGGCGATAAAAAACTAGGCGGTCCAAACCGGCCAGCCGAATAACGAGCGCGATCTAAAGCCCTACAAATAAAAGTGAACTGCACCTTTTTTCCGGTGCAGTTTTTATTTTGTCCGCCAGCGATCGACATGGGCTAGTAATGCCAATTCCCATTTTGCCCATTTCCGCTGTTTCTCTGCCAAAACGGGCTTAACACGGATTGGTTTAAAGAACGATTCTACTTCCTCTAGGTCCTGGCTAACGGCCCAATCATTGCGAGGGGCTGGCTTGTGGCGAAAGCGCGGGTAAACAAGCCGTAGCGGCAACGCCTTTTCCAATCGGTCATACTCTTTCCGGGACCCAGTTGGCTCTTGTTGGTTTGTAAATTGGAAAATGGTTGACTCGGTCTCTTCGTGGTAAAGGACAGCGCCGATTCGCTTGCCAAGCGTAATACGTGCTGTTGGATTGGCAAAATTCGTCACCGGCTCAGCGTATCCTGAGCCAGTTGGCGTTGGCAAGATGACATGGCTGAAATGGGCTAGCTCGTTTAGCGTATAAAAAACAGAATGAAAAAAAGATTCTAGTGCTGGCTCATCTAAAAAACGTGTCTGCAACATGAGCTGTTCGTTGATAATCAAAGCAGTCATTAGCCTAATTTCATCACGCTCTTCCCAAAAACGACGCCATTCTTCGATCATAAAACGAGACACAAAGAAATGTTCCAGCTCTTGAAAATGAGGAGTCTTCGTTCGTTTCCATTTTGCATATAATTGCAATTGAGGATAGGCATCTGCAAAAATCAGCCAATTGGCACGCTCATAAACAGAGACAATGGCTTGTCTCGTCTCTTTTGGCAAGACCGCAGCTAACGGGCCACCGGCAAGGTCAGTCATATTCCAGCCCGCATTCCTGGACACGATTCCAGCAAGCCGTGCCCAACGAATTTCAGGATGGCGCCTGCCGAATGCCTCGTATGCTTTTGTCCTTGCAATATTATCGACATTGTTAAAGCGAATGATCCCTTTCATCCCATGCTTTCCCTCATTTTTTCGTTAATTTTTCAACAGATCGCGCTTTCTGTTCCGCTACTCAGACGACAAATATGCTAAAATGTAAGAATGACTATGCTTTGTTACCTTTCCGCATATAGACAAAAAACATACAAAAGCGATTTGGAAAGGATGTGGGCAAATGCCGATTCGCTACCCGAATGGACAGCCCTACTCACGCAGCCCTCAGCAAGGGCAGGCGAAAAAGCCACTACCTGCCGATACATATAGCGGCCGCGGTATGACACTCGAGCAGGACATTGACGAGGCGAATTTATATTATTTGAGCCAACAGCGGGCAGTCGTCCATAAAAAACCGACACCGGTGCAAATTGTCAAAGTTGACTACCCAAAACGAAGCGCAGCTGTCATCCGTGAAGCTTATTTTAAGCAAGCTTCAACGACAGATTATAATGGCGTTTACCGAGGCGCCTATATCGATTTTGAAGCAAAAGAAACAAAAAACAAAACGTCGTTCCCGCTGAAAAACATTCACCCGCACCAAGTTGATCACATGCGGGAAGTCAGCAAACACGGCGGCATTTGTTTTGTGCTCATTCGCTTTTTTCAATCGGCAGAAGTTTTTTTACTTGATGCCAAACATTTAATTGATTATTATGACAATCAGGACGTACGGAAATCGATCAAAAAAACAGAGATTGAACGACTTGGACACCAAGTAAAAACGGGCCTGCACCCGCCCATTGATTATTTGCGGACGCTTGACGCCGTTTACTTTAACGGGGATGCAAAGGAGAGGACGTAAGACATGTCAGATGAGTATAAATCAAGGCAGGAGCGCAAAAAAGCGCAAAGTCGCGGCAAAAATGGCAAAACGCCAAAGAATGGTGGAAAGAAAAAACGAAGCATATGGAAAAAAATCTTTATCACTATGGCGATTTTAATCGGGTTAGCCATTATTGGCGGCGGGATTACCGTTGCATCTATTATATCTGGAGCTCCTGATATTGACGAAGAGCGATTGACGCTGCCACAATCGTTGCAGATTTTTGATATGAATGATGAGCAAGTTTATACGCTAGCCTCTGGGGAAAAGCGGATAAATGCCAATATCGACGAAATGCCTGACCATTTGAAAAATGCCTTTATTGCTGTGGAAGACCATCGCTTCTATGACCATTTTGGAGTCGACTTGCGGCGCCTCGGCGGGGCAGTTGTGGCCAATTTCCGCGAAGGTTTTGGCGCTGAAGGAGCATCAACGATTACCCAGCAACTTGTCAAAAATTTATTTTTGTCCAATGAAAAAGCATTGACAAGGAAAATCCAAGAACAGTATTTGGCGATTCAGCTTGAGCGCCGTTATACAAAAGATGAAATCTTGGAAATGTACTTAAACCAAATCAACCTTGGGCCTTCAGCTGGTTACGGCGTACAATTAGCAGCGGAAAAGTATTTCAACAAGGAAGACTTAAACGATTTGACCGTTGCCGATGCTGCTGTACTTGCAGCCATTCCACAGCGGCCGAGTTACTTTGATCCCCACCGAAACCCAGAAAACAATGAAAAGCGGCGTAACGTCGTCATTGACCGGATGGAACGGGAAGGGTTTATCACCGCTGAGGAAGCAGAAGAAGCACGCAATACACCGATTGAAGAGCAACTCGATTATGTTGAAGGCGAGGACACCGAGTATTTAACGTTTTACGATGAAGTGTTAACCGAACTGGAAGAAATGAGCGACTTGTCTACAAATGACATTTACAATTCAGGCTTAAAAGTATACACCACACTTGATATGGATGCGCAAGAACATGTCGACCATGTCATGAAATCGGGAGAATATGCCGATCTCGTCTTCCCAGAAAGCGAAGATTTCCGTGCAGGTGTTACGCTGCTTGAAACGCAAACAGGCGCGATTCGCGCAATGGGAAATGGCATTGACGAAAATGACCCGCGTGTGGAAAATTATGCCACCATCCGTAGACAGCAAGGTTCAGCAATGAAACCACTGCTCTCTTACGCTCCTGGTATTAACGATCAACAATGGTCAACGGCTAAAATTTTCGTCGATGAAGAATACCACTACCAATCTGAAGCTGAAAAAGAGGTCCGCAACTATGACCGGACGCACAAAGGGCCTATGACAATGCGGCAAGCATTAGCAGAATCACGAAATGTCCCAGCTGTAAAAGCAATCAATGAAGAAGGCGTCGACAATGCCTTTGCCTTCCTTGATAAAATGTTTGTCGTAAATGAAAATGAGCGCTATGAATCAGCGGCACTCGGTGGCGCTGAAGTATCTACGAAAGAAATGGCCGGCGCTTATGCTGCTTTTGGAAACAATGGCGAATACCATGAACCGTATACGATTCGCAAAATCGTGTTTCCAGACGGCCGGGAACTCAATACTGAGCCTGAACCAACGCAAGTGATGGAAGACTACACGGGCTACATGATTACCGATATGCTAAAAACGGTCGTCACTGCCGGCACAGGCACAGAAGCACAAATTCCTGGCGTGCCGATTGCCGGAAAAACAGGAACGACGAACTATACAGATGATACGAGGCAGAAATACAATATCCCTTCTGGGGGATTCCCAGCCTCTTCCTTTACAGGCTATAGCACCAATTATACCGCCTCTGTTTGGATCGGCTTTTCTCAAAATGGAGAAGGCAACTATTTGTCGAGCGACCATAGCAAAACAGCGCAAAGAATGTTTAAACACATTATGACGGAAGTCCATCAAGGCTTAGATACACCTGATTTTGTGAAGCCAGACTCGGTTGTGGAGATGCGTGTCGAACGCAGCACTGGCAAGCTGCCAAGCGCAGGGACGCCAAGCAGTGAAATTGTCACAGAGCTGTTTGTCAAAGGCACTGGTCCTACACAAGTGTCCCAGGAATTTGCTAGTATTTCTGACCCAACCAACGTCAGCTACTCGTATAACGAAGAATCAAACAGTGTGACGTTCTCTTGGTCTTACCCTGGAGATGAAGTCGATAACGTCAAGTTCTCCACTTCTGTAAGCAGCGGCTCCCTAAATGTAGACGAAGGTAGCATGAAAGCTGTCTTAACGGGTGTCACACCAGGTGAATCTTATACCTTTACAGTCCGAGCCCAGGCAACGGACGGAACAGGCCTACGAAGTGCGGCTGTTTCGGTAACAGCAACGATTCCAGGTGGGACCGAAGAAGAAGAAGAGGAAGAAGAACCAGAAGAAGAAGAGGAAGAGCCAGTAGAAGAGGAAGAAGAGCCAAACGATGGCGAGGAAACACCGCCTGATGAAGATGAAGGCAACGATGATGAAAACAACAATGATGAGAACGATGGTTCAGACTCAGATTCAGACTCAGATTCAGATTCAGACTCAGATTCAGATGCAGATTCAGATACGGACCCAGCAGATGGTGGCAATGACAATGATGCTGGCAACGGAGACGGAACGGACAACGGCGGTGATGGCGATTCTAGCCCTGGTTCCGATAATGGAAATAATGATAATGGAAACAGCGGCGGGAACGGCAATGACAACACGAATGGCGGCGAAAACACCAACAATAATAGTGGAAACGAAACGCCGCCTAGTGACCCAGACAATTCATCCGATGGAAGTTCGTCGACTCAAAGCGACAGCAGTTCTGAGGAATAACAAAAGGCGCAGCTTATGGCTGCGCCTTCAGACTGTAGCCAAACCGTCGTCGTTTGTCTCGGTCATATACTCATGAACCCACGTTCTATTCGCATCTTCCCTCGCCTGCACTCCTCGTCTGACAAGCGTTTTCTATCAGTCTGAGGGCGGGTATCGACTTTGTCGACAACCAAAAGGCGCAGCTTATGGCTGCGCCTTTTGGTTTGCTGTCTCTTGTTCGAGCCAGTTTTGTAATGCGGTGTTTTCTTGCTCCGTTTGTTGTGCAAACTCCCGGCTACTAATGGTTTCAAGTCGTTGCAATTGTAATGCAATCGCGCTTTCCATCCGAGCTTTCTCTGTCATAAAGGCCGTCTGTACCGCTTGGGTGATCGCCTCCTTGCAACGCGCTTCCTCATCGCGTACATAGGCAACAGCCGAAGCAGCTAGTTCTGCTGCCGCTTGTTCTTTTACATTGTCCAGCTCTCCGCCTTCAAATAGCGATTTAAGCGACTGGAAGTTCTTTGCATATCGCTCAGAATCAAATCGAATATCAGCCGGTTCCACTTGGAGAGCAAACGTAATTGTTTCTTGCTCTTCCAAATAAAATGCTTCATAAGCTTGCTGAATCGCCTGCTCCCACTCTTTCAGCCAGCGCCTATAGTGGCGTTTAAACGATAGCGTCAAACGAACGGCAGTGGCCCTCGCTTCTTGGGCAAGAAACGAACTGCTATCTTCTCCCCACTCGCGCAACGCTTTGGCTAACGATTCACGCTGTGCTTTTTTGGTCGTTCCCTGTACAGTCGCTACATTTACATGTTCGCCAAACCCATCACGTAACATGTATTGCATCCGTTCGCGCAAATAAAGAAACAATTCGCTAGCTTCTTGCTGGAGCCGCTGTTTAAGTGGTTCCCCTGCTTCCCGACAAAACGCATCATACATTTGCGCAAGCGATTCGCTCATTTCGTCTTTATGTTGTTTTTGGCTCCCTGCTCCTGCTTTTGCATAAGTAGCCATTTGTTGTAAATAGCGGCTATACGCTTCGACTTCTTCATAAAGAATGTCAACATTCAGCTGCTTAAACGTTTGGAGCATTCCTTCGTACAATTCCTTTTCAAATGCAGCAAACAATCCAGTTACAGGCTTGCCTGCTTGCTTTTCGGCCAAGGCGATTTTGCTCGATAGTGGGTACAAAGCAGCATCTTCTACCCCTGCGCTTTGCAACGAACGTAACACATACGCCTCCACCCCTTTTCGCTCGCTTTGATTAGCGGCTAAATCAACCGCATTTAAAACGAAGTAAAGCTTGTTGCTTGTGAATTGTTTATTAATTTTGCCAAGTTGTTCAATAAAGCGGGCATCGGTTTTAGAAAACGAATGGTTGTAATATGTTACATAAAAAATTGCATCAGAACGCCTTACTTGTTCGTAAGCAACATTTGTATGACGACCATGAATGGAATTGACGCCAGGTGTATCGACAAGCGTCAGCCCTTGCGTTGTCAGAAGACAATCGTAGTAAATGCAGACATCGGCAATTAAACAAGCATGGGCTTCATTGGCAACAAGTTCACTAAGTTCTGTTAATGGAACAGTGGCCGTTGTCGATAACAACATTTCTCTTTGCTTCAAGCT
Organism: Shouchella clausii; assembly: GCF_001598215.1. GTDB lineage: Bacteria > Bacillota > Bacilli > Bacillales > Bacillaceae_D > Shouchella > Shouchella tritolerans. The sequence goes on along the minus strand of NZ_BCXJ01000002.1, from coordinate 38,287 downwards.
AACGGCAAGCGTCTGTAAATAGGCAAGCGCTTGCTTCTTAGCAGCTGTTTCAGTTTTGACACCTGCCAGCTTAAAGGATGTTAGTGTTTCTGGTGTAAGAGTGAGCGACAACAGTTTGCCGATCGAGGCAATCTCTTGTTCGAGCTCTTGATAGCCTTTATACCGAATTTGGACAGTGCCATGGCTAAATGAATCGGTTGCTTGCTGCACATGGGTGATCGTCGCCGTCGTTGGATGTGGGGATGTTGGCAAGACATCCGCGCCAAGCAGGGCGTTGGCAAAGCTCGATTTGCCTGCGCTAAAAGCACCAAACAAAGAAATGGTGAACTGCTGTTTCTCCATTTGCTTAAGGCGGCGTTCAAGGCGCTCTCGCCACTCGCTGCCCCATATGTTCGCTTGATATTGGCGGAGCAGTGTACGCAAAGCGTTTTTGTTTGGTTCATGGCTAAAACGCGGCTGCTCTGTTGGCTTTGCTTGCTCCTCTGCAGCTAAAAGCGTCTCGTCTGAAAAGACGATGTCTTTTACCCAATTTGTCTGTTGTTGCTCGTCTTCTGGCAGCCGCTGCTTTCGTGCTTCCTGCAACGCCTGTTCAAATGCACCGTTGTCGCTCACTCTTTTCGCAGCACTTTCAAGGCTTTCCGCTTGATACGCATATGCTTGGTTGAGTTGTACCCATTTTTCGACAAGTGGTTTCAGGCGTTTATGCTGTTCAAGTTCAGCCTTGCCTTTTTCCAACGCCACCTCATCCGCTGTTCGCAAGCCAGCTTGTGCTTTTTCCAAAGCAGCATTAGCCCGTTTTTTTACTTCACGGATAATCTCGTCTGTGCGTTCTTTCGCAAATTGGTAGGCGTACTCCCGCCCGACTGTTTCTGTCGGTGCGTGCCTGCTTAAAAATGACTCATCAATGTGGAAAGCGGTGTGCTCAACCGCTTCAAGAAATGCTTCTTTATTCGCTAAACGGTCTACTGGAATCGTTTGCAAAGAACGTTTGACATGAAAAACAAGCTGAGACTGGATTTGATCGTCTAACGCTCTTGTTAGCTGTTTCAGGAGCCGCATCCGCTCTTCTTCGGTTTTCTTTTTAGAAAAAAACCAACCGACACGGAAGTTTGGCTGAAGGGTTTCCAGCCATTGTTGCGTTTGTTCCATAAGCGCAGCATTAAACAATGTCGCTTGTCGGAAAAGCGATTGCCACTCCCCCTGGAATTGCCTCTGCCTGTTTTGATGAGCATCCTTTAAGCGCTCAAGGCGCTCGTATTCTTCTTGGTAAGAAAGGAGCGTATCGAAAGAGGCACCCTGTACAGCGGCCTGTTCATCAAGGAGATGCACCGCTTCGTCTTTTTCTTCCTGAAGACGCCGCTGTACAGATTTATAAAAGCTGTGTTTTAACCGGTTTTTGCTTGCTTCCGCTAAGCGGTTGCCAGCTAAAAGCAATGCTTTCATTTCCTGTTTAAACCGGACTAGTTCGTTTTCATGCATATCTGTTTTTTTCATGCTTGTATAATAAATCGATCCATAATGGATGCCCCATTCTTTAAGCGTGTTTTCAATACTTTCCCTGTACGCAGCAAACGAAAGTTCTCCTTCTTCATGTTTATCAATTTGGTTAATCACTAAAAACAGAGGCTTTCCTTCTGTGCTAAGTTGTTTTAAAAAATAGAGGTTCGTTTCCGCTTTTACATGGTTATAATCCATGACAAATACAATCGCATCGGTTGTATAAAGGGCATCGAATGTCACACGTTGATGCGTAGGGTCAGTCGAGTCGACGCCAGGTGTATCCATAAGTTCGCTGCCATGTTTTAAAAAAGGAACAGGGGCATAAATGCGCAGCCGTTTGATTTGGGTGCCGTCCATGCCTGAACGTTTGACAGCATCCCAATCAATTGCCCCTTGCCAGTTTTCCTCTTCGCCATTTGCTTTCTCTAATACAACACGAATGTCACCTTGGCCAATGATCACTTGGTTTGCGCTTGTCGGAATAGGGCTTGTTGGCAGCAGAGGCGCACCGAGAAGCTCATTCAGAAGCGTCGATTTCCCAGCGGAAAAATGGCCGCTAAAAGCAAGGCGAAACGATTGCTTTGTCTCAATCGCCTGCCAATTTTGCTTTTCTTTTTCTGTCCACTCTACAGTCGTCGTTCCAGTCAATCCGCTCACTTCTGTCTTCCTTTCTATTTTCTCTATCGTACTTCCGAAATTTAGTGCGCCAGCTCTTGCTTTTTTGCGCGTGCTTTTGTTCATGCTTCAACCATGCTTTTTTTCATGCGCTTTTTCCCTTCCCTACACATATCTAAAAGAGGACATGTCGGGCATTTCGGTGCTTGTGCTTTACAATGGTAGCGGCCAAAAAAAATCAGTCGATGGTGGGCATCGGACCAATCTTCTTTTTTGATTTTTTTCATTAGCGTCTCTTCAACTTGGCGGACATTGTCTTTCCAACGACAAATGCCAAGGCGTTTTGAGACTCGCTCTACATGGGTGTCAACGGCAATGGCCGGCTCGCCAAAAGCGACACTTGTCACGACATTCGCTGTTTTTCTACCGACACCAGCAAGGGACTCAAGCTGTTCCCTCTCTCTTGGCACTTGTCCATCAAAATGATCAAGCAGAGACTGAGACAACTTTTTAATGTTTTTTGCCTTATTTCGGTAGAGGCCAATGGAACGGATATCTTCTTGCAATTCTTCTAAAGGGACTTGCACGTAGTCCGCTGGCTTTTTATATTTGGCAAACAACTTCGGCGTTACTTTGTTGACGAGTGCATCGGTACACTGGGCAGAAAGGACAACTGCAATTAACAACTCAAACGGATTGGAATGGGTTAGCTCGCATTCAGCATTTGGAAATAGCTCTCCCATTTGATCAATTGCATATTGTGTATCTTTTTTTGACAACATCGCGAAACTCCTTATAAATTTTCGAGCCAATGGAAACCAGGAATGTCTTGCGTATTGGCCGTTTCTTTTCGTGGTTTAGGGGCACTTTTTTTGCGAAAGCGCTCGCTATGGGCTTTGGCGTCTTCGACCGTTTTAATGCTATTGCGTTTCCATTCAAACAGGATTCGGTCAATATAACGGAAATTGAGCTTTCCAGAAACGACGGCTTCTCGCAAAGCGGCGCTAATTAATTCAGCCGAGTGCTTGTCTTCGTCAAGCCACATGGACAATGTTTCAGCCTCGATTGGTGAAAGCGGTCGGGCAAATTCTTGTTCAAACTGTTGATATAGCTCCCCTTCTTGCTTTTTTTGCGTGTTTGTCTGCACGTCTCTACCTTTTTGTTCGAGCAAGCGGATCAACGCTGCCCACAACGGTTCAAGCGTGTAGTTTTCATAAAAAACCCCTGTATCATCAAGGCGATTCTCAATGGCAAGCAGCTTTTTTTTCACGAGTGCACCAATTAATTTGGCGCATTCATCGAGGTTGATCGACATGCGTTCGCTTAATAGCTGTGGAGTTGGAAACGCATCGCCTCCATCTAAAAACGACTGAATGTGCAAAATTGCAACGAATTCACACTCGTCTAGTTGTAGATCTGTATAATGTTCTAGTAGCAGCGAAGGGATCGATAAATGCTTTTGCTGCGCCCATTTTAAAAATACATGCTGATTCATTCAAACCACCTCTTGAAGCTTTAGTATACCATGGGCTGGGGGACGGTTGGGCAAAAACAAAAGGGCTGGCTTGAAAAAATCCAAGGCCAGCCTCGTTCTGTTTATGGGTAAAGGCGGTTCAATAACCGCGGAAACGGAATCGTCTCCCTGACATGTTCCGTACCGGACAGCCACGCTACCGTACGTTCGAGCCCTAAGCCAAAGCCTGAATGAGGAACAGAGCCGTATTTGCGCAAATCCAAATACCATCCATAGGCATCTAGCGGCAAATTGTGCTTTTCCAGTTCTTGCTTAAGCAAATCATACTCATGAATCCGTTCAGACCCGCCAATAATCTCTCCATATCCTTCTGGAGCAATTAAGTCTGCGCAAAGGACGACATCGTCACGGTCAGGGGCAGGCTGCATGTAAAACGGCTTTAATGACCTTGGGTAACGGGTAATAAATACCGGTTTGTCGAAATGCTCTGCAATCGCTGTCTCATGTGGGGAGCCAAAATCATCGCCCCATGAAATGTCATCAAACCCTTTTTCTTTGAGCAAATTTAGGGCTTCATCATACGTGATCCGTGGAAACGGCGCTTTGATTGCTTCAAGTTTCGTTACATCCCGGCCAAGTTGCTTCAATTCCAGTTGACAATGATCAAGGACAGCTTTGGCCAGGTGGGCTACATACTGCTCTTGAATTTCTAAGCTTTCATCATGTTCCACAAACGCCATTTCCGGCTCAATCATCCAAAACTCAATTAAATGGCGTCGTGTTTTTGACTTTTCGGCACGGAACGTCGGGCCAAATGTAAAAACGCGCCCTAAAGCCATCGCTCCTGCTTCAGCATATAGCTGGCCGCTTTGGGACAAGTACGCATCTTCATCAAAGTATTTCGTATGGAAAAGCTCTGACGTCCCTTCAGGCGAGCTGCCTGTTAAAATCGGCGAATCCAGCTTAGTAAAGCCACGCTCACTGAAAAAGTCATACGTCGAACGAATGATTTGACTGCGGATTTTCATAATCGCATGTTGGCGTTTTGAACGTAGCCATAAATGGCGGTGATCCATTAAGAACTCGGTCCCATGTTGTTTTGGGGTGATCGGGTAGTCAGTCGCTTGGTGAATGAGTTCGATCTGTTCTACCGAAAGCTCATAGCCTGACGGCGAGCGTTCATCTTCACGAACGGTGCCTGTAACATAAAGAGAGCTTTCTTGCGTGATCGATTTCGCTAACGCAAATACGTCCTCAGGCACTTCCGCTTTGACGACGACTCCTTGAATGAAGCCTGTCCCATCTCGCAGCTGCAAAAATGCGATTTTTCCACTTGACCGTTTGTTGGCAATCCATGCGCCGATCGTTACTTGTTCATTGACATAACGTCCCACTTGGGCGATTGTTGTTTTCACTCGTGACTCCTCCTGCCAAACGACATTTTCCGTTATCTAAGAAAGACTTCATTATTATACCTTTATTCGTTTTTCGCCGTCAATTGGCTTTGGCGAATGAGTTAGCCGTTTAATTCGTGCGAATACTAAAGCTTTTCATATATTCGCCTGTTTCAAAAGCGGTGTAATAAAATAATTTCCCTTGCGTATCTGATGTATACGTAAACTCATAAACCGCTTGTCCGTTTTCATACCCGAGGCGCACAGAGTCAAAAGCGGTAACGCCTAATTCTTGGGCAACAGCTTGTTCCATTTCCTCTTTAGGCACACCTGCGTGTTGAGGGAGCACAAGCGTTGCCTCCCGCTTCTCTGGATCGTCGTTTACCCACGCAAACAGTGCTTCTCCCTCATCGCTTGTGCCAGATACAACCCAATAGCTTTCCTCTCCATGGTAAAAAGACACGTCGTCCACTTCAGCCATCATCCCTTGCTCAGTCACAAAAGCAGTCGCTTCTTTTGCTCCCTCTGTTAATGGACTACGAATCGCCGTATATAGATAAATCCCAAGCCCGATTCCAACAAGTAAAACAACAGAAAAAATGATGCTTAGCTTTTTTTTCATTCGCTTCCACTCACACTTCGTAAATCGTCATTGTTATTTTTGAATGATCCTTTTCATCAAGCGCGTAGCCAAATGTCAAACCCTTGTCTTTTAAGGTTCGGTTTAATTGGTCCACTACTTTATAAAAATCATCTGTTTTCTCAACTGTCACAGTCGACAGCACTTTCATTTTCATTTCTGAACGCTCCACAACGACACGCCCCTTCCTTCGTTTATACACGCCAATATCTACACTCGCCCACAATCATTGCTAAACATAGCCCCGACCCTTCGTGCCATACTAAGGATACGCCAGTTGAAGGGGGGCGTTTTTAAATGAATCAATATGGCTTAGCCGAGTGGTTTCAGCAGAACAAAGACAAAGCGTCTCTGCTTTGTCGGGCCAATGAGTCCATTGAAGACGTCTGGCCGTTCACACTAAAACAAACCGCATTTCCGGCGATGTTTGTCGCATCCTCTGCTCAAGGAGCAGATACGCAGGCTGAAACTGACTAAAAACCTTCTACCCACACCTCAAAACGCTGCGGACGCCGCAGCGTTTTTTAACTGCGCGTGTTCATTGTTGCAAGCGGCGAAACTGTTCGTTGGCTTCCTTTAAAATCCGCTCTTTGTCAAGCGTAAGCAATTGCTTGTCTTTCATCAACGGCACGCCTTGGACGTACACATCGGTTACATCAGAGCCTTTCGCGGCGAAGACAAGGTGTGAAACAGCCTGGCTGCTTGGATGCAAGTGGGCTTGTTCAGGGTTTAGCATAATAAAATCAGCTTGCTGGCCTACTTCGATCGTCCCTAGGTTGGCAAATCGCAATGCCTTCGCCCCGTTGGACGTAGCCATATTCAGCCCTTCCCATGTCGTGACAATATCAGCTTGTTCATTGACGCCCCGCTGAAGCAACACGGCTGTGCGCATTTCTTCAAATAAGTCAAGAGCGTTGTTTGAAGCAACCGAATCAGTGCCAAGGGCCACAACAATGCCGTGTTTTTGCATACTTGCTACTTGGGCAATGCCTGAGCCAAGTTTTAAATTGCTTTTCGGATTATGGGAAACAGCCGCTTGATGAGCGCCTAACAGTTCATAATGCTGCTCGTGCATATGGACGCCATGGGCAAATAGCCATTCTGTCCCGCTAAGTAAATCCCTTTCTTGCAAAAGCTCGACTGGATGCATGCCGTATTCATCCATATAATCGTGGATTTCTTTTCGTGTTTCAGCAAGATGCATATGGACAGGCAAACCTTCTTGGCGAGCAGCTTCGACAATGCGCTCGATGTAATCAGGCGGGCATGTATACGGGGCATGAGGGGCAAGCATCGTTTGAATACGCCCATTTGCCTGTTTATGCCATCTCCTTGCGAAACCAAGAGATTCCGCTAATTTTTCTTCCTGTTCTTCTTTTGAACAGAGGCCGATCACAGACCGCATCAATGTTGCCCGCATGCCTGCTTTTTCAATTGCCGCAGCGAAATCGTCCAAATGCAAATGGTACATTTCTAAAAACGTCGTTGTCCCAGATTCAATCATCTCCACCATACTTAAAAGGCGGGCTGCTTCTACTGCTTTTTGGTCAAGTTTTTGTTCCAGTGGCCAAATGTGTTCTGCAAGCCACTTAGACAGAGGCACGTCATCGCTAACGCCACGGAACAAAGACATGCCTGTATGGCCGTGCGTGTTGATTAGCCCTGGCATAAGCCACTTTTTATCAGCATTGACTACATTGGCTCCTTTTGCAGCGTCTTCTGCCGGCTCCCCTTGCTCAATCGCCGTAAATACGCCGTCTTCAATGACGACATAGCCATGATCGTGTATCGTCCTTGCTTCATTCATCGTCATTACTTTTGCATTTTTGATAATCGTCTTCACGACTGTTCCTCCCTAAAATCAAGGTGGTCTTCAAGCAACCTTTCCAGCTTCCCTTCGTGTACTGGTACTTCCGGCAACGAATCGATGAATGTCCGACCATAACGGGTTGTTACAATCCGCCGGTCAAAAACAAAGATGAGACCTCTGTCTCCTTTAGTACGAATTAACCGCCCAAATCCTTGCTTAAAACGAATGACTGCTTGAGGGAGAGCCAAATCGGTAAAAGGGTTTTTCCCCTCTGCTTTTGCTCGCTCCATCTGCGCCCGGTTTAATGGCAAGTTCGGCGGCGCAAATGGAAGCCTGACAATAATGAGGCACTCCAACTCGTTGCCTGGGAGGTCGATGCCTTCCCAAAAGCTATTTGTCCCAAACAGCACTGCCCTTTGCTCAGCTTGTTTAAATAATTTTAACAGCCTCATCCGCGAGCCGCTTGTCACTCCTTGGCCAATTAACGCCAATTTTCCTTCGTCGTTTAAATCCTTCACATAATAAAATACCTTTTTGAGCATATCATAAGAAGTAAAGAGGACAAGCGCTTTTCGTTGCATCACTTCCGTAATTCGCCATATTTTAATGGCGATATCCTGTGCAAACAGCTCGTCATCTGGGCCACGGACATCGGGAATATCATGAGGAATAAGCAATTTTGCTTGCTGCTCATAAGAAAAAGGAGACTCAATTTGTTTCGTTTTCACCCCAAAATCAACTAAGCCTAATCTGTCAATTTGGTAATCAAACGATTGGTTGACTGTCAAAGTCGCCGATGTCAGGACGACGCTTTTCTTTTTGGCAAAAAATTGGTCAGCCAGCCTTTCTGAGACTTCAATCGGCTTTGCATACAAATAAGTAGCATTTTTTGCCCCTTTTGGCTCCACTTCAATCCAGTAAACATAATTGTCGTCGTATTCAAGGAGGAGCTCATACAGCAATTGCACCGTTTCCTCAAAAGCGGCAATCGCTCCTTGTGTGTCAGCGAGAAGAGAACGGCTTTCATAGTCTTCTTCCACTTTTTCCTCGACCACTTGATAAGCTGCCTTTACAGTCGTCAGCACTTGTTCACCGTGAAGCTGCAAGCGCATCGCACACTCAAGAATCGCTTGCCAAAGCGAGCCTTCTTCTGAAAAGCTTTTATATACATAACTAATACGCCCTACATCTGTCGCATTGCTTCCTTGCGCGTCTAAAGCAAACACGTGGATCATTCGGAACAGTTCATCTGTGTCTTCCCGAAAGCGGGCAAGCCCTTCTTTTGCGTCGCTAAGCGCTAGCGGCTGCTTCATTTGTTCCCCGAGCGCTTCCAAACGCGCGATTGCACCGTATTCGTGATGATCGTCACCGATGCGTTGGATGGCAAAACTAACGGATAAAAAACTAGCCGTTAGCCCAAAGTAAGCACTAGCCGCTTCTTGAAAATGATGGGCTTCATCAATGACCGCGTGGCTATATGAGGGCAGTATTGAGTGAGTTTGCACAACGTCTGTTAACAGCAATGCATGGTTCGTAATAATTAAATCTGCTTTTTTCGCTTGTCGGCGAGAGCGATGGTAAAAACACCGGGAAAACCACGGATTGTACTTGCCTAAATCCGACTCGGGATCACTTTGGACCATTGGCCAAAAGCTGCGCCCTCCTGTTGTCAAATTTAACTCTTCTACATCGCCATAATCCGTTTCAAGCAGCCAAACAAGCAATTGGGCTTTCGTTAAACAAACGTCATAAGAGTCGTTTTCCAGCTGCTGCAACGCCTGTTCAAATTTGCGTAAATCGAGATAATGGCTCCTCCCTTTGAGGACAGCCGTACGTAGCGGAAAAGGAACAATGGAAGCAAGCAAGCGCAAATCTCGTTGCAAAAGTTGCTCTTGCAACGGAATCGTATAAGTCGACAGCACCACTGGTTTTTTCTGGGAGTAAGCAAAGTAAGCGCTCGGTACTAAATACGCCAACGTTTTCCCCGTGCCGGTACCGGCTTCAATCAGCGCATGGGCATGTTCTTCAAACGCAGCGTAAACTTCCTTCATCATCTGTTTTTGCCCTGGACGATCTTCAAATGAGTCGAAGACACGGGCGATGGCGCCACTACTAGAAAAAAGCTCGTCCTCTACTTCAACAAACGGTTTATGGTCGGATGACTCGCTGTTTTCTTCCTCCTCTGCCACGCGCTTAAGCGCCAGTTGCCGAAACAAGTCATATTCTTTTTCGTCTTCGTCTACTTTCATCCATTTTTTTTGAATCAACGGCCGCGTTAATACGTCCCAGTCGCTTTTCAACCCCTTCGCGACTTGCTCTAATGATTGCAATGTCACAAGTGGCAACCGTTCTAGTTTATGTAAGAGTTTAATAAACAGTTCTGCTGTTATTTCTGCGTCGCTATCAGCGCGATGGGGTTGATCATGGTCCATATCAAGGCTGCTTGATAGCTCTGACAATTTGTAGCTTTCCTGTGTCGGCAACAATACCCTTGAAAGTTCAACGGTATCAAATTGGCAACATTTTGGAAGCCTTAACCCTTCTGTTTCCAATTGCGCTTCTAAAAAGCCTTTATCAAAAGGCACGTTATGGGCAACTAAACTGGAGCCTTCCATAAAGGCAAGCAAATCTGTTGCAATTTCTCGAAAAACAGGCGCTCCCTCCACATCTTTATCTGTGATGCCCGTTAATTCTGTAATAAAAGGCGGAATGCTGCAACAAGGATCCACAAATGTTGAAAACCGATCCGTAATCGTGCAACCTTCCACCTTAACCGCTCCAATTTGTATCATTCTTGCGCCTTGATCTGGCGAGTTTCCGGTTGTTTCCAAATCAATGACAACAAACGATTGAGACACGTTTACACCTCTATTCGGAAGCCTTACCCTCCTTGGGCAGCCTGCAACATGCACCATGATTCATACGCTTGCTGGCTTGTCTTGCCAAGCTCGAACAATAAATCAACCGCACGGCTATCTCCTGACAATGCTTGGTTCCAGGCAAAGCCATGAAGCAACTCCGGCGTTTTCCCATTGATAAACATTAGCTGTTCGTAACTGTAGCATGCCAGTTCATGTTCGCCGTACCATTCGGTTAGCTTGGCCAGCGCCAAAAGCGCTTCGCTCGAATCAACGTTCTCTGCACAATCAAGCCATACGCCGCGCGCTTCCTCAACCATTCCACCTTTATAAAGCGAAAGGCCAAGCAACATAAAAGCATCGGCATCGTCACATACTTGCGTATAAGAGTGAAAATAAGCTGCAGCACTATCGTAAGCTTCCAACCAATAATAACATATGCCTAAATTATACACGACATCAGGGTTGTCTGTTAATGAATTTGCTTTTTCTAAAAACAATATCGCTTCTTCTGCTCGGCGAGCAACCATTTCAATAATGCCAATGCCAAGATAAGCAAAGTGGGTGACGAGCGGATCGAAAGATACTTGCAATACATATAAAAAGCCGCTTCTCGCTTCCTCAAATTTCTCCGTGTATAATGAAGCATAGGCGATATACAACAGACGAATATTTTCTCTTTCGCCTTCAGCCTCCTCGTTTTTCAAACAACAAAGCGCTTCGTCAAACTGATGGGCATCGAACAGGATCGTCCCTTCCGATTCGTACACAAACATTGGCGCCGTTTCTTTTAACCGCTGCCGTAATTGGTTCAATGCCTCATCCATCGCTCCCCAAACATCCAATACTTGCTGCGTCATCTGTTCAAGCACGATCACATCATCTATGCTTTTGCTAGTCGGCGACTGCCAAATGTTTTGGTAAAGCGCTTGCCACTCGTTAATCCATGAATGCAAAAAAATCCCTCCCCCTAATGGCAAAATGCCTTGTTTCATTCAGTGTGTATCACCAGGGGAGGGAATATGCGTGCTAACGGACGGTAGAAGCTGGCTCTGTGCCTAACATTTCCACAATTCGGTTGTTCTCATCCAAAATCGCCACTTTCGGCTGATGGGCAAGGGCTTCCGCGTTTTCCATCATCGCATAAGACAAAATGATGACGACGTCTCCAGGTTGGACTTTTCGCGCGGCGGCACCATTTAAACAGATGCCCCCTTCTCCTCTCGGCCCTTTAATCACATACGTTTCAAACCGTTCGCCGTTGTTGTTGTTCACAATTTGTACTTTTTCATTTTCAAGCAAATCGACTGCATCCATGAGGTCTTCATCTATGGTGATGCTGCCTACGTAGTTTAAATTTGATTCAGTAACCCGTGCACGATGCAATTTTGCTTTCATCATTGTCCGATACATCGTTCAACCCTCCGTCGCGATTGTTCATGTCAATTAAGATGTGGTCAATTAAACGTGCTTTCGAAAATTGGTAAGCGAGAGCCAAAATGACAATGCCGTCACTTTGCTCAACTTCTTTAAGGGATGGATACTCATACGCTTCGACATAATCAATGCTGCCTAGAGGCAATGCAGCAAGATGTTGCCGCACTTGTTGGACAAGGTCGCTTAGTTGGCTTGTCGGCAACTTTGCTGCATCGCGCAGGGCAGCATATAACTTCGGTGCGGCTTGGCGTTCTGCCGGCGTCAAATTGGCGTTGCGGGAGCTCTTCGCCAAGCCGTCGTCTTCGCGAACAGTTGGACAAGCAACAATTGTCACAGGCAGGAAGAACTCCTTAACAAGTTGTTTAATAATGGCGACTTGCTGCGCGTCTTTTTCACCAAAAAAGGCGAAATCAGGCTGAACAAGCATAAACAATTTCAACACAACGGTAGCCACTCCGTCAAAATGGCCAGGGCGGCTTTTGCCGCATAACACGTTCGCACCTTGCTTCACATGAACCGTTTGCGTATACCCATCAGGATACATTTCTTCATCAGTTGGGCAAAACAGCACATCGCACCCTGCTTCTTCTGCTAACACGCGGTCTTTTTCCAATTGTCTTGGATATTCATGATAGTCCTCGTGAGGGCCAAATTGCAGTGGGTTCACGTAAATGCTCACAACGACCAAGTCGCATGTTTGCGCACAGGCACGCACCAACGACTGGTGACCGCCATGCAATGCACCCATCGTTGGCACAAACCCAATCGTTTTCCCTTGTTCACGTGCGTCCTGCAACAGTCTTTGCAACTGACTTGTTGTTCCCACTTCAATCATTTTTTGCCGCCCCCATACACAGCCAACCAGCCTGTGTCGTTCGTTGTATACGTATGGGCTTCTTCTGGAAATGCCCGTTGTTTCACATCAGTGACATAAGAGACGAGCCCTTCCTCAATGATTGGCGATACAGCCGTATATTGTTTGACAAATTTCGCCACTCGTTCCGACTCGTAGCCAATCACGTCGTGATAAACAAGAACTTGGCCGTCTGTCTCTGCTCCAGCGCCAATGCCAATAATCGGCACGTTGATTTCTTTAGCCAACAATGCGCCAAGCTGCTTTGGAACACACTCAACGACAATGGCAAACGCGCCAGCTTGTTCCAATGCCTGTGCATCAGCAAGCAACTGCTCGCCTTCCTCTTGCGCCCTTCCTTGCACGCGATAGCCGCCTAAAACACCGACTGATTGTGGCGTCAAGCCGATATGGCCAACAACAGGCACACCTGCTGCCGTTAGACGTTGCACAGTACTGGCAATGTCTGCGCCACCTTCCAGCTTTACCGCATCGGCTCCTGCCTCTTGCAACAGCCTACGCACATGGCCAGCCGTTTCAGAAAACGAGCTATGGTACGTTAAAAACGGCATGTCTGTGACAACAAATGTGTTTGGCGCCCCGCGTTTGACTGCTTTCGTATGCAGAACCATATCATCAACGCTCACAGGAACCGTGGAGTCGTAACCAAGCACCACCATTCCGAGGGAATCGCCGACAAGGATCATGTCTACGCCAGCTCGTTCTGCCAAGCGGGCAGAGGGTGCATCATAAGCCGTAAGCATCGCAATCGGCTCACCATCTCGCTTCATTTGTTTAAACGTTTTTGTTGTTTTCACATCTGTCCTCCTGTTTCATGTGTTCAAATTTTGAACTGCATGAAACGGCAAAACTCCTTGCACCTAGTGCAAGGAGCCGAAGGCAACGTGAAGCTATGTCCCGGTCTCTGATAAGATCCAGGCAAGCTTTCGTTACGTTACGATCCCATACCTCTTTTGGGTGCCGTTCTAGCAGATACAGCCCTTGCGCCCCTAGTATAGCATACGTTTGCCGTCAGTTGTCGAGTTCAATGTCTGCAGAATAAATCAAGTGTTCTTGACCGTCCTCGTCTTGAATGCGCAAGCGCCCGTCATCGGTAATGCCTAATGAATAGCCTTGTACAATCCGCGAAGGCGTTCGGGCAGACAGTTTCGTATGGAGGCTGACTGAGCGCGCTTCCCAGAGCGGGCGAATCGCAGCAAAGCCGTTTTTTATGTATTCATCGTACAGCCATTCAAATTCATTCATCACAGCGGCTACTAGCTTTGCCCTCTGGACCGGATTGCCCGTTTCCAGCTTAATCGACGTGGCGATTCCGGCTAAAGTTTCGGCGAAATCATTGCTCTCCTGATTGCAATTGATGCCGATACCGACAATGCAATAGTTCACCCGGTCAGGATCAGCAGCCATTTCCGTCAAAATGCCTACCAATTTTTTGCCGCCATACAAAATATCATTTGGCCACTTGATGTCACAAACCAACCCACTTACTGCCTCAATTGCCCTTGTGACAGCTACAGCAGCCAAAAGCGTTAATTGCGGCGCTTGGTTAACGCTAATGTCTGGCCGTAAAAGCAAGCTCATCGATAGGCTTGTCCCCTTCGTAGATTGCCATTGGCGGCCAAGCCTGCCTCTTGCCCCTTGTTGTTCATTTGCGACAATGAGCGTTCCTTCTCGGGCTTCCCGGGCTGCCTCTTCATGGGCAAGAGGTTGGGTAGAGGCAACCGAATCATAACTGTGGATGTTTCGCCCAAGCGTTTTTGTTTGTAAATGTGCTTCGATATCATGGGCAAGCAAAGTGTCTGGAGAAGAGAGCAATCGATAGCCTTTTTTCGGTGCTGATTCAAGCTCGTAACCTTGTTCTCTCAGCGCAGATAGCTGCTTCCACACGGCTGTACGGGAAACGCCGAGCTTACGGCTCATTTCCTCGCCAGAAATGTAAGCACCTGACTGAAGCAGTGCCAATAGCTGTCCTTTCATTTTCCTTCCTCCCTCGTCGTTAAAAATGCCAAAATCGCAGCCTTTTCATTGGGGCACTTTTTTGTCACAACGGCCTTTTCTGCCGCTTGTAGCGCCTCCTTAATCCATGGGCCTGGTACGGCTTTTGCATGAAGCAAATCACGGCCTGTAATCGCCAAATCGCTTTTCGCTTTAATCGGCAAGGCAGACCACTGTTCAGCCAATTCTTCTTTCTGAATGCTCGGCAATTGGCGCCCAGCACGAATTGCCTCAATTTGCATAGCGATCGCCAAACCGGAAATGTACAGTTGCCAGTCGCTCCAGCGCTGTTGTGTTTGTCGATATTCAAACGCCTTTATTCCTGCTGCCACTAGCTGTTTTCGCTTTTTCGGCAACGGCAAAGCCGCAATGCTGCTTGGTCCGCCTGTGCAAATCGCAAATTCAAGCCAAGCTCTGTCGCCACTGTCCCACTGTTGTTTTGGCAGTCGTTTCAGTTCAGCTAATTGTCTTTCAGTAATATGAATGCCTGGAAGGCAGTGAATGGCGCCTGTCTCTTGTAAAAACGCAAACGCAGCCTCTGTCTCCATTCCTTTTAACAATTTTTCCAGTTCAGCCGCCACCCGTTCAAGAGCGCAGCGTTGCAAAGCTGCTTTTTGCGCAGTTGTTTCCTTCACCAATTGCCGATCAGCCTCAAAGCCTAAGGAACTAATAAACCGCGCCGCCCGCAACATTCGCAAAGGGTCTTCGCTTAAACGCTTCTGTGCATCATAAGAACGTAATACGCGGTTTTGTAAATCTTGTCTGCCTCCATAAGGGTCAATGACCTCTCTCGTTTCCGTCATTGCCAGTGCGTTTATCGTAAAATCGCGTTTTTGCAAATCTTCTACAAGTGTCTCGCCTTTAAATGTCGTTATTTCGATTGGGCCTTTTTCTCCGGGAACAAGCACCGTCTGGTGTTCACGGTTAATGTGCACACCTCTAGAAAAAATGTCGGCAACTTGATGAGGGGATGCTTGCGTCGCAACATCAACGTCGTCGACATCCTTGCCAAGCAAATAGTCGCGAACAGCTCCGCCGACAATGTATGCTTCGAAACCGGCGGCGTTTAACGTGCGAACGACTTTAAATCCTTCCATCCAAATGCTCATAATTGCTCCCCTTTAAGCATGGCTTCATATAAACGCTCATATTGGCTAACGATGTGTTGCGAATCAAACGACTGCTTTACTCGTTTAAGCGCCGCTCGTTTAAAGGCTTGGCGCTTTTTATCATCCGCCAATAAGGAAATCGCTTTTGCAGCTGCCTCCTCAATGTTCCCAAGGGGGCATAAATAACCAGTTACTTCGTCTTCAACAACTTCCGGGATGCCACCAATTTTTGTCGCGATCACAGGTACCCCGCATGCCATCGCTTCAAGCGCCACTAAACCAAAGCTTTCTTTTTCGCTTAACAACAGCATTAAATCGCTCATAGACAACAATTCAGCAACATGCTTTTGGTTGCCTAGCATAAGGACGTCGTTTGTCAAGCCGTTTTCTTCCACAAACTGTCGCGCAATTGGCAACTCTGGCCCATTGCCGATTAAAAGCAATTTCGCATCTCTGCTTTTAACAATGAGTTGAAATGTTTTCAACACGTCCATAATCCGTTTAACTGGCCTGAAATTGGAAATATGGATAATGATATCTTCCGTTTCCGAAAGGCCGTAACACGCCCGCAATTGCTCCACTTGTTTTAGATAATACACTTGTTCGTCAATAAAATTATAAACGGTCTGAATCGGCTTATCAGTACGTACTAGCTCGTTTGTTTGCCGGGCCAGATCATAGGACACAGCTGTGACAATATCGGACTGTTCAATCCCATAGCGAATAAGCGGCCGCAAAGACGGCTCAAACCCTAGTACGGTAATATCTGTACCGTGGAGCGTCGTCATGATCTTTATGTCTTTACCACTCATCTCCCGTGCAAGAATCGCGCAAATTGCATGCGGAACAGCATAATGGACATGAAGCAAATCAAGCTCATGCGTTAAAATGACTTCAGCAATCTTGCTGGCTGCACTCAAATCATGGGGCGGGTGTTTAAATACAGCGTATTGGTTGACTTCAACTTGATGAAAAAAAATGTTTGGGTAAACTTTATCGTCAAGGCGGAAGGGGATTTCCGTCGTAATAAAATGGACTTCATGCCCCCGAGATGCTAGTTGTTTTCCTAGTTCTGTCGCTACTACGCCGGATCCTCCAACTGTCGGGTAACAGCTAATGCCAATTCGCAATTTTTCCACGTCAGCGCCCGCACCCTTCTAATAAATTTGCCATCACAAGTGGCTTCTCGGCAACAAACCCTTCAGCTAAAGCCACCCCTACCTCTTTGCCAAACAAACGATCTCTCGCAATCACTGTTTCAATATAACCATCAGTTAATGGCGTCTGCACCCCGCCTTGTGCAACAAATTGGCTTTTGTATGCTTGAAGCGCCGCCACTTTAGCAGAGTGGCTATCGGTTACATCAACAACAAAGTCAGGCTTGGCAAAGCCATTAATAAAATAGCTGTACGCAGCTTTTACTTTATGGGGTTTACCATTGCCGTAACGGCGAATGCCCGCATTAAAAATGGCTTCTTTGATTAAAGCCCCACACTGACCATGGTCTGGATGGCGGTCAGCCGCTGGCATAAACACGAGCGTTGGCTTCGTCAGGCGGATGATGTCGACCACTTCCTCCAATTTTTCCTCGCCTATGTATGTCAGCCCCCTATCAGGAAACTCCAATTGATAACGTGTACTCACTCCTAATTGTTGCGCAGCTGCTTTTGCTTCCTGCTGCCGGCTCGCTATATCGCCATTCGACGACAGCTCAGCAAGCGTTAAAGTAAGAAAAGCGACGTTGTACCCTTTTTGTATGTAAGTTGCAACTGTTCCCCCCATGCCGATTTCAATATCATCTGGATGGGCGCCGCAAGCTAAAATATCAACCGTTTCTTCCATTCTCTCTTATCCCTTCTTTCCATCTCGCTAACACTATACCATATTACCAAAACAGACAAAAAACAGCGTGCTTTTAAGCGTTGCCTATATACGAACAGCTGGCCAGTTTATTTGTTAAAAAGGAGTACTCTAAAGCATGTTTGCCTAGTAAAATTGCCTAAAATGAGGCGATTGCCACACCTTTTCTAAAATGATATGACCTCCAAACAAATGGACTGACCAACTATTTTCTCTCGGCTAAGTGATCCTCCTGCGCCTTGTCCTACATTCGACTCTGTGGTTTATGACACGCCCAGGCTATATGAGCAATGCAGCCTCTCGAAGAAGGCGATTTTTTTTAAGCTTTATTACAAAAATAAAATCAAAGCCAACAGGAATCGTTTTCAATTGGTCGCTTAAAATGATATAGTAAGCTGAAAAAGGAGGACATTAAAGTGGAATATTTGCAAGCTGGGTATGGACTCGACAAGAATGGCTATATTTCAAGTGATGTCTCCATTCATAGGATTTCCGAAGTATACGAGCCATGCATTCAACACTCTGTCGAACAAATATCTCGATTATTTCCAAATCAGTTACACAGTGTATATGTCTATGGCAGCGTTGCAAGAGGAGATGCGATCGCCATTAAGTCTGACCTAGATCTTTTAGCTGTGTTCAATGGTACACTAAATACTAGTGAGAAAATGAAAGTAAAAAAACTCTCAACGACACTATCTGAAACATACCAATATTTAGTCCGTGATATTGGTATAGCTGTTGCAGATCTCGATCATGTGATGGACCCAATCAACTATTACGAACAGGCTTTTCTAAAAGAACTCTGTGTTTGTATTTACGGAACCGATCTTCGAGACTGCTTCGGCCCCTACAAACTTACGGCCGAGATCGCCATAAGCTTTAATGGTGATATTCGTGATGTTTTCGACCGAACCATTGACCGGTTACAATCAGCCTCCACAGAAGAGTTTAAAAAACTTTCGCAAAATTTCGCCCGAAAGCTCATCCGAACATACTATTCAATGGTGATGGCCCGATCTCAAGTTTGGACGACAAAACTTGATGAACAGTCCAACGTTTTTATTCAATATTTTCAGGACAAGAAACACACTGTCCGTATGTTGCAAAATTGGATCGAAGAAGCACCAACAAACCGGGAATATGTCCATAAACTGTTTATGAGCGAAGGCACATGGCTCGCTGCAAATTTCAAACGCGAAGCACAAATCACTTAATGTTTCTTATCCTATTGATGATTCCTCTTCGTTATCTAGGCAATGTTTATCGATTCTATTGGAATGGTATTGTCTTTTGATGCCTTTCCTTCAAAATCGTCAATAAAGGGCGGGCGCTTTTTTCTCTCTCTTCTAACATCTGATTCATCAATTGCTTAAAGCTTGTCTATAAAAAAACGTCCGCGTTCCTTTTTGATGTCCACTCCCATGCTTTTCCACTATCGTTTCCTCTTAGATCAATATTCCCCCTGAGCCCTTATTAGCTTTGGACAACTACAGCATGTAAGCGTAAAAAACGGTTACAGATTTAGTGTATATTTGGAAATGATTTGCTCAAACTAAAAATGCAGTTAACAATCATCGGATAAGGAGGAATATCTTTGTATTATTACAAAGAAGAATTAATTAACATCATTAAACCCGATAAACCTGATCCCGCCGCAGCTAAAGTCCTTCAAGAAATTCTCGGAGGGCATTATGGAGAAATGCGTACGATGATGCAATATTTCTTCCAAGGTTCCAATTTTAGAGGGAAGGATAAGCAATATCGTGATTTGTTGCGAGGGGTTTTCCTAGAAGAAATTGCCCATGTAGAGCTCGTCCAAACGACCATTAATGCCTTACTCGATGAATCAGGTGAACCAGGAGTAGGAAATCAAGCCCCCAATCATGCTCCTCTCGATACTGCCTTACAAGATGCCAATCCCCATCACTATATCATAGGTGCCCAAGCTTCTCTTCCTTTTGACGCATCCGGAAACCCGTGGAATGGATCGTGGGTGTACAGTCATGGAAACTTAGCTGCGGATATGCTCAATAACGTTGTATTAGAATCAACAGGCGTGCTCCAAAAAACACGTATTTATGAAATGAGTTCCAATGCAACCTTTAGAGAAACGCTTGCATTTCTAATTGTTCGAGATAATGCCCACCAAAATGCTTTTGCGAAAGCACTTGAAACACTTGGCGTAGAGTGGGGCAAATTATTCCCTATCCCAAATTACGACATTAATAAATATCCAGAATGCCGAAAATTTGTTGACATGGGCTACCATAACGTCCAGTTCAATTTCAGATTAGACGAAACCCGAATTGGAGAGATTCTTCAAGGGACGTCCCCAAGCAGAAACGAAGGCGCGTTTTCAGTCACTCCTCCTCCTGAAGGCTTCCCTGTTCCCCAACTTCCTGAAATGCCTAATGAACACAGCCCGGGAATTAGTGATTTGAATAACTAACATTCATCAAATTCCACGATTTACGGTAATGAGAACATTTCGCCTGCCTTGACCCGCTCTTAGCGGGTTTTTTGTTACGTAAAAAATTAGCGAACAATTCTAAGAAACCACGGAATACATTAGTTGAAAAGAACAATAATTGCGCATAAAATAAATGACAAGTAAACACTGTTATGGGTTGCATTGTATAACGAAATTCGTTTTTCGCTGTTAACACTCCTCTCCTATGAACAAAAAAACGCATCTATAAAATAGATGCGTAAACTGATTCCTAAAGGTTTGTGTCGAAACTGACTAACTTTGCAATGCACGCCTTACTGCCTCGCCAACTTGAATTTGAAATTGTTGTAACTGCAACAGCGCAGCATCTGCTTGGTTGGACACGTACCCCAATTCAATTAAGAGTGACGGGGTTGATGTATTTCTGAGTACATAAAAATTGGACTCGTAGTGGCCTCGGTAAACAGCGTTTGGCAAGTCACGGAACTGATTTTCCAGTTTTAAAGCTATGTTGTTTGGCACAAACGAATGAATTTCCATGCCTCTTATAAGCGAATTTTCATGGCCATTTGCGTGAATGCTCAGAAAAAGATCGGCTTGGAACGAATCAGCGATATTAGCCCTTTCTTGTAAATAAACATACTCATCGCTAGACCTTGTTAAATAAACCTCTATGCCATTCTCTTGTAAAGATTTTTTTATTTGTTTAGCGAACAAGAGCGTAATGTTTTTCTCGATTAGCCCATTTCCTCTCGCGCCAGGGTCTCTACCGCCATGCCCAGGATCAATGACAACACGGGAAATGGTTCCTGTTACAGCTGCTTGCTGGTCGACGGTTTTGCTTTCATTACTGGTGGATCCAGATATATTTTCATTGCTAGTAGATCCAGATAAATAGGAGGTATCAATAAACGCCCGTTGGCCATTATAAGTAATTTGACCCCAGCCATCCGTTGAGATTCGATACTCGACCTTTGAACCGTAATCAATTTTCCCTAACATTGCGGAATTCGTGCTTGCTTGCGTACGAACGATCAGACCGTTTTTTGCTGTTACCTTACCAACGTTTATACCAGACACAGCGGTTTGTTGATGGCTCGTTGCTTGATGACTCGTTGCTTGGCTGGTTGGCCGGTTTTCCTTAATAAAAAGGCTGTTAAGATATCCGGCATTTCCGTTGTATGTAATTCGAACCCAGTCATAGCCAACATCCACGTACTCTATCTTGGCCCCTGACTGCAACTGGCCAATTACCGGAGCATCATTGCTAGGGTTCTCGCGTACATTTAAACTCGTATTTGTAACCACTGTACCTGTTTGGACAGTATAAGCAGAAGCATATGATTCCAAGAAGAAAAAAAACGTACTAAATAGGAGTGCAACCACTATGAAAGACTTTCCCTTCAACCTTTTCACCTCTTTTCATGGATTTTTAATTCTATCATATTGCAACAGAAATATAAGAGAGTCTATTTCCCTAGCTGATTAAACCGGTTGCTAGTGAATCAGCGCCCAAGGGTCCTTATTTTTACAAGTGTATCCTTAACTCCTTTTTTTAAGATATATTTTATATCTATAGACATACGTCTTTAGACTCTAAAACAAACATCCCTGTCGAATAAACATCTATATAGACCTATGTCCATTGTTCTATTCATAAAAGAGCCCTCTTATTAAACAAAAAAAGAATACTCTTTTTTATAATTACACTGTTGACGTATTACTTACTTTGTGAAAAATCACTCCTAAACAGTCAATCTACTATGGGCAGAACATAATTCACAACCGGCCTACTACATCCTCAACTATTTTAACGGTTGCTATTCCCTATTTTAATGTGGCACAGTCTAGTTCATACAAAAGGCCAAATTTAGTAAACTTGTATCATTCGGCTGAGTCTATGAAACAATAAGAAACTTAAAAGGATAAACACTGAAAGGTGCACAGCCTAGTCATGAAGGCTTGCACCTTTTTTAACCTGCCCGCATTTTAGCCACATTTTTTTATTCAGTGTAAAAGCAACATACTCACATGATTACGGTCGGAAAAGACAGTTTGAGTACACGAATGACTTTAGTCAAGTTTTTAATATAGACTTCATGACTCCAGACAAGGGTATTTATGATACTTGAAAACTATACTTAGTAAAAAAAGCGGAAAGTGGGGCAAGTTAGGTTGTCTAAATGGACTACACATCATATCGACTAAAAACAGGTTGGATTTTGGCTAGTATCTCCCTATTGTTAACTGCTAATATTCTTTTTTGGTTTATAAAAAACCCTCAGCGCTTTATCGAAACAAAGATGGGAATTCACGAAGGTGTATTTGCAGACTTTTACGTATGGCTGTTCACCTTCATCATTGTTATAGGTTATGATCTATACAATAATTGCTTTCCCCTTTGTTGGAGCACACCTTTTTAACATGTCATCGCTCAAATTAATTGGAGTTTGGGCAGCAATTGCTACAGGCATAGTAGAAGAAGTGTTGTCGCGACATCTTTTGATGGATTTCTTACAGTATTTACATGTTTCGGATGTGCTTCAAATCTTACTTTCGGGAACGGTATGTGGTTTAGCACATGGGACGTGGGGAATTTTAAGACGTGACGTGAAAATAGGCTTGCCTGTTATTATTTCGATTACGATTTTAGGGTGTTTTTTGGCAACACTTTACATTCTGTCAGGAAGAAATACATTTGCGCCGATCGTTGCTCATATGTTGATTAATTTAATCATTGAGCCTTGGCTTAAGTTATCAGCCATTTCCGGAAAATGGACAATGAGTAAATTAAAAAACTACCCATTCTCTTTGGTCACAGTCAAGCTTTGATTACGGTCTATTCGATTTGCTGTGTGGCATATCACTTTATTCAGAACATACTATCTAGTTTTGTTCGGAGTACGACGTGTCAGGATACAATATTGCCATGCAGCATCCATTCACCTTTTTCATAATCAAGCGCCTTTTGAAAAGAGAAATACCAGCCCCGTCGTTAATTAGTCGGGAACGGCACTGTTACAAACTCTACATGATCGCTGTAAGCAATGCCGCTTTTTTAAGCTCTCTACCGGCAAGATTGGGTATTCATGGACATGCGGACAGAAAATGTCTTTATTTCCACTAAGCTTTACGGATCAGCTACCGAATCCACTGCTCGATTTGGGACGGTGACCGCGCATCCGATTCGCTTTTCCCTGATGCAATTAAGAAATGAAACGCGAGACCGCTATCGATTTTAGGCAATCAGATTCAAATTCGTTTTGAAGTGAACTTAAACGTGTATTTCTCACTCCTAAAGTATAGTTTCGTGTATTCAAAAATCGTATCGTCTTCAAAATAAGCCCATAGATCCATAAACAATACGAGCTCTCCTTCTTCCAGTTTCAACGTTTGCTGAAGCTGTTCATCCGGCAGCAACGGGAAGATCTCCCCTTGTCTTTCCTTAATACGGTACCCTTTCTTTTCCACATAGGCATATTTAGAACGGGTCATCACTTCGACGGATAGGTCAGGAAACAGCGAAACGGGCATATACGTCTCCTCCAAAATGAGAGGTTCGCCATCAGCTAGCCGCAGTCTTCGGATAAAAAACACCTTTTCCCCGTCTCCCAGTTGTAATGTTTCTCTCACTTTCCCAGTTGGTTCCTGCATGGAAAAATCAAGAATTTCGTTAGCAGGATGTTTGTTTAAATGAATCATCTCTTCAGTGAAGCCTTGCAGGCGATAGATGTCCTGCTCGATTTTCCCCGTTTTTACATACGTACCGGAACCCCTGATGCTGTATAAAATCCCCTCCTCTACCAGGAGTTTAATCGCCTGCCGTATCGTGACTCTGCTCACTTGATACTTCTCCACCAATTTATTTTCTGAAGGGATGGCTTCATCTTTATTTAATTTTAATGCAAAAATATCCTTTTTAATTTTTTCCGCTACTTGTTTATATAGAGGAGAGTGAATAGCCAAGAAAATATACCTCCATTTTTCTATCTTTAATTTGTATTGTCCTTAATACAACTATACCTAAAAATCATTCTGTTTTCATCTTTTCCGTTCAAACATCTATCTTTCCACTCATTACGCACACGGAAACTGCCTATTCAGTCGGGAACATTGCCTCCTAACTTAAGCATTCATTTATTTGTCAATTACGCTCTTAAATTGGTCAACAAAATAAATAATACAAATCTAATACAAGATTAGTATTGATTTTGTATCACCTTAGTGCTATAACAGAATTATAAGACAAGCAACCACATGAGGAGGAGCTAGCATGAAAAGACAGCGACTGGTTATTGCCGGAAGTGGAAGCACTTACACCATGGGAATGATGATGAGCTTGATTGAAGAAAAGGAACGCTTTCCGTTAAAAGACGTGGTATTTTATGACATTGATGCCGAACGTCAGGAACGTACAGCCAAAGCAACTGACATTCTTTTTAAGGAACGCTATCCTGAATTGGCGTCTTTTTCTTATACGACTGACAAAGAAGAAGCTTTTAAGGATGCAGACTTTGTATTCGTTCAGATTCGTACAGGCGGCTTAGCCATGAGAGAGCAGGATGAACAAATTTCATTAAAGCACGGCGTTGTCGGTCAGGAAACCTGCGGTCCAGGGGGCATGGCTTACGGGCTGCGTTCGATCAGGGATATGATCGAGCTTGTAAAAGACATCCGCCGCCATTCTCCGAATGCTTGGATTTTAAACTATACCAACCCGGCCGCAATTGTGGCTGAAGCATTAAAGCGGGAATTTCCGACAGATACACGCTTGCTGAATATTTGCGACATGCCAATTGCCATCATGATCAGCTACGCAAAAATTCTTGATCTGGATGTATGGGAAATCGTGCCGGAATATTTCGGCCTCAATCACTTTGGCTGGTTTACAAAAATATACGATAAAAGCGGTAACGACCATACGGAACGATTAAAACAACTCATTATTCATAATGGTTTCAGACCGGAAGATAAAGAAATCGCCAATGACAAGTCATGGCAGGATACGTTTGCAATGGCTCGGCAAATGCTCATCGATTTTCCAGCGTTTCTTCCTAATACGTACTTGCAGTATTATTTGTACCCTGACAAAATGGCTGCCAAAGAAAACCCGAACCGCACGAGGGCAAGACAAGTGATCGAGGGCCGTCAAAAACGCATCCATGACCTTTGCGACAGAATCATCCAAAATGGAACAGCTGTTGGCGAGGATCTCCATGTCGATATTCACGGCGTGTTCATGATTAAAGCCGCTGAATCGCTGGCGTACAACCTGAGCGAACGATTCATCGTGATGGTAGAGAATCGCGGCATCATCTCCAATTTGCCGGCAGACGCCATGGTCGAAGTGCCAGCTCTTTTAACTAGCAACGGACCCCAACCGTTTGTAGTAGGTCCTATTCCTACTTTCTATAAAGGTTTGCTAGAGAGCCAATTCGCTTATGAAAAATTGGTGGTGGACGCATACTTTGAGAAGAGCTACCAGAAACTGCTACAAGCTCTTACTTTAAACCGTACCGTTATCAATGTATCTACAGCCAAAGCGGTATTAGACGATCTCATTGCTGCCAACAAAGAATACTGGCCAGACCTAAAATAAATCGTCCCTCTTGTTAGTAGACCTTTACTGGAAATTAAAGATAAGAAAAGGATGATCGGGTATGAAAAAATTAATTATTAACGCGGATGATTTCGGCTATTCAAGGGGCGTTAACTTCGGAATTGTCGATGCGCACCATCTAGGGATTTTAACCTCGACGACATTGATGACAAACATGCCAGGAGCAGACCACGCAGCCGAGCTGGCCAACCAATTCCCTGACTTGGGAATTGGTGTTCATCTTGTATTGACTTGCGGCAGGCCTCTCCTTGATACCCACAAAACGATCGTTGATGTTCAAGGAAACTTCCGTAAACTGGCGTTTTATAAGGGAGCGTTCACGATTGATTACGACGAGGTTTATGCCGAGTGGAAAGCGCAGATCGAAACGTTTCTGTCCTATGGCCTGGAACCGACGCATTTGGACAGCCACCACCATATCAATTCCTTTGGCAGCATCCCTGACGTATTTTTGACGCTTGCGCAAGAGTATCAGCTACCGGTACGAAACAATATGGGAGAGAAAACCGAAGCAGAACTGAAGCGAAAAGGAATCAAAACGACGGATTCCTTCTCTTATTTGATTGAAACGGCTTTAAAAGATGACGAGGCGCTAGACAAGCTGTTTGAAAACCACGATTCGGTTGAAGTCATGTCCCATCCGGCTTATTTAGACAAGGAGCTTCTGACTGGCTCTTCGTACACTTTCCCAAGAGTGGACGAACTGGAATTTTTAACTCATGAGGAAATCGTTACACGCATTCGATCACGCAAAGATATTCAACTGGTCACGTATCAATCGCTCTAAACCACTATTTTTACGATAGGGAGGCTTCTATGATGAAAAGCTTTTTGCAGAAGTTTGGAAAATCGCTGCTTATACCGATTGTCGCTTTGCCAATTGCCGGGCTGCTTTTTCGGTTAAGTGCCGAGGATTTGCTGGATATCCCTCTGTTCCAGGCATCCGGTGTCATTCTGGCTCAGATGGATACGCTGATTGCGATCGGGATTGCGATGGGACTGGCAAAAACGAAGGATAAAGGAATACCGGCACTCACCGGTTTTCTAGCTATTCTTGTATTAAAAGAAGGATTAACGATCATGGATCCGGAGCTTAATATGAGCGTTTTCGGAGGCGTACTGGCCGGTTTGATCGCTGCCTTCATCTATAATAAGTTTAAAGATACAAAGCTACCAAGTATGCTAGCCTTTTTCAGCGGAGAAAAATTCCCTATTACGGTTATTATCTTTACGATGATTCCAGTGGCTGGATTGATGTCATTCATTTGGCCATACGCACAGGCCGGAATCGATACGTTCAGTAAAACCTTGATGGGGCTTGGCGCGCTAGGCGTGTTCATTTTTGGATTCTTAAACCGCTTCTTGCTGCCATTTGGTTTGCACCATGTTGTAAATACGTACGTCTATTTTGGCTTAGGGGAATATGAGACGCCTTCTGGAGAAGTTGTGACCGGTGAGATCACCCGCTTTTTAAACGGCGACCCTACGGCCGGATACTTTATCGGCGGATTTTTTATAACGATGATGTTCGGTGTACCGGCTATCGCTCTCGCCATTACCCGGGCTGCGAAGAAAAAGAAAGAAGAAACGAAGTCTTTAATGGCTTCAGGCGCCGGAACCTCTTTTATTACAGGGATTACGGAACCAGTGGAATTTACATTCTTGTTTACATCTCCGCTATTGTACTTTATGCATGCGGTATACACAGGGCTGGCAGGAGCTGTGCTTTATTTGCTGCAAATCCGGCACGGATTTTCATGGGGAGCCGGTGTCATTGACTTCGTCCTAAACTTGAACCTTGCAGATCGAGGATTGCTCATTATTCCAGTTGGACTTGCCTTTTTTGCACTCTACTATTTCACATTTTACTTTATGATCACTAAAAAGGACATCCCCCTTATTGGCCGAGAAAAAGAGCTAGACTTTAGCGAGCAATCTTCAGAGGACGAGAAAGAGTTGAAATTGTCTCATTCCAATCACGAGTACATGGCCAAGAAAGTATTGCAATTTATCGGCGGAAAAGAAAACGTTATCACGAATGATAACTGCATGACGCGCCTCCGTCTCGAACTTCACGATACAGATGTCGTAGACGTCGATCGCATCAAGCAAACCGGCGCCCACGGCGTCATCAAAATCGACAAAAACAACGTGCAAATCGTCCTGGGCTCCGAGGCCACCATCGTCAAAAAAGAACTGGACAAATTATTGGAGTAGAATCTTCAACTTCGCCTCGCTATTCCTAAGATAACAAGCCCGCATCTATTAAAAATGAGGTGCGGGCTTCAATGCTATTCTGAAAAAGGATCCTGCACTATTAAATGATATCTTCGAATAGTTACTAACATATCTACCGCTCAAGCAACAAACGATACGTTTCTACTAGACTTTCATAATTTGATTCTTCCCTAAAGGGGAGTTTTTTTCCGAAGTCCAGGAACAGCCTAGCTTCTTCCATAATGGCCTTTTTTAGTTTAACGAAATCCACTTTTAAAGAAATCTTTTGGTTTTGTGGCCGATCATCTAATAAATTTCCACACTCTATATAGAACTCAACAAGATTGCCTATCTTCTTCATAAAGTATCTGTTGGTATTATCCAGAAAAATAATTTCTTGTTCCTCATTATCTAATTCACGTATGAAGAAATTTAGAATGTCTTCCCATGTCAATAAAATATCTGACGACCAATCCTTTTTAGGTACCCATATATCCTGTCCATCTACATGTAGCGCTAACGAACCTTGTAAATACATGTAATCCCCATCCACCAAAACCCTCTTAGCTATATCGATAGCTTCCTCATGGTTTATGGAAATTTCTTCAAGATGATCATTTAATAAATAACCCTCTTCAGAAGAATAGGTTGATATAAAAGTTTTAATGTAGATGTCTTGATCCACAATATTCCCCCTATTTCAATAGGTGTATTTTCCGTTTTTATCTGTAAAAGTGTTTCCTTATTTTGTTCTAACTTTAAATTGAACTCCATTGGCTTGTAGACACTGGATTAATGAACATTTACAATGAAAGTATCCATAATTTGGAGGATACTGATGCGAAAAATTACAAACATTGTCGGAATGACGATTGGCCTCTTTATCTCTTATCACAGCTCGGAATACATCCTTTACTTGCAAGGAAAAAGAGATTCTTTTGAAATAGAACCTCTTATAGCCATTTCAACTCTACCAGTTGCTTTACTAGTAACCTTTTTTAGATCTTTCCCAAGTGAGGTAGGAAAACCGCGTGAATGGGATAGAGAAGATTGGGTGGATCCACTTGCTGATGAAGATGAAAAAATCAAATAATCAACCTAGAGCACCACTTTCACACTACAAAGAAAAAGATGATCATTGCCTACCCTATACCACGTTAAGCTTCCAATAGAGCAGCCACATGGCTACCCTCGTGTCACTCTTTTTGAAGGGCTGTGATTTCAATATGTGTTACATTGCGAGAGCCCACAATAACCTCTTCCTCCCCCATCATACCGAAAGACACAAATTGGTTTTTCGATAAAGATTCATCAATCGCCCTAACTGCTTTTTTCACATCATCATCCGGCCGCTCTGATTCATAAACAGGTTTGTCTCTCCCAACAACGTATACTTTCATTAAATACGGCATGTTTAACAGTCTCCTTTTAAGTAGATTCCTTATTCTTTACCCAAAATTTACAGTTATTACTCATAGTTGTAGTCCTTTCAATTAAAAAAGCGCATATGACTTATCATCATACACGCTCTTTGTTCTTAGCATCTGGATCGGGTAGCCTCAAATCTTCATGAAAATTGTTTTTAGAGGGAGAACCTTTTCAAACTAGTCACGGAGAAAAGACGGAGTAGAAACCTTGCTTTATGGTTTCCGTTTAAATACAGCTAGATTCCCGTCAGTTCCACCATAACTTTGTTGGGCGACCAGCGAGATTAGCTCCCAACCTTCCTTGGCCAATTCATTTAGGGTGTCACCGATCCGTGCCGCATTTTTGTTATTATCTGCCACCGGTAACAATATTGTTTTATATTCTATTACAATCACCTCTTATGACTTATGATAACACATGAAAAAGACAGCGGCCTAGGCTTCCGTCCCTTTTAGAAACGTCGTACGAAGTTTGTCATGGCATTAACTAAAACTGAATCTTTTCATGTCGAATTGGGCATAGTCAAAAAATAAACTTTACAAATACATTTTGTAAGAGAAGACAAAGAAACCAACCTGTAATTCCTAGTAATAAGGAAGGGATAAGATGCAATGAATAGTGTAAAGCAACACCAATAATAAACATCATAATAATGGTTGCCGGTAATCCTTCTAACACTCCAAAAGCAAACTTCGCAAGTGAATTTACTTGCTGGCCTTCTACATAGAGCCATACCAGACTTAAAATACTCACTAATGGCAAAGCAGCCACCATACCCCCATAAGTAGGAAAGCGACTGGCTATAGCAGTAATAAGCCCAATAATGATCGCTGATATCCCTATTTTAATGACTGTAAACATTGCTTTCGCTAGCCTTCTGTTTAAGTAATTTAAATCCAGTTAGTATTATTTCTGTTTCTTCATCGGTTAAACGATTAAAAATGTCATTAAGTTTATTTTCATCTAAACTCGTATGCTTACGAAGGATATCTTCCCCTAAATGTGTGAGCTTTAATACAACTTTTCGTTCATCTGTTAAACTCCGAGTTTTATAAACATACTTTTTCTCCATTAACCGTTTTACATGTTCAGAGGCTGTATTGTGAGAAATCTGAATACATTCAGCTATTTTCTTAATCCCTGCCTCTGGTTCTTTCTCAATGACCTGCAATATCCTAATACTTTGGTGTGTAATTTTTTCTTCGTACTCATATCTCAAATGATAATAAATATCTGTCCAATTCGAATTGAGCATACTTACTTTGTCCATCATAACACCTCATTTATATCGCTCCAGCAGATTATATCTTATATTACGATATAAATAGAAGAAAATCAATTAGAATAAAAACCACGCAAACAAACCAGTAGCATAGGTAGCATTTCCGCTGCTGCCTCTTACTCTCCAAATCGGCCAATCTAAAAAATCATTCCCTTCTATTTCGTTAGATCTTTAAATTAAAGTTCATAGACACTGCCTAGATCAACCTTTACAATTAAAATATCTCTAATATGGACGATCATTTATTAAATACATTTTCTGGTGACAAGGATGGAATAGAACCTGCTGTAGGAACGTATTCCCTTTCTTTTGTTACTAACTTTGTGCCTTTTTGTCATTAGATTAATCTACTCAGTTACGATGTCGAAAAAAGAGGTGATTTTATGGATATTTTTTCTGCTGTTGCTCCAGTTATAACAGGAGCTGCATTTGCTGTATCGGCTATTGCCTTTACTTATGCCAAAACACAAGATGAAAAAATCAAAAGTTTAGAGCAGCGAATCGAACAGTTAGAAAAGCAATAACTGCTTTTTCCCGTTTGGATACTAAGCTACAAAAGTTAGATTGATAGTTGACAGTTCCCTTACGTCACACACTATCCTATTGGAGGAGGAGGTGTGATCATGAACAATTTTTTCGTTTTTGGCCGGATAAAAGAAGACGATCCTAGACGTAAAGAGTTAGAAGCCATAACCGAATCCATCTTTTTCGAGATCGAAAAAGAAATCGACGAAATCACAAACGCATTTAATGGAGAATAAACTTACAGGCGGCTCTTGCCGCCTACCCATCCCCTTTGTCCCCTTTCCACAGCTTAAACTGCTTGTGTAACCAATAAGTAAATTTCCCAATGCACCTAACTAGGTAATATGGATTACCCATAAAAGATAGTATAGTCCCATATTCAAACTTAAAAATTCCTATAAATTACATAAAATACACGACATTAGTGACTTTCTTTTAAAAATGTCGTCTTTTTTCGTTGAATAGGTACAACTGATGTCACATTTCCTTTATACTAGGTTCGTAACAAAATTTACATAATGAAAAAGGGGAAAGAAATGAAGAAAAATTACCTACTCGTCACACTTGGTTTAGTAAGCGCCATCACCCTCTCCGCTTGCGGAGGCAGTGAAGACACGAATGCATCCGACAAAAACAACGACACAGAGCAAGAAACAACTGAACATGCAGAGAAAGGTTCTGCTAGTGATGAAAGCGAATCAGAAGAAAATGAGGAAGAGGAAACTGACGGAGAGTGGGAATACCAAGTAGGAGATACGAACGAAGATGGTAGTTTGAAATTATTAGCCCGAAATGATACATCCGAAACAATTGAAACTGCCTCTATTTCTCTGGACTTCCCTCAAGTAACTGTAGCCGAAGTTGTTGAGTGGCCAGCAGATCTTGCTGATTACTATGATTTTGAACCAACTGGAGTTATTCAAATTGACGTGGAAGTGTTAAATTCATCTGAAGAAACTATCAACTTTTATATAGGCCAAGCAACCATCACCACTAGTACGGGAGAACAATTAGAACCAGATTTCTTGTCTAGTGACCATATTGGCGGTGAATTCGTTGGATCTGTTAATAAATCAGGAAGCGTCCGTTATATGCTCGAAAGTTCTGATCCTACTGAGATCGAGTGGGTGAGAGTTCTGGTTGATGCCCCACATGATGAAAATTTTGAGAGCGTTGGCGATGATATAGACGTCCAAATTGACTTTTAATTTAGAGCCTTTTTAGGCTCTTTTTTCAAGCAAAAAACCTTTGTGGAGCATCTTCCCGACCATCATTCAGACATTCACAAGATCACAGTAGTTGGCGATCAGCAAACAAGCTTGACAGCAAAAGATTGTAACACTCTCCTCCAAAAACACATAGATACAAGGGCTCTGTTAAAATGGTCCCATTCGGTGTACTATATTTACAATATGTTTTGCTTTTAGAAATTTGATTGGATGGAGAGAATATGTTTGATATTTTGAAGAACTATGAAGAACTGACCGTAAGTGAAAAGAGAGTCCTGAGCTACATCATGGAAAATCAAGATCAAATTCCCCACATTAAAATTAATGATTTGGCAGAGGCAACGTTTGTTTCAAAAACAGTCATCATCAATTTGGCGCAGAAATTAGATTTTTCCGGTTTCCGAGAAATGAAGTATTATATCAGCCAGAAAATCCTTGAAAAAATGTCTGCACAGGAAACCAGTACGGTCCTGTATCGAGAGCGTTTAAAACAGTCTATTGATAAAACATTCTCCCTTGTCACGGAAGATCAGCTGCAGAAAACAGCTGCCAAAATTAAAGCTGCGAAAAATGTATTTATTATGGCAAGAGGGACAAGCAAAGCTGTCGGTTATTATTTGGAACATCTCTTATTGACAATTGGCATTCAATGCATCTTTATAAAGGATTACAATTTATCGGAAGTGTTTACGGATTTTGTGGCCGAAGATGATATCGTCATCTTTATTTCCTTATCAGGGGGTACGAAAAAAATCATTGATACTGCAAAAAAAATTCATCTAAAAAAAGCCGAGATGATCAGTATTACTTCATTCAAAACAAATGAATTGACCCGGTATACGACGAACAACCTATTTTGTTATACTGACAAAACCAACACAAGCAAAAATGACACCATTTCAAGAACTGGTTTTTTCCTTACAATTGACTTGTTGGTTGATCAATTGGCCAACCTTTAAATCGTGTAGGCAGTGGTGATAGTAAAACGACAAAAATAACGCTCTTCCATGAAAGAAGAACGCTATTTTGTCGTTGATTAATTGCTGTAGTTTTTACGGATTTCTTCTGCGGTTTCTTTTGCCCTCTTCGCCTCTTTTTCCGCTAAATCAGCTGCTAAGCCGATATAGTTTCCAGGTTCAATCATATGCTTTATTTCTTTATCTGTGAAATTTGCCCGGATTTGTTCGTTTTCTCTTAAGTTCTCATAGAATTCCTGCCCTTCCGCAGCTGTCTTCATAGCAATCTCATACATGAGAGAATGGGCCTGATCTTTGCCTAATTTCTCTGCTAGCTTCATCATCACGTATTCACTATTATCAAGGCCTTTGTTGCGCTTGGCGTTATGGAGCATTCTCTCTTTATGCACGGTCAGTGTACGGGTCAATTCTTCACAGCGTATCAAAATTTCTGTCATCAATTCCATTGACTCTTCCAACAATCCTTCAAACAGCATATAAGAACTACTGTCCCCTTCATATGGACGTGCAGCTGAATACATTCCTGTACCAGGAAGGGAATAGAGTTTCTGGGCATTTGCGATAATCCCCTTGGCAAGTTTTGGATTGATTTTATGGGGCATGGTACTGCTGCCGACAGTTCCTTTACTGAACCCTTCGGATACTTCAGCGATTTCTTCCAAAGTTGTACTGTATACTTCCTCGGCAATTTTATGACAGCAATTTGCCAATAGAGCTAAATTCGACATGTATTCTAATTTATGCGTGTTTATATTTCTAGATGGTACAGTCATCGGATACATACCAACTAACGCAGCCACACGGTTTTGAACGTTTATTCCTATCTCGGGCATCGAACTGAAAGTGCCGACTGCCCCGCCCATCATCACTTGAAAAACTCTTTTTTCCGCTTCGGCCATGCGTTGATGACAACTGATAAATTCGCTTATCCAGGCGGACACTTTATACCCGTAAGTGATCGGAATCGCATGTCTCCCATGCGTTCTACCGGGCATTACAGTATGTTTATTATCCGATGCCAGCATGCTTAAGTTTTCTAAAATCTCACCAATCAGGTTCATAAATATCGTATGAGCTTTTTTCAAAATATAAAGCTGCGAACTTTGCTGTATATTTTGTGTTGTTATTCCGTAGTGAACATATTTTCCGCTATCTGGTGGACATGCTTTGACGAGAACTTTTAAGAAAGGGACAAAGCCATGACCAATTTCTTTGTAAATGCGGTCCATTTCTTCGAGATCAAGGTTTTCAAGTTTAGCGGCCTCTTTAATTTCCTGCGCAGCTTTTTTTGGAATCAGCCCATATTCAGCCTGTGCCTCAGCTAATGCCGATTCAAACAAGAGCCAAGTTTTATATTTTTCCTTCTCTGTAAAGAGGTTTTTCAGACCTCGATTATCAATTGTTTTACTCTTGGAATCATACAACGCTTTCATACTATCACTCCTTTATAAGCCTCTAAACTTTTTCATCGACTGCATTTTTGATAAATTCTACCTGCGTCCCATAGACGATATGAATATGTTTCGCTGTCGGGAAAAAGAATCCGGAGCACCCCGTGCTGTTCAATAACTCTTTGTCAATATCCCTAACTTCTTTTAGATCAATCCGAAGCCTGGTAATACAGTTATCCACGTTCAGGATGTTTTCTTTTCCTCCCAACGCTTCTACTACCTTACTTGCAATCTCGTCATAGCGTTTTTCTTTAAGCAAGGTACTGTCAACGTTTTGCAGTTCTTCCCTGCCTGGTGTTTTAATATCAAACCGGATAATAGCCCAATAAAAAATGAAATAAGTGACGACAGCTAATCCTAGACCGATTAACACCAAAAAGATCCATCTGGAGTTTTCATAAAGGAGCCCAAAGATCGTAAAATCAAAAATGGTCCCCCGAATATATCCAATGGAAACATCCGCAAGCGACAGCAATACAGCACCGATGCCAACGATACATGCGTAGACGATGTATAACAACGGAGCAAGGAAAACAAAAGTGAACTCAAGCGGTTCTGTTACATTACCTAGAAGAGCCGTGAGCACCATCGTAACCAACATCGATTTAACATAAGCCTTATTTTCTTTGTAAGCAGCCTTGTACATAGCAAACGCAATGGCAGGGAATAAAAACAGAACGACAAGCATTTGCTGCTGAGCCATGAATCGGGACAGCTTCGGCATCATGGACCAATACTCACTGTTCGGCCCCTGATTAAACAAAATTTCCGTAATCGCTGGGACAACGCCGACATACGTTTTCCCATCAATGACATAGGACCCGCCAGCTTCCGTAAATCGGAACAATGCATTCCAGACATGATGAAGCCCAAACGGGATAAATAACCGTTCGCCAGCCGCTGTAAAGAAAGGACCGACCACACTTAAAAAGACGGTAGACAAGTTTGTCAATAAACCTACAAAATATGTCCAGACGAACGGAAGCAACATCCCAACGGTAGCCATCAATCCAATCGTGATGATTGGAACTGATTTTTTCCCAGAAAAGAACGCCAGTGCAGCCGGGAGTTCTAGATTATAGAACCGTTCCGTGGCCCAGGCCGCGATCAGACCGGTTAGAATGCCTCCGGCAGCACTGATATTGACGGTTTGAATGCCAAGTATATTGATTTGACCCTGCTGCGTCATCACATCTGGATCGGCCATCGTTCCTGTGATGGTCAGCCATACATTCATTGCAACAATCAAGGTCAGATACCCTGCCACTGAGGCAAACACAGAAATACCTTTATCCTTTTTACCCATTCCATAGGCGACACCCATCGCAAACAATAAAGGGATATTATCGAAAACAACATTACTGATTGTTTTTATACTTACCAAGATGGTATTGACGGCCTCGTTGCCGAGAAAAGGAACTTTATCTACCATATAGTCTTGCGTAAGCGCTCCGCTGATACCCAAAAGCATCCCGATTGGAGCCAATACCCCAATCGGGAGAAGCAACGTTCTGCCAAATTGCTGTATGGAGTCACCGATTTTTCTTTTATTCATTCCTAAAAACCTCCTTTGTATCTAGGATCTGATTTACGTGTTGGATAAAAAATCAAATGAACGAGTGTATGCATACTTGGATTTTTTTATCTACTATTATTCTATCAGCATAAAAAATTAGTTGAAGCGCTTCCGTTTCCTATTAACTTATTTAGGTAATGGAAAATGACCTAGGTCATCCAAAAAATGATTTTCGAAGTAATGCATGATCCGAACCGAGGTGATATGGTAAAAGTGTTACTATACGAAACCAAGCACCCTTCTCCTTTTCCCAAATCCAAAATACAGAAAATACCAACGGAGGTTAAACGTATGACAGATATAAAAATGATTGCACTGGATATGGATGGTACGCTATTGAATGATAACAAAGAGATTACGAGCTGGACGAAAAGCCAAATTAGGAAGGCACATCATGCAGGTATCACTGTCGTCTTATGCACGGGACGTCCCTTTCCCCACTGCCACACTTACATTCAAGACTTGCAATTAAATTCCCACTCGATAACATGCAATGGTGGCCAGATTTACGCAGTCGACCATTCTGTTATGACCCAACATCTTTTCGATGCAGCCACGCTGGCTGATTTATATCACTTTGCACAAGGACTGGGAATGAATACATGGACGATTTCCACGAAGGAAGCGTATTATAACGATTTGCCGGAAAATTGCAGCGAATGCCAGTGGCTGAAATTTAGCTGCTCCCATAAGGAGGAAGAAGTATTAAATAAGATGGCAGAGAAAGTGCAATCGATAGACGGAGTAGAAGTAAGCAACCGGACAGCCTTCACGGTTGAAGTCAATCCTACCGGCGTGAATAAAGCTACAGCACTTGAATTGGTCTGTGAAAAGTTAGGAATAACGATGAAACATGTAATGGCAATAGGAGACAGCCTCAATGACATAAAAATGATTCAATCTGCTGGTATCGGTATAGCAATGGGAAATGCCCAAAAAGCAGTGCAGCAAGTAGCCGACGCTATTACCGATACAAATAATAATGATGGAGTTGGAAAAGCAATTGAGAAATTTATTTTCTCTGGTGGAGAATGAGGGGTATTCAGGGCATGTGTATCGAGGCGCTTATGTATATCAGGAAAATATGCATGTGAGGACGACTAAACTTAACGGGGAAATTGCCTAGCATGGATAAAGAAACATTTATTTACTTTGTCAAAACGCATATTCGAGATGAAGCGAGGGCAGGACTCATTCAAAAGTTGGAGAAACCCCCTGGAAAAAAACCAAGGGCAAAACTTGTAGCACAGTCTGAATGGTTTAATAACCTAGATTCTAAAGATAAAGAAATGGTTAGCCAGATCATCCAAGAAAGTATAGACGAAGCACTTTTTGGGCTCTTCTCCGTTTTAGATGGCGTAAGTGCTATTGACGAGAAACCCGGAACTGAATTGAAGCTCATTTATAAAAATAAAGATCAAGAAAAATGGCTAAATGACGTTGAAACTGACTACTTACATGACTTATACAACGATTTAACACTAGAAGATTAAATGCTAACATAGCTCTGCAAGTGGACCTATCCTTTAAACCGTCGGGGCAACACTAGGCAGGGCTATTTCGTTCCCCCCTCCCCCAGTTTTTCAACACTTTCAAATTTTGCGTTGTTATTTGGTGGCTGACCAGTTTCTAATACAAACACGGTTTATAGGGAATTCTTTACCTTCGATTCACAGAGGAAGTGGCTAACCGGGCCTCAGAATATGTGATGACGTACGATCACCCTGTAAATGATCTAACGGTTTTCGAGTTTTTAATCGTCATCCCAGGCCTAGATACTCTAGTGGGTTCTGGGGAATACATGTATGGTGATGGTGATAGTAAGAGTTGGATTAACAAGGATTCGAATAAGGGATTATGTAAGCATCCCCGCTGAAGGGTAGTGACCCCCAATAGTTAGAGTTTTACTTATGCAGTTAGTTGGCTGGATTGAGTTCGGTATTGTACTGGACTTAATCCAGCCA
>NZ_BCXJ01000001.1 GCF_001598215.1 Shouchella clausii | reverse complement strand
GCCACAGGACCAGCAGGCGCTACAGGACCGGCGGGCGCTACGGGACCGGCGGGCCCCACAGGACCAGCAGGCGCTACGGGACCGACGGGCTCCACTGGGCCGACTGGACCTCCAAGCACAGCTATTAATATGGTAATTGCACGAAACAATCCTCAAACTAATGTTCCTATCACCGCACCCAATAATGTACTTGCATTTGACACTATATTGACTAATAATGGTGGAGCAGATATTACCTTTAACAATCCTCCTGAGATTGAG
The DNA here is from genome assembly GCF_001598215.1 of Shouchella clausii. Classification (GTDB taxonomy): domain Bacteria; phylum Bacillota; class Bacilli; order Bacillales; family Bacillaceae_D; genus Shouchella; species Shouchella tritolerans. Next base: position 1,277,353 of record NZ_BCXJ01000001.1, on the reverse strand, counting down.
CTAGCGCCTGGTGTATACTGGGTTAACTATTCAGTTCATGTTAGACCATCAACTACCCCGGCAAACCTGACCGTCGGTTTGCAGCTAAATACAGGTGGTGGTGCCACAACCATTAATGGGAGTATGTCTACTTGGAATCAGGTTGCCGATGTAATTAATCCCACTGAATCAATTATTATTGACGTGTCAACACAGACAGGGCCTTCCACACTAACTTTGGTGAATTTACAAGGAACAAATGATTTCCTTAATTATCAACAAACCAGGCCTGCCTTGATAAGCATTATGAAGATAGCTCCAGGTGTTTAACGTTAACTCATCATTGTTGACCTACACACAAGACCGTTCCAACCCACCCGTATAAATGGTCGGGTAGGAGGCTGAACATTAATTGATCAATCGAACCTGGATAGAGAGGCCACCCAACTGGTGGCCCGCCCCCCTCAGAACCCGGTGTGCGGATTTCCCGCACCAGGCTCTTCAGAAATGATTTTACGGCATGGCGTAAGATTTCACCCGTTCATACTGGATGAATATCTTCGGTCGCAACAGTGGAAACTTCATTCTTAACTCATCGTTAGATAATGTTTCGATCATTGATGGTATCAATCACACGATTCTGGCCACGTTCACCTTAAATACGGCGCGTCACCGCGTGGGGTATCGGTCCAATCAGGATTTCCATTAACAGGTCCACTTTATCGTTAATTGACTAGCACAGCCACCGACAAATGTGTGGCTGTGTTCTCCTTGTCTATATTTCCAATTTTAGGAAACAATTTAATGGCCTCTACTCACAAAAAAGTACAGCAATTATTACGATTCAGGAAGGAACCCCTAAAAGTGAAATTAAAAACCCCTGCCACAACGTGCATGTGACAAGGGATTTCTTGTATTAACCAATCGAACCTTCCATCTCGAACTTGATCAGACGGTTCATTTCGACTGCGTATTCCATTGGCAGCTCTTTTGTGAATGGCTCGATGAAGCCCATGACGATCATTTCGGTTGCTTCTTCTTCAGAAATGCCGCGGCTCATCAAGTAGAAAAGCTGGTCTTCGGACACTTTGGAAACCGTCGCTTCGTGTTCAAGTGTAATGTTGTTGTTCAAAATTTCATTGTACGGGATTGTATCTGATGTGGACTGGTTATCCATGATGAGTGTGTCGCACTCAATTTTTGATTTCGAACCGTCTGATTTACGGCCAAAGTGGCAAATGCCGCGGTATGTGACTTTGCCGCCTTGTTTGGAAATCGACTTTGATACAATCGTTGATGAACAGTTTGGCGCAAGATGCGTTACTTTTGCGCCTGCGTCTTGGTGCTGGCCTTTGCCGGCAATCGCAATCGAAAGAACGGTTCCTTTTGCGCCTTCACCACGCATGATGACAGCAGGGTATTTCATTGTCAGTTTAGAGCCGATGTTGCCGTCGACCCATTCCATAGTTGCGCCCTTGTCGGCTACGGCCCGTTTTGTAACGAGGTTGTAAACGTTTGGCGCCCAGTTTTGGATCGTCGTGTAGCGGCAGTATGCATTGTCTTTAACAATGATTTCGACGACTGCGCTGTGCAACGAGTTCGTTGTATAAACGGGTGCAGTACAGCCTTCTACATAATGGACAGAGCTATCTTCATCAGCAATGATAAGCGTACGCTCGAATTGGCCCATGTTTTCTGAGTTGATGCGGAAGTACGCTTGCAGCGGCGTGTCAACTTTGACTCCTTTAGGTACATAAATGAACGAGCCGCCAGACCATACAGCTGAGTTGAGCGCTGCAAATTTGTTGTCTGCAGCAGGTATGACCGTTGCAAAGTACTCTTTAAAGATGTCTTCGTTCTCTTTTAGAGCGGAGTCTGTGTCTTTAAAGATGACGCCCATTGATTCCAAGTCCTCTTTCATGTTGTGGTAAACCACTTCAGACTCGTATTGAGCGGAAACGCCAGCCAAGTATTTCTGTTCTGCTTCTGGAATGCCCAATTTGTCGAATGTGTTTTTGATCTCTTCCGGCACTTCGTCCCATGAACGTTCCGTTTTGTCAGAAGCTTTCACGTAGTACGTGATGTCGTCAAAGTTTAGCTCAGAGAGGTCGCCGCCCCACTGTGGCATTGGCATTTTGTAAAATTGTTCGAGCGACTTCAAGCGGAAATCAAGCATCCACTGAGGCTCCTCTTTCATACGGGAAATTTCTTCAACAATCTCCTTCGTCAAGCCGCGGCCTGAACGGAAAATCGATACGTCACGATCTGAAAACCCGTACTTGTATTCTCCGATATCTGGCATATTTTTTGCCACGTATATCCCTCCTAAATTATGATGAATGCGTGTCGTTTAGCCCTTTTTCGAGCGCTTTCCAAGCAAGCGTCGCACACTTGATTCGCGCAGGAAATTTTGTTACGCCAGTAAGCGCCTCAATGTCACCTAAGTCAAACTTGCCTTCATCATAGTCCTTTCCTTGCATCATATCTGAAAAAAGTTTAGACAGCGCCAGCGCTTCTTCGACAGTTAAGCCTTTGACAGCTTGCGTCATCATTGAAGCGGAGGCAAGGCTGATGGAACAGCCTTCCCCTGTAAAAACAGCGCGGTCTACTTTTCCATCTTCTACTTTCATTTGTACTTGAACACGGTCCCCACATGTGGGATTGTTCAAATTTACCGTCAGTGTGTCCCCTTCAAGCTCGCCGCGGTTGCGGGGATTCTTATAATGGTCCATAATCACTTGCCGGTAAAGTGTATCGAGATCACGAGAAGACATCGCTAAAATACTCCTTTGCTTTGACTAATCCGTTTGCCAGAGCATCAATATCTTCTTTCGTATTGTACACATAATAGCTGGCACGAGCAGTGGCGACAACGTCAAGCCATTTCATTAACGGCTGTGCACAATGATGGCCTGCGCGAACAGCAATTCCTTCAGCATCAAGGACAGTCGCTACATCATGGGGGTGCACGTCACCAAGCTGGAATGTGATCACCCCTGCACGGTCTTTTGGCCCAAAGATCGTCAAATCTTTAAAATCGCCGAGACGCTCAAACGAATAGTCAACGAGTTCTTTTTCGTGCTGTTCAATTTCATTAAACCCTAAATCGGTGACAAAATCAATCGCAGCACCGAACCCGATTGCGCCAGCAATGATTGGCGTTCCCCCTTCAAACTTCCACGGGAGCTCTTTCCAAGTCGAATCTTGCAAGCCGACAAAATCAATCATTTCGCCGCCAAATTCAATTGGTTCCATCCCTTCAAGCAGCGCTTTTTTGCCATATAAGGCGCCGATGCCAGAAGGGCCGCACATTTTGTGTGCCGAGAAAGCAAAAAAGTCACAGTCTAATTGCTGGACATCCACGTGAACATGGGGAGCGGCTTGGGCACCATCGACGACCATGACCGCGCCATGTTTATGGGCAACTTTCGCAATTTCAGCAATTGGGTTAACCGTGCCGAGCACATTTGAAACATAGACAACGGAAACGATTTTTGTTCGCTCCGTTATCGTTTTTTCGACATCAGCTGATGAAATGGTCCCATCTTCTTGTAAAGGGATATACTTCAACACGGCCCCTTTTCTCTTAGCAAGCTGCTGCCATGGAATGATATTAGAATGGTGTTCCATTGGCGTAATGACAATTTCATCGCCTTCGCCGACATGGTCATTTCCATAACTTTGCGCAACTAAATTAATCGCCGTGGTTGTGCCACGAGTAAAGACAATCTCCGCTGTGTCTTGCGCATTCAAGAAAGCGCGGACTTTTTCGCGTGCGCCTTCATATTCATCAGTAGCAAGCGTACCAAGCGTATGCACGCCACGATGGACATTTGAATTGTAGCGGCGGTAATAATCATCGAGCTTTTCAATGACTTGGATTGGCTTTTGCGAAGTGGCGGCGCTGTCGAGATAGACAAGAGGATTCCCGTTTACTTGCTGGTCGAGGATCGGGAACAGCTTCTTTATCTCCTTTGCGTTCATCGTTTTGCCTTTCTTTCAATGACCGTTTTCATTTGTTTGCGGACTGACTCAACTGGAAGCTGGGTAACGACAGGCTCCAAAAACCCATGGATGACAAGGCGCTCTGCTTCAGTCCGGGAAATGCCCCGGCTCATTAAATAGAACATTTGCAGCGGGTCAATCCGGCCAACAGAAGCAGCATGGCCAGCCGTTACATCATCTTCGTCAATCAAAAGGATTGGGTTGGCATCGCCCCGGGCCCGTTCGCCGAGCATGAGAATCCGTTCGGTTTGTTCGCCGTGCGCCTTTGTTGCTGCTTTTTCGATTTTTGAAATGCCGTTAAAAATGCCAAGGGCACGTTCCGTCATAACACCATGCTTTAAAATATAGCCTTCTGAATGTTTGCCGTAATGCTTAATGAGCGTCGTGAAGTTTTGTTTTTGTTCGCCTGTGCCAACTGATACGAGCTTAGCGTCTGCATAAGAGCCATCGCCCACCAAGTACGTAATGTTTTCAGCGACCGTATCGCCGTCGTTCATTTGCCCAAGCGCCCAATCGATGCGGCCGTCGCGTTCAACATGGGCGCGGCGGACAACATAAGTTGTGGCATCTTCATTGAGCGTATCGACACCGCCAAAGGAAACGCGGGCACCGGCGCCGACATAGACTTCAGCGACTAAGTTGGCTACAGATGCACCAGGGCCGTAGCCTGTGTAATTTTCTACATACGTGACTGAGCTGTTGTCTTCCGCTACGATCAATACGTGGTTAAACAAACCAGCTTTTTCATCGGAAACAGCATAAACAGCTTGCAACGGCACTTCAACGTTGATGTTTTTCGGCACGTAAATAAAAGCGCCGCCTTCCATCAATGCAGCATGCATAGCCGTTAGCTTGTTTTCGTCGGCTGAAACAGCTTCTGTTAATAAATACTTTTTAACAAGGTCGCCGTGCTCTTTAACTGCTGTCGCAAAGTCACAAAACACAACGCCTTTGTCTGCTAATTCAGCAGCATTTGTTTGAAAGATCGTTTTGCCATTGTCTTGGATTAGCAAGCTGTTTCCAGTTGCTTCTTCATCAACAAATTGCTGGATGTCGCTGGACAGCTCATCCAAGCTTGAAATTTCCTTTGGTTCTCTAAGTTCCTGAGTAAAGGACGTAAAATCCCAATTGTGGATTTTCGTTTTATCTGGCTTAGGGAGCTCGAGGCTTTCGACTTTATTCAATGCATCCAGACGCAAGTCCGTTAGCCATTTTGGTTCTTGTTTTCCTTCGGACCGTTCTTTTAACTTGTCCGGACCGATCAGTGGGTTCGTCTCAACTGACATACATACCATCCTTTGCTGTTTTATCGTGAAAGCTTCCGACTGGTTCTCACTTACGCTTCTTGATTTGCATCAACGCGTTCGTCTTCAATGCCCAATTCTTCTTTAATCCAGTCATATCCTTCTGCTTCAAGACGCTCAGCAAGTTCAGAGCCGCCGGATTTAACGATGCGGCCTTGCATCATTACATGGACTTTATCTGGTGTGATGTAGTCAAGAAGGCGTTGGTAGTGGGTAATGATCAAGCAGCCAAACTCTTCGCCGCGCATTTGGTTGACACCTTGGGCAACGACTTTTAGCGCATCGATATCAAGGCCTGAGTCGATTTCGTCAAGAATGGCGATTTTCGGTTCAAGCATTAGCAATTGGAGAATTTCATTGCGCTTTTTCTCCCCGCCTGAAAAGCCTTCATTCAAATAACGTTGCGCAAAGGATTGGTCCATGTCGAGAACGTCCATTTTTTCATCCATTTTGCGAATAAATTTCATTAAAGAAAGCTCGTTGCCTTCTTCACGGTTCGCATTAATGGCAGAGCGCAAAAAGTCGGCGTTTGTAATGCCGCTAATCTCGCTTGGGTATTGCATCGCAAGGAACATGCCTGCACGAGCACGCTCGTCTACATCCATTTCAAGCACGTCTTCGCCGTCTAGCGTAACCGTACCGCTTGTAATTTCATATTTGGGATGACCCATGATGGCAGAAGCAAGCGTTGATTTCCCTGTTCCGTTTGGTCCCATGATCGCGTGGATTTCTCCGCCATTGATCTCGAGGTTGAAATCTTTAAGAATTTCCTTATCGTCAATAGAGACATGTAAATTCTCAATCTTAAGGTTTGGTACAGACATGTGTATTCCCTCCATAAATTAAGCAGGTATGCCGTTTCCAGCAAACCTCGCTGACATTTTTTAATGATTATTAATCTATTCTCATTCTAATTTTATACTAAATGGACACACACTTCAAGGAGCCTGTCCCGATAAATTCCCCTAAAAAAAACAGAGCCTTCACTGTGGGGCAGGAGGCTCTGTTTTTAATCTACGTTGACTAGGAATGGAGTGATTTTACAAGACGGTTGCATGCATGATGCTCTTTTGTCCTTGCCTTTTCCACTTCCAGTCGTTTTTTTAAACTGTTCTCATACTCGGCATAGCTCATTCCATGCCGCTGCTGCAATCCTTTTTCCATCTCAGTTGTGTAGGATAGATCCATCTTATGAATGGTTCTTCATCCCCTCTCTCATTTTGTCATGCCTGTTTTTGAACCACAAACGTTTACCAGAGCTACTATTTAAGCTCCAAGCAAACCGAGCAGCTTATTTGCGGTTCTGTTTTTCTCTACCCTAAACGAATAACATGCAAACAATGAGAGAGTGGTTGTTGCCAATCTTTATTGCAGCCCGTTTGAGAATGCACCAAAGGCTTCCTGTACAAGTGTAGCTCCTTGGCTAAAGGCTGCACCACTGCCAAAGGCGGTGGCAACCGCTATTGTTTCAAGCATTTCTTCTTCAGAAGCACCATGGTCAACGCATCCTTTTGTATGGTAAATGATGCAATATTCATCTTGGGCATAAACGCTCATGCCCAGTGCGATTAAATGCTTCTGTTTTTTTGACAAGACCCCGTCTTTAAAGCACTGGTCTGTAAACTCGTTGTATGTTCGGGAAAAAGCGGGCATTTTTTCTTCATAAGTACCAACGCCTTTTTTGTATCGTCCCAAGTGCTGCTCTGTTGTAGTATGACTTTCACGATTCATCGATTCTGCTCCCTTTCCATAAAGTTACTGTTAGTATGCAGTACTTTTTCCAGGAGCATGCAATTTACTCGAATTTCTCTGGGTATGCGATTTGGGCCAAATGCTCGACCGCCTCCCCGATACGAGGACCAGGGCGGTCCATGATGTCCGCTTCAAGCAAATAGACTTCCTCATTTTCGACAGCGGCAATGCCTCCCCAGCCTGCGCGGCCTTTGATCTCGCCGACTGGGTCTTCTGTATAGGTGACCGTTGTTGCGATCAAGTCGGGGTTGCGATCAATCACTTGCTCTTCGTCAATGTTAAGCCAGCCTTGTTCATCGGCAAACACATTGTTTAAGCCAGCGGCCTCAATGATTTCTTGCTGGAACGTATTGGCTCCTGTTGTATAAATGTCTGGGGATGGGCTGATTTCAAAATATAAGTCCTTTTCTTCCGCTTCGGCGACTTTGGTGGCCACTTCTTCCATTTGCGCTTGGATGTTCGTTACGATCTCTTCGCCTCTTTCCGTCACGCCCATCACTTCTGCAATTTGTTCAATATCGCTATAAACATCATCAAAGTTTTCGGCTGAGTGAATCACAAACACGGGAATCCCTGCGTCTTCTAAAGGATCGAGCGTATCAGGAGCCCCAATCGTATAGCCAATGACAACATCAGGGTTCAATTCAATAATTCGTTCAGCGTCAATTGTTTGTGAATCGGAAACTTTTTCGATTTCGTTTGCTTCTTCCGGATAAAAATCAAATTCAGTCACACCGATCACGTTTTCTCCTACACCAAGTTCAAACAAAATTTCTGTATTGCTCGGAGCAAGAGAAACAACCGTTTCTGGGATTTTTTCAAACGTAATGTCTTCACCTCTGTCATCCGTTACTGTATACGATTGCCCCTCTGGCTGTTCTTCGTGGGCCTCTGTCTTGTCTTCGTCCGATTGGCAGCCAACTGCACAAATAAGCAATATTGCTGGTAACGCAAGCTTTTTTTTCATTTAGTTAGTCTCCTTTTTTGCGTGTTTTTACGGGGTATGATTTGCTTACGAATGGGATTTCCTCGATTCCTTGGCGTTTGTTTGCATAAACCGCCATGACAAACAGCACATTCGCCAACAGATGGGCGTAATCAAATAGCCTCTCTGGCACTTCTCGTTCCAAACTGACGCGATGCAAAGCACGCACCGTTTTCTTGGCTTCACTGCGGCACACATGAAGAGCACAGGCAGCTGCCGACCCTTGCGGCAACACAAACTGCTTGATCGACTCCTCCGTCTCTTCAACATAGCGGTCATACAGTTCGCTCAACTTGTGTACATCAGCAGTGGATATCGCCATCTTTCCGCGTACCGATCCGTTTAAATGGTACACCATTTCCACCAGCTTGAGTAAATCACTATGTAATTTCTCTAACGTCACAACCAAGCTAGCCGCTTGTCCAATCCGAACTGCCAGCGCATCAGATTGGATTTCAAAATCGACAGTCGTTTGCGCCTCACGCATGTATGGATAGCAGAGATAGCGCATATCTTTCCCCTTGCCCATTGTTAGACCACTCCTGTCCTTTTACAAGCAAAAATGCCGTTAGCGCGTAGCTAACGGCAGCCTTTTTCCTTACTCGGCAGGCAGGACCGCTCCGCCATAGTTTTCTTCAATAAATGTTTTGATTTCTTCAGATTGAAGCACGTCCACAAGTTTTTGAATCGCTTCATTATTTTCATCTTCGCTGCGAACGACAATCAAATTAACGTATGGATTTTCGGCATCGCCTTCCTCAAGAATGACAGAGTCTTCAGTTGGCGATAGGCCAGCATCGATCGCATAATTGGAATTAATGGCAACCAAGTCCGCTTCATTGTTCGTGTAGGCTTGCGGCAGCAACTCAGCGGCTACACCAGAATTGACAAACGTAAGATTTTTCGGGTTATCAACAATGTCTTGTTCGGTTGCATCAACTGAAACGCCTTCTTTAAGGGTGATTAATCCCGCTTCTTGTAGAAGGGAGTACACACGACCATGGTCAGCGACAGAATCGCTCATCATGACAGTCGCTCCGTCAGGAAGATCATCAACGCTATCATATTCTTGTGAATAAAGGCCCATTGGTTCTAAATGGATTGCACCGGCTTCAACGAAATCATAGTCCGGATTTTGGTCAAGTTGTTCTTCAAGATAAGGGCGGTGTTGAAAATAGTTGGCGTCTACGTCGCCATCGTTTAAAGCAATGTTAGGCAAAATGTAGTCTTGGGCAATTTCAATTTCCAGTTCGATGCCTTGTTCTTTTAACAACGGTTGCGCCTCTTCCAAAATTTCGGCGTGAGGCACATTGGAGGCACTAATTTTAATAGTCGTTGGCTCTTCTGAATTGCTTCCGTCTCCATTTGCCTCGCCTTCTTCATTGCCGCCTTGTCCACAGGCAACAAGGGCAATTGCCGCTGTTGTAACACCTAGCGTTTTTAAAAATGCTTTCATTTCTCGTCCTCTCCTTTTTATTAGCGTTTATCTAAACGACTTGTGAAAAAGTCGCCAATCCACTGGAACACAAACACAATCGCTAAAATCACGACAGTCGCGACGACCATCACATCTGGATTTGTGCGCTGAAACCCTTGCTGGAACGCGAGTGTCCCAAGGCCCCCAGCGCCAATCGTTCCCGCCATTGCCGTATAACCGATTAAAGCAACTGTCGTTACGGTAATGCCAGAGATAAGTGCTGGCATTGATTCAGGAATAAGCACTTTAAAGATGATGTGGCGATTCGTAGAACCCATCGCCTGTGCTGCTTCGACGACGCCTTTGTCCACTTCACGCAAAGCAATTTCAACCATGCGGGCATAAAATGGCGCGGCCCCTATAATCAAAGCAGGCAAGGCAGCGCTTGGGCCAAAAATCGAACCGACGAGCGCCCGGGTAAATGGAATAAGCAATATGATTAAAATGATAAAGGGAATTGAACGAAAGACATTCACAAAAGCGGCCACAAGCCAATAAAAGAAGCGGTTTTGCCACGGATTGCCTTTGGCGGTCAAATATAAAAATAAACCGAGGAGCAAGCCGATAAAAAAGGTGGCAACCGCTGAGGCGAGTGTCATGTAAACCGTCTCTTGTGTAGCTGCCCACACATCTTCCCACACGACATTCGGAAACCATTTAGCGACCATGCTCAATCACCTCCACGTCTATTTCTTTGCCGCGGATGTATGCAAGCGCTGCTTCAATTTCGCTCGTTGCCCCTAATAGCCGTAAATACAGCTTTCCATAGGAGCCTTGTTGCAATTTTGAAATGTTCCCTTGCAAAATGCTAACGTCGATCGGAAAACGTCGGATTAATTCCGTTACAAGTTGTTCTTCAGCAGGATTGCCAACAAACGTTAAAGAGACAATCGTGCCGTCACTATTTTCATCAAGAAGATGCCAAAGCGATTGTTCTTCTTCCCCCGTTTGCGCCAACTGCTTAACAAACTCCTTTGTCATCTGCTCTTTCGGCTTGCGGAACACATCAATGACAGGCCCTTGTTCGACAATCTTGCCGTTTTCCATCACCGCTACTTGATGGCAAATTTTTTGGATAACGTGCATTTCGTGAGTAATGAGCACGATTGTCAAGTTCAGTTTTTCATTAATGTCAAGGAGCAAATCCAAAATGGAGTCCGTCGTCTTTGGGTCAAGCGCTGAAGTCGCTTCATCGCATAACAGCACTTTTGGATTGTTGGCAAGCGCCCTAGCAATTCCAACCCGTTGCTTTTGGCCGCCGCTCAGCTGGGACGGATAGCTATCTCCTCGACCATGAAGCCCGACGAGTTCAATCAATTCCTCGACCCGTTTTTTCCGCTGCCCAGCAGGAACGCCTGCTACTTCCAATGGGAACGAAATGTTTTGTCTGACCGTCCGCGACCAAAGTAAATTAAAATGTTGGAAAATCATGCCAATTTCTTGGCGAGCTGCCCGCAATTTACTTGGCGTAAGCGACGACAGCGCCTTGCCATCTATTTCAACGGACCCTTTTGTTGGCCGTTCAAGCAAATTAAGCAACCGAATAAGCGTGCTTTTTCCAGCTCCGCTATAGCCAATGATCCCAAAAATTTGCCCCGCTTCAATTTCAAGGTTGACGTTGTCGACAGCTTGGACAGCGCCATTTTTCGTTTTAAACGTTTTGCTGATTCCTTTCAGAGAAATCATTGTCAATGTCCCTCCATAAAAAAACCTTTCTGCCGGACAGACAGAAAGGGTGCTATTGCTTCCCTCTCATCTCCCAAAGCCCATATGCTTTGCAGGATTTAGCACCTTCAAGCGAACTTGCGGTTGCCGGGTTTCATTGGGCCAGTCCCTCCACCTCTCTCGATAAGAATGAATATGGTTGTTTTATCACACTCTAATGTAGCCGTATCATAGCATGGCTTTATGGCGGCGTCAATTTTTTCTTTTTGAACTCCCCCACTAGTGAGGAATTCCTAAGAACACCTTCGTAACCGAACGTTTTGATTAGGCTATCCCCGTAGTTCCTACGGTTATCGCATCGTTTTTAAGATTAATACTTGCGTTACGATCTCGAAGGGGATTCATCCCCCTACTCATTGGGCTACGCCCCTCACCTTCCTTGAGGATGGGGTATTCTCTCCTAAAACTAATAATCGAACTGCCTCGCGCGAATTAAGCAAAACCTTACCAGTATCAGAAAAAAAGACTCGCCCCCTGCCAGGCAAGTCTTCCCTATCCGATCCATTCGTGTTCGCTCAGCGAACATTTCCATCTCTCCACTAGTCAACTCATATAGAAAGCCTCAATCTTGCGATGAAGACATAGCCGATTGGAGTGCCGCAGCTTTTCACTACGGCACCTGAAGCGGTTAGCCTTCTCCGTTCGTTTGCGACAACCGTTTCTATACTTGCTTCTTCCCACCAAATCTCCTCTGGCTTAATGCCTATCTTTAGAGTGCACGCCAAGGAAAATTGTATCCGAGGGAAGATCAGCCAGAAGGAGAGCTAAGGCATTAATCTTCGCTAATCATCTCAGCATATTCCCCTGCTGACATAAGCTTGTCTACTTCACTTGCGTCAGCAGGCTCAACGACGATCATCCACGCTTTTTCGTAAGGTGACTCATTGACAAGCTCTGGAGAATCATCAAGCTCTTCATTGACTTCAACAACTTTTCCGCTAATTGGCGCATACAATTCAGAGACAGTTTTTACGGACTCAACGCTGCCGAATGGCTCGTCCGCTTCGATCTCGTCGCCTACCTCAGGAAGTTCAACGAAGACAATATCGCCTAGTTCAGATTGGGCAAAATCAGTGATGCCAATACGGACTTTGCCGTCTTCCGTTTTTACCCACTCGTGTTCTTCGGAATACTTAAGCTCTTCAGGTAAATTACTCATGTTAACCCCTCCAATGTGGTCTTTTCGAAGTTTATCATACAGGAAATCGCTCATAAGCGAAAGGAAATCTTCTTGTTACATCACTAAAAAGTTGACCAAACGTCATGAAATTGATCTTCTTTAAAGCCAAGTGTCACTTTTGTGCTATCCGTTACAATCGGGCGTTTTATCAGCATACCTGAACTAGCTAGTAGCTGATATTGCTCTTCATCGCTCATCTCGCCGAGCTTGTTCTTTAAATCGAGCTCCCGGTATTTTTTTCCGCTTGTGTTGAAAAACGCTTTTAACGGCAAACCGCTTTTTTGGTGAAGTTCCTTCAGTGTTGTACTTGTCGGCGGTGCCTCGACAATATTGATGGCTTCATAAGAAATACCATGTTCATCAAGCCATTTTAATGCGTTTCGGCAAGTAGAACATTTTGGATATTGATAAACCGTTACACCCATTTCCAGCACCCTTTCTATCCAGTGGACTCGTGTCTATTATTACCGAAAACCATCGCATACACAACTTTTTGGCTCACATGAAAGAAGAAGCCCGTAATTAGGCTTCTTCAGTGAGAGGAGAATGCCCCTTGCGAGAGGAGCATTGTATTTTTATTTGGGGCCAAAAGCCCCAAAATGGCTACCTTAAATCACGTACTGCTTTTCAGCAATGATCGCTTTGGCGATTTCCCGTTTTTTCGCCACCACATTAACAGGCTGATGGCGCGTTAGCTTGCGCAACATCGAAAGCATCGTGCGCAGCGTGTCTCCCTCTTCCATATAAGACAACGCCTTTTTCGCATTTGCTTCGATCCGGTTGATTGCCTCTTGTGTAAACACTTCTGTTAATAGAAGTTTTTGCTGCTCTTTCTCTGGTGAAGACGCGTCAAATGCTTTCTGCGTCCGCAAAATCGCTGACTCCATTGAATAGATATCGCTGACAATATCAGCTACCGCAGCAAGAACTTCTTGTTCTTGATCCAGTTGCGCTCCATATTTTTGCGCACCTGTTCCAGCGACCATCAAAAATACTTTTTTAGCCATTGCCAACAAATGGGTTTCCTGCGCCAACGGTGTATCATCAATTTCTTGAGGCATAAGCATCATTAATTCTTCTTGCAACGCTTGCGCTTTTTGCAAAAACGGCAAATCGCCTTTTAACGCTTTGCGCATAAGCGTGCCAGGGACAAGCAAACGATTGATTTCATTCGTGCCTTCAAAAATCCGGTTAATCCGGGAATCACGATAAATCCGCTCTACTTCGTATTCAGCCATAAAGCCATAGCCGCCATGGATTTGCACGGCCTCGTCAGCTACAAAATCCAACGTTTCCGAACCAGCGAATTTATTCAATGAACATTCAATGGCGTATTCCGCAATCGCGCTAGCAACGGCACGGCCATCATTTTTTTCTTCCTCGCTCAAGCTGGCAAAGCGGCTTTCAATCAGTCCGCCTGTTCGGTAAATGGCGCTTTCTGACGCGTAAATTTCGGTTGCCATGGAAGCGAGTTTTTCTTGAATCAAAGCGAATGAAGCGATCGTTGTTTTAAATTGCTTCCGCTCTGTCGCATACGTCGCTGCCAGTTCCAAGGCCCGTTTAGCACCGCCAATACAACCGACTCCAAGTTTATAGCGGCCAATATTTAAAATATTAAAGGCAATGACATGGCCACGGCCGATCTCACCAAGGACATTGTCGACAGGCACTGCAACATCCTCTAATATTAGCGTACGCGTTGATGATCCTTTAATGCCCATTTTCTTTTCTTCTGGCCCAGTGCTGACACCATCAAACGTTCGTTCGACGATAAACGCAGTGAATTTTTCGCCGTCTACCTTAGCGTAAACAATGAACACATCCGCAAAAGCAGAGTTGGTAATCCACTGCTTTTCTCCATTCAAGACATAATGTGTACCTGCTTCGTTTAGAACGGCCGTCGTTTTGGCGCTCAGCGCATCTGAACCTGAGCCAGGCTCCGTTAAGGCATAAGCGGCAAATGTTTCGCCACTGGCCAAGCCAGGCAAGTATTTGCTCTTTTGCTCATTCGTGCCGAAGAAAACAATTGGCAACGTGCCGATGCCGACATGGGCACCGTGGCTTAACCCAAACGCTCCGGCTTTTGAAAATTCTTCCGAAATGAGGGTAGAGCTGATCTTATCAAGTCCAAGCCCGCCATATTCTTCTGGGACATCAGCGCCAAGCAGCCCCAATTCCCCAGCCTTTTTCAACAGCCTTGTCGTATGTTGAAATTGATGCTGTTCAATTTCATCGACATAAGGCAAAACTTCTTTTTCCACAAAATCCTTTGTCGTACGAGCAATCATTTGTTGTTCTTCGGTTAAGTCTTCCAATGTAAAGATGTGGGCAGGCTCCATATCTTCAAGCAAAAAGCCGCCACCTTTAAAACGTTTTTCAGTCGTGTTGCTCATCCTCGGTTCGCCTCCCCAATTGTTTAATGTCGTTCAAACACAGCAGCAGCCCCCATGCCGCCACCAATGCACATCGTCACAACACCAAATCGTTCATCGCGCCGCCTCATTTCATGGATGAGCGACAACGTTAATTTTGTGCCCGTACAGCCAAGTGGATGCCCTAAGGCAATCGCTCCACCGTTGACATTGACTTTGTCGTAATCAAGCCCCAATTCACGTATGACGGCAAGTGCTTGGGAAGCAAAAGCCTCGTTTAACTCAAACAATCCAATATCTTCAAGTTCCAGCCCTGCCAGGTGCACCGCCTTTGGAATCGCCTCAATCGGGCCAACTCCCATCACTTCAGGCGCTACCCCTGCAACGGCAAAGCTTTTAAACGTTACAAGTGGTTCTAACCCCCGAGCTTCCGCTTCTTCTTTGTCCATGAGCAGGACAGCCGCGGCGCCATCGCTCATTTGTGATGAGTTCCCAGCTGTTACTGTCCCTTTAAGCTGGAATGCTGGCTTTAGCTTGCTAAGTGCAGCGATCGTAGTATCTGCGCGCACGCCTTCATCTGTTTCAACAAGTCGTTCCATTGATTGAACCGTCCCATCTGCCCCAAAGTGCTGTTCACCGACAGGAACAGGTACGATTTCATCGTTAAAGCGCTGATTAGCAAGCGCAGCCGCTGCTCGTTTATGGCTTTCTACCGCAAACGCGTCTTGGTCTTCCCTGCTAATGCCGTACTGGCGCGCCACTTCTTCCGCAGTATAGCCCATTGACATGTAATATTCCGGCGCTTCGTCGATCAATGTTGGGTTCGGTTTGACGACGTGACCTCCCATTGGAATCATGCTCATTGATTCTGCGCCACCTGCAATGATTGCTTTCGCATGCCCTAGCATAATCCGTTCGGCCCCATAAGCGATTGTTTGCAAGCCGGAAGCGCAGTAGCGGTTAATTGTCACTGCTGGAACTGATTGGGGAATGCCCGCAAGCACGCTTACATTTCGGGCCATGTTCATCCCTTGCTCCGCTTCAGGCATGGCACAGCCGATCAAGCAATCGTCAATTTCTTCCGGTTCGACTTGTTTGGCGCGGCGCAATGTTTCCTTCACGGCAATGGCGCCCAAATCGTCGGAACGCACATGTTTAAAAGAGCCGCGGTTTGCTTTCCCGACTGGTGTCCTCGCACCTGCCACAATAACTGCTTCTTTCATAGATGCCGCCCTCCTTTATTAATTGCGCAACGGTTTTCCTTTCGTAAGCATATGCTGCATCCGCTGCTGCGTTTTCGGTTCTGCGATCAAACTTAAAAACGCTTCCCTTTCCAAATCAAGCAAATAAGATTCATCAACTAGCATACCTTCTGACACCTGGCCTCCAGAAAGGACGAACGCTAGCTTTTTGGCGATTTTTAAATCATGCTCTGATGCATAACCGCCCCATTCCATCATTTTGGCGCCAAGCATCAACGTCGCATAACCTGCTCTTCCTGTCACAGGGATCTTTGTTTTTGCAGGCGGCCGATACCCATCTGCTAAAGACAGAACACGCTGCTTGGCATCGTTATTAACGAAAAAGTCGTTCATTGTAATGCCGTCCCGTTCAGACAAAAAGCCTTTTTCCCTCGCGTCTGCCGCTGATGTGGATACGTTGGCGGTAGCAATGGTTTCAAACGTCTTTCGCGCCGCTTTTTGCAAATCAGCAAGATTGTCGCTGCCATAACGGGCTATATTGCGCAGGTACAGTTCTTTATTGCCCCCTCCGCCTGGAATAAGGCCCACGCCAGTCTCCACTAAGCCCATATACGTTTCGTGGGCTGCTTGGATGCTTGCAGCTGGCAAGCTGATCTCAGTGCCGCCGCCAAGCGTCATTCCAAAGGGAGCGGTTACAACAGGGACATTTGCATACCGGATACGCGCCGTTGCTTTTTGGAACCGCCTTATCACGAGATCAAGCTCAAAAAAGTTGTCGTCTTGCGCTTCCATTAGCATCATCATTAAGTTAGCGCCGACACAGAAATTTTTCCCCTGATTGCCGATTACAAGGCCGCGATAATTTGCTTCTGCCTCGTCAATTGCTTTGTGGATCATTTGGATAACATCAAGGCCAATCGTATTGTTAGGCGAAGTAAACTGCAATAAGGCGACATCGTCACCGATATCGATTAAACACGCCCCTGTGTTTTTTGTAATTGTCTTGTCTTTTTTCAGCACGTTTAAAGGCAGCTGCTTTTTATGGGTACGAACAGGAAGATAGTCGCCGTCATGGTAGAAAGCGCCCTCTTTGTAGAACGACGTATGGCCTTGTTCAAGCATAGCCGTCACCCATACCGGCACATATTCGCCCTCAAGTTGCATTTTTTCCACCGTTTCTTTTACACCGAGCGCCTCCCAAAGCTCATATGGGCCCATTTCCCAGCCAAAGCCCCAGCGCATCGCTTCATCGACCGCTAACAAATCATGAGCTATTTCCGCTGTTTTCTCGGCTGCATATAGCAATACTGGTTTTAAAATCGACCAGAGCAATTTTCCTGCGGCATCGTCTGCCCATACAACCGCACGCAACTTAGCAGATTTCGATTTAATTAACTTCGCTTGCTCAATAGAAGGCGCTTTCATTTTTTTACGCGGTTCATACTCAAACGTGTGGGGATTTAGTTCGTAAATGGTCCCGTTTTCTTTCAAGTAGAAACCTTGGCCGCTTTTTGCGCCAATCCACCCACGCTTCGCCATTTCTTTCATAAAAGCCGGGGGATCAAACATCGCTTTTTCAGTGCCCTCTGTTTCCTCGTAGACATTTTTGGCCACGTGTAAGAACGTATCCAGTCCAACTACATCAAGTGTCCGGAATGTCGCGCTCTTCGGCCTGCCGATGAGTGGCCCTGTCACAGAATCAATTTCACCGATCGATGCATTGGCTTTAAGCATTTCATCGACTGTGACAAGCAATCCATACGTGCCAATGCGGTTGGCGATAAAATTAGGCGTATCCTTCGCTTCAACAACCCCTTTGCCAAGCGCCGTTTCAGCAAAATCACGGATAAATTCTGTAACCTCGGGTTTCGTTTCTTTCGTTGGGATTACCTCAAGCAATTTTAAATAACGCGGTGGATTAAAAAAGTGCGTGCCGAGAAAGTGGGCTTTAAAATCTTGGCTCCTTTCTTTCGACATTGCTTCAACCGATATGCCAGAAGTATTGGATGTTACAATTGCTCGAGGAGCGCGGACTTCGTCAATTTTAGCCAATAGCTGTGTTTTTGCTTCCAAGTTCTCAATAATCGCTTCAATAATCCAGTCAGCTTCTTTTAGTTTGTCAAAGTCATCCTCTAAGTTTCCCGCTTCAATCAAATGAAGTGCTTGTTTTGAAGCTAATGGGGCCGGCTTTTGCTTTTTCAATTTTGCAATCGCCTGTTCCACAAGGTAGTTGCGGCTCCGCTTTTTCGTAAGCGTTGCCACGTTTGTGGCGCTTTTGCCATCATCTTGCGGTGCTAAGTCTAGCAGTAAAACGGAAATCCCAGCATTCGCTAAGTGTGCTGCAATGCTTGCACCCATTACGCCGGCGCCAATGACTGCTGCTTTGCGGATAGGACGAACCATCGTATTCCTCCTCTCAAATATCAAACCGAATGAACACTCATTCATTTTTAACGTTAAAAAAAGGGCTTCTCAAAGAAGGCTTTCTTTTACTATAGTCAATTATGATAGCGTTTGCAATAAGAAATTTTCTTTTTTTTGGCTCGTTTTTCTTTTTTTGAATAAGGAAGGCAGTTGCTGAATAGGAGCTTCGGCAACTGCTTACGACAGCTCCTATTCGTCAAGTTGGCTTGCGTCGCATCTTTAGGCTATAGGCAATCCAAAAAACAGACAGAACACCTAAAAAAACGGTAGCTAGCCAATACAAAGGCGCCAATTCATAGTTATCCACAATGAAAAACGATACAAGAGGCCCAGTCGCTGCTCCTACATCGACAACGACTGACTGGATCGTCATCACTTTGACTTTATTCCCTTGCGCTGCCGCCCGAGCTGCAAGCGTATCGGCAGTGGTCACAAAAAAGGTGGATAAAAGTTGAAATATAAGTACGACACCCAACAAAAGCCAAAACGAATTAAGCAGCGCAAATAGCGCAAATAGCGAACCAATCCCCAGCATAGGCAAGTAAATCCACGAATGCGAAAGTGGCCTACGGTCTAGCATTTTCCCATAAAAAGGGGCAACGAATGGATCCCAAGCCCAGCGTAAGGCTTGAAGGATTCCTGCAATTGAAGCTGCGCCGATGATTACACCAAATGCTTCCAGCGGTTGCCCACCCATTGCGCGCTCAACAAGCGGGCTGAGCGTAACCGAAAACAGTCCGAACACAACGAACCCCATCGTTAGGCCTGTTGCGAACACAAGCATGGTAAATGGCGAAAGGGTTTTTTCTTCTCCCCTAGCATGAGTAAACCGTTTTTCGCCATCTTGTTGTTGGCGTTTCGGGATGACAAATGGGGCGAAGACGAAAGCCATTATGCCAATCGTCGCGAAAGCAGTCGTGACTGGAAATACAGATAGCTGTTCGACGAAAATGCCCCCTGCCAACATACCGACCAGTCCGCCAATCCCCCATAAACCATTGTATGTGCCCATCAGTTTGCCACGATTGTCTTTGGTGGAAAATTCCACTACAGCAACCATGCCGCCAATACGTAGCAAAGCCCATGCAATCCCCCAAACAACCCGTGCAACGACAAGAGTAGCAAAGCTTTGGAAAAAGCCGTACGAAAAAGTCGTAGCCGTCGCCAAAATAAGGCTCAATTGCACGCCAGTTCGCAATTCAAACTTGCTATAAAACCAACCGACAAGCGGATTGATTGGCAGACGGACGAAGCGATTGACAGATAACAATATGCCAATTTGCCAAATAGCTGTAAGGCCAAACTCCTGCCAGTAAAGGGGCAACACAATAAACAACATTGAGTCGCCAAGCACAGCCGCGGCTGTTAATAACGCTACCGCTACCACTTTCTTTTGTGGGGATCCCTGCAGGCGTTCCCCTTTTTTTTCCTCCTGTTTTGCTTGCAATAAAACCGCCCCTTTTCTTTCATTCCATTATGGCGGTCCCAAAACGGGAAAAAAAGTGTAAACTGTATATAGTTATTTTTCCTCTTTTTATAAAGACAGGAGGCTCGGAACAATGGAACTGTTTGAGCACTACCTTATTTTGGCCAAACAATTAAACTACTCACAAGCACTACAGCCCCTTTCTGTCCGTACTTTAGCACACGAGCTTTCATGTACAGAGCGGAACGCAAAATTGCTTGTCCAAAAAATGCAAAAGCGTGGCTGGATTGAATGGCGGCCAGGAAAAGGCCGAGGCCATGTTTCCTGTATTCGCTTGTTGGCAGACTACGATGCTGTCGTCATTGCTGAAGCAAAGAAGCGCGCTTTTGAGCAATCACTTGATGCGGCGATTCAACTCGTTCAAACCTATTCACGCTCACACGCGAGCAGCCGCGCCTTTATCGAGTCCATTATAAATTCAATTGACCATGAGCGAATAGAGCAAGAGGATCATCTCCGTTTTCCTACTTATCGTGGTGTTAGCGCATTAGATCCCGCAACGATACACCGCCGCACAGAAAATCATTTGATGAGCCATTTATTCAACCAACTCGTACGGTACGATCCTAAAAACGACTGTTACATTCCTGACTTGGCCCACTATTGGGAAACGGACACTACAAACACAAAGTGGACTTTTTATTTGCGGAAAAACATTTTCTTTCATAATGGGCAGCCTTGTACCGCTGAGGAGGTTGGCGCCAGTTTTCTACGCCATACGGATAAGTCGCCCTATTATTGGGGTATCCGACATTTGCACCGCCTATCTGCCCTTGGTCCTTACACAGTGGAGTTTTGTTTTTCTAAACCTACACCCCACTTTCTAGCGTTTGCCGCTTCATTAGGAGGGGCAATTGTCTATAAAGACAAAGCTACTTCTTTTCTAGTCGGTACAGGACCTTTCTCCTTGTCGGACCATTCAAGTAAGCGCCTTCGCCTTCAAGCATTTCCGCGCTACTTTTGTACGAGGCCGCATCTTGATGCAGTGACCATGTATATATTCCCAGCCCTTTATGACAACGAATCAGAGACAGCATTCTTAGCCGCAAACCAATTAAATTTTTATCATTACCCCTACGTCGAAAAAGGAGATCATCATTTCCAGCAGCAGCAATCAACGGACATAGGCTGCAAACTCCTTTCGTTAAACGGAAAGCACGGCCTTTGTGCCAACGACACTCGATTGCGCGAGGCGCTGTTTCATTTTTTAGATCCACATTCAATGATTCAAGACATTGGTGGCACCCGCAGTATTCCAGCTAATCGTGTTTTCGCTCAAGGGCATAGTATCCTAAGGACTCGTAACAGGCAAAAAGGAGAGGCATGCTTGTTAAAAAGCAACTACCATGGACAAGAGCTTCAGCTATATAGCTACACTGGAGCTGGCAATGAAAGGGACGCTGGTTGGATTAAACAAACGCTCGAAGCAGAAGGCATTTCTGTGCGGCTCCACCTCCTTCCTTATCAGGAGCTTCAGGAGTTAGACCTAGAACAAAAAGCAGACCTTTTGCTCGGCGAGCAGCTTGGCTACGAGGACAAAGTGTATGGCTATTTTTCTGCGTTTTTTGATCGCCATCGATTTCTTTGTTCCCACTTAGGAACAGACTATTTGGAAAAAGCAAAGCGTTTATGGCATCAAGAATTCGAAACGGAAACATTGCTGGCCGACTTACAATCAATCGAAACATCGCTTTGCCAAGCACATTATCTCATCCCTCTCTACCGGTTAAAACAATTTGCGTTGTATCCGGAATACGTAAAAAACGTGGCATTAAATGCTTATGGCTGGGTCGATTACACAACGATTTGGATGAAACGCGGCACATCTTAGGCCTAGCAACACACCTTTAGGTGATGCCATCAATAGGAGTTTCGCCATTTTTGAAACAAGGAGACATAGCGCGCCGAGGCGGACTCGTGTAAAACCCACGGGTGTGGTTGATGAGGAATACCAACTTTTAATCCAGCTTGCTGGAATTTTAGAGATTGGGCGGTGTCATATACATGCCAGCCATCAACCATTTCCGGCCAAGGCAAATCGTATTGGGTAGCCATTAAGACGCCATCAATCGCCTCGACTTGTTGGTATGCATACTCCGCTTCTAAAAACGATAAATAACCATACGTATGACGATGTTCCAAAATTTTACCGGCTTTGGTGGGACTGTCCCACCAAATACCTGAAGCAGGCAAGTCCTTTGCGCCAATGACGCCGAACATGCCTAAGTCAGGATGTTGTTCAAATAAAAACAGCAAATCATGCAAAAACATTCGATTTATGATCATCGTATTTTGGCGAATATACACCTTGTAACGAGCATCGCTTTTTTTCATTGCTTCATTGTAGCCACTTGCCATGCTTTTTGCATGACGTATCGCAATTTTTTCTACCGTTACTCCTTTTGGCGGATAAAGCATGTCAATATGGCTGGCAGCCCGGGCATACTGATCTTCATCATTGACACAGCTAATAAAGCACACTTTTTGCCGATCCATGTGCCGACCCCTCCTGCTTGCTGATTGAATAGTATATTCCACAGAAAACAAGATGGTGATCACCTACAAATCGTCTTTTATTTGCCTTATATATGTTTTTATGTATAAAAAGTATTTACTCCATTATTAGCCTATTTCTTGTACATCATAAAGTTTGCACTAGCTTCGCTTTAGCAGTCCTCTTTAGTACTAGGTTGCCTTATCCTTATTCGCTTAACAGACAACAAGTCTCTTATTAAGATCCCGCTTCCCTCCAAAGCACGAAAAAAGGCGCCTATCCGAAGAAAGACACCTGTTTTTATTCCTTTTCTAATGCCTCAATAATCAGATCTTGAACCCTGTTATTTGTCAAAAGAAGTAGATGTGTTACGCCTGGAACGTGGATGTTATTTGCCCCGTCAATTCGCGATAAACTGTTTGCTACAATTAAATCAGAGCTGCTATAAATGGATGTAAAGCTGACCCCGTCTGGCACTGAACTTGCTCCCAACCGGTTGGCTCCTCCTAGCGTAATAACTTTGTCTACATGTTCTACGCCACCAAGTTGGGTAAGGTACCGTAATGTATTCGCTCCTCCCATGCTGTGGGCTATAATATTTACTTCGTCCACATCATAATCTGTTAGCAGATCATTAATAAAGTCCCTTAATTGCCGGGAGTTTCTATAATTGTTGCCGGAGCGGTCGGCAAAATCTATTGCATGTAAGTCAGATCGATCGTAGCCAATGCTTCTTAACTTTCTTTCAATGCTATAGAAATTGTAACCCGCTCCTCCAATCCCGTGTACAAGCACAATCGGTTTATCAAAATCGATACTCGACGTTTGTTGTGCGTGGGCTTCAGAAGAATAAGCAATCCCCCATGTAAGCAAACATATTAGAACAGTTAAAAATGACAAGCGAATCAATTTCACCATAATCCTCCTCTTCGTACATTAGAATCGGTTACAAAATAACATGATTATGCTGCTTTACGCTACGTTATATGAATTTTCCCAACTGTAAAAATGATGTTTTTTGTATCACGAAAAGTTTTTTCATTTTGAGGAAGCGTTGTTAAGAAAGAATGGTCTATACAAAAAAGAGACATGCTGTGCATGTTGCTCCATAACTACTAGATAAAAAACAAAAAAAGCAGCTACTGCTGCTTTTCATTTAATGTGGTAAAAGTGAACGCCTTTTACACGCTACACTTTGTTGTCCAAAAACTTAATGAAAGGGCGTATCGGTACCTGTACCTACTCGTTTAGCCGCGATAATGCCCGATCCAATTTCGCTAAGCCTTCATCGATTTCCGCTTTGGTAACGGTCAATGGCGGAATCATCCGCAACACTTCTCCGGCATTGCCGCAAAAATAAAAGAGAACGCCTTCTTCTAATGCAAGGTCCAAAATCTTTGCAGCAGTGTCTCCGTCTTTTTCGCCCGTTTCAGGGTCGACCATTTCAATACCAAACATCATCCCTATACCGCGAACAGCACCAATTTGCGGCCATTTTTGTTGCATGGCGCTCAAGCGTTCTTTTGCATATGCACCTACTTGTTTGGCATTGTCGAGCAACTGTTCCTCTTTTATTACTGCAATTGTTGCCTGTGCCGCCGCACACGCAATGGGGTTGCCGCCAAAAGTCGTAGCATGGCTTCCTAGAGGCCACTTTTGCATAAGCTTATGATTGGCCACAGTTGCACTAAGTGGCAGCCCAGAAGCAATCCCTTTTGCAATCGCCATAATGTCAGGCACGACACCAAAGGTATGTGCGGCAAACCACTCTCCTGTCCGGCCAAACCCTGTTTGCACTTCGTCAAAAATAAGCAACATTCCGTGCGCGTCACAAATAGACCGAATTCGTTTTAACCAAGAGGCAGGCGGTACAATATACCCCCCTTCCCCAAGAACAGGTTCAATAATGACGGCTGCCACTTCATCTGCTGATACTTGGTGGGCAAATAAGGAGGCAAATGAATCCTCAAGCTTGGCAATTGCTTGTTCTTCCTTATCGCCAGGCATATAATATGGAATTTGATAAGCCATCCCTTGTGCAGGCTGGTGCTTGCGGTACTTAGCTTTTGACGTACTAACGCTAAGCGACCCAAGCGTCCGTCCATGGAAACAGCCATTAAAAGAAATGACGTACGGGCGTTTTGTCACATGGCGGGCAAGTTTAAGCGCTCCTTCTACAGCCTCGGTTCCACTGTTGCCAAAAAAGAAGCAATCTAAATCACCTGGCATGATTTCAGCCAGCTCATTGGCAAGCTGTAAAATTGATTCATACTGGATGACGCCAATTGGCCCATGCGTAAAACGTCCAGCTTCTTCTTGGATCGCCGCGACAATTTTTGGATGGCGGTGTCCAACATTGGTCACAGCAATGCCTGATGTAAAATCTAAATAGGTTTTTCCGTCGACACCGTAATAATAACAGCCTTCTTCTTTTTCTACAGGCAAGTTCGGATGGTCTTTCGCCATGCTTGGTGCAAGGCGGTACGGAATTGTTTGTGCTAAATCATTCCATTCTTGTGGCATTAAGGGCACTCCTTTAACGATAAATCATAAAGTGGGCAATCAACACAACGACAGGCAAAGCAATCACTGTACGTTGAATAAAGATGACAAACAGTTGCCAGAAGTTGATCGGGATGCTTGAACGAATAAGCATAACGCCAATTTCAGACATGTAAACAAGTTGAATGAGCGAAACAGCGCCAATGACAAAACGCGTCAACTCGCTTTCAATCCCTGCTCCTAGTATAGCTGGCAAAAACATATCTGCAAAGCCGACAAGCATGGCTGGCGCAGCTGCCTCTGCGTCTGGAATCTGCATCCATTCCAATACAGGCACAAGTGGATAGGAAAGGTACGTAAATACAGGTGTATATTCGGCGACCATTAAGGCAAGCGTGCCGATTGCCATTACAAGTGGCAACATGCCGAACCAAATATCCAATGCGTTGAATGCCCCTTTTTTTAACACTGTGCTTATACGGGGCGCTTGTTTGGCCTTATCGACGCCACGGGCAAAGGCGCTTTTCCATATAGAACCTGTGACCGCCGTTTCTTTTATCGCACCAGGTTGGTCGAGGTGATATGTATTTTTCATTGTCGATAGCGGCGGAATGCGCGGACAAATAAAAGCAGCGAGCAAAACGCCAACAAGAACCGTCATGTAAAAAGATACAAAGCGATGTTCCAACCTTAGCATTTTAGCGATAATTAAACTGAAGCCTATAGATGTGATCGTAAAATTCGTGACGATCACAGCAGACTCTTTTTTAGTATAATAGCGATTTTCATATTGATTGATCGTGATTAAAATGCTCATCATGTTGTTGCCCATCCACGAGGCAAGAGAATCAACAGAAGCGCGCCCTGGCAATTTGAACAGTGGGCGCATAATTTTTTGGGCAAGCGTACCAAGCCACTCCATCAACCCGTAGTCAAGCAAAAGCGGCATTAGCAGGCCCATTACAACCGACCAAACGGCAAGAACAGGCAATAAATCCGTAAACACTGTCCCACCTGTTGCTGGGCTGTACACCATTTCCATTCCAGTCCCCGTCATGACCATTAGTGCAAATACAGCGCCGAGGACGCGAATCGCCGTCCAAGTAAAAGATGTATAAAACAATGTTTTCAAGGCTGGCTTGTCCAAGATAAATCTAGGTTTAAACGCCCAAGTCAAAAACGAAGCAACACCGGAAAACACGAGCAAGGCCAATAAAAAGCTAGGCAAAACGCCAGAAAGGCCGCCTTCTATTAAACCAGCCAAATAGCCAATGAAAACAGTCCAATTGTCGTCTATTTTCACAGGGACTAAAAACAGGACCGCTCCGGCTAAAGAAGGAATAAGAAACGTCGCAAGATGGCGCGACCGTATAGGATGCTGTTTGTTTGATTGTACCGATTTGTATGATTCCATAGTAGACACCCATTCTGTATATTTAATCTATGTATTTGATAATTATACACAAATAATGGCCGTTTAGGAATCTTTTATTTTGGCGATGTTTACCGAGCTCTATTTTTGAAGACTGATTGACAGTCAAAAAGGGATGTTAGGAGGATTGGATATAAAGGTTTATTGAAACAGCCACGAAGGACCAACAGGATTTTACAAAAAATCGAGCGAATTGTACTTGATAAACCTAAAAATCCAGGAGGCCCATTATGTTAGAACAAATACTGTATTGTCATGTTCCCGTGTCACACTTAGAAAATGCGATCAAGTGGTATAAGGAAATACTACACCTTGAATTTGTTTGGCATAGTGAAGAGGAGAGACAAGCACAATTAAATTTTCCCTCTGGTCAAATGTTATTTTTAGTTGAATCCACTCATCAAACTACTGCAACATTTAAAGTCAACAATCAAGCACATCCAGTGATTGCCTTTCAATGCAAACATATAAAAGAGTTAGCCAATCACTTAAAAAGCAACGCAGTCAAAGTGGAAAACATTATGGATGATGGGCTTGGCAATCTATTTTTAGATTTCTATGATCCTGATGGGAACAAATTTAATGTACAATGTGACAAGGGTAAATTCTGAAACAAGTCGATTCGCTCCAAAAAGAAAAGCCACGGAAATGTTGATAAATCAACACTTCCGTGGCTTTTATATGGAGACGGTGGGAATTGAACCCACGTCCAGAGATAACGACACTTACGCTTCTACGAGCGTAGTCTTTGTATTCGTATTTCGCTAGCACTTCAGCCCAAAGACAGGCTTCCGTGCAGCTAACCTGATTAGTCTCTTCCCTCTCCCTCAGGCGGGGGGAGAAAGGCGTATCCCACTAAAGTTGAGTCTCAGCCACTCCACATGGGCGATGGAGAGGAGAGACCGCTTAGCTTACGCAGCTAGAGCGAAGTTGTTGTTTTCTTTGCCAGTTATTGGCTTGTGCGTTTTTACGAGGCCGACCCCTCGGCTCGCAACGCAAGCTCGACCTATCCCTGTCGAATCCAAAACGTCCCCTTGTTTTTGAAAAGTCCAGGTCAATGCCTGGATATTTCATTATACTACATTTTGTTGAAATGTCAACAATTTGCCGTTTCCCACTTCCATTAACCGCGCATTCGCTCTTTTATCGCCCGTTCTACTTCGCGCTTCGCGTCTTTTCGCCGTAATGTCTCTCGCTTATCGTAGTTTTTCTTCCCTTTTGCCAGTCCGATAAGCACTTTGGCAAAGCCGTTTTTAATATAGACTTTTAATGGCACGATTGAATAGCCTTTTTGCTGCGTTTGCCCAATTAATGTATTGATTTGTTTTTTATGGAGCAACAGTTTCCGCGGCCGTGTCGGTTCGTGGTTGTAACGGTTGCCTTGTTCGTATTCACTGATGTGGGCATTGTACAGAAAAGCTTCGCCATTTTTGATGCGGGCAAACGAATCTTTTAAATTCATTTTTCCAGCCCGAATCGACTTGATTTCTGTTCCGGTTAGGACAATGCCCGCTTCAAATGTTTCTTCAATAAAATAATCATGGCGTGCTTTTTTATTTTGTGCAACAACTTTGCCTTCTGTCGTTTCTCCCATGCGTTCCACCTGCATCTTTCTACCATCTTCCTTTTATCGTACCAATGGAGCGGTCATTCGTCAATTTCTCTAAACGACAGACGTTAAAAGCGACGGCGCTTTTTCTTTCCAAAAAGCTGATCGATGGCAAGCAGTTTGCTGCCGTTTAACACAAGCAAAAGCGAAGTTACCAGCAAAATGAGATCAAGCTCGTAGCCGCCAAGCAGGCCTGCTTCCCATTTGGCGGTTATGATGGCCACAACCATAATCGCCGCAAACACAGCGCCAATAATACGTGTGCCTAATCCGAGGATAAGGGCGAGCCCGCCAATGATCTCGACAAAGGCAACAACGCTCGCCATTGCTGCTGGAATGCCGATTGAATCAAAAAACGCGCCCGTCCCTTCAATTCCGCCATTAAACTTACCAAGCCCGTGGAATAGGAAAATGATTCCTGTTGTGACACGGACAAGCAATATGCCAATTTCTGTTTTTGTCACGTTTCTCCCTCCTTATTGCTTGTAGTGTACGAGAGAAAACAAGCATCGTGCAAGAAGGTACATGTAAGAAACTGTCGGATGTCCTAGTCATACACGACGGGACACTATCCAAAAGCTGTCATTTGCGCGTTTTACGACGGCCTTTTTTTCGCTTCGCTTTAGGGGCGTTTTCATAAAACGGTTTTTTCTTCCGCTTTGCCGTTGACCGGTTGCCATCTATTTTCGGATCGCCTGTCAAACGATTCTTGTCACGTTTTTTTCCGTTCCGCTGCTGTCTTTTTCCGCCATCAATCACTTTTGGCCGCTCAGGTGTTTTCCGGGGCTTGCGCGGCTGCATACCGACAATTTCAAAGTCGACCGATGCTTCTTCGACATTTACTTGAATAACACGGACTTCGAGTTCATCGCCGATGCGGAAAACGGTGCCGCTTCGTTCGCCAATCATCGCATAATGCTTTTGGTCATAATGGTAGTAATCGTCTGTCAAATAGCTAACATGGACTAACCCTTCTACCGTGTTCTCCAATTCGACAAATAAACCGAAGTTGGTAACGCCGCTAATGATCCCTGTAAACGTCTCCCCAATTTTATCTTCCATGTATTGGGCTTTTTTCACACTGTCTGTGTCCCGTTCAGCGTCAATTGCGCGTCGCTCCATTTCCGATGCGTGAGCTGTTAAACCAGGCAGAACTTCCTGCCATTTTGCCGTCGTATTGCGATCCGTTTTGCCTTTGATCAAGTAAGTGCGGATGAGGCGATGGACGAGCAAATCAGGATACCGGCGGATTGGCGAAGTAAAATGGGTATAAAAGTCTGCTGACAACCCAAAGTGGCCGACAGGGTGGACGTCGTACTTCGCCTGTTTCATTGAGCGGAGCATGACGCGGCTAATCACCATTTCTTCTGGTTCCCCAGCAATTTCCTCTAAAAGGGCTTGCAAGGCACGGGGATGGACGGTATTAGCTGTGCCCCGAACCACATAGCCAAACCCAGTAATAAACTCTAAAAACGAATTGAATTTATCCGCATCAGGGTCTTCGTGGATCCGGTATACAAAAGGCAATTTTAGCCAATGGAAATGTTCAGCAACTGTCTCATTAGCGGCAAGCATAAATTCTTCAATTAGTTTCTCCGCAACTGAGCGCTCTCGCAGTACAACATCTGTCGCTTTGCCTTCTTCATTGACAAGCACTTTTGCTTCTTTAAAGTCAAAGTCAATGGCGCCACGGGCGAAGCGTTTGTCTCTTAAAATCTGTGCCAATTCTTCCATTGCTTCAAACATCGGCACTAGCGCTTCATAGCGCTCTCTCAAGGCCTCGTCTTGTTCGACTAGTATTTTGTTGACGTCGCTATACGTCATTCGCTCTGTCGTTCGAATGACACTTTGGAAAATCTCGTGGTTCACAACGCCACCATTTTGGTCGATTTCCATTTGGCAAGACAGCGTCAAACGGTCTACTTTTGGGTTTAAGCTGCAAATGCCATTCGAAAGGCGGTGTGGAATCATCGGAATCACACGGTCAACTAGATAGACGCTCGTAGCGCGGTCAGACGCTTCATTATCAATTGGCGACCCTTCTTCGACATAATGGGAAACATCAGCAATGTGTACGCCTAGCAAAAAATGGCCGTTTTCTAATTTTTTTACTTGTACAGCATCGTCTAGGTCTTTGGCATCAGCTCCATCAATGGTGACGATTTCCTCATTCCTTAAGTCGCGCCTTTCCTGCAAGTCTGCTTCTGAGATCGCATCTGGCACGTTTGCCGCTTGTGCAAGCGCTTCTTCGGAAAAACTTTGAGGAATGCCATATTTGTAAATGATCGACAGAATGTCCATGCCTGGGTCATTTTTATGGCCAAGCACTTCTTTTATTTCTGCTTCCCCGCCGAAGCGGCCTTCTGGATATTTTGTAATCGTCGCGATTACTTTGTGGCCATCGACTGCACCTTTTTCCTGCCCGTTGACAACAAGGAAGTCCGCGCTAATCCGTTTGTCGTCGGCAACCACTAACGCATACGAAGAAAACTGTTTATATTCGCCGACAACTTCTGTCACTTTCCGTTCAATAATGCGGATCACTTTTCCTTCCGCCCGGGCGCCACTTGTCCGTTCATCCATGCGGACAAGGACGATGTCGCCATTCATGGCCCCTGACAAGGAACCTTGTGGAACATAAATGTCTTCCTCGCCGTTTTCAGGTAACACAAAGGCGAATCCTTTTGCATGGCCTTGGACACGGCCACGCACTAAATTCATTTTTTCGGGGATGCCATAGCGGTTTGTCCGCGTACGCACAATGCTCCCTTCTTCTTCCAGCTCATTCAAGCCTTGGATCAGCGTTTTAAAGGCATCACCAGAAGCTATGCCGAACTGCTCTTCTAGTTCATCTACTGTAACAGGCTTTTTCGCCTCATTTTGAAAATAGGCAAGGAGCTCTTCTTTTAATCGAGCAGCCATTATTTCCCTCCTTCTAGCTTTTGTTTTTAGTTTGACCAATCTAAGTGATTTAAAAACTCGAGTATATCTTCGTGGAGCTGTTCTTTCTCCTCACCGAGTGTAATCACGTGGGTCGAATGTTCATACCACTTTAGCTTTTTGTCGTCTGTGCCAACATTGTTGCAAATAATCGTAGCGCTTTCGGTATCGATCATTTCGTCATGGCGAGCTTGGACAACAAACGTTGGCGCATAAATCAAGTCAAGCTGCTCCCGTACGTCATCCATCAGTTGCCGCAGCTGATAAAGGGGCTCAAGTGATTTTTCGGCAAGTGCGCGCATTTCAGCTTCGATCACAGCGTTGTCTTTCTTTTCAAGATGCTTGTACTCTTTCGCATAACGGAGCATCCCATCTTTAATTGCTTCCTCCGTTTTAGGGCGGACTGGGGCACACATCGATATGATTCCCTTTACGGGCATAGAGAAACCTGCTTTTAATGAAAAAACACCGCCAAGGGATAATCCGCACACTGCGATTTCCTTATAGCCATCTTGTTGCAATTGTTCATACGCCGCCTGCACATCTGCCCACCAATCTTTTGGGCTGTACTTAACAAGCTCTTCTGGTGGCACGCCATGCCCTCTATATAGAGGCGCGTGGCATGTATAGCCATGCTTTTGCAAAAAGCGGCCAAGCATGCGGACATCAGCAGTCGTTCCTGTAAAGCCATGCAATAACAGAATAGCCCGCTGTCCTCCTTCAAATGTAAAAGGTTTAGGTGGCACTAATTTCATTGTCATCTTCCCTCTCTGTTTGTCTATCTGTCAGAAACGTTTTAATTTCCTCAATCACTTTATCGGCTTCATATCCATGGCAAATCATATGGCGTGATCGTTTCATCACTTTGATTTCTTTTGTCTTTGACCCGATCACATCATAAAGATAATAAGCAGACTTTAACGGGACAAGACCATCAAGCTCCCCTTGGATAATGAGCGTTGGCACCGTCACTTTACTTGCATAAGGCTTTGTTTTTTGGACCAGTTGCAGAAATTGGCGCACGGCGGCGAATGGCGTTGTCCGGAATTTCCTTTCATAAAGTTCAATCAGCTCATCGCCTTCTTGTTCGCCAGTCAGATGGTAGCGAATGGCAGAGAACATATCTTTTACAAACTGTTTCGGATTCATATAGTAGGCCGCAGCGTTTAAAAGTACAAGCTTGTCCACGGGAAAACGGGCTGCTATGTAGCTGGCGAGCATTCCACCCATGGAAAAACCAATCACATAAAGGCGGTCGCACCGTTTTCTCATTTCTTCAGCCGCTACTTCAACAGCAAATACCCACTGTTTGTACGTCACATTTTTTAACTCCCGCAAACTCCCTTGCCCGTGGCCAGGCAATACAGGCGTGTAAACAAGCCAGCCAGGCTGCTTTGCTAGTTCGTCTGCAATGGGCTGTACTTCCCACGGATCCCCAGTAAAGCCATGTATGCATAAACACCCAATCACAAAAGGTTCCTCCTGTTGCTTTCTATTTGTGAAAACAGACTGCCAGCCGTGCATAAGAACGGCATTTTTCATCAAAATCATCGATATTCGTTAGAACTAGAAATTGGTCGCATCCTGTTTCGTTCGCGATTTTATCTAACTCCCGTTTTACAGTATCAGGCCCGCCAATAATCATCCGCTTTCGGTTCCCTTGGATACGGGCACGGTCTTGTTCGCTTAGCTTAACGGAGGCAACTGTTTTGCTGCTTGGTACGCGGCTATCTAAGCCTTTTTCCGTCCGCAACAACCATAAATCTTGAGTTTTGGCCAACTCTTCAGCATGCTCGTCCGTTTCGCCACAAATGATAAATACCGCCGTTAACGCATCTGGTTTCCCTTCGCCCCTAAACGCTTGTCGATATGCAGCGTGTGCCAATCTCCCTCGTTCAGGCTCGATAAAACGCCCGTGTACAAAACCTAGCCCACGCCGGCCCGCTTCGATGGCGCTCCGCTCCCCAAGACCAAGGATAAACAAGTTTGGTGCACTTGCTGGTTTCGGCGAAACAGTCACTTCCTGGTGCCTGCCGCCTTGTACCCACTTGGAAAGGGCATCGACTTTCTCCCAAAACATAGCGATCCCGTCCGTATGTCCATTGGCAAGAGCAGCGCGGATTCGTTCAGTGCCTCCAGGGGAGTTACCAATGCCACCGTCAATTCGACCTGGGAACATCGCTTCTAGTTGCCTTAATTGGGCCGCTACTTTATAAGCGCTATACTGAGACAGCAAAATGCCTCCAGAACCTACATGAATCGTCTTCGTCCTTGCAGCAGCCGCCGCCATCCACACTTCAGGAGCACTGGAAGCAAGCCCCCTTGTGCCGTGGTGTTCGGCAAACCAGTACCGTTCGTACCCCCATTGTTCAGCAAGCTCAACAAGAGAAAACGTTTGTTCCGCTGTTTGTTCCGCTGATTGTCCTATGGTTATAGGCACTTGGTCTAAGATGCTTAAGCGCACTTCATCACCTCTATATCCGATTGTTCCTTTTTTAAGCTGCAATTAAACAGGAAACAGAAAAAACACCTGGCAAGCCCAGGTGTTTCGCATCGTTTATAGGAAATACGCATTTAACCCTGTCAAAATAAAAAACAAAACAGCAAGTACGATTGTTGCTCGATGCAAAACCGCATCAAGCCCGCGCGCTTTTTGTTTTCCTAGCAACTGCTCTGCCCCTCCAGTAATGGCTCCTGATAACCCAGAGCTGCGGCCTGGCTGCAAGAGGACGACAGCGACTAGAAGGACAGAAACAATAATTAATGCGATCATCAAAAACAGCTGCATCAACAAACACCTCCACGAACACGTCAGTATCACTAGTTTAGCATAGCCATGCCTTTGAAAACAATAGGCTAGTTTTTTAGAAGCTGAAGTTTGTGGCGCCAATGGGCGAGTGAAGCATCAGGATCCTTTAAAGTAAAGCGCACCGCCGACTCTAATTTGGCATAAGGCGCTTGGTCGGCTTTCACACGTAAGACGCGCCCTTCGTAAAGGGCAAGGTCCTCTTGACGGCCTATCGGCTCAAGTTTAAGCTGAATATCAAAAGCCGTTTCGCACGTAACGAGCAAGAGCACTGCTTTTTTCGAACGCATCGCATAGTTATCCGTTTGTGTCCCACTCCATAACGCAATCCGTATGCGGTCTTTTGAATAGGCTAACACTTCTCCGACACTCACCATCGCTTTATATGGAAAGCCATTTTCATCAACCGTTAAAAAATGCATCGCCTCATGCTGTTTTTTTTCCAATTGTTCACCGTTTAAAAAAGATGCTACAGCAGGGGGAAGAATTTCACTATCAGCCATAAACGCCTGCCTCCCGTTTTTTCTTTCCCCTTAACGATAGCATGGCTTTTGCAAAATGCCAAACCTTAGGCTAACAACAGTTTCTTCTGCTTCTTATTGCCTGGGTGCCCATCAAGCTACAAAATGATTACATACTTGCTGATTTTGAGTCTTTCTTGTTCGAACGCGTTTCATTTATAAAGGTGTATAGGACGCAACCGACACCAATTAAAATGAAAATCGCTGAAAATGGTTTCGTAAAAAAGTCGGCCACATTGCCTGTCGACATGAGTGCTCTCCGCAAATACGTTTCCAAAAGGGGCCCGAGAATAAAACCCAAAATGAGCGGAGCAATCGGAAACTTGGCCTTTAACAAAATGTAGCCAATAACCCCAAAAAAGAGCATGACGCCAATATCGAAAACAGAAGAGTTGGTGGCAAAGGCGCCAACGAAACATAAGACAAGGATAATTGGGAACAAATATTCTTTTGAAATCATCAATACACGTGTAAAAAATCGCATCGCGAACGCTTGAAATAAAAGAACGAGAAAGATAGCAACAATGAAAGCAATAAATACGACATTGACAATTTCGCGGTTTTCTGCAAAGAAAAGCGGACCAGGCTGAATGCCATGAATCATAAAGCCGCCAAGCAAAATCGCTGTTACCGTATCGCCAGGTATACCGAGTGTTAGCATCGGAATAAGTGATCCGCCAACAGCAGCGGTATTCGCTGATTCAGACGCATAGATGCCTTCCGGTGCCCCTTTCCCAAACTTGTCGCGGTTTTTTGATGCTTGCTTCGTTTGTGCATAGGCAACAAGGTTTGCCGTACCGCTCCCCAACCCTGGCAATATGCCAAATGCAATCCCGATGATCGACGAACGCAGCATATTCCATTTATTTTGAAATAATTCTGCCACCTTTATGCCGATTCCTTTAACAGAGAAGTTCATTTCTTTCCGCTCATCGCCTGCTTTTATTTCCGATAAAAGTTGAGCGATGGCGAATAAGCCCATGATAAGCGGCAACAGGCTGATGCCGCCTTTTAGCTCTAACACGCCAAATGTATAGCGCTGCAGCCCATCAATTGGTGCGAACCCTACCATGCCAATCGCTAAGCCAATAAAGCCAGCAGTAATCCCTTTCAACATGCTACCTTGGGCCAGGACGGCAAGCAAGGAAAGCGCGAAAAAAATTAAAGCAAAAAACTCAAATGGCCCCATCTGCACCGCAAACCTGGAAATAAGGGGAGAAATGGTAGTCAAGGCAATAAAGCTTAGTAAACCGCCAACAAGTGAGGCGACAATACCAATGCCGAGCGCTCTTACTGGTTCGCCGTTTTTCGCCATTGGGTACGCATCGAACGTAGTGGCGATCGATGAGGGCGTTCCTGGTATTCCAAGAAGTGTAGAAGCAACGAGCCCGCCAGAAACGCCGCCTAAGTGCAAGCAGACAAGAAAACTGATTCCTTGTATCGGTTCTAGTTGGAACGTAAACGGCACGAACAAGGCCATGGCCATCGTTGAGGTTAGGCCAGGCACTGTGCCAAATATGAGGCCAATAAACACCCCTAGTACCATTAACAACACGACAAAAGGGGTGAACACGTCAGTT
Source organism: Shouchella clausii (assembly GCF_001598215.1). Classification (GTDB taxonomy): domain Bacteria; phylum Bacillota; class Bacilli; order Bacillales; family Bacillaceae_D; genus Shouchella; species Shouchella tritolerans. Next base: position 1,241,578 of record NZ_BCXJ01000001.1, on the reverse strand, counting down.
ATGCTCGCAAGTAAAACATCCATTGATTTCGTCCCCCTTCATCGGAAAAATCCGCCTGGCAATAAAACATCAAGGTATTCGGTAAATATCCAATAGATTGAAAAAGTAATAAGTAGTGAGGCCACTGTTACTTGAACGACATGTTTTTTCGTTCTCTTACTAGACAAGTACAAAGTCGTGGCTGCTAAAAAAAGGAATGTGCTTAATACGTACCCTAACGCCGAAAAAGCGACAGCATATAGAAACAAACTTCCTAATATCACATACATTTTCTTTTGCCGCGCTTTTGCCTCAGGTGAATCCTCTTTCGGCTCCGTTTTTTTCTTTGCTTTTAATCCTCCTACTGTTAAAGCAGCACCACAAATGACAAGTGCCGTACCGACTATTCTTGGCAATAAAACGGGCCCAGGATCATCCATTAGCCTCATATAATCCATCGTAAGCGTTTCCAAAATTATATAGGCGCCGACAATGAGCGTTCCCATTCCAATCCAGCAATCGAGTTTTGACATATTGGCTCCCCCTTATCCCTAGTCTTCTTGAAATAACTCAAACGCGATGTCTTCTGCTTTTTTGAGTTCTTCTTGGTTGAATGTAAGGGTTTCATGATGATCCATTTGAATATGTCTCTGGAACGTGGTGGCGAGGTCTTGTACATACTCCTCATCTTCTGCAAGCTGCTCTGCTGCTGCGTTCCATTTGTCGATGATCTCTTCGGGCAGATTAGGCGGCCCGTATAATGTATGGATGATTGGAAACTGCACGTCATACCCTTGCTCAAGGGCAGTCGGAATATCAGGTGCCAGCTCATCCCGTTCTTCTGATAGAACGGCTAACGCTTTAAAATCGCCTGATTCTATATAGTTTAAGGCGTTGCCAATTCCAGTAGAAACAAAATCAATTTGGTTGCCGAGCAATGCCGTCATACGGTCTGACTCTCCACCGACATCAATCACTTTAATGTCGACATCGGCAACTTGCCCAAGTTGCTCGCCCATAAAATGAGTGGTTCCGCCGATTTGGCCACCATACAGGATTTCGTAAGGGTTTTGCCTCGCTTCCTCAACTAGTTCTTCTAGTGAATCCCATGGGGCATCAGCACGCGTGACGAAAACTTGGTTAATGCCAGCAAAGGTTCCAATCGGCGTCATTTCCAACGCCGAATAATCGTATTGGCCAACTGCATAACTTGTGTGCAATGCTTGATGATAATAGAGAAGCTTGTATCCATCGGCCTTGGCGCGGTAGACATTTTCATAAGCAAGTGCACCACCTGCAGCGTCTTGGTTAACAATGACAACGTCGCTATCTAAATACTTTCCGATATGACGTGCTAACACTCTTGCCCCAGCATCAGACTGCCCTCCTGGCGAGGCAGGGACATAAAGTTCAATCGTTTGCTTCGGGTACGTGTCAATGGCAGCTTGCGTAACGGCTGTTTCGTCGTGGTTGCTGCAGGCAACTAGAAGAAGAGCCTGCAGCACGAGCAAAGGGAACCATTTCACGACTTACACCTCCTCCCGCTTTAAGCGCGCGTTTGTGATGTTCGATCTTGCAGTTGATGGACGGATACATCTTCCCAGTTGAGCGACTCGACCCGGTATTGCTCGATTTTTTCCCAATCAAGCTCCATTCCGAGCCCTACGGTTGAACGTTCAGGCAAATGCAAGTAACCGTTTTCATAATAGACTTTGTTTTTAACGACATCGCCTACGTAAAGCTCTGGGCCAGTTGGATCGGAAATGTAGTTTAAATGATCGAGCGTTGAACCAAAATAGGCCATCGCTGTTGTGCCAATTGACAGTTCCTGTGTCGTCCCAATAAGAACGCTTTTTTCAGCTACAGCCGCTGCATCGGCCGCTTTTCTTGCCTGTGTAATGCCGCCAATAAAGACAGGTGCAATGTTAAAAATATCGACTGAATCATGTTTGATCATTTCCGACTGCTGGCGCAAGCTCCAGACATGTTCGCTAACCGGCAATTCACAGCGCATGCGGAAATGATGCAGCCCTACAAAATCATTTCGGAGCGCAGGACTCTCAACAAGATCAATTGGGTATTTCGCTAAGCGCCGCGTAATCCGTAACGCTTCCTTCCAATCAAGGAGATGGCTAAAATCAAGGGATTTCACTTTTACTTTGCCGCCAAACTCGTCATAAACCCTTGCTAAAAAGGCCTCGTCCGCATCAACGTTTTTGCCGACATAAAGGCGAAATACGTCAAAACCTTTCTCATATTGCTTTTTAACAAGCTCTAAATTCGCCTCGACTTCATCCATAAAGCGATGCCTAAAAATCGGAAAGCATACTTTGATTTTCTCGCGTTGGCGGCCCCCTAATAGATCAGACACAGACACGCCTAGCGCTTTTCCACAAAGGTCATAAAGCGCCGTGTCAACGCCATTTCGAATAAAGCTACCTTTTTCATAATAGTACATCGCTTCAGGGAAGTTTCCATTTAACTCTGTATTGATAGGGGCTATGTCAAATGGGTTTTTGCCAACGAGAATTTGTTTTAACGTACGCTCCAAATCAACAATGTCAACCGCATACTTCGGTAGATGAGAGAAGTCTGACATTTCGCCAATCCCCTCAATGCCGTTGTCTGTAAACAATTGCACGATCACATGTTTATTGACAAAGCCAGTCAAGCGTGGCATACCGATTGCCGTTAACTGCACATCTGTAATTTTCATCCTCATCACCCTTTCACGAATACCGTTTTGATTGATGTGTAAAATTCCTTCGCCGCTTGCCCTTGTTCCCTAGAGTGGGAGCTGGACGCTTTCATTCCCCCAAATGGCGCTTGCAATTCAACACCGGCGCTTTCTGCATTAACTCGAACAAGGCCCGCATCCATTTCATCAATAAACAACAGCATTTTTTCAATATTGGTTGTGAAAATAGAGGCACTTAACCCGTACCGGCTGTCATTGGCGATCTCAATCGCCTCTTCCATGTTCTTCGCTGTGATAAGAGCAATAACTGGGCCGAATATTTCTTCTTGGGCAATTCGCATATGGCGATTCACGTTTGTAAAGATCGTCGGTTCAACAAAATAGCCTGCCGACCGGTTTCCGTCTGTTACTCTCTTGCCGCCGCATAAAAGTTTCGCGCCTTCATTTTTGCCGATTTCAATATAGTCTAGAACGGTACGAAGCTGCGCCTCACTTGCACAAGGCCCCATCCAAACGCCATCGTCTAGAGCTTTGCCAATTGTTATTTGTTTTGTTTTTTCGAGAAGAAGCTCCTGGAAGTCCTGAAGAATCGCTTCAGCGACAATGACGCGGCTTGTCGCCGTACATTTCTGTCCTGTAGAGCGAAAAGCACCGCTAATTGTTGCATCAACAGCTACATGAAGATCAGCATCTTCTGCGACAATAACAGGGTTTTTTCCACCCATTTCAAGCTGGTACTTCGCTCCCCTTGCAGCTGCTGCTTTTCCAATTTGCTTACCTGTTTGTTCTGAGCCAGTAAACGTTAGGCCGTGAACGTGTTCATGGGCGACTAGTGCATTTCCGATCACCTTGCCAGACCCTGTCACCAAATTGAGCACACCTTCAGGAAGTCCCGCTTGCGCAAAACACTCCACTACTTTTGCTGCTGTTACAGCTGCTTCTGTTGCTGGTTTAAACACAACCGTATTGCCATAAATAAGCGCTGGAGCGATTTTCCATACAGGAATCGCAACAGGAAAATTCCATGGCGTAATCACACCAACGACGCCGAGGGGAACACGTTTCGTAAACATGAGCGCTTCGCTGTCTGTGGAAGGGATCACCTCGCCATCAGCTCTTAACCCTTCTCCGGCATAATACCGAAGGATCGCGACACCGCGAGCTGTCTCCCCTTTTGCTTCAGGCAATGTTTTTCCCATTTCACGGGCGAGTGTTTCCGCAATTTCATCGAGGCGGTTTTCTAACTGATTGGCCGCTTGATACAAATAATGGCCACGCTCCGCTCCTGTCAGCTTCCGCCACGGCAAAAGGGCGCCCTTCGCCGCTGCAACCGCGTCATCAACGACATCAGCCGGGGAATTCTGGATATAGCCCACAATTTCTTCGGCATCGGACGGATTTATGCTTGCGAGAGGGGGAGCCGCTTCTTGTTTCCAGTGCCCGTTAATATAATTGCCAAATACGACTTCTGTTTTGATCGCCATTTGCCTCATCCTTTCGTAGGTTGTAATAACTTCCAGCTAGAAAGCAGTTCTGTCACAAGCTGTTTATCTTCGTTGCTTAATTCATTCACAGGTGCCCTTGTCACCCCAGCATTTTGCCTAAGCATTTCCATTGCTTCTTTAATGACGACGACGTTATTGCCTTGGTTGTACTTCGCGCGCAAGTCCTCGAAAGGGACAATGTCTTCCCAAATTTGCCACACGGTATCGTTGTCATTGTTTCGCAATGCTTCCAGCATATCGACTGCTTTTTCGGGCAGAAGATTCACAAGCCCAGAAGTAAACCCTTTTGCCCCCGCATGCCAGAAAAATGGCGCCCATTTCTCTGCTGTTCCACAAATCCAAGCGATCTGATGTTCCTCTGGAATCGAACGTACAACTTTGGCAAAGCGAGGCAAATCATTAATCGCATATTTGACGCCGACTAGGTTTTCAAGTGGCGCCAAATCAACGAGCACTTGGTCGGAAATTTCAGGATCTTTAAAATAAACGAGTGACGGAAAATCTAGTGCTTCGATGATTTCGCGGAAGTAGGCACACACACCGCCCGCTGTCACATAAGGGTGGATCGGCATATGAATCATGACCGCATCTGCCCCGGCCGCTATCGCATCGTTTCCAAGTTCAATCGCTGTTGACGTCGCATATCCGATGCCAGCGACGACAAGCGCACGCCCATTAACATATTCTACGGTGCGCCGGACTTCCTCTTTTGCTTCCTCAAGAGACAGCGCATAGAATTCACTCGTATTTCCACAAGGAACGATCACATCAATGCCATTGTCGACGATCCTGTCAACGGTTTCTTTGTAGTGGTTCCAATCGATGCTGCCGTCTGATTTTCGAAACGGCGTGATTGGTATGCCAGAAATGGTTTCTAATGCTTTTGCCAACGGCTTCTTTGCCACAGTTCATCACCCTTTTCTAAAAAATTAGCTCTGACCATTCTCGGCCTATATAGGCCGATGAATGATCATGGATTTCTTTCGGCCTGTGCTCTCGCTTCTGCAGCCAAAATATTGTCTTTCGTCCGCAAAATATGGTCTTTCATTCGCTGTTCGGCCTGCTCAGGCTCCCGTTGCTTAATCGCCTCAAAAATTGCTCTGTGCTCTTGATAGCCGACTTCGCGCTCGACTTCCACTTTAAGGGCACGCTTCCGGAAGGCTTTGTCTATGCTGCGAATGTTGGCTAAGATCGTTTGCATCATCTTATTTTCGGTACTGGTAATAATCATTTGGTGAAACCGTGAATTTTGTTCAATCAAGGCATCTGAATCACCTTTGTTATGAAGGCTCTCCATGATAAGCACCACTTGCTCAAGTTCCTTCACGTCTTCTTCGCTCATTTTGACTGCAGCAAGGCGGGCACATAGCGATTCAACGGCGGCCCGTAGAAGAAGAATTTCTTCAATCGATGTAGAAGCGTACTCTGAAACAAATGTCCCTTTGCGCGGAACGGTTACTAGCATGCCTTCATTTTCTAAAATCCGAAACGCTTCTTTGATCGGCGTCGTGCTAATTCCCATCATCTTCGATAACTCACGCTCTTTTAAATGCTCTCCAACTTCAAAGTATCCGCTTACAATTCCTTCGCGGATTTTTTCAACTGCCAGTTCACGCAGTGACTTTACTAAATTGGGATCAACAGAAAAGAAACGTTCATCCTTATCAGTCATACAACCAGCTCCAATTTAAAATATGAAATCTGATATATCACACTATAAAACAAAAAACGCTTATTGTCAAAACATTAATTTTAATTCCGTCTTTTTATCGCCTTTCCCCCTGCCACAAGCGTAGAAAAGGGCAATGGAAATCATTGCGCTTTAGCATGAGCCCAACATACTTACTTTATTTTAAAAACCTATATGTATCATTGACATATATATGTTTATCATATACATTGGTAATATGGATATTAATTCGAAAAGAAACGATTGGAGTAGCCAAATTACAAAAGGGATGTTCGAACTTGCCATTTTACTTTTAGTAGCAAAAAAGCCCATGTACGGTTATGAGATCACTAAAAAACTAAGAAAGGAATCTATCGTTCAAATTGCAAATGGTTCAATCTATCCTATATTACGACGTATGACAAACAACAGATGGTTAACTTCTTATCAAGAAGATCATGAGGGACGCAGTAGAAAATATTATATAGTTACTGAGGAAGGGAAGGAAATTTTAAACAAAAGACTTGAACATTATCAAAATTTATATTTATTTCTTATATCTTTAAAGGAAGGTGAGACTAGTGGCTAAACAGCAGCTAAGCTTTAGAGATTATTTAGCTGAAGTGGACAGTAAGATTAGAGAATTACCAAGAGGGGAAAGGCAAAGCCATATAAACGAGATAAAGGATCACTTGCTATCTGAAAAAGAAGAGATTTGCGCCCAGTACAATTGTAGCTCAAACGATGCCGAAAGAAGAGTGTTAAACTCCTATCTTACTGCAGAAGAACTATCTACCCAAATATTATCCCTGTATCGACAAGAGCAAAAGGAAGCTTTTAACGGTAACCACTTTGGATTCAATGTTTCTTTAAGTCTGGTGTTTGCCGGATTAGGTTTGTTTAGCTTTCCAATTTATTTTAGCAATATAAACGCTAACTTAGCCGGAATTTTCACTGTTTACGGAACATTATTTGTTGTCGCATGCTGGTTCACTTTTCGGTATTATCCCAAAAAAGTTGATAAACAAAAACTGATTAGTTTGCGTTATACAGGTATTGCGATGTTTTTTTTACTGTTTATGGCATTTGGGGCGTATGCCATGCACATCATAAAGTTTGAGACCGTCACTGCCTTTTCTTCAATTTACCTTCTTTTTTATCTTATAGCTTGGATATCAGTTTATTTAGCATTCCGAAATTTGTATAAAACTGCTCAGAAGTCTGTCGACTATTAATATTAAGGTAAAAACTGTTTCTACATTCTTAGACAGGGAAAGGGAAAAGGCTAATTATGCTTAATTTGATATGACTTAAATAGCCTATGTGTCTTTTACTTATCAATTTCTCATTTTTAGACACCAAACCGAAGTTCTTATGCCGTCACGACTATTTTTAAAAGTAGCATGGACTACATAAAGGTCCATGCTACTAACCTTACCCTATTGTTTTAAGGGCATAACCAGGTTCCCCATGCACCCGTACAAAACATCTCGCAGAAAAAGGCAAGAGACCAACCAGCAACTGGAACGACCCCAAAAGCAATACATAAGCTAACACATGCAATGCTTCCAGCAATAGAACATAAGAAAGAAGCATACCAAGGATAGTCATGTGTAATTACTTCACCAGTTGACACATTTTCTTCAGGTCCACAATTACAATCTTCATCTCCTCCAGTTAAGTATTTTTCGATTTTACTATCCATATTTACGGCATAATTTTTTTGGATAGTTTTTGCTTCTTCTTCAGACAAACTAGATGTCTCGACTCTATCCTCTGCAATAAATGTAACTGTAATTTCTTCACCAGAATCGTCAGTGATCGTAGCAAAACCAAGCCCATTATAATCTTTGTTGTAAACGGCTATAAACTCATTTGAATTATCTAAAAAGCCGTTAATGACAATCACGTTGTCCTCAAAACCTTCTGCTGGAAGTCCAGTAATACCATAGGCCTCATATTCTGATATATCAGAATTAGCCTCATTTACAAATAAAGAATTACTCTTCAAATCATTTACATATGTTTCAGCTTCTTTTGTTTCTACCTCATAGTACTCAATGCCTAGTTCTTTCGTTATCTTTTCACTAACTTGTTTTCGTAGCTGTTCATCGGTTATGCTCTGCGCACCTGCGACCGAAGATACTGTTGTGCCAATTACAAATAAAATGGCCAACATTACAAAAGTGAACCTACCTGCGATTACTTTCAAAAAAATCCCTCGCATATTTTTTTGCTCCTTATATTCAGAATTGAATTATAAGAAGTACAATTTAACATTAACATATAGTATTTTATATTTCATTCATTCTAATATATTCATAATATTGAGTTATTTATATTTTAATTTAATGATTCCTCCCCACAATCGAAAAAACCCTCCTGTATCTAATCAGGAGGGGCGTTGCTATTAACCACTTACTTGCTCAAGTTATAAAAAGACTTCAAACCATTGTACTGAGCAAGATCAGCAAGCTCATCTTCAATGCGAAGAAGTTGGTTGTATTTGGCGACACGGTCTGTACGAGATGGCGCGCCTGTTTTGATTTGGCCAGCATTTGTGGCAACAGCAATGTCAGCAATCGTCGCATCTTCTGTTTCACCAGAACGGTGGGAAATAACAGCTGTATAGCCAGCGCGTTTTGCCATTTCGATTGCATCGAATGTTTCCGTCAATGTGCCGATTTGGTTTACTTTGATCAGAATCGAGTTGCCAATGCCTTTTTCAATGCCTTCCGCTAGCTTTTTCGTGTTTGTGACAAACAAATCGTCACCAACAAGTTGAACTTTATCGCCAAGGCGCTCTGTTAGAAGTTTGTGGCCTTCCCAATCGTTTTCATCAAGGCCATCTTCAATCGAGATAATTGGGTATTTCGAAACAAGTTCTTCGTAGAAGGAAACCATTTCCTCAGAAGAAAGAACTTTGCCTTCGCCAGCAAGGTGGTATTTGCCGTCTTCTTTGCTGTAAAGCTCAGAAGAAGCAACGTCCATTGCCAACTTCACTTGTTCTCCAGGCTTATAACCTGCTTTTTCAATCGCTTCAATGATCGTGGCAAGCGCTTCTTCGTTTGAAGAAAGGTTAGGAGCAAAGCCACCTTCGTCGCCTACTGCTGTGTTGTAGCCTTTCGCTTTAAGAACAGACTTCAAGTTATGGAAAATTTCCGCACCCATGCGAAGCGCTTCTTTAAAGCTCTCTGCGCCGACAGGCATGACCATAAATTCTTGAATATCTACGTTGTTGTCGGCATGCTCTCCCCCATTAATGATGTTCATCATTGGTACTGGAAGTTGCTTAGCATTAAAGCCGCCAAGGTAAACATATAGTGGAATGTCAAGTGCATTTGCAGCAGCGTGGGCAACGGCCATTGACACGCCAAGAATCGCATTGGCGCCAAAGTTGCCTTTGTTTTCTGTCCCGTCAAGTTCGATTAACAAACGGTCGATGCCAATTTGGTCCAACGCGTTTTCGCCAATTAGTTCAGGAGCGATTTTTTCATTTACATTGTCAACTGCCTTTTGGACACCTTTGCCCATATAACGGTCGCCGCCGTCGCGAAGTTCTACCGCTTCGTATTCGCCAGTCGAGGCGCCACTTGGCACGAGGGCACGGCCCATAATGCCGGATTCTAGGTGAACTTCTACTTCTACAGTCGGGTTGCCACGAGAGTCAAGGACTTCACGTGCATAAACATCAGAAATAATCGTCATGTCAATTCACTCCTAAATTGAATTTATTGTTTAAGCGTCTTGCCTGTCATTTCTTTCGGCTTGTCCCCGCCAAGCAAATCAAGCACAGTCGGCGCCAAGTCAGCTAAAATGCCGTCTTCACGAAGCCTGATTCCTTTTTCCGTTACGATGACAGGCACTTTGTTTGTCGTATGTGCCGTCATCGGTTTGCCATCAAGTGTCACGACTTCGTCGGCATTGCCGTGGTCTGCTGTAATAATCGCCGCTCCGCCTTTTTGAAGCAATGCATCGACAACACGGCCTAAGCATTCGTCAACGGCTTCAATCGCTTTTACTGTTGGTTCCAACATTCCTGAATGCCCAACCATGTCAGGGTTGGCAAAGTTTAAGATAATCACATCATGTTTTTCGCCTTCGATTTCCTTGACAAGCGCATCGGTTACTTCATACGCGCTCATTTCCGGTTTAAGGTCGTAAGTAGCGACTTTAGGCGAGTCGATCAAAATCCGCTCTTCGCCTGGAAACTCTTCTTCACGCCCGCCACTGAAAAAGAACGTCACATGTGGGTACTTTTCGGTTTCCGCAATCCGTAGTTGTGTGTAGTTTTGCTGGGAAAGGACTTCGCCAAGCGTATTGTCCAAGTTTGTCGGTTTAAAGGCAACAAAGCCTTTCACTGTTTCACTAAACTTCGTTAAGCAGACAAAATGGAGGCGCTTCGGCATCTTTTCCCCGCGGTCGAACCCACGAAAGTCTTCATTCGTGAAAACTTGTGATAGCTGGATAGCACGGTCAGGGCGAAAATTGCAGAAAATGACGGCATCATCGTCTTTGACAGTTGCTATAGGTGTACCATCCTCTTCTGTTATAACGGACGGGATCACAAACTCATCAACAATGTTGTTTTTGTAGCTGTCTTCTAGCAGCTCTAGCCCGTTCTTATAGGCAGGGCCTTCGCCATAAACCATTGCACGGTATGACTTTTCAACTCGATCCCAACGTTTGTCGCGATCCATTGCATAGTAACGGCCGTGTACAGTCGCCAGCTTACCGAGTCCGACTTCATCAAATTTGTCTTGCAATCCTTTTAAGTATACTTCTGCTGAAGTGGGGCCGACGTCGCGGCCATCTAAAAAGCCATGGACATAAACGCGCTCGACGTTTTGTTGTTTTGCCATATCAAGCAAGGCATAAATATGGTCGATGTGGCTATGGATGCCGCCATCGGACAACAAACCATATATATGGAGTGCCGATTGTTTTTCTTTAACATGGTCCATTGCCTTTATGAACGTCTCATTCTTAAAAAAGTCGCCTTCGCGAATCGACAAATTCACACGCGTTAAACTTTGGTACACAATGCGCCCAGCACCAATGTTTAAATGGCCAACTTCTGAATTGCCCATTTGCCCTTCTGGCAAGCCAACATTTTCACCGTCTGCCCGCAACGTGGCGTGTGGAAACTCATTCCAGTAACGGTCAAAGTTCGGCTTTTGGGCTTGTGCCACGGCATTGCCTTTCTCTTCCTCTCGCAGGCCAAAGCCATCGAGAATGATTAAGGCTACTGGCTTTTTACTCATTTTGCTGCCTCCACTAATTCTAAAAACGAATCTGCGTCCAAGCTGGCTCCACCAACAAGGGCGCCATCTATGTCCGGTTGGGCCATGTAGTCTTTAATGTTGCCAGGTTTTACGCTGCCGCCGTACTGGATCCGAATCGCCTCTGCTGCTGCTTCAGAAAAATTAGCGGCCACCGTTTGACGCACGTAAGCGCAAGCTTCATTCGCGTCTTTTTCTGTCGCTGATTTGCCTGTGCCGATCGCCCAAATAGGCTCGTACGCAATTACCGTTTGTTTTACTTGTTCTTCGCTTAAACCAGCAAGGCCTTTTTCTACTTGCTCTTTTACAACAGCTTCCATTTTACCAGCTTCACGCTCTTCAGCCGTTTCACCGCAGCACATAATCGGAACCAACTGATGGGCGAATGCGGCATGCACTTTCTTGTTGACAGTCTCGTCTGTCTCGGCAAACATTTCGCGCCGTTCTGAATGGCCGATAATCACGTAATGGACGCCCATGTCAGACAATGCTTTGGGGCTGATCTCTCCTGTAAACGCGCCATTGTCTTCAAAATGCATCGTTTGAGCACCGATTTTTAACTCTGTTCCTTTTACCGCTTGAAGCAAACGGTCAAGAAACAATGCTGGCGCGCAAACAACCGAATCAACCGTTGCATTTGCGGGAACGTTCGCTTTTACTGCTTCGACAAAATCAACAGCTTCGCCGATTGTTTTATTCATTTTCCAGTTTCCTGCAATAATTGGTTTACGCATGGTATCACCTCGCTGCATTATTTTTCTGATAGTGCGACAACGCCTGGAAGTTCCTTGCCTTCCATAAATTCAAGGCTGGCGCCTCCGCCTGTTGAAATATGACTCATTTTGTCAGCAAGGCCAAATTGTTCAACGGCTGCCGCTGAATCGCCGCCACCAATGACTGAATACGTATCTGACGCCTCTGCCAGCGCATTTGCGACCGCTTTTGTGCCACCTGCAAACGATTCGATCTCAAACACACCCATTGGCCCGTTCCAAATCACTAATTTTGAAGCTTTTAATACAGCTTCATAGGTTTTCCGCGTTTTAGGACCAATGTCAAGCGCTTCCCAATCAGCTGGAATGTCGCTGATGGCCACTTCTTTTTTGTTGGCATCGTCAGAAAAGTCATCGGCAACAATGACATCTTCAGGCATATAAAACTTAACGCCCTTTTGTTCAGCTTTTTCCATAAACTGCTTGGCTAAATCGAGCTTATCTTCTTCAAGCAACGATTTGCCAACTTCATAGCCCTGCGCTTTGACAAACGTGTATGCGAGGCCGCCGCCAATAATTAAATTGTCGACTTTATCTAGCAAGTTGTCAATAACGCCAATCTTGTCTTTTACTTTTGCGCCACCGATGACTGCTGTAAACGGACGTTCAGGGTTGCTTAACGCTTTGCCGAGCACATCAAGTTCTTTTTCCATTAGAAAACCAGCAGCTGACGGCAAATAGTGGGCAATGCCTTCTGTTGAAGCGTGGGCACGGTGTGCCGCCCCAAATGCATCATTGACAAAAATGTCGGCTAGGCTAGCAAACGCTTTCGCTAATTCAGGATCGTTCCTTTCTTCCCCTGGATAAAAGCGGACATTTTCAAGCAACAAGACGCCACCGTCTTCAAGACCTTCCGCTGCTTGTTTTGCTACTGGACCGTGCGCTTCCTGGACGGCTTGTACTTCTTTTCCTAACAGTTCGCCAAGGCGTGTGGCGACAGGCGCCAAGCGCAAGCTTTCTACCACTTCGCCTTTCGGGCGGCCAAGATGGCTTGCTAGCAAGACGCGCGCCCCTTGTTCACTTAAGTATTTAATCGTAGGCAAAGCTGCTTGAATCCGCGTTTCATCAGTAATCTTTCCATCGTTCATCGGCACATTGAAATCAACTCGGCAAAATACGGTTTTACCTGCAAAATCATAGTCATAAAGCGTTTTTTTGTTCATTACTTGATCCTCCTATCGGACATCTAGACAGTGCAAAGGAGGGAGGCAGATGGCCTTCCTCCTCTGAAGCCTATTTTTATTAAAGCCCTTTACCAGCAATGTAATCAAGCAAGTCTACAACACGGTGAGAATAGCCAGACTCGTTGTCATACCAAGAAATCACTTTAACCATATTGCCTTCCATGACCATCGTTGAAAGCGCGTCGATTGTAGAAGAATGTGGGTTGCCGTTGTAATCGCCAGAAACAAGCGGCTCTTCAGAGTAAGCAAGAATGCCTTTAAGATCGCCTTCTGCTGCTTCTTTAAGAGCTCCGTTTACTTCTTCAGCCGTTACGTCTTTGTCAAGCTCAGCGACAAGGTCGACTAAAGAAACGTTAGGAGTCGGCACACGCATAGCCCCACCGTTAAGCTTTCCTTTTAATTCAGGTAGCACAAGGGCAACAGCTTTCGCTGCACCAGTTGTTGTCGGAATGATGTTCTCTGCAGCTGCACGGGCACGACGGTAATCTTTGTGCGGTAAGTCAAGGATTTGCTGATCGTTTGTATAAGAGTGAACAGTCGTCATCATCCCGCGACGAATGCCAAATTTGTCGTTAAGTACTTTTGCAAACGGCGCTAAACAGTTTGTTGTACAAGAGGCATTTGAAATCACATGATGGTTGGCCGGATCGTACTTGTCTTCGTTAACACCCATTACAATAGTAATGTCTTCGTCTGAAGCAGGAGCAGAAATAATGACTTTTTTCGCGCCAGCTTCAAGGTGTTTCGCAGCGTCTGCACGCTTTGTGAAGAAACCAGTTGATTCCACTACAACTTCAACGCCGTGCTTGTCCCAGCCAATTTCAGCAGGGTTGCGCTCAGCAGATACAAAAATTTCTCTTCCGTCGACAACAAGTGAGTTGTCTTTTGCTTCAACTTTAGCGTCAAGAACACCGTGTACAGAATCATATTTTAACAAGTGCGCCAGCATATTGGCATCTGTCAAATCATTGATTGCCACTACCTCTACATTCGGGTTTTTAAGGGAAGCGCGGAATACATTACGGCCGATACGGCCAAATCCGTTAATACCAATTTTTGTTGCCATGATGATTTCCTCCTAGCGTTAAATTCTTTTTATTAAAAAGGCAGTTGCCTTTTTTACAGGATCTTACTCGGATAACAGCCGTCTGGCTGCCCCTTCGTCTGTTACAAGTACATCACTTGGCCTATTCTTCATATAAGCGAGAATCGCATTTGCTTTCGTATGCCCGCCAGCGATTGAGATAACGTACTTGCCTTCAAGCTCGCCTAATTGCAAGCCTATTGTTCGCTGCTTGTGGATAATTTCTCCATTTGCATTGAAGTAATAGCCGAACGCTTCTGCTACCGCTTCTTCCCGTTTCAATGTCTCAATAAACGGCTGACCAGAATCGCGCCTAGCTGCCATTCGCCTCGCATCGCCGATGCCATGCATGACAACAGCAGAAGACGTAATCACATCTAGGATTTCCCTAACTGATCGTTCCAATACAAGTGAATGGTATGCTTCTTCGCTTAATTGATCAGGAACGTGCAGCAGCCGGTAAGAAGCTCCTGAGCGCCTGGCAAACTCAGCACTGATGGTATTAGCCTGGATTTCAACTTTTTCGCCCAACCCGCCTCTAGCGGGCACGAACGTCGTTGTCGCTAGCGTCTCATCTGGCGTGACCATATTTGCTACGGCAGCAAGCGTTGTGCCGCCCATTACGGCGAAGACGTCGCCTTTCTTAGCCACACGTTTCAATTCATCGACGCAAGCTCTCCCCAACTCCTGCTTCACCCATTCTTCTTCGTCGCTATCACCAGCCACAACAATCGCCTGGCCGACGCCAAGCTTTTCTTCCAGCTTTTCTTCCAGCCGGCGATGTCCGAGCAGCTCTGCCATCATATCGGCAAGCTCTAGAAACAACGCTTCGCCTGCTTCAGTTAGACGCATGCCTGCCGTCGTCAGTTCAATGAGCCCCTGATCTTTAAGAAGCGTCACTTCCCCACGGACGATACGTTCGGAGGTTTGCAAATTGGTTGCTAGGCTTCTGCGCCCGATTGGCTGCATTAAACGGATATATTGCAGCAAGCGATAACGCTTCGCCATTGTTTCCATTAATTCGGGAACAATCTGTCTTTGCAGATTAATAAGCGTCCGCATGTAACACCTCCTCCGTTTATCGGGACATATAACGTCCCGCACAGACATATTATGTCCCGGTTAGGGCAAAAACATTCACTACACTTGTATTGTACCAAGGAAGTCGAAAACAGACAACTAAAACATCCTCCGTTTGATAATGGCAAGCCTATTGTCAAAATCAAGATGATTCGCAAAATGACATGTTCCTATTTTGTTTTCAGAGGTAACGTTTTATAACTTTGGGGAAAATTCTTATAATAGTAGGCAAGTCCTATTTTCTTTGCTATTATATGAATATAAATGGGATTCATTAGGAGGTTGGTTTTATGGGGAGGACGATAAGTTCAGAATCGGTTGGGGCAAAGATCGCAGAATGGTATAGTTGCCTTCTTTCGAAGTCATATGAACAGGCGATTCTTTTAAAAGAGGAGGTCAAACAGCTTCTACCAGCGATGGATCCAAGCGACAAGTTTATGGCCTTCTACTCACTAGTCGAATTTAAACATCAGATTTTAGTCAGCCGTTACGATAAAAACGAATGCCCTGAGAAAATAGAACCGATTTCTGAAAAGACCGAAATTGATGACCTTCTCACGTATCTCTATTACTTTGTTAACGGTCAATACGAGTTTACGCAAGAACGGTACCGGTCTGCTGTAGAGCTATTTCGCAAAGCCGAACGACTACTAGAATACGTAAACGACGAGGCGGAGGAAGCGGAATTTTATCAATATATTGGCCTTGTTTATTATCGGCTGAACCACTATTTGATTGCTTCGTCCTACATGGAACAAGCAAACGTCCTATTCGATCGGCTTCAATATCATGAGCCCGCGATAAACTGCCAAATTATCACTGCCTGTATTCATCAAGAGTTAAACAACCCTGAAAAAGGCGAAGCCATCCTAAAACAGGCGCTAGAACGTGCTAAAGGCATTCCAATTGTATATGGACAAGTGTTGCGGACGCTAGGTTTAAACAAGCAGGGCCAAAAAAAGTTTGACGAGGCGGAAACGTATTTTAAACGAGCGCTTGACATTCCTGAGCACAAAAACACGATTTTCGGTGCCAAATCCAGATACAATTTAAGTAACGTCCTCTTTAATCAAGGAAAAATCGAAGAAGCCCTCCCCCATTTCCAAATTGCAAAAGCAGGTGCCGCCTACTACGAAAGCAAAGAATACAATGCGCGCTGCTTGTTTACGGAAGGCCTTCACATCGAAAAAAACTATGATTTGGTTGACGAAGCGATTGCACAGCTCCAAAAAGAAGGAATGGACTTTGAGGTGAGTGAACTTGCTGAAGAAGCCGCTCACTTTGCAGAAAAGGAAGGAAATACTAGACTTGCATTGAAATATATGAAAGTGGCCCATGGTGCACGCTTATACCAACATACTTTAGGAGTTGATTCAGTTGTTTAAGAAAAAGTTGTTCGTTTCACTTGGCGTCTCTTTAATCGCAGCAGCTTCATTCGTTGTTTTTACAAACACACAGGCTGACAGTGAAATGAATAGCCGCGATAAAGGAGACATTACTTTCATTGACAGCAGTGATAAAGGAGATATTACTTTCATTGGCAGCCACGATAAAGGAGACATCACTTCCATTGACGAACGTGATAAAGGAGACATTACTTTCATTCACACGTCGAAGCTAAACGCTTAATTTTACTAGAGAGCCAATCGATTCTCTTTTTATTACATTTGAATCCTATCGATCCTTGACATGAAACTGCCTATCCCCGTTAGAGGGAACAGGCAGTCTTTGTGTTTTTCAGTGTGTGTCAGATAGACGTTGCCTTTCAATTTGTACATGCTTACTGCTTTATTGAACGAATGCGTTCGATCTGCTTTTGTAGCGACTCTTTCTCTAATAAGCCGTACCCAATTTCTTCGCCGTTTACACAAACAACTGGGATTTTAAGCTGGTACTTCTCTAAAAGCGAATCATCTTGATAGATGTCATGGCACCGAATCACAAGGGAATAACAATCGGCTAATTCTTTCAGCAATGCGTACCCCTTATCGCATAAGGGGCATCCTTTTTTCGTATAAAAATCGACGTTCATTATCCAGTCCTTTCATTGTAGCGTTTCCGTTTCGACGATGGCAAAATCCCAAGTTCATCGCGGTATTTTGCCACTACCCGCCGCGACAAAGCCACACCTTTTTCGATTCTCAACTTCTCCGCTAATTTTTGGTCTGACAAAGGTTTGCTTTTATCCTCTATGTTGATCATTTCTTTAAGCCACACTTTAACGTGGTGATTGGTCAATTGAGCATCTGACTTAGATACATGGCCAGAGAACAATGCTTTTAATTCGACTAAGCCACGAGGTGTTTGCGCATATTTATTGGCCGTTGCCCGGCTTACCGTTGATTCATGGATGCCGAGAACTTGGGCAACATCGTTTAAAGTTAGTGGCTTGAGCACCCCCTCAGGCTGGAGCAAGTAGTCTGCTTGCACGCTGGCCAACACTTCCGCCACGCGACGCACTGTTTGCTGGCGTTGTTCAAGGCTGCGTTTTAACCACTCGACATGCTGCTTTTTTTGCTTCGCATACGCGCTTGTCTCGACTTGTTGTTTCAGTAAATGGTCATATTCCTCGTGTACGCGAATCGCGGGTAGTATGTCATCATTCATGAAGACAAGCAGCTTTCCAGATTCATCCTTTGCCATCAGCACATCAGGCTGGACGTAAATGGCCGTTTCCTTCGAATAACGTAGTCCAGGCTTTGGGTCAAGCTCCTTTAATTGGTCGTATAGGTGCTGTATATCCTGAACAGCGACGCCGTATTGTTTCGCAAGTTGCTTCCATTTCCGGGCAGCCAGCGCTTCGAGATGGTTTAAGACGATTTCAATCGCAAAAGGAGGGAAATCAGGCATTCGTTTAAGTTGCAAGGCCAAGCATTCCCCAAGGGAACGGGCCCCTACGCCTGCAGGCTCAAAACTCTGTAATACGGCGAGCAACCTTTCGCCTTCCGATTCAGCGATGTTCCGGTCTGCGCAAAGCTGAGGCAGCGCTTCTCCTAAATAACCATCTTCCCGTAAATTGCCAATCAAATAAGTAAGCTCGCATTTATCGTTTTCGCTCAGCGTCGGCGATTCAATCAGCTGTTCGTGCAGCTCATCAGCAAGCGTCCGCCCTCTTTGCGGAACATTTTGCAACGCTGCCTGTTTGTCGTCACTTGACATCGTTTGCCTGATTGGCCTTGTGCCAACCCTTTCCTGTTCACGGGAAAGGGTAGATCGTTCATGTAATTCGAGTAGAGGATTTTCTAGCGCTTGTTCCCGCAAATAGGCAATGACGTCCACAGACGAATATTGTAGCAAGTGGAGCGCTTGCCTTAACTCTTGGGTCATCACTAAACTAGTTGTCTGACGTTGCAGTAAGCCAATCTCCATCTATTCTTCCTCCCTCTAACTTCGAGCTTCCTTGCCTTGATTTTACATACCGCTCAGGTAAATTTAACTGCGCTTTTTACCTCTACATGTCATAGCATAAACCAAATGGCTTGTTTATGTAAACGCTTTCTTTTTAAATTCAGCAATTGCCTAGCTCTTTTACGCTTTAAAAATGAGAAACAACGTTGTGAACGGCGGAAAACATAGAGGTTTACATCTTTGTAATTTAGTCTATCATGAAAGAAGGGCTTTTTGGTCATCACAAGGAATAGTACATGAATAGAAACTGCTTTTTTGTTGTTGCCGTACATACTTTTGTAAAAAGAAGCAGCTTATTTGACCTTTATTGACCTTTGCAGTATGATGAATACAGAGCAACAGTTTTCAAGGATTTTAGTCAATATGACATGAGGAGGAAGAGCGATGAATTTAATACCTACAGTAATTGAACAAACAAACCGTGGCGAGCGTGCATATGACATTTACTCCCGCTTATTGAAAGACCGCATTATTATGCTAGGGAGCGGAATTGACGACAATGTCGCCAATTCGATCGTTGCACAAATGTTGTTTTTGCAAGCAGAAGACCCTGAAAAAGATATTTCCTTATACATTAACTCTCCTGGCGGCTCCATTACTGCTGGGATGGCAATCTATGACACGATGCAATTCATCAAACCAGATGTATCAACGATTTGCATCGGCATGGCTGCTTCCATGGGCGCATTTTTGCTCACTGCTGGAGCGAAAGGCAAACGGATGGCATTGCCAAATAGTGAAGTGATGATCCACCAACCACTTGGCGGCATGCAAGGCCAAGCTGCAGACATGGAAATCCATGCCCGCCGCATCATTCAAATGCGCGAAAAACTCAATCAAATTATGGCAGAACGTTCTGGTCAACCGTATGAACGAATTGCTAGAGACACAGACCGTGATAACTTTATGTCTGCCGAACAAGCAAAAGAATACGGCTTAATCGACAAGGTGATTGAAACACCAACGAAATAATACAAACAAGCTTCCGCGTTTTGCGGAAGCTTGTTTTGTTGCAACATCGCCAGACAGTATGAAGCCTGTCCTTATTCGATTCCTTTTTTCAGTATGACGTGTTACGATTTAAAAAACACGATGGCGCTAGCCTTTTTGCTTTCGCCCAAGACAAGGAGGAGTTTTATTCTGAGCATTCCAGCAATTGACGACATAGTCGCAAAGCAAACAGACGATTCATTGGCTACGTTATTTAAACTGTTGCGCCAAGAAAGCATTAGTACTCAAAACAAAGGAATGCGCGAATGCGCAGCGTTAATGCGGGCGCTAATGGAGGAAGTCGGCGCCCGTACTGAACTGTTTGAAACAGAGGGTCATCCTATTCTATACGGTGAACTTCTCACAGACAAACACGCGCCAACTTTGTTAATTTATGGCCATTACGATGTACAACCCCCTGACCCATTAAGCGATTGGGAGACACCGCCATTTGAACCAACGGTCCGCGACGGGCGGATCTTTGCACGGGGCGCCGGCGACAACAAAGGGCAAATCGTTGCCCAACTTCTCGGTATTAAAACGTATCAACAAGCATTTGGCGATTTACCCGTTAACATTAAAATCGTTATCGAAGGGGAAGAAGAAATGGGCAGCGTCCATTTGCCAGACTTTGTTCAAAAACACAAAGAATTGCTTCAAGCTGATCTCGTTTACACGGCTGATGGGCCTTCTCACGACAGCGGCTCTCCTCTTGTTCTCCTCGGGGTCCGCGGTATCCTTTCTTTTGAGATTGAACTTCAAAACGCCGAGTTCGACAACCATTCTGGCAATACAGGCAACATTGTTCCAAATCCAGCTTGGGAACTTATGGAGCTGCTTCAGACGATGCGTAGCAACGACGGACACGTCTTAATCGAAGGCTTTTACGACAATATCCGCCCTGCCAGCGCTGAAGAAGAACAACTATTGGCCGCACTCCCTTTTGAAAAAGACTCAGTCGCCCAAAAAATCGGCTATCCCCATTTAGACATCGACAGAAAAACATATTACCGAAAACTGGCACTAGAACCAACTTTCAATATATGCGGGCTAAAAAGCGGCTATTTAGAGGATGGCATTAAGACGATTATTCCTAGCAAAGCAAGTGTAAAAATCGACGCGCGCCTTGTTGTTGACCAGGACCCGAAAGACATTTTTGAAAAGGTGACTGCCCACGTGAAAGCACGCCGACCTGATGCCAAGGTGACGTTCTTAGGTGCAATGGAGCCTTCGCGTACGCCAGTTGAGACAGCGATCGTCCAAAAGGCACTAGAAGGCATTTCGGCTTGTTTTAATGAGGAGCCCCTTATCCAACCAAGCCTTGGTGGCTCGCTTCCAGACTATGTATGGACAAAACTCCTTCAAGCGCCATCTCTTCTCGTACCTTATGCAAACTTTGACCAACGAAACCACTCGCCAAATGAAAATCTCGCCATTCGCCATTTTTTAAACGGCATTCGCTGTACAGCCCATGTTATCCATGCTGTCGGACAGAAATAGTTAAGAGGCATCCCCGTATTATGGGATGCCTCCGCTTAACGTAAAAATTTAATGGTGAGGGGAATCCGGTATTCCTCTCCTTGGTATGCTTTGATTGCAGCCAAAATCGTAAAGATAATAGCAAGCAGGCCGACAAGCGGTGTAAGCAAGAAACCAATTAGGACAATCATGGTCACACCCGCAACTATTCCGTAAATAAAAAAAGAAATCAAAAAGTTAAAGTATTCCTTGCCATGGTAATCAATAAAGTCTGAATCATCTCTTTTAACGAGCCAGATAATGAGTGGCGCAAGGATAGGCGCAGGAAAGCTCAATAAATATAGTAACATCGCCAACATACGCTCGCTTCCGTCTGGTTCATATTCGCGGTAATCAATAATTTCATTGGCCATTTTTCATCTCTCCTTATCCTTACCTTTACTATACGCTGAATTGGAAAAGGATACAATTATTTTTTCATCTCACTGCTGTACATACCGTGTTTGACCCTCTCTGTAAACGACCAGAAACCATAATGGGTAGAATTCGGAAGAAAAACAAAGCAAATGGAAGGAAAACACGTCACAAATTTTGTGCAGTATATATTGCATATATTTTTTAACGTTTATAAGACTTTACGAATCGACTTGTTTTTACTTATACTTATTTGGTGAATTTACATTATTCGACATGGAGGTGGGCGTTTTGTTGGAATTTAAAAATGTCACAAAGCGTTATGGTGCCGGCAGGCCAGCTGTAGACAATTTAAATCTAAAAATAAATAAAGGCGAATTCGTTTGTTTTATTGGCCCAAGTGGTTGCGGGAAAACAACAACAATGAAAATGGTGAACCGTCTCCACGAAGCGACAGAAGGGCAAATTACTGTAAACGGCAAAGACATCCGGAAACAAGATCCAGTCGAATTGCGTCGATCAATTGGCTACGTTATCCAGCAAATCGGGTTAATGCCCCATATGACTGTTAAAGAAAACATTGTCCTTGTAGGAACGCTTTTGAAGTGGTCGAAAGCGAAAAAAGACAAGCGGGCAAAAGAACTGATTAAACTAGTCAATTTGCCAGAGTTGTATTTGGACAAATACCCACATGAATTAAGTGGCGGGCAGCAGCAGCGGATCGGTGTGTTGCGGGCGCTCGCAGCGGATCCACCACTGATTTTAATGGACGAACCTTTTGGCGCACTCGATCCGATTACGAGAGATTCTTTACAAGAGGAATTCAAAAAATTACAAAAAGACCTCGACAAAACGATTGTTTTTGTTACACACGACATGGACGAAGCATTAAAGCTAGCAGACCGAATTGTCATCATGAAAGACGGAAAAATCGTCCAAACTGGAACTCCTGATGAGATCATGCGCTCCCCTGCCAATGTCTTTGTCGAAGATTTTATCGGCAAAGACCGCCTCATTCAAGGACGGGCTGATGTGACAACTGTTAAACAAGTTATGAACAAACACGCCGTTACCGTCAATGAAAATGAAACACTGCGCAACGCCATCTCCCTCATGCGTGATAAGCGTGTCGACTCACTCCTTGCCGTCAACCAGGACAACGTCTTAACCGGCTACATTGACGTCGAAATGATCGATTCCTTTTACAAAAAAGCATTGACTGTCAAAGAAGCAATGGAAACAGATGTTTTTACTGTTCAAGAGCACAGCCTTTTGCGTGATACGATCCACAAAATGCTCCGACGCGGTGCCAAATATGTGCCCGTTGTCAATGACCAACACCAAGTTGCAGGCATTGTGACACGGACCAGTTTGGCGGATATTGTCTATGACACAATTTGGGGCGATGGATTGGACTTTGAGGAGCAAACAGAAACGTGAGTCGATTATGTTCTGCCAAGGTGTCGTACGTTCTTTTAAAATCGACTTATGAAGGAGGTTAAACGATGATCGCGTTTTTTTCAGAATATGGCCATGACTTGCTTTTTAAGACAGGGGAACATCTGTTGATTTCATTTACGGCGATTCTCTTAGGCGTTCTTGTCTCTGTGCCTTTAGGAATTGCTCTAACACGTGTTCCTCGTGTGGCAGACAGGCTTATATCTGTCATCGGCATTTTGCAGACGGTCCCAAGCCTCGCCATATTAGCCTTTTTTATTCCTATTTTTGGAGCAGGCAAAGTGCCGGCCATTATTGCTTTGTTTTTTTACTCTGTATTGCCGATTTTACGAAACACCTATACGGGTGTCAAAGGCGTCAGTCCAAGCGTGTTGGAAGCAGGCAAAGGCATGGGTATGAACAATATCGAATCGATTTTTAAAATTGAAATTCCCCTTGCATTGCCAGTCATTATGGCAGGCATCCGTTTAGCAACTGTATATTTGATCGGCTGGGCTACATTAGCGGCGTTTGTCGGTGGCGGTGGGCTAGGGGATTTCATTTTTGATGGCCTCAATTTGTTCCAACCAGCGCTTATCATAGCCGGAACTTTACCTGCTACGATTTTGGCGCTGCTTGCTGACCGCTTGCTGCTGCTGTTCGAGCGCGCATTAACGCCAAAAGGCTACAAACAATCCCAAGCATCTTAAGGGGGGAGGAGAATCACTGTGAAGCCACCAAAAACAATTATTGCTTTTTGCCTTTCGGGACTTTTATTAACTGGGTGTTCTTTGCCGGGACTATCTGGCCCTTCCCAGCAAACAATCCGAATTGGCACAATGGTGACAAGCGAATCAGAAATTCTAGGGCAAATCGTCGCCCTATTGATTGAAGAAGAAACGGATTTGCAGACCGAGTTAATTACGAAACTAGGCTCCTCTGTCGTCCAGCATCAAGCGCTTGTACAAGGTGACTTGGACATTACCGCTGCTCGCTATACAGGTACAGACTTGTCTGCGGCACTTGGTATGGACCCCGTTACCGATCGAGACGAAGCAATGGACATCGTGAAACAAGAATTTTCTGAGCGTTTTGACCAAACTTGGTTTGATTCGTATGGTTTTGAAAATACGTACGCCCTTTCTGTTACCGAGGCATTTGCGGATGAGCATGGGATTGAAACGATTTCAGACTTGGAAACTTTTGCACCGGAACTCCGTTTTGGCGTCGATAATTCATGGGTGAATCGCAAAGGCGATGGCTACCAAGGCTTTCAAGAAAGCTATTTTGCTTTTGGCAACGTGTTTCCGATGAATGTCGGCCTCGTTTATGAAGCCAATGCTAGCGGACATATGGATGTTGTATTGGCTTACTCTTCCGATGGGCGTATTCAGGAATACAATTTAAAAGTGCTGGAAGATGACCGGCGGTTTTTCCCACCTTACGACGCCTCGCCGGTTGTACGCAATGATGTGCTTGAACAATATCCAGAGCTCTCGCCGCTTTTAGAACGCTTAACTGGCACAATTACCACCGAAAAAATGCAACAATTAAACTATATGGCCGACGTGGAATTGAAAAATCCGCGCCTTGTTGCCCAAATCTTTTTAGAAGAAAACAATTACTTTAAGGACAAGGAGGAAAGCCACTAATGGACACGTTCCAGGAATTCATCACATACGTTTCCCAAAACAGCGGCTACATTGCGGCACAATTTTACCGCCACTTTCTTATGGCTGCCTATGGCGTCCTTTTTGCGGCGATTGTTTCGATTCCCCTTGGCGTGCTCATTGCCAAATATGGGCGCTTAAGCGGCTGGGTTCTTGCTATCGGGAACATCATTCAGACCATTCCTGCTCTTGGCATGATCGCCGTCCTTATGCTCGTCCTTGGCCTCGGACCCAACACTGCTGTCATGACGTTATTTCTTTATTCAATTTTACCGATTACACAAAACACGTATGTCGGCATGAAAGGTGTCGACCAAGCTCTTGTTGAGGCTGGGCGTGCAAGTGGCATGACACGTTTTCAGCTATTGCGCATGGTTGAGCTCCCATTGGCAATCAGCGTCATTATGGCTGGCCTACGCAATGCCCTTGTCGTCGGGATTGGCATTGCTGCTATTGGCGCTTTTGTCGGTGCAGGCGGACTTGGCGAAATCATTTTGACAGGGACAAACGCCACAGATGGGATGGCGATTATTCTTGCTGGCGCCATTCCAACTGCCTTTATGGCGATTATTGCAGACATGTTAATGGGCTGGATTGAAAGAAAGCTACATCCGTTCAAACAATCGAAGCCACAAACCAGTTAACCGCGTTAAAGCAGCTTAAGCCAGTTGAGCGTGTGCTCAACTGGCTTTTTATGTTTCTATTCGGAAATACCCGTCCTCTCGTCGCTTTACCTGCTCGAGAAGAACCTTTCGTTCCATTCGGCAATAACAAGGAATAGCACGTTCCTGTAGCCCGCATCTGTTGTTACGAGCTAGGCTAGGAGTTGATTTCTAAAATGGCCGGCTACCCATTAATCGTTTTCAACATAAGCAACCAAGGCATCCAGTGCTTCTTTTTCATCGTGCCCTTCTGTGACAATCGTAATCGTCGTGCCTTTGCCAAGCGCCAAGCCCATTAACCCCATGATGCTTTTCGCATTGACTTTGGCATTGTCTTTTACAATAAACACTTCAGACGAAAATCGATTGGCTTCTTGGACAAACATCGCCGCAGGCCGAGCCTGCAGACCTGACTTAAGTTGGATGGTTACTTCTTTTTGCGCCATTCCTCATTTCCCCCTATGCGTATTTAATTTTTTGGCATCAAACGTGCCGTTACGGAGCTTGTCCGCAAATTCGTCAATCTTACGGAGCCGGTGGTTTATACCTGACTTGCTCACTTTCCCGCCCTGCATCATTTCCCCTAGTTCTTTCAACGTCACATCTTGGTGCTTTACTCGGAGCTTAGCGACTTCCTGGAGTTTTGGCGGCAAATTTTCCAAGCCAATCGTTTTATCAATAAAACGAATGTTCTCTACTTGGCGGAGGGCAGCCCCAACGGTTTTGTTTAAATTGGCCGTTTCACAATTCACAAGCCGGTTAACAGAGTTGCGCATATCTTTCATAATGCGGACGTCTTCAAAATAAAGAAGTGCTTGGTGGGCGCCAATGATATTCAGGAATTCCGTTATCTTTTCGCTTTCTTTTAAGTAAGTAATAAATCCTTTTTTCCGTTCAAGCGTTTTAGCCGAAAGGGAAAATCCGTTCATCAGTTCACATATTGCTTGGTTATGCTCTTCATAAAGCGAAAAGATTTCTAAATGGTAAGAAGACGTTTCTGGATGGTTAATAGAGCCGCCCGCTAAAAAAGCCCCCCGCAAATAGGCACGTTTGCAACAAGACTCTTTTACAATTTCCGGAGAAATGTCACGAATAAATTGAAAAGACCCGTTCAGAATGCGCAAATCCTCAAGTAACTGGCGCGCTTCTTTGGAAATGCGCACCATGTAAACATTATTCTTTTTTAAGCGCATTTTCTTTTGAACAAGCAACTCAATGTGGATATTAGGGTATAGATGTTTGATAAGTGTGTAAATCCGTCTGGCAATGGCTGCATTTTCGGTTGTTATGTCTAGACCGACTTGCTTATTGCCAAGCGACAGCGACCCGTTCATCCGGATGAGGGCAGAAAGCTCTGCCCGAGCACAGCAAGAAACAAGCTCAAGCTGCGTCAGTTCTTTTTTGGCATTCGCGGCAAAAGACACGCCTCTCACCCTCTCTTTCATGAAGGGCGGCTTTTTTGCCGCCCTAACAACGGTTTCGTTCCCGATATGTCGGTTGTTGTTCCTTTTCTTCCAGCAAACTCATTAGTGCTTTTGATACCTTCATCGCATCATGGCGCAATTTTTGATTCGCCTCAAGGACAAAACGGCCTTTGATAGGCGTTACCCCCATTGATTCAAGGATATCACTGTCGACGACAACCTGTTCCGCTTTTTCTAAGCGATAAAGAGAGCGGACGCTCTCAGAGATTGTCGTGCTATTGACTAAGATGTACTCAACCAATTGGCCGCCACAATGATTAAACAAGCCTTGTAAATGATCAGAAGCGCTGTACCCGTCTGTTTCGCCTGCCTGTGTCATCACATTGCAAATATATGCTTTCTTCGCTTTCGAAGCAGCAATGGCTTCCTTAATACCAGGGACGAGCAAATTCGGGACAATGCTCGTATAGAGGGAGCCAGGACCAAGTACAATTAAATCGGCTTCATGAAGGGCGTCAAGCGTTTCAGGTAGAGGCGATACATGCTCTGGAGACAAATAAACGCGCTTAATCCCTTTAGCTGCAAGGGGGATGCTTGATTCTCCGGAGACGATCGAGCCATCGTGCATTTCTGCGTGAAGGACAATGCTCTCGTTTGCGGCTGGAAGCACACGCCCTCTTACATTCAATACTCGACTTATCGCCGAAATCCCTTTTTGAAAATTGCCTGTAATGGATGTCATTCCTGCTAGCAGCAGATTTCCGAGTGAATGTCCGCTTAGCCCGTCTCCACTTGAAAAACGGTGTTGAAACAGTTCTTCCACAAGTGGTTCCACTTCAGCAAGGGCAACAAGCACATTTCGCACATCCCCAGGCGGGGGGATATCAAGCTCTTTGCGAAGAATGCCTGAGCTACCACCATCATCTGCAACAGTCACAATCGCAGTAATATCGACTGGAAACGTCTTCAGCCCGCGCAAAATCACGGAAAGCCCCGTTCCTCCTCCTATGACAACTACCTTCTTTTTCATCGGCTGCTCGCCTTCCGTTTGTTAATATCGCGGTGGCTCGTATACGCATTATATTTCGCTTCGTAATGAGCACAAAAGTATTCAGCCAATGTTACGGACCGGTGCTGGCCGCCTGTGCAGCCGATTCCGATGACAACTTGGCTTTTCCCTTCCCGTTTGTAATGGGGAAGCATAAAGTCAAATAAATCAGTCAGCTTCTCCACAAATTGTTTTGTTTCTTTCCATTTTAACACATAAGAGGACACTTCTGTCTGCAATCCCGTTTTTGGCCGCAAATCTTCAATGTAGTGAGGGTTCGGCAAAAAACGGACATCAAATACTAAATCAGCATCAATCGGAATGCCGTATTTGAAACCAAATGAAACAAAGTGGACAGCAAATGCTTGGCGGTCGTTCGCAGCAAAACGCTGCATAATTTTTTCACGTAGCTGGAGTGGCTTTAACTCCGTCGTATCAATGATTTGCTGGGCGCGGCCTTTTATTTCTTCAAGCAAATTCCGCTCTTTTTGAATGCCTTCGAGAGGCAGGCCCCCTTTGGCTAACGGATGTGTACGCCTTGTTTCTTTATAGCGCTGCACAAGTTTAGAATCTTTTGCATCCAAATACAAAATTTGGATTTTAAGTCTACTTGCCGGCGTCTCATTCAGTTCATCAATTGCTTTGAACAATTCATCAAAAAAGGACTGGCCTCGTAAATCCATGACAAGCGCCACTTTTGTGACTTTATCGATTCCGCCCTCAATCAGTTCGATAAACTTCGGCAGCAAGACTGGGGGCAAGTTGTCGATACAATAATAGCCTAAATCCTCAAAGCTTCGGACAGCAACGGTCTTTCCAGCGCCAGACATACCGGTGATAATGACGATCTCGACTTCAGACTGGTTCATAGTGCTGCCCCTTTCTCTTGCAACGGTTTCGGATCAAGTCGATAATCAATCAGCTTATAATCCTTTGTATAATAAAACGTTCCGTATAAAACGCCTTTGTGATTTAAAATGTGGTTAAAGACATGGTGGTCCCCTTCTGCCATTGGCAAATGCGCATGCGCATCACGTTTTTGCCAGACAAGCTTCCCTTCTGGAGACTGATCAAGCATCGTGCCTTCATAGCTGCTGGCAAGAAAAGAGAACATCATCCACTCATCTTCGATTGTTTGCCCTTCGCCTACAATGACCACCGTTGTCACTGCACGCAATTCAGGATCTTTAACAGATAATCCCGTTTCTTCCCGAAATTCACGGACAACAGCTTCTTTAATCGATTCGCCATGCTCCATTTTTCCACCTGGAGCTACCCACCAGCCGCGGCTTGGCTTTTGAAGCATTAAACATTGATCCGCTGTTGCCAGTATGCAATTGGTTATTCGCTGCAAGCCTCTCACCTCGCGTTCCTCATTTTATAGTATACAAGTAATTAAGAGAGGCGACAATGATGGCGCTTATTTTGTTCTGTTTAACCTAAAAAAAGGCGCAGAAATCTGCGCCTAAATGAAGCTATATTTAAAAAAGGGGGTCAATTACTGTTTCTATTATAAAGGAACCGTTATTTCAATTGCATTACAGCGCCTTTAAAAGCTGATGACGGTTTACCCCTTTAAAGCAAATTCGCCATCCACGATTATTTCTCGACTTTTTCCGCTTCAGCCAAGTTTTCTAAATAATGCTGGACATTTTGGGCAGCAATGGAGCCGTCGCCTGTTGCTGTGACAATTTGCCGTAGCGATTTTTCACGTACATCACCAGCTGCAAATATGCCAGGCACTTTTGTCTCCATTTCCTCATTCGTAACAATATAGCCTTCCTCATTCGTAATCCCTAAGTTCTGAACACTTTCATTTAATGGCAGCATGCCGATGTATACAAACACACCGTCGGCTTCCATGTTTGAAACTTCGCCTGTTTTCGTGTCTTTTAGTGTCACGCCCCCGACTTTGCCGTCTTTTTCATTAATCTCAGTTACAACTTTATTCCAAATGAAATCGACTTTCGGGTTGTTAAAAGCGCGGTCTTGCAAGATTTTTTGGGCACGCAATTGATCGCGCCTGTGAACGATTGTCACTTTTTTTGCAAACCGTGTTAAATAGACAGCTTCTTCAACGGCAGAGTCGCCGCCACCTACGACGATCAATTCCCTCTCTTTGAAGAAAGCACCATCACAAACAGCACAATAGGAAACGCCTCGGCCACTCAATTCCTGCTCGCCAGGGACGCCGAGTTTTTTATATTCTGCTCCCGTTGACACAATCACTGCCTTGGCGCGGTATTCTTTTGAGCCAGCAATCACCCGTTTCGTAGCGCCTTCATCGATAATTTCTTTAATGTCGCCATACGCATAGGCAGCGCCAAATTTTTTGGCGTGTTCAAACATTTTATTGGAAAGGTCCGGCCCTAAAATATGGTCAAAACCAGGGTAGTTTTCCACGTCTTCAGTATTCGCCATTTGCCCGCCGGGCATCCCACGCTCAAGCATGAGTGTATTTAAGTTTGCCCGAGATGTATACACAGCCGCTGTCATGCCAGCTGGTCCCGCTCCTGCAATAATCACATCATAAATGGTCTCTTCAGCCATGTTTCTTGCACTCCTCTACTCTTCAAGTTATCTGCTTCCATCGTAGCGAAAGAAACAGCTAACTGTCTAATGTTCTGCTCAAGAAGCCACGTTCGGCAAACAATGTAAACGAAATATCGTCTGATTGTTTGTTGGCCACCGCTTCCACCAGCTGTTTCGAAGCTCCGTCGCCAAGCGCTGCCGCTTTTTTCAAATGCTCTAAAGCGGCTTTTTCATTTTGTTCATGGTAGGAAGCGACACCGTAACACCGCAAAAGGGCTGCTTCTTCATCCGCATCAGTGGGAAAAGGCCGTGAAAGGACTTCTTTATAATTTCCAAGGGCACATAGCACTTGGACAAGGCGTGCAGCGTGACCTGAATCAAGAGGATAAACGCTTGCAAGCCGCTCACGATACCATTTCGCCTCTTTAGTATAGCCCATTTCAAAGTAAAATAATGCGAGATTGCATAATGCCAACAAGTTGCCCTGATCCTTATCGAGCACTTCCTGGCAAATGGTAAACGCTCTTTCGGTTTCACCGATGCAAAATAACGCTTCGGCGAGATGATTTTGCGCAGCCCACAAACGAGGGTGCTTGCTAACGATTGACTCAAGCAACGGCACCGCCAGCTCTGCTTGCCCTTTTCGCAAAAGAAGCCATGCCTGTTCATGGTCGTCTAAAAACGGTTCCGAACTGGCTTCTTCCTCCATAAAAGGGTCATCTTCAAATAGCTCAAGCAATTCATGTGCTTCTTCAGCAAACTGCCCGTTTGGCTCTTTTTCTAAATAGAGGCGCACATGCTTTTCAGCCTGATAAAAGTGGCCCATATACACTTCATTATTGGCAATAAAAAAATGGCAAACAGGCTGTTGATTGCCGGAGCTTGCCAGCACGGATTGTAAGAGATCATTCGACCTCCCATACTCCCCAAGTTCTGACAGCACTGCAGCCAACTGTATTTTAAAAATCGGTTCAGAGGCAGTAAGCTTCACTGCCCGCTCTAGCAGTTTTGCAGCCCGATTTAAATGTTTTTTGTGAAAAGCTTGCAATCCTCTATGAAAAAAGTAATCCCCATTTTGGTAAAACGGAACAATGGTCCTTGAATCTTCTTTCGATCCGTCGCTCATGTAAGCTTGTCCCTCCAAGCAAATTATCTATCTATCGTCAAGTATACACTAAACGTGATTTTCTGTAAGGACAACCGTTAAAAAAGTTCTTTTGAAAAAATTTTGTGCCCTTTCCTACTGGCTGCTTGGAAAATCGGGTGCTGTACTCCACTTTCTCCTCCCTTTTTAAGCATAATGTTAAAGCTTCAGCGGCTTCCATCATTTAAGCTTGCAAATAACGGGGCTAACAGGTGAAAACCGGTAAGCAAGTGTCAGGAAAAACATTCATAATAACAGCCTTACCACCGAACCATACATGAACCGGAGCAGATGGGGTGAAGTCGGTGATCTCACCCACCTTCATATAGACTTCACCATGTTCCTTCACAGGTATCTCACAGCTCAAGGCGCAAGCTTTTGGGAATGGCCTAATGAATCGATTTCACGTTATAAAGCTAATTTGAAACATAGAAAAACGAATGGGTTCTAGTTTTATGAATCGAGTAAAATAACGGCCAAACACTTATTGGTTAAGGCAAATTGCGAGTGTATGAATCGAGTTCGTTAACCTCGCTGGCAACATAAAAAAGCGTGCCTCTTTAACATTAAAGAGGCACACGTTTTATTGAAAGCGGACATTCGTCATCACAAAATGGCTATGGGGCAAAGCGGGCATTTCGTTAAAGCGAAAACGTAAATCTTGTTCAGGCACGGTATAATCGATTCTATTGACAAGAAAATCCAAACTTTCTTTCATAATCTCAATTGTGATCCATTCGCCTGCGCAACGATGTCCAGTATTGCGATCGCCTCCCCCTTGGGGAATAAAGGCAAACGGGCTTTTGTTCCATGTTGTAAAGCGATCTGGCCGAAACTGTTCGGGATTGTCCCAGAGCTTCGGATGATGATTGGTCCCATATAAATCGAGAAGCACTAATGTGCCTTTCTTAAATGGGTAGCCATTCCACGTAAAATCCTTGATTGGTCGCGCAGGCACAAAAGGGAAAAATGGATAGAAGCGCCTGACTTCTTGGACAAAATGCTGTAATTTTTCTTCGTCTGATCCGAGCTTTTCCCGTTCTTGCGGGTATTGATGGACAGCGAGTGCCGTGAAGCAAATGTAGATGGAAATGGCCACAATTGGCCGGAGGATATTGATGATTTCGACTGCTGCTGTTTGGCCGTCCATCCATTCGCCATTTAATTCGCGATGGAACGACATGGTATGCAAAGTTTTTCCTTCTGCTGCTTGTCGCTTGCCCGTACGGACATCCTCCACAAGCTCCTTCACCCAACTTTCGGCTTTGCCCCGGTTGCGCCGTCCTTTCCAATGGGCTGGCCCGATCGCCGCTGGCGCTTCAATCATGGCACGAAACCACTCCGCTTTCTCTTTCACTTCATCTTCCTCAAGGGGAATCCCAGCCCATTCGAACGCAGTCCGGCACATTACTTCTTGCGCTTCTTCATACAAAACGACCTTTGGTTGGTTCTGCCATCTTTGAGCGGCTAGTTCCCATTGTTTTGAAGCCATAGCGCGAATGTCTTTTAGCGTTTCTTTCGA
The DNA here is from genome assembly GCF_001598215.1 of Shouchella clausii. GTDB lineage: Bacteria > Bacillota > Bacilli > Bacillales > Bacillaceae_D > Shouchella > Shouchella tritolerans. Next base: position 1,208,594 of record NZ_BCXJ01000001.1, on the reverse strand, counting down.
CATGAGCGACATAAACATCGCTTTTCGATGATGGTGTGCTTCCCCATCAAGCGCTTGAACGCCGCCTTTGCCAAATAGCGTTTTTACGACCCGCTTTGGGGCTGCGCCTGCTCGCTTAAATTTTTCATTATCATAAAACAGTTCGGCTGCTTCCTCTCCACGTATACAAATCGCTTCTTGCCCTAGCAAGCGTGTTTTAAAAAGATCGGATTGAAATGCTTGGGCTCGGTTCGTGCCATATAAATACCCTTCTCGGAGTACGGCTACACTGTTATCTACCCCTGATTCTTTTGGGATTTCCTTTTCACTGGCCACTGTTACCTTCTCCTTTCATAAGTCGGTTCGTTAACGACCTAGCAACCACATTTGCCTGCTGCCTTATGCTCTACCACCAGTTTAGCCGTTCTCCTTCCGTTTAAAACGTAAAAGGCATTCGCGTTTCGTGAGAACCGTTTCCCCTTTCGTTCACAGCCAATAGTGAGTGCTTTCCTGTCAATAGAGGCCATCTCTATGTCTGGGCCTTCGCATCCTCTTTTTGCCACGCCATTATAAAAATCATAGCAAGAATACAAGCGAGCCCTCCCCATTGAAAAACACCGAACGGTTCACGGAGCCAAATGACCATCGTCACTACCGCAGCTAATGGTTCGGCACTTCCAAGCAGACTCGTTTCTTTCGGAGAAAGGGTATTCAAACTTTCAATGTAGAACCAAAAAGCAAGCATCGTTCCGAAAAAAATGACAAAACCAAGGTGTAGATACGTTTCTAGCTGAAAAGTTGCCTCCCCAATCCGCCACGGAGGATGAATCACACTTAAAGCCATACCTCCAATTAGCATCGCCCAACCGACAATCACAAGAGAATCGTACTGTTTTAACAAAGGAACCGCATACAACGTGTAAAAGGCTAGTGCAGCCCCTGAAAGAATTCCCCAAATAATCGCAGAAGCTGGCACTGAAAGCTCGGAAAGGGAACCATTTGTTAACAGAAGATAGCAACCAGTCAAAGCAAGAGACACATAAATCAGGTCACGCCTAGTCAATCGATTTTGCCCGCGAACTACCATATACAGAATGATCATGACAGGTGCTAAATATTGCAGCAATGTCGCAACTGCCGAATTGCCATTTTTAATCGATGCCATGTACGTATATTGGACGGCAAGCATGCCAAAAATTCCAAAAGTAAGAAGCCGTGCAGCTGATTGCTTTGTTTTCCAAACGCCTAAAATTTGCGTCCGATTCTTTAACAAGAGTTGTATAATTAATAACATTGCTCCTGCAATTAAGAGCCTTATGGACACAAGCCAATTTATATTAACAGCGTCTTGCTGGAACAATTTTTGGGCGACGGTTCCGCCCATCCCCCAACATACTGCTCCTACTAAAACGAGCATGAGGCCTACATACCGTCTCATCTTTCTCTCCACCTTTACAATCATAATGGTGTTATAATAAAAGAAAAATGCCGTTAAAGATACGCGAATTGAACGAAAAAGTATAAGGATATTGAGGTGGAACGTGGGGACAATCCATTTTGAAATTGATGATCATTTAAAAGAACAAACAGCCCATCGAACTGTTGATTTGCCGATTGCCTGCTATCATACATCCATTAAAGAAAACAGCAATGGCTATATTCCTCTTCATTGGCATGATGAGCTACAATTTGTCGTTGTAACAAATGGAAAAGTACGTTTTCATGTCAATAATGAGACGGTTATTGTTCATGAGAAGAATGGGGTGTTCATCAATAGCGGCAGCCTTCACATGGCTGAAAGTCTGCCTCATTTAAATAGTCGCTATATTTGTCTTAATGTCGATCCATCTTTCATTTTGCCGCAAGAGCTTTTTGCAACTTATGTTAGCCCATACATTCAAGCGACGAACCTTCCCTACTTGGATATTTGTGCCGATGAAGGGTGGGGGAAAAATATTATTGACTGTACGTTAAGCATCCATCGATCGATTGAAGAGCAGCCCCCTTATTATGAAATTGATGTCACTACCAAGATGGTGGCAATATGGAAACTTCTAATCTCAAATGGACTGCGATTAGAATACGACCAGAACAAGATGATGCAAAATCGACGAGTAAAGGGAATGCTTCAATGGATTCATAGCCACTTTGGAGAGAACATTTCCTTAGATGATATAGCAAAGGCAGGGCAGCTAAGCCGCTCTGAATGTTGCCGCTATTTTAAACGAATGCTAAAAACGTCCCCCCTTCAATACGTTACTGATTACCGTATCCAAAAAAGCTTGCCTCTCTTGCAGCAGCCAAACGCAACTGTAACGGACGTAGCTTATCAAGTAGGTTTTAACAGCACAAGCTATTTTATCGCTCGATTCCGAAAAGTGATGAACATGACACCACTTGCCTACAAAAAATCGAAACTTAAGGATTTTCATTGATTTAGAGTGGACGCTAGCCATCTTTTACTGAATAAAGCCAACAAGCCCAGTTTAATCTATTTAAACATCGCTAGTCTCAGCTTTTGACTCGGTACCAGTATGTATACATTTCTTCAAAGCCAAGCTTCGTATAGAGTGTGAAGGCTGACTTGTTTTCTCGGACCACTTGCAAGTAAGCAAAGTCAGCCCCATTTTCTTTTCCCCAATGAAGCAAATGTTGGATCAGCTGCGTCCCATATCCTTGTTTTCGTTCCTTCTTATTTGTCACTATATCAAATAACCCAATGTACCTATCTTCAATAACTCCTAACCCGCAAGCACAAGGGTTCCCGTAATTGTCCGTTATAAGCATGTAGCACGTCTCGGCGGCAATGTTGTCCAACATTTGTTTTAATGTCTGTCGGTCTGCTTCGCGAACATGATTCCAATGACAATAATGATCAAACCATTTACGGTCTTGTCGATGGCTACTCTCGACATGAACCTTTGGCCTTTCGCCGATTTGTGATAAAGACAAGGTTTGAACACTCGTCTCCCCTATATAATCATACCCCTTTGCATCTAGAGAACAATCCAAATCGCTTGGACAAGCAGCCGCTGTCAGCTTATAAACTACAGGAAGATTTTGCCTACGGTACATTTGTTCACAGGCCTCGATGTTCTTTTCAAGCTCCCCACAAGAAGGATAGAGTGTGTGAATCGAGTTTGCTCTTTTTGTATAGCCATTGGCAAAGCGCAAAATCCATCCGCCTTTCTCCACTGTCTTAAGGGCAGGCTGTGCATTCATTGATAGTGTTTCTATTTTTCGAATGAGCGCTATGTCAGACATTTGTCTTTCCACCTTTTGCTTTTCCTCTTATGAATGTTCATCTCATAAAAGGAAAACGATGTATGTTGGTTTTCTCTAAAAAACAGCAACCTGGTTCTTAGGTTGCTGTTTTTCACATGCTCTTATGATTGATGGCGTGCGTCCAACGTTTCCAGTACTCTATCCAAAGGAAGCTTTTGTTCCTGTAAGAGAACGAGGACGTGGTAAAACAAGTCGGCTACTTCCCAACGCAGCTCTTCGGGATCGCGGTTTTTCGCGGCAATGATCACTTCTCCTGCCTCTTCGCCGACTTTTTTCAATATTTTATCGACGCCTTCTGTAAACAAGTATGTTGTATACGCCCCTTCTGGCTTTTCCGCCTCCCGCTTTGCAATCGTTTCTTCAAGGTCGTTTAAAATTTGAAAGCGATTGCCTGCCACCTTGCTGGTGCCGCCAGTTAGCGACTGGGAAAAACAACTGTATGCCCCTGTATGGCAAGCGGGCCCCTTCGGTTCCACAAGTACAAGTACAGCGTCTTGGTCACAGTCATAGCGGACGTCAACAACATGTTGTGTATTGCCTGATGTTTCTCCTTTATGCCAAAGTTGTTGACGTGACCGGCTGTAAAACCATGTTTCTTTCGTTTCTATTGTCTTTTGCAGCGATTCTTCATTCATATAAGCAAGCGTTAGCACCGCTTTGCTATTTGCATCTTGGACGATTGCTGGGACGAGCCCGTCTTTATCAAAGCGGATTGGTTTCATCGGATGCACTCACCTTCTTCCCGTAAACGGGCTTTTACTTCTTGAATTGACGTTTCTTTGTAATGGAAAATCGATGCCGCGAGGGCTGCATCTGCGTAATGGAGTTTGAACACGTCAACAAAGTCGCTTGCCGCTCCTGCTCCACCAGAGGCAATCACGGGCACTGTCACTACTTCATTGATCGCTTTTAACAACGGCAAATCAAACCCTGTCTTCGCTCCATCTTGATCCATGCTAGTTACGAGCAGTTCGCCGGCTCCTAAGCGGACAGCCTCCTTGGCCCAATCGGTTGCTAACCAGTCAGTCTGGTTGCGGCCACCATGTGTGTACACGCGCCACGTGCCAAGCGCCGTATCAAATTTCGCATCAATCGCAACAACGATGCATTGTGAGCCAAAATAATCGGCGCCTTCGCGAATAAACGCTGGACGAAGCAGGGCGGCTGTGTTAATGGACACTTTGTCTGCGCCGGCGCGCAAAATGCGGCGAATGTCAGCGAGTGTGTTAATGCCTCCGCCAACGGTAAAAGGAATTGCTAGCGTTGCAGCGACTTCGCGGACCACATCGACCATTGTTTCCCGCCCTTCATGGGAAGCAGAAATATCAAGAAAGACGAGCTCGTCTGCGCCTTCTTTGTCGTAAAAAGCAGCGAGTTCGACTGGATCGCCAGCATCGCGCAAGGAGAGGAATTGCGTCCCTTTCACAACACGGCCTTCTTTCACGTCTAGGCATGGAATAATCCGTTTTGCTAGCATTACAACTCTCCTTCCGCCAACGCTTCCTCTAAAGTGAACCGCTTCGTGTACAGCGCTTTGCCGACAATAGCCCCGGCAAGGGAAGCAGCTCGCAATTGTGCCAAATCGGCAATGCTGCTTACCCCTCCAGAGGCAATCACATTGGCATTCGCTGCTTTGGAAAGAGCAACGCACGCTTCGATGTTCGGTCCAGTGAGCATGCCGTCACGGGCAATATCGGTAAAAATGAACGTTTTGGCGCCAAAGCGGGCCATTTCAGCAGCAAGGTCTTCCGCTTTGACGTGTGACGTTTCAAGCCATCCTTCTGTAGCTACATATCCATCACGAGCATCAATCCCGATCGCAATTTGTTCTCCATACTTGGCAAGCATTTGTTTCGTAAAATCAGGCTGGTAAACCGCCACACTGCCAAGGACGACACAGGCGACGCCTTCGTTTATATAGCGGTCAATATCTTGTTCGGTGCGAATTCCTCCCCCAACTTGAACGGGGACGTCTAATTTTTGGGCGATCGTCAAAATCGCTTCATCGTTCACCGGCCTTTTGGCTTTTGCCCCGTCTAGATCAACGACGTGTACCCACTTCGCGCCTGTGTCTTGAAATGATTTCGCCATTTTATAAGGCGATTCTCCATATATCGTCTCTTTGTTGTAATCGCCTTGTTCGAGGCGCACGCATTTTCCAGCACGGATGTCAATTGCCGGATAGATCGTATAGCTCATCTCAAATTCCCTCCACTAGTTGGCCAAAGCGTTTCAACAGTGCCATGCCGACAGTGCTGCTTTTTTCGGGATGGAACTGCATGCCATACACTTGCCCTTTTTGCACAATAGCAGGGACTCTTTGGTAATAATCACTGCTTGCAACAACGATGTCCTTTTCTGTACGGACCACATAAGAATGGACAAAATACACGTAGCCGTCAGGAACGCCTTCTGTTAGTGGTGTGGTCCTATGAAAATCCAGCTTATTCCATCCCATATGCGGCACTTTGTAGGCGTGCCCCTCTGCCGTCGTTCCAGAAAAACGTTCGACATGCCCAGGCAAGTAACCAAGGCCTGCTGTTGTTTGATGTTCCGTACTTGACTCAAACAGTAGTTGCATCCCAAGGCAAATGCCGAGTAATGGTTTGTTTTCCGCTACCCAGTTGTCTAAAAAAGGCTGGACGTTTGTTTGTGTAAGAATATCCATTGCGTCAGGAAAAGCGCCGACCCCAGGGAGGATCAACGCCTTGGCCTTTGCCAATTCTTCCCCGTTGCTGCTAATAAAATAGGGGATTCCTAACCTTTCAAGCGCTTTAGAGACCGAATGGAGGTTGCCCATCCCGTAGTCAATGATGCCAATCATTAAAGCAGCCCCTTCGTTGACAATATTCCTTTAATTCGTGGATCAATTGCCGTGGCTTCATCCAAAGCACGTGCGCATGCTTTAAAAATCGCTTCAATGATATGGTGTGTATTGTGTCCGTAGTGGACGATAATATGGAGATTCATGCGCGCTTCTAACGCCAATTTCCAAAAAAATTCATGGACAAGTTCGGTATCAAATGTGCCGACTTTCTGGCTCGGAAAGTCAGCCCTAAATTCCAAATGGGGCCTGTTGCTCAAATCGACAACCACTTGGGCAAGCGTCTCATCCATCGGCACAAACGCGTTTCCATAACGTTTGATGCCCTCCTTCGTTCCAAGCGCTTCTTTTACAGCTTGACCGATGCAAATGCCAAGATCTTCAGTCGTATGGTGAGCATCGACTTCAATATCGCCACTAGCCTTGACAGACAGATCAAATTGGCCATGTTTCGCAAACAAATCGAGCATATGCTCGATAAAAGGCACGCCTGTTTCGATATCTGCTTTTCCTTCGCCGTCAAGATTGAGCCGCAACGAAATGTCCGTTTCTCCTGTCGTCCTTGTTAATTCATAGCTACGAGCCATCACATGTCCTCCAATCGAATGTCTATTGCGCGTGCATGCGCTTCAAGCCCTTCTAGCCGCGCCAATTCCGTGATCGCTTTTCCGTTCTCAGCTAGCGCCGTTTTGCTGTAGGAAATAATGCTTGATTTTTTGACGAAATCATCTACTGATAGCGGGCTGGCAAAGCGGGCTGTTCCGTTTGTCGGCAGTACATGGTTTGGGCCAGCAAAATAATCGCCGACTGGTTCGGCACTGTACGAACCAAGAAAAATCGCTCCCGCATGTTTGACGCGACCAAGCAATGCAAGGGGCTCTTCCGTGGCAATTTCCAAATGCTCAGGCGCCAATTGGTTGACGACTTCAATTGCTTGTGCCAGCGAGGCAGTCACATACAAAGCACCAAACTGATCTAATGCTCGCCCTGCTATCTCTTTTCTCGGAAGAGTAGCTAGTTGCCGTGCTGTTTCTTGTTGGACCGCTTCGGCCAGTTCCCTAGAAGGAGTGACTAACACGGCTGTCGCATCCTCATCGTGTTCCGCTTGGGAAAGGAGGTCTGCTGCCACATAGGCAGGGTTCGCTTTTTCATCGGCTAACACGCAAATTTCACTTGGCCCAGCAATCATGTCAATGGCCACATCGCCAAAAACCGCTCTTTTGGCAAGGGCCACATATTTGTTGCCTGGCCCTGTAATTTTATCAACTGGACGCACCGTTTCCGTGCCATACGCCAAAGCGGCCACTGCTTGCGCTCCGCCAAGCTTATAAATCGTATGGACGCCAAGTTCAGCCGCTGTCGCGAGGACAGCTGGCGGAAGGGAACCGTTTTTGCCAGATGGGGAAACCATTGAAATTTCCTTTACACCTGCGACTTGAGCAGGTACAACATTCATAATAATCGAAGACGGGTAAGCCGCTTTTCCTCCAGGTACATAAACGCCTACGGCATCAAGGGGGGTGACACGCTGCCCTAAAATCGTGCCATCAGGGGCTGTTTGAAACCACGACTTCGCTTTTTGTTGTTCGTGAAAGGCACGGACATTGGCAATTGCTTGGCGAATCGCTGCTAAAACAGGTTGATCAATGTGGCGATAAGCATTGTCCCATTCTGCCTTCGTGACACGCAAGTCTGTTAATTCCACTCCGTCAAATTGTTTAGTGTAATGGACTAGCGCTTGATCGCCTTCCTTTTTTACCGTTTCAATGATCGTGTTCACAGTAGTGATTTCTGCTTCGCTTCCATGAAGGCCGCTGCGCTTTAAGGTAACCGCCTCTCCTTCTTTTAGCTCAATGATCTTCACTGCCATCCCCCTCTATAACGGCCGCCAAACGCTCAACCATATCATGAATTTCACCTGCGCGCATCCGGTAGCTAGCAGGATTGACAATAAAGCGCGACGTGATTTGTCTAATTTGTTCCAATTCAACTAAGCCATTTTCTTTCAGTGTTTGTCCCGTTGAAACGATGTCGACAATTCTGCCAGCAAGTCCCATGATCGGCGCTAATTCGATTGAGCCATTCAATTTAATAATTTCAACTTGCTCCCCTTGTTCTTTAAAAAACTGTGATGCCACGTTTGGGTATTTTGACGCTACTTTTGGATTTAATTCGCCTCGTCGGTACGTCGGCAGCGCCGCCACCGCCAAATGACAAGCGCTAATGTTCAAGTCGAGCACTTCGTGGACGTCGCGCTTTTCCTCCAGCATGACATCCTTGCCAGCGACACCGACATCAGCAACACCGTGTTCCACATAAGTAGGCACATCCATCGGCTTCGCTAAGATAAAACGGAGCGATTCATTCGGCACATCGATAATGAGTTTGCGCGATTGCTCAAAGGAACTTGGCAAATCATAGCCAGCCGAACGGAGCAGCTGAACAGCCTCCTCAAAAATCCGCCCCTTCGGCATCGCCATTGTCAGTGTCATCGCTTGCCCTCCTCTGTTTTGCCGATTAAATAAACAATTTCTTCATAACTAGCGGACATTTTATCGATGTCGTCAACGCCTGCCACATCTTGTAAGACGACTTGCATCCCCTTTTCCCGAAGCGCAGTCGCTTTTCGATAGGCTTCTTGGCGCCGTTCCCTGCTATAAAGCAAGCAACGTTTTTTCGGCTGCGCTTCTAGTTTGCCTACTGCTTCTGCAAGCAAATCCAAACGTAAACCGAAGCCAGTCGCAGGACCAGGACGGCCAAATTTAGCAAGCAAATGGTCATAGCGTCCGCCACCGCCAAGGGGATGGGGGAGGCGGTCATGGTAAACTTCAAAAATGCAACCTGTATAATAGCTCATATGGAGGACAAGGCTTAAGTCAAGCTTCATATAACGGGTAAGCCCTCCCTCTTTCAGACCTTGCCAAAGGTCTCTTAGCTCCGCCACAGCCTGTTTGCCTTCTGGTGATTCGGTTAGCTCCTCCGCTTCAGTTAGAATCGCTTCATTGCCGCGTAACCGGCTTAGTTTTAACAGCTTCTTTTCATCAATCGACGATAGCCCAAATGCCTTTACTTGCTCTTTGAAACCAACATCGTTCTTTTCATAGAGTTGCCTCCGCAACAGCTCGGCCCGTTCTTCAGTTCCAACAATTTCCAAAAATAACGCATTTAAAAAACCGATATGGCCGACGGCAACTTGAAAATGGTCAAGTCCTGCTTGAATAAGGGCTCTGTTCAGCAACAGCAACATTTCCCCGTCAGCGCTTGCGGTATGATCACCAACAAGCTCAACGCCGACTTGTGCAAATTCGGCAGGACGCCCGCCTTCCGTTTGCAAAGCTCGATAAAGACTTGAACAGTACGATAGCCTAAGTGGATAAGGGATGTCTTTCATACTTGAAGAAACGAGCCGAGCAATTGGCGCCGTCATATCAGGGCGCAAAACGAGCGTATTTCCATGAAAATCAATTAATTTGAATAACTGCTTATCTGAAATAGCAGACGCTTTCCCGACTGTTTCATAATATTCAAGCGTCGGCGTTTGGACTTGCTCGTATCCCCATAACCGAAACTCTTGCAATACACGATCGCCTAATTTTCGTTGCATTGAATGCAAATTCGGCAGCACATCGCGCATGCCTAAAGGTTTTTCAAACATAAAAGGCTCAGACACAACGTTCGCTCCTAACTGCCATTTACTTTAGTTTGCTAAATCACTAATGAAGTAAAGTTTTTTCTAGTTTACAATTGCCCTAACGAAAAGTCAACTGGCCCATTCACAAAAAAACGTACAATAGCTAACGCTATTGTACGTGAGGTTACCTTATTTGTTTCATTGGATTTCCAGCAACAAACGCTCCTGGGGGCACATCTTTATGGACAACGGTCCCCGCGCCTACAACTGCGCCATCGCCAATCGTCACGCCGGGAAGAATCGTACAATTGGCGCCGACCATCACCCTGTCGCCAATCACAACATGGCCGAGTCGATACTCTTCAATCAAATATTCATGAGCCAAAATTGTCGTATTGTAGCCAATAATGGAGTTGGCGCCAATTTTAATTTTCTCAGGAAACATGACATCCACCATTACCATTAAAGCGATTGCTGTTTGGCTGCCAATTTCCATCTTCAAAAACACGCGGTAAAGCCAGTTTTTCATTCGCAGCGATGGAGTAAAGCGCGCTATTTGGGCAACAGCAAACGTTTTTGCGACTTTCCAAAAGGAAACGGTGCGGTAAAGCTGCCACAATGAGTTCGACCCGCTTACCGGAAAACGTTCTGTCTTCCTGCTCACAGGCGATTCACGATTTCAACCAGCTCTTCCATTGTTGCTGGTATGTAATCTGGCGCAAATGTGCGCAAATGCTCAGCGCCTTTTAATGCCCAGCCAACCGCAACCGTTTTTGTACCTGCTGCTTTTCCTGCCAATACGTCGTGTGAATTGTCGCCAACCATGATCGCTTCTTCAGGTTTTGAATCAAGTTGCCTAAGAGCTTCAAATAACGGTTCAGGATGCGGTTTTGCATGTTTTACATCGTCAAAGGCGACAATCACATCAAAGTACGGGGAAAGCCCCATCAACTCTAAGCCCATTTGCGCGGTTTCCCTAATTTTAGTCGTTACGACCGCTAGCTTGTAACCTTGTTTATGCAGCGTCTTAATGCCTGTTTTTACACCTGGGTATTCCTTTACAAGCGCATCGTGTTGTTGATGGTTAAAATCACGGTATGTGCGGACCCATTCTTCAGCACGGGAAGCATCAATACGTGAAAAGCTGTCTACAAGCGGTGGACCGATAAACGGCAGCACCGTTTCCCGGGTATAGACACCTGGAAAATCTGGTTCTAATGTATGGAGAAAGGATTGGATAATCAATTCATTTGTATCAATCAATGTCCCATCTAAATCAAATAGCAACGTATTAATGGTCATAAACAGCATCCTTTCCGAAGTTCCCTTGTTTCCTCTTCTCAAGCTGTGTCCAAAGACGGGAAATCACCATTGTTAACAACAGTGCTGTCAAAAGGCGTATAACAAGCAACGGCCACACTTGAATGCCAAGGACGAGAAACACAAGCGTATCCTCGACAACCGCATGGCAAGCAACGAGAAAAATAAACACCACATACAAATCTTTCTTCTTTACACGGTCCTCTTTGACCGCATCGATCATCACGCCAGCTCCGTATGCTAAGCCAATGGTTAACCCAGAAGCAAGCGTAACAGCAGTATTTTCCCCGACACCAATCAATCGTGTCAGTGGCGCTAAACTTTTCGAAATAACGGCAAGCCAGTTGCGCTCACGCATGATTTGGACAACCAGCATGAGTGGAATGACAATCGCCGCTAATTGAACAACACCTAAAAAGGCAGTCCATAAACCATCGGCTACCATTCCCATAACCCCAGTTGCTTGAGGCGCTTGGGTTGAAGCAAGCCCATAGACCGCTTGTTCGCTCCCGCCACTCCAAACAAGATTGATAATAAAGGCTGCGGCCACAGCTAGAAAAATCCGCACCGCAACAATAACCGATACGCGGACGCCTACCTTTGTCGCAACCGCAGATTCGATAATGAGATTGTGTGAAAAAGAAAGCATAATCGCTAAAATAAATACTTCTTTTACAGTAAAGTCAAATGTCAAAATCGCGCCAATGCCTGCGTATAAGTTAAGAACATTGCCAATAACTAAAGGAATTGCCGCTTCTCCAGGCAAACCAATCAAGCCCATTAAAGGGGCTATCAGCTTAGCGAGCCAGTCGAGTAGAGGCGTATAGCCTAGCAAAGTAACAACTAGCGTAACTGGAAAAATGATTTTCCCAAGCGTCCATGTTGTTGACAAGCCGGACAGCAAGCCTCGTTTCACCATTCCCATCCGTATCTTCCCTCTCTATTTTTTCTGTTTTGTAACTGCGTCTGGTTTCAAGTAGCGCGGTGGTTTCACCCAAAGGCGCCTGTATACCCATAGGGCAATCGATGCTACGACCAACACGATTGATAAAATCTGGGCCGTGCGAAGCGTATCGCCAATTAATAAATAGTCTAACCGCATGCCTTCAATCACAAAACGCCCAACCGAATACCAAATCACATACGATAAGAATAGTTCCCCTTGGCGCAAGTTTGCTTTGCGAAGCAGCAGTAGCACGATGACTCCCAACACGTTCCAAAGCGATTCGTATAAAAATGTCGGTTGGTAGTACGTCCCATTAATATACATTTGATTAATAATCCAGTCAGGCAAAAACATTCCCTCAAGAAATTCCCTTGTTACTTCTGCCCCGTATACTTCTTGATTGACAAAATTGCCCCAGCGGCCAATCGCTTGGCCAATCAAAATGCTAGGCGCTGCCACATCGGCGATTTTCCAAAACGACAACCCACGTTTTTTAGCAAACACAATCGCTGTGAGTACCGCACCAATTAAAGCACCATGAATCGCTATTCCGCCTTCACGCAAATAAAAAACACTAATTGGATTATCAGCAAACTGCTCCCAACGAAAAATAACATAGTATGCACGAGCCGATAGAATGGAAATCGGCAACGCCCAGACTAGCAAATCAGCAAACGTCTCCTGCGGCAGTCCTCGCTTAACCGACTCGCGCCGCGCCATAAAATAACCGACGGCGACTCCAAGCAAAATGAGGACGGCATACCAATAAATCGCGATTGGCCCAAGCTGGACAAAAACGCGGTCAATCGGTTCAATTTGTTCTTCCATTCCATTCGTCTCCCCTGTCTTTAAAATTCATTTTCCCCATGCTCAATCACTTGTGTCAAGCGTTCCGAAAATTCTTGTGCTGCATTAAAGCCTAGTCGTTTCAGGCGGAAATTCATCGCAGCCACCTCAATAATAACAGCTAAATTTCGCCCTGGACGAACAGGGACGGTCATTTTTGTTATCTCCGTATCAAAAATTTTCATTTTGTCTTCCTCAAGCCCAAGACGGTCATACGCTTTGTTTTGGTCCCAAAGCTCTAAGTTCATACAAAGGCTAATCCGTTTAAAAGGGCGAACCGCCCCTGCCCCAAATAACGTCATGACATTAATGATGCCAAGTCCGCGGATTTCCAGCAAGTGTTGCAAAAGCGGCGGCGGATACCCGACTAATGTATCTTCATTTTGCTGGCGGATTTCAACGGAATCATCGGCGACAAGGCGGTGGCCGCGGCGAACCAAATCAAGTGCAGTCTCGCTTTTGCCAACGCCGCTTCCGCCTGTAATCAGCACGCCAATGCCATAAATGTCAACAAGCACGCCATGGACAGCGGTCACAGGCGCCAATTCGCTTTCCAAGAAATTGGTGACTCGACTGCTAAGTTGGGTTGTCGTTAAGGTCGAACGCAAAACAGGCACTCCACGTTTATCGGCAGCGGCAATAAGCTGTTCAGGCGCTTCCAGACCACGTGAAAGAATAATGCCTGGCGTGTCATACGTGCATAATTTGGTCATCCGTTCTTCCTTTTCTTGGTCGGAGAGCGACTTTAAAAAAGAAAGCTCCGTCCGTCCAATGAGCTGGAGGCGACGGGCTGGATAATATGTAAAAAAGCCAGCCATTTCAATTCCTGGCCTGGAAATGTCGCTTGTGGTTATTGGCCGGTATATTCCTTCTTCGCCAGCTAAAAGTTCAAATTGAAATTTCTCTAACAAATCATTTGCTGTGACTTTTGCCATTTTCTTTCACCTCATTTGTCCACTTACAAGAGCGAATCGTGCTAGAGCTATTGTAGCATGATTTGCGCCAGACGCCTAAAAAAGGTTATAAAAAAACAGGCCGCGAATGCGGCCTGTTAGTTGTTTTTGATGGGATTGATGAGAAATGTTTGGAACAGGGCAATGATAACGGCTGCAAGCAATGCCGTGCCGAAGCCGCTGATTTCAAAAGCGCTTCCCATTATGATTGATGTCAGCATGAGCGTCACTGCACTAATAACAAACAAGAACAGCCCTAGCGTCAAAATCGTGATCGGCAACGTTAATACTGTCAAAATCGGCTTGACTGTCCAGTTTAAAATGTTCAGGAGAAACGCCGCTACTAGTGCAGCGAAAAAACTAGACAAGTAAAAACCAGAAAAAAGTTGTGAGAGCATCCATAACACGACAGCGTTTAAGACTAAACCGAGAAGCCATCTCATTTTAAACGTTCTCCTCTATCGGCATAAGCAACATTGCCACTATATAGACAAGCACCATTGGAAAAACCGATGTTGGGATTGCTAATATGACCGTAATAAGCCGTACAATCGTCGGGTCGATATTCAAATAGTCGGCAATCCCGGCACAGACGCCTGCAAGTAGCCGTTTATCTTGAGACCTTGTAAGGCGCTTCATACTTCCCATTCCTTTCGTTGGCATTCCCTTTAACTGTCTTTATCTTGTACGGTAATGCTACCAGTATTCGCTACAGCATGGACTTTGACCCGCTTTTCTTGCGCCTGGTTGCCAGTCAACTGCATGTAGCGTTGAGCAAATTCCTTTTTCTCATCGAGAATCTCTACATTAGCCAAACGGTTATTGATTGAGCCAACATTTGATTTCAGCTTGGCTTCAATGCGTACAGCAGGAGAAACAAGCAATTTTACACTTCCTGTTGTAGTTTTTAAATCAACATACCCTGCATCAGTCGACGCTTCCATCTCATAAGTGATCGAGCCATTGACCGTTTCTACGTCTGCGTCTTGGATCGATCCAGATACTTTAACCGACCCATTCAATGTTTTGGCATCAAGAAGTTGCAATTGGCTTTGCTCGCAAGATATACTGCCATTGACCGTCTCCATGCTCGCTTTTTTCGATTCAATATTTGTTGTTTTAATCGAACCGTTTGTTGTGTTGGCTTCAAATGTATCCGCCTTTAAATCTTCCCCTTTCAAAGCGCCATTAAACGTATAAAGTTTAATACGCCCGTATGCGGATTGGGGCACATACAATGTCGCCAGCACTTTCATCGATTTCGTCTTTGTTTCAAACAACAGCGTTTCATCTGTAGCCGAGAATACAGATTCTTTTAGGAAGAAATCTTGTGCTTGCTCGGTATCACGTACACGATACACTTTCACTTGGCACTCCAAGCGCACATCTTGTTTATCCCATGGAACGACGTCAACTGATCCGTTTTCTAATGATACTTTCAAAGAACGAGGCGAAATGTTTTGCTGTTGGAAGACGTGGTCAATTTCCGTCACTGTTCCAAAATTAAAGTCCAAGTCGCCCTCTTTCACTTTTTGAATCGCTGTCTCAAAAAAACCACTCAACTTTGAAAGAGGCGACTCTTCCCGCGTTTCTCTGTCACGCCCGCCTTGATGAGAATCCTGTTTTGCTGAATCGGCTTCGTCCTTGCCGATCGCCTCAAGCAAACGCAATCCTTCTTCTGCTGTGACCTTCCCATCTTCAATCATTTTCAAGATCATCATACGTTCTTCCATGGCAATCGCTCCTTTATCGGCTTTCTATTACTGTATTACGGAGCAGCTAGGCAAGATGTTTCAGCTTTTACGAACTTTTTTGCCCTGCCCCCGCAAACAACGCTTCTTGTCTAGCTTTATCACGAGCAAGAATGGGTTTTAAATAGGCCCCTGTATAAGAAGCACTTGTTTCGGCTACGTGCTCTGGCGTTCCTTCGGCCACTATAGTGCCGCCGTTCTTGCCCCCTTCTGGCCCAAGGTCAATGATATGGTCAGCCGTTTTAATGACATCTAAGTTATGCTCAATAACCAAGACAGTGTCGCCGTTGTCGACAAGGCGTTGAAGCACTTTTAACAAGCGGGCAATATCATCGACATGGAGGCCAGTCGTCGGTTCATCGAGAATATAGAGCGTTCGTCCTGTTGACCGTTTGTGCAACTGGGACGCCAACTTCACCCGTTGCGCTTCCCCGCCTGAAAGCGTCGTCGCCGGTTGTCCCAGTTTTAAATAACCGAGACCGACATCAATGAGCGTCTGGATTTTGCGGTTAATCTTTGGAATGCTGGCAAAAAATTCAGCGCCTTCTTCAATCGTCATTTCCAGCACATCGGCAATCGTTTTTCCTTTATATGTCACTTCAAGGGTTTCGCGGTTATAACGTTTTCCGTGGCATACTTCACAAGGGACGTAGACGTCAGGCAAAAAGTGCATTTCGATCTTGATGATCCCGTCACCCTTACATGCTTCGCAACGCCCACCTTTGACATTGAAGCTGAATCGGCCTTTTTTATAACCCCGTACTTTCGCTTCATTGGTCATCGCGAATACATCCCGTATATCGTCAAACATGCTTGTATATGTTGCCGGGTTGGAACGTGGTGTCCGCCCGATCGGCGATTGGTCAATGTCAATCACTTTATCCATTTCATCAATGCCAATGATTTCTTTATGTTCCCCTGGCTTCGCTTTGGCGCGGTGAATCCGTTGCGCCAGCGCTTTATGGACAATTTCGTTGACAAGCGTACTTTTTCCAGAGCCTGAAACGCCTGTAACGGCTATAAACACGCCGAGTGGGAACGTAACATCAATGTTTTTTAAGTTATTGGCCGACGCCTTTTTCACTGTAAACGACCGTTCAGTAAGAGAACGCCTTTCACGGGGGACTGGGATAAATTTTTCCCCTGACAAATACTTCCCTGTCAACGAATGGGGATTTTCCGTTAGTTCTTTTGGTGTTCCTTGAGCAGTAATATATCCACCATGAACCCCTGCTCCTGGGCCGATGTCAATAATATGGTCAGCCGCCAGCATCGTATCCTCATCGTGTTCAACTACGATCAGCGTGTTGCCAAGGTCACGCATCTGTTTCAACGTCTCGATTAAACGGTCATTGTCACGCTGATGGAGGCCAATGGAAGGTTCATCAAGAATGTAAAGCACACCCATAAGCGATGACCCGATTTGCGTAGCGAGCCTAATGCGCTGCGCTTCCCCTCCAGACAGCGTCCCCGCCTCTCGGGATAGCGTCAAATAATCAAGCCCGACATTTACTAAAAAGCCTAGACGGTCTTCAATTTCTTTTATGATCAAACGAGCAATGGCACGTTCTTTTTCAGTCAAGTCAAGCGTCTTAACAAAGTTGATAGCATCGGTGCATGTCATTTGGCTTACTTCGCCTAGATGTTTGCCGCCGACAAAAACAGCAAGTGCTTCCTTTTTCAGCCTGTAGCCTTTGCACGTCGGGCATTTTTTCTGCGACATGTACAGTTCCATTTGTTCACGAATGTAATCAGAGCTTGTTTCCCGATAGCGTCGGGCTACATTGGCGAGCACCCCTTCAAATACAATCGTATGTTCATGAACGCGGCCAAAGTCGTTTTCATAGCGGAAAAAGATTTTCTCCTTCCCGCTTCCCTCTAACAAAATTTGTTGCTGGGCAGCTGGCAGTTTTTCAAACGGCACGTCCATATCAATACCAAAGTGATCACACACCGCTTGCAATAACTGTGGATAATAATTGGAACTCGTCGGTTCCCACGGGGCAAGGGCATGTTCACGCAATGACCGGCTTGGGTCTGGCACGACAAGCTCACTGTCCACTTCCTGCTTTGAACCAAGCCCATCACAAGATGGACAAGCACCGAATGGGCTGTTAAATGAAAACAAGCGTGGTTCGAGTTCAGGAATGGAAAAACCACACTCAGGACATGCATGTTGCTGGCTGAACAGCAACTCCTCTTCGCCGATGACATCGACGAGCACCCTGCCACCAGCAAGCGTCAAAGCTGTTTCCAGGGAGTCCGCAATTCGCGCTTGAACGCCATCTTTTATAACAACCCGGTCAATGACTACCTCGATCGTATGTTTTTTGTTTTTATCTAACTCGATTTCTTCTGAGGCTTCACGCATTTCTCCATCGACGCGGATACGGACATACCCGTCTTTTTTAATCTGTTCAAGCGTCTTTACATGCGTGCCTTTACGCCCTGATACAAGTGGTGCAAGGATTTGCATTTTTGTACGCTCTGGATATTCAAGGAGGCGGTCCACCATTTGCTCAATCGTCTGCGAGGAAATCTCAATGCCATGGCGAGGACAGACGGGCCGACCAATTCGGGCATACAATAGCCGCAAATAGTCGTGGATCTCTGTTACCGTCCCAACTGTAGAACGAGGGTTGCGGCTTGTTGTCTTCTGATCGATCGAAATCGCTGGAGACAGCCCTTCGATTGAGTCAACATCTGGCTTATCCATTTGTCCAAGAAACTGACGGGCGTAAGCCGACAGCGACTCCACATAACGCCGCTGCCCTTCTGCATAAATGGTATCAAATGCGAGCGATGACTTGCCCGAACCAGAGAGGCCTGTTAACACGACAAGCTTATCCCTTGGAATCGTCACATCCATATTTTTTAAGTTGTTGGATCGTGCCCCTTTAACGACAATCTGTTCATGTGCCATTTATTCCTGTCATCCTTCCGCTTTTAATTCTAACAACACATCGCGCAATTCAGCGGCTCGTTCAAAGTTCAACTCTTTTGCGGCCTGTTTCATTTCCGCTTCTACACGCTCAATCGTTGCCTGGCGTTCTTTTTTGCCTAGTTTTTTCGATGGTGTCGACGAAGCTTTATAATCGCCGGTCTCTTCCGCTGCATACGTTGCTTGCACGACTTCTGGTATTCGTTTTTGAATCGTTTGCGGCGTAATGCCATGCTGCTCATTATATGCCTGCTGGATCTGACGGCGCCGCTTCGTTTCGTTGATCGCCACTTCCATTGAGTGGGTCATTTTATCGGCATACATAATGACACGGCCATTCGCATTTCGCGCAGCCCGGCCAATCGTTTGAATCAACGAACGTTCTGCCCGTAAAAATCCTTCCTTATCCGCATCAAGAATGGCCACAAGCGACACTTCTGGAATGTCAATGCCTTCCCGCAGCAAGTTTATGCCGATAAGAACATCAAATGTCCCAAGGCGCAGTTGGCGGATAATTTCTAGCCGTTCTAGCGTTTTGACTTCCGAGTGGAGGTAACGGACTTTAATACCGATTTCCTTTAGATAATCAGTTAAGTCTTCCGCCATCTTTTTCGTAAGCGTTGTTACTAACACACGCTCGTCCTTGGCGATTTGGTCATGGATTCGGCCGATTAAGTCATCGATTTGCCCTTCAATCGGGCGCACTTCTACTATAGGATCTAGCAAGCCAGTTGGGCGGATAATCTGCTCGACCATTTTAGGCGTGTGTTCCAGTTCGTACGGTCCTGGAGTGGCTGATACATAGACGGCCTGGCCAACTTTTTCTTCAAACTCCTCGAATTTTAACGGCCGGTTATCAAGGGCTGAAGGCAAACGGAAGCCGTGATTGACGAGAATTTCTTTCCGGGCTCTGTCGCCATTGTACATACCTCGCACTTGGGGAATGGTAACGTGAGACTCATCGACAATAAGCAAAAAGTCTTTCGGAAAAAAGTCCAACAATGTATACGGAGTTGCTCCCGCTTCCCGAAGCGTCAAATGGCGAGAATAGTTTTCAATCCCTGAACAAAAGCCCATTTCCGCCATCATTTCTAAATCGTAACGGGTGCGCTGCTCTAAACGCTGCGCTTCCAACAGCTTCTCTTCCTTGCGCAAAACGGAAAGCCTTTCTTCTAGTTCCACTTCGATATTGGCAATCGCTTTTTTCATTTTTTCTTCACGGGTCACAAAGTGGGAAGCTGGAAAGATAGAGACATGGTGACGCTCGCCTTTTATTTCTCCAGTGAGGGCATCCACTTCTGTGATTCGCTCTATCTCATCGCCGAAAAATTCAACACGCATGCACTGTTCGTCCCTTGAAGCAGGAAAAATTTCGACAACATCGCCACGGACTCGGAATGTGCCACGAACAAAATTCATGTCGTTGCGGTCATACTGGATGTCAACCAATTTCCGCAACAGACTGTTCCGATCCATTTCCATGCCTGTGCGAATGGACAGCACTAAGTCCCGGTATTCTTCTGGTGAACCTAACCCGTAAATACAAGATACGCTGGCGATAATAATGACGTCTCTCCGTTCAAACAAGGCACTTGTCGCCGAATGCCTAAGCTTATCAATCTCGTCATTTATGCTTGCATCTTTTTCAATAAACGTGTCTGAAGACGGGACGTACGCCTCTGGTTGGTAATAATCATAGTAACTGACAAAATACTCAACTGCGTTATTGGGAAACAACTGTTTAAACTCGCTATACAATTGCCCGGCAAGCGTTTTATTATGAGCCATTACAAGCGTCGGCTTATTAACGGCTTGGATCACATTTGACATCGTAAACGTCTTGCCCGTTCCGGTAGCGCCAAGCAATGTTTGGTGCTTTTTGCCGTTTTGAATGCCTGTCACAATTTGCTCGATTGCTTTCGGCTGGTCCCCTTGGGGAGAATACTCTGATACAAGCTGAAACGTTTGGTCCATAATCACTTGGTACTTTCATGAATCGGAGTTGCTCTTTTCATGAAAGTGCTACCTTCCTCCTTTATTTATTAATACAAAAACTTCCCTCACTTGCAGACAACCAAACATGTGAGGGACACTTAATCCTATTGCCATTTATCCAACAAAATCAGACGGGAGGGCAGCGGAAGCTTTTGCCGTCAAGCATGAGCTTGTTTGGCTCCCGCACACGCCACTTGGCGCGTACTGTTCAAAAAGATGTGCCCCACCTTTGTCATTCTTTATAAACAAGTGTTCGCTTTTCATTATAGCATAACCTTATGCAAATACCTACAAACTTGACGAACATACGTACTAAAAATAATTACCAATTGTATTGGATTCTTGGCGCTGGACGAATGCCGACAATTACGGTAAGATTAACATGCTAAAAATAATGAATAGGTATCTTCGGGGCAGGTGAAACTCCTGGCCGGCGGTAAAAGCCCGCGACTCTCCTTTGCGCTTGTCAAAAAGGGGACTGATTTGGTGGAATTCCAAAGCCGACGGTTAAAGTCCGGATGGGAGAAGATCAACGAATGAGCATGGCAATACACGCCCATGCTTATTTGAGAGGCCCTGAATGGATGTGCACATTCAGGGCTGTTTTGATTTTTGGAAGGGCCGATTCAAACGAAAGGGTTTTGACATCACATGCAACAACCGCACACGCAAAAAACATTTTGGTTCATTGTAATAGGAGCAGCTTTCTGGGGCATTAACCCTCTTTTCCGCCTCCTTCTCCTTGAAACGATGACGTCTTTGCAAATTGTCTTTATCGAACATATTATTTTGGCTTTTATTGCCGTCCCCCTTATTTGGAGATACAGAAGCGACTTGGCCCATTTGTCGTTCGTCGACATTGGCGCCTTGCTTTTCATATCGTGGGGCGGTTCAGCTATTGCTACGCTGTTATTTACACATGGGCTTACTTACGCAGCGACACACGGAATGGGGCAAATCAACTCAGTGTTGCTCTTGCAAAAGCTCCAGCCGATTTTCGCGATTGTCCTTGCCCGTTTTGTTTTGAAAGAATCATGGCCAAAACATTTTGGTTTTCTCGTGCCAGTGGCACTTGTTGGTACTTATTTGCTTACATTTGGCTTCTCCTTGCCAATCAGCGGGTTTGGCGAAGTTTTTCAACTTGGCAGCCTTTTCGCCATTGGCGCAGCAGCCTTATGGGGCGGCTCTACCGTTATGGGGCGTTTGCTTTTAAGAAAATGCCGGTACGAAACAGTGACAGCGCTCCGCTTTCTCTTGGCTTTGCCCTTGCTCAGCGTCCTTGTTTTGACTTCGCCTGATGCTTGGAACGAGCCAGCTTCGGCTATAGCACTCGTCTTTATTAGCATAAACTTACTAGCTTCAGCGCTTTTGCCAGGCTTGGTCTCGATGCTACTCTATTACCGCGGCTTGCAGGCGATTAAAGCATCTGTAGCTACGATTGCCGAGCTTAGTTTCCCAATGGCAGGCTTGCTTGTTTCCTGGGTGACGATGCAAGAAACAGTTAGCTTTCCCCAAGCGCTTGGCTTTGCGCTAATCTGGATTGTCCTTTATCACATTTCCAAACAACAGGATACCAAAGAAGTATTGCCGCCTTTGAAAAAACGGCCTGCTTCCGCATAAATGGCCACGCGCTCCTTCAAAAAACGATCGATGTTGATACCTTAAAAACCCGCTCCTTCCTAGAGCGGGTTTTAGACAATAGACAAACGCTCGATCGTCGTTTGTCTCGGTCATATATTCATGAACACATGCTTTATTCACATCTTCCCTTGCTTTCACTCCTCGTCTGACAAGCGTTTTCTATCAGTCTAAGTGATCGCTACACAATGGAGTCTGCTAGCTGTTCTTCCTGGCGCACGAGCAACGCCCCTAACTGGTGGTGCTCGCCGCTGTAAAGGGGTCCGTGTACAAACCGTACTTCGCCTGCTAGGTCTTTTACTTCAAGTTTGCAGTATACGGGATTGATTTGCAATGCTTGATACATCGTTTGTTCATTATGGACTGGTTGCCCATTTACTTTCGCAATTTCTTCGCCAATGGCAATGCCCATTTTTTCCGCCGGACTGCCAGGAAGAACAC
The DNA here is from genome assembly GCF_001598215.1 of Shouchella clausii. GTDB lineage: Bacteria > Bacillota > Bacilli > Bacillales > Bacillaceae_D > Shouchella > Shouchella tritolerans. Next base: position 1,186,044 of record NZ_BCXJ01000001.1, on the reverse strand, counting down.
CGACGACACGGCATCCTTTTTCTTCTTCCGTGAAAAAAGCAGGTTTGTTTTTTTCGGCAATGGCGGAACGGATATCGAGCGCCAGTTTTAATCCTGCCAATAAAGCGGACCACAAGCACAAAAACCAATATTCCGGTAAGAAATAGAGGGCTGCAGCGCCGACAAAGGCGAGCACAGCGAGAGGATAAATTGCCTTGGCTTCAGTGGCAACGGTTTCTTTTGGCAATGAACGGATTTTCTTGCCAAAACCGATGAGGACAGGGATCAACAGAGGTTGAAACGTCATGCCCTCGATATGGATAAGTGGCCAATAGGAAAAGGCAGGGAGCACGCCCTCCGGTATAAAAACGACGAGAGGGAGGAGCCAAAGGCGGTTCGCGATATGAATGCCGACAAAGCGCCCTCTTTTGCCTATTTCCAACCGTGGGGAAGTCAAGGCTGCCCCATTATAGCGAACTAGAAGTGCTTGGGCGAGAAGGGTAACAGCTGCAAACAGAAATAGGCTTGGATACAAAATCCGAGAATCCAGTTCTCCGCTTAGCCATGCTGGTAACGTGAGGCTTGGCAGCAAAGCGAGCGCAAATGCAGCTAAAGGAATGTAGTAGGCAGGCGACTGCAGCTGCATCCGTCCCGTTAGGAGTAAAAGCATGCTTGCCGCTGCTATAAGCAGCAAAACTGGAGTGGTCAGTGTCAGGCCATAGCCAATAAGCACGAGGCTTGCGATAAAGCCGGCAAACAAGCCAGGCAAGAGGCTGAGGACAAAAACAGCACGTTTGGCGTAAACCCGTGTATGAAAAGAAGCTCTTTCCTTTGCAACACGAACAGCACCAATAACGGCAAAAGCAGCAATGCCTATGTAAAAAAGCGGGTGCAGCAAAAAGCTGCTAATGGCTGTCAAAGTAATATCTATCATTTTATATCCTCCAGCTTTTCCTACAGATTCCAAAAAGGATAACTGCCCACAGAAAGGCAGCTATCCTTACATTTCGACAAACTTCCGGCTGTTTCCTGCCTATTGGGACGCTTGCTCAGCAGCCAATTCAACGGCCCGTTTCAGCTGCTCATCGTTAGCGGTGTCACGAATATGGGACAAAATGTCTTCTTGAAGTTTTCCTGCCGTTTCTTCATTGAGTTCGCCGTTTGCTTGTAAATCATGTGATTGCTGAAAGGCAATGATCGCTTCTTCGGTTTGCTCGTCAAAATAGCCGTCATCCCTGCCTACATCGAACCCTAAGCCAATCAGCATCTTTTGGGCATTGCCAATTTGGTCTGATACTTGGTCTTTTACAAACGTTTCTTCTACTGTAAGCGCGACAGCATAAAAATAATCAGGTTGCCGTTGTTTAACAGTCGGTTCGACCCCCTCTTGGTCAATCGTGTTGCCGCCTGCCGTCAACCAACGGTCAGTCGTAATTTTCAAGGCGCTCCCGTCATCCATTGGAATTGATTTTTGTACAGTCCCTTTCCCAAATGTCGTTTCGCCGACCAAATCATAGCCGCCTGACTCTTTTAACGCGGCAGCGAGAATTTCCGAAGCTGAAGCACTGCTTTCGTTAATCAAACCGACCACAGGATAAGGCTTTTTGCCTTTCATGTTCGACAGATAGCTATCAATCTCGCCATTGCCATGTTCAATTTGGACAACCGGCTTGCCTTCTGGAATAATCGCGTCACCAATTTTTGTCGCACCTTCTAAGTACCCGCCAGGATTGCCGCGGACATCAATGACCAAACCGTCGATTCCGTCTTCTTCTAAGATTTGCAACTGCTCTTCAAACTGGGTACCTACGTCTTCTGAAAAGGAGGTGATTTCCAGTCTGCCAATTTTCTTCCCATCTTGCTCAAACGTATCTGCGCGAACAGATTCGACTTCAATCGTATCCCGCTCAATTTGGACATCAAAAGGGTCTTTCACTCCATTGCGTTCAATTGTCAACGTAACGGTTGTGCCGCCCTCACCGCGGATGTTTGCTACAGCCTCATTGACAGACCAGCCTTCAATCGACTCGCCGTCAATCGCAATAATCGCGTCATTCGGCAAAAGTCCTGCTTTTTCGGCTGGTGACTCGCGCATCGGGCTAATAATCGAAACGTTTCCGTCGATCATGCCAACTTCCGCTCCAATTCCTTCAAAATGAGAGCTGAGTGACTGTTGAAAGTCTGTTGCCGAGCTTACATCCATATAGTCGGAAAATGGGTCATTTAACGTTTCTACCATCCCATTGATGGCACCTTCAATTAATTGTTGGCGATCCGTCTCTGTCACGTACTCTGATTCAATCGTGGCGAGTGCTCGCTCAAATTTTTCCATTAATTCGTCATCGCTTAACTCCGCAACCGATTCATTCCCACTATTTGGTTGAATTGGATTAGGAGAGCCAGTGTTCACACCACTTATAAAGAAAAACCCTCCGACCAGCACGGCTGCTAGCACAGCTACTGTCCACACGAGATGCTTTGTTTTCAAAATTGCTCACCACTCCCACTTGTAAAACGAATTGCCTTGCTTTCCGTTTCGTTCCTCTTTCCATTCTAATTTGTCGGCAAGCTTCTGTCAAAAAGCGATTTAGCATCAACAAAAAAAGCGCCCTGTACTTGCCAAGGCGCTCGAACGTTTACATATATTTCATCGGATCTACTGCATTTGAACGGTCCCAGTTAAATGGCCCTTCATGGACTTCAAAGTGCAAGTGTGGCCCCGTCGATCTGCCTGTATTGCCCATTAGTCCTAGCTGCTGGCCTGCTTTGACCCGGTCACCAGGGTTGACATCAATCCGTTCAAGATGGGCATAGACTGTCGTCAGTTGTTTGCCATCTATTTGGTGGGTGACGACGACCCAGTTGCCAAAATCACTGCGGTATTCTGTGGAAGCAACCGTTCCATCTAACACGGAGACGATTGGAACATCACCGGCTCTGCCGTTCTTGCCAATATCAATACCCCAGTGCATTCTTCCCCACCGTTGGCCATAAGTTGATGTAATCGAGCCTGTTGCCGGCCGCACAAACGCGCCTGAACTCTCCACCGAAGGAGCAGCATCTTCTTCTTGGTCGCTATTCTGGTTTTTGTTCTCTTCGCCTGCTTGCGGCTTTTCAGCAGCTTGGGCTATTTCGCCGGCTTCCTCCGTTTCCGTTTCCTTCTCCTTTTCCTCCTCTTGTTCCTTAGCAGCTTGTTCTTCTGCCTCACGCGCTTTACGTTCCTCTTCTTCTTTTAGGCGTTCCTGCTCTTCTTCCCACGCTTTCAGCTCAGCTTCCAGCGCTTCTTCTTGCTTTTGCAATGATTCTTCCTCAGACATGATGTCGCCTAACTGCGCCTCTAGTTCTTCTTCCTTTTCTTTTAACTCCTCTTGCAACTGGTCTATTTCTTCCGTTTGCTCAACAAGATCTTCTTTTAACGCTTCGAGCTCTGCCTTTTGCGCTTCGACATCAGCCTGTTTTTCTTCTACTTCCGCTTTTTTGGCTTGCAGTTCTTTTTCTTCGGCTATGTATTCATCAAGCATTTCCTGGTCATGTTTGGCAATTGTCGAAATAGCTGAGACCCGTTCAATAAAGTCGCCAAAACTTTTCGCACCAAGTAAAACTTCTAAATAACTGACTTCGCCGCCAGATTCATAGGCGGCAACGGCCCGTTCCTCCAAAAGTTCACGCCTCTCGGCTATTCGTTCTTCCATGACCACAATTTCTTCCTCTAAAGACTCGATGTCCGCTTCAATTTCTGCCAATTCCGCTTCCGTTTCGTCTAATTTTTGTTGTGTTGTTTCTTCTTCCTGCTTCACTTCATCCAATTCTGCTTGGAGATCTTTTAATTCGCTATCTAATTTCGTTAGATCTGACTCCGTTTTTTCCGCTTTTTCAACGTTTTCTTTTTGTTGTTCTTGCACGTCACCCAACTGTTTCTTTATATCGGTTTCTGCAAAAGCCGGCTGAAAACTACTGCCTAACAAAGCGCCAGCAATTGTTAGAGCAGCAGTTGTAGTGACCATTCGTTTTTTCACCGTTTTTCCCCCTATTTCGATTACACATTTAAAAATTTCCGCACAGACATGGCACTTCCCCAAATGCCAACAATCAAGCCAACAGCAAGCAACAACAGCGACACTTGCACAATCAGCTGCCCTGGCTCAAGGAGCGAGTAAAGCGAACTTTGTAAAAAATCGCCTGAATTACTGTACACGTATTGATAGCCAAAGCTTAGAATTAGAATCGGTCCAATGCTGCCAAAGGTGCCTAGCAAAGCGCCTTCGACTAAAAATGGACTACGAACAAAGCTATTTGTCGCTCCAACCAGTTTCATAATTTGAATCTCTTTTTTACGGGCAACAATGGTTAGTTTAATTGTATTTGAGATTAAGAACATCGCCGTTAAAAGCAACCCGAGAATAACCACTAGGCCTACTACACGGCTTGTATTGGTTAGTTTAAATAAATCAGGCAGCACATCGGCCCCATAAGATACGTTGCTTACATAGTCATGGTGATTGACTTTTTGGGCAACGGCTTCTGTTTCTTGAGGAGAGGTGGCAGTAACCCGCAATGCATCTGGCAGTGGGTTCTCTTCTCTTATACTCTCGTACACTTCTCCAGTGGAAGCAATCAAACTTTCTAACCCTTCCTCTTTATCAATGAAAATGACCTCTTCTACGTCAGGAAGCGCATTTACTTCGTCTAACAGTTGTTGGACTTCCTCTTCGCCCGTTCCCCGTTCAATAAAGGCGCGAATTTCCACATTGTTTTCAATCGTCGATGCGATGTGGTTGCCATTAACAAATACAATTAAAAAGAAACCAACAATGAAAAGCATAACCGTCACTGCACTAATGGACGCAAACGACATCCACCCGCTGCGGCCAATGTTCTTGATTCCTTCGCGAAAATGGCGCAGTATTGTTTTAAACTTCATAGCCGTAATTCCCCCTTGCTTCATCACGGACGATCCGGCCATTTTCGATCGCGATGACACGGCGTTTCAGCGTATTGACAATCTCTTTGTTATGTGTCGCCATGATCACCGTCGTTCCTAGGGAATGGATGCTTTCCAACAAATCCATAATTGTCCACGCCGTCTCAGGGTCCAAATTCCCTGTCGGTTCATCAGCGATTAAAACATCTGGCCGATTCGCAATTGCTCTGGCAATCGCCACCCGTTGCTGTTCGCCGCCAGACAGTTCGCTCGGCAAGAACTTTGCTTTGCTTTTTAATTTTACTAGATTCAAAACCTCATTTACACGCTGCTTAATGTCTGAAGGATGTTCTTCAATGACTTCAAGGGCAAATGCAATGTTTTCATAGACAGTAAGGGAAGGCAAAAGCTTAAAGTCTTGAAACACAACGCCGATATTCCGTCTAAGTTTAGGGATTTCTTTATGTTTTAAAGTGGATAAATTAATATTATTTAAAAAAATATCGCCTTTTGTTGCCTTTTCCTCACGATAGATTAAGCGAATAAAAGTCGACTTGCCCGCTCCGCTTGGTCCGACAACGTAAACAAATTCACCTTTTTCAATTTGGACAGTCATGCCGTTTAACGCTTTAACATTATTGGGATATACTTTCCAAACATCATTCAGTTTGATCAAACTCATTCAACCACACCTTTAAACCTTGGTACCGAAATAACAAACAAATTCCGATTTCGACATGCTTCGCGGTCATTATATCATCAGCAGCAACAGGGTGACATTACATTTTTATTTCAGTTTCGTGATAATTGCTTGATTTGCGTTATAACATCTAATTTCCGACCATTGTCGCACTCTCTATTTATTTCGGTCTAATTGACCTATAAGTGAATGATCAAATGTACCTATTTTGTTACAAGTCTATCATGCTTAACGGTAAACACACACTCCTTTACGGCAGCGAAAAATGGCAAAAAAAAGAGCGCCCTCACAGCGCACTCAAGCAACTTTAGCTTTTTTTAAACCCTTCTCCTAACACTTCTGAGGCGTTTGTCAGCACAATAAAAGCATGGGGATCCGCTCTTTTTACGGTTTGCTTTAATCGAGCGACCTCATTTTGGTTGACAACGCACATTAGAACCGCCCTTGCTTTGTTCGTATAACCGCCATAACCGACAAGTCTTGTCACACCGCGATCGACTGAGTCAAACAGCGCCTTCTGTACCGTTTCCTCTTGCGAAGAAATAATATAAGCAACTTTTGAATAGCCTATCCCCATTTGCACCAGGTCAATCGTTTTTGTCGTGACGAACAGCGAAATTAACGCATACAATGCCATTTCGATATTAAAGACAAATGCCGAAGTAATGACAACAAGGCCGTCAATCATGCCGACACAAATGCCGGCTGAAAGCCCTGTAAATTTTTGCACGATTTGCGCCAACAGATCGGTTCCACCCGTGCTCGCGTTTGCCAAAAAAACGACGCCAAGACCAAGACCGACGCCTAATCCTCCAAACAAAGCACCGAGCAGAGGGTCGCTTACTTCCACAACCCAATCTCTTGTTAAAAAGACAACAAGGGGGACAAACAGCGTGCCGATTAGTGTTTTTGCCCCATAGCGAAAGCCCCCTAACAGCAGCACACCTAAAAGAAAGATCGGAATGTTTAGGGCCCAAAGCGTAAAGGCCGGCTCAAACCCAAAAACATAATTGGCGATTGTGCTGATGCCGCTCACACCACCAGGGGCAATTTGGTTTGGCAGTAAAAACAAATTAAATGAAATCCCGACTATGGCTGAGCCAATGAAAATCCTGGTATAATTTAGCCATTTTTCAGCCCGCGTGCTGTATTGCCTGTCTCGGCGAGCCTTTCCCATACATGTTCTCCTTTTTAAAAGCGATCGCTCTTTATTTAACATCCTCAGGATTCGTTGTTACATTGCCAGCGATTGTCTCAGATAAGCGTCAATAAACCCGTCAATCTCCCCATCCATGACACTGTTCGTATTGCCAATTTCAAAGTTCGTGCGGTGGTCTTTCACCATTGAATAAGGATGGAACACATAGGAGCGGATTTGGCTCCCCCAGCCAATTTCTTTTTGTTCGCCACGGATTTCAGCAAGTTCACGCTCTTGCTCCTCAATCCGCAGTTGGTACAGTTTCGCTTTCATCATTTTCATTGCCTGTTCACGGTTTTTAATTTGGGAACGTTCGCTCTGGCAAGTCACAACCGTATTTGTCGGCAAATGGGTGATCCGCACAGCCGAGTCAGTCGTGTTGACATGCTGGCCGCCCGCCCCACTAGCACGATACGTGTCGATTTTTAAGTCCTCGCTATTTAATTCGATGTCTACTGCATCATCTAATTCAGGCATCACTTCGCATGACACAAAGGACGTATGCCGCCTCCCCGATGAGTCAAATGGCGAAATTCGCACGAGGCGGTGCACGCCTTTCTCTGCTTTTAAATAGCCATATGCGTTATGCCCTTTTATGAGCAGCGTGACGCTTTTGACGCCTGCCTCCTCGCCAGGGAGATAGTCGAGCGTTTCGACAGCAAAACCACGCTTTTCTGCCCAGCGCGTGTACATCCTTAGCAACATAGAAGCCCAATCCTGGGATTCAGTGCCGCCTGCGCCAGGATGGAGTTCTAAAATGGCATTGTTTTTATCGTAAGGAGCACTTAAGAGCAATTGCAACTCAAATTGGTTCATCTTTTGTTTAAGCGCAGCAATTCCCGATTCCAGTTCACTTGCCAGTTCAGTGTCGTCTTCTTCACGAACAAGCTCATAACTGACTTCCAAGTCGTCATAGCTTTCAGCCATGTCTTTGAATGTATGGACTTGCTCTTTTAAACCATTTGTTTCATTAATGATCGCTTGCGCTTGCTCCTGATCATTCCAAAAATCAGGATCAGCCATTTTTTCTTCTAACTCCGCGATCCGCTCTTCCTTTTCTGCGACGTCAAAGAGACCCCCTAAAATCGGATAGTCGCTTCTCAAGCGCCACTAGTTCTTGCTTCATTTCTGTCATGTCCATCGTTTACACCTCTACCTAAGAGGGGCCCCTTATCGGTTAGCCCCACAACAATTTTTGTATTTTTTGCCGCTGCCACAAATGCATGGGTCGTTTCTGCCAATGTTTTCGGCTTTGCGAACTGGCTTCCGTTTCGCTTTTTTGTCCTCTTGCCCATTGGCTGACGGCCTCACTGCTTTTCCTTCGGCTACTTCCTCACGCTTAAGGTTTTGCTGAACTTGTGCCTTCATCACATACATAGATACTTCTTCTTCAATTTCGGCGATCATCGCTTCAAACATATTAAAGCCTTCAAAGCGATACTCACGCAACGGGTCGTTTTGGCCGTAGGCACGCAAATGTATGCCTTGTCGTAATTGATCCATTTGGTCAATGTGATTCATCCACTTGCGGTCGACAGTGCGCAGCATGATGACTTTTTCAAACTCACGCATTTGCTCTGAAGAGACTTCTGCTTCTTTCGCATGGTATGCAGCGAGGACTTTATCGGTAATCAGCTCGATCAGTTCCTCTTGCTCTTTTCCTTTCAGCTCTTTCTCACTAATCCCGTTTTCAGACAACAACTGCCCATTGATATAGGTGGCAACAGCGGCTAAATCCCATTCTTCCTGAACGAGCGATTCAGGGCAATGGGTTTGAACAACACGTTCTACAGTCGCCTTCATCATATTTTCGACAATTGTTTTTAAGTTATCAGCTTCAAGCACTTCCATCCGTTGTTTATAGATAATCTCCCGTTGCTCGCGCATCACGTCATCAAACTGGAGTACTTGTTTACGAGCGTCAAAGTTATTGCCTTCAACCCGTTTTTGTGCTGTTTCCACTGCTCTTGAAACCAATGAAGATTCAATAGGCTGGTCGTCTTCCATACCCAGTTTTTCCATCATCGTTTTCATATTGTCTGAGCCAAACCGCCTCATCAGCTCATCTTCCATCGACAAATAAAATTGAGAAGAACCTACATCCCCTTGACGTCCAGCACGGCCACGCAATTGGTTGTCAATCCTCCGGCTTTCATGACGCTCTGTACCAAGAACGTGGAGGCCGCCAAGCTCTTTGACCCCTGGGCCAAGCTTAATGTCCGTTCCACGGCCAGCCATGTTCGTCGCGATCGTAACGGCCCCTTTATGGCCAGCTTTTTCAATAATTTCTGCTTCCCGCTCATGGTTTTTCGCGTTTAAGACGTGGTGTGGGATCCGTTTTCTTGTCAACATTTTGGAAACAACTTCAGATGTTTCGACGTTAACCGTACCTACTAGCACAGGGCGCCCAGTTTTATGAAGCTCGGCAATTTCATTGACGACTGCGTTGAATTTCCCTTGCATCGTCTTATAAATTAAATCAGGGCGGTCTTCCCGAGCAACCGGTTTATTTGTCGGGATTACCATAACGTCCATGCCATAAATATTGCGGAATTCCTCTTCCTCCGTCTTAGCCGTACCTGTCATTCCTGCAAGCTTTTGGTACATACGGAAATAGTTTTGGAATGTAATCGAAGCTAGCGTGATGCTCTCCCGCTGCACTTCTAGACCTTCTTTTGCCTCTAGCGCTTGGTGAAGTCCATCGCTATAACGCCTTCCTTTCATTAAACGGCCCGTAAACTGGTCAACGATCACGACCTCACCGTCTTCAACCACATAGTCAGCATCACGGTGCATGGCCACATGGGCTTTTAACGATTGGTTAATATGATGGTTCAGTTGCACATGCTTTTGATCGTAAAGGTTATCGATGTTAAACGCGCGCTCTGCTTTATTGACACCTTCATCCGTCAACTGGACGGATTTTGTTTTTTCATCGTATGTGTAATCAGCATCGCGTTTTAAAACGCGCACAAATGTATTGGCTTGTCCATAAAGTTTTGTTTTCCGTTCAACGGAACCAGAAATGATTAACGGCGTCCGTGCTTCATCAATTAAAATCGAGTCAACTTCATCGATTAACGCAAAATGGAGCGGCCGTTGCACCATTTGTTCCTTATAAAGCACCATGTTATCACGTAAATAATCAAAACCAAGCTCATTATTTGTGCTGTACGTCACATCAGCGGCATACGCTTTTTGTTTTTCTTCTCTCGTAAGGCCGTTTTCGTTCAATCCCACTGTCAACCCTAAGAATTGAAAAATCCGCCCATAGTTTTCCAAGTCGCGGCGGGCTAAGTAGTTATTGACCGTTACAATATGAACACCTTTTCCTTCTAGGGCTTGGACATAAACGGCTATTGTGCCGACGAGCGTTTTCCCTTCCCCTGTCTTCATTTCGGCAATATTGCCTTGGTGTAGCGCCAGTGCACCGAGCAACTGAACGCGGTATGGATACTCATTTAACACCCTGCCCGCTGCTTCACGAGCAACTGCAAGCGCAGGAACTACTATATCGTTAAGAGAAGCGCCTTCTTCTAGCTTTGCCTTAAATTCAGCTGTTTTGTTCTTTAATTGTTCGTCAGAAAGCTGCTTCATTTCATCTGCTAGCGCCTCGACTTGATCGACGATTTTTTCATTTTTCTTTAATTGTTTTTGGGCTGGATCGCCGACTATTTTTCGAAGTAATCCAAGCATCATCATCTTCCTCTCTTGGCGGCATTGCTCTCCGCGACTGCAAATCCCTCGACTTGCGCCTATCTTTATGATACGTTTATCATTTCTATATTAGCAGTTCTAACGGTCGCTTACAAGGCAGCAGCCCTGTGAAACTCCATGTTGTCGACAGTCTATAGCAGGCAAAAAGAGCATCCGCGGATGCTCTTTTTCTGCCTGCTCTTACGCTTCAGGTTCAATTAAGCCGTATTTCCCATCTTTGCGGCGGTAAACAACATTTGTGCTGCCGCTTTCTGCATCTGAAAAAACAAAGAAATTATGCCCGAGTAAATCCATTTGCAATATTGCCTCTTCCGCATCCATCGGTTTCAAATTAAAGCGTTTAGTGCGAACAACTTCAAGTTCATCGTCTTCAGCGACTTCATCTCGCAAAGGTTCCAGTTCATTTTTAAACATATATTTCAAACTGCCTTCTTGGCGAAACTTGCGATTCACTTTCGTTTTATATTTCCGGATTTGGCGTTCTAGCTTTTCCACGACTATGTCGATGGCTGCATACATATCCGCGTTGATTTCTTCACCACGAAGCAAAAGCTTTGGCATTGGAATCGTGACTTCGATGCTTGACTCGCCACTTCCGAGAACTTGCAACTTTACGTTTACATCGGCGGTTGGAGTTGTATCAAAATAACGCTCCAATTTCCCCACCTTTTTTTCGACATACTCTCGGATGGCAGGTGTGACTTCAATGTTTTCCCCACGAATATTAAAATGCATGTAGAACTCCTCCTTTTCCTTGCTTACTTCTACAATTCCCTTCAATATTCCTTCTCAAACCTTAATAAACTTTACAAAAGATCGACAAAAAACCCGCTTTTTTTAAAAAGCGGGTTGATTATTAGCTATTCATTCATATCCGTTCAGGAATGTGAATTAAAGCTTAACAACATTTGCAGCTTGCGGTCCACGTGCGCCTTCAACGATTTCGAATTCAACGTCTTGGCCTTCGTCAAGCGTTTTGAATCCTTCAGAGTTGATTGCAGAGAAATGAACGAATACGTCGTCTCCGTCTTCACGCTCGATAAAACCGAAACCTTTTTCTGCATTGAACCATTTTACTTTTCCTTGCATGCTTCACATTCCCTTCGTTACTGAAAATTCATTGTGGTGCTTTTCCACAGTTTCACTATAACAGCGCAACTCTTAGAAGTCAAACTCTTTATTTAACAAAGAACGCCAACTCTTGTCAATCGATGTCGATTCTGTTCTTTTTCATTGTGAGCGCTTTCTTGAAAATCGGCATAATAACGCGCTTTTTTAAGATAACCGTTGCCATGAATAATGTCGAAAACTTTTTTTGTTTTTTTTATTGGAACCCCCTTGTCACTAAAGTTTTTGTTGTTAGTACGAATTCCCTATTCCCTAACGATTTCATTTTTGTTACAATAGGCACCAGCACTTGTAATCAAATTGTAATATTAAGGTGCCATTTTATTCCTTCTAGGAGTGGTAAACATTGAAACACACAAGCTATCTTTACTGCAGCTTAGTCGTTACCGCCCTTCTCGGAGCCTGCTCCCCAAATTCGGCTCCTGTGCAAGAAAGTTCCGCACCACAACAAGACAATCACAACGATTCCAAACTAGATGCCGAATCGATCATTGAAGAAGCGAAAAATGCTGAAGAGCAAATAAATAGCTATACAGCCAATTTTAAAGCGACAGATACCATTTCAACGACTGAAGATGAACCGGACGAAGAACCGCAGATTCATGTGATTGAAGGCAATATCGCCTATAATGCTTCTCCAGAAACATTTTATACAGCTCTTTCTGCTAAACCGGGACAAGGGGAAAAAGAGGAGACGGAACTAGAAGATCTCGCGACAGTTGAGGTATTAAAAGAAAAAAATCGCCTCTACACAAATGTAAACGATGAAGGCTGGCTTCCCATTGATAAAGGCGATCCAAGTGAACGGTTTGTATCGCTAGAGCTGACTCCGATATATCAACTTGAACTAATGCAACCGTTCTCCGATTTTGTCAATGTGAGTGAATATGACGACTTGTACGTGATTAGCGTCGCTGCTGGTGGCGAGACATTGAGAGAAATGGCCTCGAACATGGATATGATTGAACGGGCGCTACCGACAGAAAACAAGCTGGAAATACCGGACCAGTACCAATTATCGCAGTTAGATTATATGCTGTTTATTGATAAAAACAGCTTCTTGCTGGAAAAAACAAACACCGTTTTTGAAGTGGTCGTTGAAGACAACGGTACCGTTATTCGCACGGACATGTCGCTCACAAGGACTTCAGTCAATGATAGCGGGCATATGGATATCCCTTCCATTCCATAAGAACCACCCAAATTGTGACACAATTTGGGTGGTTTTTGCCTGTGGCTTTTTGAGTACTTATGTTATTCAGCAGCTTTTCTCGTCAATAAACGCCCCTTTTGTTGACAGAATGCCCCCCCGCTCGTAGCCCTTGTGAAGGCGCTTTTGATCAGCAATTTCTTTCAAGTCCTGTTTAATTGCGGCGGAAACGGCGTTTAAGCGTGCTGTTAAAAGGCGATCTTGCTCAATTAGAACAGAAGATTCTTCCGTTGTAAAGCTGCCTGCGCTTGTCTCGATCATTGATTGCCTTAGTCCAAGCAAACGGTTGACATCCGCAAGAAAATCATCACGCTTGTCATCTTCTTGAGGAAAGGGACGAGCAAGTAAATGAAGCAACTCCTCTGTCAGCCCTTTCACAGAAGCATAGGTCATTTCGCTTGTCCCCCTTGAAAGCGGTTCTGCCTTTCCAATTGGATCACTTGCTTCCACGTATTGCGGAATTCAGCCACGTATGTCTCTGCTTCTTCCAATGCCTCTGGGCTCTTCTCTATATTTCCCTTAATCAGTTGGTGCAAGATGTATTCATACATCCGCATCATATTGGCCCCTACCTCAGAGTCCGTTTTTAGCGTGACCATCAACTCGCGGATGATCGCCTCCGCCTTTCCTATTGCTGTATTGGCTTGTTCAATTTCTCCGTTTTCAGCCGCTTGTTTACCGAGGCGAATTTGCTTTAAGCAACCATTGTACAACATAAGCGTCAGCTCTCCTGGTGAAGCGGTTTGTACAGACTGTTGCTTATATACGCCTTGTTTAGTAAAACTCATAGTGCCTCCTTAATTTCCGTATAACAAATTGTAAAGCGACTCGCTTTGTGCATTAGCCATCTGCATCGCTTTTTCCATTGCCGTAAACTGGCGCCAGTAACGAGCTTCCTTTTGTTCAAGGCGGCGTTCAAAATTAGCAATACGGTTTGTAAGATCCTTCGTTTGCTTTCCTAACGTAAATTGGTGCTCTTCATAATATCCCTCAGAACCACCTGCACGCCGTGCAAGAGCAGACATGCTGTCTGACAAATTGGTGCGCAGCGTTTGCGCCATCCCTGGACTATTATCAGTACCGGCAAAAATAGCATATACGCTGTCTGCATCTTCTTCGATCGCAGCGCGAAGCTTATCTTCATCTATTTCTAGCTTGCCACCGTCCCTGTAGTTGTCGGTCGTTGTAATGCCGATTTGGGAAAGGTGGGTAAAAGCGCCGCCTGTATCGACTGGCTCATAGAGAGTTTGCCTCATATTCGTCAATGCTGATTGCAACAAAGGATCGCTCCTAAGCAGGCCGCTTTGCGCTTTTTCTTCCCAGCGTTTCGCTTCGCTTTCCGATAACTCATCCCGCTCTGCATCAGTCAACGGGGCATAATCACGATAATATTTCTCATTCAGTTTGCCGTTCATATGGTCCACTAAAGCATTATACTCATCAACAAACGATTTGATCGTCTCGACGATTGAATCGACGTCTGTAGCAGCGCTAAGTGTCACCGCTTGCGTAGATGTATCTTTAAGCGTAATCGTCATTCCGCTTAACGTAAACGTATTTGATGTCCGCTCTGTTTCAATTCCATTAACCGTAAACTGTGCATTTTTTCCAGCTTGAACATTATCATTCAGCCCCAACCCCTGCTCAAACAGGGCACCAGAAAACATCAGCTCATTTTGGCCTGCTTCGCCAAAATGGCCCGTTTCCTTTCTTGTGACGACAAGGGCTCCACTATATTCATCAAAAAAGGCGTTTACTTTCGCATCGGCATTTTGCAGTTTCGTCACCACCGTACCGATCGTATCCGATTCTTTAAAGAAAAACGAGCTCTCCACTTTTTCGCCATTTGCAGCTATTGTCGCAACCGTTGAAGTCGTATACCGCTCTGTCGCTTCGCTGTCTGCTTGAATATACTCGACTGTCACCTTGCCAGTGAGTTTATCGGCACTGGAAAAAGTCATTTCGCCTGTATCGCTTATAAAGACCTCCCCTTTTGCGAGATCTTCTGGATTGTCTGCAACCGCATACGCTTTGCCGTTGATGATAAGCATGCTCTCCCCGGCAAATTGTGGTGCCTCGCTAAGCTGCACTTTGCCATCGGAAACTTGGACGGTTTCGCGCTGCAATTTGCCTTGGATCCATTCCCCATCGTTTATATCCAGCTCTTTCAATTGCGACTTTTCTGTGATACCGCTAAGATTTTTGCTTTGTGCAGTCGCCGAAGTCGCCAGCTGCCTGACTTCATTTAACGTAAAAGAAGCATTGCCAGCAGAAGAAGAAGCTGTTGCTGTCGCAATGTCTATATTTGAAGATGAGACTGTGCGCTTTTTCATATTCGAAGCTCGCAAAACTGTATCAAAAATCAAATCGTTGAATGTTCTCATTTTCAAATTGACTTCCCTGTAGGCGTCCGTTTTCCAACCTATCTCCGTTCGTTGTTTTTCCAATTTGTCGACGGGCATACGCTCTGCTTTCATTAAATCTTTCACCATTCGGTCAATGTCAAGGCCAGAGGCCAAGCCTGTGAGTCTCATCGTCCCATCTCCTTTCTAGATATGCCGGTCAATGATCAAACCAACCGATTTTAACATTGCTGCAACTAAGTCAAGTATTTTTTCAGGGGGCACTTCACGGACAACTTCATTTGTTTCTTCGTCAATGACCTGAACGTAAACACGATCGAGTTCTTCATGGATGTGGAAATTTAAGGACCGTTTTGCAACTTTGTTCAGTTGTTTTGACGTTTCGTTTATAAAAGCGGCTGCTTTTGTTCCGTCAATCAGCGGCTGTTTCGTGTTTTGCTGCTGTAAAGCCTTAGGCTGGTGCCCTGCCGCCGGTAACGTTAAAAGCGCGACTGACAATTGAGCTTTCATAGCTGCACCTCACTTGCAGTAGACCTATCACTAAAATCCATCTAGAAACTATACTTAGTCCAGCTTCTTATTTGACTGGAGCGCCCTTCTCGGTTGTCGCCATCGATGGCGCTTTTTAGCAAAAGCAAGCCCTCTTGTTAAGTGCTTGCTTTATTAGCATGTTTAATAAACGCTTGCAAAACTTCTGCTGATACCGGTTTCGCAGCGTGTTTATTTTCCTCCTGAATCGCTTCATACACCTCGCTGCGGTGGACATCGACCGATTTTGGAGCCGAGATGCCAAGCTTTACTTGGTCTCCTTCGACAGCTAACACCTTGATCTCAATATCATCCATAATGCGGATCGCTTCATTTGCCTTTCTTGATAAAACAAGCACGCTATCGTCCTCCTTTAGCAGCCGTGTGAATGGGTGCCTTAAGAGAATACCGTTCCCCATCGAGCATAAGTTGCTTAGCAAAACGTTTTTTTGCATGAATAGCAATGGGCGCTCTTAAATTTGCGGTTGTTTCGGAGAAAGGCTGCTGGATTGTAAGGAGCACAAAAATAGCGACATCTTGTTCAGACTCAGCATGAAGCTGGCGCACGACTGAATCAGCTAGTTCCACTTCATAGTCCGGCCAAAACAGAAATGGGTTAATGCAAACAAAGCCAATCTCTTTCGAGCGAACCGACTGAAGGATAAAAAAGGGCGGCTGCTCATTAAACGGCAGCAAAATAAATTCCGTTTCTTCTGGAAATCCCGGAAGACCCCCTTGAAAAACGATAATGTCTTCCTGCTTATATTCGACTGTGCCTAAATAACTGGTCTCAAGCTGCAAACGGATCCCACCTTACCGTAAAAAATCAAGGAGCGAAGGTTGAATAATTCGTGCAGTAACCGCAAGGGCCGCATTGTGGACGCCTTCAGCTACAAGAAGTTTCGTAATCGCTTCGGCTATATCAATATCTTCGTTCATTGATTTTGTTTCTTTTACGAAATATTCCTGTTGCTCAAGGCGGTCTTCTATGAGATCAACACGGTTCATTCTTGCACCGAGCTGGCCGTGAACATCTGCACCATTGCGCAAATGGGCATCGATTTTACTTATAAATTCCCCTAGATCTTCAGCTGTTGTTTCTGGATCAAGCAACGCTCGTTCAAACATAAACAAATCGCTATAAAGCTCGTCTGAAAAAAGCTTTTGCGCATCTGTATTGACTTGGATTTCAACGCCTTTTTGCAATTCAAAAGAAACGGCTTGATGATTTGTAGATGTTCTCATAATCAACATCTCTTCTTCAGCAACAACGTCACCAGTGCCCGTTTCAATGACAGCGTCATTCACAATAAGCGTATCCTCTCCGCCGCGGGCAACAAAATGGCCTGCATCAGCATCATAATCGTAGATTTGGCCATCGTATGTAATTTTTACGTTATCAAGTTTTTCGCCGTTTAGTTTCGACGGCGATAATTCCTGTACTGGTGAATTGTCTGTATCACTGCCATTAAAAATATACTTACCATTGACATTTGCATTCGCTACTGTCATCAGATGGTTACGCAGTTCTTCTAGTTCATGGGCGATGTTTTTGCGTTCTTCCTCGCCATACCCATCGGTAGAGCCAGTGACGGCAAGTTCGCGCACACGATTTAAAATGCTGGACGCTTCCTTTAAGGAGGCATCCCCTTGATTTAGCCAACTATGAGCTTCATCGACATTTCGCTTGTATTGTTCCATTTGTGCAAGCGATTGACGGTGTTGCATGCTTTTCGTTGCCACAACTGGGTCTTGGGAAAAACGGGTGATTTTCTTTTGTGCACTTATTTGGTCATATAAAGTAGAAAGACGTTGATAACTGCTCTGGGAATAACGAAGCGAGTTCGCCGTCATCATGCCTTGTGTTACCCGCATAAAAAACTCCTCCTTTTAACGCCCAACGACGCCTAATCGATTAATGATCTGGTCAAGCATTTCGTCCATTGCTGTCATTGCCCTAGCAGCAGCATTGTAAGCATGCTGAAACTGGATCAACAGTGACATCTCTTCATCAAGGGAAACGCCACTAATTGACATCCGGTTTGATTCTGTATTGGCTAGGCGTGCGTTCGAGGCCTCTGTTTGATCACGCTGCGCTTTTGTTTCCACTCCGAGCTTGCCCATCATATCCTGGTATTTACCGATAATGGCCGCAGAGTCCTCTAGGCGACTAATTTCTTTTGCCACATCGACATTTCCCTCAACGATCATTTTTCCATCAATATAGTGGTCCGCCTCATTTAAAAACGTTAGCAAATCACGAAATGCCTCTTCATTGTCTTTATCGTTTTCCCAAGCAGCCCATTTTTCCGCAAACTCGTCTTGGTATTCTGGTTTAATTCCTTCCTCATTAAACCTTGCTGTCGCTAATGCTTTTGGATTGTTGCTTAATTCACTGTTAACAGTTATATGAGAAAAAGCGCCTGAGTCATCAAGATGAATGGTAAAAAACTCTTGTCCAAATCCACCTTGTTCTGAATAAGCAAACGCATAGATCTGGTTCACTTCTTTAGCAAATGTTTGTGCTAACGCTTTTATGTCTTCAAGTTCTTGGCCGACTCGCTCATGGGCTTTTTGCAACCCGACCAACTCACCGCCACCGGCACCGCTATAAGTAAATGGCTGATTGCTGTCCCCGACAGTCCATTGCATTCCATCTTGGAGCGTCAACAATTGCGGTCCTTCCTCCGTTGCATCGACTAAAGTGATCGTCTCGCTCCCGCCAAGTTTTAGCTCTACTTTATAAGGCCCTTCAGCGCCAGTTGCTGCATGTTCATGAGGTTTAGGGGAACGGCTTACCTGAATGGGCACAAGGCTTGAAAGTTGGTCAAGCAATCTGTCTTGGCCATCATACAATTCATTTGGAACTTGTCCCGAAGACTCAGCAGCAATGATGTCTTTGTTCGTTGCATGCAATTGTTCGAGGATTTGGTTTACTTTGGCAGTCGTTAACTCTGCTTCCGTCTCCAACATGTCCATTTCTGTTTGAAAAGAGTGCTGCAAATGAGTGAACGCATCCGTGACAGCTTTCCCTTGTTCGAGCAAAACCGCTTGGCTTTCTTTCCCGGAAGCTAGTTCTTTCCAACCATTCCAAAAAGACGCGAATTGATCTGATAACCTGCTCGTAGTCGTATCGGAAGGCGCTTCATTATAGAGGTCTTCCATACGTTCCAATATTTTATATTGAATGAAAGCGGCTCCTTCGACATGTGCTTCAGAACGGAATTGGCGGTCTAGCAATTGGTCCCGTATCCGTTCGATGCCCGTCACTTGTACGCCTGAACCAATTCTCCCGTTCATAGCTGGTTGCGTCCAAACGCCAGTAGCTGGGTACCCTCCTGTTGCTTGCAAATTGACACGCTGTCTTGAATAGCCAGGCGTGTTGACGTTGGCCACATTGTTCCCTACTGTCTGTATAGCAGTTCGATTGGTGTTGACTGCCCTACGCATCGTTTCCATTCCAAAAAATGTAGACATAACTTCTCCTTTACGCTTTTGAATCGAACACCGCTTTCGTTTTCCCTGTTGCCACAGCATCTTTTGTGTAAGTTGTAGCATCGCCCTTCGGCTGCATGAACTGCAACGTTCCTTGGACGAAAGCGATCGAATCCATCAATAGTTTTTGGTTTTGTTCATTTTCGGCTTTTAACTGTTGGACAACTTCTGTTAATTGCGTTTGCAGGACTTGCCATTCTTGATCTTGTATGGCGATTTCAGATAACGTTTTTCCGTTTAACGCTTCAGCGAGCGCTTTTTCCAACAAACGGCTTTTAGAGATAAGCGAACTCTCTGTTCCCGTTAGCTGCGCCAGCTGCTCCATTTGATTTTGAATCAGCGCTTGCCGCTTTTTTTGTGCGCTTGCAAGCAGTTCTTTTTGGACATGTACCAAGCTTTTAAGCGTTTTCTTTGCCGATTGTTCCATTATTTTCCGCCTTTTGTCCATGACCGTAAAATGGCTTCTGCTGTTTTTTCAGGATCAAGTTCATAGGTGCCATTTTCGATTTGTGTTTTTAGCTCTTGAATTCGTTGTTCTTTAGCAGCTGTAATTTCCTCATTTAGCTTTCGAGCATCAGACGAGATTTCAACTTGGTCTTTTTTAGCTAGTTGATGCTCTTCCGCTGTCGTCTTTGCCATTGTTGCTTTATAAACTGCGTGAGGAATCATCGATTGAGAAGAATTGATTTTCATGTTACCGCCACCTTTGCTACTCATTTTTTTTATGAAGCGTTTCTTGCAAGCGATAAGAGGATCTTTGCTCCCCATCGATGCGTTTCGCTGGCTTTAATTGTTGTTCGCTATTTGCCAAATCCCGCTTCATTTCTTCTCTGCAGGAGTGGCAAATCCACGGTTCCTTCGTTCGCTGTTTGCACCGCTCGCATATATTATATAAATTCGGGAAATGACGAAGCTGCAAGCGCCCTTTTCGGATGAGCGTCTGCACCATATCATAGCTTACACCAGTCCCATCTACGACTTCTTGCTTTGTCGCAGACCGATTTTCCCGTTTTCGCAAAAACTGGTTCACTTTTTGAAAACAGCGCTCTTCCTCTTCATGGCAAGAGCGGCAAATCGAATGAATGTTCTTCACAAAAACTGCGCCGCATTTTTGACAATTTGCTAATTCAGCCATTTTCTTCCCCTACCTGAATCAATTTCATTTGTACGCTACTGCTACGATGATCTTAAAACCAGTTTAAGTCTATTTTAGCAAAGCTTGCACCTACTTTGCCTACCTATTTCGCCCGTGCAACCGTTAAAGAAGAAACGGACTTGGCTCCGTGTACGAGCAAAATTGCTGCCGCTTGCCGTACAGTCGTGCCTGTAGTATATATATCGTCTACAACTAAAAAATCTTTACCAGCAATATCGCTAGTTTTACGGCTTATTACGCAAAAAGGATTCTTTTTATAAGATTTGATTCGATTTTCACGGGTCTTTTTACTCTGTTTTGCTGGTGCTTGGTCGATCCGCGCCAATACAGGCGATGCGGGGAGCCCACTTGCTGTCAACAGCAGTTCCGACTGATTAAAGCCCCTCTCTTGCAAACGGTCTGCACTGAGCGGCACATACGTTAATGAATGGGAACGAAACTCGCGGCGTATCGCTTGTTTTAACCGACTGGCGAACATTTGCGCCAAAGCAGCGTCCCCGCGATACTTATAAGCCGACAGTAGCTCTTTTAGAAAGGGATTATAATAGTAAAGGGAGCAATTACGAACAAGCGGGTCATCTTTATGCATCACTTTCCATAACTTGCAATCCAAGCAACAATTTTGTTCGCTGCCTCCACACCATTTGCCGCATTTTCTACAGCCGGATTTGACTGGTTCGAGCTTCCTTGCACAATTTCCGCATAGGTGTTCTCGTTCGGCAACAACCAACCTCGCCAGCGACAACCTTTCCCGATAGGTGTTCCCGCATAGTAGACAATGGTTCACGTAAACGCCTCCTTATTCATTTGCTTAATGTGCTGAATCGCTTGTTGCATCGCTTTCGTTCGCCCATAATGCCAAAAAACAATATCGCCTGAAGGAAAATGAGCCTTTCGTCCTACGCGCCCACTAATTTGCGTTAAACAGGCAGCTGTAAAAATTCGGTCTTCTGACCCAAGTACGGCAACTTGAACATTTTCAACCGTAACGCCACGTTCTAAAATCGTTGTGGTTAAAAGCAAGTTGTGTTTTTTCTGGCGAAAGGCGGCAATATCGGCATGCCTGTTAGTCGCTTCTGCATAAACAGCAGCATGGCCTATTTTTCTTTCTGCTAGCAATTCGGAAAAAGTTTGCAGTGTTTCGATAGAGGGGAGAAAAATCATTTTTGGGCACTGGTCATACTTCGTAAGCCACTTCGTAACAATCGAGGGAATTCGCTTTCGCTTAAGGGCAGAACGCCAGTTGCCGATCCACTCAGTCCGCGGAACAGGCAAGGGGTGGTTATGAAACCGCTTAGGAATTTTGGCGATCAGCAAGTCTTTCTTACGTAACAAAGAGGAAGAGGGTGTCGCACTTAACAAAATCGTAGTCGCATTTGGCTTTTTTGCTTGCTGAACGGCGTATTGGAGGCTGGAATCGTAGGAATAGGGAAAGGCATCCACTTCATCGACAACTAACACATCAAATGTTTGATAGTAACGCATGAGTTGGTGTGTTGTCGCTAAGACGAGCTGCGCTTGAATCGTTTGCTTGCGCCTGCCACCATAGAGCACGCTCGTTTCAATGCTTGGGAACGCTTCTTTTAAACGCGGTTCTAGTTCTTTAATGACATCTGTGCGGGGAGCAGCAAGGGCCACTCTTTTTCCCGAACGAAAGCATTCATCTAATGCAGGATACAACAGTTCCGTTTTTCCAGCTCCGCAAACGGCCCATACTAGTACGGTGCAAGTTTCGGTTTCCACAGCATGTTTGAGAACCGCGGCTGCCTGTTGCTGAAGCGCCGACAATTGGCCGCTCCACACACAAGCATTTTCCTTTGCCGGATAAAGAAACTCGTCTTTGACCCAAGTAAACATAGAATGACAACTAGCCACTTTCCCGATTTTTAAACAGTGACGGCAATACGTACAGTCACGTTGGCAAATGTGGCAAAAATGAGAGGAGAACAAATGGGGAGCAGTGGAGCCACAGCGGCGACAGTGCCAGCCAGATGGCGATTGAAAGAGTGCTGGTTCACAGGAAATGTAGTGGTTTTTTAGGCAATACTTGATCCATTCACGATCAAAAGGAAGTTCTGACAAGAGCAGCCTTCTGCCGTGGAGGCACTGCCGAACGGCTTCGAGTTGCTTCCTTTTCAAACAATCCACTCCTTTATGAAGGAAGGGTGCCAGCTATTAATACCAGCTGACACCTAAGCTTCCACTTCCTAAATGGGTACCAATCACAGGTCCAAAATAACTGATTTGAATCGCAGTAGTAGGATGCTGCTCGGCAATTTTTTCTTTTAATTGCATAGCCCCTGCGCGATTATTTGCATGAATAACCGTTACTTCGTTCACGTTGCCAGCAGCCAAATCATCAAACAACATGTCAAGAATATGGTTAAGCGCTTTTTTTTCCGTTCTTACTTTTGCATACGGGACAATGAGCCCCTCTTCAAAATGAAGGATCGGTTTGATTTGCAGCATGCTGCCGATAAGCGCTTGAGCGCCGTTTAAGCGTCCACCTCTGCGCAAATGGTGCAAGTCATGAACAACAAAATACGCACGGATTTGCGCTTTTATTTTTTCAAGCTCGGCAACGATGTTTTCGGGAGGCGTACCTTCTAAAGCCAGTTTAGCAGCCGTTCGGGCAAGAAATCCTTGCGGGGCACAACTAATTTCTGAGTCAACGCCGTGGAGTGTAATGCCCTCGACCATTTCCCCAGCTGAGAGTGCAGTTTGTAACGTGCCGCTAATTTTGGCAGATAAGTGGACGGAAACGACATCCGTATATCCTTCATTTTTAAGCTTTTGCAGTAGCTCCGTAAACAAGCCAATCGCAGGCTGCGACGTTGTCGGCAGTGCTTCCTCGGTAGAAAGTTTTTCGTAAAACACGTCCGTCGACAGATCGACTTCTTCCCGGTAGTTCTTGCCG
Organism: Shouchella clausii; assembly: GCF_001598215.1. Lineage (GTDB taxonomy): Bacteria > Bacillota > Bacilli > Bacillales > Bacillaceae_D > Shouchella > Shouchella tritolerans. Next base: position 1,162,732 of record NZ_BCXJ01000001.1, on the reverse strand, counting down.
CTAAAAATGACCGAAAGAGGAATCGTGTAAATGCCCAGTTCTTCCAAAGTTTGTTTATCCAAATAAGCTGTTGAGTCTGTTAAAACAGCCGTTTTTCCCATTTTCATTCCTCACTTTTCCTGCAAGTCCATTTTTGCAATCTCCCCGCTTTACAAACTTGCTGTTCATTTGGTGGAAGCAGGGAGAAGGCAAACGAGCCATCGTTCATCCTGAGGCAACGATTCATCATTCGCTGCAGCGAAACGACCATTTCCCGAGAAATAGTGTCCCTATTTAGCGAACGATGACATATCCTTTTTTTTATGGACTCTACCACTGCTTGAGTTCGGTCGTTCACGTTCATTTTTTGCAAAATGTTGCTAACATGGTTCTTGACTGTCTTCTCGCTTATGTAAAGCGACTCGCCGATTGCTCGATTGTTTTGTCCATCCGTCATAAGCTGAAGCACTTCACACTCTCTCCTAGTTAAAATATGAAGCGGCTTCCTATACTCGACTTCACGGAAACCGATCGAGTCTTGGTATTGCTCATCTTGGCGGGCGAGGCGACGGTATTCCTTAATCAAATTTGATGTCACTTTCGGATGAATATATGCACCGCCGGATGCAACCACTTTTACAGCTTCAACCAATGATTCCGCATCCATTTCTTTTAATAAGTAACCTGAGGCTCCTGTTCGCAACACATGGGAAACATAAGACTCATCATCATGAATCGAAAGAATGATCACTTTTACTTTTGGAAATGCCTTGATCAAGTCTTTTGTTGCTTCGACGCCGTTCGTTTTTGGCATATTAATATCCATTAAAATGACATCTGGCTGATGTTGGCGGACCAAATCGATTACTTCCGATCCGTCTTCCCCATCTGCAACAACATTAAAATTTTCCTCCATCGATAAGATCCGCTTTACCCCTTCTTTAAACAATGGATGGTCGTCTATAATGACAATGCGAATTTCTTGTGTTTCTTGAGTAATCATTGTTTTCACCTCTCTACCAAACATGCTATTATTTGCGATTTTTTTAAGCTGTGACCGGCAAGTTTACAGCCGTATGTTCACTCTAACCATCTTGCTTTTTTATGCGCAGAACTCTCGTAAATTTAATTAGGAAGGATTGACGTTTAATTCGTAGAAACAGGGAGTTGAATCAAAATATTTGTGCCTTCTTGCGGTTTGGAATGAATCGTCATTTTGCCATTTAGCATGTTAACCCTTTCTTTCATGCCTATTAACCCAAACGAAGATTCCTTTCTTTCAGAAAGGTCAAATCCTTTGCCGTCATCTCGAATGACAAGCGTTACATTTTTTGGTTTCAATTCAATCTTCACGACAATTTCAGTCGGTTCTGCGTGCTTGGTCGCATTTTGCACCGCTTCCTGCACAAGGCGAAATAACGCAATTTCAAATTGTTGGGCAAGCCTCTTTTCAACGCCAAAGTGTTTAAAAGTGACTTTTAAGCCATGACGCTCTTCAATATTCTCTAAATACTTTCTCAATGTAGGCACTAGCCCTAAATCATCCAATGCCATCGGACGCAAATCATAAATGATTCTTCTTACCTCTGCCAATGAAGAACGAACCATACGGCGGAGCCCGCGAATTTCTTTGAGCGCTTCCTCAATGCCCCGTTCCTGGTAGATCCGTTCAATCAATTCTGAATGAAGCATAACGTTTGCCATCATCTGAGCTGGCCCGTCATGGATTTCCCGGGAAAGACGGCGACGCTCTTCTTCCTGTGCCTCGATTATTTTTAAGCCGAACGCTTGCTTTTCATTGGCGTCTTTAATGTATTCGCCGACTTGCTTAAGATCGCTAGATAAAAAGTCAAACACCACGGACATCTGTACAGAAAGCTGTTCAGCCCGATTGATCGTATCCTGAAGATTTTTTAAGCGGCGATCAATATCATCCCGCCTAATCCGCAATTGGATCTCTTCTTGTTGAAGCACAGCCAGCTGCACTTGGAAATCGCTGGCTTGTTCGTACGCTGTACGGACTTCCTCACTTGTGTACCGATTAAATTCCTTGCTTACTTTGGCTAACCGGTTTCGTGCGTGTTTTGTTTTTAACACGGTTTCGTCGACATCATTAATAACGTGTGTTAATTTAACTTTGACTTGATCTAATTCCTTTTTCAAGTATTCATACTCATTGCGGGAGCGTTCACCGATTTCAAAGATTTTTTCGCGACTCGTCCCAACTGAGTCAAGCGTTTGCGTAATTATATGATCAAGCATCGTTACGTCTGTCATGAATACTCCTCGCTTTTTCAATCACTTACGGAACTAGTCAAAAAACTGTCGCATGTGTAATGCCTTTATTTTTAATTCGCTTTCCGCTATCCTTATCTTACACGATTTTCGTCCTACCGTAAGACCATTCATAGCGAAACCTCTCCTCCTTTTTTAATAGGACCTGAGAATACCGATTATAGTAACAGACATGTGTTACACCGTCGTTTCGCGAATATGTAAAACTGTGAAAATAAACATCTTGTTAATGGAGGACCGTTATGCTGCCGCACTATTATACAGTCAAGCAAGCTGGAGAACATGAAATCATTATCCAAAAATCTCGCTTTATTGCCCATTTAAGCCGGGCTGAAACCGAAGATAAAGCGATCGCTTTCATTGAAAGCATCAAAAAACAGCATTGGCAGGCAACTCACAACTGCTCTGCTTACTTGATCGGCGAACAGAATTTAATCCAAAAAGCAAATGATGACGGAGAACCAAGCGGTACTGCGGGCGTACCTATGCTTGAAGTACTAAAGAAGCGGAACCTTAAAGATACAGTGGTCGTTGTGACTAGGTATTTTGGCGGCATTAAGCTTGGCGCTGGCGGTCTCATCCGCGCCTATGGCGGCGCCGTTAGTGAAGGCTTAAATGCAGTTGGCATCGTCGAACGGACACTCATGCGTATCGTCCATACAGCCGTTGACTACACTTGGCTTGGGAAAATCGAGAACGAAATTCGCCAATCGCCCTATTTGTTGCAAGGAATCGACTACCTTGATAACGTCGTCATCCGTACATACGTCAAGGAAGCAGAAACCGAGACATTCCAGCAATGGATGACGGAACGGACAAACGGACAGGCAAAACTTTCCGAAGGCGAACTCGTTTATTTAGAAAAGGACGTTGTTGGCTAAAGCGTGCTTGCCACCACACGCAACGCTTGGCGTATCCCCTTTTCTACAGTGGCCCGTGGCAACGATACGGCCTCTTCACCTACCATATCATCGGTATAAGGAACATGGATAAAACCTGCTGGTACAGCCGCTGTCTGCAAATGGTCTAAAACACGGTACATCAAATCATTGCACACATACGTCCCGGCAGTATTGGAAATGGTTGCTGGGCATCCACCTCGATTTAATTCATTGACAATCTTACGAATAGGAAGCGTCGAAAAGTAAGCGGCAGGACCATCTTGCTTGATCGGTTGATCAGTCATCACAACTCCTTCATTATCTGGCGGCCCGTCCATCACATTAATAGCAATCCGCTCTGGCGTCACCTGTTTTCGCCCTGCTCCCAGCCCAAGCATGACAATCGCATTAGGGCGGATCGCCGTTGCTTGTTCGATCAACATTTCCGCTGCACGAGCAAACGAGACAGGTAGCACAATCCCTTTCATTAAGGTGCCGTCCATCTCGGTTCCGTCCAACTTTTGTACAAGTGCTTCCGTTGGATTTTTTTGATGTGTTAAAAACGCTTCAAATCCAGAAACAAGGATTGTGTTCATTGCTATGTCCTCCATCACACATAAACATTCATTCAGACTGTAGGCAAATACTCTTGCAAGCGTTTTCTACTAGTCTAACATTAGTTGTATTATTATATCATAACCGCGAACAGAGCAGTTACTTGAGAGCAGTTGGGAAATGTCTAAAGGAATAGGAGCTATAGCTCGTTTTAAAACCCCATCACCCCCTTTTTTACGTTTAAAAAGTTGGGAAAATCCTCTTTTCTACATTTTAAAAGAGCAAAAAAAACTGTCGGTTGTCTCGAATGGTTCGAGACAGCCGACAGGTTCTGTCCTTGCAATGGCCTATTATTAATCAACAGCAGGCTCTTCAGCATTCAATTGGATGGTGTGGAAGCCTAGGTCATGCCTATTTAAGATGTTGACAAGCCATATTTCCACTGCACATCTGCCACGATTGATCAACGTCCTAGATCGCCTGTTGACATGGTCAATGCCTGTTTCCCCTCGCATAATTGCCAGTTGACTGACTTTCTTAAAGTCACTTTCCATTTACATTTAAAAAGCCTGCTACCTATCCGATTTAGACCGGGTCCGGTAACAGGCTATTACATGCAAAGGCGCTTTCTTATACGTTTTTTTCTCTAGTTTGCCGTTTCTGGTTCTTCGGCTGTTAAACCAATTTGTGAGCGGTCATTGTAAAATTCAGATCCAGGAAGCTCAGAATAGTTAACGACACGCTTGTTCACCGCATGCATTTCTGAACGGTAGAGCGTTGGAAACGCAGGGACTTCTTCAAGCATTAGTTCTTGCCATTCATTATAGACTTCTTGGCGGTATTCCATGTCAAGCGCTGCTTCTGATGTCCCTTCTTTTAACAAGCGGTCGCTCTCTTCATTGGTCCAGCGAGTATAGTTAAACGCCGCTGTGCTACCCCAAAGGCCATATGGGTCGGCATCTGAGCCTACGCCCCAAGCACCTTGATAAACATCAATGTCTTGATCGGATGCTTTTAAGCGGTCATAGAACGTATTAAATTCTTGTAACCGTCCGTCTAAAAGCTGGACGTCAATACCGATGTTTTTCCATTGGGTAATATAGTACTGAGCAAGTGGTTCAGCTGTGTCGCCACCGCTCATAGACGCAAAGTTTAATTGCAGTTTTTCCCCGTTTGGATCTTCACGAAGTCCATCTCCATCAATATCTTCATAACCAGCCTCATCTAAAATTTGGTTTGCAAGCTCTACATCGTATGCAAAACCTTCTAGCTCGTCGTTATGGAAAGTTGGGTGTGATGGCGGTATCAAGGTTGTACCGGCCCATCTAAATCCATTGTAAAAACGTTCGCCAACAGCATCGTTGTCAACGGCGTGGGCCATTGCTTTACGCAAGTTGACGTCAGACACTTGTTTGTCAGGATCCATAACATTTTTATTTTCTTCTTCATCCCATGTACCCATTTGGAAGCCAATATACGTATAAGCCAAGTCAATTTTTCCGATAAACTCAACGTTTGTTAATGATTCATAGTTGTCGGCGTATTGGTCTGTTTGGTACTTCGCAATGTCAACCTCGCCATTTTCCAATGCTTGGTTCAACACGTTTGGGTTAACAGTCTTGAATACCACTTCATCGACATTTGGTTCACCACGCCAATAGTTTTCGTTTTTCTTCATCACAACGTTTTCCCCAGGAGTAATGCTATCAATCACATATGGGCCAAAGAAAACGGGGTTTTCACGGACTGCTGGAGAAGATTCCATATCCGCCACTTCAATGTCCTCAAAGATATGTTTAGGCATGGCGTATGTCCAGATCCCGCTTGCTAATAAGGACGGGCTTGCTTCCTTGAATGTAATTTTTAACGTTTTATCGTCAATGATTTCAAGTCCAGAAATCGAATCAGCTTCCCCTGCGCGGTATTCATCAAACCCTTCCACATTTGAAGCTTCTGTGAATCGTACCCCTGGATAATCTGGGTGGCCGAGCACTTCAAACGTATATGCCCAGTCTTCCGCTTTTACTGGTTCGCCATCTGACCAATTGACTTCATCACGAATCGTAAATGTAAATGTTCTGCCGTCATCATCGACTTCAAATGTTGCAGCACCTGTTTGCGTGTATTGGTAATCTTCATCTATATCTAAAAGCGATTCTTCAGTCCAATCTAATATATCATCATCAAACACGCCTTGGTAAAAGTTTTTGTTTAATGTTCCTTCAAACGGCGTGTCTGTTACTAAAGCAACATTCAGCGTGCCCCCGTCAATGATTTCTTCACTATCTGCCCGTACTTCATGGTCGAAATCTTCAATTGAAAAGATATCGCCTGCTTGTTCAGATCCTCCATTGCCATCGTTGCTTGAAGCATTGTTGCCTCCTTCTGAACTCGTCTCATCCCCGCCACATGCAGCTAATAATAGCAGAGAAGCAATTGCCACTGACTGAACCTTGCCAGAGCGTAAATATTTTTTCACTTTTTTCTTCCTCCCTTTTTTTAGCCTCTTCGTTGTTTGGCATCAGTCGCGCGTTTTAATGCTTGACCGACATTATTTATGCACAGCATCAACACAAAAATAAGTATTGCTGCCGGTACCCAGATCCATGGCCTTAACTCGAGTACTTGCGGATTTCTCGCATACGCGACTAACGTGCCTAAACTTGGCGTACTTTCGGGAAATCCAAATCCTAAAAACGAAAGCCCAGATTCCAAGCCAATATTTGCAGCTAGGTTTAATGTCATAGTGACAATTATCAACGAACTTAAATTTGGAAGCACGTGTCCAAACATAATTTTCCAGTGTGGTGTACCTAGCGTTTTAGCTGCTTGAACATAATCAAGAGAAGACTCTTGCAGTGCTTTCGCACGAATTAACCTTGCAATTGAAACCCACAAGAAAGCAGACATGATTAAAGAAAAACTCCACACGTTATATGAAGGCACTAATGCAACAAAGACAATAATAATCATCAAGTTAGGCAGCACCATGAAAAAGTCAACGATGCGCATTAACACATTGTCTGTTTGCCCGCCAAAATAGCCAGCAACTAAGCCACTAAGTATGCCAATAACACCGCTTATCAATGTGACTAAAATACCGATTGCTAACGAGTTTCGCGTACCGATGATCAATTGACCAAATACATCACGACCCCCATAATCGGTACCTAGCCAGAATTGAGAAGATGGTGGTTCGTAAATAGCAAATAAATCAACTTTTACAATTTCAGATTGATCAAGCACAAGCGATATGCCAAACACAGCCAAAGCAACAATCATAACTAGAAAGAATGAAATGAGCGCGATTTTGTCGCGAACAATTTCCTTCCATAAAATACGCATTCCAGACGGTGTTTTCTTTTGCTGGGTACTTACTAATGGTGTATTTTCCATTTGCTTCACTCCTCTCATCCATCACTTAATACGGATTCTTGGATCAATTATGCTCATAATGATGTCTGATAACAGGGCACCAAGGATCATGATGACACCGAACAATAGGACTAATGCGGTTACAACACTATAATCACGTATTAAGATCGACTGGAAGAAGAGTTGGCCTATCCCTGGGTAGTTAAAAATGGCTTCAATAAAAATGGAACCTGTCACTAAGCTAGAAACTTCAAAACCAATTAACGCGGCTACTGGAAGTAATGAATTTCTGAAAATATGTTTATTGTATATTCTCGACTCATAGACCCCTTTAGATCGGGCTAGTTTTATAAAGTCTTTTTGTTTCGTATCAATAATCTCGCTCCGAAGGTATTGAACAGTGGAAACAGTGCCAATTAAAGCAATAGACAATGCTGGTAACAATAAGTGTTGGAACTTACTAACGACATATTCCCACGTACCTGGCTCTAAACCAGGAGCTACGCTTCCGCCAGTCGGAAACCATTGTAGCTTGAAGCCGAAGAAGAATACCATTACTAGACCAAAAATAAATGTGGGTGCTGCAAAACCTACATACGTGTAACCAGTAATGGTTTTATCAAGTAATGTGTCATTATATCGACCGCTTAAAATACCTAACGGAACCGCAATCGCATAGATGAATACGAGAGAAAGAAATGCAAGCCAAATCGTATTCCACATTCTTTGATCAATTAATTCAGTAACTGGTATTTTATGAGAAAAAGATTTTCCTAGATCCCCTTGTACAGCATTTACAATCCAATCTTTATATTGGATGTACCAAGGATTATCAAGGCCAAGCTTTTCCCTTTGGGCCTGCATCGCCTCTGGTGTAATATCCGGATCGTTAATTAACCCCGTTAACGCATCACCTGGCATAAATTGAGCCATTATAAAGACGAGTATACTTAGCACAAAAATTTGCGGGATGGAGACAAGTATTCTTCGAACAATAAATTTCCACATAATTATTCACCCTTCCCAGGAAGCGCGACTAAATGGGTTTTCGAAATTGCTTGCAAATCAAAGACTTTGCCTTCCTTTGTAAAAAAGTGTGTTGTCCCTTTTTCGTATTGTTCTTTCACTTTTTGTCGCATTTCCGCCGTTTTACTCCGATTTTCGGGATTGATATCCGGTATCGCCGATATTAAGCGTTTCGTATAAATATGTTGAGGGTTTTCAAAAATATCCTCCCTCGTGCCCTCCTCTACAAAACGCCCTCGATACATAATTCCGATTCTGTCACAAAAGTGGCGAACAATTCCTAAATCATGGCTAATAAACAAGTACGTTAAGTTTAACTCTTTTTGGATATCAGCCATAAAATTCAACACTTGTGCTTGAACTGAAACATCCAACGCCGACACAGGCTCGTCTGCTATAACCAATTTAGGCTTTAAGGCAATCGCTCTAGCTATCCCGATTCGCTGCCGTTGGCCGCCAGAAAACTCGTGAGGATATTTAACGATACTTTCACGACTTAATCCCACTTTTTCCAGCAATTCTTCGACGTTTTTTTGTTCCTCGGCCTTTGTCATTTTTTGAAAATTCCGCAATGGCTCTGCGATAATGTCTAATACTCGCTTTTTAGGGTTCAGAGAAGAATAAGGATCTTGAAAGATCATTTGAATGTCTTTACGGAAATCTAATTTTGCTTTTCTTCCTAATGTAATATCATGACCATTAAAAATGACCTTGCCTGAAGTGATATCATTTAAGCCAATGATTGCTCGCCCTGATGTTGTTTTTCCTGAACCTGATTCCCCGACAAGTCCATACGTTTTTCCCGATTCAAGTTCAAACGATATCCCATCTACTGCTTTTACGTAGCCTACTGTCCGTTTTAGTATCCCTGCTTTCACGGGAAAATGAACTTTTAAATCCTTAACTTCCAATAACGCCATTTCTTGCTGCCTCCTCGCTGCTATTTGGAAACTCGAAATGTTTATAGCACGAGCACCGAACGAAATGTCCAGGCTTCACTTCTTGAAGAACTGGGTCTTCATCATGCGCGCTCTCAGCAAGCCAAGGAATCCGATCCTTAAATCTGCACCCTTGCCGAGGGAGTTTATCGAGCGAAGGGACAATCCCCTGTATGACATGCAGTTTTGTTTTTACTTCGTTTACCGAAGGGTTTGATTGCAATAAAGAACGCGTGTAAGGATGGAGCGGGTTTTTAAATAGTTCAATCACAGGTGCCAGTTCCACAATTTGACCTGCATACATAACAGCCACCCGATCTGCCATCTCTGCGACAACGCCTAAATCGTGTGTAATTAAAATAATGCCACTATTGGTTTCGCTTTTTAACTTCTTTAATAAGTCTAATATTTGCGATTGTATGGTAACATCAAGCGCAGTTGTTGGTTCATCTGCTATCAAAAATTCAGGATCGCATGAGATCGCTATAGCAATAACGACTCTTTGCCTCATTCCCCCCGAAAGCTCATGTGGATATTGATTATACGTTACTTCAGGATTAGGAATGCCGACTTGTTGTAAGAGGTCTAGAACTTTTTTTCTTCTACTTGGTTTATTTAACTTTGTATGTAGTTCTAACGATTCGTCAATTTGATTGCCGATCGTCATGAGAGGGTTTAAGGCAGTTAAAGGATCTTGAAAAATCATCCCCATTTCTTTTCCTCTCAATTTATTTAGCTTTCTTTCAGGCAAGTTTGTTATATTATTGTCCTTGTACTTTATTTCTCCTTCAATTTTTGTATTTAGTTTGTCATGTAGACCAACAATCGAAAACGCCAAAGCGCTTTTCCCTGAACCTGACTCGCCGACAATGGCTAAAATTTCATTTTTGTTGACATCGAGTGAAACATTGTCAACAGCTGCGTAATGCTGATCATTTATCCGAAAAGAAGTCGTTAGATGTTCAATTCTAAGTAGCTTTTTGTCTTCTGCCATATCGCTCACCTCACTGCATTTCATTTCAATTGAGTTAAGACAATAGATAAGAAATTGAATCTTTGTACTGTTTTAATTGGATGCTGACATCAATACCTTCAATTCCGTTTTCTGGTATAAGCTCTGTATTGACAAAATGGACAAGCGCTTCATTATTTTCAAAATACGCTTGCAGGATTAAATCATGATAGCCCGAATAAGATGCAATATAAATGACTTGAGGAAACGTTGTTAACCATTGTCCAATTTCATGTTGTTTTCCCAACTGTGATTGAATGCCGATAAACGCCTTTACGGAATAACCTACCTTTAAAGGATTAATGCGAATCATAAAATCAAATACTCCGTCTTTTCGCATTTTTGTGGCCCGTTTTCGGATTGTCCCCTCGCTGACACCAAGCTTGCGGGCGATTTGGCTGTACGGACACTTGCCATCTTGCTGGAAATATTCTAGAATCAAGAAATCTAATTTATCTAGCTTTCCCATAACATCACTCACTTATTTTCCCAATTGGATTTGCCCAACTGCGGTACGAAATTAGCAGAAAAAAGCGAAATCTGATACTAATTTCGTAAAAATTATAGTACTAGTATAAAAGAGTTATTTTCAGAAATCAATAACAAGTTTCAAAAAAATCCTTTTTCTATGAAACAATCAGAAAAATTATCGAAAACCACGGTAAAACTGTACAAAACTCGTTGATGTCGCAGCTAACAAGCTTTTCTTTTTTGTTCTTTTAGCCATTCATTTTAATTGATACTATTTATACTAGAATATTAAAACAATTGTCTGGTCTTCATCCGCCATTTGAACTATTTTTCCCAACTCCTATTGCCTATTTTCTATTTATTGGTTGTTTTCATCCCGCCAGCCATTCTATACTATGAACACAAGCCCATCACTTTCAAAGGACATTGTAAGAAGATGTAACACGATTTTTCACGGTTCATCCTCTATCTTTTATCTGAAATTGTGATATAATTTGATTTTGAAATAGCGCACTTTGTCGATTTATGCTATGGCTCCCACTTTATTGGGACCTATTTATACTGAAATGAGGGATTGACGTATGGGTGAAGATTCGAGAAAACGTCGCCGAAAAAAAAGACGGACAAAATTTATTTTAAAGACAACTTTAATTGCAGCCATTGTCGCCTTGCTCGCGTTAGGCAGTGGCGTTTGGTATATTTTTAACCATTTAAGCGATACAGCAGCTGGTTCTTACCAAGGCTTGGACCGAGGCAATAAGTCTGAGAGGCGGATCGAGCCAGTTGACGTTGGAAAGGACAATTTTTCGATGCTGCTTTTAGGTAGTGATTACCGTGAAGGGGATGGCGCCGAACGAACAGACTCCGTCATGGTAGCAACTTTTAATAAAAGCGAGAGATCGATTATCCTAACAAGCATTCCACGTGATACTTACGTAGAAATTGTCGGCTATCGAGGCGGCGGCTTTAAAGATAAAATTACCCATGCCCACGCTTTTGGTGGTATTGATATGGCGATTGCTACCGTTGAGGAACTGCTAGATATTCCGATTGACCATTACGCGCTCATCCGTTTTGACGGGCTTGTAGATGTTGTCGACGCATTAGGCGGCATTGACCTTGAAATCACATACGACATTGACTTTGAAGAAAAAAGCCGCGGTGTCGACTTTCAATTTCGTAAAGGTCCTGCCCATTTAAACGGCGAGCAAGCACTCGCTTATGCTCGCGAACGGAAATCCTCAGCTGGCGGCGGCGATAAAGGCCGCGGTATCCGCCAGCAACAAGTTGTTGAAGCCATCATTGATAAAGCTGCTTCTTTTTCTAGCATCACACGCTTTGATGATGTTTTTCAAGCAGTTGGCGACAATTTGCAAATGGACTTGACGTTTCCAAATATTATTTCGCTCCACGGTTATGCTTCGTCCCTTAGCGGCATTGAAACAATGCAATTAGAAACAACTGGCACTCGCCGCCCTGATATTTATGGCAACAGCATCTGGTACGAGGATATTCATGAAGACAGCCTGCTCGAAATCCAGCAAACTCTTAAACAACATCTTGAACTGACGGATACGGGTTCAGCTAACTTTATAGACCCAACGAGTCCCGAAAGTGAAACGTTAACTGATACAAACAGTACATCTGGCACTATAAGCCCAACCGAATAACTGTAAAAAACGTCCGTCTTTTTTCCCGAAGATGGACGTTTTTTTTGCATTGCGTTGTATTATCCGACAAAATTTGAGAAAATACGTTGAACCTATTAATTTATGAAACAGGTGAATCGATACTAGTATAGAAGGCAATTTTTTGGAGGTGTTTCCTATTCAAAAGAAACTTATGCTTGCTGGCAGTTCTGCGTCTATTGTCGCTTTAGTTGCATCGGCGCTTCCACTGCAATCTGCTTACGCAAGCTCAATTACTGTAAAAGAAACCCATTACGATTTGTCGTTTGATGCAGCTGTAGATCGGCAAATGGGCCTCTCTGCCCGACCTCAGACCGATAAAAATGGCAGATGGGAAAATGCAAGCCGCTCTGACGTGGCTTATTATATGAATGCCAATAACTTCAAACAAGGAACCTCTTCCTATCTGCAATTTCTAAATTTGTCTTCCAGTGCTGGGCTAAGCGCCGAAGCAATTAACAACCAACTTCTTTCAGATAAGGGGATCTTACAAGGTCAAGGCCAAGCATTTATTAATGCTAGCAAGCTTTACGGAGTGAATGAAATCTACTTAATTTCACACGCGCTATTAGAAACAGGCAATGGCAAATCCCAACTGGCTACTGGCGTGCAAGTCAATGGCAAAACGGTTTACAACATGTATGGCATTGGCGCTTATGATGGGAACGCGGTCAACGCAGGCGCCCAATATGCATACAACCAAGGTTGGTTTACACCAGAAGACGCCATTATTGGCGGTGCCCGGTTTGTCTCTAGCAACTACTTTGCCCGCGGCCAAAATACGCTTTACAAAATGCGTTGGAACCCAGCTAATCCTGGTACATACCAATATGCAACAGATGTAGGCTGGGCTGTCAAGCAAACCCATCATATGTCCAACCTTTACAGCCTTGTAGACGACTATGAAATGACATTTGACGTTCCTGTATATAAAAACCAGCCGACAGGAGACGCTGGAAACGATAAATTGGAGCAACTCCCAACTGGGACATTTGGGACAACGACTGCTCGCTTAAATGTGCGGACTGGGCCAGGTACAAGTCACTCCATTGTGACGACTTTGGATAAAGATACAAAAATTGAGCTGTTGGCTAAACAAGGCAATTGGTATCAAATTGCCGTTGGCAATACGACTGGTTTTGTTTCAGGAGATTATTTGAAACTTGACAAGCCAAGTGAAGACAACGTCGAAGATTCTGACCAAGAGCCGATTTCTTATGGTGAAACGACGGCAAGACTTAATTTGCGCAGCCAACCAAATACGTCTAGCAACGTGCTCACAACTCTTGCATTAGGACAAAAGCTTGAAATCCTCAAAAAAGAAGGAAACTGGTATCGCGTCCGGGCTGGCCACCAAACTGGGTGGGTGTCGGCTGATTATGTCAAAATTACCAGCAATGAAGAAGACAAAGACTCCCCTTCCCTCGGCTCTGCCACTACGACGGCGCGGCTTAACTTGCGTTCTGGCGCGGGTACCAACCATAGCATCATCACTACCCTTGCCAAAGGGCAAAAAGTCGAGTTGCTCAAAAAGCAAGGCGGTTGGTATCAAGTTAAAGCAGGCAACCGTACAGGTTGGGTTTCCGCTGATTACTTAAATGTCAACGGCTCTGATAACGCTGGTAACGCTCCTTCTATCGGCTCTGCCACTACGACGGCACGGCTTAACTTGCGTTCTGGTGCAGGCACCAACCATAGCATTATCACTACCCTTGCCAAAGGGCAAAAAGTCGAGTTGCTCAAAAAGCAAGGTGGTTGGTACCAAGTTAAAGCAGGCAACCGTACAGGTTGGGTTTCTGCTGATTACTTAAATGTCAACGGCTCTGATAACGCTGGTAACGCTCCTTCTATCGGTTCTATCGGCTCTGCCACTACGACGGCACGGCTTAACTTGCGTTCTGGTGCAGGCACAAACCATAGCATCATCACTACCCTTGCCAAAGGACAGAAAGTTGAATTGCTCAAAAAGCAAGGTGGTTGGTACCAAGTTAAAGCAGGCAACCGTACAACAGGTTGGGTTTCTGCTGATTACTTAAATGTCAACGGCTCTGGCAATGTGGACAATGCTCCTTCTATCGGCTCTGCCACTACGACGGCACGGCTTAACTTGCGTTCTGGTGCAGGTACAAACCATAGCATCATCACTACCCTTGCCAAAGGGCAGAAAGTTGAGTTGCTCAAAAAGCAAGGTGGTTGGTATCAAGTTAAAGCGGGCAACCGTACAGGTTGGGTTTCTGCTGATTACTTAAATGTCAACAGCTCTGGCAATGTGGACAACGCTCCTTCTATCGGCTCTGCTACAACGACAGCACGCCTTAACTTGCGTTCTGGTGCAGGTACAAACCATAGCATCATCACTACCCTTGCCAAAGGACAGAAAGTTGAATTGCTCAAAAAGCAAGGTGGTTGGTACCAAGTTAAAGCAGGCAACCGTACAGGTTGGGTTTCTGCTGATTACTTAAATGTCAACGGCTCTGGCAATGTGGACAATGCTCCTTCTATCGGATCTGCCACCACAACGGCACGCCTTAACTTGCGTTCTGGTGCAGGTACAAACCATAGCATCATCACTACTCTTGCCAAAGGACAGAAAGTTGAGTTGCTCAAAAAGCAAGGTGGTTGGTACCAAGTTAAAGCGGGCAACCGTACAGGTTGGGTTTCTGCTGACTATTTGAACGTCAGCAACAATCAAGCCAAAACAGAATCAGTTGAGACGGTTATCGACACAGGGACAACGACAGCACGTCTAAACCTTCGTGTTGAACCAAATACATCGAGCAAAATTATGACAACTTTGAACAATGGTCAACAGCTAGACATCTTAAAGAAACAAGGCAGCTGGTACTATGTTAAAGTTGGCTCACAAACGGGCTGGGTCTCTTCCCAATACGTTAAGCTAACGGAAGCTAAACCGACTGTCCAAGTTATGGCACGCACTTTCTCTTTCGCCTCCATTGCTCCAGAGATGGAAACAAACGAGGAAGCAAACGAAGGCGTGACCGAAATTGTGAATGAAGAAAACGATGTTTCCGACTCAGAAAACAGTCAATCAGAGAAACAACAGCCTGTTGATGAAGATGAAAAAGAAGAAGACAAACAAGACGTTCCTGAAAGCGATGGCAACAAAGAGCAAGACAACTTTGCTGATAACGAAGAAGAGCTAACACAAGAACACGAAGCCGTTTTGCCTGACAAAGAACTAGACACAGACGAAAACGCTGAAGAGCCATCAATCGATGAGAATGACACTGTTCCTCACTCCGACGAGGCAAATGACCACACAGTTGAAGAAGACGACCATGTAGCTGATGAAAATGAGCAAGCTAGCGAAACGACTGGCACGGAAAACGACGTTGAAAACGAAGAAAGTGACTTACCAGTATCGGAAGACGCTCCTTCTGAAGACAACGACTCCACTGGTGAGAGCAGCCTAGAAGATCCACAAGATCCAGAAACTGACGTCAGTACAGATGAACAAGATCTAGAAACTGACGCCAGCGCAGATGAACAAGATCCAGAAACTGATGCCAACGCAGAAGAACAAGATCTAGATACTGACGCCAGCGCAGATGAACAAGATCCAGAAACTGACGCCAGCACAGATGAACAAGATCCAGAAACTGACGCCAGCGCAGATGAACAAGATCTAGATACTGACGCCAGCACAGATGAACAAGATCCAGCGAAACAGGTAGCGGAGGAAGAACACGGCGATGCTGATGGTACCTCCGAAGACCAAGACAGTCCAGTTAGCGATACAACTGAAAACAATGAAGCTGACGAAAACAGTGAACCCGTTCAAGAAGAAGAAACAGATGTAGCAGACGACGAAGCTGAGGCATCAGCAGAAGAGGGTGAAGCGTCTTCAGAACAAGGCGAGGAACCTTCAGAAGCAACGGAAGAGCAGCAAACAGCAGTTGGCAAAAAAATCCAACTTACGGAAAACACGCTCTTATTTAGTGAAGCCTCTAGCGATTCCAAACAACTACTTGAACTTTCCGAAGATGATACCATCGAGATTCTTGAGGAAGACACTGATTTTGTAAAAGTAAAAGCGAACGGCGTTGAAGGCTGGATTGCAGCTGAAGCGCTCGCTGCAGTGCTTCATTAAACAGAGAGAGCGAGGCAACTAGAATTAGTTGCCTCGCTCTTTAAATTAAGGCCTTTTTGCAATCGGTCAACACTGTCTTTGATCACACTTCCGTATACTGCAAAAGCCTGCCAACGAGTACGTTGACAGGCTTCAATGCTTCCATGTGGCAATCTGAACCGTCAAACTGCCCATGTCGCGTTCACTGTTTGAGCATGTTTTCGAGTTCTAGATATTGTTTCATTTTTTTAATCAGCGCCGGTTTAAGCTCTTCACGCTGCATAGCAAATTCTAACGTTGTTAACACAAATCCTAGTTTTTCACCCACGTCGTAGCGCTTGCCTTCAAAATCGTAGGCATAGACTTGTTGTTCCTCATTTAACTTTTGAATCGCGTCCGTAAGCTGGATTTCTCCGCCTGCGCCAGTCTCCTGTTTTTCTAAATGGGTAAAGATTTCTGGCGTCAACAAATAGCGTCCTAATATCGCTAAGTTCGAAGGCGCCTCTTCCACTTTTGGCTTTTCAACGAAACGACTAACGCCATACAAGCGCCCTTCTTGGTTTGCAGGGTCAATGATCCCATACCGATTTGTTTCTTCTCTAGGAACTTGCTGGACCCCTATAATACTCGCTTGTTTTTCCTCATATTGTTCAATGAGCTGTTTTAAACAAGGCTTCTCATGTTGGACAATGTCATCGCCAAGCAAAACTGCAAACGGTTCGTTGCCAATGAATTTGCGAGCGCACCAAACCGCGTGACCAAGCCCCTTCGGTTCTTTTTGGCGAATGTAATGAATATCGACTTTGCCCGCTTGTTGTACCGCTTCAAGGAGCTCAAACTTTTCTTTTTTCGCGAGGTTTTCTTCGAGTTCAAACGCATGGTCGAAGTGGTCTTCGATTGCGCGTTTGCCTTTTCCAGTAACGATAATAATGTCTTCAATTCCTGACTCAATCGCTTCTTCAACAATGTATTGAATCGTCGGCTTGTCGACAATTGGCAACATTTCTTTTGGCATTGCTTTTGTGGCCGGCAGGAAACGCGTTCCTAGGCCAGCTGCTGGAATGATTGCTTTTTTGATTGGTTTCATTTCGAAAAACTCCTTTACCGGCAGGCCATTATACCATTTTAATTGGTCGGTTATTTTACTTTAACGCCTATATTGTTGTTGATTGTTTTATACAGATTAAACTTTTTGCCGTTATCAAGTTTAGCAGTCAATGTGGTTTCCGTTCGTTTTTTAACTAGTTTCTTTTCATAGTCCTCATACATAAGGGCAAACTCGTATGAGCCTTTTGGAAGAACGGTTAATTCTTCCATTTTTAGTGAAACCACCACAGAGTCCTCTTTCTGTTTTACTGCATTCGGTAGCTGGTAGACATTCTCCACATTGGCTCTGTCTATTAAGGCAACTCCTTCAATCGGAGGCAGGGAATGGCCAGTCAGTTTAATTTTCAGTTGAATTTTTTCTTGGTCTTGCATTTCTGTATCCAATTCCGCTTTTAACCGAACAGGAATTTTCAATTCTTTCCCATTTTCCAATACAGCAACGTTGTAAGGATGCCCGTTCTCTATAATCTGTTTTGTTTCTCCGCCTTTTTTCGACCATTTTGCCAATGCTTCTAGCGTGCCATAATCCTTTGCCATTGCCAAGTCAAAATAAATAACGTTTATTGGCTTAATAATCGTCTCTCTAATTTCATAAGGGCGTTTGGCCTTTTTGAAAATGCCCATTGCCTCATGGAATTTGTCGTAATACATTTGTTTATCTTTGCTTTTTATAAAGTGTTTCCGGTCAAAAAGCCTAGTAATGCAGTCAAATTCAATTAAGCGGTTGACGATGTTTTTTTCTTTTTCTGGCTCCAGCTTCTTATTTAATACGTATTTTAGAACTTTAATGTTCGAGTCCATTTTCTCGCCGATATCCGTTTGTTTTGTTAGTGAATTGTTGTCATCGATTCGATTTAAATAATAAATTGTCTCGGTTGTTGTCGAGATTTCTCCTGCAGCCAAAATCACATCTATAAAAAATTGCTTGTCCTCAGCAAACTTCATTTCTGGATAACGGATTTTATGATGTTTGATTAAATCTAAACTCATCATCCGTGCTCTTGGCCCTAAATGGTAAAACAAATGCTTGATCGAAAAAGGGGAGACATTGTGCCTGACTTTACTTGATTCGTATCTTCCAATAACCTTTTGTCCTTTTGAGTCAACTTGAATGGACTTTCCAACGGCATATTTTCCATTTGTCTCTTCTAACAAATCATACAAAATTTGAATGCCATCTAACGAAAGCCAATCATCTGCGTCTACATACATAATGTACTTCGAATTTGCCAAATGCGTTCCCAAGTTCCTCGGAAACGCTGGGGTACCAGTGTTCGTTCCCAGAAAAATGCTAACGATATTCTCGTAGGTTTCTGAGTAACTCTTCAACAATTCCCTTGAACCGTCATTTGAACCATCGTCGACAAGGATGCACGTTATGTTTTCAAACCCAATCGTTTGCTTAATAATTGAATCAACTGTCTTCTCTAAGTAGGCGATCGCATTATATACAGGCACTACTACAGACACCTTCGTGTCTGTCCTCAGCGCTGCTTCATTTAATATCGAGTAATCCACCTTGTTGTAGTACGCTTTTTCATCTTCCTTTTTAGAGAATAAATTGAAGATACCCATTTTTCCCCACTCCTATCTGCACCTCTTAATAGATGGCCTTTATTTTGCAGAAACAATCACTTTTTCAGCAATTTTTTCAGAGGCACGGCCATCATCCAAGTGACAATATTCATCATAGAATTCTTCTATTCTGTCCCTATAAAGCTCCTTGGTTTCGTTCAAGTTTGCTAATGCAGCAATAATTTCATCGGTTGTCTTCAATAATGGGCCAGGCACGTCTGTTTCAAGGTCAATGTAGAAACCTCTCAACGTATCTCGGTACTTCTCAAGGTCGTAAGTAAAGAACAAGATCGGTCGTTTTAAGTTTGCATAATCAAAGAAGACAGACGAATAGTCAGTAATTAGAACATCCGCCAACAAATAAAGCTCGGTCACATCATCATATTGTGAAGCATTATAGACAAAATCCTCTACCCCGGAGAAATCCAACTTATCCGCTATAAAATAATGCGTGCGGATCATAAAGAAATACTCATCTCCAAGCGCTGCTTTTAATTTTTCCAGATCAAGTTGTAACTTAAATTTGTATTGCCCTGGTTTGTAAAATTCATCGTCGCGCCAAGTAGGAGCATAAAGGACAATTTTTTTGTCTTTTGGCAACTGCAGTTTAGCTTTCAGCTGCTCTGCGATTTGTTCTTTATTTTCTGCATAAAGCAAATCATTCCTTGGATAGCCATGTTCCAATATCTCGTTATCAAACATGAACGCCCGTTTGAATATCTCAGTCGAATAATGGTTAGCAGAGACAAGATAGTCCCACGCCCTCGATTGGAGATAAAAATCTTTTTTATAATTCGGGTTAGCTGAATGTACTTCATTCATATCAAATACTAACTTTTTTAAAGGGGTTCCATGCCAAGTTGCAAGAAATACTTGTCCAGGCCGTTTAACAAACCATTTAGGCTGACGCATATTATTTACGTGGAATTTCGCTCTCGCCATAAAGTATAGATGTTTTAAACCAAAGCGTTTTACTTTCACGACCCCTTTAGGCTCTTCTCTCTCTGGATCATTAAAAACCCATATATGTTTGTATTTACCCGGGTAGGTGCGATTTAAATACTCATAAATGTATTTTGGGCTATCTGAATAGTTTCTACCTAAAAAGCTCTCATACAAAATATAGTCTTTCTTGATGGCCAGTTTCTTTGTAAACCATTTTTGATAAAGAACCCGCCGATATGATCCTGGTTTCTTTTTAATCTTTTTCAACGTACGGAAATTCAAGCGCCTATTTGCCATTCGGGCGGCCTTGTTATATTGACCTTCACACAAATGTTGGATTTCTTTTTGATGGATTGGGCGGCTAAAAGAAAATTGATCTAGCCCGATTCGTTTGAATGCGTCAGCCCAAATGCCCTTATATACGTCATCTGGATCATCATTATAAATTCCGTTTAAATACTTATAGTGGTAAGCCTTTAAAAAACGTTTAAGCAAAACGTTTTTGAACGGATGACCGTCTTCTAATGAAGCGATTGCTTGTGCCATTGATTGGGGATACCATTCAATGCCGTTTAACGCTTGCGCAATAGACGGGTCATTAATTGGATCATTGCGGATCAATTTTAAATAAATGGCATCCTTGTCGTACACGACGGCCTTCGTCGTTTTGGTGTATGCTTGTGAAGTAAACAAAATATCACTAAAGCCAAGGACATTCTCCTCAAAATAAATGCCATGCTCAAGAATAAAATTTCGCTTAAAAAGCGTATTGAGAGCAGAAGCACGGTATTTTTTCACCGCTAGTGTTTTCGGCTTCGCTATCCTGTTTTCTAAAAGGCGCTTCAACATCCTGCTATAGGAAGAAGGTAGATGAACGGACACATTCGTTTCTTTTATTGCTCCAAGCACCACATCGTAAGAGTCACTATTGGACTTTGCTGACTCTAATAGTACATATAGGGTGTGCTCATGCAGCAAATCATCGACATCTAAAAAATAGAGGTACTCCCCTGCTGCTACCTCAATGCCTTTATTTCGCTTTTCGTTGACATTTTTTAATTCAGTGTCCACTACAAGTTTTACATCCACATTTGGATTTTCCCTGTTCTCCAATTGAACTTGTTCTGCCAAGGGGGAATCCCCTTCTAAAATGACAATCCATTCAACGTTTGCTTGTAATTGCCCTTTTACTGACTCATAGCAACGTTTTATGTATTTCTCGTCTTGTTGGCTTACAGGTGTGACAATGCTTATTTCGTACATATATATAAAGCCACCTTCCTCGAAAAAAAATGAGCTCCACACTCAATCTAAATTAAAGCATGGAGCTCCCTTTCTTAGTATGAAATTCTAAATGGGAATTTATCCTTGCTTCGCCTCTAGCAATTCCGTCTTAATTTTTGTCGTCGAAATACCAGCAGTACGCGGCAAATAGACCACTTCGCAATACTCTTTTAAGAAGTCAAATTTGCCTCTCCAATCGTCTCCCATGACAAAGACATCGATATCATATTTTTGTACGTCTTCCACTTTTTGCTCCCACGTGTTTTCAGGGATGACTTCATCTACATAACGGATCGCTTCAAGGATCATTTTGCGGTTTTCAAAACTGTGGTACGCTTCTTTTTGTTTAAGGGCATTAAACTCGTCTGATGAAATGGCGACAATCAAATAGTCACCTAAATCTTTTGCCCGTTTTAGTAAATTAATATGGCCCCAATGGAGCAAATCAAACGTTCCGTACGTAATTACTTTTTTCAAGATGCTCTCCTCCTATGGTCACTGTAGCGGTTCTTCTATCGTTCGAGTCGATTCTACACTTAGTTTGCAATAGTATCAGTATAGCATATTTTACAGGCAAGCATTTTGTAATTTCTTGGGGAAATCCGGTAGAATTAAAAGCTTCGCACCGTTAAGAAAAAACGGGCACATACTTTTAAGGCAAATACGAGCAAAAAGCCGCCGATATACCAACTTTGCGCAGTTGTAGGCTGAATCCCTGTCAACATCGTAATTAGCGCCAAGACGAAAAAGAAACCTGGCAAACCTAACAACACGCCAGCAGCCTCAAATAGAAGCCCTTTTGTACGAATTTTATTGACTGGGTCACGTGCATTTGGCGATTGCGAATGTGTAAGCTGGTAGGCAATCGGTACGAATAACGCCATGATGATTAAAACGATGAGCAGATAAAGGATACCTCGCCCGACTGAATCCAATTGCACATACTCTAAGGCCACCATCAGTGACAGGGGCATGGCCAAATACACAGGGAGCGTTGCTCCTTGGATGAGCAAGTCGATAAAGTAGCCTTTCTTTGATGTGTTATTGGAAATTCTCGCCATTTCCCCATCGACGCAATCAAACAAATAGCCTATGTTATAACAGAAAAAAGCAACAATAAATGCAGCTGGAGTAGCCTGCAATAGCCAAAAACCCGAGAAAGCCACAAAGAAAGCGCTCATCCAGCTTACTGCATTTGGCGTCCATTTCCACTTTAAAAACACAATTGTGACATAGATGGAGAGTCGCCGCAATACATACCAAGACCACAGATCTTCTTTGGTACTATAGGATTGCGCTTGTTGACGGTAGGCGCGGATCGCCTTTGTATCGAGCCACGTGGTGGGGAGTTTAGTATTCTCCATTAAAGACCTTCCTCCTTGAAAACTTCCGTTACAACTCTACTAGCCGCATTACCGTCTTCCAAGTGACAAAAACGCTCGATAAAGGCTTCGTATTTTTCCTTATAGGGTTTCGTGCCTTCGGCGCTCAGTTGCTCAATCGCTGCTGCTACTTCTGCTGTTGTCCGCACGACCGGCCCCGGCGCTTCCGCCTCCAAGTCAAAATAAAAGCCGCGGACTTCATCACGGTACTCTTCTAGGTCATAGACAAAAAAGATCATTGGTTTCCGTGTATTGGCGTAATCAAAAAACACAGAGGAGTAATCCGTGATTAACAGATCCGACAATAAGTAAAGTTCGTTAATATCATGGAACGCAGATACGTCTTTTACAAATTCACCGTATGCGTCTAAATCAAATTGTTCCTTTATGAATGAATGGAGGCGCAACAAAATAATCGTATCATTGCCAAATCGCGCAAACAGCTCATCTAAGTCCAACTGCAAATCGAATTTATAGGACCCAAGCCCATAATGTTGGTGATCTCTCCATGTTGGCGCATACAAAATCACGTTCTTGCCGTTCGCGATGCCGTACTTTTTCCGCAAGCGGCGTGATGCTTCGTCTAGATCTCCTTGATACAGAATATCATTTCGTGGGTAACCTGTCTCTAAAATTTGTTTGTTGAACGCAAACGCCCTTCTAAAGATCGCGGTAGAATATGGGTTAGGCGACAGCAAATAATCCCAATGGCTTGCTTCAGTTTGGAAATTTTTTATATACGTTGATTTTGATATGCCAGGCATACGAACCTGTTCCATATCGCCGACTAGTTTTTTCAGCGGCGTACCGTGCCAAGTCTGTATATACGTAGTATGGGCCGGTTTTGGCACCCAATTGGGCATTCGGCTGTTAGTCACCCAAAAGCCAGCACGGGCCATATAATAAAACCATTTTAAACTAAGGCGCCGTACATATGGAATTTGCTGTGCTTCAAACTTGCCAATATGATCTTGATTGACGCTCCAGACAAGTTCATAGGGCATGTCATGGGAGCGCATGTATTCATAAATCGCCCGTGGATTGCATGAATATTGCTTGCCTGAAAAACTTTCAAACATAACAAGCTTTTTTTTGGCCGGCAGGCACGCAAAACAGGCAAACACAAATCTGGAAAGCATCCTTATTATAGGAAGCTGTTTGATTTTTTTTCGCATTGTTTCCCCCAAACAAACAGATATCCCCACAAATCATCGCGGGGATATGGTCTTATTCGCATCACGTTCATCATAGTCAGTCTTTTATCGGCGGTTATCGCCATTGCCGAAATGGGGCTTACTTCACGGACACTTTTTCGCTTTTGCGGTATACACGGCTCGCTTTTGGCGGCGCTGCTTCCCCTTCTGACTTCGCTTTATTAATGACAACCAAGATCGTTTGCATTAAAATAATGCAGTCCAGCCAAAACGAATAGTTGCGAATATAGTGTAAGTCAAATTTCAACTTTTTATCAACGTTCGTCGTATATTTCCCCATCACTTGGGCATAACCGGTAATTCCTGGTTTAACCGCGTGGCGGTAGTTGAACCATTTGTTCTCGCGCTGGAACTTTTCTGCAAAGAAATCCCGTTCTGGGCGAGGGCCGACTAAAGACATGTCGCCGATCAAAACATTGATCAGTTGCGGCAGCTCATCAATCCGCGTTTTGCGGATGAACTTGCCTGTTTTCGTAATCCGATCATCATCTGATTTAGCTAATGTAGGTCCTGTTTTGGCCTCTGCGTCCATAACCATTGAGCGGAATTTTAAAATGTTAAACGGTTGATGGTTTTTCCCTAGCCGCTCTTGTTTAAAGAAAATCGGCCCGCCATCTTCCAACTTAATCGCGATCGCTGTTAAGAGCATGACCGGCAGCGTGGCGATCAGCATCACACTTGATGCAGCAATGTCGACAGCCCGTTTAATGAGCAGTTGCGTTAACGTTAACGTAAAAGGCTTTACTTGCATGACCATCGTATCATCCATTGTCGTAACCGATGTATTCATTAAAAGCATATCGTTTACTTTCGGCACAACGTACACAAGTTTTTTCTTTTTCATCGCATGGAACATGAGACGGTCCTTCTTGCCTTCGTCTAACCCTGAACCGAGAAAGACGACATCGTATTGCATTAGCTTTGTCCGTAGTTGGGCAAGCGACTCGCGTTTATCGTACCATCTGACGTAGCTGCTTTTCGATAAGAATGTCGACAGGCTATGTTCCATTTCGGCAAACTCTTCCTCCGAGCCGATAAACATAACTTTTCCTTTTCGCGAAAGCTGGCTGTATTTCGTATAGGCCCCTTTCCAAATAAGCAACAAAATAAAAGCAAGCACATGGGCAAGAAGCAAAACGGAACGAGGCAATGCGAATTCCCGGAAAAAGAATGACACAGTCATTGTCAATAGCATTATGAATGTCAAAGAAATCGCCAATTTGCGGACGAGATCCCACAGATCATGCTGGACAAGACGGTCCAATTCATAAATGCCGAGAAACAGCACACTAATAAGCAAAATCCAAGGAGCCACTGAGCCAAATGCCTCGTAGTTCTTTGGCGTCATCTGGCCCCTTAAAATCGAAAAGGCTAAGCCATATGAAAAAATAATAAGTAGCAAATCGACAAACAGCGTTAAGCCGCGGGTCATTCGATTTGGGATCATAGTAGGCATTTGCATGACTCCTAGTTTCGTAGTTTTCGTCTAACGACATTTTAGCATACGGATATAAGAAAGTCTTTACAGATCCTTAACATTCAATGAAAATCCACACCTACTCGATATTTTCTCATATTGGCAATGAAGGGCGGCAGTCGCACTTTTAACGGCCAGCCGTCCAGTACGCTTTTGTAAAGAAAGCTTTAAATGATCCATAGCCACGGAAAAAATGAAGACAAAAAAATGTCCCCATGCATGGAAGCAACCATTTCCAGCCTTTCTTCCTTACAAAACCGATTGAAGCATAGGCACTGGCGCCGATATAGGCGATTACACATAGAGCAAAAAACAACGCAAACCCCGAATGAAAAAAGGAGACCACCAGCAGTGCGAGACCGGCTATAAACGCAAATAACGGCGCTTTGTGGCGGTTTCCAAGGGAACCAGGCGTCACACGGTTGGCGATAATCGTCCACATGCCGTCGCCTAGCGACTTGTCTATTAGGCCGCCTATTGTGCTTCTGACATAGTAAGTAGAACAAATGGTTGTCGAAAGAAAAAATGTTTTTCCAGCCGCACGCATCCGTTTGTGGAATTCCAAGTCTTCGTTTCGTTTTAGCCGCTCCTTAAAATAGCCGACTTCTTGAAATACGCTTCGTTTGTAAGCGCCATATGGCACTGTGTCGACAAAGCCTTCCCAAACTTGGTCACTAGCCAATGTACGGAATTTAGAGTTGCCGACGCCAAAAGGATGGGAATATACATATTCATTTATGCAACCTTGTGCGCCCTCGCCTTTAGACTCGATGATGCCGCCTACGACATCTGCATCAGGCTGTTTACGAATCACCTTCGCATAGCGGAGCAGAAAGTCATCAGGAATCGATGTATGGCCATCAATCCGGAGAACGTACTCCCCTGAAGCTTCCTTAATCGCTAAGTTCCAGCCGACTGGAAGCGTTTGTTTCGGATTATCGACCAATTTAATGATCGAGTGCTTCTGTTGGTATGATCTTACAATTTCTCGTGTATTGTCCGTCGAATGGCCGTCTACCACAATTAGCTCCATCTCAAAACCGTGACGTTGCTGGTTAAGCACTTGCTCAAGTAGACGACCAATATAAGCTTCTTCGTTGCGCAAGACGAGCAATACGGAAAAAAATGGCGTGCGCTGTGGTGTTTGCTCGCCCATTTCCTCTCCCCCTGATTCATGTATTGACAATGGTGATAATACTACCGGAAAGTGCCGTAGAAGTAAACATTCTTTCCCCCATTTACACGACTGGTACAGAATTTTAGGGAATTTTGTTGTTTTTTCTTCTATTACCGGCTAAGCCATTTTATACTAGATAGAGACTTAAGCCATACAGAAAGGACGACATTGATTGAAGAACACGGTCTTTACAGCACTGATAATGGTTAGTGTTGTGGGCATGGTGATCGCCCACTTTTATTACCAAAATCGCGTGAATACGATCGCAAAAGAGGCGATTTCCCAAGCATCTGTCGACACACACAGCCAAGAGAAAACAAGGACAAAAGCGGAGCATGATAGCGAGGCGATTGAAATCGGCGGATGGCTTGGCGATTTTCTTGACAGCCAAGACGATGACTCGGCGCATATTGTCTTTTTCGGTTCTAGCTCCATCGAGAACGAAAACGGAAAAAGCTGGCCAGAGCTTGTGATGGAACAAATTGAAAATGGGGCTGCTTCGCCCACTATCGATTACGAAGTCATTTCAGTCGGAAGCGACACAACAAGCGACCAGCTTCTGGAAGAAGGGTTTGCCGACAAGATTGCAGAATCCGAGCCTGCTGTGCTTGTGCTCGAATCACTGACGCTCAACGACAACGGCCATCTTGCAGCATCTGACTCAATTGCCCACCTCTCTGCTTTTATTGACGCCGTTTCCGAACAAATTCCAGGTGTTGAAATTATCCTTGTGCCGACAAACCCAATTGGCCCAGCAACCGCCTACCCTGGACAGATTGATGTTTTAAACGAACAAGCCCCATCACTCCCTGTAACGTATTTTGACCATTGGGATGCTTGGCCAGCCGAGGAGGAAATGGCCGCATACGTAGAAAGCGGGCGGCCGACAAGCAAAGGCCATGAACTTTGGGCGTCGGTTTTTAGTCAATTTTTCATTGGCGAGTAAGCAGTTTGCTTTTCATTTTTTCAAAATGCGCTATAATGGACGTTCTGTTCATATGAACAGAACGTCCTTTCGTTTTTGGCCAAAAAAAATGTTTTTTAAAAGTTATACACAAGCGTTTCCCTTCGTGGACAAGCCTCTATTCTAATTGTGCACAGGTTGGGGATAAATCAATATATTGATTAATTCCCGTTTATCATCTACCATATGTGGTATACAAAACAATAATCAAACACAAAAAGATTCTTTGTACAGGGTTGTGATGAAGGTGAAAATTGTTTTTGATTCAAAAACGGGAAACGTTAAACGATTTGTGGCGAAATTGCCATTTGACGACATTGAACAAATTGATGACACGACCATGGTGGACAAGCCTTTCGTATTGATTACGTATACGACTGGTTTTGGCGACCTCTCGCCTAGGACACGCGTCTTTCTTGAGAAGAACCATGAGCAGCTGCAAGGAGTAGCTGCAAGTGGAAACCGGGTTTGGGGAGACTGCTTTGCAAGAAGCGCAGACACCATCGCAAACATGTACAATGTTCCTGTTCTTCATAAATTCGAGCTAAGCGGAACGTCTAGAGACGTCGATGCTTTTTTACAGGGGGTAAATTCAATTGGCACAAGTTCCAAAGTGGGTTCAGCTTAACAACGAGCTAATGATTACAAAAGACGGCAGCTACCAGTTTGAAAAGGACAAAGAAGCTGTACATAGCTATTTCGTAGACAATATTAACCAAAATACCGTCTTTTTCCATGATCTTGAAGAAAAGATCGACTACTTAATTGAAAATGATTATTACGAAGAAGAGCTTCTGCGCTTGTATACGATCGACGAAATCAAAGCGGTGATGGACATTGCCTATAACAAAAAATTCCGTTTTCCGTCGTTTATGAGCGCTTTTAAATTTTACAATGATTACGCGCTAAAAACGAATGACAAAAGCAAAATTTTAGAGCGGTATGAAGACCGTGTTGCCATTGTTTCCCTCTTCTTTGGGAACGGGGATGTTGAAAAAGCCAAAGCGCTAGTAGAAGCGATGATTTCACAAGAGTTCCAGCCAGCGACGCCCACGTTCCTCAATGCAGGACGTAAACGCCGCGGCGAACTCGTTTCCTGCTTCTTGCTTGAAATTAACGATTCATTAAATGACATTAGCCGAGCTGTCGACATTTCGATGCAGCTCTCAAAGCTTGGCGGCGGTGTGGCCCTTAATTTATCAAAGTTACGCGCGAAAGGCGAGGCAATCAAAGATGTGGCCAACGCGACAAAAGGCGTTGTCGGCGTTATGAAACTTCTCGACAATGCGTTTCGCTACGCTGACCAAATGGGACAGCGCCAAGGGTCTGGCGCAGCATACTTAAATATTTTCCACGCTGACATTAACGACTTTCTTGACACGCGGAAAATTTCTGCGGATGAAGACGTACGCGTTAAAACATTATCGATTGGCGTCGTTATCCCAGACAAATTTATTGAGTTGATGCGCGAAGATAAAGATGCATACTTGTTTTATCCACATACTGTTTATAAAGCTTACGGCCAACATTTTGATGAAATGGACATGGAAGAGATGTACGAAACGCTCGTTGATGACCCCCGGGTACGGAAAGAAAAAATCAATCCTCGTCGCCTGTTCCAAAAGCTGGCGATCTTGCGGTCCGAATCCGGCTACCCATACATTATGTTTGCCGACAACGTAAACAAGGCCCATGCAAATGGCCATATTAGTAATGTCAAGTTTTCAAACTTATGTTCGGAGATCTTACAAGCCTCGGAAGTATCGACTTACACCGACTACGGCGAGGAAGATGAAATCGGCCTAGACATTTCCTGCAACCTTGGGTCGATTAACATTATGAACGTGATGGAAAATAAATCGCTTGAAAACACGGTTAGCCTGGCGACAGACGCCTTAACGCGCGTATCAGAGTCAACCAATATTACGAATGCGCCAGCAGTACGCCGCGGTAACAAACTGATGAAATCAATCGGCCTAGGCGCAATGAATTTGCACGGTTACCTAGCGAAGCAGCATATTGCTTACGAAAGCGAAGAAGCTCGTGATTTTGCCAATACCTTTTTTATGGCGATGAACTATTTCTCTATTAAACGGTCTGCCGAGATTGCCAGGGACCAGGGTGAAACATATCACGGCTATGAAGGTAGCACGTACGCTGACGGCTCCTACTTTAAAAAGTATATCGAGAATGACTTCACGCCTAAATTTGACAAAGTCAAGGCTCTGTTTGACGGCATGTTTGTGCCAACGAAAGAAGATTGGCAAGCATTGCAAGCATTTGTGGCAGAACATGGCCTTTACCATAGTTACCGATTAGCAATCGCGCCAACTGGTTCGATTTCTTATGTGCAGTCGGCTACAGCAAGCGTCATGCCGATTATGGAACGGATTGAAGAACGGACATATGGCAACTCCAAAACATACTACCCAATGCCTGGGCTTAATGCGCACAATTGGTTCTTCTACAAAGAAGCCTATGACATGGATATGTTTAAAGTCGTTGATATGATTGCAACAATCCAACAACACATCGATCAAGGGATCAGCTTTACGCTTTTCCTAAAGGATACGATGACGACCCGTGACTTGAACCGAATCGACCTTTACGCGCACCATAAAGGCATCAAAACCCTTTACTACGCGCGCACAAAAGATACAGGGCAAGACAACTGCCTTTCTTGTGTCGTTTAACAAAGTTTAAATGCAACCTAAAAAGGAGAGTGCCTAATGACGCACGTCTACGATGCGGCCAACTGGTCCAAGCATGAAGATGATTTTACGCAAATGTTTTATAACCAAAACGTCAAACAGTTTTGGCTTCCCGAGGAAGTCGCCTTAAATGGCGACCTTCTCACGTGGAAGTATTTGACGCCTGCCGAAAAAGACACGTATATGAAAGTGCTTGCTGGCTTGACGTTGCTCGACACCGAACAAGGAAATACCGGCATGCCTCTTGTGGCAGAACACGTTCAAGGGCATCAACGCAAAGCGGTTTTAAACTTTATGGCGATGATGGAAAACGCCGTCCATGCCAAGTCTTATTCAAACATTTTCATGACACTTGCTACATCAGAAGAAATCAATGATTTGTTTGAATGGGTCAAAGTCAACCCCCGCCTCCAAAAAAAGGCGAATACGATCGTCTCGATTTATAAAGACATTAAACGCGGCGACGACATTTCTCTTTTTAAAGCACTAGTCGCTTCTGTCTACTTAGAAAGCTTTTTGTTCTACAGCGGTTTCTACTACCCGCTTTATTTCTATGGCCAAGGAAAGTTGATGCAGAGCGGTGAAATTATTAACCTCATTCTTCGTGATGAAGCAATCCACGGCGTATATATTGGGCTGTTGGCGCAAGAAATTTACAACAAGCAATCCTCTGATACGCAAAAGGAACTGCACCAATTTGCGATTGAGCTTTTAGATGAACTGTATAAAAATGAGCTCCTTTATACGGAAGATCTGTATGATCAAGTCGGGCTTTCCCATGATGTAAAAAAATTCATTCGCTACAATGCCAATAAAGCATTAATGAACCTTGGCTTTGATCCTTATTTTGAAGACGAGGAAATCAACCCGATCGTCCTCAACGGACTGAATACAAAAACGAAGTCACATGACTTTTTCTCGATGAAAGGAAACGGCTACAAGAAAGCAACCGTCGAACCCCTTCGTGATGAGGATTTCTTCTTTCCAGAAGCCGAGGAAAAAGCAAAGCAAGAGCAGCGTTAATCGCCTGCTCTTGCTTTTTGCTTTTCGCAAAGTTAAAAAAATCCTCTTGCTTTGCTTGTCTAGCTGTACGATAATGTACATGTTCAACGATCAGCAGCGATGCCTTTTCACTTGCTGCTTTTTCGACAGGGGGAAACTATGTTGGGAAAAATGGATGAAATGATTGTTGTCGCACCGCGCAAACACGTTTTTCATAACGAAACACTTGCTTTTCAAGGCGTTGTTAGCGAACGGGAACAAGTAGCAACGATTATGAACCGCCTTAACCGCCACTTCAGCGAGATGCGCCGTGGCAATGCAGAAGAAGACACCACTTACAAACAGCCAATTCCTTATGTCGTCATTCGTCGTGGGAAAGAGATTTACTCCTACGAACGCCTAAGCGGCGGCGGCGAGGCCCGCTTGCACAATCAACTTTCTATTGGCTTTGGCGGCCATATGAATGCGATTATGTCGTCAAGTTTTATTGAAATGCTCGAAGCCAATACACATCGAGAATTACACGAAGAACTCATCTTTGATGCAAGCAAGCAAAAAGCAATGAAGACGATTGGCTTAATTAATGACGATGCCAATGAAGTCGGCCGCGTCCACCTAGGCATTCTCTCCGTCCTTGATCTCGAAGAGGATACAGACGTTTCCATCCGAGAGACCAATCAACTTGCCGGGCGTTGGGCTACCCTTGAAGAGCTAAGCGCACAGCCTATGTATGACCGGCTAGAAAGCTGGTCCAAATTCGTTGTTGATATTTTAAACCATACTTCTTAATACGTTAAGCCCGCTATATGCAAATAGCGGGCTATTATTTCGGACTTCTACACGACGGTTGCTCCCAATGCTTGCTGAAAGTGGCGCAATGCCCACTCGTGGCCAGATTGATCGAAACTAGCAACTCCTTCTTTATAGACAGTTACTTTGTAGCCAAGGGAATAGGCGTAAACGGCTGTATGAAGCACGCAAATATCAGTGACGTCACCAACAAGATGGATTTCCTTAATGCCACGTTCCCGCAATAACAAATCAAGATTGGTTCCGACAAATGCAGAGTAGCGTGTCTTATCAAGCCAAATGACATGCTCCTCTCCCTTTATCCGCTCATATTGAACGCCGACCTTTCCGTACAATTCGCGCCCTTTCGTGCCACGGATGTTATGGGGCGGAAAAAGCGATGTTTCGGGGTGGTATTGATCGCTTTGTTCATGGACATCTACTGCATAGACGACTAAATCACCGGCCTGGTGGAATGCTTCGACTTTGTCGACAATCGCGTCTTCAATCGCTTGTCCTGGCGCCCCTAATGTTAAAGCTCCCTCATCGGCAATAAAATCATACGTATAGTCAATAACAAGCAACGCTTTCAATCGCTTCACCTTCCTCTTTTCTTCTATCATAACGCAAAAAGCGAAACAAGCCTATAAAATGTGAATCCATGTACAACACGATGCTTTTTTGATACGTTATCGTTAAAAGGAGGCGTTTATGTGAAAACCGTTGATGAACTTCAAGCCACGCTAGCGGAATTAAAAAGCGATTTTGTTCGCATCCAAGGCGATGTTGAAAAAATTGAAACAACTGGCGGCAATGTCGCCCAAGCAGTAAAACAGCTAACCGCTTTAGAAGAGGAAATCGCAAGCGTAAGGAAACAACTTAACGAGGCAATCAAGAACAGGGACAAAGAGGACGCATAGCGCCTCTTTGCTTTTTTCATGTCCTCCCTTCTTTCTACATAGGTATAGAGTATTAACAAGAGGAAAGAGGGTTTTTTTCATGCAATTGCACGTCGTTCAGACAGGGGAATCACTCTATGGCATTGCCCAAGCTTACAGCACATCGCCCCAATCAATTGCCACCGCCAACCAACTGGATGCCCCTAATGAACTTGTTGTAGGCCAGACGCTTGTCATTCCGATCTACGGAAGGTACTATTTTGTCCAGCCTGGTGATACATTAAGCGTCATTGCTGCGCGCTATGGCTTTTCTGTCCAACAGTTGGCCGAAATAAACAACCTTTCGCCAACTCAAGTTCTCCCTGTCGGTTTTCGTCTTTACTTGCCTCCTGTAACAAAGCAGGAAATTGAAACGAATGCCTATATTGAACCAACACAGGATACGATTAGTGAGGCGTTGCTCGCTTCTGCCCGTGAAGCAGCTCCGTACTTGACGTACTTAGCGCCGTTCAGTTACCGCATCACTGCTGAAGGAGCACTGTTGCCTGTTCCCCTTGGCAGTCTTCCTGATATTGCAGACGAAAACAACACCGCTTTAATGATGGTGATTACAAACTTGCAGGAAGGGGCCTTTAGTGGCGAACTTGGCCAGACTGTACTAGAATCACCTGACATCCAAAACGCGCTCCTTGAGGCAATTGTCGCAGAAGCCAATCGTGTTGGCCGCTTTTCCGATGTCCATTTCGATTTTGAATTTTTACCTCCAGCCATGAGGGAACCTTATAATGCCTTTCTAAGAAAAGCAGTCGACAGACTCCATCAAGAAGGGCTGCTAGTCTCCACCGCTCTTGCTCCAAAAACAAGCGCCGCTCAAACAGGGCAATGGTATGAAGCTCATGATTATCGGGCACATGGTGAGATTGTCGATTTTGTCGTGCTCATGACCTATGAGTGGGGCTACTCAGGCGGACCACCTCAGGCCGTTTCGCCCATAGGGCCTGTAACAGATGTAGTCGAATACGCTTTAACTGAAATGGCGCCAGACAAAGTGATGCTTGGCCAAAATTTATATGGCTACGATTGGACATTGCCGTTCGAGCCTGGCGGAGAATACGCGCGGGCAATAAGCCCCCAGCAAGCAATTGCATTAGCGCGAGAACACAATGTTGCAATTGAATTTGACACAGACGCACAGGCCCCTTTCTTTCACTACATTGACGCGAACGGCAGGGAACACGAAGTTTGGTTTGAAGATGGCCGTTCCATTCAGGCGAAGTTCAACCTAATTAAACAGCACCAACTTCGTGGCATTAGCTACTGGAAGCTCGGTTTGTCATTCCCGCAAAACTGGCTGTTGCTCAATGACCAATTTACGATCCGCAAACGCCGCTAATACACGTTTAGGCAAATGGAAAATCGGCAATTCTATTAGTGCCTGTCCAAAGGCAAAATAAGGCAGTGGGAATCGATGTTAGCATCGTCACCTTAAAGCCTTAAAAGCTGGAGTAAAGAAGGTGCACTATGTCCCAAAAAACAGCGGTCATAACTGGAGCAGCATCAGGGATCGGCAGAGCAACAGCAATAGCGTTTGCCAAAAAAGGAATCACGCTTGCTTTAATTGATCAAGACGAACAGAGGTTAAAAACGTTGAAAGCGGAGCTTGGTAAAGATCACGTTCATTGTTTCCAGGCTGACATTTCAGACGCCAAACGGATGAAGACTGTATTTAATGAAATCGGCGAAACGGTTAAAGCCATTGATATCCTCTTTGCCAATGCTGGCATAAACGGCACGGTCACTTCGATTGAAGCCTTCGAGCCGAAGGATTGGGAACAGACGTTACAGGTCAATTTAACAGGCACTTTTTTAAGCGTCAAATATGCAATTCCGCTTATGAAGAAACATGGCGGAAGCATCATTATGACCAGTTCTGTTAATGGCACTCGCGTCTTTTCCAACTTCGGTATGTCTGCTTACAGCGCCTCAAAAGCAGGAATCGCCGCTTTTGCCAAGATGGCCGCGCTAGAGCTTGCTAACTATGGCATACGCGTCAATGTCATTTGCCCAGGCGCCATTCGCACACATATCGATGAACGGACATACCGCCATGAGGAAGCGCTCACACCGATTACAATCAATAAAAAAAGCGGGCCATTTCCGACGCCTCCTGGCACACCAGAGCAAGTCGCTGACACTGTCCTTTATTTAGCGTCAGACGGTGCCAAACATATTAGCGGCGCAGAAATCGTGATTGACGGGGCACAGACGCTGCTGTAAACGGCTATCAGAGACGGATAGAAAACGCTTGGCAACAAGGCGTACAGGCTAGGAAAACAACAAATAATCAATGATTCGAGGTAGCTATAGTCGGAGCAGCCATCCTAACTGGAGGCTGCTCCTGTTTTATTCACCCCAAATAGACTTAAGCTGGTGAACAGTGCATGTTGGCATAACGATGGTTCCTCCTTCTGCAAATACGTTTATGCCAGTGCTTGTTTCTTGCGGGTAAATTCGGCTTGTCATCACCGTTTCTCCATCATTAATAAACACCTCAACGGAAGATCGATCGATAAACAAGCGAACATCAATTGTGGCCGCAGACTTGATTGAAACCGTTCGCGCTCCACCTGGCCCTTCTCCTGAGCGAGAGCGGTCCAACGTAACCGTGTGCTTCGACAAGTCAAACCGGAGCACCGTTTCCTCGCTCCCATCTGTAGCACAGCAAAATCTAATTCCAAAAGCAGAAGCATCTGAATCGACAAGGGCGAACCGGGCTTCAAGCTCTACTAAGTTGCCTGATGAAATGATGGGGTGCACTTGCTTGACGTGAAGCGGGCCAATTGGGGATGATTGTTGTCGCAATAACGTCAGCTCTTCAATTGGTTTCATTGCTATTTTCCCTTCATCGGTAAGCACCAATTCCCTTGGCAAAGTCATCGCCCCTGCCCAACCATGCTTTTGGCTTGGCTTTGGCGATTCCCACATATCCATCCAACCGATGGCAATCCGTCTTCCATTGCCGTCCAATAACGTTTGCGCGGCATAAAAATCATGCCCGTAATCAAGCTCCGTAAAACTGCTCCGTATAAATTGGCCATTCACATAATCGCCAACCATATAAACCGTTTGATGATGATTTAAATACCGGTCTCCTTCTGGCTCAACGCCTTGTGGTGATGCAAGCAGCACATATTTATTGCCGAGCTTGAAAAAGTCTGGGCATTCCCACATATAGCCTTCATTGCCACCGTCATTTTGGGCAAGCACACCTCGGTATGTCCATTCTTCAAGATTCGCCGATTCGTATAGCAACACTTGCCCCTGGCCATTTTTAGTTGCTCCAACAACCATGTACCAAACTCCGTTTTCACGCCACACTTTTGGATCGCGGAAATCCTGCCCCATGCCTGCTGGTTGATGTTGAATCACCGGATTGGCGTTTGCTTTATAAAAGCGGATGCCGTCACTGCTACGTGCAATGTTTTGGTTTTGCACAATGACGTCTTTTTGAGGATCAATGACATTGTGGCCTGTATATACGAGTGTTAGCGTACCCTGGTCGTCTACCGCACTCCCTGAAAAACAGCCATCGCGGTCATATGCCTCACCAGGAGCTAAAGCAACCGGCAAATGGCGCCAATGAACGAGATCATCGCTTATCCCATGGCCCCAATGCATCGACCCCCATGTTTCCCCATAGGGGTAGTGTTGGTAAAAGGCATGGTATTGCCCGTTGAAATAAATGAGCCCATTTGGGTCATTCATCCACCCCGAAGGCGCCATTAAATGATAGCCAAGCCGGTAGGCAGCACGTTCATTTTGGTTTGCTTGAACGGTTTTTGTTGCTTGTATCACTCGTTCTCTGTGGCTTTTATTTCCGTGTACTTGATTCATCCCTATTGCTCTCCTTCTCCTGTTGAATAAACCCGTATTCTTTTTTCGAGACCGTTTTTTGGCTCTCTGGCAACTACTTCGGCATTCCCTTGGCCAATTGCTTGGATCATCACTCCTTGTTCTGTTTCATCGATCACGGTGACGATGTCCTCATCACTGCTTCCCCACTCGATCATTTCTTCGCCCACGTTGTAATCTGGTTTCAAATCGGCAATAAGCTCTTTTGTTTCCCCAATCGCCAACCGAACTATTTCTTCATTGGTCACAATTCGTTCCAACTGTCCCTCGGGCACACGGGCACGCCACACATTATGCAAATGGATTGCTTGTGCATGCTGGACATGGATGGAGCCACCGTCGGCATACCATTCAATCCCTGCGTTCGTTGGATCCGTATAAATAAGGGATGTAAACGTAAGCTCGCCGTCATTGATAAACCATTCAATCGATGATTCATCGACAAGCACATCCAGCTTCATGAAACCCCGTTTTGCATCATAATCTGCCTCATAGCGCTGTCCGAATGGAAATGGTTGGCCATTGCGATCGATTATCGTTTCCAGCCCTGCATTGGTACGATCTAAAAACACTTTCTGATATTCCCCATCAAAGCCAAGAAGTGACTCAACACCATCACCATGCCTGAGCCGCAAGCCAAATTCTCGCAAATCTTCCCACGAAACTTCGGCTGTAAAACGGTAAGTCGTCCCTTTAAAATCAAGGGGAGTAGCCTCATTGGCAACGTCAAAAGGAGCAAAATCCTGTTGTTTGGCATTAATTGTATCAAGTTCGGATATCGGCTTTTGCCGTAGTCGCACTTGCCCGTTGGAATTTGTATACAACCCTAACTCTCGTGGAATCGACATCGCTCCCATCCATGGATCGGTTGGCGATTGGTACGGATAACGCCAGTTCGCCATCCAGCCGAGCCAAACCGTGCGGCCATCCAAATTCGCAAATGTTTGCGCCGCATAAAAGTCCTGGCCTATGTCAGTAATCAGCACATCAGCGGCATCATTGTCGTTTGTAAAGGTAGTCCCGTCAAATTCACCGACAAAATATTGCGCAGTAGAGCCATTGGTTTCATCATTATCGCCCACACTTACGTGGAGAACCCACTTTTGATTGTCCTCATCGCCGTCAACTGGTAGGCGGAACAAATCTGGACATTCCCACACTGCAGCATGCAATCCTTCCTCGTCACCAAACTGACTTGCAAATGCCCAATCAATCAAGTTGTCAGAATGGTAAAAGCTGACGGTCTGATTCGTTGAGACTACCATGACCCACTTTGCCGTTTCCTCATGCCAAAACACTTTCGGATCGCGGAAATCTTTCATGCCAGTGTTTGGGATAACAGGATTGCCAACATACCGTTCCCACGTCCGTCCATCATCTTTGCTATAAGCAATCGATTGGGCTTCGCCACCCTCTGTGTTTGTATAAATAGCAACTAATCCCGGCTTCCCGCCAAACAAACCGCTTGTGTCCTTCTCATCAACAACCACACTACCGGATAACGCTTGACCTAAATGATCATGTTCCAACGCAACGGGCAAGTGCTCCCAATGAAGCAAATCCTTGCTAACAGCATGGGCCCACGTGCCATTTTTTTGATGGAATAAATGGTATTTCCCTTTATAAAATACGAGCCCATTTGGATCAGCTAAATTGCCCACGGGGGTAGAGAAGTGGTACTGTGGCCTATACCGTTCTGTGTAATAAGAAGCGTCTTCTCTTAATGCCGCCATTCTTTCCCCTCCTGTTTCAAGCATCGTACAACTAGTGCCTATCAACAGAAACGCCAGCAAAAAAAGCGTTTTTGTAAACAATCTTATTGGCTCTCCATTTGTTCATAATAGCGGTCATACGCATCTTGGCGGATTTGCAGCCATTCTTCTAAGCCCATTTCATACAGCTGGTTTACGTAGGCTTCCCATTCCTCTTCGATACCGCCTTCCATAAGCCAACGGGCATAATTTCGCTCAACGACATCCATTAAATCCGCCTCTAGGAAATGCAACCGGTCTAGCTCTTCTTCGTTCATAAAGACATTTGGGTAGCTCTCTTCCCAAATAAAATCAGCATAATACGTTTCAATATCTTGAAGTCGCTGTTTAGCCCGTGGCTCCATATCTACTACAGTGCCAAAATGTTCTTCTAATACAACAGACGGGCCCATCGGCGCCACTTTTTCACGAAACTCGCCCATAGTGATCCCTTCTGGCAGTTCTTTATTCACAAGCATGCCATTTTCATCTTCCTCATAAATCTCACCAATTGGCCCCCAGTTAATCTGGGCGGACAAGTGTGGGTCATATAGTTGGTCGACCCATCTCATTGTCAACTCTGGATTTTCATTCGCCGATGTAATGACAAAGGCACCGCGATGATGCTCATGATGGTTAGAACGCCCATACATCCGCTCGCCATTCGGCCCCTCAAGGGGACCAAGCAAGACATAATCCTCAGCTCGTTCTAAGCCGACAACAGACTCAATTTCCCAAAAAATAAAGGCACCTAAAGGGTTAGGATCTTGTTTACCTTTGGCCAAAAACTGTCCTGTGTCGTGGGTAAACACTTCTTGGTCGATCAACCCTTCTGCAAACCATTCATGGAAATACGCGATCGCTTCTTTATACTCATTTTGAACGGCTGTAAAAATGACTTCCCCGTCCTTTACAACTATTTTGTTCGGGTTATCAGGCAGCCCAAAGGCCGCAAAAAAGTCGCCTAAATAGCCTTGGAATCCGTCATTTGGCGTAAAGCTCAATCCTTCATCAGCTTTGCCGCTTCCATTCACATCATGCTCGCGGAAAGCCCTTAATGCTTCGCGAAGTTCATCCAACGTTTCCGGTTTTTCAAGCCCTACTTCATCAAGCCAAGCCTGGTTAATCGCTGTAAAATTTGCATAGGGAACAAGCCCCATCTCTTCTACTCGCGGCAATGAATAAATATGTCCATCTGGAGCTGTTAAAACAGCCAACAGTTCAGGGCGTTCATCTAAAATCTTTTGTAAGTTCGGCGCGTATTCTTCAATTAAGCCTTCAAGAGGGATAATGGCGCCATCACGACCATAGCGGACAAGGTCATAATCACTAAAACCAGCATTGTAAAAAGCATCAGGCAAATCATTGCTGGCAAGCATTAAATTCTTCCTCTCAGCGTAGCCATCCCCTGGAATATTGTTCCAGTCAATGTGGACATTGGTCATCTTTTCGAGCTCTTGAAAGATCGTCATTTCACCAAAATTTGGCGCCAATGCGGACTTTGGCGAGACAAACTGTAAAGACACATCAACTCCTTCGTCGACAAGAGGCAGCCCGGTTTCATTAAATTCTACTTTCTCGGCATTGTGATTTTCCTTGTTGCTTGATTCGTTATTGCAGGCAGACAAAGCAATGACAGAAACAAGCAAACATGTGGTCCATTTTTTCATACGCGTTTTCCCCCTTTTGTTAACCTTTAATCGATCCAATCATAACGCCTTTTACAAAATATTTTTGCAAAAATGGGTACAAAACAAGCAACGGTAAAGACGAAACGATAATGACTCCGTATTTAATTTGTTCTGCCACAGCAAGCTGCACTTGGTTCGATTCAATGTCGCCAATCATTTGCGTCGATGCCTCACTTTGGATGAGCAAATTTCGTAAAATTAATTGCAACGGATAAAGCGAATCATTATTCAAGTAAATCAACGCATCAAAAAAAGAGTTCCAATGAGTGACGACGTGAAAAAGCACCATGACGGCAATAATAGGCTTTGACAACGGCAAAACAATTTTTGCAAAGAAACGAAAATCATTACAGCCATCAATTTGTGCTGCCTCTAGCATGTCTTTCGGAATCGATGTCTGAAAAAAAGTACGGCAAATAATGACATTCCATAACCCAACTGCATTCGGAATTACCATTGCCCAAATCGTATTCACCATTCCTAAATCGCGAACGACAAGATACGTTGGAATCATTCCTCCATGGAAAAACAACGTAACCACCAAAAACATCATAATGATATGGCGTCCTGGCAAATCTTTACGGGAAAGAGCGTATCCAGAGGTGACCGTCAGCGACACGCTTATCGCAGTACCAAGTGTTGCGTATAGAAGTGTATTTTTAAAACCATTTACAATATTGTCATCTTGAAAAATACGCTTAAAGCCATCAAACGTAATATCCTTTGGCAATAGGAGTACATCTCCGGCAAAGACACGGTTTGGATCGCTTATCGAGGCAATCACAATAAAGTAAA
This sequence comes from Shouchella clausii, assembly GCF_001598215.1. Lineage (GTDB taxonomy): Bacteria > Bacillota > Bacilli > Bacillales > Bacillaceae_D > Shouchella > Shouchella tritolerans. The sequence goes on along the minus strand of NZ_BCXJ01000001.1, from coordinate 1,121,747 downwards.
GTGGATATAACACAAGCAGGCAGCCAATTGTCAGCAACGTGATATTGACTATATCAAACGCCTTATCTCCTCTTGTCCGTTTCCATTTATCCATTCGATCTTTCCCCCTACCACAAACTACTGTCGGACATTTTTCGTGCGATTTGGTTGACTGTGACAAGCAAAATCAAGTTAATGATGGCATTAAATAACCCTACTGCTGTGCCAAAACTATATTGCGCTTGCTGGATGCCGACCTCGTACACATACGTTGCAATAATATTAGATGATTCTTTATTTAGCGGTGTTTGCATCAATAGCGCCTTTTCAAACCCGATGTTCATCAAGTTTCCTAGCGCTAAAATTAACATGATAACGGAAATCGGCATAATCGCTGGGATATCAATATGTAGCATTCGTTTAAACTTACTGGCGCCGTCCATCACCGCCGCTTCATGCAAAGATGGATCGACCCCGCTCAATGCAGCCAAATAAATAATCGCTGCAAAGCCCGTTCCTTGCCAAACGCCAGAGAACACATATAACGTTTTGAACCACTCTGGACTCGCCATAAAATTGATTGGTTCGCCGCCAAACAATCCAATCAAATGATTGATTAATCCACTTGATGGCGATAAAAAAACAAATAAGATTCCTACTAAGACAACAACAGAGATGAAATGGGGTGCATACACGACTGTTTGGAGAAATCGTTTATATTTGTGGCTGATAAGCATGTTTAGCATTAATGCCAATAGGATTGGCAGCGGAAACCCAACTGCAAGTTCATAAATGCTTAAAACAAGTGTGTTTTCCAAAATAGTCCAAAATTGATAAGACTGAAAGAAGCGTAGAAAGTGGTCAAACCCCACCCATTCACTGCCCCATACTCCTAAACTTGGCAAGTAATTTTTAAACGCAATTTGCAACCCATACATGGGGTAATACTTAAATATAAGAAAGTAAATGATCGTTGGCGCCAACAACACATATAATTGCCAACTACGAAGCACACGGACGAACTTTTTCTGTTTTTGTGGTTGAATGTGCCCCAATCTGGCACGATTGTCCTTTATGCGCGATGGCTGTACGACAGACATCTGTTTCCCACCTCCCCTATTATGAAAAGCGCTTTCAAGATGATTTTATGTCAACCGGTTTCATATGTCAACCGGTTGACATAAAATCAGGCAAAAAACATCTCCGATTGTTCGGCAATGATGTTTTTTGCCTATGCTTTATTCATACACTATGCCCTCTTACTAATTCAATGCTATGCACATATTCTTTTTCTAGCGCCTTATCTGGTTGTTCTATTTGCTGAATGAGAATTTGCACAGCTGTCTCTGCCATCGTGGCCATCGGCTGCTTGATTGTTGTTAGTTCCGGCACATGCTGACGGACGAACTCCGTGCCGTCATATCCGATCACTTTCACATCTTCAGGAACACGCTTGTTACGGCGCCGCGCTTCTTGGATCACCTTTAGAGCGATGCTATCGTCGCTTGCAAAGACACCATCCATGTTTGGTTGGTGATCAAACAAAGCACAAATCGCAGCTTCTGCTTCCGCTTGTGACAAAATGCTACGAATCTCATAGGTCATAGCTGGCAAACCATAGCGTTGCATGACTGCTTCATAACCGCTGCGCCGAAGATTGGCAGGCGTCTCTAGTTCAGCAGGCCCATTAATATGAACGATGCATTTACAACCGGCTTCGATCAGCGTGGCGGCAGCAAGTTTTCCCCCTGCATAATTATCGGAACTAATAACTGGGATCCCACTTGATAAATAGTGGTCAAATGCAACTGTAGGCATTTGCTCAGACACGTCGATTAATCCACGGTTGTATGTACAGACGATCACGCCATCCACTTGATTGCGCCGCAGCATTTCCCAGTAATGTGCTTCTTTTTCTGCGTTATGTAAACTATTGCAAAGAAGCACTTTTAATCCAGCAAGCGCGCAAAAATGTTCAATCCGCGCTGTTAGTTCCCCGTAAAACGGGTTAGCGGTTGTTGGAATAATCAAGCCAATTAAATTGGAGCGTTTATTGTAAAGCGAGCGTGCTAAATCATTCGGAATATAGTTTAACTTTTTCATTGCGTCATAAACCTTTTGGCGTGTTTCTTCACTTATGTAGCCACGTTTGTTCATTACCCGCGAAACAGTGGTGGGCGAAACACCTGCCGCTTTGGCCACATCGCTAATTTTCGGCTTTATTTTAAACACCCCCTATTCTTCTGCCTTCTATATTAATGAAGCCAGCGCTTTCACACAATAAAAAAGCCTAGAGCCATATGGCAATAGGCAAGCTAGAAAAAAAGCCAGTAACCAATGAATAAGAGGATAATCCAAATCGGCAAGCTAATCAACGTACCCCAAATAAGCCCTAAAACAAACCGTCCGTCTTGCATATGGCGATCCTTCATCTGCAAGCACCCCTTTTTAGCATCTTAAACAAAAAAGGGCTGGTTTATACCATTTTTTAAAGCGTTTTCTTACCGACGTATCAAACAACCAACACATGGTCTGCCACTCTTTGCTTTTCGATTCATTGACATAGGGCAATTAGTACCGGTGCCGTGCCGAAAGCTTTATTGCAGCTTAATTGGAGATGCTGCATGTTACACATATGCTAGCAGTGTGAACTAGGTTGTTGCTGAACAACATCCCCGTTGTCTACTAAATCAGATCGACTAATAGCACCGCTCGTCATTCTGCTTACGAACACTGCCGCCACACCCGGAAGTAAGAGCGCATTGCCAACAATGGTCACAGACAGCAGCGCAGTAAACAAAATCAGTTGAAGAAAAGCGCCAATCGTATAAAGGGGGTTTGCTAACAACAATTTAATGCTCACGAGCATCGCTTTTGGCAATTTTAGCCCGTATTTTATTGCGAGCGGCACCGTATAAAGCTGGCTTAAAGCAACCATGCCAGCAAAATACGTTTGAAAACAGGCAATTGCAAAGGCAAACCATGTGCCTTCGACGGCCCACAACCACCAAGAAGAAACGACAATCAAAACAAATATGCCGAAAAAGCAAGCAAAGGCGATTCCTTGGAAACAATGGGTTTTCGTTGCTTTTAAAAACGTTAAAATCGTTGATGCCTTTTCCTCCTGCAGCATGGTCTCAACTGCTTTGCTCGCGCCAAACCAAACTGGCCCACCGGCAAACAAGGCAAAAGCAATCGCCAACTGCCAAGGCAAAAACAAGATGCCTGGCAACATGATCATCGAAACGAACAAGCTAATAGCAACGACCGAAACAACGTATTGGTATAAATCCTTTGCCGTTATCCGCAAAAGTGCTGTCACTGAAAACATAGACTCACCCTATTCGTAGTTGGCTTGTTTTATCGAACAAATGGATTTTATCCATTTGTAGAGAAACAGACACTTCTTCTCCAGCCTGGACAAATGATTCCCCTGATACTTTTGCAATCGTATTTGTGCCGTTTAAAGAAAAATAAATTAAGTTTTCCGAGCCCAAATGCTCACATACGCGCACCGTTACAGTAGCGTGGCCATCGCCTTCAGCTATAAGACGGATATGTTCTGGACGAATGCCACATACGACGTCTTTGCCAATGTAGCTAGCAATTTTTTGTTTCAATGCTGGGGCCAAAGGCCATTTGCTGTTTCCAACTTGAAGATGCTGATCCGAGACAATTTTTGCCTCCAAAAAATTCATCGCCGGCGAACCAATAAAGCCGCCAACAAACATATTCGCTGGTTTGGCATACAGTTCTTGTGGCGAAGCAATTTGTTGGATCTCGCCTTTATTCATAACCACAATCCGTTCACCTAATGTCATCGCCTCTACTTGGTCATGGGTGACATAGACAATTGTCGCCCCAAGGCGTTGATGAAGCTCAGCCAATTCAATCCGCATTTGCACACGCAGTTTCGCGTCAAGGTTGGAAAGGGGTTCATCAAATAAAAATACTTTTGGGTCACGGACAATGGCACGGCCAAGAGCGACACGTTGTCGTTGCCCTCCAGATAACTCTTTAGGCTTCCGTTCAAGCAAGTCATCCAGCCCTAAAATGTTTGATGCATAACGGACCTTTTCGTCAATGATGCTTTTGTCGATTTTCATATTCTTTAAGCCAAAACTTAAATTTTCTTTAATCGTCATATGAGGATAAAGCGCATAATCTTGGAACACCATTGCAATGTCGCGGTCTTTTGGATGGACGTGGTTAACAAGTTGGCCGTCTATATAGATGTTGCCCTCTGTTTGCTTTTCAAGACCAGCAATCATCCGCAGCGATGTCGTCTTGCCACAGCCTGAGGGGCCGACAAAAACAAGAAATTCTTTCTCGTTGATCGTAAACGTAGCGTCTTTCACGGCTGTAAAGGTGCCTCCGCGCTTTTCGTCAACAAATGTTTTGGTAATGCGATCAAATACAATCGTCGCCATTTTTCACCTATCCTTTCACGGCACCAATGGTAATACCTTGCAAAAAATACTTTTGCAGCGAGAAAAACAATAGAAACATCGGCAGCGCTGCAACCACAGAACCAGCCATCATTGCCCCGAAATCAGTGGCATCGGCAAATTTAAAACTAGCCAAACCAATTTGAATCGTCCGCATCGAACTCGTTTGTGTGACAAGAAAAGGCCAAAAAAATTCATTCCATGTCGCCACAAATGTAAAAATAGCCAACACAGCTAAACCTGGTTTTGAAATCGGCAAAATGATTTTGTAAAAAATATGCCACTCGCTGCAACCATCAATCCGTGCCGCTTGAATGAGCGATGACGGCAAAGTCGACATGTATTGTTTCATCAAAAAGATGTTCCCAACTGTAGCAAACATCGGTAGCATGATTGCGGTATATGTATTGCCTAGCTGCAACGTGTTGACAACAATAATATAAACAGGAATCAATGTCACTTGCGCCGGGATCATCATCGTTCCAAGGAGAAGCCAAAAGATCGTGTTCCGCCCTGGGAATCGCAACTTCGCAAACGCATAGCCTGCCAAAGAGCAAAACAACACATTGGTTAGCGTCAATACAGATGACACAAACAGGCTATTCAACAGCCAACGGACGGCATCGGTTTCCGTGAAAAAACGCACGTATGTAGCAATCGATGGATTCTTTGGGAACCACTCAGGAGTAAAGGAAGACGCCACTGCTGTATCCTTAAACGACATGACCAGCATCCAGTAAAGCGGGATCAGCGTAATAACAATCCAACACAACAAAAGTGCGTAACTGACCATTTTTGCGGCTATTGCCTTTCGTTCAGGCGGGCGGTTAAGAGGCACCTTTGTGCTTGCCGCTGGTTGGTTCATGGCAACCACCTCCAGTCAAAATTCTACGTCGCTTGCCATTAACTTGAATTGAAATACAGAGGCAACAATAATCACGATCCCTAAAGCGAACGACTCTGCAGCTGCAAGGCCAAATTGGTAATATTCAAATGCATGTACATAAATTAAATAGGCAATCGTTGTTGTCGCAAAGTTCGGACCGCCTTGTGTCATTAAATAAATGCTCATGAACACTTGGAACGAGGTAATGATGCCCATTACGAGCAAATAAAGCGTTGTCGGTTTGAGCAAAGGCAATGTAATATTGAAAAACTGGGATAAGGGACTGGCATGGTCAATGTCGGCTGCCTCATACAGCGATTTAGGGATACCCCCGAGGGCAGCCAAATATAAAATCACACCGGCCCCATGCCCAGTCAGCCAGCTCATTAAAATGAGGGAAAATAAAGCAGTGTTGGAACTGCCAAGCCACATCTGCGGATCAATCCCAAAGAGGCCGAGTATCATATTTACGAGGCCCATATTCGTCGGGTCATAAATCCAAAACCATACGAGCGCCATTGTCACGCCTGAAGCGACTGTCGGCAAGTAAAGAGACGCCTTAAAAAAGGTTTGCATTTTTTTGCCGCGTGGGAAAATCAAAACGGCTAGCACTAATGTGATCGCGACGCTAACAGGCACAGTCGTAACTGTAAAAATAAATGTATTGCGCATCGACCTCCAAAATACGTCGTCATTGATCATCGTTTTATAATTGTCCAACCCGATAAAGGTAGAACCCATTACATGGTATTGTTGAAAACTCATAATAAATGCATAAATAACAGGAATGAGCGTAAACAGCAAAAATACAAGAATCGGCACAGTAATAAACAAATAGCACCAGCCGTAATCACGAAAAAACAAACGCCACTTAGAAGGCGACTGAATCGTCGTAGCCATGCATTTTTCTCCTTTCCTTAAAAGAGGGGGAAGTCCCCCTCTTTTTAGCCTGATGCTTTAAGGTTTGAATGGGGCTGATTCGGCCTCTGCTTTAAATTTTTCCAGCGCTTGTTCAGGCGTTGTTTCACCATTTATTAATGCTTGGAATGTCGGTACAACGACTTGCGTATTAAACATATCGTCTTTGGCCGCTAGCTCGCTGTTGATGTTGTTAGGTGGCAAGACTTTGCCTGCTAGACGTTGGGCGGCCCGTTCATTCACTTCAGAAAGAGGCAAATCGTAATCAGCGGCTGCTTGTTTATGGACGATCGGCAAAGCGAGCGCTGAAGAGGCTTTGCCAATGGCATCAGCTCCAGCTAAATGTTCTAGCACTTTCACACTGTTTCCAATATGCTCTTCCGTTGCCCCTTTTTGCGTAAACAACAAATAGCCTTCTGCCCCGCCTCGGGCTACTTCTTCCTGTCCTTCATTATGCGGTGTAGGCAACAAGACAACTTCGATTTCCTCGCCGTCAATGTCGCCGTTTCGTATATCTTCGTTGCGCTTTTCTGCACTTGGTTCAAAATAAGGAATGGCTCTGCCATAAAAAAGCGCTTGGTAATTGTAAAACATTTCATTCCGTTTCGCCGCGTCAATTGCTGCTGTTTCATTTGGCATGATGCCTTCCTCACGAAGCTTGACAATAAACTCCATTGCTTCTAAAATCCGCTCATCTGTCCAAGCAATTCCGTGCTCCGTCATCCTGTAAGGAAGGCCATTGTTGCGGGCGAGATGGTCAAGAAGTTCCTCATCCACGCCTTGGAATACAAATCCATATTGGCGGTCGCCATTGTCGTTCGTTTGCTCGCCGATGTTAGCAAGCTCATAAAATTCATCCCATGTCCATCCTTCATTCTGAATCTTCTCATAATCGATTCCGTAGTCCTCTAACAGCGCTTTATTCCCGCCCCATACATGAAGGTACTGATAGAGAGGAAGGCCGTACAAAGAACCTTCAATCCGCATATGGTCGAGAGCAACGTCGTCATAGTCGGCTAAATCAATATTAAGTTTATCGTCCAGCTCCACTAAAAGCTGTGTTTCTTTGTATTTTCCAAGTGCTTTGCCGAAATACAAGTCAGGTGGACTCCCTGTATTTAAAGCAATATCAAACTTCTGCTCTCCTTCCGCCCAGGAAAGGATCTCATACTCGATCTTTATATCAGGATTGGCATCTTCAAATTCGGCTATTGACTCTTTCAATTCGCTTTCATACTCTTCATGTACTGGGTATGTCCAGACTGTGACTGTGTCCGTTGAATTGCCTGCGTTCCCTTCATTTCCTATTCCTGCGCTGTTGCAAGCGGCTAGCGGAACAAGTAAAACACTTGTTGCCGCTGTGTAGAGCAGCGATTTTTTCATATGCTTTCCCCCTTAAACCCGAAATGATATTTATATAGGACGAACCATCACCTCCCGCCCTCGCTTACCGATACAGGAAAACGGCCATTTGCCTCGCCTTGGCCAAATAAGTATGCTAAAGCTGCTGCAACCGCCGGCTCTGTAGGCTCATAGCTGGCCACAAACGTTAACGATTTGGGAACAAAGCGATAGTCATAAGGGTTTTGCGTCGCCATAATAACCGGCTTGTGCCCTTTCGCCATTAATGCGTGAATGAATCGTTGCTGGTAGGGCGCTTGGGCAATATTCGATGTGGCGACAACGATTTGCTCATAAAGAACTGCCTCGGCTAAACAGCGCTCCCAATTTTGGCTTTCATCGTCAAATGCGATTGCTTTTGCCATTGCCGCCTTTTTATAGAGCACCTCTACAAGTGGATGCTCTTCATCCTGCCTTTCTTCTGCAGGTGTTCTATGCTGAACGTTCCCATAAAACAGCAGCAAAGGTTGATGAGGGGATAGCTTTCTCCTACCAACTACCGTCACCCCGTCAGCATAAATGGCATTTGCCTTGCTTTGCCGAAATGTTGAACCGACGTTCTTCAAGTCCTCTCGCCGAGGAAGCCTATCCCAAGACAAGTAGTTTGCTTTTAAAGCAGCAATGCGTTGAAACGACGTGTCCAGCCGTTTTTGGTCAAATCTCCCTTCAGCAAATGCGGCTTCCAACGCAGCGATTGTAGCGCGTTGCCGGCTTTCGCTGTGAGAGACAACAAGCATATCTGCACCTGCGAGCAATGCGGCCACAGCGCCCTGGGCGGTGCCGATCGTCCCGGCAATCGCCTCCATTTCTAAGCAGTCTGTCATCAATACGCCTGAATAGCCTAGTTCGTGACGTAAAAGTTCCGTCAACACTTGATAAGAGATTGTCGCAGGCGTGAACTCCGTCTCCAACGCTGGGAAATGGATGTGAGCGCTCATGATCGCTTCTGCACCTGCTTCTATACACGCTTTAAAAGGCGTAAGTTCCACTTCTTGAAGGCGTTTTAAGTCATGGGGAATGGTCGGCACTGTATGGTGTGAGTCAACGACCGTATCGCCGTGGCCTGGAAAATGCTTCAGTGTAGCGATGACGCCCTCTGACTGCAAGCCATTCATCATTTCCTTCGCATATTCGCCGACTTTGCCTGGGTCCTCGCCAAATGAACGGACGCCGATCACTGGGTTGTTCGGATTATTGTTCACATCAGCGACTGGCGCTAAGTTCCAGTTAACCCCCACAGCGCGAAGCTCTTTCGCTGTCAACTGTCCGACAACGGATGCATAGCGGCGTTTGTTCGTTGCCCCTAGAAGCATCGCTCCTGGGAGCGCTGTTACGCCTGTACTTAAGCGGCGTACCGTTCCGTTTTCTTGGTCGACGCAAATCGCCAACGGGCGCTCGTGACCAGCTTCCTTTGCTGCTTTTTGTAAATCGCTCGTTAAGGATAGCAACTGTTCAGGCGTTTCAATGTTACGACTAAACAAAAGGATGTTGCCGACATAATGGTCACGGATCAGCGCCTTTATTTCCGGCGTCGCTGTCGTTCCATGAAAACCAAAGACTAGCAACTGCCCCAACTTTCTTTTTTGTTCTCCATCCATGCCTTTCCCTCTCCCTTAAAGCCACTAAAAATGGATTGTAAAAGCCGATTCCTCGTCCTTGCCTAGCTGTTTTCTGCTGCAAGCACCGCTCCATAGACAGGGGAACGTCCAGCCAAGCAAATAGCCCCTCCTCCTGCACGCCATCGTTTTCCCTTTGCATCTTTGCCAAAAGCAATGGAGCCAGTCTCGCTAATTAAAGCAGCCGTTTGTGCCTGCATACAGCGACTATGGGGCATGTGCTCTCTAACATCGCGGTAATCATTTATGTTGCAAGTGAATGGTCGCTCCCAGCCATGCCAGCACTCCATGGGCAAAAACAAACGGCGCTTCGTCCTGTAGTTTGTTTAACAGCGTCTTTTTCCACTGCTGATTTTCGTTCCCTTTCTATCATCCTATCAATGAAAACATGCTTTTATGCCTCCCAAACGATGCTCCTCACTGGGAACATGGCCGCCTCTCCTATATAATTTTCAGCTTATCTAGAGGATTATCGCATCCTTTTATCGAACCCATTGTCCCTAAGAATGGATTTCACGTTTGCGCTTAGGGGCACCAAACAGGGAAGACGGCTCAGCCTTAAACAAATCGGAAATGGCAAGGGCGACATACAAACTTGGAAGCCTAGACCCTTGTTCAATCATTCCATAGTAACTTTCTGTGATGATGATGTCGTATCTTCTCTTCAATAGACTAACTACTTTTTGTTGAGACCAGTTTCTGCTTTTTCGTAAGGAAATTAATTGATCCCTTTTGCACAATGTGATCACTCCCCAACATATTGTAGTTTCAGTTTACCCAACAAATAATTGTCAGTCAATAGAACAACACAATAAAAAAGAGTGAAAATGACCATCCGCTACTCCATGCTCATTGTTAACGGTCGAGTAAATTATTGCGAACATGCAGGAAGGGTATGCTTATGGTTGAGCTGAATAAACGATTGCGCGAGTTGCGAAAAGCCCACCAGTTGACCCAACAAGATGTTGCTTCCTTTCTCGGCATTACCGAAAGTGCATACGGCTTCTATGAGCAAGGTCGGAACGAACCTTCTCTTAGCAAGCTAAAACAGCTTGCTGAAATCTATCACGTTTCCATTGCTTATATTGCCGGAGAGACGGAGGAAAAAAGTGTTTCCCTCTATCGTGTCAATGAACAAACGGAGCACTATTATTTTAAAGATTTGGATGTTGAAGAGCAGGAATTTTTAAAGGAGCAGTTGAAGTTATTTAGAAAGATTCGAAAAAACAGACGATATGCCAGCCCAAATGAAAATAAGTTCATTTAGAGGTTTACAATTTTACAATTTGGGGAACAAAGCATATAACAACACGAATCCCTATCAAAAAGGAGTGGTCAAAAACATACAAAAAGAGACAAGGTATGTCCTTGCCTCTCATAACGAATTTGTCTAACGCATTAATGTTTTAGCGAATTATAACGAATCTGTTGTCTATCCCTATAATATTTGAGACTTATCTACAAGTCAACCCTTAAGATTCGACAAATCTCCACCTAAAACATAACTACGCTTTCGACAAGGGTGCAAGCCAACTGCGCCCTTGTTCTGTTAACGCTAGACTTGGTTTAATATCCCCATTCTTCAATTCTTTGTTTTCAGTGCCAAGCAGCTTTTCTACTTTCAATAAATCAATCAACTCACTCGCTGAATTGGCAGGAATGCCAAACTTGACCGAGAATTGGTTTCTCAACCACGGCGCCCCTAAATACAATTCATTTTCCGAGCCAAAGCGTTGTTCCCACTCCTCAACAAAACGAAGGGCATCCAGTTTATATGATTCTAAATGGTATTCTTTGATTTCTAGTTGCAAAAAGTCACGCAAGTCTTCACTATAATGGGAGTAATTTGTAATATCGGTATGTTTCGGCGCTGCCTCCGATAGATAATAAAGTTCGACACGTTTCCCTTTATACATCAGCCTGCTCATAATCGGAACCATGTCACTATCCGCAGTGACAAACACATAACAGGAAATGTTCTCATCTTTATAAGTGCTTTCAATTGCGTCTATACAAAGTTCAATGTCCGACGAATTTTTGCGGGAATCGCCTTCCTTATCGTTTGAATAGACGTGGCGGATTTGGACGCGCTGCTTTTGGAGATCAGTCAAGCTTGAACGGATTCGCTGGAAGTCGGCATAAGCGCGAAACGTGCGGACTTGGTTTTGCCCGTACCGATCCCATAAACAGTTGAATAAGTTCTTTTCTGGCTCTTCGTGGTTAGGGTTATGGTTGTACCGGTTCATTAGCGTCCAATACACATTGTCATAATCAATAAAAATCGCTACATTGTTATGGTCTTTTGTTTTAAACATATCTTCTCTTTCATCTGTGTGTACTTTGCTCATTCCGCTAGCTGCCTTGCGCGATTTCTCGCTGTCCTCCCAAGACAGCCTCCCTCCTATTCATTCCATGAGGACTTATGTTTTGTTCTGCTGCCACGAATGGTCTGTAGCTCTAGTGTACGATAAAATCCAGAAAAAGCCTATGAAATTCTGGCTTGTTTCACTTGGGCAAATCGATTGTCTTCATAGCTGGCAGTCAAAACAAAACAATACTATTCCAATGTATGTGAAAACAGCGTGTTTCATACGTTGAAAAAAAAGCTTGACAGTTTATCTGTATCAAGCATATAGTACACATAGATGCTAATGTATGAATCATTTAATACATACACACAAAAAGAGGTGACTTATGCGATTTCTATCATTGCTGCATTTTGAATGGAAGCGTGTGTCCAAGGTGTATTTTTGCCTATTCGGCCTTGTCTCCGCGATCCAGCTTATTGCCATTTACATCTTGGCCTCAACGAAGGCTGCCAACTTCGCAAACGAAGCTTTAATCACAAACGTATCACTTGAGCAAATTGCCGAGTCCTACTCGATTCGCTGGGAGTCCTTGTACGGTGGTCTTCCTATTATTGGTTCGATTATGATCGCCATTGCGATCATGCTCGCTTATTCGTTGCTTATTTGGTACCGCGATTGGTTCAGTAAAAACAATGTCATTACCCGGCTGCTGATGTTGCCAATCAACCGTGCCCAGTTATTTGCAGCTAAGCTGCTTTTACTGTTCTTGCTCGTTCTTGGTTTAGTGGCGCTGCAAATTGTACTAGCCGCAATAGGCAACAAAATCATTGAAGCGGTCGTGCCGAGCGAACTTTTTCTCGCTCCGTTATCAATGGCTCAAATCATGCAAACGAACAGGTTATTTAGCTTGCTCATTCCCCTCGACCCGTTTGTATTCGTCCTTGCTTATGGCCTAGGTTTTGCCTTTTTAACGGCTTTGTTTTCGGCCATTCTCCTTGAACGTAGTTTCCGTGTCAAAGGAGCATTGTTAGGAGCGCTTTATCTGGCTTTTGTCTTTTGGTTGAACAGTTTCTTTTTTATAAGTGACTTCTACAGTTATGTATTCCCGTCGGAAGCACTATTGATTGCCGTAGCCACGGGGCTGACGACAATCGTGTTGTCTTCCTGGCTAAGCATTTACTTAATCCGGAAGAAGGTGAGTGCCTAATGAAACATGTTAGCAGTAAACGCTACATGGTGTTGTTCGTATTTATTGCGTTTTTGTCAGTAACAATCACCTATTTTTATGTGGCCATTTCTGACCGTTTAGACATTGAACCGATCCCATTTGAATGGGAAACCATTTCCGGCGATGAGTCGTATTTAGAAAGAGTGCAGCTAAGTGGCACATTGGAGAAATGGCAGGATTATGCAAGCAATTCGCTTTTATTTGAAACAGACGGGCACACTGTCGCCTTTGGCGAACCATTGTCATGGCTTGAACGCTATGACGCAAGGTATGACCCTTACTATGACCGAATGGCATTTGAACATAGGTCTTTATTTCGCCCACTTAATCATCTTCATACCTACACGGACGTGAATGACGAAAATAACCAGGTTGCTGCTATTAGCCTCAAACAAGATCAACAGGAAATGTTGATTACAGTCCTTGAGAACAACACAGGCAATTCCATACAGGCAACTGTTTCTCTTGACGGCTATCATGGCGAAGAAACAGGTTATATTTCTTATGCTTATGTGGAAGGCAGTACCGTTTCCGTCATTATGGAAACAATGACTTCAACGCCAAATGGCGATCGCTTATTGTTTTATGTAATTGATTTGGAGAAACAAGCGATTGTGCAAGAAGCCGCTCTTGCCGATTTGGCCACCGATTCGGTTGCCAGCGACAGTGCCTACGTATTGATTGGCCTTAAACAGCAGCCAGCAGTCATTTTGAATATCAATGGATCGCTCGCTTTTTACGATTTCAAAGCGAACCGCTTGTCAGAAATCGACACAAGCAACGGACAAAACATTGTAAATGCTTCAGAAGCAGATGACGGCAGTGTCACACTGTTAGGGGAGACGGACAACCAAGTCGTCTACCGCTTTGAAGCTGATTCCCCAGAAACGCTCACGCCAATCGGTGAGCTGCCAAAGGAACTAACAGAGAGTGAAGAACACTATTTAGTTGGTTTCACCGAGGAAAACGGCTTTCTTCACTTGCTTGTAAACGAAACGATGCCAGAAGAAAATCCGATTGTTTCCAGCTATAGTTTTTACACAGTTAAACTAGAAGATGGACAAATCCTCTATCATGGGAAAACCGAATATGGAACTGAAAATGGGTATCTTTATTTCCATAAACTAAAACGTGCATAAAAAGAAGGGAGCGCTTGATGAATATTCATTTTAACACCCGCGAGCCCGTTTACGCACAAGTTGTCCGCTACTTTAAAGAGCAAATTGCTACTGGGAAGCTTGTTGCTGGGCAGGAAATCCCCTCGCGCCGAGAACTTGGCGCGACATTAAAAATCAATCCAAACACAGCACAACGTGCCTATAAAGAAATGGAGGATCAATTGTTGATTCATACTGAACGGAACAAACCTAGCCGGATTACGTATGACCAAGACGTACTTGACTCAGTCCGTGATGAATTAATCCAGGAGTCAGTTGATACATTTTTGCAAGCAATCCGCACTATCCAAGTTCCGCTCGACGAAGTCATTGCCATGATCCAAGCTCGCTATAAGGAAGGGGAAACGGAACATGATTGAAGTGAAAAACGTATCGAAAAAATATGGCCGCAAAGCAGTGCTGCATAACGTCTCGTTTACGGCCAAACGCGGGGAAATTACTTCGCTTATCGGCATTAATGGCGTCGGCAAGACGACTGTCCTCAAAATGATTGCGAACTTAACGCCTATAAGTGGCGGGGAAATCAAGATTGACGGCAGCAAGCTATCGCCAAATGGATATGAAACGTTGACATTCATCCCTGACGTCATCCCGATGCCGCCCTCAATGACGATTGACAAAGCAATTGTTTTTATGCGCGACTTTTATAAAAGCTGGAACGATGAGCGCGCCAATGAACTCGTTAAATTCTTTAAACTTGATCGTGCGGCGAAAATTGCTGATTTATCGAAGGGGAATACAGCCAAAGTGAACCTCCTCCTTGGCCTATCGCTAGATACACACTACGTGCTTATGGATGAGCCGTTTTCAGGCATTGACATTTTCAGTCGCGAACAAATCACCGATTTGTTTTCCAGCGGCTTTCTCGAAGATCGCGGCGTCATCATCACGACTCATGAAATCAATGATATTGAACATTTAATAGACAAAGTCGTCTTTCTTGATGAAGGGCGTGTCCTCAAACAGTTCGATACAGAAGAAATGCGCCTAGCTGAAGGCAAATCGATTGAAGATGTGATGCGTGAGGTATACCAGTCATGAAAAGCTATTTAAAGTTGGTTGATTTTGAACTGAGGCGCGTCATGCCTTTGTTTCTCGGAGCACTTGGCTTGTTTGCGCTCATGCAGTTTGCTGTCGTTTTCATCTACACGCAAAGTACATTAACGGAATACAACGCTCATTTGGCGTCTGGGCGAACCGCTGCTGAGTTCTTAATGGAGAACGGCCCTATTTCCATGAACTCGTTTTTATTCAGCTCCCTTTATGTAGGTCCGTTGCTATTTCTATTTGGCGCCCTCTTTTGTTACGCGTTGTTGATTTGGTATAGGGAGTGGTACGGCAGCCACCCTTTCATACACAGGCTACTCATGTTGCCAAACAGCCGGATGCACGTTTATTTTGCTAAACTAGCAGCCATCGTTTTCATGGCGATCGTCGTTTATGCATTCCAATTGTGTCTGTATCCACTCCAGGACTTGTTTTTATCGCTACGGCTGCCAAACGAAATTTTACAGACAGACAGTTTGGATACAACACTTGATTTTGTTTTTATTCATGTGTTTGACACCGAAAACTACTTGATTGATCTGTTTATGATGTTCGGCTGTGGCCTGTTCGCATTAACGACGATTTTTACAATGGTTTTAATTGAGCGGTCTTTTCGCTTAATCGGGATTGCCTTTGCGCTTTCTTATGGTGGGGTCGTCCTATGTGCGGCGACCGTCCCTCTCGGAATGCTGTCAGGGCGAATTTATGATTCAGAGCTTTTCTTTGTGGCGATTGCGTTAGTCACTCTGTTAATCGCCATTAATCTTCTGCTGTCCAGACGGCTAATTGCCAAATATGTGACGGTGTAGGAGGCTTTATGATGAAACGATATTGGTATAGCATGACATTGATTGTGTTTAGTATTGTTGTCTTTAGTTGGTTGGCTATTAGTTACACACTTAAGCAGCAAGATATAAAGGAAATCGCTGATGGCATCGAACTTAAAACGGTATCTGGCTCAGAGGACGTCATTGATGGTTTTGGCGTACAAGGGCAAGGGGACAACACCCATAATGTTCCTTTATATGGCAAGGCAAATAAGCCGTCTTTTCTTGAATCCCTTGATGCTACCCCAAATCCTGCGATCAATGAGTTGCAAAAACAGTTCCGCTCCTTTTTTAGAGGAAAAGATACATGGAACTCTCTATATGTAGATCAAGACTTTATTGTCCATATTGATGTTCCCTACCAGTCTCATCCGATCGAAAAACCATCGTCATTGCAAATTAGCTGGCTCGATCGTTCGGAAGGGCAATCTTTGGACTTTCAGATAGAAACCACGCCGACTAAGCAAGTTGACTTGCTTGACATCCAGATTCGCGATTCGCTTTTGTATATGACATTGCTCGAATCCGTTGGCAGCAGTGAAGTGGTTTCCCTTTACAAAATTGATCCTCAAAGCAAACAAATTGAAGAACGCCAGGAACTGGCCCATTTTAGTAGCTCTGAAGATTACGTAAGCACCATAAGCAAAGCCGATATTTACTTAGACTCATACCCTTCTAGCTTTTATTCGCCGAACGGCTATTTAACTTGGGCAATTGAACACGTATCGCCTGAAGGAAATACGGAAATCGTTCAAGTTTATTCGTACAACTATGACAGCGAGGAACTTGATGTCTTATCTAAAAGCAATGATAAAAGCGAGGAAGATCAACGAGCTTTGGCTATAGATGACATGATTGGCTATGAACGTTTTCAAGTAGGGAACGAACTAATGATTTTACAGTACGATGGAAGCTACTTATCGTATCAACTTATTAATTTAGAAGAACTTGATGGAACGCTTCCTGAAGCAACCACCATTGAGATCGATGGAGAAGTAGCTGGTGTTGCCTGTAAAGACGGGGTGTTGTATGTGTTTGCCGTAGATTTACAACACCAAGACACACTTGCATTCATTAAAGCCATTCACTTAAGCTCCAGCGAAACCGTGTACGAAGGGCAATTTGTTAATAAGGGCGATACCTCGGTCTTATTTAACTGGCTAGATGTCTATTACGAAGGTCCGCTATAACACAACAAACCGTTAGGCAGTTGGGAAATTCAATTTCTCAACTGTCTACTTTTTTCTCCCTGACAAGGCGCGTTCTCCCCCTTTTGATAAACGTTCCTTGATTGTAAAAACTGATAACAAATCCTCTCTTTTACTAATGTTTCCTTAGATCCTCTTGGCTACAACTACA
Source organism: Shouchella clausii (assembly GCF_001598215.1). Classification (GTDB taxonomy): domain Bacteria; phylum Bacillota; class Bacilli; order Bacillales; family Bacillaceae_D; genus Shouchella; species Shouchella tritolerans. Next base: position 1,104,551 of record NZ_BCXJ01000001.1, on the reverse strand, counting down.
CCAATGCCTAATCCAAAGAAAACGAGCATGAGATAAATTAACAATGTTCCCACCTGAATGGACGTATAGCCATTATCATGAGCCCAATCAATAATAGGGCACTGATAAACAAGACCGCTATGAATGCGATTGCTAAAAAACGTTCTGCTAGAAATTCAGAGCGTTCATCGGATGTTGGCACTTTTTTGTCTTTTCATGAACGGACACTAATGAAGTAAATGATAACGCCAGTAAAACGCCGCCTGCGATGGCAAATAGCATCGTATATTCATGTCCGTCATTCAGGAAGTAAATTGCTAAAAACCCGCCTACTAAAGAAGAAACGAAAATAAGCAACCATGCCAAACCTTTTTGCCGTGTCATGTTATTCATCCTCCTTTAATGTAAAAAGCTCATCAATCGGGACATCGAAATAATGGATCAACTTAAGGGCAAGTTCTAAACTTGGATTGTATTTATGTTTTTCAATCGCATTGATCGTTTGTCTGGTGATACGTAAATCTTGTGCCATTTGAACCTGCGTGATCCCTTTTTGTTTTCGGATGGCTCGGATTTTGTTTTCCACTGCCATTACCCATCACCTCAAAAAAGTAAATATATCTTTACATATTATGATATGCCCGTTTGCGTAAAAATGTAAACATATCTTTACACATTTGTGAACAATTTTTCCCCACACAGGCAAGCATTGAGAGAAATAGTAAAAAACAAAAAAAGAGCATCTTTTTAGACGCTCTTAATCATTGGTTCCCGCCAGTCTTGGACAAATTCCTTTATCTATGAATCATTGCTCTTGTTTTCAATATTAAGCTTCGTTGCTTAATGGGGACAATCGCTGTTTTAGTTGCCCCTTGCCGTTTGCGCACAATCGACATATTGCTTAGCGAGTTCCGTCAAACGCGGCCAATCGCGGGCAGCGATGATGTTTTTGTCGAGCAAAGAGCCTCCTGCACCGACTGCAACTGCGCCAGCTTTTATAAACGAGGCTAAGTTGGTTAAATCAACGCCCCCTGTCGGCATCATCCGCACCATCGGCAGTGGCCCTTTCACTGATTTGATAAAAGAAGGACCAACGCAATCAGCAGGAAACACTTTCACGACATCAGCGCCCCATTTTACTGCCTGGTAGGCTTCCGTAGGCGTAAACACGCCAGGAATGACAATCGTCTCCCGCCGTTTCGCCACTTCAATCGTACCTTTGTCGAGAATAGGGGCAAATACAAACTTAGCCCCAGCGTCAATGGCCGCTTCAGCTTGTTCTGAACTTAACACTGTACCGGCACCGACGACAGCACGTTCGCCAACGAGCTTGCTTAAGCGCTCGATCACACCTAAAGCATTGTCTGAATCGAGCGTAATTTCTAAACCGCTAATGCCACCCTCAATGAGCGCACTGGCAATGTTTTCAATGTCTTCAACAGGCAGCTTTCTCATAACAGCCACTACCCCAGAAGACAAAAGCTTGTCTAAACTCATAGGGAAACCCTCCACAGTTGTCTTTGTACTTGGATCTTCATTAGTATAGGAGCTTATTGCAAACGTTGTCAATCAACAAAAACGCGATCACGAAATCAAATAATCGGTTGCCGTTTGAAATCCTTGTTTTTTTGCGTAGGCTAAATCGAATTCCTCATCTACATGCATGCAGCACACAACAGACCGGTTCTCTTCAGGGACAAGTTCGATCAGCTTACGTAAGGACAAGTGGACATTTCCTGGATAATCGGCCGTGCATGTGTCTTGGTAAAAGACGTCATATTGTCCTGCTTTTAATTTTTGCAACACGTCGGCGCTGATTGCATTGGCATCGCCGCTATAGTAAATGTGGTTGCCTTTCGTGTTAATTTCGTAGCCAAAGCAAAGCAGATTTTCAGCATGCTGCACTTGTACAGGTACAAGCTCGATCCCGCCGCAGCCTTCGTACATATAGGCATCTTTTATTTCTTGCCAAAAGACATGGGTATCGTCTACTCCATTTCCTTTCAACACTGCCTTTATCGCCGGCAGCAATGCTTTAGGTGCTAGCACTGTTACTTTTGCTTGAAATGCTGGTTCCATTTTAAAATAGGAGTAAAAAATCAAATCGCCAAGGGAGCCTATATGGTCAGGGTGAGTGTGGGTCATGGCGACGTGTATCGTCTTAACCCCGTCTAATACATGAAACGATTGCAAACGATGAAACGTAGAGCTGCCGCAATCAATCAAAAAAAGCTGGCCACTTTCTTTTGCCATGATGCCGTTATTGCCTAGTTTTGTATGAAACGCACTGCCACAACCAATAAAAGTAAACACGAATGCACCTTCCTTTCTTTCTATTAAAAATACCATAACTTGCCCCTCTAAAAACAGGATTGCATTTTCTCACCAACTAGCCGTATAGTGGAAAACGAACAACCTTTTTGTAGAAAGGTGTGCAAGCGAATGAAAATTAAAAGCGGGGTTGAACAAGCTGTTTGTATCCTTGTCATTTTAGCAACGCAAACAGGGCAGCAACACGTCAAAAGCGATACCATTTCCGCCCGTCTCCGCGTTTCTCCTTCTTATTTAAAGAAAATTATGCGCAAACTTGTCATCAGCAAGCTCATTACGAGCGTGCCTGGCAATAGCGGTGGCTTCGCCCTCGCCAAATCGCCTGAAGCGATCACCATGCTTGATATTCTTGAAGCCATTGAAGGAACAAGCCCATTCTTCCAGACAGAAGGCTTGATCCAATATGTTTTCCCTGAGACTCCTGCAGCAGAAGCCGGTTCAAAACGGCTTGAAGCCATTTTTCTGGAAGCGCAAGAACAATACATGGCTAGCTTGGCCAAAACCACATTGGCAGAAGCGATTCATCAGACGTTAAACCGAGAAAAGATCGAGCTCGTTGACTGGAACCGCGCCCTCGGTTCTCCTGATATTGCCCAATTAAAAGAACAGAGAAATCACTAGACGGACAATGGCATTGCTTTTTTCGGGCTAGCTTACTGTTTGCCGTTCAAACGTTTTCGCAACTGATAGAAATAGGCGACAATCCGCATCAACCACTTTGGCACTCGTTTCGGAAAATAACGTTGTCCATAATGGCGCTCATAACCTCTTTTTAAGTCTTGCCATTGTGTGCATTGCTTTTTTTGGGAAAAACGAGCAATATCAATTAAGCGGACAGCGCCTGTTTCTGTCAGCAGCAAGTTATGCAAGTGGATGTCAGACGGATTTAAGCCGGTGCTCCTTGCCAATTCAAGGGCTTTGTCGACTTGGGCAACATGGTCCCTCGTAATTGCCACGCCTTCTGCTAAGCAGTCAAAAAACGTTTTCCCACGAATGAAATCCATGACTAAGTATCCTTCACCCGCTTCGTAAAGGCGAGGGAAAAACGAAATACCCGCTACTTTCTCATAGTTGCGTGCCTCTTCCATCGCCAAATGCTCGAACGGCGGATAAAACACTTTGATCGCCCGCTGTTCCCCTGTTATTTTAAAGACGTATGCACTCCTGCCCTTGCCAATTAGTTCCCAATTCTCAGGAGTGTTGTTTAGCGCTATATTCCTGCCTTGTTTTACAAATACAATGTTGGCCAATTCATCTCTATAGATCGTAGACGTCTCCGCATTCATCGTTTTTTTGACATTCGCTTTGCCAACTCTTTTTTGACAACCGGCAAGAGGTGTTTTTGTGCTTGTTTGACCCCTTCCCGCACAGCTTTTGATTTTAGTAGCTTTGTTATTTTCGACATATCCGATCTCCCCTTATGTTTTCTGGTAACCGCCGCAGGCAAAAGCACGCAAAAAAGACCTTTGCCCACAGTATGGACAAAGGTCTCGCAAGCAGCTCATGAAGCCTGGGCTGCCAGCAGTGCCGAGGATTGCTCCTGTAATGACGACAGCTGCTTTTATGCTACTCCCCTTTGGGAATTTCCATTTGATTTTGTTTAACTATACGATATCCTTGTTTTATCTGCAATAGAATCCATGCTTTCACACAAAGTCTTTACAAATCATTTACGTTTTGGGTTGAGTCCCACTTAATGCAAATGCTTGGTTTCGTTGCGTTCTTTTTTGCGGTAAAAATAGCCCCAATAGACGCTGGCCACCATTCCAGGCACAGCAGCAATTGCTGCCGCTACCCATAAATCGCCTCCTCGCAGCTGACCATCGGCCCAAAAGTAGTGGAAAAGGTAGCGTAAACCGGCGCCAGCTCCGCCTCCAACAAGAGCGCCAAAAAGCAAAAATCCAGCAATAATCAACAATGTGTGTCGTTTCATGTTCGTTTCCTTTCCTAACTAAAGGTGTTACTTTGCTATTTCACGTTTGCTGTTTGTTTAAACATTACAAAAGCACGGCAAAGAACTCCTATGCTAAACTAGAAAGAGAAATTTACACTGTACCTTTTTCATCAAAAGGAGTTTATATAATGAGCCATCTCCACACGCTTAAGCAAATTTCCCAGACGTTAAATGCCGAGAATGACTTGAAACGTATGCTTGACAACGTGTTGCGCACATTGCTTGCGGAGCTCGATTTTTCGAGCGGCTGGATTTTTTTAATTGATCAAAGGGGAAACCATACCCTTTATGCTGTAAGCGGCATTCCTCCTGGACTCTCGCGAAAAAATTGCGCCCCGCTTAAAGACGGCGGTTGCTGGTGCAAAAACCAATTCCTACACGGGACATTGGAACGGGCTGTTAATATGATTGAATGCCAACGTTTAGAACGGGCCATTGAACGAAGCTGGGGCGACACAAATGGCATTACCCATCATGCTACGGTTCCCATCTATGCAGGTGAGGAGCCCCTTGGCATCTTAAACGTTGCCCATCCCCAAAAACACCATTATGCACAAGATGAACTGGAGTTGTTAGAACTCATTGCTTTGCAAATCGGAACAGCGATCAAACGTGTTGAACTTGTTGCCTTTGAAGCAGAGCAGGCTGAATTAAATGAACGGCAACGGCTGTCGCAGGATCTCCATGATTCAGTCAACCAATTGCTTTTTTCCGTAAACATGACGTTGCAAGGGATGGCTATCCGGACAAAAGACGAAGAAATGAAAGAGAAAATGACTGACGTTTCCAAATTGGTAAGCGCAGCATTGGGTGAACTACGGGCCATTATACGAGGCCATTCAGGAGAGGAATTAGAGGCGGGACTGGCACAGGCAGTTGAACAGTACAGCCGCTTAATCGGCATTTCCGTACGCCTCCTCCTTCCTACTGAGATTGACTGGCCAGCAAAAATGGAGTTAGCTACTTACCGAATCATCCAAGAAGCATTAAACAATTGTAAAAAACACGCTGGCGTGAAAGAAGCAATGATTTCTTTGACAAAAGCACAGGGGGAGTGGTTTTTAACGATTTCTGATCAAGGCGATGGCTTTGAAACAAACCACGTGAGCCGCAGACAAGGGCTTGATTCGATCCGCAAACGGGCAAAAGAACTAGGCGGGCAGGCGTTATTGGCCTCAACGCCAGGGAAGGGAACGACGTGGGAAATTCGCTTTCCTGATAAAAGGGGGGAAATGGAATGAGAATTTTGCTAGCTGACGACCACCATGTTGTCCGCAAAGGGCTCGCCTATTTTTTAGAAGCCCATCCCGACATTGAGATTGTCGCTGAAGCGAGCAATGGCGAAGAAGCGGTTGCATTGTATGAACGCCACCGCCCTGACATATTATTGATGGACATTGACATGCCAGTCATGGATGGTATTAAGGCGACACAAGTGATTTTACGTGATTATCCACAGGCAAAAGTGTTTATGTTGTCAGGCTATGGAGAAAAAGACTTTGTGATTCAAGCACTGCAAGCGGGAGCCTGTGGCTATCAGCTAAAAGATGTGGAACCTGACGTGTTGATCCACACGATTCAGGCCGCTAATAGCGGGGAACTTCCCCTTGACCCGCGGATTATGAAGCATGTACTCACCCATGTGGCGCGCCCGGCCAATTCTGTCGCCGACAAAGTGAACCGTTTGACGGAAAGAGAAGTCGACGTGCTGAAAGAAATCAGCACTGGCAAGAGCAATAAAGAAATCGCAGGCGCACTGTTTATTTCCGAGAAAACGGTAAAGACCCATGTTTCCAATCTTCTTGCCAAATTGGAGCTTCATGATCGGACGCAAGCTGCGTTGTTTGCGATTCAAGCAGGGATTGCTAAGCCCATTTCATTTTTGGATGAACAATGAACTCTACTTCTTCCCCATTTGGATGGACAAAATAAAGCGACTCTTCGTCTCGGTTAAGGAGAAACCGATCGGTAAGCACAAAGCCGCGTTTTTTGATATTTTCCAGCACAGCAAACGCTTCATGATCGGCTAATGAAAAAGCGAGATGGAGCGTTTGCCCTCCTGGTTCTGTTTCCACGAGTTCCAGCGTGAACGGCCCTTTTCGGAAAAAGGCAAAGCGCTCCTCGCCCGTACTTATACACCATTCCCACCTGAAGCCAAGCGTTGCTACATAATAAGGCCAGGCTGCCTGTAAATCAGCGACAGCCAGGCCAAGATGATGGACCTTCACGGCCGCGCCTGCTTCATTATTAAATTCATATCGCCGAACTCATGCCACAAATAACGATGGGCAATCGCTTCCTTGTAAATGGCTTTTACCCCTGCTTCCTCGGCAAAAGTTTGCAACAGATCAATATGGCTCGCTTCCTGTTCGTGAAAACCTGTCAACAACCCATCGACGGCGGTCAGCTTGCTTGTACGGGAAAGATAGAGTGACGTTACCCCAGCTTGTGGAATGATAGCCGTGCCATCGCTTGCTGTTTCTAGAGCACGGACGACTGTCGTTCCGACGGCGATCACCCGCCCTCCATTCGCTTTGGCGTCGTTTATAATTGTCGCCTGCTCGTCTTCAATGGAGAATGCTTCCGGATGAAGCGCTGGATTTGGCCATTTGTCGTCGCCATAATAGCTTAAACCGGCATGAAGGGTTACAAAAGCAAGGCGAATGCCCTGTTTTTGTAAATTGGCAAGCATGCGCCATGTAAATGCCCGTCCTGCAGAAGGCATTTCGACCGATCCAGGAATGCTAGCGTAGACCGTTTGGTAATCTTGCAATGGCCAAGAGCGGGCCACATGCTCATAGCGAATCACATCCCCTTGCCTATAAAGCTCACGGAGGAGCCGGCCGGAACTACAGGAAAAAACAAGCCTGACTAACGGCGGCTCTGTCCCAGGGCCTGTTACAAGTGCCTTTAGCCCATGCATAAACACAAGCTTCTTGCTGCTTTCCCCTAGAATAAGCCCATCCCAAATGCCGTCTTCAACTTCACGGGATAAACGGACACGGACGCCATCAACCGTTTTTAGTTCAGCCGGGATCGTGCGACTATTATTAAATACGAGCACATCGCCAGCTTCCAACTGGTTAGCTAATTGGGAAAATTCCCCATGTACAATTCGTCCACTGTCACTCCAATATGTTAGCAAACGAACACCGTCCCGCTTTTGCCCCCGTTTCTCAGGAGGCGTGTCTGCATCTAGTCGCTTTTCTGCCGGAATCAACATCATCGCTCCCCCTCCTTCTGTTGGTGGACGATCGCTTCTTCACGGCTGCCGTTTGCGGCTCCTTCCTCAATTAAATAGTCAAAGACAGCCAAACGCTTTTGCGGCGGATCAAGGGGATAATCGCAATCAGGCAGCGCTTGGGCGTGCATGTCTGTATCCATTTCGCCAGGATCGACAAGATGGAATCGGACATTGCTGTCAGCGACTTCATCGGCCCACGTTTGTACCATGCCCTCGACTGCAAACTTGGAAATGCCGTAGGCGCCCCACTCGGCAAACCCTGTCTTTCCTGCTTCTGAAGTGAGCGTAATGACAATGCCATTATCACGGGCAAGCATCGTCGGCAAAATTTGCTTTGTAAGGAAATACGGAATCAGTGTATTTGTTAACAATACCTCTTGAAAAGCGGCATCTGGATAATCAAGCAACAAGCTTGGCCCAGGCCCGAAAATCGACGCATTGTTAATCAACACATCCACTTTGTTATACCGTGCCAGCGTAAGGGCAGCAAAGCGCTCCGCATCTTCGGCTTTCGCCATATCACCTGCTACCGCAACGACCGGTATATTTTCAGCCTGCAGCGCCGAGGCGAGCTGCACTAAGTCATCCTCCGTCCGTGCGGTCACCGCAAGAGCGTACCCCTTTCTTCCGTAATGCCAAGCTAAAGCACGGCCCAGCCCTTTTGTCGCTCCCGTAATCATTACAATTGTTGTCATTTCTATCCCTCCCTAAGATGTATACTCTCATCTTAAGAAAACGAGCCTCTTCCTGCTTCAGCAGGCAGGTGTAAATGTGGTTCCACCTTTCGTTCTGTCGCGTATACATCTTTTGGTGTATGAATAACAGGTTCGCTTACGTCCTAACAAATGAATCCCTCCGGTTCATTTTGTAGCTAAACGCTCAACCTTTTTTGTTCGCCTTGGTTACAAGCGTTTTCTATCAGTCTGAGTATGGAGAGGGGGTTCATCAAGGTTTAGTCCTATTGGATGTGATCGGATAAATGGTATAATTTTTAAAACCTTTTGTGTGAGTGATACTCAATACAAATACTGATTGAAGAAAGGTAATTTCAAAAATGGAGAATTTCATTCGCGTTAAGACAAGGCAGGAATTAAGAGATTGGCTTGAGGAACATTCAACGACAGAAAAATGTTGTTGGATCATTGTAAGCATGGCTGAACAACCAAATGTTATCCAGTATGTAGATGCTGTGGAAGAAGCATTATGTGTTGGTTGGATTGATGGCATAAAAAAGAAAATATCAGATACTGAACTAGCCCAAAGGCTTTCCCCGAGAAAAAAGAACAGCCATTGGACAGAATTAAACAAAGAAAGAGTACGGAGATTAGACAAATTAGGTTTGATGAGAGAAGGAGGAATGAAAGCCCTACCCGATATGCGACCTGAATCTTTTACAATTGATAAAGATATAGAAACTCGTTTGAAAGAAGATGAGCAATTATATCAGAACTTTATTCATTTTCCTGAACTATACAGAAGGATTCGAATCGATACGATACAAAGTTATCGAAATGAACCGGATATTTTCAATAAGAGGTTGAAAAAGTTTATTGACCATACAAGAGAAAATAACATGTATGGTCAGTGGAATGACAACGGTCGCTTAATCGATTATTGAAGAAAGGAACTTACAATTGAAATTAGAACGTTTGATATCGATCATATTCAAGCTCCTAAACAATGAAATTTTGTCCGCTTCTCGTTTAGCTGATGAATTTCAAGTATCATCGCGAACAATTTATAGAGACATTGAAGCCATTTGTGCGGCTGGGATACCAGTCGTTTCATACCAAGGTACGAACGGCGGGTTCGGTATCATCAAAGGGTATAAATTTGATAAAAGCTTAATCGGTTCCCATGACCTATCGAATCTCATTACGGTGCTTCGTAGTTTATCGGGTATTTTTGAAGATAAAACGATTGACCATACGATAGAAAGACTAAAATCACTCGATCCAAGTGGAAACAATGGAATTTTATCAGTTGACTTAGAAAGCCATCGAACAGAAGCAAATTCATTAATCGATCTACGAAACGCGATACAAGAAAAAAGGGTCATTCGCTTTGATTATGTAAGTACGAAAAACGAATGGACATCACGGGAAATAGAACCGATTCACATTCAATATAAGTTTCGTAACTGGTATTTATATGGCTATTGCAGAGAACGGCGCAACTATAGAGAATTTAGAGTATCACGCATGATGAATATTACGCTGACGGAAGAGACATTTCCCAAAAATCACGACATGAAAAGGGACCCCTCTTTTTCAGCTAAAAATCTAGAACGATTTGAGGATGTTGTCATTTGGGTGAGTCGCGATTCCTTAGTAGAAGTGTTGGACCAATTCCAGCATGCTTCAAAAGTCAAGAACAGTGATGGAAGTATGACGTTTACTATTTCTGTGTTTCAACCTTTACATGCTCGATGGTTAAAAACGATTCTTTTAAGCTTCGGCAGTGGCGTTAAAATTGTAAAACCTGTGGAATTACAAGCGGTTTTAGTAGATGAGGCAAAAAAAATAATAAATGTTTATCAAGATGTATGACAGGCTGTTGTCATACATCTTTTTTTATACTACAACTATCAACCGTTAAGGAGTCGATGTGAAAAATGAACCATGCAAAAAAGATGTACCACTATCATGTTTGGGCGAATCAAGTATTACTGGAAAAAATGAAGGAATTGCCAAGCAATGTCCTCTATGAAGAGGTGCGTAGTTCGTATCCGACGATTGCGCAAACGTTTAGCCACATTTATGTGGTAGATGTAATGTGGCTCGCAGTCCTAAAAGGAATCGATATGCAAGAAGCATTGGAAGAATCGATCGCCCTTGTAGAAAAGACAAATGGATATTCTATAGATGAATTTGTTCAGTCTTTTGAACAACTAGCTTCACAGTATGACGAGTGGATGAATCGCCAAAAAGACTTAGAACAAAAAATACAAGTCAATAATCCATGGTCTGGCGCTAGAGAAACGGCTTACGCAGAAATTTTACTCCATGTTGCCAATCATGGCACGTATCATCGAGGAAACATCACAACCATGTTAAGGCAACAAGGATATGCTTCGACAATGACCGACTTCTCCTTGTATTGGTATCAAAGCTAGGCACAAAAAAGGGCTGGCAGCAAAACGCCGCCAACCCTTTTTTCTTAATGAGCATGTTGCAAAAATTGCGTACGGATCGCGTGTGCGACGCCGTCGTCATTATTGGAAGTTGTGACGATATCGGCAGCGGCTTTTAGCTCTGGTATACTATTTTCCATCGCTATGCCGCAGCCAGCATATTCAATCATCGACAAATCATTGCCATTGTCGCCGATGCCCATCACTTCTTCACGCTTAAAACCAAGCTTTTCAGCAAGATGTTTGACCGCATTGCCTTTGCTGACGAGTGGATGGAGAATTTCATAAAAAAACGGCGCGCTCTTGACCATGGAATAACGTTCCTTTAAAGCAGCGGGAATTGCCGCAATCGCCTGATCCAATTTTTCAGGTTCATCTATATACATCACTTTTGGCACGAGTATCGATGGATCTGCTTCTTCTACTGGACAATAACGCAACGGAACTTTTGTCAGAAACGATTCATACACGGTATAAGGGCTAATGTCCCGATTTCCAGTGTAAAGCCGCTTATCGTCAAAATAATGCATAGGCGTATTTAACGTTTTTGCTAGTTCGTCTAACTCGACTAAGTCGTTATAGCGAAGTGTGTGTGAAACTACGACTTGATTTGTATGTGTATCTTGTACAAGTGCCCCATTGTAGGCGATCACATAGTCGCCTTTTTGGTTCAATTCCAACTCGTGCAAATAGCGGGTGACGCCACCTAAAGGGCGCCCAGTACAAAGAACGATTGTCGCCCCCGCTTGGCGCGCTTCTAAAAGCGCCTTTTTCACTTCCAGTGTCACTTCATGATGGTCATTTAACAACGTCCCATCCATATCAATCGCAATCAATTTGTACATATTTTCCACTCCTACGCTTCTCTCTTTTCGATATGCCTCCTTGGGAGATTCCCTTTCCCAAGCGAGGGTTACTGGAACAGCGTACTCACCGATTGCTCCCGATGAACTCGGTAAATTGCTTCCGCCAACAGCGGAGCAATTGAAAGCACAGTCAAGTTCCCGACCTTTTTATCTTCGTCTAATTCAATCGTGTTGGTGACGACAATCTCTTTAATTGGCGCAATTTGCAACCGTTCAATCGCCGGTCCTGTCAAAACAGGATGCGTACAACACGCATAAATCACACTCGCTTTTTTTTCTTGCAACGCATTGGCCGCTAATGTCACAGTGGCCGCCGTATCAATTAAGTCGTCAACAATAATCGCTTCCCTTCCCTCTGTGTCGCCGACGACGTTCACAGCTTGTGGAAACCCTGGTTCTGGGTGGCGTTTATCGATGAAGGCAATCGGCGCATCCAAATATTCCGCTAACCGCCGAGCGCGGCCAAGCCCAGAATGATTTGGCGCCACAATCACAGGTTGCTGAAGCGCTTTGTTTTGGAAATAACGCGCTAAAAGCGGCAGCCCTTGAAGAGGGTCAACAGGAATATTAAAGAACCCTTGAATTTGCGGAGCATGCAAGTCTACAGTTAAAATCCGGTCTGCCCCTGCCGTCTCCAGCAAATTAGCGACCAGTTTGGCTGCAATCGGTTCACGTGCCCGAGCTTTGCGGTCCTGGCGAGCATAGCCAAAATAGGGAATAACCACATTGATTTCTTTTGCAGACGCCCGCTTTAGCGCATCGATCATAATCAAAAGTTCCATTACGTGCTCATTGCCAGGCTGTGATGTGGATTGAACGACAAACACTTCAGAACCACGGACACTTTCCTCGATATTGATTTGCACCTCGCCGTCACTAAAACGTTTGACCGAACTTTTTCCAACTGCACAACCGAGCAAAGAAGCGATTTCATTTGTCAGCAATGGATTGGAGCGAACCGTAAAAAGCTTAAACTTTTTTTTGTCAATTGAATAACCCACATGCATCCCTCCGCAATGTGTCTCTCACATTCGATTTTAGCCTACTTTGCTGCGAAGCACAACGTGGCGTCATCGGCAACCATTTACATTGAAACCAAGCAAACGAAAAAAACTGCCGACTTCTCCTTACTTAAAGGATCGTTCGGCAGGTATGTTTTCTTAAAACCCTCTTGTGGTCATTGTTAGTGGCAACGCCTCTGGCTGTGTACAACTGCTCTTCATATAATAAGAGCGCTCATTCTCAGATGAGGCAAGGACGCCATGCATAGCTTCAAGGACATGGTAAGCCATGCGCGCATTTGCGCGGTGCGGACGGCGTTCTTGAATGGCATGAACCATATCAAGCACGCCGAGGCCACGGCTGTTGTCTTGGAAGCCATAAATGAGCGGAACTTCTTGAAACTCTTGTTCTCCTTGCCTTTTCACATAAACAGGCCCGCCAAATGTATTCGGATCAGGCAAAAGCAGCGACCCTGTTGTGCCGTGCACTTCTAAGTTCGGCGTTTTTGAGCCCCATACATCAAAGCTTGTAACAAGCGTGGCGATTGCCCCATTTTCAAAATCAAGCACACTGGCTAAATGGGTTGGCGTCTCCACGGATATCGTTTCGCCAAATTTTGGCGCAGACGTGATCATCCGTTCTGTATATGCCTTGCCAGCCGAAGCCGTCAGACGCTTAATTGGGCCGAGCAAGGAGATCAGCGCAGTTAAATAGTACGGGCCCATGTCAAACATTGGGCCAGCCCCGACTTTATAAAAGAAGTCCGGATTTGGGTGCCAGCTTTCTGGGCCATGGCTCATCATAAACCCGTTTGCCGAAACCGGTTTTCCAATCCAGCCGTCATCAATTAGTTTTTTACACGTTTGCAAACCACCGCCAAGAAATGTATCAGGAGCGGCCCCTAACAGCAGCCCTTTTTCGTCGGCAAGCGCTTGCAGTTCATCTGCTTCCTCAAGCGTAAGCGCTAATGGTTTTTCGCCATATGAATGTTTGCCCGCTTCAAGCGCCCGTTTATGGACGACATAGTGGGCAGACGGCGTAGTTAAATTAATAACAATGTCAATATCTTCATTGGCGAAAAAATCATCCATTTCCATTGCTTCCACGCCGCTGTAGCGGTCCGCCTGCTTCATTGCTTGCGCAAAATTCAAGTCTGTACAGGCAATAATGTCAATCGCATCAAACAGGTTATTCATTTGAAAATAAATGTCACTAATATTCCCGCAACCGACAATGCCAGCCTTTAACGCTTTCATGTCAACACTCTCCCTTCAGTCCACCACATTATAGCGCTTTCATTCTATTTCGTAAATGAAAAATAGCAACTGATTTCAGATTTAATTGCGATTAAGGCAGACAGGCATCAGCTGGATGGGAAACGGTTGTGCTGGTTCTAAAAAATTTCCCATCCAGCTAGCCTTCCCGTGAATTGGGTAAAGAGGAAATCCATAAAACTCCTCTGTTTAGCTAACTATCTAATGTAATCTGTACAAATTTGTTAATCTTCCATCGTATCAACCTTCAAACCATTTCATATACTGTCTAATACCTAATGTGTATTCCTGAATAGTGTTCTCACATTTTCTCTCCTACTTTTCATTAAGAGAAAAACTGTTTGTATTTGCCTCCTCCCTTGTAAATTATGATGGATTCTCCGTTTTAACAATACATCAATATAAGGTTCTCCATAAATAAAACGTTGCATAGGCTTCCCAATTTGTCCAAGCCGCAGCATACTCTTTGATTTCTTTTATTGTTGGTTTTGTTTCGGATCCTGTGAGTAGCTTAATTACATTATGCAAACCGACATCATCGATTGGAAAAGCAGCAGGAAATCGTAAACATCGCATTAGAACGTAATTGGCTGTCCAAGGACCAATGCCTCGTATTTGAATTAAGTTTTTTTCAGCATCTTTAAAGTCCATTTTTATTAATTTTTCCTTCGACAATTCTCCACTTGCCATAAGCCTAGCAATTCCAATGATATGTTCACTTTTTTTTACGGTCATTTTAATTCCTGCTAGGTCGGTAGTTGTCAACTGTGCAATTCGTTCGTACGGTGGGAAGACCCAATACTTTTTACCATTCCATTCGATGGAATCGCCAAATCCTTCTACAAATTGCTTTTTTAATGAGTACGCAAACGCTAAGTTAATTTGCTGCCCTAGAACACCCCAACATAAAGCCTCAAATAAATCGGGAATGCCGACGACTCGCAATCCATAAAATTTTTCAACCGTCATTTTAAGTAATGGATCTGCTTTTGCCATTTTATAAAATGGGGTTAAATCGTTATCAAGATCAAACCATTCATGAATATATTTTACAAGTTTTTCTCGTTGCCACTTTTCGGTAGGTCTAGAATCATTTAAAAACTTGACAACCATCTGTTTATTATCAATGACGCTTATCTGTATCAAGGACCGAATTTCCCCAATGGCTATCATTCTTGTAATGATATCGTTCTCGATTTCATACATACATTCATTTTTTCCCTTTTTAGATAGCCTAGGTTAACATTCATGTCAAACTCTTCAGGTAATGCAATAATCATATCATCGTTGATTTTATCCCATTTCACTTTTTCATGCTCCTCACTTTATGACTTTTTCCTAAGAAAACTTACACTGATTGACGTTTCACTTTACCACATAATAATTAGTACGAATTTTGTTATCTTGCTATTACATTCTAAACACCTTATATTTTTCTATTTATGAGGTTATAGTGTTAGTTATCAAAGGTTCTAAAAAGCGTTCAAGATATAAATGTCAGATGCTTAAACTAGGATTCCATTCAAAACGAATTAGGTTTGCAAAGCTTACAGTAACAAAATACGAATGTGACTCCTTCATAGAACTTTATAGTGAAGAAGAGTCATACAAAACGGCCATTAAAGGGGATCATTGTGAGAAGAGGTGGGAGTAATGCCGGATCGTATCAATCATTCATTTCAACATCGTCATGGGGTTTTGACTGACGAGAACCTGATGACAAAGGAAAAGTGGCAAGCAATTATAGACAATGATGCCTCGTACAATAATCAATTTTTCTATGCCGTAAAAACCACAAGGATCTTCTGTAAACCGTCATGCAAATCTCGCGTTCCTAAAAAAGAAAATGTATGTATTTTTTCAAACGCAAAACAAGCGCTCCATGCCAATTTCCGCCCTTGTAAACGTTGCAAGCCTACGAATGAGAGCTTGCCTGATCGTGAATGGGTGGCTCTTATAACCGAATACATCGATAAAAACTTCATCGAAAAGCTAACTTTAGAAACGTTAGCAGATATGGCTCACGGGAGTCCCTATCATTTGCATCGTACGTTTAAAAAAATAAAAGGCATCACACCCGTTGAATATATCCATCAGGTTAGATTAAACGCTGCTAAAGAATATTTGATTCACACAAATAAAGCGATTGCGGATATCGCCATAAGTGTAGGTATACCTAACACGTCCTATTTTATTACTTTATTTAAGAAGAAAATGGGACATACACCAGCACAATTTCGTCAAATGAGTAAAATGGAGGAACTGTAAAATGGAATCAAACAACAAACCAACCTTATATTGGTCTTTGCTAACGTTTAGAGATTTGAATTTTTATATCGCTTCAACCTCTAAGGAACTGGTGTTTGTTGGTTCACCGAACGAACCATTTGAGGAATTATCCGAATGGGCTAAAAAGCGCTTTAGCGGAAGTCCTTTAGTGGAAGCTGCTGAAAAGCTTGAGCCTCATGCGGTTGAAATTACCGAGTATTTGGAAGGAAAACGGAAAACATTCACTGTTCCATTTGATTACGATGGAACAGCATTCCAGCTTGCAGTCTGGAACGCACTTTGTGCCATTCCGTACGGACAGACTAGGTCCTATTCCGACATTGCCAATTCTATAAATAAACCAGCAGCCGTTCGAGCTGTAGGAGCGGCGATTGGGGCGAATCCAGTATTAATCACCGTACCGTGTCATCGTGTAGTAGGAAAGAATGGATCATTAACTGGCTACCGTGGCGGATTAGAAATGAAGACACGGCTTTTGGATTTGGAAAGACAAGCCTCAGCTAGCAATGAGTGATTATTGCCTTACAATGGTTGGAAAGTAGGTTCCCTCATGAAAAGTGGATTGTTCTATAAGAATCCGAAAACCATGCTTTCTTCCTGGGTATACTCATTCACTAAATCCTTATACAGGCTGCTCATTTGGGTGTTCATAGTGTGATGTGCGCCAAATGCCTATATCCCTCTTTCGAGCAGGGAAGATATTCACAAGCGTTTTACACACTATGCTTCCCCTATTCCGACAAGACTTAACATTCTCTAACTGCTTGCTGAATTCGGTATTACTGCACAGGTTGCCGGCAGCGGTTGTAAACGCACACACAGAATGGGCTATACAAGCCAAGAGTATATTCTTGCTAATGTCCATCAAATCCTCGGCCAAATACTCATTTTTCAAATTTCAGGAAATCAAAACAACATCTACTTACTTCAATAAATCTTTACCAGAAATTAAAGTTTTCACAAGCAGACGTGATAAAAAACAATGACTTACCGTTTCTTCACAATGTGCACCAAAAATATTTTCCTTTAGATGAGGATATGGATATTGAAGAACGAGCCCATCAATACATTATTCGTAAACAGTTTGATAAAGCATTAACTTTATTGGATTTAGCCGAACAACAAAATGGAAAAAACAAATTTAATTTATTTTATCGGGCCATGGCAACCGATAATTACCACATATATAAAGAAGCACTTCACTTTGCGATGATGGACGGAGAAATAATTTACTCTAAATGGATGTTTAATAAGTTTGAAAAGAAGTATTTAATAAAATAATAAAATTGGAGAGTACTGTAAAAAAACGACCCGATCTCGGGCCGTTTTTTTTACTCCTTCATCCTCTCCTTAACGTCGCCCTCCATCTCTTGGGCTTTGCCTTTTAGTTTGTCTTTCTTGCCGTCTGCTTGCATTTTTTTATTGTCTGCCGCTTTTCCGGCAGCTTCTTTGGTTGCTCCTTTTGCTTTGTTTGCTGCGCTTTTCATTTTGTCGGTTGTTCCGTTTGCCATCGATAACGCCTCCTTTTAGATGTGTATTTATCTAAATAGACGCTATCGGTCCATGTTAAACTTCTTTTTCTGCCGTTACTCAAATGGATACGTAATGCCCCATTGGCGGCGAACGGTATCCATTAGCTCCATTACATCGCGGGAAAGCGCTATATGTGTGTCTCCTTGGCCGGCTATTGCTGCTTCCATCGCTTGTATTTCGTATTGGAGGGCATGTTCTGTATCGCCTGCTGTGACTTCCTCGGTTGAGCCATCAGGATAAGTGAGCAGCGCTGCTTGGGCCCGTGGGAAGTCATCGACGGTTATGTAGCCCCCTTCACAGGCGACAATGCCTCGTTTTGGCATTTTCGAGCGCATTGCTAGTGCAATCGTCGCCAGCTGTTCTTGTTTGTTTTTAAGGACAATTCCCGACTGTTCATCAACGCCTGTTTCAAACGGCTTGACCGTCGTCAACACTTCATGTGGCTGGCTTTCTAAAAAAAAGCGCGCAAACGATAACGCGTAGGTGCCAATGTCTAAAATCGCCCCGCCGGCAAGTTCTTTATTGAAAAAACGATTTTGCGGGTTCGCTTCCTTTAAACTGCCAAATGTGACGTTGATCATTTTGACTGGCCCTAACGCATTTGAATGAATCAACTGTTGCAACTTGGCATAGAGCGGCATGTGAAAAAGGGTCATTGCTTCCATCAGCACAAGTTGTTTTTCTTTTGCAAGACCCATTAATTCTTCAAGCTGTTGGCCGTTTACCGTGATGGCCTTTTCGCATAAAACATGTTTTCCATTTTGTAAACTTTTTTTAATGTATTCATAGTGGTTGGAATGGGGCGTTGCAATATAAACGGCGTCGATGTTTTCATCGTGAAGCATGGAGTCATAGCTTCCAAACGCATGCTTGACACCAAATTTGCTTGCAAACGCCTGCGCTTTTTCAATCGACCTTGAACCGACTGCATAAATTGTTCCGTTGATGTTGTTTAGTGCTTGGGCAAAATCGCTGGCGATTGCTCCTGGGCCAAGTATCGCCCAATTGATCGTTGTCATGCTATCTCCTCCAAGGCGTTTTTTCCTAATCGTACCTGATCTGTGCCACGATATGCCAGCATTCCGCTTGAAAACGGCAAAGCCCCGGTGCAAGCGGAATGCACCAGAGCTTTGTTATTTGCTTCTTAATGGCGCTCCTGCGCCTGCCCATTTTCTGATCGTATTTAAAAGCGGTTTTCGTTTTTCGCCAATTAAGCCTATACACTCTGCACATAGTTGGATCAGCAAAGCGACAACGATCAACACGAGCAGTGAGAACCATAAGCTCGACATGGACAAAAGAATCGCACATGCCGCGAACAGGAGGCTAACGCCATAAATCGTCAACACCGCCTGCCGGTGGCCGTACCCTCTGTTTAATAAGCAGTGGTGAAGATGGCCTTTATCCGGCGAACCAATTTTTTGTCGGTTCAGTTTGCGGCGGATAATCGCAAACACGGTATCAAGAATAGGTACGCCGAGTATGAACAGAGGCACCACGATGCTGACAATCGTTACACTTTTGAAAAAGCCCATTGTTGATAAAATCCCGATCATGTACCCGAGAAACAGCGAGCCTGTATCGCCCATGAAGAGCTTCGCTGGATGAAAGTTAAATATCAAAAAACCGCCAATACTCCCAATTAAAGGGAAACCAAAGGCGAAGACAAGCCCATAAGCTGCTGGGTTTCCTGCCGCAATGACTAGCATTGTGCTTAGCGCGATGACGGCGACGCCTGCGGCAAGCCCGTCCAAGCCATCAATTAAATTAATGGCATTCATCATCGCGATCAGCCATATCACTGTTACAATGCTGCTTAAAATGCCTAAGTCAATCCGCTCTCCAAACGGGATTGAAATAAAGTCAATCGACACTCCTGAGCCAATGACAACGATCGAGGCGGAGAGAAGTTGAAACAACAACTTCGTCCTTGCTCGGAGCGCAAACTTATCATCAAGTAAGCCAATGGCTATGATTGGTAAGGCGCCTGCCAAAATCGCGACTGTTGTTTGCCAATCAGCCGCCAACTGGTCTGCCACTGCCAACAATCCGATTCCTGTCCCAAAAATAAATGTTAAACCGCCTATCCGAGGCATTGGTTTTTGATGTACTTTTCGCTTGTTTGGCTGATCGACAAAGCCAAAGCGATGTGCCCATTTGATCACAAGGGGTGTGACCGCGATGGCTGCCGCAAAGCTGCTAATGATTGCAAGTATGTAAGCTTCCATGTTTGCCACCCTCGCTTTTGCTATTCTTTTTATCAAGTTGCTACTTAAGCAAGAATAGCAAAATCCATCGAATAAAAGGGACAATTTACATGTTCTTCATGAACCCTTAAAACGCTTTAAATTCCTTACAATTTCTTCATCCCATTCCACGCGTAACCGACAAAAACACGGCACGCTTTCAGCCAGGGCAGTTCCTCATGTTTTCGGTAAATTTCCCAATTCCGTTTCGCCGCTTGCCATTTGTTGCTTGATATCGAGTTGCCGACTTTGCGGTATACCGCCAGCTCCTCCTTTATTCCGTAAGCGGAGTAGCCTTTCTTCAATATTGAAAGCCACAGCATGAAATCCTGTCTCGTCCTTATTGTAGGCATTTGCAGCGGTCCTAATGCATCTTGATTTAACATGACAGTCAAACACCCAATAATCGTGTTGGATAGCAACTGCTCGTACGTGACGACAGATGGCGCTTCAACCACTTTGCTTCGCTCCGTACCATCCTCTCTCATAATCCGGTAACTCGTAAACGAAAACAAATGACCAGTCTCCTCCATAAAACGGACTTGCCTCTCTAATTTCTGAGGCCGCCACAGGTCATCGCCATCCAAAAAAGCAACATACTTGCCTTCTGCCCTTTCTAGGCCATTGTTACGCGCCACTGCTGCTCCGCTGTTTTTTTCTAAATCAACGAGCTTGATTCGGCTGTCTGCTTCGGCAAATTGGGCAGCAATGTGCTTGCTGCCATCGCTAGAAGCATCATTGATCAGCCATAGCTCCCAATTGGCATATGTTTGCGCTAACACCGATTCAATCGTCTCATGTAAAAAGGTCTCGCAATTATAAACAGGAGTAATTATTGATACAAGTGGTTGTTGTTCCACTGCCTATGCGCCTCCTCCACTTGCGCTATTTTCCAAACGTTGTCCACTTTTTCATACGAGACGACCGTGCCATTATAAGCAAGGGCCACCTGTTCTTCGCCTTCTTCTGCAACTTCGGCCTCTTTTTCTAACGAAATGGCAAGAAAAGCAGCTTGTTCTTCTTCCGAAAGTGTTCTTGTAAAATGATGGCTGTACCATTGCTGCTCGTTATTCTCGAGTACATATTTTGCCGCTTCATGAGCAAGCTTTAATTCCATGAAAGCCTTCTGGTCAATGGTCGCGGTTTCTTCTTTATATGGATTGGCTTCTCCCTCATCTAAAAAAAAGAAACCACTTAAAAACAGCAAAATGCCACAGGCAACTAGGGAATTTTTTAGCATGTTCTCCTCCTTTGCTTGTCCTAAAACAAAGATTCGTGCTCCAGATAATAGACAATCTGAATGATGTTGCCGACAAAGTCAGCAACATCATTCAGGTTCAACATTTATCCATTGGCGAAGCGGTCATAAATCCCCAACACAAGATCTTCCCATTCACGGATGCGTTCAAGCCGCCCATCAACGACCGGCCTGCCGACCGAATCGTAATAAAAACCGTGCATTTCCATTTCTTTAGGGTCGAACATGTTGCGGCCGTCAATGACGATCGGTTGCTTCGTCAACTTTTTCAACTCTGGCAAGGAAATGTCCTTAAATGTCTCCCAATCCGTCAGTAGCAGAACAGCATCAGCATCTCTGACTGCTTGTTGCCATGTGTTTGCTAGTTGAATGCCAGGCAACGCTGCTTTTGCTTGCTCGGTGGCAATCGGATCAAAAGCAACCATATTTGCCTGTTCACGTTCTAGCGCTGGATACACATCAAGGGCGGGAGCAGCCCGCATGTCGTCTGTATTTGGCTTAAACGCTAGCCCTAGGATTGCAATCCGTTTGCCCGCCAAATTATCACCGAGTGCTGTTTTCAGTTTATTGACAACCGTTAAGCGCTGGGCAGCATTGACTCGTTCTACTGCAGGCACAATTTGCAGGTCGTAGCCTGCTTGTTGGGCGACACGGATAAACGCTTGCGTGTCTTTCGGGAAACAAGAACCACCGTAACCAATGCCAGCTTTTAAAAAGTGGCGTCCAATCCGGCGATCCAAACCAATCGCTTCGGCAAGAGAAGTGACATCGGCTCCAACTTGTTCACAGACGTTGGCGACTTCATTAATAAAGCTAATTTTTGTTGCTAAAAACGCATTGGCTGCGTACTTAGCCATTTCTGCCGTTTCAAGATTGCATGCGACAATCGTTGTCTGAAACGGTTTGTGCAAATCTCGGAGGAGCCGCTCCGCTTTGACGCTTTCTACGCCAATGACAGCTCTTTCCATTTCAAGCGTGTCGGCTATGGCAGTGCCTTCTCGCAAAAACTCTGGGCAGGAGGCAACTTCGAAATCTTCGTGCCCGCATGTTTCAGCAATCCAGCTCTTCACTTTCCGATTTGTTCCGACTGGAACGGTGCTTTTCGTAATGACGACAAGCCCCGCTTTTATACATGAGCCAATTTCCTTGGCGACTGCTTCCACATAATCCAAATTTGCCGATCCATCTGCCCGAGCTGGCGTACCAACGGCTATAATCGCCGCATCTGCCCCGGCCAGCCCTTCGGACAAACGGGTCGTAAACGATAGCCGTCCTGCCGCCATGTTGCTTGCTAGCATATCTTCAAGGCCCGGTTCAAAAATCGGCACTTCCCCTTGGCTAAGACGCTTGATCTTTTCTAGATCTCGGTCAACACAAACAACTTCATGGCCAATGTGGCTATAGCAGACACCCGATACAAGCCCGACATATCCCGTTCCGATCACACAGAGCTTCATAACGTTTCCACCTTCTTTTCTGATGTATGGTCATCCTGATGTGCTTGAAAAAACAAGCCTCTCCTCGCCATCTCGGCTAAACCAGCAGTAATGGCAACTAGAATCCAAAAACGCGGTGAGACAAAATCAGACCGGTACAAGGAGGTCACTCCTAAATGGAGCCACAACACCAAGGCAACCGAATAGTAAAAATGGCCACTTCGCTTTTTCCACAAATAGACAAACACAGCTAGAAAGACGACAGCAAAAGTCATGCCGCCAATCATCCCATGTTCAAATAGCAAATCGACAAACACATTGTTTGACGTGCCGCTAACAGCGCCTTGGTGGCTTAAAAATTTCGTCCGTGCCAAAAAGTCATATCCTCCTGGCCCGTATCCAAACAAAGCGTTGACGAAAGAATAATCAAACAGCCACACAAATGGGAACACGAGCATATACAAACGGCTATGATGCATCACATCAAACAGGCTGTCTAAACGGCCGATAATCGGCATAAATAAACCCATTACGACTTGCGGAAAAGCCAGCGTTGCTAAAACAGCAATTAGGAGCAACGCTAAGGCGGCATAAAGGCCGACTCGTTTCGATATCCATCCCCGAGAAAACAGCAACACAACGGCGGCCGCCCCAACAAGCGCCAAATTGGCGTAACCACTGACGGAAAAAGAAAGCAACAAGACCAGCACGGCAGAAATGCCATACAACGCGTAGCTTTTTCTCGTGAAAAGCAGCACGCCAATAATCAGGCCATCAATTAAAAATGGAACGAGAAAACTTGGCTCGTCAGTAAAGGAAGTTAGTCGAAAATTTATGAGCACATCTTGACTAACACTATGCACAAACGCACGCGTTTCGAACCCCGGCATCGGATATCCGATCGAAAAATGGAGAAATTGCCAGAGCCCCCCTACGACAAGAATGCTTGCGCCCGTCAAATAGCCAATAAGCAGAGAACGGGTCATCCGCAAAGGGTCCTGTTTTAAAAACAGCAAAATCAGAATGGTTAAAGAAGCAAATAAACCGAGGTTCATTAACCGGCGCGGCAACGCCTGCTGTATGTAGGCAGTATACTCGGTTGATTGGAAAACCGTTAAAGCATACCCGGCAGCGATAGTCGCTAAAAGTGCTGGAATAACGACAGCGGCAAGCATGCTAATCGCGACTGGCTGTAATTGCCTTACGTAGACTCCTTCACCACGCAAAAACCAGGCTAGTCCTAATAGAAAAATCGCTAACCCAGTCAATAACACTGAGCTGGGAACAAACAAAACATGCTGGAACACGTGGGAGACGGCTACTGGAGCCAGCGCTGCATAAACACCTACCACTGCAAAAGCAAAAGCAGGCACATGCGCAGAAATGACATACGGAAATCGGTAAGATTGCATACATGAAGATCCTTTCAACGTGAACTGTCGCCATCGTATCACGCAAACAAAGAGCATTTATAAAGGCGGTGTAAAGAATTGGTTAAAGTTTCTGGCCCTTTGTAAAAAATTTGGCCAGCCTTAAAATCGGTAAACCCACTTCTGACAGAGGATAACTCTTGTTAGCATGTCCTTTTTTCGCCTTTACAATCCGTTTTCTGCCAGCTACACTTCTGCGTCTAACCACGCTATACTTAGGGCACAATGGAGCAAGGAGCTGAATGTCATCATGAAAAAGCTGACTTTTGCAGTTATGTTGCTGCTTTTCCTAGGGGGGTGTGGGGAGAAAACGCTCGTCATCCGCAGCGCCCTTGAAGGAGACAGCTATTTGCGCAACAATGCGTCTGAACTATCCGAGCAGCAATTCCAATCGTTGCTCGCCCAACAAGCCGCCATCGAGGAAGACGCTTATACAAAGCTTCAGACACTACTGGCTGAACATGAACACACACGCTATATGCTGGCCGAAAACCGGATTTACCGTTACGATACGGAAGGCGAGTTGCTTTACGTTGCTGACTGGGCAGAAGCAGAAGATAGTGGCGTCTTTAAAATCGCCGCACTTACGTTTCCATAAAAGAAAGAGGGGCCCCATAAAGGAAGCCCCTCTTTCTTTTTATTAAAATGGTGATAATCGCCTATATCTAGAAGGGTAGCCACATTCCCCTACTAACGAAACAATGTTTCATAGGCGGCAGCACAAGCTTCTACTGTAAATTCACGAGCACGGTTTATTAATTCCACTTCGTCATGGTGGCTAAGCAAAGCTTCTTTCATTGCCTGTGCCAATGCCACCGTATCGCCCACTGGAACCAATTGGCCATATTCTCCGTCCGCTAAAATTTCCCTTGGGCCACTTGGACAGTCTGTCGCTACGACAGGAGTCCCAGTCGCAAGTGCTTCCACAATGACATTTCCAAACCCTTCCCATGCAGAAGAAAGGGCAAATAAATGCGCTTTTTTCATATAGGCGTAAGGGTTCGGTTGGAAACCAGCAAAATCAATAGCTTGGCCAACTTCTAATTCTGCGGCGAGCTTTTGCAACGATTCTTTTTCTTCCCCATCGCCTATAAACAGCAGCCTTGCTTCGGGCAACTCGTTTTGTTGTAGATTCGCAAATGCCCGCAATAGGGTAGGATAGTCTTTTTGCACATGCAAGCGGCCAACTGTGACAATGACTTTGGCATTCCTTTCTTCAAAGAAGCGGTGGCTAACAGGCTGTACCATCTTTTCCTCTAACGTTTTCGTCACAACCGGGTTATAGATGACATGAACCTTTTCATCAGGCAATTGGGCAATCGCCTTTATGTCTTCAGCTACGCCTTTGGAGACGCCAACGACATCATCGGCAAAGCGATAGCTGTAACGGACTGCTGTTTTAATGCGGCTAAACTGGGCTGGCTGTTTCCTTGCTTGCTCGCTCAAATGGACACGGCATGAGACGATTAACTGCGCTTTCGAAAAGCTCAGCTTCTTAGCGGCAATCACAAGTACATTTAAGTAGTCTTTTGCGGAACAAACCACGTCTGGCTGCTCCCGGCGCAAATAAGAAATCATCCCTGGCAAAGCCTCCTTTGCCGTTCTTTTGCCAAACGTGAAAAGGTTGACGCCTTTTGGAACGGCTTGTTTGTATTCGCCTTCAGGATGTATAACAAACAAATCGACTTGCTTGCCTTTTTGTAAAAACGCCTCTGCTAAATGAAGCGTCATCCGCTCAACCCCACCCGCTGCAAACGAATAGAGCACAAACGCGATTTTCACGGCCTTGCCTCCTTCGGCTTATAGTCCAGCAATGCCCGTACCGCTTTCGCATAGCTCGCAGCTGGGTGCTTTAAGTGCCTGAATTTTTTAGCAAACAATGCTGTAAGCAAGACGAAGCCAAACGGCCCGTTGTACATTGTTTTAAATAACGGGCCTTTGCTGACCAATTGCGCTTCCTGGAGCCGTGACGCTTGAGACGGTTTCTCATGGAATACAATTGTTTCAGGTATGTACATCAGTGTATGGCCTGCCACTAAAAACTGCCGCAAAAACAAGTTTTCTTCTCCGCTTGGATACGTTCCTCCAAGCCCGAATGCTTCATTAAAGCGCAGCGATTCAATCGCTGACTGGCGGAAAAACAGCTCAATTGAGGACTTTTTCCAAACGCGTCGTCCCCGGACAGTGCCAGGCGATGTGTCATAGTGTTTATACGGGCTTTGTTGGATCGGGTCATAAATTTGAAAGCAGCAGGCATCAGCGCCCCCATGCGCAAATGCGCTGTGTACCCGTTCGACTGCATCAGGCGGGTACCAACAATCGTCATCGGAAAAAGAGACAATGTCGCCTTTCATCGCTGGCCAAGCTGCATTTCTCGCTCTAGATAAGCCCTTTTCCCCTAGTTTAATATGGGTCGAGCGCAACTGGAAAGCGCTCAGCCATCCCTCTACTTGGTCGTAATTGCCTTGAGACACGACAATCAACTCAAACCGTTTATCCGTTTGCTTATCCAAACTGACAAGCAATCGTTTAAATTCGTTGCATCGTTCACCAAGCGTTGGCACGACAAATGTAATCATTGTCCGTCTCCCCTTTTTTCAATGACTGTTTGATTTCGTTTTCGATTTACCTTTTTGTACATAAGCTGAACTTGTTTTCGGAAAAGCAGCAAACAGGCAACACCATAGCTAAGCCCTCCAATCCCCACTTGAAGGATGAGCATCCCCCAGTGGGCACTGCCTAAAAACGGCCACATGCAAAGGAGCATGATAGCTGTTGCACACAAAACTTTTACAAAATCTTTACCCGGAAATGGCAGCCGCCCCATTTGCTTATTAATAAACAGCCACGCAAGAGCAATCGCCAAACCATAAGCAACTACGGTCGCAAAAGCGGCCCCTTCCAAGCCATAAGTAGGAAGGAGGGCAATCGTCAGTATCACATTGGCGATGGCAGCTACTGCGACAGGTACCATTTGCAGCTTTGTTTGCTTATACAAGTGGAACATAATATCGACGCCATAAAGTTTAAAGCCTTTTAACAAGGCGCCCACGGCAATGTACGGCATGAGCAGCACTGCCGTCTCCCGGAAAGCTTCTCCTAAAAATAGCTCGGCCACCCCTTCGCGAAGCACGACCAAGCCGCAAAGTGCCGGAATACCTATAGCAAGTAATAGACTGGTATTGGCTTTTACTTGCTCTCGCGCTGCTTCTTCCCCCTTTTCCTCAAGCGCCTTAACGGCAAGTGGAAAAGCAGCAAGATTGATAATCAACATGAGTGTGAAGATCGTTTGTTCCGTCAAATCGTATGTCACTGCATACATACCCGTTGCTTCTATTCCGATCATTTCGCTAATAATAATCCGGTCCGATTGGTGAATCACCATCCCAAGCAACAACGTCAGCGTAAGCGGCAATCCGTACGCTGCAAATTGCCGTAAAAGCGTGTAGTCCATTGCTTTTTGATGGAAACGCCATCCCCACCGTTGCCAAAATAAAGGGAGGAGCGGCAACACCAAACCGACAACGATTCCAATGACCAAGCCTATTTCCCCATACCCTGCTGCAATGAACAAGACCCCTAAAATTAGCCCGAGCAATGAGCGGGCAAACGCAACCCTTCCATATCTTACAGGGGAAAGCTCTGCCCGCAAAAGCGATAAATTCAACTGGTACCATGCCTGGGCCCAACACAGCAACAATGCTAAAAACAAAAGCGGCGGCGACAGCCACTCGGAAACGAGCAACGTTATGGCTGCGAGCGCTAGCGTTCCGGCCATTAGCCCTATGAAAGCCGCTTTTACCGTCATATAGAAAGCTTCGCTTTGCTTGCTGCTTTTGTAATGCCTAAGCACACTGACTTTCAGCCATTCAAACACAATTGCGTTGACGAGTGCACTTACTGCAAGCACAAGAGCGTAACGCCCGTACTGTTCTGGTGAGAGCATCCGTGAATAAACGGCAATGCCGAGAAACCCGACCAATGCCGGTACCCCATGTGAGAGGAGATAAGCAAATGCATGTCTAGCAAGCACGTTTTACCACAACCTTTTTCCTTCCCGTCCATTTCCTTCTATCATCTAGTATGGACAGCATGATTGTAGCAAAGTCATGCCAAAAAGAAAAAAGCGCCCTTCTTTACAAAAGGCGCGAACGTTTAACATCCTTTACACAATCTTAACTTGCTATCGCTTTTATACGCACATTCACGCTCAACGGTGCTCCACTTGCCGATTTTCTGAAAAGGCCATCACGAAC
This sequence comes from Shouchella clausii, assembly GCF_001598215.1. GTDB lineage: Bacteria > Bacillota > Bacilli > Bacillales > Bacillaceae_D > Shouchella > Shouchella tritolerans. Next base: position 1,076,320 of record NZ_BCXJ01000001.1, on the reverse strand, counting down.
CGACATTCAGTGTCGCCGTCTGATTGACATGCTACTCGTTTGACTGATTCCGTTTCAAGCACATTTTTAAATAAGGACGTTTCGCATTGGCAAGCAGCTTTAAATTGTTTGGCGACTGCAAATACAGGGCAGTTATGCTCGACAAGCTCAAATGTCCGGGCATCATGCTGAGTGACTTCGGCCATGTATCCTTTTTCGTTTTGGATTTTTGTTAGCTCGGCCATTTTTTCTTCAGGCGATTTGTGGACCATCCGCTTGAAATATCGATCAGTTAAACGCAGTTCCCGTTTTTTAAACAAATAATGGATGGATTCGTCGCCGTGAAGGTCTTGAATGTCGCGCAAAAAGTCGACTGTCAACCCTTCATAATTTTTCGGGAAAAGGCGCTCTCCTTTTTCTGAAATCGAAAACAGTTGCAGAGGACGCCCTATTTCTTGTTTGATTTCACGAAATTGGATAAAGCCGTCTTTTAAAAGAACATTCAGGTGCTTGCGGACAGCCATATGGGTGATCCCGAGCGCCTCTGTTAATTCGCCGACACTCATCTCTACTTGCTTTTTCAGCAACTCGAGGATTTTCTCTTTCGTTGTTTGTTTTTCCATTTTTACACTCCTCCTGCTGCTCTTACACATTAGTTTACTACAACGTATAAAAACAGAAAAGAAGTAATGCGTATCCCCTTGATTTTTAAAAGGATTTCACGGTATTATAAAGACATACTTTTTATACTAACAAGTATACAAAGTACATAAACAAGTTGGAGGGGATTCTATGGCTACCCATTCATTACCAGAACTTGGCTTTGCTTTTGACGCGCTAGAGCCAACGATTGACAGAAAAACAATGGAAATCCATCACGGCAAGCATCATCAAACATACGTTACCAATTTGAATACGGCATTGGAAAACGAGCCATCGTTGCAGAGCAAATCGCTTGAACAATTGCTCGCTAACATCGAGTCACTTCCAGCATCGGTTCAAACCCCAGTCCGCAATAATGGCGGCGGCCATCTTAACCATTCATTGTTCTGGCAAGTAATTGCCCCGCCAACAGGCGCAAATGAAAGGAGCGCTGCTTTAAAAGAAGCCATTGATAAAGCGTTTGGCAGCTTTGAAAGCTTCAAAGAAACATTTACTAAAGCAGCGACGACACGTTTTGGCTCAGGCTGGGCTTGGCTTGTCGTTAATGAAAACAAAGAGTTGGAAGTTTACAGTACAGCAAACCAAGACAATCCGATTATGGACGGAAAACAAGCCATTCTCGGTCTTGACGTTTGGGAGCATGCCCACTATTTGAATTACCAAAACAAGCGGCCAGAGTACATTGCGAACTTTTTCTCCATCATTAATTGGGAGGCCGTATCGAAAGCATACGAAAAGGCGATCGGTTAAAGACTAAGAAGGGAGGAAAGCGGTTCAAGCTTTCCGCCTTTCTTTTTTGCTTGGCAGGCACAGGCCGCGAAAGGAGGGAAAACGATGGGCATTATTGTTGTAGAATTATGTGATTCAAACCTTATCCATACTGTAGATGTGGAGGGGCTATTAGAAAGTGAATACCCAGAAGTGGCTGTAATTACAAACAGCTGCCTCTCTTTTTGCGGCATGTGCGCCTTGCGTCCTTACGCGATCGTGAACGGCAAAAAGATTTTTGGGCAAACTGCTGAAGAGTGCCTTTCAAAAATAAAAGACCGCATTGAATTAGAGCTTGCCTTGTACAAGCTTTAGATTGGAGGTGTAACAAGAATGTCATTTGTCATTTTAAGTCCTTGCATTGGCGAAAAGGCGGGAGAATGTGCTGAGGTTTGCCCGGTTGATTGCATCGAAGAAGGCGAGGACCAGTACTTTATCAATCCCGATATTTGCATCGACTGCGGCGCCTGCCAAGGCGTCTGTCCTGTGGATGCGATCGTGGAGGAATATGAAATGAGCAAAGAGGACGAGCCGTTCTTGAAAAAAGCAGAGGCGTTTTTTGGGGTAGAATAACGAAAAGCGGAGCCTAACAGGCTCCGCTTTACATATAGACAACCTACTGAATACTCGACGCTTGCCTCATTTTATATGATTATAAATTTTTATTGACAGTATTCCCCATCAGTCTAGGTGATTTTCCCTCATCTACGAATGACGCTTAGTTAGGACGCTTGTTGTAGGTACACGGTTAGGCGCCATAAACTATCAACTGCGATTTCCAACACCCGTTCGTCGTAATCAAATAATGGATGGTGGTGTTTTTCCGCTAGAGTGCTGCCGTAAAGCAAGTAAGTAGCAAGCCCTCCCTGTTGTTGGACACGCTCCATCATGAACGTCGCATCTTCGGAACCTCCAATTGCTTCATAGCGGTCACTAACTTTTTGAACTAGATCGCTCGCCGCAAGCGCTCGCTTGACAATTTCTAGCCACTGGGGATCAGATTTGGCCGAAATCCCTTCTCCGACTAGATCAAGCGTATAGTCGACACCACTTGCTTGCGCGGTATGGCGGATGATTCGTTTGGCGTTATCAGCCATATACGCATTCAGTTCCGTCGTCTCGCCCCTTGTTTCCAGTTCAAGCTCTGCCCGGTCAGCAATAATGTTTCTACCGCTGCCAGCGTGAAACGTGCCAACATTTAAACGTGTTGCCCCTTGTGAGTGTGGAGGAATGCTGTGAAGTTGAACAGTAGCCTGTGCTGCGGCTAACAATGCGTTCCTGCCTTCTTCTGGGCTGCCTCCTGCATGGGCCGATTTTCCTGTAAACGTGACATTTAGCTTCGTTGTCGCCAATGCAGAAGCAACGCCAGGTACGACCGTGCCAAGGGGTTGACCCATAATATGGCCAGCGAGGAAATAGTCAGCATGATCAAGCCAGCCTTTTTCAACGATCGCTTTTGCCCCTCTTACTCCCTCTTCAGCTGGTTGGAAAATCAGTGTAAATGCGCCGTTTAACTCGTTCCGATGTTCATGGATGAGTTGAGCCAGTCCAAGCCCAATAGCTGTATGGCCATCATGGCCGCAGGCATGCATTTGGCCATCGTAGATCGAGCGAAATCCTTCTTTAGCCGGCAAATGGGAGGCGTCGTTTGACTCAAAAATGGGCAGCGCGTCAATGTCAAAGCGATAAGCAATATGTTTACCTGATTTGCCTGTGTCAAAAGTCGCCACAAGCCCCGTTTGATTGCCAACCATTTTCTCGAGCAATTTAGCATCTATGCCTGCCTCCTCTGCCCGCTTGAAATGGAGGCGATCCACTTCAGCAGAAGGGACACCCATTTTATCTTTGCTACTTACTTCATTGCCAAGATGAAGGGTAAAACATAGAGGCTTTAAAACATTGTAAATGTAAGCGGTTGTTTCGTATTCACACCAGCCTAATTCGGGACGCTTATGCAAATCACGGCGCCATGTTTTTAGTTGATTCTGTAATTTTTCCATTGTATACACCGTCCATTCATTCCTTTTATAGGGGTTACTTCGTTAACAACATGCCACTGCCTGGACCGATCGGCAAACCAGCCACATTCCAAATGATAAAAAGGACAATCCAAGCGCCAAGGAAGATCAAACTATACGGGAGCATCGTCGACATCAGCGTGCCAAAACCAGCTCTGTTGTCATAACGTTTCATAAAGCCAAGCACCATCACGACATATGGATTCATAGGCGTAATGACATTGGTCGCTGAATCGCCGATCCGGTAAGCAAGTTGAGTGAATGCTGGATTGTAGTCAAGCAACATGAACAGCGGCACAAACACAGGAGCCATAAGCGCCCATTGCGCGGAACCACTTGATATAAACAAGTTTAACACGGTTACAAGCAAGATAAAGACAACGAACAACCCTAACCCGGTAAATTCGACTTGCTGCAAAAAATCAGAAATGCTAACGGCTATCAATGTCGCGATATTCGTCCAGTTAAAATAGGCAATAAACTGGGCAGCGGCAAACACGAGCACAATATAACCGGCCATGTCTTTCATTGCTTCTCCCATTAAGATTGGTACATCTGCTGTCGACTTTACCGTACCGGCTGTGATCCCATAGGCAACCGCTATCACTACAAACATGACTAATAAAATCGGAATAATATTATCGATAAATGGCGACGGGATAATTGTCCCTTCTTCACCACGCAAGATACCATTTACCGGGACGACAAGCACAGCTACCGCGCCAATATAAAGCAAGAGGGCGATCCCAGCATTGCGCAATGCTTTTATTTCCTGCTTTGTTGGATAATCGAGGCTTTGGTCGTTGATGCCTTCGTCTGCGTAAGCTGGATTGTAGGTGCCAAGGCGCTTTTCAATGATTTTCTCCGTGACCCATACACCAAGAAAAACGAGCATGATGACAGAAGCTGACATAAAAAACCAGTTGTCAACAGGCGTCACAACAAAATCAGGATCAATCGTGCGGGCCGCTTCGGTCGAGATGCCAGCTAATAGCGCATCAGTTCCAGCAACCATAAAATTAGCGGTAAAGCCAGCCCCAACACCTGCAAATCCAGTTGCTAAACCAGCCAGAGGATGCCGACCAATGGCATGAAACACCATTGCCGCCACCGGCGGTATAATAATCATTGCCGCATCAGAAGCAATGTTGCCAAGCACCCCAGCAAAAAGAACCGCGTACGTTACAAGCGATTTTGGCGCTTTTAAAATCGTTGTTTTCATAAATGTTTCAAACAGCCCAACTTTTTGGGCCAAGCCAATACCAAGCATCATCGTAATAACAAGTCCAAAAGGGGCGAATCCTGTAAAATTGCTAAGCATCGACGAGAGAATATAGAGAAACCCTTCTTGAGATAGCAAACTCCTTACAGCTACTGTTTCATTGGTGCCTGGATCTATCACCGTCAAGTCGAACGCATGTAAAACCGCTGAAACGACCATTAAAAACACGGCCAAGTAAATAAACAACATGAACGGATGAGGGAGTTTGTTTCCGATACGTTCAATTCCATCCAGTACTTTCGTAAAAAATGAACGTTTTTCAGTTTGTTCTGTCATCGTTGTTCCTCCAATGTCTTAAATATGTCTTTAATTCGCTAACAGTCTATCACGTTTTGAACGTGCAAATGCCTTTTCTGGCAGATAACCTGTCACGAACAATTAGCGCTGAATAGGTGCTGGCTTTACGCCGTTTGGAATAGGGGAGACATAGTGCAGGTTGGCAAACCGCTCTTCCCATTCTTCTTTCGCTTGACGAACCAAGTCTGGATCATGCAATAAGCGCACTGCTGTCGCAGCCATTATGAAGGCAGCGTGGTTCATCCCCTTATAGGCAGTCGTTGTCGCCCCTTGGGAAACCATTTGCCACGTATGGAACGCCGTCCCTGACGCATAGCATGTCACTAAGCATTGAACGGTTGGCGCAATCCAGCTTACATCGCCTACATCAGTCGAACCGGACAAAAGCGTTCGCTTTCTTGAGACAGGTACAATTTCATCAATCAATGCTTTGTCGCGCAACTGTCCAAGCCATTCCTGCTTCGGGTTCTCTACGAGATTTGCCAACTCTACCATCGTTTGTTCCCGGTCTTCTTTCGAAAATGTCTGGCGGATCGTTTCAGCGAAACGCCGCTCTTCTTCCGTGTAAGAAAGCGGGCCAGCCGCAATCAATTCCTCATTCATTACATCCTCAAGCACGTAGTTGCGTACAAAATTCGAGCACGCTTTTTCAAAACGGATCTCTAACGTTGTGTCTGTCATTAGTGCAGCGCCCTTTGCTATATTTTTCACACGTTCATAAATAGCTTGCGTTTGCTCAAGCGTCGGCGCCCGCATTAAATACAGGACTTCTGCTTTTGGCTGGACGACATTTGGCGAAAGGCCGCCTGCGTTTGTAATTGCATAATGTACCCTTGCCTCATCAATAAGATGTTCCCGCAAATAATTGCTCCCTATATTCATTAACTCCACTGCGTCAAGTCCGCTTCTCCCTAAATGAGGAGCCGCAGCGGCATGGGAAGCTCTCCCTGTAAAAGCAAAAGAGGCTTGGATATTCGCCAACGTTTCCGCTGTCCAAACGCTCGTATAAGTACCAGGATGCCAACTAATGGCGGTGTCAGTGCCAGCAAATGCGCCCTCTTTTGCCATAAACGTTTTGCCGGAGCCTCCTTCTTCGCCTGGGCAGCCGTAATAACGGATTGTACCAACTAATCCGTGCTGTTCCATGTAGGCTTTCGTCGCGAGCGCTGCTGCCAGTGACGCAGTTCCGAGTAAATGGTGGCCGCAGCCATGCCCGGCCCCGCCCGGAACAATCGGTTGTTGCTCGGCTGTACCGCCTGCTTGACTTAGTTCAGACAACGCATCAAATTCTCCTAAAAATGAAAGGACAGGTTTTCCTGTTCCATACGATGCAATAAAAGCTGTCTTCATTTCGCCAATACCTCGTTCAACTGCAAATCCTTCTTTCTCAAGGATACGACTAAGTAGTTTTGAAGATTCCCACTCTTCAAACCGCAACTCCGCATAATTCCAAATGGCTAACGCCGCTCGCTGAAAAGCTTCTTGATGTTCGGCAATATAGCGTTTTAGAAAAAGTCGTTGATCCATAATCTCCCTCCTATCAATTAAAAGACAGTTTTTAGACATAAGTATTTTCCTTACTTTATTATAAAATCGCCATAATCGCCAATACTTTTTTTAAAAAAGTCTGGTAAACTAAAAAAAATAAGACATTTGGAGGATGACCAATGGCAACGATCGGCATTATGGCCGCCTTCCATACCACTCCCCATATAAAGAAAGCATTAATGAGTTTACAAACAAATGCTAGCTTTATTTATTTTCCATATAAAAGCTTAAGTGAAATCAAAACCATTTATCAGCAAAACCGCCATGACATAGATGGCTGGGTTTTTGGCGGCATTATACCAAGGCTCTATTTTGAACAAAATATCGGCCCTTTGCCTAAGCCATCTGTGTTTGTCGATTTAAGCGAAAAAGACTTTTACAAAACGTTGCTCGCTTGTACATTTGAACGATCCTTTGAAATGAAGCGAACGGTCATTGATTTTCTCAACAAAGAGAATGACTATATGAATTTAAAGTCGTTTGTGCCTTTAGACGATTTCCCCCTTTATTATAGCGATTCGCTATTTCAAGACGTCAACGACCAAATGTACGAGAAACTGATTGCCTTTCATCGACACGCTCATATGGAAGGGGCGCAATTATCGATTACAAGGTTCAGCAACATTTTGCCGGTTTTGCAAAAGGACGGCATCCCGACACTATTTTTAGCGCCGTCAACTAGCTCCGTCCATAAACAAATAGAAACGTTGCTGCTCCAGTTGGAAACACAAGAATTGGCTGACAAACAAATCGCAATTGGCTATTTGACTTTTAAGGCAAAAACAGAAATAGAAAAAATCAAACTCCACCATGCATTGCTTTCTTACTCAGAGAAGGAAGGTGAGCCACTTTTAGTTCATGCGAATGAAACAAGTTTCGAATTGGTGACTTCGTTTGGCGATTTAGAGCGTCTCACCAACAGCTTCCAACAATGTGCTTTATCCGCCTATTTAAAAGGCAAACAACCAAAAATTATGTTTCAATTAGGCTGGGGAGCAGGAAAAACACTCCATGAAGCACGGACAAACGCAAAAACGGCCAACAAGCAACAAAAGAAAATCGGCTGCCCTTATATCTTGACTGAAAGCACGTTGCTCGGCCCTCTTGGCGATGGGAAACGCCTCGAACTACAACTAGATCCCCTTCAATTGCAAAAATGGAGCAAACAAACTGGTGTATCTGTGTTGCAACTGCAAAAAATTTTGGCCATACCTGCAAAAACAAAGCGTCATGATGTCTGTGCGAATGATCTCGCTCTCCATTTAGGCATCACTACGCGAAGCGCCAATCGCATTTTGAAGAAATTAGAGCAAGGAAAAGCCGCAGAAGAAACAACTGTAAGGCAGGAAAAACTTCGTGGCAGGCCACGTAAAAGGTACCGTCTCCTGTTTCATTAGAGTGGGCACGTCGGAATAATGGACGCGTGTGAGATGAGGGGGAAGATGCGAGTAAAATGTAGGATCAGCTACAATGATTATGTGGCCGAGGCGGACAACGAAGGATGCAAGCGTTTGGCTACAATCTAAAGCGCCCACTACCGGATGGGCGCTTTCCTATTATTAATGATAATGGAACCCGATTTCTCTGTCACCTAGCTCTTGGGCTGGACGATAGTTTTGCGGATAGATGTCCCTAAATGCATGAAGTTGCGTTGCTGAAATCGAAATGGTGTCATTAAGCACCGTCCATTTCACCCCTTCGCTACAAGGAGGGGTTGTCAATGAACCGTCGTATTGGTAAGCAGTTACACTTTCAGGCAGGAATAGGCTCGGGTCTAGAGAAATGGAATATTCAGCAGTCCCTTCTTCTTCAGGCATGACTTCCCAAACGGCTTCAATGCCTTCATGAACTGTGCCAATTTCCATCAAAACGCCGAGCACCGCTAAATCCCCCGCATGGTTTGCATGAACAAGATGGAGTTCCATTGGGAAGGATGTTTTTTCAATCGTATGTTCACTCGGAGTATGGAAATGGAATTGTGTGAGCTGATAAGCTTCGCCATTAATTTCTAATCCACCGGCATCATCGTTTTCCACATTAGCTTGAATCGTATGACCATTATTTTCAACAGAAAAAGCAGCTTCGCTATATGAAAAGGCCCAATTCCACTTTGGTGTTTGCTCCCTTTCAAAGAACAAATTGATTGGTGATTGCTCTTTTCCATGCGAACATGCAGCAAAAGCTTCGTCTAAGTCTCCCCAAAATTCAGGTCCCGTCTCTCCCTCGTAGGACCATGATGCTTTCAAAGCTTGTAATGGGGACAGGAAACTAGCAGCAGAAGCTGCCGGAGCAGTTGCCAACGTAACAACGGTTGCTAGCGTAAAGCCAGTAAACAAGTGATAGCGTTTCATTGATCATGCCTCCTTATAATGGGTCCTAATCTAGTATCTATTAACATAATTTATAAAACTAGTAGTTTTTCGATTTTCCCAATAAGGAAGTTAAAAATTTGCATACTGAGCAAGTTCTTCTCAAACTTGCCTTTTTCTATGAACGTTACAAAAGGAGAGATCGTCTGATGAAGCAATCCTATGTTTGCCGGAGTTGCCATACAACCTACGCTGTTTCGCGAAACCTTTGGAAATGCCCTTGTGGCGGTCTGCTCGACCTTGATAAGCAAACGCCGTTGCTCCAACCTTTTGCTTGGAAATCAGGCCCCCCTACATTGTGGCGATTTATAGACGCATTGCCGTTTGAAAAAAACGCGAAGAGTTGGCAAACCGTAACTTTAGGCGAAGGCCATACTCCCCTTCTACCCGTTTCTGCGGATAAACCGAATATCTATGTAAAAGTCGACTATTTAATGCCGACGCTCTCTTTTAAAGACCGTGGTGCCGCTGTCCTCATCGCAAAAGCGCTGGAACTTGGGGCCACATCTGTCATTGCCGATAGCAGCGGCAATGCAGGGACTGCTATTTCGGCCTATGCGGCTAGGGCTGGCATCGCTTGTGAAGTGTTTTGCAGCAATACAGTTTCTCCGAAAAAACAAGCACAAATGACAGCATACAATGCAACGGTTCATACTATTGCTGGTACACGTGAAGATGTCGCACGTGCCGCACAGCGAAAAGCTGCCAACTTAGAAAAAGGTGGTTTTTATGCAAGCCATGTCTACAATCCCTACTTTTATGAAGGGACAAAAACGTATGCATATGAAATTTATGAACAGCTTGGCGAAGCACCAGACACAGTGATTGTCCCAGTCGGCAATGGCACGCTTTTGCTCGGTGCCTATCATGGCTTTTCTGAGCTTTTAGCCAATCGTCTAATTGGCAAATGTCCGAAAATCGTCGCCGTGCAAGCTGATAAATGTGCTCCTCTTGCTAATGCGTTTGCAAGAAGAGAACAATCTGTAACGCCTACACTAGGCCAAACGACGATTGCTGAAGGGATTGCAATCGCTGCACCAGCTCGGGCAACGCAAATTTTAGAGGCCGTTCGCAATACAGGCGGTACCTTTATAACTGTTAGCGAGGCACAAATAGCGAAAGCACGCTTAGCCCTGGCAAAGCAAGGTTTTGATGTGGAGCCTACAAGCGCCGCTACCTATGCCGCCTTTCACGTTTACCGACGCTGTGAAACAGAAACGATCGTCATCCCATTATGTGGGTCAGAAACAAAGGCAAGTGAACACATAGCAAAATAAGATAGTCCTTCCAGAGCAGACACGAAAAAGGAAAACAGTCTAAAAAGCGATTTGACGATTTTGAGGGAAACTCTTGGAAGTGTTTTCATCTCCTTTATACACATCGTTTGGCTCCGCAGCATTTTTTCGCACAGGGTAAAGCTCCAGAAGAAAATCGAGAAATAACAGCACTTTTAAGCAAATGAGCGTGCCAACGACTACTCTGTCACTGACATGCTCCTAAAAAAATTTTTCACTTTCCATTGATTTTCTCTTTTTCTTCCATTATATTTGAAAGTAAGTACTTACATTCAATAACGAGGTGCTGTTATGTCTTTTGCAAAACCAGCAATCTTCTCCTTTTCTTTGTTTTTATTAATTGGCTGTTCGCAAACCGAAGAAACAGCTTACACTAGTTCGATCGAAGCGAAAACACAAACGATTTACAGCCCTTTACAAGGGGAAATCCAAAACATCCATGTTGCTGAGAGAGAAGCCGTTACGAAAGATGATTTGCTCGTGTCTTTAGACGAGCATTTATTGGAGCTACAAACGGCAGAAGCGGAAGCAGCGGTACGATTGGCCGATGCCGAAATTGAGCAAGCAGAAAATGAAGCTGCTTCTAATATGCAACTAGACGCACTTAACAGCCAACGGGACCAAGCACAAGCCCGCCTAGAGCAGGCTCAATACCAACAATCAAAAGCAAGCATTCATTCACCAAAAGACGGCACCGTATTGGAATGGCTAATTGATGAAGGCGATTTTGTTCAAACTGGCACTCCACTTGTAACGATTTTAACAGACGCTCCTTTGGAAACGACGATTTATGTGCCGCAAAGTGAACTTTCCGAGTTTTCTGAAGGCATGTCCGTTCAAATAAGCGCTGTTGCTTTTCCTGAAGAAACATTCGAAGGGACTGTTCACTTTATTGAAAATGAAGCGATATACAGCTCGCAAACCATTGAAACCAACGAAGACAAAGCCAGTCAAGTTTTCCCTGTGCACATTACCATTGAAAGCAACGACGAGCTATTAAGAGCCGGGATGGATGTAGAAATTTGGATTGATTCATTATAGGACGGTCAGGAGCGATTTGATCACATGACAGAGGATGCTATTCATTGTAACGCGTTGTCAAAAAAGTTCGGTTCTAAGATGGCTGTTCAGCCCCTAGACCTTTCCGTGAAAAAAAATACAATTTACGGCTTTCTTGGTTCCAATGGAGCTGGAAAATCGACTGTCATTCGTATGTTGTGCGGTGTTCTTCCGCCCTCTTCTGGTAGTGGAACTGTGCTCGGTTATAGTCTTGCCGAACAACCAGAGCAGATTAAGCAACGAATCGGCTATATGTCGCAAAAATTCAGCTTGTATTTAGAGTTAACGGTACTTGAAAATTTGCAGTTTTATGGCGCTATTTATGGACTAAAGAAGAAAGAACTTGCTTCGCGTATCCAAACGCTTTTGCAATTAACAAAGTTAGAGGACCGCATTTCCCAACGGGCAGGAGCGTTGTCAGGCGGCTGGAAACAGCGGCTTGCATTATGTTGTGCCATGCTCCATGAACCGGAGTTGCTCATACTTGATGAGCCAACTGCGGGCGTAGACCCTGTCTCGCGCAAAATATTTTGGGAGATCATCCATCAATTAAAAAAAGATGACGTCACTGTCCTCGTCACGACCCATTACATGGACGAAGCCTTAACTTGTGACAACATCGGGTTTATGTATGCCGGAAACTTGCTCGTTAACGGCGGGCCAAAAGAGATTATGGACCAATACGGTGTCAAAAACTTAGATGATTTGTTTGTTAAGCTGGTAGAACAGCAAGAGCAAGAACATGCTTCCCATCTAAAAAAGGGTGATTCATTTGAATAACCGAGAAAAGCGTTTTCGTTTCGTACGACTGCAAGCAATCGTTCGCAAGGAATTCATTCAAATAAAAAAAGATCCAGCAAGCCTTGCCATTGCTCTTGTCCTTCCTGTTTTGCTGCTCGTCTTGCTTGGCTATGCGATGAATGACGATGTCGAATCGGTTCACTTGTCTATCCTAGACCAGTCGCATACGGCAGAAAGCAGAGAACTAATTGACCGTTTAACAAGCCAAGGCGACTTTACCGTTATTAGTTATGAATATAACGACAGTGAATTGGAACATCTCTTGGATAAGGGCGACATTCATGCAGGCCTCATTATTCCAGCGAATTATTCAAAAGAGCTTGCCACGGATACAGCGGTTGTACAATTTTTAATTGACGGTTCCGATCCGACTTATGCGCAAGAGGCGTTGTTTCGAAGCGAGTCGCTTTTGCTAAATTATGCACATACGGTTCAGGCAGAACAATTGGTCCGGAGTGGGGCAGAAGTCCCTAATAGCCCATTAAAGCATGAAACACAGGTGTTTTATAATCCTTCCATGGACAGCATGGAATTTAATATTCCGGCTTTAATTGGTCTCATCATGCAAGAAGTCACATTAATTTTGACTGCTTTTGCCCTAGTCCGTGAAAAAGAACAAGGCACGATTGAACAGCTGATCGTTACGCCCATTCGCCCAGTAGAGTTAATTATTGGAAAAATTGTGCCTTATACGGTCATTGGGACAATGTCTTTTGCCTTTGTTCTTTTAGCAGGCGTGTTTTGGTTTGACGTAGCAATTGCCGGCGACCCTTTCTTATTGGTATTATTAAGTTTGCTCTTTCTTGTTGCGACTTTAGCGATGGGTATTTTCATTTCCACCATCGCAAAAAACCAACTCCAAGCCATGTATATGTCCTTTGCCGTTATTCTCCCAAGCGTTATCCTCTCTGGTTTTGTTTTTCCGAGAGAATCGATGCCAATGCTGATTCAACTATTGGGAGGTTTGATCCCTTTAACGTATTTTTTGGAGATTTTAAGGGGCATTTTCTTAAAAGCGAACTCTTTACAGCTTCTATGGCCGCAAAGTCTTGTATTGCTCGGGTTTACGATTCTGCTTTCCATCGCGACCATTGCAAAATTTAAAAAGCATCTGCAGTAAATAGGTGATCAAAATGAAAAACGACGACAATAGCCCATCAATAACAGAAGCATTTCAGCTTTTCTTAGATTCGCTAAATGAATCGAAGAAAAAAACAGCAAAACAAGAACAAATTATCCAAGCTGCTGCGAAGCTATTCGCCGAAAAAGGGTATGAGGCTAGTTCAACAGCCGATATCGCTAAACAAGCTGGCGTTGCCGAAGTAACATTGTTTCGTAACTTCAAGTCAAAATCAAATCTGTTGTACCATATTTTAGCGCCTGTTTTTATCGAACTTGGTTCAAAAAAATATGTGGAAACGATTCAAGAGATTTTCCGTGCACCTGAACCAAATAATGCGAAAGAAACATTGACAATGGCTTTTCAAGACAGGCTGGAACAGCTCGCCCAAAACCAATCCATTATAAAAGTCCTCTTTCGAGAAGCGTATTCACAGGACGAGATTAAGAAAGCAATTGTAACGAACATCACTACTCCTGCGATGGAATCGACAAAATCATTTATCAGGCAAAAACAAGAACAAGGTGAGTTTAAAGACATGGATGAGTCTGTTATTGCCAACTTATTTTTTTATATCATCTTCGGCTATATTTTTTATCATCAAGTTCTTGGTGAAGGGCTTCAATCTGAACACGGGGATGAACCTGAAAAAATGATTGACATTATTTTGGAGGGGATCGCTACCAACAAGTCATTCTGAATGATGATTTTTAGCATGGCCAGAAACATTTTCATCTCGTTTTCTGCCCTATTAAAAAGGAAGTCAATAACAATCTCACTTTTAGTCTGAAAAGGGGGCGATAAAAGAAAATAAACGCTGCTATTAATCAGAACGGAACAAAACAAAGACAAAAAGGAGTGGAGAAGATGTTAAACGCCAAGATCCTAGGTTCTGGCAAAGCTGTCGGTTCAACCGTAATGAAAAATGACGAACTTGAAAAGGAAATGTCATTACCAAAAGGGTGGATGGAGAAAGCTTCAGGCGTACAATCTCGTTATTACATTGATCCTGACAAAAATGAATCAGCCTTAACGCTAGGGGTAGCTGCCGCGAAACAGGCCATTGAGGAAAGTGGCCTTGCGTTAGAGGACATTGATTGTATTATTGGTGCAAACGGCTCTCCTTTACAAGCGATTCCATGTGCTGCAAGTTTATACCAACGTGAACTAGGCTTAGAAGAATCCGGTATTCCATGCTTTGACGTCGACACTACATGCTACAGCTTTCCACTTGCTTTGTTTGTTGCTTCAAACTTAATCAACAACGCAGTCTATAAACATATCCTCATCATCAGTTCAGACACCCCGAGTAAAACATTGGACCAATCGGAAAAAGAAGTGCGTACCATTTTTGGTGATGGGGCGGCAGCGTTTGTCGTTACATCCTCTAATGGCGATTCAAGAATTAATAAATTTCTGTTGAAAACATACAGCAGTGGCGCAGATTTTACTTGTGTCAAAGGTGGCGGAACGCTTCGTCCCCCCAATGATCCGGAAACGACGCTAAATGATAATCGATTCCAGATGGAAGGTAGAAAAGTCTACAAAGCTGCTGTCAGATATCTTCCTTCATTTTTAGAAGATTTCTTTTTAAATTCGATTAGCAAAGAAGAGTATAAATTTATTATCCCACATCAAACATCCAAAAAAGGGATTACAATATTTGAGAAATTCGGCTTTAAACGAGAACAAATTGGTGACCATCTTGCTACGCACGGCAATTGCATCGCCGCTTCAATTCCTATGCTTTTTCACGACCTGCTTTCGTCACGAAAAATTGACCGAGGCGACAACATCCTCTTATTTGGTACTTCGGCAGGGCTATCACTCGGTGCTTTATCACTTACGTATTAAACAAAAATGCACTGAAATAACTGAATTGTCCCGTTTGATCCACAAAGCAAATCTATTCGAATTATCTAATGCCTCGTAGATCAAAGGAACATGAAGGCTAGTACAAGTGTTTGTTTGCATTTCTGTATTTAGGACTTCACTGGAACTTTATTTTGAATGACGAGCTTCTCAACCTACACATACAATACATCTTATCGTGCAGAAAACCACCAATAGATCGCCACCCCATTTGTAGAATAATCATCTATATTTGGGGTGTTTTTATGGCAAAGTCCAGTCCAATTGTTCTCATCGAAGTCATCCTTTAGAAGGACCCTTGAGACCTGTTTCGCTTTCATACAAAGTTTGTTGAAACGTTTTGTTCCAAAAATCAGCTTTTTCCAAAGCCAACTGATCTTGTTTAATGGCACCTGGCTGATTTCCTTTTCCAATGATATAATCACTAAACTCCATCCCTGTGTATTCAAAAATAGCATGAAACTGTTGGATTAACGGCAAAGCGGCTATGCGTGGATGAGGATTTTCACCAACAACTATTACATACGCTTTCTTTCCCCTTATGCGCTCATGGAAGCCGAATTTCTGGTCTTGCATATATTGACTCCAACGGTCAAAGAATCCTTTCATTTGCCCTGACATGCCAAACCAATATAAAGGCGTCACAAACAGAACAATGTCTTGATTGAGAAAGTCATCAAGAACTTCTTTATAGCCATCGTTCACAGCAGTAAATCCATTTGGCGCATGGCGTTCATCAACAATAGGGTCAAAACCGCATTTCAGCAAATGAATTCTTCGGTGATTGATTCCCCTTAAGGCGACGTCGGCAAGTTGTTCTGTATTTCCTTCTATACGGGCACTTCCAAACAAGGCCATTACTTTCATGCTCTCCCACTCCTCTTTGCTTGTGTGTACTGAAAAGTTTATAATACAGATGTGATTCTGTAAAATTGAACTTTCGAATAAAAACGATCATTAATATTGATAGGAGTTTATTAGATGGAGCTGCGCCACTTGAACACGTTTAAAACAATTGTAGATACCGGTGGATTTAAAAAAGCTGCTGATTCCCTCGGTTATGCCCAATCGTCTGTTACGAACCACATTAAGGAATTAGAGAATGAACTTGGGTACTTGCTTTTCGACCGCTTAGGCAAGCAAGTGGTGTTGACACAAGCGGGTAAACGTTTTTTGCCGTACGCCCTTGAAATTATTGAGCTTTATGCCAAGTCTAAAGAAGTCGTTTTTAACACAGATGATTTAGCGGGAGAGTTGACCATTGGCGTAAGTGAATCATTGCTGTTATATTGGCTTCCGACTTTTATTACAAACTTTACAAAAACCTATCCTAAAGTTGAATTAACGCTTAGACTGATTGATTACCAACACCTCACTGCCCAACTAAAAAAAGGCGAAATCGAAGCAGCCATTCTTGTCGAATCAAATCAGTGGCAACCTAAAGAGCTTGCTGTCGAAAAAATTGCTAGTGAAACATTAATACTTGTCGAAACAGCTGACCATGCGTTCCGAACCATCCCTGAAACCATGCTTGTCACGGAATATGCATGCAGTTGGCGCCCGATCATTGAGCGGTATTTATCTGAAGAAGCACAATTGAACATGAAGAAAATTGAATTTCCAAGCATCGAGGCAATCAAAAAATGTGTCGAATGTGGATTAGGTCAATCTTTTTTGCCTCAATTCGCTGTTCGCGATGCCCTTAAAGGAGGGACTTTAAAAGAAATGCCGACAAAAACGCCCGTAGAATCCATAGGCATTTACGCTGCTTGCCATAAAAACAAATGGATTTCGCGTAAGTTAGAGGCCTTTATTCGTGCATTGCGGGAGCAAAAAGATTGGTTTAAAGATAATAACAATTAACTCTTTAATTCGTTGACTGCTAAAAACAAAACTGGCATTTGGGAAGTTCCCAGATGCCAGTTTTAACGATTCTTAGCTGTTGTCCTTTTGGTCGTTGACTTCGTCTTTTAATTCTTCGCGTAAGCCATCGATGCTTTGCTCGCGGCGTTCATTTTTTTGTTCGATCTCCTGTTTTTCTTCTGCACTTAGTTCCTCTGAATGAGCCTTAGCATAATCTCTAGCTTCATCCATGTTTTGCAGCGTGTTGCCAATTATATTTTCAATTCTTTCTGGATTATTGGAGCGGTCATCTCTTTTGGCCATTTCCATTCCCTCCTTGCCTATTTTGCTGTTAGTTTGCCATCGACAATAAAAATTATGCAGCATTCCGTGTTTTTTCGTGTAAATCCACGGCTTCCGATCGATAAGCCCGTTTTTTCGTAAAATAAATGACTTTTAAGGAGGAATTATGAACCTAATGTAGAATATTGGCCATATAAGGAATAATTAACGGACATAAAGTGCCTACACTCGCTACAATGGTGCCTCCATATAGGACTACTTCGAACGACACAACTTGCTATCCTCGTTAAATAATACCAACCTAATGTAGAAACGCCTTATCATTTTTCGTGTAAATCACATTATGCCTATTTATGATGCCATTAAAAGGAGGTGGTTTATGCCAGGAACACGCGCTGTAATATACAAAATGGAGGCGAATGAAGTGACTGAACAAGTCCTCAAGATACTGACAAAGCTAGACAATCAACAGGAAAAGCTACTTGACGAGTTTGATCATTTCAAGCAAAATCAACTCGCTTTTAATGACGAAATGC
Source organism: Shouchella clausii (assembly GCF_001598215.1). GTDB lineage: Bacteria > Bacillota > Bacilli > Bacillales > Bacillaceae_D > Shouchella > Shouchella tritolerans. Next base: position 1,058,568 of record NZ_BCXJ01000001.1, on the reverse strand, counting down.
GTCATTTCCAAAAGAAGCAGCTTGCTTTCAATGAGAATCAGCGCAAGTTTAACAACGAACAAGCCAAATTCAACCAAAAATTCGGCTTTTCAACAGAATACAGAGAACCGGCTTAAACGAATGGAAAAAAGATTGGATGGAGTCGGCTATCTAATTGAACATAGCACTGCCGAACGGTTAGAAGACAAGAAGCGGGCAGATACTGTTCATGATTTTCTTATGTCAAAATGGTCTCACTAGAGCAAGAAGTGTTCTCCTTAAAGAAAAACCATCTTTAATCACGGCTAGCTGTCTCTCAACTTCACTTTTTTTCGCTTTTCCAATTGGCTTCATTGTTTTCGGACTTTTCTCGTTCATTACTGCATCTTGGATTGCTGCTTTGATCCAACGACTCCTCTATTTTGCGAAAGCCCCTACTATAAGCCCCACCTTCTTTTAACCTTTATTTTTCCTTCCTATTTACAAAGCCATAAAGCAGCAATCCAAACAGATGCAGCACATTTCTTCCTCTTTCTGTTTCCTAGGGCGGAGTCCTTTTCCTTTAAGCAAACGTGTATTTCAATGAAAAATAGGGTATCTTTATAGGTATAGCTTTGAAAGGGGATTGGTTCGATGATACATAAAATCACGATTGAATTAGCGTTGGAAGCATTAGAAGAACGAGGGGTTACCATTGAAGAAATTACGGACCTTGTTTATGAATTACAAAGCGCTTATGTTCCAGACTTGACTAAGGAAATGTGCCGGCCGCATGTAATGAAAGTGCTGGCTAAACGAGAAGTGCAAAATGCCTTATTAACAGGAATCGAGCTTGACCGTCTCGCCGAACAAGGCAAGCTCAGCTCCCCTCTTCAAGAAATTGTCCAATCAGATGAAGGCCTTTATGGCATTGATGAAATTGTTGCCCTTTCGATCGTTAACATTTATGGCTCGATTGGGCTGACCAATTTTGGCTATGTTGATAAAATCAAACCTGGCATTCTCGGTAAGTTAAACAAACATAAAGGCGGGAAATGTCATACATTCCTTGATGATATTGTCGGCGCGATCGCTGCCGCCGCTTCCAGCCGGCTTGCCCATTCCCGAGAAGGCGCAGGCGTAAGAGATTGATTAGCGGGTACCTATTCGCTTCCAACGGATAAACGCGTTAATCGATACAGGCGAAGACAGCAAAAGAGTGTGTCGTTAAACCCTCGACACACACTCTTTTGCTTTAATAAAAGAAAACGGGTGGAAAGAAATATGGAAAAAAGCCGAGGCCAAAAAATCCACCGAAAGGAAAAAAGCGGCGACGATAGCGGCGATACCGCCAACCAAATTGGCGGGAGTCTTCTTGATAGACATCTTCTCCGACTAAGACAATGATGCCATCATCTCTCACTTCCGTTAAAATCCCGTCAATTGATTGTCCGTTTGCCATCTTGATTTCGACATGATGGTCTTTCATTTTTTGACATTGTTCTTTCACTGCCTCTTGTGAAGACTGATTGACCTCTGCCTGTGCAAATGGCTGCGTGTTGTTCCCGTATGCCTGTGCTAATGGCTGTGTGTTACTCCCGTATTCCTGTGCTAATGGCTGTGTGTTACTCCCATATTCCTGTACTAATGGCTGTGTGTTACTCCCATATTGAAGAGTGTGTTGCACATTTTGGTTCATTGCGTATTGCGGGGCAGGCTGATGCCAGTTCACTTGTTGAGCCATATTCCCCATCTGATTTGCCGCCCCATGACTATTTCTGTAGACTGGATCCGCCTCGAGCGGTTGGCTCGGTTGGGCATTTTGGTCTATCCCGTATTGGTGTTGACTGTCTTCATTTGTAGGCTTCATTGCCTTCACTCCTTTCATTCAAAACCAGTGTATGCGCCTAATGCTTGGCACGTACGGATTCATTTTCTTTCTTTACAAAAAAATCCCTCTTCCTATAAAAGAGGGAAATTGCTTTTTAAGCAAACGCCGGGAATACAGTATGCTCGCTTCCTACTAACCTGATTTTTGCTTTGGCTATTTCGATAGCGGCCTCTTTCGCTTTTTGCAAATAGGCGCGAGGGTCAAGACTATTTGGATTAGAGGAAAAATGATCACGGATAGCAGCAGAGTAAGCATTTTTTAATTCGGTTGAAACGTTGACTTTTGCCATTCCTAACGAAACGCAGCGGCGAACATCCTCATCAGGGACAGCGGAACCGCCATGGAGCACTAACGGTACGTCAACAAGTTCAGCAATACGGGCAATCCGTTTAAAATCAATATTTGGTTTGCCTTTGTAGATGCCATGGGCGGTTCCGATTGCCGGTGCAAGCGTTGGTACGCCTGTCAGCTCAACAAACCTTTTGCATTCCTCGGGCACCGCCTTTTTGGCATCCTCTTCTGCAACGACAATATCCTCTTCCACACCGCCAACTTTGCCGAGTTCTGCTTCAACATTTACCTCTAACGATTGGGCAAGAGCCATGACCTCTTTCGTACGGGCCACGTTCTCTTCAAATGGGTACATGGAAGCATCGATCATAACCGAGGAATAGCCTGCCCGGATCGCCTCTTTAATCACTTGGTAATCCGTACAGTGGTCTAAATGAAGGCCTGTTGGCACTTGAAAATGTTCAGAGGCGACCTGAGTAACTTCCACTATGTTTTTGGCGCCAAGCGCTTTTACAGTACCAACTGTTGTTTGCAAAATAACCGGTGATCTCAAGTCTGCCGCAGCTTCGAGCACCCAAAAAATGCTGTCGAACGAGTGGACGTTAAATGCCACCACCCCATGTTTATTTGCTTTTGCTCTTTTTAGCATTGGTGTAGTCGATACAATGCCCAAATTACTCATCTCCTTGAATGGCGTTTTTAATTAAATGTGCAAGTTGTTCACTAGATTGCGCAGTAAGGAAAGCTTGGCGCGACTCATCGTCCATTAATGCCCGAGACAGAGCCGCTAACGCTTGTAAATGCGTTGTTCCCGCTTCTCCCTGAGGCACGAGCAATGAAATAAAAAAGAATGCTGGCTTCCCATCAAATGATTCCCACTCAATTCCTGTTTCGGTGCGGACGATTATAACCGCTGGTTTTGTAATCGAGTCAGACTGTGTATGTGGAATTGCAAAACCATCTTGGAAGCCAGTCGTACTTAATGCCTCCCGCTCTTTTAATCCAGCAACGACACTAGCGTTGTCTACAGCTATGCCGTTTTCCACGGCAATATCTGCAATCGTCTGAAAAACGCCTTCCTGCGTTGAAGCGCTTGAGTGCAATTGAATTTGCTTCTCTGTAATCATCGCTGTCTCCCCTTTTACCCTTCGATTGGTTTTCCATTAGCTATTTTTTTACGGTATAGCCCGAACAGTACCCCGCCAATAACCGATCCCGTTAAAATCGCTATCACCCATTTGATCGCGCCAGTCACAACCGGTAGCACAAGAAAGCCTCCATGGGGTGCTGGTACTTGCACGCCAAACATATACGTCATAATTGCTGCAATGGCTGAACCAATCATCAATATCGGCAAGACGACAATCGGGTTTTTGGCAGCAAACGGAATCGCCCCTTCTGTAATATGGGTGGATCCTAAAATAAAGTTCACCATCCCTGAGTTTCGCTCTTCTTTATTGAAGTACTTTCCAAAGAATAAGACCGCAAATGCAGTGATAAGCGGTGGCGCTATACACGCAGCGGACACGCCAGCCATGAAGTACAAATTTCCTTCAGAAAGCAACAATGTCCCTGTTACGTATGCGGCTTTGTTGACAGGCCCGCCCATGTCAAATGCGCACATGGCTCCTACGATTAATCCGAGCAGCAGCGGACTTGATGATTGAACGGAAGCTAAAAACGCCATCATTGCTTCGTTTAGAGCGGCGACTGGCGACATCAATGGATACATGACCGCGCCAATTAGAAAGATGCCAAGTACCGGAAAAAGGAAAATTGTTTTAAGCCCGTCTAATGAACGAGGTAATTTTTTGAATAGGTATTGCAACAGCACAATTAAATAGCCAGCAGCAAAACCGGCAATGATGCCGCCAAGAAAACCAGCGCCCGATTCAACCGCGAGCAAACCACCGATAAATCCGGCGACCATGCCAGAACGTTTGCCGATCGCTTCGGCAATAAATGCGGCTAAAATCGGTACCATCACACTAAAACTCAAGCCACCAATCTTATTCAGAAATGCCGCAAATGCATTGTAAGACTCATGGTTTGGATCAGCAGAATAAATGCCGAACAAAAAGGAAATTGCGATCAATACGCCGCCGCCAACTACAAATGGAAGCATGTGGGAAACGCCATTCATCAGTGACTTATAAAGCGAACGACCAATGCTCTTTTTGCCAGTTGGCTGATTGTCTTCGCCAGTCGCATCTTCTGGCAGCACTCCGCCTTTAGTTCGATAAATCGGCGCACTTTTATCAATAATTTGTTGGATTAGTTCTTCCGCGCCTCGCAATGCCTTCGCAACGGGGACATCAACGAGCCGTTTGCCATGAAAGCGTTCCGTATTGACATCCTTGTCAGCAGCAACGATCACACCGTCTGCCGCTTCAATTTCTTCTTTTGTTAACGCATTTTCGATTCCCGCCTGGCCATGCGTCTCAACTTTGATCTCCACGTCCATGTTTTTCGCCGCTTTTTTCAGCGCTTCCGCTGCCATAAAGGTATGAGCGATGCCCGTAGGACAGCCTGTTGCAGCTACGATCTTTACTTTTGCCATGTGAATCCCCTCCGTGTGATTTTTACTTGATCAAGAAGCTTTGGAACATCTTTTAAATCGCTTAACCCCTTTGAAAAGGCAGTAGAAGCCCCTGTTGCTGTTGCTTTCGCTAGCGCTTCTTCCACAGGTGTGCCTTGCTGGATATGGCCAATGAACGTTGCCAACAAAGCATCGCCAGCACAAGCTGTATTCAGTACTTTGCCTTTAGGAGACGTTGCAAACAAGCAAGTGTTCTCATTTAAATAAATGCTGCCCTCTTTTCCGCGAGAAATAAGCACTTGTTTTGCTCCACGTTTTATCAGTTCATACCCATAGTAGACAAGCTCCTTCTCACTCAATCGATGTTGCACTTGAAAGAAACCTGCTAACTCTTCTTCATTCGGCTTCAATAAATAAGGTTGAGAGGCCAACACGCCGTCTAAAGAAGAAATGCTCGTATCAAGGACATAATGAACACCGTTCATTTTACAAATGGCGCCAATCTCGGCGAGAATGGCTTCTGACACGCCTACAGGTAAACTTCCTGAAACAATCAATGTGCTGCCTGCTTTCATTTGGCCGATTTTTTCTATTAGCAAGCGTTGTCTTTCTTTGCTAATGGACGGCCCTTGATTGACTATTTTGTATTCCTTATCTGCATTCATAAACACGTTAATCCGTGTAATGCCCTCGACGCGCACAAAGTCAGTCTTGATGTTTAGCCTCTGTAAAGAATCCTGAATAAATTCCCCAGTGAAACCAGCTATAAAGCCTGTGGCGACGCTTTCAATTCCGTAGCGTTTTAGCATAATCGATACATTGACGCCTTTGCCGTTTGGCTGGTAATCTTCATCAATCGTGCGGTTGACTTTGTCGGGCATAAGCTTTTCCAACTGCACATATAAGTCGATTGCTGTGTTCATCGTGCATGTATAAATCATTTTGCTCACCAACTTCGTTAATGTCTCAGAATTGCGGTTCTTGATGTCTTTATTATCCCATTGGTATATATGAAAATGTTTTCACATCCTGAAAAACAATATTTGGTAAAAGCGCCTTCAACGTTGATCTTATAAGAAAAAACCGCCCTCTAGTTCAATGGGGCGGTTTTACAGATTTTTTTGTACGGATGACATAGGCGTCAAGGAGCACTCTGGCGATCACGTTTAAGGAAAGGCGTGAACGAACTTCATAATCTGGGATTAACGAGTGTTCACTTTTGTACCCGATCAACGTCATATCAGACAACTTATTCAGTGTTGAATTTACTTTGGTCGTTAACGTAATGGTCGTCACTTGGCGGATGCTCAAGTTTTGGCAAGCTTGCACAAGTTCTTTCGTCTCACCATTTAATGAAATAAAAATCGCCAAGTCCGTATCATGATGCATTTTTTGCGATTTGATGCGGATAATATTCGGATCATCATGCATCTCACACGTTTTGTCAAGGACTTGCAACTTAACAGTCATTTCCTTCGCAATCATTTGCGAAAAGCCACGGGCAAAGATGTATATTTTCTTGGCGTCATGCATTTTTTGCACTGCGTCCTCAATTTGGCCAATGCTTTGCAGCTGAATCGTACGGCGCACTTCCTCTTCGTTTTTTTGCAACGCTTGCTTTATTTCGTTGCCAATGTCGCTCAAACTTCCTTCTTTGTCTACCATTTGCTTATCTTGTTCAAGCTTGTATTTAAACGACGTATAGCCTTTAAAACCAATTTTTTTCATCAGCCGGACAACGGTGGCAGTAGAGACTGCTGCCCGTTCGCTTAATGTAACAATCGACATCGTCGCAATTTCATCCAGATGGTCATGAATGTAGGTTAACAAATAACGCTCTGTGTCGCTAAGTCGTTCAAATGTATTATAAGGAATGTTAAATAACGGTTTGCTCATATGCACCACTCTTATCCATATTATTCGCACTAGGCTTATCAAGCTTTGTGTTTATCGTCCTCTCTTTTTTTGTTTCTCTTTATTATCTCCAAGTGTACGCATAGTAGCCGAGTATCGCTAAATACCTGAGGCGATTACGGTACTGTGTAGGAAGGCAAATGCTTGTCCCCTTGGCTGTACCTTCCTATCACTGCACCAACAGGAGCCGTCCTCTTTGAGGACGGCTCCTTGCAGGCTAACGGCTGTTGTCCCGCTTTACCATTAGCACATCGCATGGTGCATGGCGCATCGCTGCCTCTGCCACACTACCAATCATAAGGCGGGTGACTGTATTTGTTCCAGTTGCGCCACAAACGAGCAAATCCGCTTGAAGCGATTTCGGTAGATCGGTAGAAAGTTTGGCACGGGGGTTCCCATGCAAGTATTCCGTTTTTACTGTTGAAACCCCAGACTCCTCGGCCTTTTGTTTATACGATGTCAACATGCGCTCAGCTTCTAGTCGATTGTTATCTTCATAGGATAGCGGGGCGGCGGCCATCGCTCCTCCTGTATAAATGCCAATTGGCTCCACATAAACAATCGTAAGTGCCGCCTCATATTGTTTGGCCAACCATGCCGCTTCCGACAAAGCGTCTTCCGCTTGATCGGAGCCATCCACGCCGACAAGAATCGTCTTATAGTAAGGAGAAGCCGTTTCATAGTCTTTGACCATCAAATAGTCACATGGCGCATGACGAATGGACGCTTCAGCGACGCTGCCGGTAAAAAACCGTTCAATTCGGTTCCGCCCTGTCGCTGACGTAACGAGTAAATCCGCTCCATGCTCCTTTGTCAATGTTTTTGCGACTTGAATGCGCGGATTCCCTGATGCAAACGCGATTTCCGTTTTGATGCCTGCTGCCTCTGCTTGTTCTTTATAACGAGAAAGCATGGCGTCCGCCTGGCCTTTCCACTCCTCCCACAACTCTCCTGCGTAAAGCATATGCTCATTGGGAAAATTGCGAATGTCCAATACATGACCAATGATGAGTGTTGCCCCACATTCTCCGGCGATCGAAAGCGCTTTCGAAAAGGCGTGGTCAGACTGGTTCGATCCATCGACGCCAACAAGAATTCGTTTATACATGCTTCCAGCTCCCTCCTGATTAGAGACTTTAAAAGCATCCTTCTCTTTTATTATAACAGCTATGACAACGCCTTTCGCTTTCATGTTATGAACATTCTTAGAAAAATTCTAACAGTACCAACATGGAACTGCTACATCGCCAACGCGCACGCACTTTGCCGCCTCTTCCTTATGTTTGGCGTTTACAGCGATTTCCTTCTGAAGTTTTTTATAAGCAGCCGTTACTGCCTCGTAAAATTTTGCTTTTTTTACAGCTGTCTTCAATAAAACTAAGCACATGTTCCGCCTTTAAATAATGTCGCAAAGCTCCATTCAAATCAGCTTTGCTCAGTTTGATCCTGCCACTCATGAAATGGCAAAAAAATTAACGAAGTCAGCGGTGTTCCCATTGCCTTTTAACTGTTCAGAATGGAGGTGTAAATTGAGCAAGTAAAGAGGGATGGCTGCGTTATCGACATTCCTTTCAGCGGCTAAAAGCTCCCTCGCTCTTGATTGCAAATTCGTCATTTGGCCAAGATTTCCTGTTCGAATGCAATCTAGCAACCATTCCAAGGCACAGATCGACAAACGGTTCCTCTTTTTCTCCAACCATACCACTCACTTCCTTCATCATGGATGAAAACGATGGCACCATGTATTTTAAATACAACTATAAAAAAGCATCTGAGCGCTCTAAAAGCCTCAGATGCTACTGTCAAACCAATCTAAAATCACGACTTTGTTTGCTGCCGCCACGTCATTGTCTCGTTTTCGATCCCACTGCCCGTTGCAATAAGTTAGACATGCATCTAATTAGTTTCGTTAAAAAAAGATGGCCGCTTCGCTGGCGACACAAGTGTGTAGCGCCCCTCTTTTCTTTCCATAAACCCCGTATCTACCCATGCTCTACGGATAGTGGCAAAGTCATCATGAAAAGACTGAATATGAGCGTTAATCTCCCGTTCTTCATAAACGACATCCTCCTCTAAACCCATTAACATATGTTCTAACAGAATGAGCTTTTTTTTGAATTTAGCTGGCATCGTCTTTAAGCGGCCATCTTTCCCTATAAAATGACGTATGATGTTTTCCTTCTCTAGTTGGCTGATGATCATTTTGCCATTCTCCTTTCCACTTATTAATTTCATTATAATCTAATTAGATAAAAATCTAAACAGAAAATAAAATATATCGTTTCCTATCATCAATGTTCGTCGTTTGCTTGTTTTTGATATCCTTTTTCGACTTCAAGAAAATTACACCCAATTAAATCCGAACATTTTATTGCATACCACTAGCAATTTATGTACAATAGTTTACAATGATTTGTTTTTCGTTTAAAGGTGATGGGATGATAGGCGATACAAACGAAAATAAAAAAATGTTGGCTCATCTATATAATGATGTTTCAAAAGAAATGTTCGGTGTTGGCACAACTTTATTAAAAGTTTCCATCTCTGGGGCACTTGTAACCATTCAAGCGAAACATAAACGGGCAGCCCGTTCAACCGCACTTGAAGGAGAAGTGCCTTCTTTAAAAATGGAAGTTGATTTTCATCTTTCCCTTCTCTATAAACGGAAACTTGCAGAACAATTAGCGACGCACTTCCACGACCCGATCGAGGTTGTGCTGCGTGATTATGATGCAAAAACGCAATGGGCTTTTACAAACATTCTTTTTTCTACTTCGTAAATGCAGGCTGGACATGTCTGGTTGAGGATTTACGATTCTTTTCAATACGGTTGCTTTTGCTTATGTTTACATAAGGAAGATGCACCTGTAGATGGCAAATGCTGCTACAGGTGTGTCTTCTTTTTTTCTTCATAAAAAAAGTTTTACTAGGAGGACTTTCTAAATGAAAAAACATCTTTCTTGCTTATTTGTGATCACTTCAAGCTTGGTCGCTGTTAGCGCATGCTCCACTTCGGCAGACGACAGTGAAAAACCAACAGACCTTGTCATTTCCACTTGGGGATTTGCAGAGGATTTTTTTAAGGAAGAAGTTTACAAGCCATTTGAAGAAGAATACAACGTCAACATTGTCGTCGATATCGGCAACAATGCAGAACGCCTTAACAAAATCCGCCAAGGAACTGCTAATGTAGATGTCGTTTATTTATCCGATTATTACGCCCAGCAAGGCATCGAGGAAGGCTTATTCGCTGAAATTGACCGCAGCAACATCGAAAATATTGACAACCTTTACGATATAGCAAAAGCCCCTCTTGGCGAAGAATACGGACCGGCCTACACGATTGGCCAATTCGGCATTGCCTATAATCCTGAGCAAACGAATGGTCCAATTGAAAGCTGGAGCGACTTATGGAATGACTCTCTTGCAGGCAATTTGACGATTCCTTCCATTACATCAACAACAGGACCGATGTTTTTAGATGCCGCTTCCATCGTAGCAGGACATGACGAATTCAATGCCGATGGAGCATTTGCCGCCATTGCCGACCTGAAAGGAAATATTGTCAAAGAATACGATAAATCATCGGACTTCGTCAACATGTTTACCCAAGGTGAGATTGCTGCTGGTCCATTTATGGAAATGTATTTTCATGATTTGCAAGCCGCTGTCCCTGAAGCTGAGTTCATTACACCAACAGAAGGCGGCTACGCAGTTATGAATACAGTCAATGTCGTTAAAGACAGCGATAACAAAGAACTAGCAGAAGCATTTATCAATTGGCATTTAAGCAAGGAAGTCCAGGAGGCGTCTGCAAAAGCGAAAGTCGACTCCCCAGTGAACATCCATGTCGAGTTGTCTGAACAGGAAGCGGAAGGTGTCACGTATGGGGAAGAAACGATTGAGGCGCTAAACCTCCTTGACATGGAGTACGTAAACAGCGAATCAGCTGAATGGATTGACCGCTGGAATAAAGAAATTGCCAATTAAGGAGGCATTGAAGTGGCCAAAAAGATCCTACTTGACGTTGACACAGGCGTAGATGACGCCCTTGCCATTATCCTTGCCGCCAAGAGCATCGATGCCCAACTGCTTGCGATTACGACAGTGAACGGAAATGTCTCTTTAGAAAAAGCGACTGTTAACACGTTAAAAGTGTTAACACTCATTCATAAAGAGGGCGACATTCCCGTTATCCAAGGCGCTCACGCTCCACTTCGGCGCCCTTGCTTTTTTGAACATAGCGTCCACGGCAATGATGGCCTTGGCGGCGCTTTGCCTCATTTTAAGCCAACGGCACAGCCTGCTGACGGTTATGCGCCTGATTATATAATCGAACAGGCAAAACGTTATCCTGGCGAACTAACGCTTGTCATGACAGGACCGCTGACAAACTTGGCGTTAGCGCTTGAAAAATGCCCTGATTTGCCAAAACTCGTGGCAGGCGTCGTCTATATGGGTGGTGCCGCGTTTACACATGGCAATGTCACCCCTGTGGCTGAGTACAACATGTATGTCGATCCTGAGGCAGCGCGCGAGGTGATCCATGCTGGCTTCACCCCCATTGTGCAAGTCGGTTTAGATGTTACCCGCAAAGCACTCCTTACTAGCCGAGACATTGAATCACTCGTTGACTCACCTGTCAAGCAATTTATCAAAATGTGCACCGCAGACTATATAAAACGGTATGAAGCGCGGAACAACGTGGCAGCTTGTGCCCTCCACGATCCCCTTGCAGTTGCTTATGCATTAAAACCCGAATTGCTCTATTTAAACGAGATGTTTGTAGAAGTAGAAACAAACAGCCAATTTTGCGATGGACAAACGGTATGCGACAGGCAAAAGCGCTTAGGAAAACCGGCAAATGTTAAAGTTGCCACTGAGATCGACAGTGATGCATTTTTATCGTACTTTTTGCATTCAATCCAAAACTGAACATGGCCTTAGGCATTTCGATGCCGGGCCATTCTTTTCTGTGAGGTGATTTGTTCGTGAACCGTTCAATGCGCATGATTTTGCTCATTCCGGGGCTGCTGTTTTTAACTGTTTTTATGCTTATTCCACTCGTGCTCACCATCAGCTCGACATTTGTCGAAAACGGCAGCTTTTCCTTAAACGGTTATTTTCGTTTTTTAGGTGATGCCTACTTTTTAGAAATTTTATGGACGACTCTTTTTGTCGCTCTATTGACCACTTTTTGCTGCGTCATACTTGCTTTTCCCGCCGCTTATTACATTTCTAAGTTAAAAGGCGGCAAAAAAGCAATCATGCTCATGCTCGCCATTTTCCCATTGCTCGTTAGCCCAGTCGTTCGGTCTTTTAGCTGGATGATTATTCTCGGCCGCAATGGTTTGCTTAACGAGTTTCTTTTGGCAACTGGTCTTATACACGAACCATTATCGATTCTATATACACCAGCCGCTGTCGCTATCGGCCTTATCCATTTATTTTTGCCACTCATGATTGTTACATTAGTTGGCGTGATGGAGAACATTGATGCTGATTTGTTTTTAGCTGCTGAAAGTCTTGGCGCCTCAAAAGCAAAAGCATTCTTAAAAGTGATGGTGCCACTCTGTGTGCCTGGCCTTGTAATTGGCAGCACACTCGTATTTGTAGGCAGTTTTACCGCCTATACAACGCCAGCGCTTCTCGGCGGCCAACAACGGGTCATTTCGACATTTTTATATCAAAATGCGATTACGTTAAATGATTGGCATGCTGCTGCGATGATTGCAACCATTATGATTGTCATCACGTTTGTAGTGACCGGCCTTTTCCAAAAAATCGCAGCGATTTTAAATCCAAGGGGGTAAACAGATGAACCAATCAAAACATATCGGCCTTGGGTTTGTTTCCTTTCTCATTTTTTTATTTCTGCTCGGGCCGCTCTTTATTATTTCGGTCGCTTCTTTTGAGCCTAGTACAGTGCTGCAGTTTCCGCCAAGTGGCTTTTCCCTTGAATGGTACGCGAATATTTTTGCTGTGTCTGCCTTCATGGACACGTTCAAGCTTTCGATGCTCGTTAGCTTGTTAGGCAACCTGTGTGCACTGTTGCTTGGGATTCCAGCTGCCTATGCATTAAGCCGCTACGAGTTTCCAGGAAAAGCGCTGTTAAATGTGTTGTTTGTTTCGCCGATACTCATTCCCGGCACCGTACTTGGTTTTACATTTTTGCGCTATTTAATTGTTGCTTATCAACTTCCACTTGAAGTCGCGCTATTTGTAGGTCATACGATTTTGATGCTGCCCTTTATTATCCGTGTGATTGCTTCTAGTATGGCCACGTTTGACTTCTCGATTGAAGAAGCAGCGATGAGCCTCGGTGCAAGCCGCCTTGGCGCGTTTTTCAAAGTCATTTTGCCTAATATTAAATCTGGCATTATCGCTGCAGTGCTCATTGCATTTTTAGAGTCATTTAACAACGTCGATATTTCCGTCTTTCTTACCGGTCCAGGGCTTTCGACACTGCCTATCCAGATGCTGACGTACGTCGAACATTATTTTGATCCAACGGTTGCTGCCATTTCGGTGATGCTAATGGCATTAACAGCTTTATTGATGTTTGCAATTGAAAGGCTAGTCGGCTTGTCGTATTTTACGAAACGGTAATGAAACGGGGTCCCGTTTCTCCTATGCTTGATTGCAACTTTTGTAAAAGAATGGAGGTCTCTCATGGCTTTACTAACATTAGACCAAGTGACGGTCGCTTACCAAAAACAAGACATTTTAAAACAGTTTGATTTAAAAATTGAGAAAGGCGAGCTCCTATCCTTGCTAGGACCAAGTGGCTGTGGAAAGACGACGACACTGCGACTCATTGCCGGCTTTCTCGAATCCAAATCGGGCCGCTTTTTGTTTAACGACAAAGATTACACACGCGTCCCCGTTTCGAAACGGAACTTTGGCTTCGTTTTCCAAAATTATGCGCTTTTTCCCCATTTGTCTGTGTATAACAACATCGCCTTTGGCTTAAAAATGCGCAAACAAACGCAAAGCGAAATGAAAAAACGGATTGCCCATGTGCTCGATGTCGTTAATTTAACAGGTTTTGAAAATCGGTTTCCAAAAGAACTTTCCGGCGGGCAACGGCAGCGTGTCGCTATCGCCCGGGCATTAGTGATTGAACCGGACCTGTTGTTGTTTGATGAACCGTTGAGCAACTTGGACGCAAACTTGCGTGAAACAATGCGCGTGGAAATTCGCCGCATTCAACAAGAGCTCGGCATCACAGCTGTATATGTCTCTCATGACCAAGAAGAATGCTTTTCGATTTCCGACAATGTCGCGATTATGAATAAAGGGATCATCGAACAGCTTGATGCCCCGTCCCATATTTACAGCTATCCAAAAACGCGCTTTGTTGCTGAATTTATCGGCTTCAAGAACTTCTTGCCGTTCTCAGACAGGGAAGACAACGGAGCTTATTGGACATTTGCCTCGGGAACACAACGCTTTTCAGTCGCCAAACATGCCGGTTCTGAATTAGGCATGACAGGAGCGATCCGCCCTGACGACATTGAGCTTGTTCTCGATTTAAACCAAGGGGACGCTGAAAATCACATAGCTGGAAAAGTGCTCGTCTGCACTTTTCTCGGCCGTAGTTACCAATGTATCGTAGAAACGGCAGCCGGTACGTTTACAGTCCATACTGACATGGCAACGCCCCTTGACATTGGCACGCCTGTTGCCCTCCATTTTCCAAGCAATAAAATCGTTATTACCCAATAATGCTTCCTATGTCTATACGAAAGCGAAATACAACCATTGTCCATTGCGGAAGTTGGAGGACTGACTTTATTATGTATGTAGATACTTTAGTGAAAAACGTACGCGTCTATAATGCCTATACACAACAGTTTATCGCCAGCGACGTCGCGATTGACCAAGGCCGATTTGTGGCGATCGGGCACAGCGACGAACTTGAATCGATCCAAGCCAATGCCACTATTGATGGCCAAGGCCAGCAAATGATTCCTGGCTTAATTGATATCCATTTGCATATCGAGAGCTCAATGGTCACACCAGAAACCTTTTCTTGGGCACTTTTGCAAAATGGCGTGACAACGATCGTTCCAGAGCCTCATGAAATGGCCAATGTGTTTGGGATCGAAGGCATTAAAGCCATGATCGAGGCAAGCGCCGCCTGTATAGTTGATATGAAATACGCGATCCCTAGTTCTGTTCCCGCTACAAGTTTGGAAACGACTGGCGGCACAATCGGAATCGCAGAAATGGACGAATTAATGGACACAGAGGACATCCAATGCTTAGGGGAAATCATGAACTATGTCGATGTCATTTCACAACCTGATTCAAAAACAAACCAAATCCTCAAACATTTCCGGCGTTCCTACCCTGCTCTTCCTATCGAAGGGCATGTGCCAAAGTTGACAGGGCTCGACCTTCATCAAATTGTTGCCGCTGGAATTGGGTCTGATCATACACACCAAACGAGAGAAGGAATGGTAGCACGTATTAAAGCGGGCATGTTTTTAGAAATCCAAGAAAAATCGATGACCGACGACGTGCTTTCCTTTTTGATTGAAAACGACGCCCGCGAACATTTTTGCTTTGTTACTGACGATGTCATGGCTGATTCCCTATATAAACGTGGCCACTTAAATGTTCTCGCAAACAAAGCGCTCGCAGCAGGCATGAAGTTTGAGGACGTCATTTATGCTTGTACAATGGCACCTGCCAAGCGGATGAAACTTGAAGACCGTGGTGCTATTGCTCCTGGAAAAATCGCTGACTTCAGTCTTCTTGCAGAAGACGGCCAATTTGTTTTTTCTGCTGTTTATAAAAATGGTGTGCTCGCCTATGATGCAACTAGCCCGTACAAACAAACGCCAAAGCCAAAACAGTTTCCACAACATTTTTACGAAAGCGTCAAGCTTGCTCCTTTGAAAAAGGAGGATTTTAACGTGGTTGCCGACCGTCAAGACGGCATGCACGTTTGCCGGGTGATGAATGTGGCAGATGGCTCGACCTTTACGAAGGAAACACAGGAAAAAGTGCCTGTCGCAAACGGCCTCCTACAATGGCAAGACAGCGGCCTTCGTCTTATTGCCACATTTGAACGCTACGGCAAAACAGGTGGGCGTGCCCACGGCCTGATCGCCGGAGACATTATACGGCGCGGAGCAGTGGCAACAACGTATTCCCATGACAATCATAACTTGCTCGTTGTTGGCGCAAACGTCAAAGACATGGTTTGTGCAGCGAACGCGGTCATCCAAGCACAAGGGGGCTGTGCGGCAGTAGAGAACGGGGAAGTGAAAGCGATGCTGGAACTGCCAGTCGGCGGTATTCTTTCTGAAGCGCCCCTAGCCGAGCTTGCACCAAAAGTCGAAGCGTTTGTTAAAGCGCTAACGGCATTAGGTTATAAGCATTACAATCCGATTATGTCCCTATCGACGCTCTCTTTGCCAGTTAGCCCTGCGCTGAAAATTACTGATTTTGGGTTAATCGATGTTAACAAAGGCAAAGTCGTTCCATTGTTTGTAAACAAAAAAAGCTAGGGGAAAATCCCCTAGCTTCCTGCTATTGCCGCTGGCACGCTTTTTCGTTTTAAGCTCTTTTGAATCGTCGGGTGTTTCATCACCTTTTCGCTGGCAGCAGTAAGGGCAACTGTTTGCGTCACGACATTTTGGCGGTCATTGCGCAATCGAATCATCGCCGAATCGGCCTCCACGGACGGGTTCAATCGCATCGTGACCGTTTTCGTTGCTGTCCCTGTAGCATCAGCGATCAACGTACCGATATGATGGTAGCTGTAAGAGCTAGGCCAACTTCCATCCTCCCCTTGAATCTGCGAAATCGAACGTCCTCCCGGCAAGTACACTTGCATGTCAAGGCTGTTGACCGTTTGGTTTGGCGTTAAATGACGGAGCTCTACAGTCACAGAAAACGTCTGCCCTCCTAATGGAAGCGCATCAGGCGTTTCTAAACCATATTCCACTTCTAGCGGTGCTTCCTTTCCACTTCCAAACGAGCCGGCCGCAAAAGTAGAACGGTCATACCATCGATACTCCCCTTGCGGCTGTCGCCATGGCTCAGCCTGTGGTTCTGTCGTCTTTTCAGGCTGTTCCATGTCCAAAAGCGGAGACGGTTCGTCTAAAGGGATTCCTGCTTCGGTAAAGTTGGTATAGGATTCCTGTTCAGCAAGCCAATCGACCACCTGCACGAGGAAAGCACCATTGTCTTGATCGATAAATCCATCATACGTACGCTTTTGGCCACCATGTTCTTCGTTGCGGTATTTTGGGGTCGAATCCTCAACTGGCGATGAATCGCCGATAAAGGCTGCTTTGCCTAACCCCTTTTTTCCGATAGCCGCATAAGGACCTTCCTCGATTCCGCCGCCGTGATAAACACCTTGGTCGACTGCGTTGTTCCATTTATTCGCTTCCGGCGTCAGGCCATCAGGCAAATAAGCAACGCCTTTAGCGACGTTTGGGTCAATAATCGCAAGCGTTGATCCAGCATGAATGGAGAGAGCGCTAATGTTTTCCGTAATGCCAAACACCTCTTCTGAGCGAACAATCGTATCTGCTACTGTATGGTCAATGGCATTGTAACGAAAACGAACGCCAAATTCTTCGGCAAGCCAGTCTGAACTTACGACACCTTCGAGTGCTTCTTTTTCTTCGTTGCTCATCCCTTTTGTTATGTCATCATAAGCACCTCGGCGCCAACCGTTCATAATTTCATTTGAGTCAAGCCGGTTAAAATTACGGTCTGCATTGTAGTGGTCAGCAATAAAAAACACGCCGCCCCCTTCTTCTGCAAACGAGGCAATCGCCTCTTGCTCAACAGTCTTAAATGGAATTTGTGCTTCAGGAATAATAAACACATCGTACCCGTCTAAATCGGTGCTAGTTAGCGGTTCTGCACTACGGTGTTCCTTGACATAGTACCCGTTTTCCACTAGCGCATCCGCAAAGTCCGAAAAGGCTCCGTCTATGACCCAATCAGATTGACCAGCTGTTTGCCCATGGCTGTTATCAAACAATACACGTTTTCCATTCGGGTCACTTGGTTCCAATACGGGTGGAGGATCGCTTATGCTTTCTGCCAACGCCGGAATGCCTACTGTAAAACTAGCAAAAATGATAACCGACTGAATCGCCCTTTTTTGAATCACTCTTTTCATACTGGCCCTCCTCATAAGAAATGAAATGCTTCACGATTAGTATAGCAAATGGCAAACATACAACGGCCAAAAAAGGGAGAACTTTACGAAACTTTCGAATCACATAGTCGTTTCTTTACAATTCTTGCGAAACTTCCTCTTTGCTGATACACGTTTTAGCCATTTTTCCGTAAATAGGAAAGCCAACCAGTACGAGCATTCAGCTTTTTACATACATTATCGTATAAAGCTCCACGCTTTAAATAATTCTTCATGGAGGTAAGGAATGAGCTGCGACCATAAGAAATGCTCATGCGACTGTAAAAAGTCTAAGCACACCTGCTACGAAACACTTCCAACAAAGGTGAAAAAATGTGATCCAATCATTCACCCTACCCAACACCGTGTGGTTGAACAAACGGAAGTCGTCATTATCCCTGAAGTGCATCCATCTCATACGACTTATGTCAACAACCAAGTTGTACGCCGTGTGCACAGTTATCCGCAATCGGAATCAGTCGAAGAGCGGACAGAGTACGAATCAGTTGTCGAAAATGGCAATGGAAACAACGGCGGAGGCTATTATGGAGGTCGACGTCGCGGCTGGAGTTGGATTTAAGGTGTCAAGAAACGCTTTGGGCTGTTGCCCAAGGCGTTTCTTTGGCATTTTAACGTTAACGATCAACGTAAGATCTCTTCTACAATCGATGTCCCTTCGCTTTTGCTATCATCATTCCATTTCCATTCTTCATGCAAACGAATTCGGCCGTCTGCCAATTGTTCTGGTATAGAGTAGCATTCCCCACCTCGTATTTCGTAATCGACGTTTACATGGTTATAGCGAAAACGCAAATGGCCTTGATCGTCAACTAAACCAATTAATGTGCCTGTAAGGATCTCGCCCCCGCTATACGTTCCAGACAAAATCCGCCCTTCCTGTTTGTATTTAAAGACTGTAGCCGAAGAAACTTCGCCATTTTCACTGTTTTCCTTTGCGACAAATTGCTTACCGTCATAGTTAACCACTGTTGGACCACTCTCTTTCCCTATCTTTATCCTTGCCAATCTACATGCATTGTTATGTCATGCTTCCTACAATTGTTATAACTTTATTTCACCAGAATGAAAACGGTTCGTCAAATGGTTCTTCAATGATTTCACTACCTGCAAACTAATGAGGCAGTATGGTTGATTTCATGTGCTTGGAACATAACCAGAAGCCATAAAGAAAAGTAAGGAAATAGGGCCGTTTACCCTTTCACGGCTCCAATCGCCACGCTGCCCATAATCCGTTTAGAGAACAGCGAAAACACGATAATAATCGGTAAAACAGACAAGGCTACGCCTAAATACAGTAAGCCGTAATCTGTGTTATAGTAACCTTGTATCAAGGCCACCATGACTGGCAATGGGTATTTCTCTTCGGAAAACAATAAAACAAGTGGACTAATGAAATTGTTCCAAGCACCAATAAAGGTAAAGATGCCAATCGCAGCAAGAGCAGGGACGATCATCGGCAAAATAATCCGGTGAAAAATCTTCAACTCTCCTGCCCCGTCAATCCTGGCTGATTCCAGCACATCATCGGGAATGCTGCCATCAAGAAACTGCTTAATAAAAAAAACGGCAAATGTGTTGGCCGCAGCTGGAAGAATAATAGCTGCATGGGAATCAAGCAAGCCAATCATTCCGAGCCAACGATAGCTGCCGATTAGTGCAAGCTGGGCGGGGATCATCATTGTCGCCAACATAAGCAAAAACAAGATCGTATTAAAGCGAAATTTGAATTTCGAAAACCCGTAAGCTGTCATGCCGCCGAAATAAAGCGTTAATAGAGTTGAACCGCCAGCAATAATGAAACTATTCATAAACCCGCGAAAAATATCGACATTTTCAATCATACGAGTGAAATTCTCAACCAATTCCCCGCCAGGGAAAAACAAAAACGTTGAGGCAATATCCGCGTTTGAATGAGTCGAATACATGATCATTAAATAAAACGGAAACAAACAAATGATGGCAAGCACAATCAATCCTGTATAAAGGGAGAGATGAGCCCGCTTTTTTCTGCGCCCTTCTATAGACAGTTTTCCATCGTTTACAGGCAACGCTCCTTTGCTCACTCTAACTCCCCCTTTAAGCAATTTTGCTTCGATTTCTTGAAACCAAATAGGAAACTACCGATAAACTAACAATGACAACAAATAAACAAAACGCAATGGTTGCCCCGTAGCCAAACCTTCCTTGTTCAAAAGCAGTCCGATACAAATACATAACACTCGTCAACGTCGCATGGTTAGGCGAACCAGCCCCTTCCGTTAACATGTATGGCTGGTCAAAGATTTGCACTCCGCCAATTAATGAAGTAATCACTTGGAAAATAATAATCGGCTTTAGTAACGGAACGGTTATTTTAAAGAAAATCTGGGTTTTCGACGCGCCGTCTACTTTAGCAGCTTCGGCATATTCTGGCGAAATTCCCTGCAAACCAGCTATATAGATAAGCATCGAGTAGCCAAAGTACTGGAAAAATAGAATCGCTGACACGAGCAGTTGCATAAATAAGGCATTGTTTTTCCAATCAATGGCCTGATCCAAGAAACCAATCGATAGTAGCAATTGGTTGACACTGCCTGTTTGCCAGTCAAACATGAGACTGACGAGCAATCCGAGCGAAGCAGCCGTCACAATGTTCGGAAAGAAATAGACCGCTCTGAAAAAATCTTTGCCTTTTAAAAATGTGTTCGTCAAAATGACGGCGAGTACTAAACTGACAGTAAGCTGGGGGATAACCGAGACAATCCAAATAAAAAATGTATTAAACAATGATTGAAGAAACAACGGATCAATGATCGCTCGGGTGTAGTTCGCAAGACCGATGAATTCTGGGTCGTTGAGCCCATCCCAATTCGTTAAGCTTAAATAGAAAGAATAGAGAATCGGATAAAGCCCAAACAATAAAAATACGATAAAAAACGGGGCAATAAAAAAGTATCCACAGTTCCCTTTATTAATGCGATTAATGAACATGAAAGCCCTCCTCGGATCCGGCGCTAGAGCCGTTAAAATGAATCGATCTCAAGTTCTGGAAAATACGTTTGCACATCACGTTTGAACCGCTGCCAAAATTCTTCCTGTGAACGAAAGTTTCCCCGGGCGTATGCATCCATCAGCTCATTAAAAATGTCATTAATATCGCCATCAAATGATGAGCGGACCACTGCCTGCACATTTTCTGACTCCTCATTAAAGAATTCAAAATAGTTTTGGCCAGCTAAAAAATCGCTTGTAATCTCTGCTGCCACTCCTTCATTTGCCTCACGATGGCTTGTATAATACTGTTCGTCAACGGCTAAGTTTTGCAAGAAGTCAACGTCGAAGCCGTAAAACTTCACAAATTCCCAAGCCAACTCTTTGTTATCGCTGCCAGAATAGACGGAATAAAATGTTCCGCCTCCACTAAAAGCAGCAGGGCCGCTCGCCAGTCCCCATAGCCCGCTAGTGTCAGGGGCATTTGCTTGCAAGACATATTGCAAATACCAGGATGGCCCTGGATAAAACAGGACTGAGCCTTGCTGCATAGAAGCAGTCCACCCAGGAGACCAATCATCTAACATCGCCAGTGCGTCCGCCTCAATTGCTTGATCAACCAAATCCAGCACATCACTCTTTGCTTGATCGATGACTAGTTTATTGTCGACGACCCATGCTTGGTTAACGAGTGCATCTTGCACTTGCCCGATTGAATTCCAATTTGGCAAACCACGGACTGTTCCACCGCTTTCCTCATAAATGCGTTTGCTAATCGAAAACACATCATCCCACGTTTCGATCATCGCACTAACCTCTTTTGGGTCATCTGTTCCTAAGTACTCTTCCGCCAAATCTCTGCGAAAATAAAAGCCGCCGGTCGTGCCTTGATAGCCAATTGTGCGAACATCTCCATTTGAGTCCTTTTCAATGCCCTGAATATATTCGTAATGGTCCTCGACTAACGCATCTGCGTGGTATGGCGCTCCTGTTAACGATTCTAGTGATGGATGGTCAATAAATTTCCGAACATATTGAGCTTCTAGCGCAAATACATCAGGCGCCCGTATTCCTGTTGACAAAGCAGACCGGAGCTTTGTTTCATATTGGCTTGAAGGAATATATTGAAAATTAACTTTTACATCTGGGTACTCTTCCAAGAATGCGGCAACAGCGTACTCACCTTCATTCGTAAAGCTCCAAATCGTAATCTCGTTTTCCTCTTCTTCTGGGCTGCATCCGATTAAAAAGAAACTTAAAACTGCCGCCAAAGTCACCACTTTTTTCCCCATACATAACCCTCCAATCATGTCATTAACTTTGTTTGTTTATGAAATAAACTAAGTTGGCAAGTGTTACCTATCCGAAGAATAGCCAACCCAAAAAAAGAAAGCGCTTTCAAATTTCATTATTCCAACGATCGTTTTTCTTGTCAAGTGAAAAATGGTCCAATTCTGTACTATTATAATCTTTTGATTCCTTGTTTATTATTCCGCCTTATCGCCAGCAGCTTAAAATAAATAAATGGAGCCTGCCCAAGACAGACTCCATCCTCATTATGAAGATATTGATCGTTAATAAATTTTGTCGCCATTAAAAATGGAATTCTTCACAACGACATAATCAACATTACGGATTGCGTCTAGTTTTTTGCCTCCTGCATAGGAAATCGAAGACTGGAGGTCTTGTTCCATTTCTAATAGTGTTTCGGCTAACGAACCTTTGTGCTCGACATACATTTTCTTGCCTTCGACATTTTTTCGTTCGCCTTTTTGGTATTCTGACGCTGAACCAAAATACTCTTTATAAAGCTTGCCGTCCTTTTCGATCGTCTCGCCAGGAGATTCTTCGTGGCCTGCGAACAAGGAACCGATCATCACCATTGTTGCGCCAAAACGGACCGACTTGGCAATATCGCCGTGCGTGCGAATGCCGCCGTCGGCGATAATCGGTTTGCTTGCAGCTTTCGCGCACCAGCGTAGCGCTGCAAGCTGCCAGCCTCCCGTACCGAAGCCTGTTTTGATTTTAGTGATGCACACTTTTCCAGGTCCTATGCCGACTTTTGTCGCGTCTGCCCCAGCATGTTCAAGTTCACGTACAGCTTCTGGTGTGCCGACATTGCCAGCAATAACGAAACTCTCTGGCAAGTGCGTTTTAATATGGCGGATCATGTTGATGACCGCTTCGGAATGGCCATGGGCTATATCAATCGTCACATATTCAGGCACTATACGTTGGTCAGCCAATTGTTCAACAAATGCGTATTCTTCTTCTTTTACACCAACGCTAATGGATGCGTACAATCCCCGTTCATGCATGTCTTTGACAAAAGCAAGGCGTGTTTCTGGCTGGAAACGGTGCATAATATAAAAATAATCATTTTCCGCGAGATAACGAGCAATTTTCTCATCAATAATCGTTTGCATATTTGCTGGAACAACTGGAAGCTTGAACGTACGGCCTCCAAGTTCCACACTTGTATCGCATTCAGCACGACTTCCAACAATACATTTTGCTGGAATAAGTTGAATATCTTCATAGTCAAAAACGTTTTCCATCATTCACACCCCTAAAAACGAATGTTATAGAATAAAAAAACAAAAATCATTCGCCCATAGGGTAATATACATGATCGCGGAACCGTTGTCAAAGTTTATTTAGACAGAAAACGCCTCATTTTATTGCTTCCACTGTTGTTTTATAAAAAAAAGCATGGCCTGCCGTTCTTCTGTGCGAACAGCAAAAGAACCAGCTCCCGCTGGTTCTTTTATTCATCTTCATTTGTCGGTTCTTTATTTGGGTTGCCATACTGATAATTAGTTGGCTCAATTGGTTCAAAGCCATCAATCGCATGGAAACGAAGCAAATCTTCGTAAAGCACACGGTCTGAGTAATCTAACTGCTGGTCAACTTTTTCCTGGATTTCATTTGTTTCTTCTGTCGGTTCCAGAATTTCTCCTGTCTCCGTATCGTAAAGAACACCATTCACTGACGTATACGCTGGCGTTATATAGTCGCCACTTCGAAACGAAACAATCTCATCATGCTCTTTGGAAAACAAGTCCGTCCCAAATTGCACATATGGTTTGGCGCTAATGCCTTGTAAATGGAGGAGCGTCGCCATTACATCAATTTCCCCGCCATATGTGTGGTCCACGCCGCCTTCCATGCCAGGAACACGAATCAGCAGTGGCACTCGCTGGTTTTGAGCATTTTGGTGAGGAGTGATTTCTGTACCTTGAATTTCAGCCATCGCCCTGTTATGGTTTTCGGAAATGCCATTATGGTCTCCGTAAATCATGATCACCGAGTCCTCGTACAAGCCTGACGCTTTTAGGTCAGCAAAAAATTGCTCAAGGGCTTCATCCAAATAACGGGCCGTCTGAAAATAGTTATCGACTGTATTGTCTCCAGTAGTGGCCCGCTCAATCGTTGCATCTTCTGGATCCAAGTTAAACGGATAGTGGTGCGTGAGCGTAATCAAATGGGCGTAAAACGGCGTTTCCAATGACTCAAGCATTGGAATCGATTCTTCGAAAAATGGCTTGTCTTTTAAGCCTAAGTTAACGGTTTGTTCTTCGCTCATATCATAATAGCTTGCATCAAAAAATTGATCGATACCAAGCTGTTTATACATCGTATCGCGATTCCAAAAGGATTTATAGTCGCCGTGTAAAACAGCGCTCTCGTAGCCATGCTCTTGGTTTAAAATGGCTGGAAGCGATTGGTACGTATTTTGCGCTTTCGTCACAAAGGCAGAACCTTGCGGCAAACCAAATAAACCAGTGTCAAGCATCAACTCCGCATCCGCTGTCTTCCCTTGCCCCGTTTGATGGAAAAAGTTGTCAAAGTACGTCATATCCTCAGCCCCGGCGGCTAATGAATTCAAGAATGGCGTAACTTCCTCGCCGTTAAGCTCATAATCAATTAGAAACGACTGGAAGCTCTCTAAATGGATTTTAATGATATTTTTGCCCTCTGCGATGCCAAAGTAGTCCTCATTCGGCTTGGCGAAACGGGAAACCGTGTAATTTTCAATTTCCGTTAAATCATCGCTGCTTGCATACGCACGTTGCGATTCCGCTTGCACGGTCTGGATACCATCATAAATGGTGTAATTATACAAACCTAAATATTTCACAATATAGTTGCGGTCAAACGTCCGTGCAAGCAACTGTGGGCGATCGATTTCTGCCATAGCTAAATTGGCAACGAACAGAGCAATCGCTGTAACAACCGCAGTTGTGGCCACGCTTTTGCGAAAGCGTATTTCAGGAACTTCCCTTTTCCATAAATAGAGGCCAATTAAAAACGCTACATCGAAAAAGAACCATAGATCATACCAACGCATGGCGGCAAACACGTTTCCAGACATCGTGCTTAAGTTGGATGCCTGCATTACGTTAGGCAGCGTAATAAAGTCATCGAAAAAGCGGTAAAACAGCACATTCGCATAAAGAATGGCGCCAAGCAGGGAAGCAAACACAATGATCCATAAGTTGGAACGTCGCCCTTTTGCAAACAATGCCAACCCAAATAATAAAACGCCCATGCTTAATGGGTTCAAGGCGAGCAGTAATTCCTGGTACGGCCCTTTGACCCCTAAATTAAATTCTGTTTTATACGTCACATATGTTTTGAGCCAATATAAAAATAGAGCAAGCCAAAAAAACATCAGCTTCTTTGAAGCCAACCTTTTTAAATTTGACATTGGACATCTCTTCTTTCCAATAGAATTTCCTTATTTCATCGCATAAAACACCCATAACTAGTCAACTATTATATTCGGAAATTCGTTTTCTAGCAATGAATATTGGAAATAAATTGGATAACGATAACAGCCCCCATTGTCTTTAAAGCGGTTAACAAAGGGGTTTAGCCACTTTTTAAAGCATTGTGTAAGATTGCAAAAATCCTTGTCCCCTAAGTGGGAACAACCTTTTTGCTTACTGTGGCAATTGAGCGGTAAACACTTGTGTTTGATTTTTCAGCTCGTTCAACGTGTTTTTATCAAGCAGGCTATCGGTGATAATTGCCGTCGCCTCTTGCAAACGGCAAAATGTATAAAACGCGCTTACCCCAAATTTGCTGTGGTCTGCTGTAATATACAACTGCTCAGTCCGATTGCAGACGATCCGATGGCCTTCCCCTTCTTCTTCATTAGCCGCCGTTACTTCGCTCCCGTGAATGCCATTCGTGCCGATAAATGCTTTATTAAACCGCAGTGTCCCTAACAACTGCCTTGTTAGAGCTCCGATGAATGAACCAGTCCGTTCACGGTATTCTCCTCCTGCTAATAATAGCTCAAAACGAGGATCGCCTTTAAATTCCATAAAAATCGGCAACGAAGTCGTCACAATTTTCACTCCACTAGCCTGAATGTACGCATGCATCGATTCATTTGTTGTGCCAGGCCCAAGAAAGACCGTGTCATGGTCATGAATGAGTGAAGCTGCTTGTTTCGCAATCGCCTTTTTTTCTTTTTGATTTAAACTCTGCTTTTCTGTGTTCGATAGCTCTTTGTAGCCTGCTTTTGTGGCTCCGCCATGTAAACGCACAAGCAATCCTGCTTCTTCAAGCGCCTGCAAATCGCGGCGCACCGTCATATCTGCCACTTGCAGCTCTTTCATTACATCTGCCACTTTAATCATGTCACTCTGTTCGAGCATCTTTACTATCCGTTGCAGTCTTTCTTCTTTTAACATTACTTGCACCTCTATTATGTTAAAAAGTGTTTGTTATTGTTCGTTTTTGTTGATATAATCATAGAAAGTTTTGCAACCGCTGTCAAATAGCATTTGCTTATCTGTCTCTTTACGCTAAAAGGAGTGACTCTATGAACCCGAATGAGATTGCTGCTGAATTTAAAACAATTTTTGGCTCTTTGCCAGACCGGCTTTTTTTCGCGCCAGGACGTGTGAACTTAATTGGCGAACATACTGATTATAATGGCGGTTTTGTCTTTCCCGCCGCTTTAACAATGGGGACTTACTTAGCAGTCCGCCGCACAAACACGAACGAATTTCGCTTAGCGAGCAAAAATTTTAGCCAACGGATTGCTTTTCCAAACAATGAACTTTCGTACAATAAAGAAGATGATTGGGGCAATTACCCTAAAGGTGTCATTGCTTCCTTTCAACATCATGGTTTTGATTTAGGCGGGGCCGATCTTTATTTTTTTGGAAACATTCCGAATGGGGCAGGCTTGTCTTCTTCAGCCTCGATCGAGATGGTGACAGCCTATATGGTATCTTCCCTAACAGGCGCCAATTGGGACCGCCTCGACCTTATAAAAACATGCCAACATGTTGAAAACAACTTTATCGGTGTGAACAGCGGCATTATGGACCAATTTGCTGTTGGCATGGGCAAAGCTGACCATGCGCTATTTTTGCAAACGGATTCGTTGCAGTACGAACTTGTGCCACTAACGCTGGGCAATCACGATATCGTTATTACCAATTCAAATAAACGCAGAGGACTAGCCGATTCTAAATACAATGAGCGACGGGCCGAATGTGAACAAGCGCTCGCTGACCTTCAAGCAACTGGTCTCGACATTCGCACATTAAGTGATGTCACACTAGCTGTGCTCGAAAAACACCGCACCGCTTTTTCGACGGCGACGGTTGCCAAACGAGCTAGCCATGTTGTCAGCGAAAACAAACGTGTGCTTGAAGCTGTATCGGCGCTAAAAGCCGGAAACCTTCATGCCTTCGGGCAACTGATGAATGAGTCCCACCAATCGCTGGCACACGATTACGAAGTGACTGGCAAAGAGCTTGATGCTTTATATCAGTTGCAACACCGAGCCCCTGGCTGCATTGGCACACGTATGACTGGAGCAGGATTTGGCGGCTGTACCGTCAGCCTTGTACAAACAGACAAAATTGAAGCGTTTCAAGCACATGTTAAAAAAGGCTACGAGAGCGAATTTGGCTTTCAACCAAGCTTCTATATTAGCCGTGCCGGTGATGGCGTAACCGAACTGCCTTTGGCCGCTGCGGCAGATTGAGGGCAATAAGATGGAAAAACAGATCTACACACAAATTGAAAAATTGCTTGCTTACGGCGTTAAAAAAAAGCTGCTCCCTCTTGCTGACGTCGACTATAGCCGAAACCAGCTTCTGGACCGTCTTGGCCTCGATGCGCCGATGATCGGGGAAACGCTCCCTGAGACCAATGAGCCCATTTACGACATCGTTGCCCCGATTCTTGATTGGGCAGCAGACAATGGTCGCCTTGAAGCGAATACAGTCACATACCGGGACTTATTCGACACAAAATTGATTGATGCGATTTTGCCGCGTCCAAGTACAGTCATTGAGTATTTTTTCCGTATTTGCGAACAACAAGGCCCACAAGCGGCAACTGCTGCGTTTTATCAGTTTTGCAAAGACGCCCATTACATTCGTACAGACAGGATCGCCTTAAATGAAAGTTGGCTTGCGCCTACCCCTTATGGCGACCTCGAAATCACGATCAATCTATCAAAGCCGGAAAAAGACCCTGTTGCCATTGCTGCGGCCAAAAAAGAAGCCTCTTCCCACTATCCTAAAGGGCTTCTTGCCAAAGAAAATGTTGGCTTTGCCGGTCGAGTTAACCACCCCGCACGGCAAAACTTGCGCTTAATTCCGGTAACACTTGGCAACGAACAGTGGTTTATGCAGTTTTCTCCTTATGTCTATTATGAAGAACACGCCATTGTGCTTTTCGAAAAACAGCGGCCTATGCAAATTACCGCCGATACATTTACAAGGCTGCTTGAATTTGTCCAACAATACACTCATTATTTTATTGGCTCCAATGCCGATTTGCCAATAGTCGGCGGTTCGATTTTAAGCCACGACCATTACCAAGGCGGAGCCCATACATTTCCAATGGCGAAAGCGCCATTGAAAATGGCTTTTACTCTAAAAGGATATCCAACTATAAAAGCCGGCATTGTCAAGTGGCCTATGTCTGTCATTCGTCTCGCTAGCGCAGACCTAGCATCGTTGCAAGCAGCTGCTACTGCTATCCTTTTGGCTTGGAAAACGTATAGCGACCCATCGCTCGACATTTATGCAGATAGTGACGGCACACCTCATAATACCATTACGCCGATTGCCCGCAACAAGGGCGGCTTGTTTGAACTCGATCTCGTCCTTCGCAATAACCGGACGACAAAAGCCCATCCGCTCGGGTTATTTCATCCCCATGCGGACGTGCACGCGATCAAAAAAGAGAACATTGGCTTGATTGAAGTAATGGGCTTAGCCGTATTGCCTGGACGCTTAAAACAAGAACTAGCTGAGCTAGCAACTGTCTTACCGAGTGCTAATGCTGCAGAACAAATTGAGCAAAATGAAGCCATTGCGAAACACAAAGAGTGGGCACTAACGCTAAAAGAGCAAAAGCCGAACCTTACAGCAGCGAATGTGGAGGAGCTCCTTAAGCAAGAAGTCGGTCGGCTGTTTGCGACTGTCCTCTCCCATGCCGGCGTCTTTAAAGATACAGACTCAGGGGAGGCTGGTTTCATCCGTTTTCTCAAAAAATCAGATTTGATATAAAAAACACATGGCGATTGCCGCCATGTGTTTTCCTCTCATTCTCTACTTTCATGAACCAGCCACTTTTATTTTTTGACTGCATGAACATAATGAATGGTTTCAAATGCTGACAAATGATCTTGCCTGTTAGAAAAGTACCGTTCATTGATTTTCTCAGGCGTAAGCGTCTCATAGATAAGCAAACCGCATTGTTCCAATAGCCATTCCATTTCACTATAAGAATAACAGGACTTCATCGGCTCTCCACTTGCGGCTGCCATTTTCACCATGTTTTCGACTCGATTTGAAACCCCTTTTTCTTCAAAAAGCGTCTCATCTGCATAATCAAACACAATCGAACTTCCCGTTGGCACAAGGGCAAACAAATGGGCAATTAAGCTTGAAAGCTCTTCCTTCGTCAAATAGTAGGAAACACCTAAAAGGCTAAAGAACGTCTTCTTGCCAGCAAACCCTGCCTCGATTAATGGTTGCCCAGAAAACGTCTTGCTGAAGTCCATAGGAACGAAATGAAGGTGGCTTGGAATCTCAAAACCAGCCTGCTCTAACTTTTTCTTCTTAAATTCCTGCGTCATCGGAGAATCAACCTCAAAAATGTCTAATGTATCCTGCAGCTCTGGATTCCTAAAACAAAATGTGTCCAAACCAGCACCAAGGATGACGTACTGTTTGGCCCCTAGCCGCACTTCATTCAGAAGCACGCCTTCACAATAGGAGGCACGCGCTAAAGGCGTTGGAGAAAGTTGTACTTGGGTAATCCACTTTAATATCTGTTCCGAATGGCCTTTCCATTTTTGGGCAATTTCTTCGTTAAAAAAACCAATCCCCTGAATCATGTTGGCCTTGATCTCCTCATATTCGTCTTCGGAGAGCAAACGGTCCGCTAAATAATCATCAAAAATCTTCGGTTGATCAAACTGACTATGGTATGCTCTTCCAAATGCAGAAATAATAGAAGTTAAACTAGGACTCCCCTTTTGCAAGCCATACACGCTCCTTCATCTTCAAAAAAATAGGATTCCCCTGGCCAGGAGAATCCTATTATACAATAAAAACAATAATATTCAATTATAGCATAAATAAATTTTTTTGTCAAGTTATAACTTCTGGATTTGCCAAGGTGCTTACAGCTAGTAATGACTTCCCTAATAAACAAACAAGGAGACAACACCATACATTCGTGCAGTCTCCTTGCTTCATTCTCCCTATGCTATACTTCCGACGACGGGTTCCGTTTCATGCTTTTGCTTGTCTCAACCTTGTCATTGCCCATAAAAAACGCCGCTACTAGTGCAACCGCAATCGGAATGAGCGCAAGGGAGAAGATAAATGTAATTGAATCGGACATCGCTTCCGTAATTGTGCTAAGCACATCAGGCGGTATTTGCGCTCTGCCTTCTGGCGTAAACAATTCTTGTAAGTTTTGGCTTTCCACTTGAATTGGTGCTTCCTTGAATGCTCCGTTTAATCGGTTGGAAAAGGAAAGCGTTTGGACAGTACCGAAAACAGCGAGACCGACCGTCATGCCAAATGAGCGCAAAAACGAGTTGGTTGAGTTGGCTGAACCACGGAATCGCGGCGATAATTGATTAATGGAAGCAGCAGGCAAAAGCGAAAACGAAAAGCCTACGCCTAGCCCAGCTAAAGCGATATAAAGCGCCAATGCTATTCTTGTGACATCTGTACCCATTGTTGCTAGCAGTGCCATGCCTGTAAAAAAGCAGACGCCTGAAAATACCATCATTGCCCGAAACGAGATTTTCGTCTGCAGCGCTCCGCCAATCATGCTTCCAACTACCGAGCCAAGCATCATTGGCATTAACGTTGTCCCAGCGTCAGATGCCGTACCGCCGAATACGGCCTGGACAAAGATTGGAATAAACACAGCCAAAAGCACAAATGTGCCGCCGTAAGCAAAGGCAATTAGCTGCGACGTGGCAAATAGACGTTTTTTAAACATCCAAAACGAAATGATTGGCTCCTCTGCTTTCCGTTCGGCGAACGCAAACACGGTAAACAGAACCGCCGCAGCCGCAAACAGCAAAAGGATCGTTGGAGAACCCCAACTGTACGTACCGCCCCCAAGTTCAAGGGCAAACATTAAGCAACTAACTGCAAGAACAAGGGATCCAGCGCCAAGCCAGTCTATTTTTTGTTTCGATGCCTCCATCGTATCTTTGTAATAACGGACAATTAAAAACAGCGCCACCGCACCGATTGGCACATTGATATAAAAAATCCAATGCCAGCTTAGCGCTTCCGTTATAAATGCACCTAATAGAGGTCCAAGGACACTGGAAAGGCCAAACACAGCGCCAATAAGCCCAGTCATCTTTCCTCGTTTCTCTGGCGGGAAGAGGTCGAAAATAATCGTAAAGGCTATAGGCATCAGGGCTCCGCCGCCGATCCCTTGAATGATGCGAAACGCTATTAATTGATTCATCGTTTGCGACAGGCCACATAAGACAGAGCCAAGCAAAAACATGAGCAAGCCAAATACGAAAAAACGTTTCCGGCCATACATGTCAGATAATTTCCCGTATATAGGCATACCGGCCATCATCGCGACCATATATCCAGCCGTTACCCATACAAATTGCTCATAATGACCGAGGTCGCCAACAATGGTGCCCATTGCTGTCGCTACAATCGTATTGTCGATGGCGGCCATAAAAATGCCTAGCAGCAAACCCGCTGTTACGAAGGAAGTGGAATTTGTTTTCTTCATATGTATAATCTCCTCAATAAAACCAGTACACTACGCATAGCTTATCACAGTTTACGACAAATAGCCGGGTTCTTCTACTTTCTTACAACAGCCTGTAAAAAGGCGCCCGTAAAAGTGGCGCCATAACCTGAAACAAAGGCTCCCTTACGTCACTTTGCTCCCTACTCTTTAACAGAGACATGAGGATTTTTCACCTATCGTTTTGCTTTAGTCCATTTGCTCCGCCAGCCGTTTTACAGCATGAAGTAGTAACGCTGGGGCCACTTCCGTGGAGTATGTCAATTCTAAACGTTCAGTCCGCTTATGGGCGTCTTTGCCAAAAGGCCCTAAGTTTATTGTCGGAATGTTAAGCGCAGCGATTTCCCTTAAGGGAATGTGATAACTTCGTTCGTATAATGGCATATGCTCTTTCAATGCCACATCTGGAGCAGCAGCCTCTCTCGTTACCCGGCAATAACTCACATCCGAGAGACCTGGAAAAAAGGTTTTTTGCACAAGTCGTTCGCCAAATTGATCGGCACAAACTTGCTTGAGCTCCTCTACAAGCGCCAACAAACTTTGATCTTGTTTCTGGTCAAGACGCACATGTGGATAATAGGGCGGAGCAAGCAACAGCAAATAAAAAGGTGCCCTGTCTAAAAAATGGGCTGACACTCGCCGTGCAAATGCAAGTGTTTGCGTCGTGTAATCAGCCGTTTCCGCTACACTTTCGGATAATGCTTCTTCGTAAACGTCCTTAAATGCATGCTTTCCATACTTGTGAACTCCGAGCTTGTAAAGATCAGTTAACGTATAGACTTTTGGCTGTTTCACTAGTGCTGTCAGTGATTCATTGCCAAATGCTTGGCGATGGCGGAGAAGGCGCTCATAAATGAGCGTGCTTGCCTGGTTGCAAGCCTCTTTTACACGCTCCATAACTTCCTGGGGTCCTGAGTCTAGCGTTAACACATTATAAAATAAATAAGATTCATTTGGCGTTTGCACATCGTACGTTTCCTTTAAGTCTCGAATGCGCAAACATGTTGGCGACGGAGAAACTTCACCATCGACTTTATTCGAAAACCGCTCTGACCATTCCATTTCCACGGCGAGTTGGGCAGCCATAACAGCAGCATTAATGCCTTCCAACGGTTGGCCAACATGCGTTTCCTTGCCGATACAGTAAATGAACGGGAGCAGCTTCCCTGTTGAGCCCGTATAAATGTATTTGTTCCAATCATTCGGATAAGCAGAAAAATTCGGCTCCGAACAAATGCATGCTTGGAAGTTCCAGCCATCTTCCTGCATCGCTTTCAATTCATGGATAGCGGCAAACATTCCCATTGACAGCTTTTCTTCGTCGGGCACGGCGACCAGACATACATTGGCCTTTGCGTCTTTATCATCAGCGATGTCTTGCAAAACAGACAACTGCATCGCAAGTCCGGCCTTCATGTCCATACTGCCACGTCCAAACAAATAATGGTTAGATTCCAAATCATGACGTGCGTCCTTGTCAAGATAGCCCTCTTGCTCGGCCAAAAGCTTTTCTTTTAACAAATCAGGAGTAAACGCATCCTCTTTATACATTCCAAAATCATCGACGCCAACAACATCAAAATGGCTTAACAACATGGTCGCTTTTTTTGTCGTAGGCGCTTTCGCCAAAAGCGCGACAACCGCTTCCCGTCCGAGAGAGTCGCCTTTTAAAGGGACGCGTTTGATGTGCTGCGGATAGGCTTGGTAATAAGGGATTCGCTCTAGCACCGCAACAATGCGGTCAGCCATTTCCCGTTCTTGTGTCGTTCCAGAAATGCTTGGCTGCTTCATTAGCTCCAGCGTCAATTGATAGACACGCTTTGCATGTGGGTACCGTTCTGACATCGCCATCCCCGCTTCCTCTATTTTGGTTTGTAGAAAAAACGCAAAGCGGCTTTCCGCTAAGCGTTTTTCTCTGTCACTTTGCCTTTTTATTTGGCTATAGGTTTGCCGACTTAAGCCCCTTTTGGGCAAATGCTTGCTTAGCAAGTAAAACGGCTCCTGTAAGACCCGCGTCATCGCCGAGTCCTGGAGGCACAACATATTCCTCAAGATCGCCCATCTCCACATAGCCATTGATTTGCGTAGCCAACGCTTTGCGAATAAGCGGATACAAGTGGCGTTGTTTCATGACACCGCCTCCTAAAATAACTCGCTTTGGCGACAGCACGTATGTGTAAGTAGCGATTGCTTGGGCTAGATAGTATGCTTCCATTTCCCATACTTCGCTAACTTCGGCAAGCTCTACACCTGCTTTGCCCCATCGCCCTTGAATAGCGGGACCAGCAGCAAGCCCCTCAAGACAATCACCATGGTATGGGCAATTGCCCTCATAGCGGTCATTTTTATGGCGTACAACAGGGATATGCCCCATTTCTGGATGGCTAAGCCCTTCCAAAATCGTCCCGTTTACGACTGCGCCAGCGCCAATGCCAGTACCGACTGTAATATAAACGCAACTGTCAAGCCCCTTGGCAGCACCAACAGCAGCTTCAGCAAGCGCAGCTCCATTCACATCTGTTGTAATCGAGATAGGAATGTTTAAATGGGCAAAGGCGCCAAGGAGCGAATAGCCTTGCCATCCTTTTTTAGGCGTACTTGCCAGTGAG
Source organism: Shouchella clausii (assembly GCF_001598215.1). GTDB lineage: Bacteria > Bacillota > Bacilli > Bacillales > Bacillaceae_D > Shouchella > Shouchella tritolerans. The sequence continues at coordinate 1,023,907 of NZ_BCXJ01000001.1, read as the reverse complement.
CCGTATGTAGAAGATCCTTTTACAAGATCAAGTGGCCCAAAACTGCCAATCCCCAAACTATCAATTTGTTGTTCTTCAAAAAACGCGATAATCTCTGGCATTGTTTCTTGTGGATGTTTGGTAGGAATCGTCAGCTTCGCCAACCACTCGCCTGTTTCATTGGCGACGCCACAAACCATTTTTGTTCCCCCTGCTTCTAAACCACCATATCGTACTTGTTCCACTTTCGTTCCCCCTGCACTAGAGCTTTTTCTGTTAGTATACCATTCCCTTGGCAGGCTCGCAGTGAAAAGATTGAATCTCTTCAAAGAGAAAAATGAACGGCGCTTCCCCAAGGAATGATGCAAGTGAATCGAACCCAGTGCTAACCAATCAATACGGATAAAAATACGATGTGCCTAGCGTTTGGCCACAGATCGATAGGGAGGAACATCAATGAAAGGGTATACTGATCGAGTGGACATTACGGAGCCGTCAACGTAAATGAGAATTTAAGAACAAAGCCGTTATAGCCCTCTGCTATCCGTTCACAATTTTTGGAGAAGCGGAAAAGGCGCTGCTTCTTTTTAATGTTTCGCAGCGCCAAGCAACATATCAATGCGTATAGCCAACTCAGATCCTGGCACATCGTAGTCGCCACCAAGAACGATGCGGTCAAATTTATCATTATTTCGCACCATTTCCACATGATAGCGGTCTTCGCTCTCTTGTTTAAGACTAATGACAACTGGCTGGCCTTGACGGGTTTTTACATACAAAAGCACGCCCTCATCCATCGGAATGTAGCCTTCAAACTGCCACTCACTAATAAATTCCTTTCCCTGTGCTTGGATCTGGCTAATGAGTGTTTCTGCAACTGAGTTCATCATTTATCCTACCTCCAATATCAGTGTACCAGTCACACGTCAATTGAAAAAGGAGGAAAAGCGACTTCTTTCCACACGGACGGGTTCTTCCATGGCTATTTGTTCGCCATTAAAAATCCTCGCCAAGTTTTTCACGACTTCATCCCCATATGGATGTTCGATTTTTTCTACAAGGGGTACCGCTTTTGAAAGCGAGCAATCGCCGCCATCTGTTGGCCATTCAAAACTAGCAATCGTATGGGCTAGCTTATGCTTAACGAACTGTTGTGCAAGTTTTTTCGCCTTTTTTCCATTCTCCCCTAGCAGACTGGCAGCTTGGATTTGCGCAAGGGCGCCGTTTTTTACAAGGCGGTACAGTTTGTCTGTGTCATTTTGGAAGCAAGTTTGTTTTTCTGGATGAAGAATGACCGGTATATATCCGGCAAGCTCCAACTCATATAATTGGATGTCGACTTCAGTAATTGGCTTATTCTCTATGTCGATAAGAACATACATCGTATCATTTAGGGAAAGAGCACGGCCAGAGCGTAACGCTTCTGGAAGATCATAGGAAAGGCGCAGCGTATGGCCTGGCAAGAGCGGCAATATACCTTGATCTTGGTACGCTTTTATAGCGGTGCGAATCGCTTTTCCATGGGTATCAGGCTCCATCGCTTCAAAATACGGAGCGTAGCATAGCGATTGAACGCCTGATGCGTGTAGTCTCTTCATTTGTTCCAGCATGCGCGAATTGGTACGTGAAATTCCTTCAGAGGCTGGAAGTGGTTGATTCATTATGTCGTACATATCTTGGGCCTCCTCTGTTATGCTATATAAAATTCGCGGCCCGAAAGAAAACCCCTCCCTAAATGCCAAACATTTTAAGAATTGACTCTTATTTCCTATAAAATCATCAGAAAAACCAGACAAATAGACATAAGACAATGAAAAAGTAACCTGTTTTATCCAACCGCTACATTCCATTTCTGAACATTATTACCTATTCCATTTATACTATATACAGGTAAAAAGATATAGATAAAAGGAAATGTTAACCTCATCTATCTGATTATTTTATTCTCGTTTGCCTAGATTTTAAACACCTAGCGATGATTGTCCCCTTTTGCGAGTGGACATGCTATGCTAGAGAGTGAATAGTGCAAGAAAAGGATGGTTTATATGTACCATATTTATATAGTCGAGGATGACCAGCAAATTCGCCGGATTATGGCTGACCATTTAGAACGGTACGGCTATCGAGTTACATTGGCGGAGAATTTCGAAACGATCAAACAGGAATTTGTTGCGATTCAGCCTGATCTTGTCTTACTCGATATTAATTTGCCCCTTTATGACGGCTTTTATTGGTGTAGGCAACTCCGCACTGTTTCCAATGTACCGGTATTGTTTATCTCGGCCCGGACAGACGACATGAACCAAGTGATGGCGATTGAGAATGGCGGCGATGATTACATTACAAAACCATTTCATTTAGAAGTGCTGCTGGCTAAAGTAAAAAGCGCCTTGCGCCGTTCATACGGGGAGTACGCCCATGCCCGGGACATCCAGCAAACGGTAAGAGAACTGGACAACCTTTATTTTTACCCTGACCGAAATGAACTCGTCTATAACGATGCCAAATTGGAATTAACGAAAAAAGAGTTTTTATTGTTCCAGCGCTTAGCGGAATCACCAAATGCGATTGTTAGTCGGGACGAGCTCTTGGAAACGCTGTGGGATGAAGTGGATTTTGTCGATGACAATACGTTATCTGTAAATGTGACACGACTACGAAAGCGCCTGCAAGAACTTGGCATCACTGATGCGATCCAAACCATCCGCGGACAAGGATATAGGCTGGACGTCAATTGGGGTGGGCGGTCATCATGATTCGTACGTTTTTAAAAGACCGTCTAGCGGTGATTTTGTTTTTTTACATGAACGCAGGTTTGCTCATCTTAACGGCATCGTTGTATATGCATATAAGCCATGAAAATATCAACGCGCCGATCGCCTTTTATTTGTTGCTGTTAACTAGTTTTTTCTTAATTGTATGGCTCGCGGTCGATTACCTCCGCCAAAAAACATATTTAAAGAAATTGCATCGCCTTGCTCATCAAAAAACGATATCTCTTGACTCAAGCTATGAATTGGAGGCCACCAATCCTCCTTCTCGTGAAGCGCAAGCATGGCTTCGCCTTCATAAGCGGGCACAAGAAGACATTCAACGAGAAGTCGAGAGGCTTGAACAAGCGCAAAAGCAGCACCAAATGTTTATTAATCAGTGGGTTCACCATATGAAAACGCCTGTTTCCGTCATTTCCTTGCTCGTTCAAGAGGGAAAACAAACACTAACCGATAAAGAATGGCTTGACGACATAAGTGCCGAAAATGACCGCTTCCGCCATGGTCTTGAACTGATGCTTCACCTTGCTCGGCTTGACCACTTTTCTCTCGACTTAAAGGCGGAGCTCGTCGATCCTGCAGCAATTGCTAGGGAGCTCATTAATGAGGAAAAGCGCCAGTTCATCCGCCGTGGCATTTTCCCAGAACTTGACGCTGAGGAAGCTGAACCCGTCGCTAGCGACAGCAAGTGGCTTCGCGTCATCATCGCCCAGCTTTTGCATAACGCCTTAAAATATTCGCCGCAAAAGCAACAAGCACGCATCCGTTTTTCATTTAAAAAACAGCGTAGCCAACTTGAATTTTCAATAGCCGATTCAGGTGTAGGCATCCCAGCAAAAGATTTGCCCCGAGTATTTGACCCGTTTTTCACTGGCGAAAATGGCAGGCGCTACCAAGAATCTACAGGGATGGGGCTCTATTTGGCGCAAACGATCGCCCGTGAGCTTGGCCACAGGCTCTATTTACATTCTGAGCCTGGCAAAGGCACGACGGCTACACTTGTTTTTTCTTCAAAGACACTTCATCAAACATGACAAAAATGTAAGCTAAACATAGAAATTTGAAAGCTGATTCAATGGGAAACGCATCCGTTCTTTTCTATACTGATTACACAAACGTTGTGATAGGAGGAACGCACGATGTCCATTCTTCAAGTCAAAAATTTAACGAAAACCTATTATCCGAAAAAGGAAGGGCTCGCCTATAAGGCATTGCTGCCTTTCCAACTTCAAGTTGATAAAGGCGAATTTGTTGGTGTCATGGGTCCGTCTGGCAGCGGAAAAACGACTTTGCTCAATATGTTAGCAACGATTGACAAACCGACAGCAGGCGAAATCATCATTAACGGCACCAATCCGGCAACACTGTCAAACAATAAATTAGCACTTTTTCGCCGCAAAGAACTTGGCTTTGTGTTCCAGGATTTTAACTTGCTAGACACGTTAACTGTTCGCGAAAATATTTTGCTCCCATTGGCATTGGACAAAGTACCATACAAAGAAATGGAAAAACGCCTTGCCAATATTGCTGAATTGCTTAGCATTACTTCGATTTTGGATAAGCGTACTTCTGAAATTTCAGGAGGCCAGCAACAACGTACTGCATGCGCACGGGCCTTTATCCACCAACCAGCAATGGTGTTAGCCGACGAACCGACAGGAAACCTTGATTCAAAAGCAGCAAGACAGGTGCTTGATACGCTTACGGCCATGAATAAAGAACGAGACGCGACCATTTTAATGGTTACACACGACCCTACCGCGGCCAGCTATTGCGACCGGATCATTTTTATCAAAGACGGCGCCTTTTTCTCCGAGATCCGCAAAGGCGACCGCCAACAAACGTTTTACCAAAACATTTTAGACACGCTTAGCGTTTTAGGGGGCGATTTCCATGAATCTGCGCACACTCGCCCGTAGAAACATCACTGGCAACGCCCAACGCTATGCTGCTTATTTTCTAAGTTGCGTGTTCACCGTCATGATCTTTTTTATCTATGCCCAGTTTATTTTTCACCCAGATATCGCCGAGGAAAGCATACACCAGGTCGTCAAAAACGGCATGGTGGCAGCACAAGTAATCATTGTCTTATTTTCGATCTTTTTTATCGCCTATTCGAACAATGTCTTTTTGCAAGTGCGTTCACAGGAGTTTGGCCTTTTAACGCTTTTTGGCATGAACAGACACCAGTTGCGCTCCCTTGTCTATTATGAGCAAACGATTATCTCGATTGTCGCCATCATCTGCGGGCTTCTGCTTGGCACGCTTTTCTCGAAATTGTTTTTGATGTTCATGACCATGTTGCTTGCTGTAGACGCGCCGATTACGTTCAAATTTGTGCCTGCTGCTTATCTTGTAACTGGCGTTGGCTTTTTCTTATTATTCCAGGTTCTCTCGCTCCTTTCATTTTGGAAACTTCGCAACCAAGAAGTGATTCAAATGCTGAAAGAAGCAAGCAAGCCAAAGATGATGCCAAAGACATCCGTTTGGCTCACCGTGCTTACGGTGATTTGCCTTGGAGCTGGCTATGGGCTAGCTGTCACAACCAACATGATGACCGTCATGCTAACCATGTTCCCAGTATTAGGGCTTGTGGTAGTCGGCACTTATTTTCTATTTACACAGGGCACGGTAGCGCTTTACAAGCGCCTTTACAGTAACAAACGCTCCTTATACTCAGGCACGACTTTAATTACGCGGACAAACATTTTGTTTCGTTTAAAAGATTACGCACGCATGCTGTTTTTGACATCTGTCATTAGCGCTGTCGTCCTGACAGCCTCGGGAACCGTTTATATGTTTTTTAATGCGATTCTCACTGAAGGAATGGGGAATATGCCGTACTCAATTTTCTGGACGGTTGAAGAAGTTGACGATGAGGCCGATATAATTACGACCGAAAAGGTTGAATCATTGCTAGCAGAATACGACTCTGAGGTTCTGTTTAAAATTGATGAACAAACGCTGGTCGCCATGTTCCAAGGCACGCCATCTTATATGAACGAACCTAGCGTATTATTTGGTTCAGCCATCTCAGAAAGCACATTTAACCGCATTAGTACAGACATTGGTTTAGAGCCCGTTTCCCTAGAAGGCAATGAGGTCATCGCTTATAGTAGAGAAGCCGACCTGTTTGCAGCTGATCAATTTAATGAACTGACGATTACGTTTGGCGAGACAGAGCAAACCTTTACGGATCTTGAAGTGCGCAATGAAGTCTTGTTTAGTAGCAACAGTACCTTTATCCTTTCAGACGAAGCGTTCGCCAAAGCTGAGCAAGCGCCTGCCGTTCAACACGATCGCTTCATTGCCTATGAACTTGACGATTGGCAAAATGAAACGGAAGTATCCGAAGCGATTATGGACGCAACAGGAGAACACGGTTATTTAGTGCAAGCTAAGCCGTATCAATACCATATGCTGATGCAAATGTATTCCTTAATTCTGTTTATCGGCTTGTTTGTCAGCTTGCTTTTCTTCATTGTTCAAGGAAGCATGCTCTATTTAAAATTGTTTACTGACTTGGCCGATACGAAAAAACAACTGTTTGCCTTAAGCCGCATTGGCTTGACAGACAAAGAAAAACGCCGGATTTTGGATAAGCAAATGGCCTTCCTTTTCTTCGTGCCTGTGCTTGTCGGCAGCATCCATGCCAGCTTTGCTTATGTCATGCTCAGCAACATGCTAGATGTCAACCTAGTGCTAAATGCGATCTTGGTTATTTCCATCTACGCCGTCTTGCAATTGATTTACTTTTTGATCACGAGACTGCTTTACTTCCGCGCCGCTCTCAACTAAAACTTACACAGTCGAAAACCTCAAGCCCCTGGCAATTGCCAGGGGCTTGAGGTTTTTTAATCCAATTTCTCACTCGTGAGGCTCGCTCTCATGAATGTCCGTGCTTTCGAACGGATTGGTTCCAGTTAGCAAACCGTAGCCTGACACGACAAGAATCATGTAGCAGATAGCCGCTAGTACCCAGCGTTTAATCGTCATTTACTGGCAGCTCCTCTCTGAGGCATACGGATCCGTTGCAACCGCAGGGCATTTGCGACAACGGATACAGAAGAAAAGGCCATCGCTGCTCCTGCTACCCATGGGGCGAGGAGTCCAGCCGCTGCAATTGGTATCGCCGCCGAATTGTAAAAAAAGGCGAAAAACAAATTTTGTTTAATGTTGCGCATCGTTTTTTTGCTCATGAGAAACGCGTCAGCGACGCTGTTTACATCGCCACGCATTAACGTGACATCGGCTGTTTCAATCGCCACATCAGCGCCCGTTCCCATCGCCATCCCTACATCTGCTACCGCAAGAGCAGGGGCATCGTTAATGCCGTCGCCCACCATTGCTACTCGTTTGCCTTCTGCTTGAAGACGTTTCACTTCATCGCTTTTCTCCTCTGGCAACACACCGGCTATCACATGGTTGATCCCCACTTCATATGCAATCGCTTTTGCCGTTCGCTCATTATCGCCAGTAAGCATAATCACTTCAAGTCCAAGTTCATGGAGGCGTTCCACCGCTTCCTTAGAGGTTTCCTTCACTGTATCGGCTACTGCAACCAATCCAGCAATGTTTGTATCGATGCCTACCAACATCGCCGTTTTCCCTTGCTGCTCCAGTTCTTCCATACGCTCTTCTAACGCCGTGTAATCGATTGTTGCCTGTTCCATCAGCTTTCGTGTACCAATATGAATAACAACGCCGTCCACTTTTGCGCGAATGCCATAGCCAGTTAATGCTTCAAACGCCTCAGCCTTCTTTAAGGAAACGGCACGGTCAGCAGCACCTTGCACGATGGCATTCGCTAATGGATGTTCCGATTCAAATTCAGCACTTGCCACTACAGCAAGTAGCTCGTTTTCGTCGATTCCTTCTGCAGGCACAATGTCCGTTAATTGCGGTGTCCCTCTCGTCACAGTGCCGGTTTTGTCGAGGACAACCGTTGTAAGCGATCGTGTATTTTCCAAATGTTCGCCGCCTCTAAACAACAGCCCTAGTTCAGCCGCTCGGCCAGATCCAGCCATAATCGAAGTCGGCGTCGCCAAACCTAACGCACATGGGCAGGCAATGACCAAAATCGTGATAAATGGAACAATCGCTGCTCGAATATTGCCTGGATCAATGAGTACATACCAAATCAGAAAAGTGGCTGCCGCTAGGAGAACGACAACAGGCACAAAAACGCCAGACACCTTATCAGCGATACGTTGAATATCCGCTTTCGACCCTTGCGCCTCTTCGACCACTTTGACAATTTGCGCAAGTGCTGTATCCTTGCCGACTTTTGTAGCAATCATCCGCAGCGACCCTTGCTTGTTCAGCGTTGCTCCGATTAGCGGATCATCTGCTCCCTTGCTGACTGGGAGCGCTTCTCCTGTAATCATCGATTCATCGACGGAAGAGGCACCGCTTTTTACGTAACCGTCGACCGGAATTTTTTCTCCCGGTCGAATGACAAGTTCATCGCCTGCCTTTACTTCTTCAATCGGCAACTCGACTTCACTGCCATTACGGATCACTCGAGCCGTTTTCGCCTGCAATCCTAATAAAGTAGAAATGGCTTTGCTTGTTCTTCCTTTGGCTCTTGCTTCAAACCATTTGCCCAACACAATTAATGTAAGAATGACAGCTGCCGCTTCAAAGTACAATTCAGGCATGCCAACTTGGCCGCTCTGGTACCATTCCCAGCCAAGAAAAATGCTGTAAACATAGGCAACTGTCGTCCCAAGGGCAACAAGGACGTCCATATTGGCGCTTTTGTTTGCCAATGCCTTGTAGGCACCTTTGTAAAAAGGCGCGCCAACAATTAGTTGTACCGGCGTCGCCAGTGCCAGTTGCACCCATGGATTCATGAACATATCAGGTACATACAAAAACGATGTAAATTCAAAATGGGTCACCATCGTCCAAAGAAGTGGCAGTGACAAGATGGCTGAAAAAAGAAACAATCCGAAACGCTTCTGGCTTTCTTCTTCTTTGGCGTTCCCGTTACTAGCCGCTTCGTGTTCAAGCTGGTAGCCAAGCTTGTCAACAACGCGAATCATTTCCTGTTCGTTTGTTTCTGCCTCATTGTAGACAACCGTTGCCCGCTCTATCGCTAAATTTACGTTTGCTTCTGTGACACCAGGCATTTTTTTGAGTCGTTTTTCGATTCTCGTTGCACAAGCAGCACAAGTCATTCCTTTTACATTAAAGATCGCTTTTTCAAGACGTACGCCATAGCCAAGCTTGTCGATTTTCTCAGCAAAAACGTTCGGCTCGGTTTTGTTGCTGTCATAGATAATGGTCGCTTTCTCATTCGCTAAATTAACCGTCGCCTGTGAGACACCTTCGATCTTGTTAAGCCCTTTTTCAATTCTCGTTGCACAGGCGGCACACGTCATTCCGGTAATCGAGAGCGCTGCTTTTTTCTCACTCATCTATTTCACCTTCTCGGCTAAAATGAAGTATCTGCTTAAACCATAACATACCCTATAGGGGTATATCAAGAGAAATGAATCCTTTCTATCTTCTCTACGTACATATAGAAAAAACGAGGACGTGAAAGCCCATGGATAAAAAGAAACTCATTGTGTTTGTTTGTATTCTTTTTGGTATCAGCTTTGGTACAGGGGCGGTATTTTTGCTGAGCGGTGCCTACAGAAATCCTCTAGCCTTTCAATTATTCGCGATGGTGTATATGCTTTTCCCGTTCGCCAGTGCCGTGATAACGCAAAAAGCGGTCTTCAAACAGCCGCTCGCACCTGCTTTGCTATTAAAAGGGCGCTTTTCTCTTTGGTGGGTTCTCGCCGCCTTTCTACCATTCTTCCTTGTTTCAGCAACACTTTTAGTCGCATTAGTTTTCCCAGGAACTAGCCTTTCCTTAACGATGGAAGCCTATTACTCCGCAATGGATGAGAATACGAGGAATGCAACTGAAGCTGCTTTTGAAGCGTTGCCTTTTCATCCACTATGGATGATGGCAATCAACGCCTTGCTTGCCGGTGTCACGCTCAATGCGGCCTTTGCTTTTGGTGAAGAAGCAGCTTGGCGCGGCTTGTTATTGACTGAATTAAAAAGCCTTGGCTTCTGGAAAGCGTCTTTTGCGATTGGCTTGCTGTGGGGGCCATGGCATGCTCCACTAACGCTGGCAGGACACAATTACCCAAGTACGCCTTTATTTGGTATTTTGATGATGACTGTTTTTTGCATGCTGTTGTCGCCGCTTTTATGCTTTATAACGATAAAAGCAAAAACGATCTACCCCGCCGCTTTCTTTCATGGTGTCATGAATGCGACAGCTGGGATTGGTCTCATTCTTGTCGCAGGCGGAAACCCCGAACTAATCAACGGGATTACCGGTGTTGCTGGCTTTATCGTTCTAGGGAGCATCAACCTCGTTCTCTACTTTTGTACCCGTAAAACGATTAATAAATCGTTTGAACACGGCATTTCTCGCTAAGTCCAGCTCTCACGGCCAGTTTGCAAAAACAGGTATGTCTCTGTTTGCTCAAATGTAGGCAAATCTCATCGTAGCCGAACATCGGCAGAAAACCAAAAAAAGGCTGTTGAGATTCGTTTTCTCAATAGCCTTCTCCTTTTCAACTATCCAATAACATCCGCGCCGTCCCATCATCCGTTATAAGCACGTGTATCAACTTTGCAACAAGTGCTGCTTTAATCGCTTTGACCTTTTCCTTCCCACTTGCTACACCAATCACGAGAGGAATTTGTTTTACATGGTCTAAATCCATCGAAATGACTCTGGAATTCCAATCATTATCAATCGTACAACCATCTTCTCCAATGAAATTGTAGCAAATGTCGCCTACGATGTTCTCATACTCGATTACGCCTTTTGTCTGCTGGAGATAAGACTTTACCATTGTTGAGTGCTCTGGTGTCCCCCCTATGCCGACCAAGGCAATATCCGCTTTTGCGCCAATCTCAAAAATCTCTCTAATCGAAGACTGATTGACAATGATCTCCTTTGCTTCCTTTGAATCGACTAATACGGGAGCATGCAACAACTTGCACTTCGCTTTAAGGACATCAGCCAATTTGGCAACAATTTGGTTGGCATGAATGTCGAGTCTTTCATCGCCCATTCCACCGACAAGAGGGATGAATTGCAGGTTTGGAAAGTGCTGGCTAGATGACAATGCCATCGCCACTTCATACAAAGTTGTCCCAGAGCTAATGCCAATTGTCTGGCCATCGCGAATCATCCGCAACAAATAATGGCTTGCCGCTTGTCCCATCCGCGCTTTAGAAGCATCATTTTCATTGGATTCTACACAAACAACTTCCCGTAATCCATAGCGTTTCTCTACTTTCGATTCCAATCCGGTAAATGGATGTGTGTCGTGATCATGAATGATAATCTCTACCACACCCAACTCCCTTGCTTTCGCTAAATACTTTGAAATAAGCGGCCGACTTACACCAATGGCCTGGGCAATTTCCGATTGTGTCGCCCCTTCCTCGTAATACATTTGGGCGATTTTCACTAAAAGTCTTCGATCTCCCAAAAGTGACATTTGACCACCCTATCCTGTGGTTTTACATAACAAGATTTCCAACTATTATTGTACTACTTAAATGTGATTTTGCTACCCTTTTCTATAACAGGAAATGTATGTGGACTGGCAAACACAGCACCAGGCAATACCTCTTCTTGCGGTTCTGTAAAGTAAATCGAGATGTGGCCCAATGTCCGCAAATTTTCATTTGCAGCCGAACCGACTTTTTCGATCACAAATTCCTGTTCATCAATAATAAGTGTACCGCCTTCTTTAATGGGATTGCCTTCAAATTCCCCGTCTACTTCATGGAGGAATGAAATTTCCCTAAGTTCTGCTGGCGCTTCCATCCCAAAAAGAATCACGATTTTGTCGTCTGCAAAAGATGGTGCCATCTGTCCAATTTCTTTTACGATTGTTTGATACATTCTTTTTCCTCCTTAATACATACCAAAACTAGCCACATAGGCAATGACAACAGCCAACACGCCTGTAATCAAGCGGCTATACAGGACGGCAGGTACGCCATACTGTACTGTTTCTGGCTTCGCTTCCCCTAATGATAACCCAACTGGTACGAAATCGGCTCCCACTTGGCCGTTAATCGCAAATAATGCTGGTAACGCAAATTGCGGCGGAATATTCCCAAGCGCAATTTGGCTACCGATCAAGACACCGATTACTTGGGCAATGACGGCTCCTGGGCCAAGCACTGGCGATAAAAATGGCAGTGTGCAGATCATAACAATGATGATCAATCCCCAAATGGAGCTAGCAAGCGGCGACATTGTATTCGCAATCAAATCGCCGATTCCCGTGTAATTGATAATGCCGATCAGCATGCTTACAAAAGCCATGAATGGGATGATATTTTTAATAAGCATTTCAATCGAATCACGTCCGGCCTGATAGAATACACCAGTGACTTTTCCGATTCCTTTTGAAAATCGCATGAGCCAGTTATCATTTTGAGAACGATGTTCATTTTTGACTTTTTCGTACTCTTCCTTAAATTCTTCTTTATTTGCTGGGTTGAAACGACTTTCTTCCTCTGCAGGGGCTGAATCGGTCTTCTCCTCTGTTGCTTCTGCCAATGACACTTCTTTCGGTGTAACACCAGAGACGAAAATGTCTTCTTTGATATGTTTTGCCAATGGGCCTGATGGAGAAGAAGCGAGAATATCAACTGTAGGAATTCGTTTCATTGGGTATAGTCCAATTCTGGCCGTTCCGCCGCAATCAATCACGACACACATCATTTCATCTTCTGGGACTGAATGTTTGAAGCCATCGACTGCTTCCGCCCCAGTCAATTCAGCAATGCGTTGGGCGACAGGGTGAATTCCCCCGCCTGTGATCGACACGACTTTCGTCTTTTTCCCTTTCGGTTCAATGCGGAGGCCAGTCCCCCACCCACCTGAACCTTTGCTGATAAATACTGCTTTATATGCCATGCCGGTTTCCCTCCTGTCACATTCTCTTCATCAGGTATTTTGTGATTTGCTCCGTCAGTAACCCTCTGATCAGCATAACCAGAATACCGACCAGGAAAAACCGCACTGCTAACTCCGACGTCGAGTAACCTGCTTGTGTCAATCCATTTGCTATGCCGAGATAGACAAATAGCTCCCCAGCGTTTGCGTATGGAAACAAGGCTGTAACCGGATGCAAAAATGACACGAGCGAATCAAAGAAAGCAGGTTTTTGGCGCTCTTCGACAAAACGCCCAAATGTGTAAGCCATTGGATTCGTAAGCAGTAGAATCGATAGGATTGGCATAACGGTGTAACGTAGCAGTGCGTATTTTGAAGTGAAACGGATCGCTTTCGTGACCCGTTCCTCTCCGATAAATTTAATTAGTGCGTAAGTGAAGGTTAGTAAAACGACTAGCGTTGGGACAATGCCAGTAAGGAGATTCATGAATTGTTCTCCACCTGCATTAAACATGCCGATAAAATGCTCGCCGAACCATTCAATCCAGTCCATCTCTTTCACTCCTTTTTAAGAAATCGAGGTCGTTCTCCTCATCTTTGAAATCGCCGTAAGCGCTTGCTCGCCAGCCGCCTGTAAGGCAGTTTGCAATGCAGGCGACTTGCGTTTTTTTTCTGAAGTGTGAAGCCTGTCCAACAGCTCGCCCAAGTGCATTCCTTCGTATTCTTCCATCTCTTTAAAAGTAGACAGAATACTTACTCCTCGCATACACTGGCATTCTTGGATGATGTAAGACTCATCTACTACTAAGAGAACGATAGAACCAGGCCCGATTCGACGACGGGATTGTCCTGAGAAGAGGTGGTATCCCTTTTCTCCTTTATATTTTCCGACTAGTGCTCTCATCGATTTTTGGTAATAGCGAACTTGGATGGCAGTCAACGCTGATTGAATGAGCAACAGACAGCAAGCAATTAGTACAAGCTTCATATCCACCTTCTCCTTGTTATTCAGCAAATAAATGGTCTTGCAATGCACGGAGTTTCCAAACGGTAGTCATTGTGTCGAGTTCGACATCATCCATCGTTAAAAACTGTCCTTCTTCAATGGCTCGTTTGGCGACGACATTGCCACTAATCAGGCCAATCGGAATATGGCCATTCTGCTTCATATCCTGATGTGTTTCCAACATGCCTCTTACGCTATAGCCGCCAATTCCATCTAGTCTCTCACCTGGCTGAATCGCACGTTTTGCAACTGCTACGGTTTCAGAAACCGGTGCGCCAAGGGGATGAATCGACGTATCATGATGAAGCACTGCCTTAGCAATCGTAATTGGCGTTTCTAGGCTTGCCAGATGGTACGGACGGTATAAAGTGTAATGGCGGCCATGGTTGGCGTTGACTTTTAACAAGTAGCGCAGTTCTTCATCTACAGGTTCCAATTCACTTTTGACAATGACAAACACCCCAGGTGCTAAACCGTTTACATATTCTACAACACCAAGTGAGTCAAGGACGCCACCGTTTTCTTTCAAATCTAGCTTCTTAGCGACATTATCTAAGTTAGCGTCGACTCCATGCATTCCGACTTTATCCGGCACAAGTCCAATCGCGTTGCTCAACAAATTCATCTCAGCCATTGTCTTTGTGCCATCCTGGAATGCTGCCAGCATATGTGCGCTCATATGTTTCTGTTTAGCTTCCTCTGCACATGTGTCAGGATTTGCTGTTGGCTTAAGTGGGTTGTTTTTACCTTTTCCTGCTACGACTACTTCTAACCCCATTGTTTTCGCGAATTCATAAAGTTCTACAATCGCTGCCGGCTCGTCTCCTGCTGAACCAGAATAAACAAGGCCAGCCGCATCGAACATGCTATGCATATACGATCCGATTGTAATGTCTACTTCAACATTCAGTAGCACAAGATGCTTTCTTGAACGGAGTGCCTCCAAGGCAATATTGGCACCAACTTCTGGGACGCCTGTTGCATCGACGACCACCTCTACTGTATTTGATTGGATTACTGCCCGGTAATCAGAAGAAACAACAGTCTCCACTTTTCTATTTTCTTGAGAATGATAAAAATCACGTGCTTTTTCTGCATTTTCAATATGGACATCGCAAATCCCACCAACGACCATTCCTGGAATTCGAGAGATTTGAGAAATTAAACCGAATCCCATTTGACCGACACCGATCACTCCCACTTTAATTGGCTGTTGTTGTTTATCACGCTCTTGTAATTCCCGATAAATGGACATACATCTTCCTCCTCGTTTTTAGAACGAATCATCATTTTACATATGTTACACTTCATATTATTAGTTTAAATTCGGTAACATATGTTATAAGTTATATCATATGATATGAACTTATTGGTTATTGTAGTCTCTTGAGAAAGCGTTGTCAAATCTTTTTTCACAAAAAGGACAATGATGCCCTTTTCTCCAGCTATGGCAAAGTGGCTACCACAAAGTCGGTTAGACCTTTGCTTACTACAAGGAAGGTAATCGTTTGTTAAATAAAAAAACCGATGCACGTGGCACCGGTTTTTTCGTTATTTTCCTTCCAAAAATGTGCTTAATCGTTCAATCGCGGCTTCCTCATCTGCACCTTCTGCTGTCAACAACACGTCATCTCCTTTTTGAACAACGATGCTCATTAAGCCAAGAATGCTTTTTGCGTTAATCGTTGAAGATCCTTTCTTAAGGTAGACATCCGCTTTGTACTGCCCTGCTTCATGGACAAATGCCGAAGCAGCGTTCGCATGGAGCCCATGTTCGAGTCCGACCGTAACCGTTTTTTCCATCTTTTCCTCTCCTTTCGTCTCGAATCATCTATATGCAGCCTTCACTCGAAAATACCGAGGAACAAGAACTTCTTGCGAAAACAGTCATTGTTGCCAAACGGACATCATAAAAATAAAACAACTGGACAAGAACAAGGAAAGGCGGGATAGTATGAACCAAAAGCAATGGCTTGCCCATATTCAGTCTCTGGAAGTGCTCGTTGAACAAAACGAACAAGCACAAGGAGAAGAGAGGCAATGCCTGGAACAGTTTCAGCAACTGACAAGCGGGCCGCTGCGTCACTTTTTTCTCCCACGCTATCTGAACACATGGTTTGCTTGTGCAATCATTCTATTCCTTTTTTCCTTTCACACGTTATTTGGCAATATGCTGATCGCTTCATTCCAACTCCTTTCTTTGCCTTTCTTTCTATACAAGGCGTTGCTGTTTCTGGCCCTGTTCATTTTAGCGCCTCTATTCTTTTACGTTGTTGGAATGTATGGCATCAACCGACTCATTAAAAACAGCCGCTCGTATAAACGGAAACTAGAGCACGCAAAGCAACGGTTAGATTCGGCAAGAACGACTGCCAGAGAATCACTTCAACAGCTTCTATCCGAAACGGATATTCCACCTTACTATTTAAAACCCTATGCCATCCAAAAATTTAAAACGTATTTCCTTCACCAGCGGGCAGACAACCTTAAAGAAGCAATCAACCTATTTGAAACAGAAAAGACATTTGAACTCCATCAGTACGCGATGTTCCGATTTCATGGCGAGAAAAAGGCATACCGTGCTTTTGAAAAAGCGCTCCACTTTGAAAAGCACAAAAAAACGGCTGCACTTGTGCAAGACCTGGAAAAACCACAATAGATGAAAAGATAAAGCCGGCAATCACGCTGTCACATGAACGACTTTACACAGCAACATACGCTAACGAATTAGCAAAGTCTAACCGACACAAAAACAACCATGCGGCAGCCCAGCGATATCGCTGGGCTGCCGCTTCTTTCTATCTCTTTGCTAAGCGCGTTGCCGTTGCCTGCGTTCCATTCTCGTCCGCGGCTCTTGGCTTGCTGGAGGAAGCGTTCGGTTTTGCCTCATTTTTCGAACAGACAACCAAATCACCACAAGGAGAATGCCTGTTATTCCACCTGCTGTATCCAATAAAACGTCTTCCAATAATGGCGTTCGATCCGGTACAAGCGATTGCCTGTACTCATCGAAGGAAGCATAACCAATGACGAATAGGAGGGCGAAAAAACTTGCAAAGCGTAGGCGGAAGACGTACGCAAACAACCGGCAAGCCAAAGCACCAATCACGAAGAAAGAAACAAAATGGGCCCCTTTGCGCAAGAAAAATTCAACAAACGCTTCTACGCCTGTATAAGCAATGCCAACCGGCCTTCCACCATAGACAAAAGAAATCTGGCCGATAAATGTCTGTTCGAGCCACGATAGCGGCAGCCTGCTCAGGATGCCCCTCATGTCTTGGTTGGCGTATGGTGTGGAGCTCGAATAAGCAATAATGCCAATAGCTGCGGCTAGCAGCATAACAACAACGGCAATTTTAACAAAACGCGACATGGCCTCTCCTTTCACGTTTGCTGTACGTGCCTCTCTCTCTTTTTGCAAACAACCGATCTTATGTCGTTGCTCCATTATAGCCTAAAATCACTAGGCAGTGGCGTCAAAAATATCGGGAAACTGTCTAATGATGTTCATTTTGTTTTTGGTGATTCATCACCTGTTGGCAACATTTTCAGTCTCTTAAAATAAAGATTCGCCTAACCTAAAGCCTGTTTGCATCTCGGATGCTTTGCTCGTATTCATGACTACTTTATGATCTTTTTTTATTGCAAATACAATAAAATTCGAGTAAAATGAACATATTAATTTTGTTGCATTTACAACAAAATAACGTTAAGGAGTTTTAATGATGAAGGAAATTCTCCGTGAGATTGGAATGATAGCAAGGGCATTAGATTCGATCAGCAACATCGAGTTTAAAGAATATGACCTTACAAAAGGACAGTACTTATACCTTGTGAGGATCTGTGAACAACCAGGCATCATTCAAGAAAAACTAGCCGAGATGATAAAAGTAGATCGTACAACTGCAGCTCGGGCGATAAAGAAACTGGAAAAGAACGGTTTTATTGAAAAGAAGGAAGATGCACATAACAAAAAAATTAAAAAACTCTTTCCAACACAGAAAGGGGAGCGTGTTTATCCTTTTATAAGAAAAGAAAATGATTATTCCAATACCGTTGCCTTAGCAGGATTTTCTGAAAGTGAAGCAGATACCATTTTTCATCTGCTGCAAAGAGTCAGAAAAAATGTAGAAAAGGATTGGGAGTTTGTAAAAAAGGGCAACAAGAGACATTATTGATTTATAAAGGGTGGACAAATAAATTGACTATCACGATTAAAAAGTGCACATTAGCTGATTTGCAATTACTTCAAGACATTAGTTATGAAACATACAATGAGACATTTAAGGATTATAATACACCCGAAAATATGAATGCCTATTTGAGAAAAGCATTTAACGAAAAACAGTTAGAAAAAGAGTTAGCCAACCGTTCCTCGCATTTCTTTTTTGTTTACTTTAACAAGGACGTTGCTGGATATTTAAAGGTTAATATGAATGATGCCCAGTCTGAAGACATGGGAGCTGAATCACTTGAAATCCAAAGGATCTATATAAAGACCAACTACCAAAAGCTTGGACTCGGTAAATATTTGTTAAATCAAGCGATCGAAATGGCAATCGAACGGAAGAAGAAGAACATCTGGCTAGGCGTATGGGAAAAGAATCACAATGCTCTTTCTTTTTATAAGAAAATGGGGTTTGTGCAAACAGGAGCACACTCATTTTACATGGGAGATGACGAACAAGTCGATTTCATCATGAGCAAGACACTGACGGACTAAATAGCCTTGTGATCGAACCCCCCTAAGCATGAGACGATTGTATCGAGAAAGATAGCTTTCTTAATGAGAACAGTACATCACTGATCTTCTAGTAACATAAAATAAATATTGTCATTTACACGTTTGAATCAACGATGGATGAAACCAGCAAATGCTTGCAGTTTGACAAACCAAGTACGGCAAATATCAGGGCTAAAAGCAGGCGTCAAGTTCTCTCGCTCTAGTATGCTTGCGGCTTCAAAACGGACTGAACCCTCACGATTCAGTCCGTTTCGCTTGGCTACCTCAAATAAGAAAACTCTCCTTTCAAGCTATTGTTTTTATTATTCTAGATAGCTTAAATCAACCAATCCATCCATATCAGTTGAACTCATATTGCCTGCCTCATGGGCGATTTCGGCCATCTCTTGCAATACTTGTTCATTGACGTCAACGGTTGGGAATAACCGCTCCATTGATTGCTCTATTTCTGCTATGTTCAGCTCGTTCCCCGTTTCTTCCTTGATATGGCTGACAAAAATGCCGGCTGCTTCTTGAGGTTGCTCTTGGACAAACTGAACCGCTTTTTTGTGTGCGCGCAAATAGGCCCGTGCTAACTCCTCATTGACATCGAGAAAGTCATGCGTCGCTACAACAACCGTGTTGGTAGATTCCTCTCCCCACGCAAACGCATTAGCGTCCAATAAAAAGCGAGCCCCTGTTTGTTCCTCCAAATAGCTGCCCCACGGTTCCTGGGTCGCTGCCGCTGCCACGTCTCCTTGGTTAAACAACGTCGACGTATCCGCCGGCGCTTGTGGAATGAGTTCTACCTCCTCGGCATTAACGCCTGCATCAGCTAATGCTTTACGGAGCATGACATCCTGCGTCGAACCTAATGTCGGCACTGCTACCCGTTCCCCAGCTAAATCAGCAACTGTCTCCACTTCCGTATCCTCACGAACCATTAATACAGCACCGCCATTGACTGCACCAGCAATAATCGAATGGGCAGGATTGGACGTATACGTATTCATTGCTGGTCCTGGCCCGACTGTGCCGATATCAATCTCATTTGTCGACATTGCCTCCATAAAAGCGCTGCCGTCTGGAACAGTCCTTGTTTGAATCGTCGTCTCCTCGCCAAATTCTTCATCAAAATAGCCATTTTCCAACGCAATAATGGTGGCAATATGGGTGAGATTCGGAAAATAACCAATCCGAACTTCCCCTTCTGTTGCGCCTTGGCCGCATCCTGCTAAGGCAAGCGCTGCCACGCAGGCAAACGCGCCTGCTTTTATAATTCCTTTCATTCCACTCTCCCCTTCTTTATCGTATGTCCTTTGTTTATAGACTTGGCTTCAAGCCCCACTTTTTTTGAACAGATCGTTCAGCGCGTAAAAACACGAGATTATCCATTAACGTGCCAATGATGCCGATGATGATCATCACTGACAAGACAAGATCCATTTGCTGGAGCGAGCGCCCCATATTAAGCAAATACCCTAAACCGCCTGAACCACCTAGCAGTTCACCAGCCATAATTGCCCGCCAAGCGAAAGCCCAGGCCATCCGCAAACCAGAAATCAAGTGTGGGACAGAAGCGGGCAACACAACAGTCCGCACGAGATGAGCCCCTGATGAGCCAAGCGTCCGTGCTACATTTAAATACAGGCTAGGCACGTTTTTAAAGCCCGTGCTGGCACTAACTGTCATTGTCCAAGTTGCCCCGATCGTGACAATAAACAAGATCGATGCATTGCCCAAACCAAACCAAACAATCGCAAGTGGAAACCAAACAATGCTTGGAATCGACTGCAACGCCGTCACCAAAAAGCCGAGTGTGTCGTCTACCCATTTGTAACGGGCAATCAAATAACCGAACAAAAGGCCAAGAGAAATCGCAATTGCAAAACCGATCAACAGCCGTCCGAGCGTGAGGCCCGTTGCTGTTAACAGGCGCCCGTCCACAATACCATTTATAAGTGTTCCTACTACGGTAACGCCGCCTGAATCATTTGGCAGAATCAAAGGAGGGAAAAGGAAGGTTGGAAATAAGCCGCTTTTAGATATGATCTCCCATATAGCTATGATCGCCGCGACGAATACGGTCCGTCTTATAGCTGTAACCATCTCCAAACTCCTCCTTTAACACTTTTTCCATCTCGTCTTCAAGTTCTTTCATGATTCTTCTTTCCAAATCCACTAGGTAACTATCTGCCGGGTCACGAGGCAACGCCGCTTGAACGATAAACTCTTTTTTTATTCGCCCAGGTCTTGTTCCCATTAACACAATTCGATTGGAAAGCATGACAGCTTCGCGGATATTATGAGTAATGAATAAAATCGTTTTGCCTGTCTCTGCCCATATTTCCAACAGTTCTTTATGGAGGACCATTCTCGTTTGCTCATCAAGAGCGGCAAAAGGTTCATCCATGAGCAAAATATCAGGATCCATCACAAGCGCCCGTGCAATCGCGACACGTTGCTTCATTCCTCCAGATAGCTCATGGGGATAAGCAGTGGAAAAGTTGCCCAGATGAACCATTTTCAAACCTTCACGTGCCTTTTCTGCACTTTCTTGATTGGAAAAGCCTTTTAATTTTAGTCCATACGCGACATTTTCAAGCACATTCATCCATGGAAACAAACCTGCTTCTTGGAAAACAACAACACGGTCGTTGCCAGGTTTGTTTACTTGCTTCCCATTGACGAACACGTCGCCGCTCGTCGGCGAGTCAAGCCCAGCAATTAAGTTGAGAATCGTCGATTTTCCGCAGCCTGAAGGGCCGAGAAGCGAAACGAAGTCGCCTTCGTTAATCGTCATGTCAATATCATTTAAAACATGGAGCGTATCGTTTTTGCCTTTGGCAAATGTCTTTTCCACATGGCTCATTTTTACTTGCATCGCGATCCCCCCTTTAACCTATAAAACCAAGATTATTAATAAGGATAGTAACATTTATTCATTTTAATGGAGGGAGCTTTCACCGTCAACGGTTTCATCCCCCTAAACATCGGGCGTGAACGCAAAAAAGCCTTGCTAGGAAAACCTAGCAAGGCTTTTTTATTGAACTGCTTCTGCAAGTAAATCGACGATATGGACAGCCTCCATTTTTTGTTGTAAGCCTTCGCGTTCAATGCCGAGCTTCATTTGCAGAAGGCAGCCAGGGTTCGCTGTGACAACTGTCGTTGCTTTCGTCGCTTTTGTATGTTCCATTTTTCGGTCAAGAATTTGCATCGACATTTCTGACTCAATGATGTTGTAAATACCGGCTGACCCGCAACAACTATCGGCTTTTTCCATTTCGATCAATTCAACCCCTTCAATTGCCTGGAGCAACTGCCGGGGAGCAGAAGCTGTTTTCATGACATTGCGTAAATGGCACGAGTCTTGGTATGTGATCCGCTGAGAGGCCAATTTCAGTGGCACGCGCTCATGAAAGCCGACTTCTACTAAAATTTGCGAGATGTCTTTCATCTTGGCTGTAAAATCAGCGGCACGCTCAGCGTAATCACGGTCTTTGCTAAGCAAATGGCTATAGTCTTGGAGAAAAGCGCCACAACCGCCAGCATTTGAAATAATGAAATCGGCACCGCTATCCTCAAAGGCATCAATGTTTTTGCGCGCCATTTCTTGCGCCTTTGCCTTCTCGCCGCTATGGCCGTGGAGGGCGCCGCAGCATCCTTGACTATCTGGCACGACAATACGGCAACCAGCCTTTTGCAATAACAAAATGGTGTTTTTGTTGGTTTCGTAAAACATCGTATCCATTAAACAGCCTTTGAAAAAAGCAACTGTAGCAACCGGCGCTTGCTCTGCTTCATATACACGTTTGTGTGCCTTCCGCTCTTTACGGGGAAGGACGCTTGGCATCGCCCTCTCCATCGCCTGCATGCTCTCTGGAAACAACTTCATAAACCCTATTTTTCGGGTAATATGTTGCAGTCCGCTACGCTGGTAAAAGCCAACAAGGCTCATCGCTTTTTCCATCCGGTTTTGGTGGGGAAACAACCCTTCAAACACGGTTTTGCGCATCGTTTTGACACCGGCAGAGTGGGTGGAATGGTCTTCAAAAATATCACGGGCCTCTTCAAGCATATGGCCATAGTTCACGCCCGCAGGACAAACCGGTTCGCAAGCGCGACAGCCAAGGCATAAGTCCAAGGAGCGTTTGACTTCCTCATCTGGGGCGATCAAACCGTCATGGACCGCTTTCATCAGGGCAATGCGGCCCCGGGGCGAGTGTGCTTCTTGATAACCTGTCTCCAAGTAAGTTGGGCAGTGTGGCAAACAAAACCCGCATTGCATGCAGTTAAGGAGCTCAGTTTCGTCCATCCGTTTTGCAAAATCAGCTTGAATTGCCTGCTCCCGTACCGTCATCTCCACTTGGCTCATTGGCTCACCACCACCCGTTTTCTTGTTTCCTTCGCAAACAGCTTTGCCGGGTTCATAATATGGTGTGGATCAATCGCTTGTTTGATCGCGCGCATCAACGCAATCCCTTCCTCCCCTAGCTTCCATTCCAAATAAGGCGCTTTCATCATGCCGACGCCATGCTCACCCGTAATCGTGCCGCCAAGTTCGATCGCCTTCGCAAAAATAGCGGCAAATGCTTCCTCGACTCGGTGCATTTCCTCTTCATCACGGACATCCGTTAAGCATGTCGGGTGCAAGTTGCCATCTCCAGCATGCCCAAACGTACAAATCGTCACATTGTATTCCTTCGCAATCTCGTTAATTGCCCGGACCATATTCGCCACTTCTGAGCGGGGCACGGTTGCGTCCTCTAAAATCGTTGTCGGACGGAGCCTTGCCAGCGCAGACAATGCTGCACGGCGAGCTGCCGTCAGTTCGAGCGCTTCTTCTTTTGACGATGCGACTTCAGCCGAAAGCGCTCCTTGATTCAAACAAATCTCAGCTATATGCTGAATGTCCCGTTCGACCACTTCTTTTGTTCCGTCTTGTTCAATGAGCAATACCGCTTCGGCATCAGTCGGGAGCCCGATTTTCGCAAAATCTTCCACCGCTTTTAATGTTGGCTGGTCCAGAAATTCAAGCGTAACGGGAATAATGCGGTTCGCAATAATGGAAGAAACGGACCGTGCTGCTGCTTCCATATCAGAAAACAAAGCAAGCATCGTCTGTTTCGTCTCTGGCATCGGCACAAGTTTTAGTGTCGCTTCCGTGATAACGCCAAGCGTTCCTTCCGCTCCAACAAGCAAGCGCGTTAAGTCGTAGCCGGCAACGTCTTTCGCCAATTTCCCGCCAGTCCGGATAATATCACCATTTGGCAACACCGCTTCAAGCGCCAACACATAATCCCGGGTCACGCCATATTTTAACCCACGCAAACCACCTGAGTTTTCATTAATATTGCCGCCAATTGTAGAAATTTTCATCGAACTTGGGTCAGGTGGGTAGAAAAGCTGCTTTTTTTCAACAGCCTCAATCATATCCAATGTGATGACACCTGGTTGTACGGTTACCGTCAAATTATCCTCATCGATTTCAATGATTTTGTTCATATGTTTGAACAGCAGAACAATACCGCCTTCTGTCGGCACGGTCCCTGCGCATAAATTCGTGCCTGAACCTCTTGGCACAATCGGAATCCTTTCCCGGTTGCATACTTTGACCACCTCAGCCACTTCCTCGGTCGATCGCGGCGCGACCACGGCGTCAGGAAGCGATTGAAAGTTTGGGGTGGCATCATAGGAATAGACAAGGCGACTCGCCTGAGACGTTTGCACATTGCCATTGCCGACAATCTTCTCCAATTCTTCTGTTATTGCTTGAGACAGCATGCTCTCATCCCTCTTCCTCTTTTGTTCTTAATCTCTTAAGCTTACAAAATCGGAAATCGCTTTTCTATAGGAGCTCATGCAAAATTATCCCCGTTCAAATCTGCTTTCTTTGTAGAATCCTCCAAAAACAAATGGGCCAAATAAAAAAGAACAAAATCCTCACTCTTCCGTACATCTAAACCTGTATGCTGTTTAAGCTTGTGAAAACGGTAATGGAGTGTGTTGATATGAACATGAAGCGCTTCTGCTGTGCGTTTCAACGATTGGTCGTTCTCTAAAAAAGCAGCCAATGTCCCTAAAAGCTCTTGTTCATCGCCCACTTTTTTTAAAACCCGTTCAACAAAGCGTGCTTTTGTATCAGCGGGAATTGCCTCTACACACAGTTCCAACTTCAACTCATGCTCAAATACGAAACGGTTTGTTTTTCTTGCTGCCGCTAAGGCCGCTTGCGCTTCCGTGTAACTCTTCTTAATCTCATCAGGCGGCAACGCCCTGCCGGCGCCTCCCCACCAGCTCCCGCCAATGTCCAGCGTTTCCGCCAATGTATGGACAGTCGCTTTAAGCGCAGTTTCTGGCTGCGGCGAGCATACAAGCAAAACCTTATTTCTTTCCCACGGAATGGCAATCATCCCTTTTCTTTGTTCACGCCACTGCGCCAAACCACGCCAGTGGATCGATTCATCCAATCCTGTCTCAATCAGGACAATTTGTTTTTCGGTTTGCACGTCAAGGGAATGGGCTGCAGCTTGCCGTTTTAAAGGTTCGGTCAACGCCCCTGCTTCAAGCCACTCTTGCACAAACCCTTGCAGAGCACGAGTTTGCCATTGCATTTGCTCCATCATATGGGCTTCCTGAATGAGCAATTCTGTCATCCGCCGCAACAATTCGCCGTACGGCTCCATTTGCTCAGGTTGTCCCGTTATGCCAATCACGCCTGCTACTTGCTGAAACACAACAATTGGCAAATTAAGCCCTGGCTTGACTCCTTTTAAATGGTTTGCGTCTTTGGCTGTAATGAGACGTCTACGCCGCTCGGCCAAACATAGGCTGGCGCCTTCATGAAAAGTGCCGACTCGGTTCGGGTCGGTGCTGGCAATAATGTAGCCGTCTCTATTGACAATGATGAGATCTTCTTTTATCAATTGCGACGCTTCGGCTATAATTTTTTGTGCAAGCACATCCGTCAGCAAAAATCGCCGCCCCCTTTTGTCATAGTTGTCCTTACAGTTTATCACGCCCAACTGTTTTTGGCATATTTTGCAAACGCTACGGCCTATTCTGCTTAGGCAAACATTTTAATAGCCGTCAAACATGTCTTAACAATCACTGTATATACTTATAGCATGTACGCAAAAACATAGTCTTTTCTTTGCAGCCACAGTTCTATTATAACGACTATGCCAGGAGGATAATCAATGAAAACAAGACGATTTAGTAAACAAGAAAAAAGCTGGATGCTTTACGATTGGGCCAACTCGGCCTATTCGATTATCGTTACGACAGCTGTGTTTCCACTCTTTTTTAAAGCGGTTGCAACAGACTCAGGCCTTAGTGACGCTACGTCAACGGCGTATCTCGGCTACACGGTTGCGATAGCCACATTCATTTTGGCCATGCTAAGCCCGATTTTAGGGACGATTGCTGACTACCAAGGCTTGAAAAAACGCTTTTTTGTATTCTTTTTTTCACTAGGCGCTGGTTCTACCGCTTTGCTTGCGTTTGTGCCTGGCGATAACTGGCTTATTCTCCTTATCCTTTATACAGTGACGGCAGTTGGCTTTGCTGGCGCCAATGTATTCTACGACGCTTTTTTAGTCGATGTAACCGAAGAAAAACGAATGCATGATATCTCTGCGCGGGGCTATGGGCTCGGCTATATCGGCAGCTGCATCCCCTTTCTCGTCAGCATTGCTTTGATTGTATTGGCACAGTTGGAAATCATTCCACTCTCTTTTTATGCCGCAAGCAAAATCGCTTTCTTAATTACCGCCTTGTGGTGGGCTGCTTTCACGATTCCGATGCTTAAGCATGTGACGCAACGTTATTATAAAAAACGGGAAGCAAAACCGATTGCCAATAGTTTTAAACAGCTTGGCCAAACATTCGCCGAAGTGCGCCAATACAAACCGTTGTTTTTATTTTTGTTAGCCTATTTCTTTTACATTGACGGCGTAGGCACGATTATTCGCATGTCTACTGCTTACGGCAGTGATGTCGGAATTAGCGCAACCGATTTATTAATTGTCTTATTTGCCACGCAAATCGTAGCCGCGCCCTGTTCAATCCTTTACGGCAGGCTGTCACAGCGTTTTACAGGCAAGAAAATGCTTTATGCCGGCATTTGCGTCTATATCGTTGTTTGCGTGTATGCGTTTTTCTTACGGACCACACTTGATTTTTGGATTTTGGCGATGCTAGTTGCCACTTCACAAGGAGGCATTCAAGCATTAAGCCGTTCCTATTTTGCAAAACTCGTTCCTAAACAGAAAGCAAATGAGTTTTTTGGCTTTTATAACGTGTTTGGCAAATTCGCCGCCGTGATGGGCCCATTCTTGCTCGGGCTCACGACGCAATTGACAGGCAACACCAATGCAGGTGTCTTTAGCCTGATCGTGCTGTTTTTGATTGGTTTTGCTTTACTAGCAAAAGTACCTGAACCGAAAGACGAACAGCGCCATTCATACGCCAGTTAACAACGTTTAAAAGATGAAGCATTTTGACAATCTTCCATTAGAAACCGACAAGAATAAACACGTCTTCCTCTCTTAAAACGTGTATGATTTAGCTTGAAAAGAATCGATAGAATGGAGACTTGCGATGGACGTTTGGGAATGGATGGTTGCCGCTATCCTTGGCCTAGTCGAAGGATTGACGGAATATGCGCCAGTGTCATCAACAGGGCATATGATCATTGTTGATGATTTATGGCTCAAATCAAGCGAGTTGGTCGGGTCACAAAATGCCTATGTGTTTAAAATTGTGATCCAGCTAGGATCGATCTTAGCAGTCGCGCTTCTGTTCAAGGACCGCCTCTTGCAACTGGCAGGCTTTAAAAAACAAGCAGCAACACAGAGCGAAGGACGGGGCTTGACGTTAGGAAAAGTCGCTGTTGGCTTGTTGCCAGCTGCAGTGCTTGGTTTATTATTTGAGGACAAAATGGAGTCGATTTTCCATGTCCGCATGGTCGCATTTGCTTTAATTGCTGGTGCTTTTCTAATGATTGCCGCCGATTTTATAAACAAGCGTAACGATAAAAAGAAACAGCAAGTAGACGACATTTCTTACAAACAAGCACTGGCGATTGGGCTATTCCAATGCCTTGCCCTTTGGCCAGGCTTCTCCCGTTCTGGCTCAACGATATCAGGCGGCGTCATGCTTGGCTTAACACACCGAGCAGCCGCAAACTTCACCTTTATTATGGCTATCCCGATTATGGTTGGCGCTAGTACGCTGTCACTGGTCAAGAATTGGGACGCCCTTGAGATAAGCTTGCTGCCCTTTTACGCAACCGGCTTTATTAGCGCCTTTCTCGTTTCCCTTGTTGTGGTCCGGTTCTTTTTAAAGCTGATTAACAAAATCAAGCTTGTCCCGTTCGCGCTGTACCGGATTGCCCTGGGATTGCTGCTGTTGTTTTTGTTTTCATAGAAGTCATAAGCAAGCGAATGCGTTTAGGCATTCGCTTGCTTTGTTTTGCCGAAAGTCGATTCACTAGGTAACCATAGCAATCTACTGACTTTAACGTTGTCTGTGCTTAGTTTTTTTGATGGCAGCAAATCCAGTTTATTTATTTTATCTGTGTGATTTTCGGCAATTTACAGTTTTTTCACTTGTAGCGTCATTTTTTGCGATTGAACACTACATGATAGAAGTAGAATTTTTCTGCTCCCCACTAGAGAATGGTTAAGTGGCCGTATCAGTTTTACCCCCATTAATTTCAATAAGAGACGGTGTATTTACATTGGCAACGTCAACTGAACAACTTAAACAAATTACCAAGACTGTAATCCACGCAAGTTTTTTCAATTTCACTCAACTCCTAACAAGGTTGGATTAATACGATATTTAGTAGCTTCTTTCATAAAAAAGAACGCTTTATCGATAATGCCTCTTTCCTCATAATAAATCGCTATTTCTTCAGCTACTTCATAATACTCAAAATAAAGTTTATGTTCTTCAAGTCTTTTCAATGCTTCCAACAGTTGTTCCTCGTTGCTCTCGTTGACAAATAACGTTTCAGTAACAGTACAACGTGCAAGATATTCTTGGTTTTTATATTCAACCGCTCTTGATTTTGCTTCTTGCAATTGTGTTAATGCGTAATCATAGTCACATTGTAGTCGAAAGAGTACATTTGCAAGGTCCCCTTGTGTCTTCATGCCGACAACACTTTCCATATGGTTGCCCGTATCAAGTGCTTGCATAAAATACTGCCTCGCTTCTTCAAGCTTGTGTTGGCGTGTACGATTCATCCCTAAGCTACGGAGAATAAGAGCATGTGTAGTAGGAAAATCCTTTGCTTCAGAAAGCACTGATTGGTATACTGACTCTGCCTTCTCAAATAAAGAAAGTTCGGTGTTGATAGCGGCTAACAGCAATTTGCAGTTTAAAATTTTTTCCTTATAAAACTGTTGCTGTTCAAACAAATCAATCGCTTGCTCAATGTAGGCGACCGCAAAAGTATATTGATCAATACGATAATAGCTTTCTCCTAAACGATAGAAAAACTCCGCTTTTTCGGATTTATCTTGTATATGATTAACAAGACCTTCGGCAATTCGATAAAGCCGAATGGCTGATTGGTAACGGCCTTGGTAAAATTCTGCCTGTCCACTCATAAAGTAGTAGAGAAATTTTAACAATCCATCATAAACGGAATCATTTTTGTTGATAACTTCTAAGTCAGGAGGTATTACCTTTCTTTTTTGAAAATCTTCCATTAGAAGCTGGTATCGGAACATGACCAAAGAGTAAAATGATAACACTTTTTCATCATGTATTTCAGTTGTTTCGACAAAGCGTTCCACTTCGTTTTTGAGTGTAATGACTTGTTCCATATCACGAGCAACAATACAGCGATACCATTCAACAATTTTTGCACCAAGCATTTCAGGAGCAATGTCAGTTGACATAGGGACATCATCCTTCCAAAGGCATTATTATCCATTGTTACAAAAAAGGAAAATAAAAGAAACCTTTTCTGCGATTTTCCCAACAAAAAACTGGCCAAGCAATGGCCAGTTGAGATCATTCAGTTATCAGGCTTTATACACTTTTAACAAACTCATAAAAGGCCCTCGTTTTTTATGTGTGGCTTAAAATCGCTTCAATGTGGCCGTTGATTTCAAATGATGTCGCTTGTACAGGCAAAATGAAATGGTCGCCTTTTCCAAGTGCATATTTTTTTCCGTTAACGACTAGCTCTCCCTCGCCACTGATGACGCTTACGAGTACATAAGGGGCTTGAAACGCCGCCTCCCATTTTTCCTGCACAACTGCTTTATACACTGTAAAGAATTCTGTTGCCACGAGGCGAGTGAGTGTGTGGCTAATGCTTTTTTCAAGCGTTTCAGTGTTTGCTTGGTATGGCGCGTGTGGAATCATCGCGACTTCCTGCGCCTTGTCTAAATGCAGCTCCCGCTTTTTCCCATCTGCCCCTATCCGGTCAAAGTCATATACGCGGTAAGTCGTATCTGAACTTTGCTGTGTTTCCAAAATGACACTTCCAGCGCCGAGGGCATGGATTGTTCCACTTGGTACGTGGAAAAAGTCGCCTGTTTGAATAGGAATGCGGCGGAGGAGCTCGTCCCATCTTCCCGCTTCAACCATTTCTGCAAACTCCGCTTTTGATTTTGCGGTATGGCCTAAAATCAATTCCGCCCCTTGTTCCGCTTCGACTACATACCAGCACTCAGTCTTTCCGTATGCTTCATGATCCTCCAATCGCTTCGCTTGCTCGTCATTTGGATGGACTTGTACAGATAAATCTTCTCTTGCATCCAATAGT
The DNA here is from genome assembly GCF_001598215.1 of Shouchella clausii. Lineage (GTDB taxonomy): Bacteria > Bacillota > Bacilli > Bacillales > Bacillaceae_D > Shouchella > Shouchella tritolerans. The sequence continues at coordinate 993,703 of NZ_BCXJ01000001.1, read as the reverse complement.
TTTACGAGCAACGGAAACGTTTCACTCGTTTTGCCGCCAAACAAGTCGCCATGCTGATCCCATAGCTCCGCCAACGTCTTACCTTTTAGCGGCCCTCTTGCCACTTTGCTTTGCCCATGAGGGTGGGCCGAAATTCCCCAACATTCCCCAGTCCGCTCATAGGGCAAATCATACCCGTACGCCGCTAGCTTCTGTCCGCCCCAAATCCGTTCTTGCAAAACAGGCTCTAAAAAAATCGGTTCCGTTTTGGCATGGTCCATACATTTTCCCCTTTTCCGCCTTGATGTTATGTATCGCCCCTCTAGTATAAAACATCTTTGTAGGGAAGATAAGCCCTTGTGGATTGGCGCTAAAGGAGTGAATAGAAATGATCACCAGACGATAGCTACACAAAAAGCCAGCAGCCATGAAGAAATGGTTGCCAGCGTTGAACGGTGGAAAAGACTTATTCCATTGAAACGGTTATGTCCACATTTTCTTCTTCAATCACAAACGGTTCTTCACGAAAGGCAAAAAAGAAATCCGAATCTTGATCATAATGAAGCGGCTGCCCATCTAACGAAATCGACTCAATCTCGTGTTCGCTTAGCACTTTTCCAAACAGCACATGAACGCCATCGATTGCAAGCAGCTCATACGAGAAGTCGCCATCACTAGCAAAATCCCAATCGCTGTCACTGCTCTCCCATACATACTCATCCTCTTCTTTTTTGATTGAAACAAACAAAATCCCTGAACCTCTTCGGTAAGCGCTCATTTCCTGCTTATCTGATATTTGTTCGCTTATAAGCAGTTGTGCTTCTTGAAACTCATCTAACTCCTTGAGATACGCTCTTGTTTCGGCAAAGCTATTGAAGTGTCTCTGCTCACAGCCGACAAGGAGCAAAAAAACGAACACAGCGATCCGCAAGGTGCTCTTCACCTCCATCATCCATTTTGCAGCATTAGAAACTCCTAAACATTTTTTATAAATGTAAACCTTGATCCTTATTTTCGCGAATTTTATCTTTCGATTCTTTAATGACGTTCATAGAATCATTTTTTTTGGAAGTAGAAAAGGTTACCTTGATAATCTCGTCTATTTTCTTCAGAACGTCATGAGTTCCATATCCGACAAGAAATCCTAAGCTTATTTGAAAGTAAAGTGATTGAGGATCTGGTTCATTTACGTTAGAGAAACCTACAAAGCCAGCATTTAATAATGAAAGTATTATTATAGCTAATACTCCCCCTTGGAGGGGGCGAAAGATATACCAAAAGAACCATACCTTCACATCAAATCTATCTTCAAATTCTACAGTCCGTTGCGTACCATCTGACGTCAGTCTTCTATAAAGTCCTCTAGCAGCATAAAAAGCTCCCCCAAGTAAACCTGCATTAAAAACACTAAAGGATAATATGTAGAACGAAGCTTTAGGGTCACCTTGAGGGACTAAATTATTGAGAAGCAAATCTCCATAAGGTAAAAATAATAGACTGAATGCAAGAACAATAAAGCCAAGCAAATAGAAAACTATTGCGAAAATTAACAACCGCTCTATTAATGTATAACCTGCTCTCTGCTCCTCCATACTCTAACCTCTCTCTATATATAAAATTTCTAAAACTGTTTTAACAATTCATTATATAATGTAATGTGTTAACATCTAATTCTACCCTGGAAAACCAAGGCAAGCAATATGATTTTGAAATAATTAGCCAAGAGAAGATTTATCCCTCACCACTCATCAATGCTTAAACTTTTACTAAAATATAAAAAGTAGCAGTTACATACGCCCAAAAACGTTTAGGAGACTTAAAGAAAAACAATGATGGCTATCTATTTTATCATTACAAACGATTCAAGAAAGATTAAACACGGCCTTACCCCAATAGAATACAGGGATAAAGCCGCTCAGTCACCTTATCATTGTATATTTAATAGAGGAGCTCACATTCTTGGCCAAAAGCCTCTCTCCGTCAATCAAACCCAAAACATTCAAGATTCGCTTAACTGCCGCAGCTCGATCCTTCTTATCTTTCCAGAAATCGTTTTTGGCAGTCCGGCTACATATTCAATTGCCCGTGGGTATTTGTATGGAGCCGTTTCACGTTTGACAAACTCTTGCAGTTCTTTTGTTAGCTTGTTTTGATCGTTCGTTGGCCGATTGAGCACGACAAACGCTTTGACAATATGGCCGCGGATTTCATCGGGGCTAGCGACAACGGCACATTCTTTGACGGCTGGATGTTTCGTTAATGCATCCTCGACTTCGAACGGCCCAATCGTATACCCTGATGAAATAATAATATCGTCACTTCGTCCTTCAAACCAAAAATAGCCTTCTTCGTCCCGATAAGCACGGTCGCCTGTTAGATAATACGAACCGCGATAAGCGGCTTTCGTCCTTTCGGGATCTTTGTAATATTCACGGAACAATGCAGGCGCGTCTTTATGGACGGCAATATCGCCAACCTCGCCAATGCCTGCCTCCTCTCCAGATTCGTTTAATATGACAACACCGTTTCCAGACGTTGGTTTGCCCATTGAACCAGGCCGTGCTTCCATGCCAATCATTGTGCCAATTAACAACGTGTTTTCGGTTTGTCCGTAGCCATCGCGCACTGTTATGCCAAATTGTTCTTGAAATGTGGCAATCACTGCTCGATTAAGGGGTTCGCCTGCTGAAACCGCATGCTTGATGCTGCTAAGTTTAAAAGAAGAAAGCGCCTCCTCTTTCGCCAACATCCGGTATTCAGTCGGCGTCGCGCAAAAAACATTAATGCCATATTCATCGATTAATTGTAAATACGTTTTTGCCTGAAAAGGGCCATCGTAAACAAAGGCAGTCGCCTGCTTGCCGACTATCGATAAAAACGGGCTCCATACCCACTTTTGCCAGCCTGGGGCCGCAGTCGCCCAAACAAGGTCTCCTGTTTCCACACCGAGCCATTCGGTTGCAGCGGTTTGCAAATGGGCAAAGGCCCAGGCTTGCGTATGGACAACAGCCTTTGGATTTCCAGTCGTGCCAGACGTATAGGGCAAAAACGCGATTTCCTCTTTATCCATTTCCCGCTCAAAGGAAACGCTTTCATTTTTCATTCGATCATCCGCATTTTCCCAGCCGCTCGGCGCTTCGCCAAACACCCACTTCGCGATTAGGCCATCGGTGCTGCCATCAGAAATTTTGTCTATTTCGGCTGTAAATCCTTTGTAAGCAAGGACGCCTTTCGCCTGCGAATGGCTAAGCCGGTAAGCCAAATCTTTCGCTCGCAACATCCCTGAACACGGAATGATGACAAAGCCGCCTTTCAAACAAGCAAGGTAAGCCGCATACGCCTCTGGTACGCGTGGAAAAAGCAACAACACCGGATCTCCTTTTTTAAGCCCGCTTCGACTTAAGGCATTCGCGAGCTGGTTCATCTTTTGAATTAAGTCGCCGTACGTCCATTCAACTTTGTCATTGGCCTCGTTTTGCCAAATAATCGCTTTTTGCGTCCTGATCGCTTCCCGTTCAAGCATAGCTGCTACGTTATAACTTTGCGGCGCTTGCAACACCTGTCCCATCTGATGACTCCCCCTTCCATTTAGCTATATCATACAGAATATTTCTTATTTTGGGTAGTTAAACAGGAAAGATCGGGTCTCGTTGCCCATTTTTTCATTTCATAAAAAATGTCTTAAAATCATTTGAATCACTGCTTATCCGTTTGCCTTTATCCTTTTCGCCGCGATTGGCATCATCGCTTTGTTTATACCGGTTGAAAAACGGATGGCAAAGGGGAAGCACAAGCGTTTAACAGGCAATTTGTAAACAAAGTAGAGCAAATTGACTTGCTACGCATAGCAGCTAGCTGTTCCCAAGCAGGCTGCTATGTGTTGAGGTGCCTTTGTTGTTGAGATTCCTCTAGTAGTTTCTGCAAGAGCGGTGCCCTACATGAAATAGGGATGTAAAATCAAGCACTATTCAATTATAATGGTTCTGATTCGTCGTCTTCCTTTTTGCGTCATCATTTTATCTATTAAAGGAGTGGTGGAAATTTATGAATGCCATGGACAGCCAATCCACTCAAATAAAAATGGAGTATCAGTTCACTAGTGACAGAAACGGGATTACTGATAAACAAAGAAAAGACGTTTCTGCGATTTTAGATGTCAGTGCACGCTTTAAAATTTTTATCAATGACGACCTTTACTTTGATCAAGAAGAGTTCCCCATACTCGAGTTTTATACATACTTGTATAATTGGAAGCAGGCAATTGACCAGTCTAAAATAGCGCAGGAATTTCATTACTATACGTTGGAGTTTGATGAATACGAGGACGGAGCGATTCTCTCTATCATTCCTTTTGGCGATAGCGCTAGACTGAAATCGATTTGGGCAGAACAAGAGCTCTATAATGTATTTGACCTAGACTACTTATTTCGAGCGTTTTTAACATTAGAGAAAGGCTTAAGGCGAGATATTGAAGCGTATTTCCCTATCAAACTAGATAAATTCATAAAACATATTCCCGCCGCTGTATTCGAATGGGACAGTTGATCGATAAACAGGCTCTTCTTATCCATTGATAGATAGGAAGAGCCTGTTTAAAGTACTTCTCTTATTCACGCTGATCCCTTTACCGATCCATCACAAAACTCGTTTTCGACGTTTGGTCAGCGCTTAGCCAGCCAGATTCTGTTAAGCCATGGAGCCAGGCAGCTTCAATCGCGTCCGCTTCTGCTTGATCTGGCGTCTTAGTTGATAGTTCTGCCAGCAACTCGCCTTGATACGACCAGATTTCCAGATCGGCATCGATTCCGAGATATTCGCCTTCATAGGTCTTCGCCAATGCTGGCCCGTACGAAATGGAACGGCTTAATGTAGCGTCATACCAACTCGTGTCATCCCAACCGGCATATTTTTTCGGTGCTTCTTTTCTGAAAAGGGCAATCACGCTTTGTTCGTCAATCCCTTCAAAATGAATATCGTCTGTCTTTTTAAATTTCTCTTTTCTGCTAATGGAGAACGTGTCTTTGCCTTGTTTACGGTCGTTTTCAAATTTGTAATTTGACATATCGCCGTGAAACCCTCGCAACGTTGCTTCGTTTATCGCCTCGTCAACCGTCCTATTCGGAAACACTTTTTTATAAGTTAGATCGGTTTTCTTATCGCTCCCATACACACGCAACCGGTGAATGTAGCCGTTTTCGCGAAACTGTTGCTCGGGCGTATCAAAATAATAGACGTTCACGTCTTCATCGTGGACAGCATGGAAAGCCGATACGATCTCGTCTTCATTGTCAAATTGATCAACGTCGAGGTTAAACTTTACTTCATAGCCTGGAACAATCGGACTATTGGCTTGTGCGCTGCTTTCAGCAGCAAGCACGGCAACCAATGCAAGAGCGGCAACAGCCATCGTTTTTTTCATTGTCATACGCCTCCAATATGTTTTGATTGATAATGAGGAATCTGCGAAAGCAAATGGCGCAAGTCTTTCTGCCTGCTGTGAAAGAAAAGGTATTGCTTCGCTTTGACAAACTTAAGCAAATGATTCGTGTCAGCTAGATCAGGATGGGATTTATAAAAAGACTGAGCGGTCAAATCGCTAGTTGAAATCGGGACACATCCAACAACAGGCTGTTCAGAAATATAAATGCCTGGCCGTTGGTCTGCTGGCTCAAAACCAAACTGAACCCGTTCGCTTTGTAACATCTCTGTCAAAGCAGCTTGCTTAGCACTGTTGATGTTATCGCTAAACTGCAAATAAAGATGTGCGCTTTTTCGAAAAGAAGCTTCAATAAAAAAGATTCTGTCTGGAAGGTTCGTGTACAGTAAGTACATTAAGTCAAACGCTTTGCCTGAAATCGAAACGGGAATCGTATAGCGTCTAGCTGGGTCGTGCACAAAAGCAAGAATCGCTTCCATACTCTTTTCCCGTGGCATCGTGATGCCACTATGGCCCGTATCAAGCAAAGCGACGTCGTAACCCATTTTTCTAGGGTAATCCGTTACAAGCAGCGGCGATTCAAGTGACATATCGCCGGAAAAGAAAATCATGTGTTTTCCGACTTGTAATACATACCAAACGCTACCAAGCATATGGCCGCTATACCCCCATGTAAAAGACAAGTGATCGGATAGTTTCGTCCACTTCCCTCTTGAATTGCTAGGGAACGATTGGAAGCGGAGCTTGTCAACATCACTGCTTGAATACGGCGAAACATCCGCTTTCTTGCGCCAGACGCTCTTAATCGGTTCAATCTGGGCAAGGCTCGCCTCGCTCAGCCATATCTCTTTCGTAAATCCTTTTGCTGCGAGCAATGGCAAAGCGCCGACATGGTCGTTATGAACATGGGAAATAAACACAACATCAATGGCAGAAGCTAGTTGCTCAGTAATTGCAGGAAATTGTTCTGGTTTTCCATTTTTGACGCCGCAGTCAAGCAAAATCGTTTGATTGGTCGCTTCCTCTTTAAGCAAAAAACAGTTGCGGCCGTATTCGCCGACTCCCCCTAACGCCGTTACTTTAACCATGTTGCTTTACGAGCGCCTTTCGCTGCAGCCATTCGACCACATATAAAAACACGACTGTCATTAATACGGTCACCACAGCCATCGCCATCCCGAGGGAAACGTTTCCTTGTTCAAATTGGCTGTAAATAAACGTAGCGCCTGTTTGAACAGATGGTGGAAGAATTAAAAGCGAACCAACTAACTCGCGCATCGAAATAATAAACGTCATGATCCATCCGGCCAAAACACCTTGTGCGAGAAGGGGGAGCCATACTCGCACAAGAATACTCGCTGCCGTCGGCCCATAAATGGAATTGGCATGGTCAATCGATTGGTCGAGCTGTGATAATGCTGCCTTTGTGTACTGGACCGAGTAAGGCAAAAACAAAACAATGTACGTGAGAATCGGCATCCATTTCGTATTGTAGACAGTGGCTGGCAGCCAACTTGCATTCCAAAATAAAATCAAGCCAACAACAAAGACAATGCCTGGCACAATATTTGGCAACAAACTTGTCAAATCAATTAGTTTCTGCCGCTTAGAAGAAGCATTTTTAACATACAACGCCGTGAAGAAACCAAGCAGCGAGGCAATTGATGCAGCAGCAAACGCAAACCCAACGCTGTTCATAAAAGCGTGATAGCCAGATGACTGGAACGAAAACAGCTCTACGTAATGACCAAACGTAAGGTTTGACCAACTTAACCCATCGCCGCGGACATCGAGCAGTGAAGTGGCGACAATCGAGAAATACGGAATGCCGATCGATAACAGCAGAATCACGCCCGTAAACACATAAGCACTAACAGTGATAGGCCACGATTCGACTTGTCTTGTTTGCATAGACGACTTGCCAGAATGAATGCCGTATGCAAATTTCTGGCTAACAAGACTTTGCATATACCAAACAGCCATGCACACACCTAATAGCACAAATGACAACGACGTTGCTGCTGGAATATCGACAGGCCAACGGGACAAGTATTGATGGATTTCCGTTGTGAAAACAGGATAGCCAATCCGTTTTCCAAATGTCGCCGGCGTGCCGAACTCCGCTAATGTTTTAATAAAAATAAGCAATGCCGCCATTACGTAGCTGGATAAGAGCAATGGCAGAACAACGCGGATCCAGTTGCTGATTGGGTTCGCCCCATAAACGAGCGCTGCGTCTTGAAAAGAACCATTCATTCGAACAAGCGCATTTTTTAGCATCAAGTACAAAAACGGGTATAAGTGCATGCTCATAATGAAAACCATGCCTGCTATGCTAAAAAACGATGACGGGGCTGCTGTTGAAAACAGCTGCTCGTAATAGCCATTGTTTTGCATAAACAGAATCCAGCCCATTGAACCAATATAAGGAGGCGTCATAAATGGAATCGTAAAGACGAGATCTAGCCAATCGTGCTTGGCCAGCCTTGTTTTGGTTCGGATCAACGCAAGAGGAAGGGCAATGCACGTCGTTGCGGCGATTACATACAAACCTAGCAAAAACGAATGGCGCATCGTTGACAGAACTCGGCCATGTTGTAGCGTAGCCAAAAACGTATCGAGAGAAAACGAGCCATCTCGGAAAAATGTCTGTACGAATACCGCAAACAACGGCGCTGCCGCCAATGCTGCAAGCAATATGAGCAATGCGCCAAACGAAATGTGTTTCCTGACAACCATTATGAATCCTCCATCATTGCTGCAACTTCGACGTAAACTCATTTAATGTATCAATTTGCTTTTCTTCCGCTCCTTCCCACGTAACTGGGAGTACAGGAATTTCACTTAGCGAAGCGCGGTCGCTTAACGCAATCTCTTCATTGCCTGGCAGAAGATAGGCATCGGCGACGAGCTGCTGCGCTTTATCGGAAAGGAGAAAATCGATGTATGCTTGTGCGCCGCTGACATTGGTGGCATCGGCCAATACTCCAGCTGCACGTGGACTGATCACTGTTCCGCTTTCAGGGTAGTAAATCTCAATCGGCTCACCGCTCGCTTTCGCTTTGTACGCCATGTAATCGACCGCGGACACAACGACGTCTCTGTCTCCAGTAATGACCGCATCTAGGGATTCTTTATTCGCCCCAGCGACAAGCAAGCCATTGTCGATCCAACCTTCAATCCATTCCCATCCGTCCGCTTCTGTGCTCGTTAACCCGTACAAGAAGTCAACTGCTGAACCAGAGGAAGTCGGATCAGGCATCGTCACCCGATTGGCCCACTCAGGATCACTAAAGTCTGTCCACTGACCAGGAGGATTGTCGACTTGATTCGTGTTGTAAGCTACTCCAAGAGCCGAAGCGCTGTATCCATAATAATAATGGTCGCTATCGCTCCATTCTGGGTTCATAAGTTCGCCGTTTTGGGCTTCATAAGGCTGGAGCATCCCTTCTGATTTTAACCCTTCCATTGACGGTACTGAGGCAAGGACGACCACATCGGCAACTGGATTGTTAGACTCCGCTTCAAGCCTGGAAAGAATTTTTCCCGTTGTCCCTTGAAACATGTCGACTTGAATACCGGTCTCCTCTTCAAAAGCGGTTTTAATGTCTTCAGCCAACCCTTCAGGCCCAGCCGAATACACCGTAATGCTTTGGTTTTCATTAGAGGACGTGCTTTCAGTTGCTGTGTTCCCTTCCCCGCCTACCTCTGCTCCGCATGCACTAAGGAGAAACAGCGCAGCTCCGATGCCGGCTACTGGAGCGATTGTTGTTTTTTTCATCATGAAGAAGCCTCCTGTTTTTGGAAATAATGAATGTCGCTTTCTTGTACGTACAACGTAATAGAGGAACCCATTTCATGAGGATTTTGATCATAGAACTGCCAATGCTGGCCATTAACTTCAGCCACAATCAAATAGCGGTCTCCTGTAAATAAGCTTTTGCGGACGTGGCCTGTTTGAGCGCGTGCATGCCCTTTTGGCTGCAAAGAAATGCGCTCAGGTCTAATCATCCCCTCTTGGCTTTTCATCCAATTCGCTTTGCCGATAAAATCAGCGACATAAGCGTGTGCGGGCGATCGATAAATGTGTTCAGGTCGTCCTGTTTGAACAACATGTCCTGCTTCCATCACGATCATCATGTCTGACATGGCCATTGCCTCTGTTTGGTCATGTGTCACAAAAATCGCTTGCGCGCCAATTTTTTGGACAATCGCCAAAATCTCTTCCCGCATCTGCTCACGCAAGATCGCATCAAGGGCACTGAGCGCTTCATCGAATAAAATCAGCTTTGGATTCACCGCAATCGCCCTCGCCAATGCAACACGTTGCTGTTGCCCTCCAGATAGTTCGCCTGGCTTTTTAGTCGCTTTGTCTTCGAGCCTTACTTTTGCTAACGCTTCGTTCACTGCATCGCGCCTATCTTTCTTTGAACGTATGTTGCGTAAACCGAAGGCGATGTTGTCGTACACAGTCATATGGGGCCACAAGCCAAAGTCTTGAAATACCATGGCAATGCCTCGTTTATTCGGTTTGACATTCGTCTTCCTTGCTTTCGAGAAAATAAGGTGGTCATCGAAAAACAACTCTCCCGCCGTTGGCTCGGTCAGGCCAGCAAGCATTTTAAGCAAAGTTGTTTTTCCGCACCCTGATTGCCCAAGAATCGTCACAAACCTGTCCTCGATTGTTAAATCAAGCGGTTTTACAGCTTGGAATGATCCATATGCTTTCTCAATCCCTTTTAAGGTAATTTTCATGGAATCCTCCCCTCAACTACTGAGTATAGGAGCCGAATGTATAGACATGATTAATCTTCCGTTAACGTTAAATTAAAATAAATCTGCGAAAATCATCGTGTAGTTAGAAAAAATCTAAAATACGTTAAGGTGATAAAGTGAACATTCAAAAGCTAGACGTCTTTTTAACGCTTGTCGAAACGAAAAAAATGACCGAGACTGCTCAGCAGTTAAAACTGTCCGCCCCCACCGTATCGTTTCATATCCGTTCACTTGAAAAAGAATACGGCATAAAGTTGTTCCGTACGAATGCCGGTGGATATCGGCTAACGCCAGGAGGGGAGATCCTCTACCACTACGCCAAGCAATTGAGCCAAACAAACCAAAAATTAGAACATGCCTTGTTTCAATTCAAAAAAGGCGAAGCTGGTTCGCTTCAATTAGGGGCTAGCGGCGTCCCTGCCCAACTATTCATGCCAGAGCTGATCCACAAAATGGCCGAGCGCTACCCGCGCATCAATGTATCACTAGACGTAAAAACCGCACCTGAAATTGAACAAAAACTAGTCCGGCAAGAACTTGATTTTGGCTTAATAATGGAAACAAGCAGCCAAGCAAAAGAGCTTGTTTACGAGGCATTTGCTTGCGATGAACTGGTGCTTGCCTACAGCAAAGACCATCCTTTTTCCAAAGTGGAGACGCTCGCAGAAGTCGACTTAAGCAAACAACGCCTGCTCGTACACACACTGTCAAGCTCAACTAAACACTTCTCCAAAACATGGTTAAAAGGCCGTGATAAAGACATGGATTTAATTGAGCTTGACTCCGTTTCAACGATCATCAAAATGCTTTCATTCGGCCAAGCCGTCGCCCTCATCTCTAAACGCCTAATTGAAAGCGAAGACCACCTCGCTTTCACGGAACTAAATGACAACCGATTAAAGCGGCAAATTTATTTCGTTTATCACCAGCACCTGTGGGAAAACGATGCGATTCTGTTTTTTAAAGAGTCGGTCGCTGCTTTGAAAAAAGTGATTACAATAGAGTCGGCTCCACAAATAACATAAAAAAAGAGACCCGAGGCGAAGATCGAATGATCTTTGCTCTAGGTCTTTCATGTTTTATCGTTTGTTCAACAGCTATGTGCTTTATAAACAGCTTTTTCATTATAAAATTAGAGTGATTGGGGCAGACGCTTCTCCGCCTCTTTCCTTTACGCTAAAATAACCTTTTTTGCCTATTAAGTAACGTTCCTTTTCCTTGGGACCAACCCTGTAAGGAGAATCGCTGAGTAGGCCCACAACAGCCATGATGCAAACATGCGATCCATTTCTGGATCTAAGTTTTCAAAGATATTAGCAAAAAACAACAAAACGACAACATCGAACAACATCCCCGGCAAAGCAATGAAAACAGCGGCTTTTTGGCGTTCTCCCCGTCCCAATTTTTTATAGCGATAAACAGGAAAAGTCAGACTCAAAATCAACGGAATTACAACTACATACGCAGCAACCAACAACAGCGGCTGTTCCAGTGAGAAGAAAAACTGTCCGAAAAAACGAAAAACCGCTGTCGCTCCTAACCATACTAAAAAACCCCATACAAGAAAAAACAAAATATATCACATCCTTTGGCAGCGAATGAATGTGAAAAAGACTAACGGCTTCCCAATTGTTTAGCCAGCAACCTTTCCAGATAATCAAATACTTTTTTGCCATCGAAATCCGATCTCATTAAAGACTGTACCGCCAAACCATCAATGAGCGCATTCACGAACACACTGCAGACGTCTGCCGGCATCCCGCAACATTCGTCTCCTGCTAATGCGTGAATTTGTTTTTGGAGAACGTCATTCTCATAGGCCAGTAATCCGCCAATTCGCTCACGAATGTTATGGTTGTGCAATCCTGCCGCAACCAATGAGAAAAATAACGAGTGATAAGAAGCATCGCTTGAATTTCTTTTATAAGCAGCTTCAAGACCTGCTTTCATCCACTCAATCCCTTGCTGGCCCGTATCCTCTTTCATCTGTTCCAACCTCTCCCAAGAGGTTTTGCACATATCCTCTACCACTTCAATCATAAGCTGCTCTTTCGTTTTAAAATGGTAGTAAACCGTTCCTTGCGTCACTCCCGCTCCCTCTGCAACAGCCTTAAGCGTTAACTGATTGACCCCATTCTCGACAATGCACGTTTTAGCCGATTCAATTAAATCTTGCTTTGTAATCACATTAGGTTCAGCCATTTTCGTTCACCACCACTATTCAGTTAGTTATATAACTAACTGAATCATATATGTAGGCAGCGACCGTGTCAACGATATTTACAATTAAAAAATGATGCCCTGACTGACATTGATTCGATAGGGTTAAACACAACAGCCAGAAAGCCATAGAAAAGCCTACTAACCTCTGGGTTTAGCAGGCTCTTTTATCCCACATTTTTAGCTCACGTTATGGCTGTCAGCCTTATTTAAAGACCATTTTTTCCGACTATCAAATTGAGCGTTGCTGTAAACGATCCCACCGAGAATAATGAGCACTCCAACCCACTGAGCCCAGCTTATCGCTTCTCCCAGCACTAAAGAGGACATGATAATCACAACCGGCAATTCGGATGACGTTAGAATGGTTCCCAATCCCGGGCCGACACGGGGCATTCCAATCGAAAAGAGCAGGGGCGGAAGGACGACGCCGAAAATGCCCAGTGCGAATCCATAAGGAATGATCCCCATTAATACATCCAAGTCAAATAAAAACATTGGTGGAAAGACGATAAATACGGTCAATACGCCTCCTGTGGAAAGAAGAGCACTTTTTAAAACGGGAGGCGTTTCCTTTTCAACCGAACCACTCAAAAAAATGAATGTGGAAAAGGATGATGCTGCAAGCATTCCCCAAAGGCTTCCTTGCCATGACAACGCCAAGTGTTCCTGAAATAGGATATTGGCTGCCAACATGGAACCAACCAGAAGCAACGCGATGGAAATAAGTTTCCTCTTAGTCGGCTTTTTCTTATGGAACCCCCACTCTAACAAGGCTCCGATCCAAACAAATTGGAACAAAAACACGATCGCTAGAGAGGCGTTTAAAGTTTGCAAAGCTTGATAATAAAATATTCCTGTTAACCCGAATGGAACGCCAGATAGGATAAGCTTTAAAAATTGTATCCGCGTCAGTTTTTTCTTTTTCGTAAAGAACACTGCAAGCCAAGTAAGCACAGCGCCGAAGAGATATTGCCCCCCGGTTACTGCTGACACAGTGAAACCGGCCGCATACGCCAATTTAACAAAAGTAGACAACACCCCGTAACTACACCCTCCTAAAAAAACGATTAATGCATAGTGCCATAATTTCATCGCGCCAGTTTCCTCCTTTATTGAACACAAAAAAACACACAATGACCGTACGGCCTTTGTGTGGCGAAAATAGAAATTGCTCTCTAGAAAAGTCCACAACTTCCCAAATAGGTTTTAGGTAAGTTATTCTGTTCCGTTCATAGTATAGGAGCATCCTTTGAACATTGTCAATTGTTATATACGATTTTTAAGACGGTATCCTTCATTCTTATGACGAGTCAACACCCTTTGAGTAGCATCAGCAATTTCACCTTCAATAGAATAAACACTATTCTATACAATGACGGAGAACTAGGCTATTCTAATACAAAAGAGAAATCATCTTGTACTTTTAGGTGATCATTGATGAAAACCGGTGCGGGAAATTATGACTCGCCCCCAAACTTGAACACTTATGAACTACTACATATACAGCAGCTCAACAAAAAAACTGAGTAAAGATAAAGATGTGAAATAGATGGAAAAATTCAAATCACGGATGTGGTTATCATGAACAAAAAAAAGATTTTCTGGACTTGTTTCCTCGTATTGTTAGTAGGAAGTGCCGCTTACTTCAGCACCAAACTATATCCAACTTCAGGGGCGAGGCTGCCAGCAACAGCCGAAACGGAAATAAGAGATTACTACGTCTCACCGCCAGGCAAAGATACGAATCCTGGAACAATGAATGCGCCGTTTGCCAGTATCCAGAAAGCAATCGAATTAGTCAAACCAGGTGGCACTGTATTCCTAATGGAGGGAGTGTATCACCAAACGGTGAGCATCAATAAATCTGGATCGCTTGACCAAGGTTACATATCTTTGCGCAATGTGGAGGGACAAACGGCAATAATAGACGGCAAGGGTGTAAAGCAAGTCGAAGATGGCATCATTCGTATTGACAATGCCAGTTATGTACGTGTCGAAGGCATTGAAATACGCCATTTTTATACATCATCACCCGATGTCACGCCCGTTGGCATTCATGTGAGCGGTAGCGGCAGGAATATTGAAATGATAGGGAATCGCATCCACGATATGGGAACAAACGCAGATCAGCGAATAGGAGGCGGTAATGCACACGGCATTGCCGTTTACGGTAACTCGTCAACTTCATTGGAACAGCTTGCTATTACCCAAAATGAGTTGTATAACCTGAAACTAGGGGCGAGCGAAGCGATGGCGATTAATGGAAATGTAGACGGCTTTCGTATTGCGCAGAATATTGTACACGATAACAACAATATTGGCATCGACATCATCGGCTTTGAAGGGATCGCGCCGAATCCTTCGCAAGATCAGGCTAGAAATGGTGTAATTGAAGAAAATCATGTATACAATAGTTCCTCTTTTGGCAATCCCGCCTATGGGGAAGATTACTCAGCCGCCGGCATATACGTGGATGGAGGCAAAGCTGTAAAAATTATCGACAATGACGTTCACCACAATGATTTTGGAATTGAACTGGCAAGTGAGCATGACGGCGGTGCCACTTCAAATGTGGAAGTATCAAGGAACCGCATTTATAACAATCATGGAGCAGGCATTACCCTTGGCGGCTATGACGAAGATCGTGGAAGGACGGAAAATTGTATCATTAAAGAAAACGAGTTAACAGAAAATAACGGGAAGCATCTTGGTTATGGTGAAATCAATCTAGCCTTCGACACTAGAAACAATGAATTGCATAACAACTACATCAAAGCGAATGAAGACGGACGAATGATCACAAACGAGTTCAGCGAAAATGAAGGAAATAGCGTCGACTATAATCACTATAGCAGCAAAAATCAAGCGTATTGGATATGGAAGGATGAAGAGTTTGATGATTTCGGAGCCTATCAAACAGAGACCGGGAATGATTTGCATTCTGATTTGAACTGAATTTAGAAAATATGCGGATCGTTATAAAACGGACTGATAGGCGCCTAGAATCCTGCAATTGCTCCTTCATACACCAACTAAAATCACGTGTACCACGAATTCGTAATGACCAGCACCAACGAAGCGAGCAGGCGTTGGTGCTGGCCTTGAAGCGAGTAAGTTCATTTAATCATCCTTCTTTATGTGACATAAACGATTATAAGCGGCTAGACATAGGTGATAATGGTCAACTACCCATTGACTCTTTTGGTCACGCTTATTGTTCAAGTCTAAGAAGTACCTTTCTTTCGCTTGTCCTGTTGGGTCATTTATCTTAACAAACTTCTCCGCTATTGCTGCGAAAAATAACTGATAACTTGATGGGTAAGGATAGGGGTAACCATCTTGTCTACTATCTAATAACGTAATCTTTTCATACCCTATTAAGGTTTCCGAACTTATATAAGCTCCCGCCTAGTCCTCTCTTCTTAAAGCTTCGACTATCGTTTCACCTTCTTCCATATGTCCTCCTGGAATTTCCCAGCCTCTATTCTCTAACCTCGTTAGTACTAACCGTTCTTCAAAAAATGATAGACAATGGACTGCGGTGACTAAATGAGTTGCTGGTGGAACATTTGATAACACCATTTGAATAATATTTGGGCAAGGTAAACTTTTATTGTTTAGTTGTTCCTGTATAATCATTTTTTGGCTATCGTCTCTCCTCTATAATATGTCCCCCTGGAATCTTCCTCGCTAATCTCTAACCTCATTATTACTAACCGCTCTTCAAAAAATAATAATCGCTTCTTAATTGCACTCTCTTAGTGTAATTAATGAGTGAACAAGAAGCATTGATACACATAAAATTAGCTTGAAATATTTATATTCGGATATTTAATAAAAAGTTGAGTGGCAGCACAAGCGGCAACTGATTTTGCTAAGTTTTTACCTAAACACCGATGTAATCCAGCCCCGAAAGCTAAATGAAGATTGAGGTTCTCTCTCCATGGATTGTAGTCATTTGCATCTTTGAACGTGCGCTCGTCCAAACCACTTTCTACTATTTTTAATACAACTCTTTCTCCCTCTAAAACTAGCTGATTGTTAACTTTAATATCCTGAATAGGTACCCTAGTAATATATGGACCTTCTGCCCTATTTGGTTTCATTAATCTAGCCGCTTCTTCAATTGCCAGATTTAAATTCTTTCTATTTTTAATGAAATCTTCTCTAATATCAGTAGGAAGTTTTGACAAATGTTTTATTAATTCAAGAGGTAATTCTATATGGATCTTCAAAGAAATCATTTCCAAAAAAGGGATAACATAATAAACTATTTCTTCTATACGAACCTCATCATTATTTACCATATACCCTATAAAACTAAGTTGCTCCTCATTTTTTTTGTATTTCTTGCAATAGTCTATAAGTTTACTATACATTAACCTGTACCCTGCTCTTCCATGAAGGGATTTTGGACCATCTTTTTTAAAGAAGTTGTCACAAACTTTATATATTGCAAGGATTTCTTTGCTAAACTCTTTATTTAAACCGACAATTTCTTTAAATGCCTTATCACAATACAACTCTAAAAAATTCTTTTCAATAGAAGTAATATTTATATCAGTCATACTATCCAAAAAAAGAGTTGCGTTCGGTTCAAGAATTTCTTTTTCAATTCTCTTCATCCTGTTGTTGGAAAATGATTTAGCAAATTCTTTTCTAATTCTCTCGTGTTCCTCTTCTGGCGTTAATTCTAATGCCAGGAAAAAGCTTGGTGACATAAGAGTGCCATGCTCAAACTCATTTTGTTTAGGCTTCCGAAAATATTGAGACTCGAGTATATATTTTGATTCCTCTAAACCCTCAATTATCCATGCATGATCATCTTCATTAAATCTCATCGGACATTTACTCAATTTTATTTAACTCCTCTAACAACGTAGTAATTAACGCCACTGTAAAATTTTTTCCAAGACATCTATGATCTCCAACTCCAAAACTTAAACTCTCACTTAGGTTATGGCGGTTTGCTTGAAACATATTAGGACATTTAAATACAGAATTGTCCTTAGAAGCTTGAGAAACACGCACATTAACCTTTTCACCAGATTTAATCACTTTTCCGTCTAAACTAAAATCTTCCAGCGCAAACCTACTAAGAAACAAGCCATCTAAAAGACGAGCGCTTTCCTCAACAATATAAGATAAGCTTACATTGTCCATTTTGTTGTTTTTGTAATTTTTATAGGATAACATCGGTAATTCCATTGTTTTACTTGACGCTAACATATCTATAAACGGAATTATCATACTCACCTTTTCTATTTCTGTGAGTTTCTCATTATTTTTTAATTCATTTATATAACCCTGAGTACTTATGACCGTTTGATCATTTATCATGTCTTTTAACATGTGGTTAACATAACTAAAGTAAACCTGTCCCTTAGAATTATTCTCTTTTGCGTATTTGTTACCAATTCTATATGCGGTTACAAGTTCTTTACCTAAATTTTCCTCAAGCCCCAGCATATCAATGATGGCATAAGTACAATAAGGTTCTATTATCCTACTATGAATACATTCTGCATTGTTGCCGTAATTTTGCTCTTTTAGAATTCTAGCAGCGTGTCTTTTGAATATATTCTCCTTTAATTCTGCCACTTTTTTCTTAGTAAAATAACTGGAAAAATTATGCTTTAATCTTTTATAATCTTTTTCATCGGCTATTGTTAAAGCAAGGAAAAAACTAGGTGTATCCTCACTCATTTCTTCGACTTTCGGAGTTCTGAATTTTTTGGATTCAAGAATAATTCGACTATATTGGTTGCTAACGACTATCCATTTATTGTTTTTTTTATCGTAATAAATAGCTTCCATCTTTATTCTCCTTATCGCTAACTAACAGCAACCTTTCAAAAAATTCATAGGCATTATATTGATTTGATACCTGGGTTAGTAAACCTGCAAGGTTATAACTATTTGGAAGATAATCCCTTAAAGCACTAATGACGATATTTGCCTCTTGAGGATAGCTAATATATGTCATTAACTCTTTTATATGTAAATGTATACCCTCATGGTCATTTTTTCTTATTGCCTGGCGTAAACAAAATGCATGATACTTCCTTTTTGTTAGTGGGCTTTGCTTCTCTGGACTATAACGTTTCATCAATTGGTCCGCTTCATTTTCAAAATTAGCTGATTCAAGACTTAATACAAAGTTCAATGTATTTATATTTGATTTTTTCTTAAACATATTTTCTATTCTTTCTAATTCATTAATTGGGATGTTGCTCTTATCAATACATATGTCTCCCATTACCAAAACATTTGCTCCAGATAAAAAGAATTGTCTTATTGCTTCATCCGGTTTTTCTACCAACGGTTCACCCATCACATTAAAAGAGGTATTAAGAACGGCATTTAATCCCGTCTTTCTACCTACCTGTTTTATCAACTTGTAATATAGAGGCTGAAATGATTTACATACTTCCTGAAACCTGATAGTCCCATCAACATGACGGACTTCTTTTAAAATATCTTTAGCTGGTACCACATTTAGCATATACGGCGATAGAGACTTGGGTATATCTTTGAAATTAGAAATCTGTTCATAATCACCCTCTGTGATACTAATACCAAAAGGTCTAAAACGCTCCCGAAATTTAACCTTTTTATTAATCTTCTCAGTAATTGACTTTTCTAAGGGGTTTGCTAGAATGCTTCTAGAACCCAATGCTCTTGGCCCCCACTCACTTGAACCTTGAAACCAACAAACAATTTCGCCTTTTGCAATATATTCCGATACAGTGTGGACTACATCTATTTTTTCACTGTGTTTTAGTAGATTTGTGCTCTTAAGTTCTTGAATAACTGTTTCATTTGTATATGTTTTTCCCAAAAAAGGATTAAATTTGATCAACTTTCTAGGTTGTTCAAGTAATTCAATCCATCCATATTGGCACAGTCCTACAGCAACCCCATCATCTGTAGCTGCTGGGTGCACATAAATATCTTTCCAACCCTGTTTTTTTAATTTACTATTAGCTGAACAGTTTAAAGCAACACCACCAGCATAACAAAGATATTGACAATTTGTTTTCTTCAATAGAAATAAGGATAATGATTCTATAGCTTTCGATAATTCCGATTGTGCTTTATAAGCGAGATTATATGCAAGTGGAGTATTCCAATGAACAGGTATATATTTTTCTAAGAAATCGTCTATCTTTTCAACAATCACGTTATTAGTTTCATATTGAGGTAAAACACCTTCAAAAAATTCATCTATTTTCTTAATATCTATTATTACATCTCCATCTTTGATCTCAATTAGTTGCTTCCAATCATCTTGCGGTTTTCCAAAAGGAGCAAGGCCCATTAATTTTCCTGCAGAAGGAACTCCCGCTTCACTTAGTCCTGTTAATGATGAAAATATATCAAAAAACATCCCTAAACTAATACTTTGTGAATCTCCAAAAGTATTACTAACTTTCTTAAGGGCACCGTCCGATCCCTTATACATTGAGATTTTCTCATACTTCCCATTATTTAACCTATGGCCTTGTTCGTCCAAGACGAGAACTGCACTTTCTTTAAATGGGCTAGTTCCAAAAGCACTATACGCATGCATCAAATGATGAGAAGGTAAAATAGCTTCCACAACTTTATCTTCAGAAATAGGGATATATTGTAAAATCGTTTCTTTGCACGATTGAATTGATCTCCCACATACAAGTAGGTCTACATCATTCAGTTGAATTCCCTCTTCCCTTAACACATACGTTATTGCTGCCAAAGGGGGTATTACTATATTATTAGGTCTACTAGCATAAAAGCCGTCCGATTTTTTTCTTCTATCCAGCCTTTCCTCAGCAATAGCAGAGCAAATAGCTCCATTTTTCAATAAGGCTGCTGCTCTATCATGATTCGACATGCTTACACCTAATATATAGATATTTTTTTGACTCATTTTAATCTCCCTTCAGTTGTTTTCTATTTATTCTGTTTTAAAAATCCAAAAATTCTCTTCAGTTCATTACTGTTAGGATAAGTGACTTCATTTGTATACCCATTAATTTTTATGTTATTTTTAACCTCAGCAATTAATAATTGACTAATCAAATAAGCAGAGAAAATTTCATTTCTACTTAATTTGCCTGTATATGAGGCAGGAATCCCCCCTGATTCTTGAATATCTTCTAAATCTGCAACTATATTGATATTATACTTTTTACAATTAACCGCATATTCAGTTCCTGGATGCGGGCAATAAACGTAAGTATTAATATTATCAACTACACCAGTGTTTAATAAATTGAAAATCGTACTCAATGATATTATCAACGAATCTACATCTTCCTCTGGTGTACCAATTATCCACTCCAAATGAACCTTCAATCCAACAGTTCTTGCTTTTTCAATTGTCGATAACACTATGTCCATGTTTTGACCTTTAGCCATTTTGCGTAAAATTTTATCATTTGCATTGTCAAGGCCGATATAAACTCTATTGGTGATTGGCACCAAGTATTCAGCTATTTCCTCGGTTAGTAGAGTTGAATGAGTGTACAACCCCTCTAAAAAAATTTCATTATCTTTAAAGACTTTTGTGATATCTCTGACATGCTCAACATCTCTTGTAAATATTTCGTCTTCTAAAAAGCAAATATAACCTTTATTTCCAACATGTTTTTTAAAATGCTGAATTTCAGCACTTACTTTTTCTTTACTTTTTTTCCTGTAGTTCAACCAATTAGGCACACCACTACAAAACTTACATTTAAACTTGCACCCTAAGCTTGTCCTCATACTGAAAGGAATGGTACGAGTTTTTTTACTACTGTATTTTTCAAACATTTCAAAAGCTGGTCCTAGCACTTCATAAGCTGGTAAAGAGATGTTCTCTAAGTCCTTAATTACTGCTGGTTCTGGTTTTTTTATAGAGCCCCGCAGACAAAAACAGCTATATTTATTATTTACGGAATCCAATCCTTCTCCGAGAATTTCATTAATCATATTACCTATTAATTCTTCTGGCTCACCTACGATAGAAAAATCTAACTCTTCTACTTCAGTAAAAATATCGTTTTCCAAAACAGTACTAATTCTACCAATTGATCCAATAATTGAATTCTTATTTTTAGATTTTATAATTCTTGATAAAATTCTCATACCATATAATGATGCTGTACTTCTACTAGGTATAAAATGATCAGAAGAAAACAAGTAAATTTTTGCAGGGTTATCCAGTATAAATTGTTCTAAAATCTCCTTATCTGTGTCCTCATTGTAAGCATTGAAAATATTTATTAAGGGGAAATAAGTAGCCGATAATCCATTATTTAATAATTCACCTGTTATTATTAGCGGTGGAGAATCCCAGGGTTCGTCAACAGGATACTTTTTTGATATTGCTGTACGAAAAGTAGGCCTTCTAAACGGAGCAATTACTACAACATCTTTCAAGTATTAAACACCCCTTTCTTCATTTTTAACGTATTCATTCCAATCCTTGTAAAGATATGGAACGTTTAATCCAGATTGATATAAATCGTTAAACAAAGAGCTCAAAATCTTTATTACCTGTTTCGAATCCAACCCACTTAATTTCGAAATTTCGGGTAGTCCATCAGTAGGTTTTTTCTCATTTATTATATCGAATAATTTAGCCAAATCTTCGTTTCCAGAAATAATCACGCCAGAAGCACGAAATTCACAACCTTTACTATCTCTATAGTACCTAATTGCATCACACTTATCTCCAATAATAATCATATCAGACATATTCTAACTCCCTTAGTGAATTGACTATAGGACACATATAATCTTTTGCATACAATTTCTTCTCTTTTGCATAAGCTCTAGACCTTGAACCTCCACCACAAATATCTTTCAAACTACACATTCTACAATTCCCTTCTAACTTTTCAATCGTTAGCCCTCTAATCTCTGTAAGGATACTTGATCTTTTCCATATTTCAAATATGCTTTCCTTACGTAGATTTCCACATTCAAGTTCTTCCTCACCAATAACCAAAACGGAAGGATAGACCTCTCCATTAGAAGAAACTGATAATTCTGCATTACCTAAAATATCACCTATATCATTGTGTGATTTGTAACCACTTTCCCTTAATGGGCTTCTATAATTCCAAACTTTCTCTGCTTGCTCAATATCAATATCCTGTTCGATTAACGGTAAATAAAACTCCCATGGGGCCGGAATAGATATTTGTAAATGTTCATAATTTCCACTTAATTTTTCTTTAGTTAGCTTTGAAAATATCTTTGCCCATGTATTAAAAGGTAACTCAAATTTATCTAAATGCTTTCTTCCATAACCACCAGGGAAGAACTTTATTCCAACAAGAGCATTTGCTCCTAGATTCATCGCTAATTTATAAGTATCAAAAAGGTCTTGTTCAGTTGCTTTAGTAACAGTAAAGTTAATAGATGTATTAAATCCTGCATCAACGACTTTTTTGACTCCATCTTTGACCCTCTCAAATACTGGCACAGGATCAAAATTTGGATTGTTAACTTGTTTTCTTAAAACGGTATAGTTTTCTGGGGTCGATCCATCTATACTTACATTAATCATTAGATTGGGACACTTTTCTTTCAACAAATTCACATTTCTTTCATGTAAAAATAATCCGTTTGTAATTACTGAGACTGTCCAGCCTGGTAGGTTACATGCAAATGACAAAATCTCTATAATATCTCTTCTGATAAAAGGTTCGCCACCTGCAAAGGCAATTTTAAGCGTACCCATCTTATGCAAATCATTTATTACTTCCAGAATCTCGTCGGTTTTTAATTCATTATCTAACCTAGGGCCAGATGAGCTGTGACAATGAGAACAAGCTAAATTGCAACCATTTGTAAGATTAAAATCCACATGGGCAGGTCCACGTAAAAACATAACACCCCTCCTAATATTGAGTAAAACTAGGAGGAAACCTCCTAGTTTTTTCGGTACTTAAAGTTTCATTTCTTCTTGAATTGCTTGTTTGAGTTCATTAAGAGTTTCTTTTGAAATATTAGCGGGTTTAGACAAGTTCGCAGCTTCAGCAACTGCCATTGGGGCAGTTCTATTCCACTGCATTGATGTTACTTGAGTAGCTTCAAAAGCTGGTTTAAAATTTTTCATTTTTTTCACCTCCCTTCATTGGTATAGTTAATTTTCTATCAATTAATAAATAGTAACTACATATAGATACTATAATTAATGATATTATGCCAAAAAAGAACATCATTGAATTGAAACCGATAAAGTCTAATAAAAATCCAATAAGCACTAATGAAAATTGAGCAATCAAGTTTTCTAATATTCTCTTAAAGGCGAAAAACCTTCCATGATAATTAGGCTCAATATTTTTTTGGAAATAGGTATTTGACACGGGTATAAAGATTCCTGCAGAAAGACCAAATATTGCAAAAGCAATGAATGGAATATACATTTGATTAGAAGACGATAAAATGAATTGTGACAATGCCATTGAAAAACAAGAAAAGCAGATTATATATAATATAAAGTTACTTCTATTAACTTTGATGATTAAAAACCCAGCCAAAAGTATACATATACCTTCAGTTGCGTATAATAAACCTGTAATTGCGACTGAATTTTGTATATTGCTAATTTCTATTACCATTAAATTAAATCCAGATATAAATACGTACGGTACAAAAGAGAGCAATAATAGTATGAAAATTATCTTCTCATTCTTAAGAATTGGCAGGATCTCTCTAAACTTGATTTCATTCTTCTTAGTATTAAGAGTTAAATCGCTTTCGTTTATGTTAAGGAAAAAAATAGAAAAAAGAAGTACCAAGTAAAATATCAATGAAATTATGTACAAATGATATAGCGAAACAGAAACTAATAAGACACCTGCTGAAGCTGCTCCAATTATACGAATAATGGTCATCAGATTATTTTGTAAGACATTTGCAAATGTTAATTGCTTCTGAGTGACAATCATCGGTATCAATGCATTTATAGCTGGAAAGTAGAACGAGGCAGAAATCCCCATTAATACACTATATCCAATAACCAATAGCACAGAATTATATAATATAGCCAAAAACATAACCAAAACCGCAATTATCCTCGCAATTGATGCATAAAGCAGGATATTCTTTTTACTGGTCTTGTCAATTAAGCTCCCTGCATAAGGACCAAACAAAGTACCGACAATTACGCCTGATAATAATATTAGTGATTGCAACAGGCTTGAATCTAAACTATTTTGTAAATAATTCAAGTTACCAACTAAACCAAACCACATTCCAAATTCGGCTCCTGTAATGCCTAACATTAAGATCCATAAATTTTTATTTTTCAATACTTCACATCCTCTTACTTAATACTATATGGGTTTTTAATTAGTAAGTAAGGCACATTCCAGGGAAAAATTCCTCTTCCTCTTTCTTCTAGCCACTCATAGTTTGTAAACAATTTGTGTTTATTTATTTTTACGAGCTCTATGTTTTTATTAAATACGTTTCTGAAAGTAACTAAAAACATATTATTTTTAATACTGTGAACATCTTCAACATAATAAAATTCAAAGTCTGGCCATGGAGAAACATCATTACTAATCAAGTATAAGTCTGTTAAAAATATTCCATTAATACCACCTTGACCATTAAGCAAATCTAAGTTCCCATTCGCTTTTTCTAGATTGTAAGCATAATTAATAACTTCCCCCTCTGATACAAATAAAGTTTCTTGTTTTAAAGTTCCTTCGAAATCATACTTCATTTTTGTTGCCCGATCTATTATTTTAATATCACATGGAAATTCAAATGATTTTTTCTCCATTCTAAGAATTGAAGACCACTCATTTAATATGATTTTAGATAATGCCAATGGTGAAATAACCCATGGGTGCTCAAAAATTTTCTCTTTACTGCATTTTGCATTTATAAGTTTTTTTTCATTTATAATACAAGCATTTATTTGGAAAAAAGTTTTTTCTTCTATCGAAATATTCTGTTCATTTTTCAGAAATAAGTTAAATATTAAATATTTTCCTACCCCTAGCTGCTTAGGTCGATCATTGTCCAATTGCTCGCTTTTAGTTAAGGGATAAAAGTCGAGCTTATTTTTAGGAAAACTAACAGAATTCCTAATAGCTTTTTCAACAAGCAATTCATCATTTCCACTATAATCTACCGCAGTTCCATAATTATGCTCGTATATAATTCTGAAAGCTTTTATTCTTTCTTTTACAGTGGTTTTAATTTTTAATCCAAAGTCAATCATTTTAGATTCTAATAAAATATTTTGCCATTTCATATTAGCTCTCCACATAGGTATCTAAGAATAATATAGATGGTGAGTGGTTAACTGTCGGAAGGGTATCATTATTCTTTGTACATATACCCCTTACAGTCTCATAATCGTCATAAAGATGTTTGAAGTGTTTATACACTTCGTTGACATGTATCTTTAATATTAATCTTTCTATCCTTTTATAATCTTTACTATCACTAATTAACAAACCATTCTTTATTTCCAATATAATGTATCCTTCATAAAATTCAGCTAATCCTACATTACAACATTTAATATATGAAATCTCTTTCTCCACAAAGTTTGGCTTACTGTTAAACCCACCATCGATGATTAAATTATTCAATCTAATTGAAGGTGAATGTCTTATAGACTTTCTATGTCCTTGTATTTCAATTTTATCAACTATTACAAATCCATTCTTAATAAGTAATTGTTTTTGATATTTGGGCGTTCTTGGTACACTTAAATCATCAAGACATGCTTGATAAACACTCAGATTTAAAGGGCCCACCTTATCCCCTTTTTTCAAGAATCCTTCTTCTAAACCGTGGCCTACTAATTCATGGAAAAAAATTGAGGAAACAAAAGGATCGAAAAATAAATTGTATTTTCCTTTTATTCCCACTGTATTTCCAATATAATTTTCTTTGTTATTTATTAACTTCTTTAAAACTCGATTTAATTCGTGATAAAGTGTATTTATACTTGAAACTGAAAAATTGATAGTACTCTCAGAAATAGTCATACTACCAATAATAAAGTTTTCTGTGTTTATAGAAAGATTAAAATCCTTATAGATAGGGAAGATACTATATTTTTTTATGTAATTTGTACTTAATGTTATATTTATATCGTTGGACTCTTTTAAAATACCACTATTGATTATGGACCATTCGTCTAAAAGATTTTTTACATTTATCATCTCTATTTTACTTCTAAAATTCCTTTTATTTGTAACACCTTTCCTTTCCAAAAATTCCTCATTAAAGTCTTTGTATGGCGATTTTCTCATTGAATAGTCAATTCTTTGAATGTTTTCATCATCTACTAAATATTTGTTTTCGTAATTATTTTTAGTGATTTTATACTGTATATTCCTTTCAACAATTATCGAAACTGTTAGCAATTCTGTCACATTCATACATACACCTTTTTTCAAACTTATAATAAAAAATGATAAATGCCAACAATAGAATAGCTAGCCTCTGCTTTGTTTTTTTCACTATTGGAGAATTAGCTATTTTGTGAGAGTTCCTGCTCCACCTTACTAGTCTGCCCAAGCAGATAAAGCGGGAATTGACTAACTATATTCATTGGAATAACCATTTTCACCTACAAAAATCTTGCAGTATCTAAACCAAAATGAGTACAAGTAAACAAAGATAGCTCACGATATCCTCCAAGGACTATAAAATTATACACTCTTCATTTTCCCTTTTGAAAGCACTTCAATCCCTACATCCAAAAATTTATTCTCTGCAAACAGTTCTATACAAATTTTCGCCCTACCTTTTCGCTTATTTATTCTCTTTATAATTGCTTCTTTACCTTTTAAAGGACCATCAATAACTCTTATCTCTGAACCTTCCGTATATATAGTCGAAAAGTCGATTATTTCTTCATTATTAATTAGGCTTAGAACAGGACGCATTTCATCTGTATCTATCTCTGTAAAAGGATGGTGTTTTGTTTCTTTTGATTGATAGTCATGTTTGTAATTAAGCAGTTTGTAAAAGCGCGGTACCTGTTTTAATTGATAATATAAGTCCACATCCATTACAGTATAGACAAACACATAACCAGGAAAAAGATTCTTATAAACCAGTTGATTTATTCCTTGTTTACGTTCAATTAATTTTCGTTTCGGAACAATGACTGTTATGTTTGAACAGTCTATATATTTCTTTATCATTTTCTTAACGAAGTCTTCTTTTCTTGACTCAACAAATAAGGCATACCACTTCATATCCATCTCCCTTTACACCAATTATTATTAGATAATTATTCTGATGTAGATTTATAAGAGGTATAACCTAGTTTATAATTTTCTTTTTATTGAACAGTCTTTTATAACAGAGTCCTCTCTACTAGCGTCATGACTATACAACGACTACATAACATTACACAAGGTTTAGGTCATCCCTTTCTCCTTTTATTAAATTTACAAAACGGCTTTTTCATAGCTAATGAAGAAGCCCAGTCAGAAAAAACATTCCAACCAGGGACAAATTATGTCAGGGCATAGCTTCGCCCATTCATCTATACTCTCATATACACTACTCAATCACTTTATGCCATCAAAGCTAGGCCAACGAGCCGGAACATCGATTAGCTTATACTTTGACTTTTTAATATTTACAACACTGTTTAGTTAAATTTATCACACTAATAAGATAATAGTCAATCCTTTTTTTTATTTGAACTGACTAATATTGAGCATCCTATCATTTGCTCCTTTCCAGGTTGTTAAATACAGCTCAATATTTTCCCAGCATCAGCCTGTGCCCCATTTGCCGCCAAATTACATATTTGCCTTCAATGTTAGTGAAGAACGGATCGAAACATCGAAAAGACCTTGTTTGCCCTATCTATCAGCACTTCAAGGGATACGTAGGCGTCAAACATACTTTATTAGATACGCTCGGTAAGCGCATAGAAAAGTCATTCTAGATTAGGGACAAACACCGATCAACGTTCTATCGTTAGGTCAGTCAATACAAGAATAGCAGTTCTTTTGATCAACAAAAACTCGACCTTGCTTTATTTGATTTTGTGTATTGGTTCAATCATGTAATAATTCATTGGTCTCTTAACTACTTAACCGCTGAGGAATACATCCTATGAAACTTCTAGTTCTGTGTTTATGCCAGAGTACTTCTCCATCCCATGGTAAAAGACTTACTTTAGAACAGTGCGCACAATTGAAAAAGGGGTTAACGCTACCTCAGTTATCTATTCTGACCTCTATCGCCAAGGATTACACAGTACAAGTTTCATGGAGCCCCGCAACAAGTGGCAACTTTTTTTAATCAACACCTTCTCCCCAAAAAAAGAGCGTCACGGTACCCACCCGACGCTCTCCTTACATACCTACTGGATATTTTATACTCAATTAGAAAATGTATGATTTTATTGTTTATTTGTTTCTTTATAATCATTTTAGTCTCCTTGGTACTAAATTAGAGGTCAATATCGTTGGCCCTCCACATCCTACCAAGGGATGCTTTTTGTTTCAATCTCTCTCAAAACATAATTTTAATAATCAGCCAGCTAACAGGCAGGATTGTGAAATCTTCTAACGAATAAGGAAAGTACTCAAATTTGATTTTAAAACCGGCAAAGGCGATTAGTTAAAGTAACTAAAAAGGAGTAGAAGATATTGAACAAAGAAAAAAATGATGCGGATGTGATTGGGTATTGCAGCATGCGGTTTCCAGTCACAAATTTGAAAAAATCAGTCGACTTTTATTGTAATGTCTTAGGCTATGAATTGGTTTCAACAGATTATTCATTTGGAGAAGCACATATTGCATTGAAAAACAGAAATGGTCCAGGTATTTTTTTGATGGAAACTAAACCTGAAGATGTGACACAATTGAAGTTTGTCTTTCCCCATTCATTCTTTATCACAAGCAGCACAGGGCATGTGACGATGGTTGAGATTTTAACGAATGACTTGCTTGCGTTGTATGAACGGATTAAACAAGCTAGAACCCCTATTGATAAAGAACCTGTATTTACTAATGATTTCGGTTATTTCACCTTTTATGATCCGGACGGGCATTATATTCGCGCGGTCGAAGAAAAGGGTGTTTATTTCGACTTGAAACAAAGAATAAGTTCAACACTCAAACGGGATTTGACTGAGCATGAGAATCAATTGCTATGGGGGCTATGTGAAACAGCTAGTGTCGAACAGCAAAAGTTTCTCAGTGACATCATCTCAGAAATTCGAGGTTCTTAAACAGGCGTCGCAAACAATCAGGCATACATTCGGAACTAAGCAAGACTAAGAGGAAGTCATTTACAGATAATTTACATATATTTGCCCCCGGCTGTTTCGTCAACCTTAACCCACTATTCAATTTGAACGAAATCGATCACCTAATTCCTTTCTGGGGTTCTTTTTTGTTGAACAAAACCCCTCCAAACAAAAGAGCGCCACCCGACGCTCTTAGTATTTGCTCTTACATCTCTACTCTTTCTACCGCCCCTCAATCCACTCCATGCTCTCCTGTTGTGCCTCCTCCAAGGCTTGTTCTACTGACATCGTGCCAGTTAAGGCGCCTTCGGTTTTTGCTTGCAAAATGTAGCGTGGCTGGGAGGAGGCCCATGGGTAGCGGGGCGTGACGGCATTGCTCATCGCTTCGAGGACGGGTTCCATTAGCTCCATCTCCTGGATGCTTTCCCATTTGGCTGCCTGTTTAATGACAGGTGTAGCCCCCCATTCTTCCCATAGAAAGCGCTGGAAGTATTCGCTTGCGCTGAATTTAATAAATTCCCAAGCTAGGTCTTTGTTTTTGCTCGTTTTTCCGATTGCGAGCGGGCTGCCGGAGAACATCCCGCCGACGCCGTTTTCGTTTTTAAAGTTTTGCACAATCGGGAAGCGGTCTTGTAGACTTTGGGCGTAAATTGTTTTTAAGTTGCCGTTTCCTTGATTGACGCCAATAGCGATGTTGTTGCTTGGCGTCAGCCAGCGTTCATTGCCTTGACCGTTAATAAAGCTTTTTGGCATGTAGTCGGCGAGCTCAACCATCGCTTCGAGCGCCTGTTTCATTTCAGGCGAATCGAAGTGCAGCTCAATATCTTCCCAGCGTTGGCCTGTGCCCCATTCGCCGCCAAAGCCTTCCATAAAATTGGTGAGCGTTAAGGCGGTGTCGTTTGTGCCAGGGAAGTAAATGCCATAGTTTTGTTCACCTGTGACTGGATTTTCGCCTGTCATTTGCTTCGCTTTGTCGATCACTTCTTCTACTGTCGGGTATTCGGAAAGTGGCTCGACGCCCCATTGTTCAAACAACAGCTTGTCGTATTGGATGAAACGCCCGTCCCCAAGCACTGGGAGGGAGTAAATTTGTGGCGTGTCATCGTCTGGACCGAATACTTTCCAGCCTTCAACTAAGTTGTCGTTATAGACGCCTAAATCAAAATCGTCGTCTTCTTCAATGTAAGATTCGAGTGGTTCGACCAAGCCTTGGGCAGCAAAGTCGTTGACGCCTGGCATTTGGTAGACGTCAGCCTGGCTCCCAGCCAGCATCGCTTGTGTATTGGCGACATAGTTGCTCCACGGCATAATGATGAATTCAATTGTAACGCCTGGATGGAGCCGTTCAAATTCTGCTTTTGCAGCATGGAAACCGGTCGCTTTTTGGCCTGTAATCGGGTCTGTTGTATCTTGCATCTTAAAATCGCCAATCATCGCGACGGTCAAGTCTGCGTTTTCACTCGGGGCGTTTTCTGTTTCCGTTTGCGGCGCACAACTGGTGAGCATTACCAACGAACAGGCTGCCACAAGTGTACTCAATCGCTTCATTTTTGCAGTCCCCCTATTCTTTTAAGCCGCTAAGGGCAATGCTTTGGATAATATAGCGCTGCAAACAAACAAATACGATAATAATGGGCACGACGCTTATCGTTGCCAGCGCCATCGTCATTCCGGCTAATGCCGTTCCGTTTTCTAACGAAAAGCTGGCGAGAAAGAGTGGAATCGTCTGGAGCTGTTCCGAGTTTAAGACAACGAGCGGCCATACAAACTCATTCCAGTTGCCCATAAACGACAAGATGATGAGTGTCGCTGTAATCGGGCCGGCCAATGGCGCGTAAACTTGAAAAAATGTTCTGAATTCACTAGCGCCGTCGATGGAGGCTGCTTCCCGCAAACTGTCAGGAATTTGGTCAAAAAATTGTTTAGTGAGGAACACGCCTAGGCCATACAAAATCGAGGGCAAAATCACTGGCCAAAATGTATCGAGCAAGCCAACGCGATTAAACATCGAATACAATGGGATAAGCCGCGCTTCAATGGGCACCATCATCGTCGCAAGCACGACAAGAAACAGCAGCTTTTTCCCTTTAAAGCGCCCTTTTGAAAAGGCATAGCCTCCTAATAGCGCGGCTGACACTTGTAAAACGACTGAACCAAACGTTACCAATCCTGAATTAAGATACGCACGGAAAATGCGGCCATTTTCAAATACCAATTCATAGTTAAAGATCGAAAACAAATCAGGAATAAAACTTGGCGGAAACGGTACTTGAATATTGGCCATTCGGTCAAAGCTTATGCTCACCATCCATACAAAAGGAGCGATGACGAGCAGTGCGCAAACAAAAAGAAACACATAAATCACAATGTGAGCAACACGCCGGTTTGCTTGTTGGCTTTGGGCCAAATTCATCCCCTCCTATAGTTTCAAGCGTGTCAGCTTGAGGTTCAGTACTGTAAATGCAAGAATGATGAGAAACAGCAATACCGTGATGGCAGAGGCAATGCCAAATTCAAACCCGCCAAAGCCCCGCTCATAAATGAGGGCGACCACTGTCTGCATGGAACGGCTAGGACTGCCCCCTGGACCGCCGAGCACAAACACTTCTTGGAACCGCTGTAAACCAGAAATCCAGCCCATGATAAACAGAAAAGCGAATGTCCCTGCCATGTTCGGAATCGTGATAAACAGCCATTGTTGCAAACTGGAGGCGCCGTCGATTTCAGCGGCTTCATACAATTCCGGTGAAATCGCTTGCAAATTGGCCAAACAAATAATAATGACAAAGCCGAGCCAATGCCAAACAGCCAGCAAAATGACGCCTGCTTTTGAGGTCGACGGATCAGATAGCCATGGGGACGTTGGCAAGCCAAGCAAGTCTAAGAAATGGTTAATGAGGCCGACTTCCGGCTGGAGCACAAACATAAAAATCATCGCAGCAGCAACGATTGAAGTAACATTAGGCAAGAAAAACAACACTTTAAACATGCTTTGAAATCGTTTTATGCGATTGATCATGCTGGCGAGGACAAACCCGGCTGGAATCGCTAGCAGCAGCTGAAAAAAAGCAATATAAAACGTATTGTAAACCGCATTCCAAAATGCACTTGAACCTAAAACACGTTGATAATTGCCTAAACCAATCCACGTTTCGATCGTCCCGTTTGAGCGGTAAAAACTCAAACGGAACGATTCAAACACCGGATAAATAATAAAACAAGCAATCCCCAATAACGTTGGCAACAAAAACAAATACCATGTGATCGTTGATTTTGCGGCTTTATTTCGACGTGTCTGCAGTTGGACACTCTCCCCTATTTTCGCTTTCATCCATTTCTGGCCTCCTTTTCTTTCAATTAGAAAATCCGCCGTTGCCAACCGTTTCGTTTCGCAATCGCTTCAGCAAAGAAATAATCGCCATAAATAAGTGAGACGTGAATGTCGCGACCTTCTGGGGCATTGCCTGTTGCCTTTGTCAAGATTGCCTCGCTTTCGCCACTCGCCAAATAATGGGTGCTTAGCGATTGTAATATCTTTTCTGCCGCCCGCCGGTACATACGTTTTTCTGGCTGTGGCACTTGTGCTTCGATTTCCAGTAAGCCAGAAGCAGCGATGGCCGCGGCGGAACTGTCCCGTGGCTCCTCGTCGTCCCCACCGCAGCGAAAATCCCAATACGGCACATTGTCTTCTGGCAGCGCGGCCAGAAAAAAGTGGGCAATTCGTTTAGCTACATGCAAATAGGCGCGCTTCCCTGTATGGCGACAGGCGTTGGCAAAGCCATACAACGCCCAGGCGTTTCCCCGGCTCCATGCCGAGTCAGGTCCGTATCCTTGGCCGCCAATGGACTCGATAAATTCCCCTGTATGGGGGTTAAAAGAAAGGATATGGCTTGTGCTGCCATCGTCGCGGACGCCCCATTGCAACGTTGTATCAGCGTGTGCCGAGGCGATTTGTCCGTAGCTTGGGTCATTGGTGACGCGGCTGGCCCAATAAAGCAAAGAAATGTTCATCATGCAGTCAATAATGGCCCAGCCTTTTCTCTCGTCGCCATTCCACGCTTTAATAAAACCGCCAACTGGATTGAACCGTCCTGCCAAATAATTCGCTGCCTTCAAGCCGATTCGCAGCCCGTCTTCGTTTCCCGTTTGTTCATACTCCATCACCGCCGTCAACAAAAATTGAAAGCCAACATCATGA
The DNA here is from genome assembly GCF_001598215.1 of Shouchella clausii. Taxonomy (GTDB): domain Bacteria; phylum Bacillota; class Bacilli; order Bacillales; family Bacillaceae_D; genus Shouchella; species Shouchella tritolerans. The sequence continues at coordinate 959,859 of NZ_BCXJ01000001.1, read as the reverse complement.
TGCAAAATGATCGGATGTTCTTGGAATGCTTCCTCTATTTTCTGTGACCAACCTTCTGCTTGATTTTTAAAGAAAACATTGCCTGTAACATCATGCATCAGCCAAAGCAAACCAGGGTAAAAGCCAGAGGTCCACCAACTAACAGGCATATCGTCGTACCGCCCGCTGCTATTTGACGCATGGGGTGAACGGGGCTCCATTTGCTTGGCCATCTTTATGATGCGTTGTTCCAATTCATCGATGCCGATGATGTGTTGTACTGTTTCCATCTGACTCCCTCCTTTTGATACACATGATAGCGCTTCCACCAATAAAAAAATCATGATACAATGGAAAGAAATATTGTTTTGTTGCACAAAAGGAGTGCGGCAGCATGACAAAAAAGCCATTGTTCCAGCAAAGTCCCCAAAGCTCCGAAGCGCTTGATTGGCATCATAAGAAACTGTTTTATCCGACTGATTATAATGGCTATTACCATTGGCACCAAGGTTGTGAATTGCTCATTGTGTTTGACGGGGCCGGCAGTGTCGTTGTGAACCAGCAAATGTCGCCAATCAAAAAAGGCATGCTTTTTTTCTTCCAGCCCTTTCAATTGCACCATGTTGCGCCTGCTTCTGCCGCTCCATATGAACGGGCCACACTTCATTTCGACCCATTGCATGCCGAAAAGCGCCTAACGGCCTATCCGGCGATGGTCCAATTTTTCCACCACTTAAAAAATGACTACAACCAAGATCCATTTATTGATTTTTCTGAAGACTACTTTTACATTCGCTCCTTATGCGACATGCATGACAAAATGGCTGAAGCAGCTTCGATCAACGAACGGGCTGAACGGGAAGAGTTGCTTTTGATTCAATTGCTCAGCTATATGCAGCATCAGCTAAAGGGACGGCCTCCTACAAAGGAGCTCCGCAAAATCCATTACGCCGAACGGATTATGGGTTGGATTGAAGACCATTTAATGGAACCTTTTGACCTGTCGCAACTGGCACAGGACTTGTATTTGTCCAAGTCGTATGTTTCCAAAGTGTTCCGCCGTGAGACAGGTAGCAGCATTACCGACTATTTAACAGCGCGGCGGATGAAGGAAGCGTGCCACCTTTTGCAAACGACGAGCTTGCCTATCGACGAGATTAGCCAACGTATCGGCTTAACGAATGTCTCGTATTTCATTCAAATGTTCAAGGGCAAAACCAATGCAACGCCGCACCAATACCGCTTGTCCATGAATACAGACAACAACCACGTATAAGTAAGAATCGAAAATCCCCAACAATAGAACAGCTAAACCTACTCATGAAGACTACACTGTTTGTAAGCGCAAACAAAAGGAGAGGGTTTGATGGATCAAGTGCGGATCGGTGTGATTGGTGTTGGCAATATGGGCGGCGCCCATGCCGCTTACTTAGCAGATGGAAGCATAAAAGACGCATGTCTTGGCGCATTATTGGAAGAAGACGGAGAGCGAGCCAGTGCCTTGCAACAACATTTTGGCGACGAAGTGCCTGTATTTACGAATGAAATCGATTTCTTTCACGCCAATGTCGTTGATGCCGTGCTCATTGCCACGCCACACTATAGCCACTCACGCCTTGCTGAGCAAGCCTTTGCCGCAGGCCTGCACGTCCTTTGCGAGAAGCCTGCAGGCGTGTACACGCGCCAAGTGCGGGAAATGAATGAAGCAGCTCAAAAAAGCGGGCGTGTGTATTCTTTAATGTACAATCAACGGACAAAGCCGATTTATCAGAAGCTTAGAGATTTGATCCAATCGGGCGAACTAGGGACGATTCGGCGAATGAACTGGATCATTACCGATTGGTACCGCTCGCAAAGCTATTATGACTCAAGCAGTTGGCGCGCCACCTGGCCAGGCGAGGGCGGCGGCGTCCTCATCAACCAGTGCCCCCACCAATTAGATTTATGGGGCTGGCTGATTGGCATGGAACCGAAACGAATCCGTGCTTTTTGCTCATTTGGAAAATACCGCGATATTGAAGTGGAGGATGAAGTGACCGCTTATATGGAGTACGAAAGCGGTGCGACTGGCGTGTTTATTACCACAACAGCAGAAGCTCCAGGGACCAACCGCCTTGAAGTGACTGGCACAAGAGGAAAAGCGGTCATTGAAGGCGAAACGCTGTCTTTTTGGCAGTTGCGGACGCCAGAGCCCGCGTTTAACGCATCCTATAAAGGTGGTTTTGGCGCTCCAGAACATTGGAAAATCGATATCCCTGTCGCAGGCACCGAAACGGGGCACCAAGGCATTACCCAAAATTTTGTCGATGGGATTTTACATGGCGTTCCACTAATCGCCCCAGGCGAGGAAGGCATGCAAGGCCTGACATTATCCAATGCCATGCATTTGTCAACGTGGATCGACAATTGGGTCGAACTCCCTTTAGATGAAGGCCTTTACGAGCAAAACTTAAACGAACGAATCCGAAACTCTCCAGGAAAAACGGTCACAACCAATCAAACGTTGGATGTACGAGAAAGTTACTGAGGAGGAAAACGATGAGCAAGCAAAATGGGATGAATTATGCACCAAAAGGAAAACCAAACAAAGTCGTCACTAAAGACGAATTTCGCTTTTCCGCGATTGGGCTTGACCATGGACATATATACGGTATGTGCAATGGCTTGCTCGAGGCGGGGGCAACGCTTGTGTCTGTGTACGATCCTGATCCTAAAAAAGTCGCTGCTTTTGTTGACACTTATCCAAATGTGCAAATAGCTGCTAGCGCAGCCGACATCCTTAGCGATGAAACGATCGATTTAATAGCCGCGGCGGCGATCCCATCTGAGCGGGCCGCCCTTGGCATTCAGGTAATGGAAAGTGGAAAAGACTATTTTACGGACAAAGCGCCGTTTACATCGCTTGAGCAGCTGGAACAGGCGAAAGCAGCCGTTGAGCGGACTAAACAAAAATACATGGTTTATTACAGCGAACGCTTGCATGTTGAAGCAGCTGTATTTGCAGGCGATTTAATCCAGCAAGGGGCGATTGGCCGCGTTTTGCAAGTAACGGGGTTTGGACCGCACCGGCTTAACGCCCCAAACCGTCCAAAGTGGTTCTTCCAAAAAGAAAAGTATGGCGGCATTCTTTGCGACATCGGCAGCCATCAAATCGAGCAATTCCTGTTTTTCTCCGGGGCCCGCGACGCAACGGTGCTTCACAGCAAAGTCGCCAATTATGCCCATCCTGATTACCCTGAACTCGAAGATTACGGCGACGCGACACTTGTCGGCGACAACGGTGCGACACACTTTTTTAAAGTGGATTGGCACACGCCAGACGGGTTAAGCACATGGGGAGACGGACGGACGTTCATTACAGGGACAGAGGGGACCATCGAACTGCGTAAGTATGTCGATGTTGCCCGTGACCAAAATGGCGACCATCTCTATTTGGTAAATAAAGATGGCGAGCAGCATTTTGCTTTATCTGGGAAAGTGGGCTTTCCGTTTTTTGGCGAATTGATTCTTGATTGCCTAAACCGGACGGAACACGCAATGACCCAAGCCCATGCTTTTAAAGCAGCGGAGCTGTGCTTGCGCGCCCAAGCACAAGCTGAGCGTATGATGCCATGGGAGCAAACAACATGAGCGGCGCGCTTTTACAAACGCCAGCATTGAATTTTAACTACAAAGAAGACCATAAAAATGAACGGACGCTTTCCTTCCACTCTCACGAACAGGCAGAAATCTTTTATTTTCATGAAGGCAAATGCACGTACTTAATTGGCGATCAAATTTTTTCCCTTGCCCCTGGCGATATTATTTTAATGAATGGCTTGACACTTCATTGCCCAAAGCTGTATCACGGCCATCCTTATGTCCGCTCAACGATTCACTTTGACCACCGTTTTTTTCAAGAGGTGTTTCAAGCATTAGGAGACGACCACGCCCTTTTGCCATTCGCCCAAGTGAAGCCAGTACGCCTCTCTTTTACTGGGGGGAGCCGCCAGCAATTGGAACAGCATCTAGCCCAGTTACATGATAGCCAAAAGCGGGGTGGCCCTATGGCTGCCCCCCGCTTCCAGTTAGCTTTTATGGATCTGCTTCTTTATCTTTGCTCCTATTGGGGCACGTCACAAAACGAGCTCCCTAAGGGAGAAATGAGCCAAAAAGAAAAGACCGTCCAAGCGGTCGTCTCCTTTATTGAAAACCATTATCATGAACATCTCGGCCTTGAAACGCTGGAAGAGGCACTTCACGTTAGCAAATACCATCTGTCGAAAGTGTTCAAAGAAATGACAGGCGTAACCATTTTTAAATATTTGTATCAGCGGCGAGTCAATCAAGCGAAAATTGAACTTCTCGTAAGCGACGCCAGCATTACTGATATTTGCTACCAAGTTGGCTTTCATTATCCGTCCCATTTCACAAAAGTATTTAAACAGTTCACAGGCATCACACCTGCACAATACAAGCGTCAAAGCATGTCTGGCTAAGCGGTGGGCGCTTAGCCACAGACTGTAGACAAACGCTCGCATACGTCGTCGTTTGCCTCAGTCATATGCTTTGAAACTGTCGTTTCATGCGCAAGAAAACCGCTGCTCATGAACCCATGTTCTATTCGCATCTTCCCTCGGCTGCACTTCTCGTCTGACAAGCGTTTTCTATCAGTCTGAGGGAGGTTACCCACTAGTCGTTAAAGCTGTGTCGCCAATTGCTGTAAGTTGGCGAGGCTTATGCGCAAGCTGTCCATCGGGTCCCTTTTGCATACATCTTGTTCGACAACATACCACTCTACTCCATTTTGTTCGCCCCATTGCAAAATCGGCAAAAAGGGGATCGACCCTTCTCCGACTTCGGCAAATGTCTCTTCCTCATCTTTCGTCATGTCTTTCAAGTGAATCATTGGCATTCGCCCGCTGTACTTCTGAATAAATGTGTATGGATCGCGCCCGCCTTTTTTAACCCAGTAGACGTCAATTTCAGCTAGAATGCGGTTGTCTTGGCTCGGTTCAAGCAAATAGCTAAGCGCATCTTGACCATCGATGGTTGTCTCAAACTCGAAAGCATGGTTATGGAAACCGATTTGAAAATCAGGTGCCTGTTGCGCCACTTTATTTAGCCCTTCCTTAACGGCCCGGTAGCCTTCCACCGTCCGCAGCTCTTCAGGCAAATATGGGCAGAACAAAGCATTTGTCCCGTATTTCTTTGCCTCTTTCAGCACAAGGTCAAGCTCATTCGTCAAGCGAGCAAACGGCACATGCATTCCGGCAGCGACCACATTGTTCGCCTTTAAATGGTAAGCGACTTCATCTTGGTCATAGCCTGCTGGCAACCCTGACAATTGCAGCCCTTTATAGCCCATTTGCGCGAGCTCTTTAAAGACTGGGCCAATGCCGATCGTTTTTAACTGTTCACGAACAGTAAATACCGTTACTGCGAGTTTTTCGTTCACCTGTATCGCCCCCTATGCTTCTACTATAGGCGATTCTAGCCACACGCGCTTGTTCTTCGTTGTGTAAAACGGCGTTTTGTTTTTCCCTCATTGTGATTTAGCCTTTGATGCCTGTAAACGTGATTCCGCGAATAAACGTTTTTTGCATGAAGAAGAACAACACGATAATCGGCAACGTCATCAGCGTCGAAACGGCCATCATCATATGCCACTGAGAACCTTGTTGGTTTTGGAATTGCTGGAGCCCGAGCGACAATGTATAGGTTGCTTCCTCAGTCAAGTAAATAAGCGGTCCAAGAAAATCGGTCCACGCCGCCATAAATTGGAACAGCGCGACTGCTAACACAGCGGGCTTCGCTAATGGAAACATGATTTGCCAATAGATGCGCCATTCACTGGCCCCATCAATTTTTGCAGCTTCCCGTAATGTGTCAGGAAGGCCTTTAAAAAATTGCCTCAGCAGAAAAATCGAAAAAGGGACACCGAAAAAAGCGGGCACAATCAATGGCAAGTTCGTTCCTACCCACCCTAACTGGTTAAAAAGCAAGAAGAGCGGGATCATCGTCACCTGTGTCGGGATCATCATGACGCCAATCGTAATCGCAAACAACGTATTGCGGCCGCGCCACCGGAGTTTTGCAAAACTATAGGCTACTAGGGGACAGGAAAGAACAACTCCGAGTGTGCTTAATCCTGTAATAACGGCGGTGTTCCATGTGTATGTCCAAAACGGAATATACTTTGTTGCTTCAATATAATTCTCCCATTGGAAAGGCCGCGGCAAAAATTCTGGCGGAAACGTAAAGACTTGCGTAATCGGCTTAAAAGAAGTAGACACCATCCACACAAAAGGAACTAAAAACAAAATCGATGCAAGAATTAAAATGGTATGAGCATAGATGCTTTTTAATCGTTTTTTTGCCAATGTGTTCATGAGGCACCTCCTAATCGCCTTGGTAATGGACCCATCGTTTTGAACTCCAAAAAACGATGGCCGTCAATGCCATAATGATGACAAACAAAATCCATGCCATTGCCGATGCATAGCCCATCCGGAAATAACTAAACGCGTTGTCATAAAGATACATGACGTAAAATGTCAATGAATCAGCAGGGCTTCCAGAACCTTGGGTCATCGTATAAGGCAGTGTGAATTGCTGGAACGCTCCAATAAAGCCCATCACCAAATTGAAGAAAATCACAGGCGTCAACAACGGCAGCGTAATATAAAACGTCTTTTGCAGAAAGCTTGCGCCATCAACTTCCGCTGCTTCATAGTACTCTTGCGAAATATCGCTTAGACCAGCCAAATAAATGATAACCGCCTGTCCAATCCCCCAGAGCGACATCAAGATCAATGCCGGTTTTGACCAAAATGTGCTGCCAAGCCAAGGAGGCCCCTGTATGCCAAACCAGTCTAGAACAGCGTTGACCAACCCGAATTGGGGATTTAACAACCAAATCCATAAGATCGCCAATGCGACATGGGGAACAAGAGTCGGCAAAAAGAAAATCGTCCGGTACACGGCCATGCCGCGCACCCGCATATTCAGCACCATCGCCAAAGCAACGCCAAAAATAATGCTTAAGGGCACGAATAAAACAGCAAAATAAATGGTATTGTAAATCGAAATCCAAAACAACTCGTCTTGAAACAACTCGCGGTAATTAGCCAAGCCAATAAATTTGCCGCTTTGCAAAATGCTGTAATCCGTAAAACTGTAATATATTGAAGAAATCAAAGGGTATGCGAAAAAAAGCAAAAGCCCAATGATCCAAGGCAACGCAAACAGCCAACCGGCTAAACTTTCATTCGAGCGCTTGCGACTTACCCGTATTTTCGGCGCCTTTCCCGTTTCCAATTTTGCCATCTTCCACCCTCCTAATTTTCCTCTTCGGCCACTTTTTTAGCGACTTTATCAAGCAACGCTTGGGGCTCGTCTCTGCCGTGGATCGCATACTCCACTGCCCGGTCGAGCTCGTTCCATAGCAATTGCCCGCTTGCAATCGGAGGCCGCGAATTCGAATCCGGCAAAATGTCAATAAATTCCTTCATAATCGGATCATCGCCATATAGTTCTTCATTGACCGTATCAATCACCGACATTTGGTGGTCCATTTCATTGAACGTACGCTGTCCTTGTTCGCTGCCGAAATATTTCATAAATTCCCACGCCTCTTCAGCATGTTTGGCTCCTTTCGGAATGATCAGTGACATCCCTCCTGACCATGTCGCAAAATTGTCGCCTGTTGGCGTAGGGACAGGGGTCACCCCATAATTTAAGTCAGGATTGTATTGATTAATGGTAGAGATCGAGAACGGGCCATCAACTTTCATGCTATAAATTTCTTGAATAAAAGGGTCCATCTCATTGCTTCCTTGGGCTGTGTCAAAACTTGTGACCGTCGCTGCGTCATACTTGTCGGCAATTGAAACAAGCCATTCCAACGCTTCGACATTTTTCGGATGATTGATCGTCAGCGCGCCTGTCTCTGGGTCATAAAAATCACCGCCAAATGCCCATGCCCACGTGTAAAACCAACCTTGCGCCGTCCATGGCACCATACCAAGCTCCTGCACGCGCCCATCTTCAATCGTTGAGAGCTTTTCAATCGCCTCTTCTAATTCCTGAATCGTTGATGGCGGATGATCAGGGTCTAGCCCCGCTTCGACAAAGCGGTCTTTATTGTAAAAAAGCAGCCTTGAATCGGTTGTCAGCGGCATAGCATAAATGTCGCCCTCGTAAGTCGATTCTTCAACCGCATAGTCATAATAAATTCCCATATCGTAGTGATCGGCTTCAATAAAAGGCGTCAGCGGTTCAAGGGAATTCTCTGCCGCATATTGGGCGACTTTGAAACGGTCGAAATGGGCAAGATCTGGAGGATTGCCGCCAGCAATTGCTGTCAAAAGCCGCTGGTCGTCTCCTTCAGAAGAGGCGCTATAAATCGGTTGCACAAAAATGTCGTCCTGACTTTCATTAAAGTCAGAAGCCACCTGTTCGATGGCTTCCAGTCCTTTTCCAGTATAGTTATGCCAATAAGTGACCGTCGTCCGTCCTTCGACGGTAATCACTTCTTCCTCAAGCTCCTCTGTACCCGTGTCTGCGCTGCTGCATGCCGTTTGAACAGTCGTGACTGCCGCCAAAAGACCGACCCATTTCAAGGAACGAAAACGAATAGACATGATTGGCACCTCCATTAATTGGTCGTCGCAGGTACATTGGCCTCATCAAAATAAATGGTTTTGCCTGTTTTCGCTGATTGATAAATCGCTTCCAAAATTTCACTGACAACAAGCGCTTGTTCCGCTTTTACGAGTGGCTCCGTGCCGTTGCGAATCGCCTCAATCCAAAGGCGCGCTTCCTTGTCTGCTTGGCTTTCTGCACCGCCTTCATAATAGGCGACTCCGCCAGCGTTTAAATCTGGCTTCGTTACGTATAGGCGGCTTAATTTTTCGCCGTTGATCCGCAAACCGTCACGCATATCTGCGCCTGCTTTCGTGCCACATAATGTCGTTTTTGCTTCATCCACATCAAGCGTATTAAGGGCCCAGCTTGCCTCCAATGTAATCGTTGCGCCATTTTCCATCGTAATAAACGCAAATGCCGAATCTTCGACAGTAAACTCTTTTGGATCCCACGGGCCAAAAGCATTGGCCGCATTTTCTGTATTCGACAGCTTGTAGTAAACATTGCCGACAACGCTTTTAACGTTGTAGTTATTCATCGTCCATAACGTTAAATCTAGGGCATGGGTACCGATGTCAATTAACGGGCCGCCCCCTTGTTCTTCCTCGTTTAAAAAGACGCCCCACGTCGGTACCGCACGACGCCGCACGGCATGTGCTTTCGCAAAGTAAATGTCGCCTAGCTCGCCTTGTTCCACAAGCTCCTTCAAATAAAGGGAGTCATTGCGGTAACGGTTGTCATAGCCGATTGTTAGCTTTTTGCCTGTGCGCTTTGCTGTCTCCACCATTTGCCGTGCTTCAGCAGCCGTTTTCGCCATTGGCTTTTCGCACAGCACATGCTTGCCTGCTTCCATCGCTGCAATGCTGATCGGCGCATGGGACTTATTAGGCGTACACACATGGATGACTTCAATCGACGAATCCTTCAATAGCTCGGTGTAATCGGTATACACCTTCGCGCCTTCGCTGCCGTACGTTTCCGCCGCTTTCTCTGCCCTTTCTTTAATAATGTCACAAAACGCCACCATTTCGACGCCTTTCACTTTAGCCAAACTCGGCATTTGTTTGCCATTGGCAATGCCTCCGCAACCAATAATGCCAATTCTTACTGTCCGCTCTTCCATTTCAATCGCTCCTTTTATCGTAATGAATGCAAAAATTGGGCGCTTTCTTTAATTGATTCAAACTCATCTTTGTCAAACTGCTCTTGTTCAACCGTGTACCAGTCAACACCGTACTGCTTTGCGGCTGCATGAATCCCGTGAAAATCCATTATGCCGCTGCCAACTTCAACATTGCGCAATTCCTGTAGGTTGTTCATATCTTTCATATGCAAAATTTTAATCCGGTCTTTATAACGGTGAATCCAGTCAATGGACTTCTGCCCCGTTGCTTCCAGCCAGAACGTATCAAGCTCCATAAACAGATAACGTGGGTCCGCAGCGGCAAATAACAGATCAAGTCCGTATTCGCCTTCAAATTGGGTAAGTTCGATGTCATGGTTGTGATAGCCGAACGCAATATTGGCCGCTGCTGCCTTTTCACCGATTTTCGTCAACAGCTCTCCTGTACGTTTATAAGCATCGGCGCTGTCCCGATAAGGCTCAGGCAAGCCAGGGCAAATAATGTAAGGGCTTTCAATTTCGTTTGCATAAGCAATCACTTCATCCAACTGATCTGTCAGTTGTTCGATCGATATATGGCTCCCCGCCGCAACGAGTTGGTTATCTGCTAACCTCTTTTTTAACTCCTTGCTGCTTTTGCCAAAATATCCGGCAAATTCAACGCCTTCATACCCTGACCTCGCGACCTCGTCTAATGTGCCAAAAAAATCAGCGGCACACCGTTCTTTAACGGAATACAATTGCAAGCCAATTCGAGCCATGTTCGCACACCACCTTTACCGTTTTCTGAATTCTTTCGAAAAAATCGTACCATGTTCGGCTCAATTGATTATATACTAGAACTATTCAATTATATTAAATGTTTGTCATAAGGAGAGATAGGATGTTCACGCAATTAGATGCTTACAAAGAACAATTGCCAAGTGGAAATGACATTCGGGAGCCGATCCACTGCCATATGCAAACAAGCGAACCAAACCGACGAATTGCCAGCCCCCATTTTCATGACGCCATTGAACTGCTCTATTCGTTTTCTGGGCGCGCCCGCGTTTTTGTGAGCGGGCAACCGTTCCTTATGGAGAAAGGCGACTTAGTGATTATCAACTCCAACGAAGTCCATGCAATATGGGCAGAGAGCGGTGAAAATGTCGAATACCTTGTGATTAAACTTGATCCTGAGGTCTTGTATTCTACATCACGCTCGATTTTTGAGTCTAAGTACGTATTTCCTTTTACGATGTCAAAGTCAAGCCCGCAAACACTGCTAAAAAACAGGGAAATGGCAAGCACCGTCATTCCAGCAACGATTACAAAAATCAATGACGAATTTTCACACAAGGATTACGGCTATGACTTTGCGATCCGGATTCATATTTGCACGATTTTTTTAGCGGTTTTACGCCATTGGCGCCAATCAGGCATTTCTGTTGGGACGGAATCGATCAATGACAGCGATTTCCAGCTTATGCGGCAAGTGTTCCAATTATTAGAAAGCCACTACGCTACAGCGCTGACGGCAAAACAAGCAGCAGCTACATGCAATTTAAGCTATAGCTATTTTTCTCGAAAAATCAAAAGCATTACCGGGCGTTCGTTCACTGAACTGCTGAACTACATTCGAATCACAGAAGCGGAGAAACTATTAACGACGACCGATTTAAGCATTACAGAGGTAGCGGTGAGCGTCGGCTATTCGAGCACAAGCTATTTTATCCAACATTTTAAACAAGCTAAACATCTCTCACCTTTACGCTTTAAAAAGCGTCTTCAACAAAGCGTGTTTGATAAAAATGAAACTTTTTTGTCTTGACAGCAATTAACTGACTCTCTAGTATGGACTGTATTAACTGCTGAGGAGGAGTACAATGATTCAAGTTGCATTGTTAAGCCGCTGGCATGTCCATGCCAATGATTATGCCCACCAAGCACTGGAGCACCCTGATTTATCTGTCGTTGCTGTCTGGGATGAAGAACGAGAACGGGGAAGACAGTGGGCGAAGGAGTTAGAGGTTGATTTTTTCGAAGATTTAAATGAATTGCTTGCCCAAGATCAAATCGACGGGGTGATTGTCGACACGCCTACTTCCATGCACAAAGATGTAATTCTTGCTTGTGTCGCTGCAAAAAAGCATATTTTTTCCGAAAAAGTGTTAGCGCTTACAGAGGAAGACTGTATCGCTATCTTTGAAGCTGTAGATAAAAACAATGTCTCGTTAATGCTGTCATTGCCTCGTTTAAATGACCCGTCTTACATCTATGCCCAACAAGCACTTGATAACGGCTGGCTTGGCCAATTGACGTCCATCCGTTGCCGGCTTGAACATGGCGGCGCCTTGCCAACAGACACGCATCCAGACGGGTGGCTGCCTCCTCACTTCTATGACAAAAACCAATGCGGAGGCGGCGCCTTAATTGACTTAGGTGCCCATCCGATTTATTTAACAAACCGCCTTGCTGGCGAAGCAGCGTCTGTCATGTGCGAAATGGTTTCGTTCACCGGGCGTGAAGTCGATGACCATGCCTCAGTCATCGTCCGCTATGATTCTGGCGCAAGCGGTATTATCGAAGCCGGCTTTATTGGTAGTTCCAGCCCATTTTTGCTTGAGTTGCATGGTACAGAAGGCAGTTTGCTCGTTGAAGACCGCTCAGTCCGCATCCGTTCCAGCCAACTTGGCGACGGATCTTGGCAAACGCCGACACTACCAGAGCCTGGACCAAGCGCAATCGCCCAATGGGTTGCGGAAATCAAAGATGGCAAAAAGCCGCATATTACACGAGAGGATATGCTCCGCTTAACGCAAATCAATGAAGCTGCGCTGCAATCGGCCACAGAAGGGCGCCGTATTTTCTTAAAAAGCGCGCAACCCGTGTAATGTGTTTAACTTGGACGGTTTTCGGCAATACGGTTGTTGAGGTGAGTGGACATGAAAACCGATATTGTCTTTTATGACGCCCAATGCCCGTTGTGCCAAGCCGTGAAAAAAGTCGTTATGAAACTAGACTGGAACAGGGAACTTCGTTGGTTCCCTGTCCAGTCCGTAAGCGAGACAACACGAAAAAAAGCAGCCCGCTATGTAGACATGTATGACGAAATCTATGTCCTGTCAAAAGAAGGCCAAGTATCGATTGGTTTCCAAGCTATACGTAAAATCCTCTCCCGCCTGCCAGCACTAGCCTGGCTCACTCCATTGCTTTCCTTTTCCTTGGTAGAGATCGTTGGAACGGCAGCGTATCGCTTCATTTCCAGCCACCGCCACCAATGGTTTGGACGACTTTCGCTTGATATAGCGCTGCCGGGATGATCGGATAAGCGGAAACGTGAATAATTAGAAGTTAAAATGACTGAAGGTGCTGTCATACCTTCAGTCATACATAGCTCGTTTTCCTGCAAAGGGGATCAGCAGAGGGTAGAAGAATCATCCACCAGAAACAAGAAGTGCCTTTTCAGCCATTGCTTAGCTAGCACCTATTTCGACCATGAAGCTGTCAACGTAAACGCCTTCCCCTTTAATCGAGACATGAGGCTTGCCGTTCTTGTCCGCCTTAACAACGACAAGAACGCGCCCATCTTTGCCGATTTCTTGCCCTTGTTCGACGAGCCACTCCTGTTTGCTGTTGTCAATATACGTTGTCCCGTAAGCACCCATTACACCAGACGCCGTCCCCGTGACTGGGTCTTCGATCGTGCCTGAATATGGAGATGAAAAGTGGCGGCCATGAAGATCGGCGTCTGGGTCGATCGTTTCCACACAAAAGGGATGGACTGAACAACGGGGCTTCTCTGTTAAAATCGCTGGAAATTCACGGTTTTGCGGCTTCATTTGCGAAAAAGCGTGAATGCTTTTTATCGGCACGAGAAGCGTCCAAGTGCCTGTGCTGCCGTACATAATCGGCAGTCGGCTGTCTAAATCGGATGGAGACAAGCCAAGTGCTTCCGCCAGTTTAGCAGCTGATCCATTGAAGCGTTCAAATTGAGGAGCTGCCTGTTCCATCGCAATCATTAACTGCCCTGCCTTTGTTTCCAACTCTATGTTTAAAATGCCCGCTTTTGTTTCGAGGGTAAGTTTTGTTTGCTTGTCAAGCGTTCCAGCCTCGACAAGCGCTTGCAATGCGGCAACCGTACCGTGGCCGCACAAATCCATTTCATGCCCTGGCGTAAAATAGCGCAAGCGTAAATCTGCCACATCGGAGTGAAGAACAAAAGCCGTTTCGTTAAAGCCAACCTTTTTAGCGATTTCTTGCATGTTCCTTTCTTCTAACGCATCTCCTTCAAAGACAACGCCAGCAGGGTTTCCTTTTCCTTTCTGTCTGCTGAACGCTTCGTAATGCCATACTTGTATATGTTTCATCTTTCTTCCTCCCACCACCTAAGAAAACCTCCCCCTATGTAGGGGGAAGGGGCTATTTCGGAATTCTATGTTTGTTACATGATACAAAAGCCGGTGTATTTGTCCCGCCCGCTTATTTGCTTTTTATCGCTTTCAAACAATGCCTACACACGGAGAGAACCTCATAAGTCCTTATGTGAAAAGCGCGGTTTCGATCGCCGTCTGCAGTGCGAATGCACCGTCAGAGTTGTTCGAACATACAACGAGCACATGCCCTGTTTCAGGGTAACAAGCCATTCGGAAATTGACTCCTGGATCATAGCCCATAAAAATATGTTTGTTTACGCGGCCCGCCTCGCCCTTCATGTACCCGCCATAGCCGTAAAAAAGATCGCCTTCGACTTGTACATGAGGTGCCAACAGCGTAGCGACCATTTCCTTAGACATGAGCTTGCCTGCACCTAACTCTTGCCATAGCTTCGCCATTTCTGGTGCTGTCACATAAGCGCCCCCGTCAGCCCCTCCTTTAGCTGGAACAGAAAATACATTTGTGCGCCATTTGCCATTTTCTTCGTCAATGTAGCCAAGAGCAGCGCCTTCTGGCAGAGCATCCATTCCGAAAAAACCGGACCTAGTCATGCCTGCTTGTTGAAAAATCGCCTTTTCAACATAGTCGCTAAACGGAAGCCCGCTTGCCTGCTCAACGACAAGGCCGAGAACAATGTAGCCAGAATTGTTGTAACGGAATGTGGTTCCTGGCTTCTCTTTCATTTCTTGTTGTTGGAAAAGTGGCAAAAAATCTTTTCCCTTTCTCATCTGGTAAACAGGCGTTTGCTGCCAAAGCTCCTCGTAGTCGTCCATGACTTTTTCGTCAAAATAATCGGCAATCCCGGAAGTATGGGTCAACAGTTGATGCACCGTTATTTCAGGGTCGAACCCTAAGTTATCGATTTCTAAACAATCGGCCAATTTGCTATCTAAGGGCAACTTTCCTGAGTCCGCTAGTTGGCAAACCGCAATCGCGGTTAGTAACTTTGTGCCTGATGCCATGCCGTAGCGGGTATTCGTTTGGTTAGGGATTTGTTCGGCTCGGTTGGCAAAGCCAAAACTGTCTGTTACGGTGCCTTCTGGAGTAGCTAAGTAATAAGTACCAGCAAAAGTTTCTGCTTTTGCTGTTTCTTTCACTACTTGTTTGATCGTTTCCATCATATTTTGTCCTCCTAATGATCTTTCTTAGTAGTGCTATCAAAAAAATGTGATCATTTAGGTTAGACTCATGTCAGCTTTACGTATGGCATCTAAAGCCCCTCCTTTTTTCTAGTTTAACACATCGTATGGGGCTATAGTTGTTAGGCTTTTCTTCTTTCAAACTAGCGATGGACAAACGATTCATCGAGCATGGCTACAGATGCTTCTATTGAATCTCCTCTATTTTTCCAGTTCGTACAAGAAGGCAATGTTTCATTTCATCTTTCAAAAACAACCTATCTTTTAGAAAGGTTCTTAATCCTTTTCATAGAGTGTGATATGATAAAACGGTAAAAATTACTATCTTCTCTATAAAAGGGCGATTCCATGGCATTTTTCCTACTCGTTGCTGTATCCTATGCATGTGGCTGTATAAACGGGGCTTACTATATCGGACATATGAAATACAAACAAGACATCCGCACTTTGGGAAGCGCGAATGCTGGGGCACGAAATGCCGGACGCATTTTTGGCAAAAAGGCCTTTATCGGTACAGTCGCGATCGATGCGTTAAAAACAATTATTCCATTAGCCATAGGGAGAATGTGGCTTGACGTTTCTGATATCGTTATTGGTGCAATGGCTTTGGCCATTCTCATTGGCCATATTTGGCCGCTGCAATTGCAGCGCTCAGGTGGAAAAGGAGTCGTCGTTTATTTGGCGGCTGCGCTTGTGCTAGCCCCCCTTGCTTTAGTCGTGTGCGGCCTAGCACTTGCCGTCTTGCGTGCTTGCAAACGATCGTTTACGAAGGCAGGCCTGATCGCCATTTGTACGATCCCGCTTACACTGCTTTGCCAAACTGCATACAGCCTTGCTGGCTTGTTTGCGCTTTTGCTCATGATTGTGCTATTTGCTCACAGAAAGGGGCATTGATATGGACACATCTGCGATTACATACAAGATTGCTGATACAGATGAAGAATTCGATCAAATTCATAAGTTAAATTACGACACCTTTGTCGAAGAGATCCCGCAGCATCGCCCAAATACAGAAAAAAGGCTCGTTGACCGTTTTAATGACGAAAACCTGTACATTATTGCCAAGCGTGGCCAAGAAATCATTGGCATGATTTCTATTCGCGATACGCGCCCATTTTCATTAGACAGTAAATTAGAAAACCTTGACTCTTACATAAATAGCGATGAAAAGCTATGTGAAATCCGGCTGCTTTCGATCAAAAAAGAATACCGCAAAGGGATTGTCTTTTACCGCCTATGCGAGCAACTCGTTTCCTATTGTCTAAAACAAGGGTATACGATGGCCCTTATATCGGGGACAACGCGGCAATTAAAGCTTTATAAGCGGATTGGCTTTGTGCCGTTTGGGCCGCTTGTCGGGTCTGAGGAAGCCCGTTACCAACCGATGTATTTAACAGAAGAACATTTTAAAGCTTCCACCAAAGCGTTTCAAAAGTTAATGGAACGGCAGCAAGAGCAGCAAGCGCCTGCCCAGCAGTTGTTTTTGCCTGGGCCTGTCACACAACTGAAAGCTGTGCAAGAGGCTTGGGCCAAGGCTCCTGTGTCTCATCAGGCCGAAGAATTCCACCAAGTGATGGCACAAACGAAAGAAAAGCTACTTCGGCTAACAAATGGTCATTATGTGGAACTCGCGGTCGGGACAGGGACACTCGCCAATGAGATGGTAGCAGCTCAACTGTCAACGCTAAATCAAAAAGGAGTCATTCTCACAAGCGGTGAATTTGGCGAACGGTTAGTCAAGCAAGCAGAGCGGTGGGGGTTATCATTTGACCAATTGGCCCATTCCCAAACTGGCCCAGTTTCTTATGAAAACATTGAAAAATGGCTAGAGGCCGATTCTGAGATTGGCTGGCTTTGGACCGTCCATTGTGAAACGTCGACGGGACGCCTGTATGCTCTTGACCGTCTCAAAGAGATTTGCGGCAAACATGACGTTCGTTTATGCCTTGACGCATGCAGCAGCCTCGGCTCTGTTCCTGTTGACTTATCTGGCGTCTGGCTTGCCAGTTCCGTCAGCGGCAAGGGATTGGCGGCCTATCCCGGGCTTGCCCTTGTCTTTCATGACGAGCCAGCTTTTGTAAATGATTCGTTGCCTGCCTACCTTGACATTGGCACATATGAACAAGCGGAGAGTGTACCGTTTACCCATTGCTCGAATGGCTTGTATGCATTAAATGAAGCACTAAACCATCCAGCTCCGCCATATGATTCTTTATGCCAGTCCATATTGGCTAAACTAGAAGCGAATGGCTTTACAGTAGTACGCGGCGAGTCTTTTTCTCCTGCTATTATTACAGTTGACCTTTCTGGCCACTTGTCTGCAAGAGAATTTGGCGACCGTCTCAAACAACACGGCATTCATGTCAGTTATGAAAGCGCCTATCTGCTCGAACGCAATTGGTTCCAGCTAGCGTTAATGGGCCACATCGACGATCGCTTTGCCAAAAAAGCAGTTCATACCATTGCTACCATCTATGCAAAAATGAAACAAGAACAGGCGGTTCACAGTTATGAATGAACTCAAACAATTTTTAACAAAACATCTTATTCGCTTAGGTGTTGTCGCACTATGGCTGAAAACCGTGATTGTGTCGGCAACGGCTTTTTCGTTGCCTATACAAAATGGCGTTGACGTCTTTTTGTTGCTCATCGGTCCTCTCGGTTCTCTTATGCTCTTGCTTGGCTTTAGTTTTTACTTTAGCAAGCATGTTCGCCCGCTCGTGTTTTTGCTTGTTTATCTCTTATGCACAGCGTTGTTGTTCGGTACCCTTTTATACTACCGGTTCTATATTGATTTTCTGACTGTGTCCGTTTTCCTGCAATTTAGCAATGTTGGTGGGCTCGGATCAAGCACAGCCGAGCTCGTTTCACCTTATGATTTGTTGTTGCTCATCGACTTATTTGTCGTTGTTTGGTTCACCATTAGCGCAAAAATAGAACGACGACCGATTGAGCGCCCGCACGGAAAAGGTTTTGCCTGGTCCGGTTTGGTGGCGCTAGTAGTGGCACTAGGCATCAGCCATATTCAAAATCCGTATTTGCTTAAGACTGATTACGCCAGAGATGAACTTGTCGCTTCTCTTGGCCTCTACAATTATCAATTGGTCAATCTTGCCCAAGGCATTAGTGCGCCGCTGAAAGAAACGTGGGCCAATGAAGCAACCGCTTCTGGCATACAAGCGGAAATGCAAGAAAAACCGTCTCCTGACGTGGATGTGTTTGGCGTCGCACAGGGAAAAAACATCGTGATGATTAGCCTTGAGTCCACGCAAAATTTCGTGATTGGGCAGACGGTAAATGGCAAGGAACTAACGCCGTTCTTAAACCAATTGATTGAAGAGAGTTTTTATTTTCCAAACATTTATGACCAAACCGCACAAGGCAAATCATCGGATATGGAGTTTATGCTCGATACCGGCTTTTACCCGCTATCCAGCGGCTCGGCATTTGTACGGCGTTATGAAAATACATTTCGCTCCCTTCCTCAAATCTTGAAAGAACAAGGGTATACATCGGCCGCTTTCCATGCCAATGATGCGACTTTTTGGAACCGTGAAGCGATGTATGAAACGCTAGGATATGACGAGTTTTTCTCAAAAGACGATTATGAGATAACAGATGAGTTGAGTGTCAACTACGGGCTGAAAGACAAACCCTTTTTTGCCCAGTCAATTGACCATCTCAACACGTTGGAACCACCCTATATGGCTAAATTTATTCCTTTGACGAACCATTTTCCGTTCTTGCTTGAACAAGAGGACCAATCAATTGATCCAGCCGACACAGGAGTCGATGTAGTCAATCGCTATGTGACGACCATTCGCTATCAAGATGAAGCAATTGAGCAGTTTTTTGCCGATCTCAAAAAAGAAGGACATTATGAAGATACCATCTTCCTGTTATACGGCGACCATTACGGGATTTCCCGCCAATACGAAAGCGGTGTTCATACATTGCTTGGCCAAGAAGAAAATACACTAACCCATATGGATTTGCAAAAAGTACCGCTCATTATCCATATCCCTGGGCAAACAGGACAAACGATTGAAACGGAAGGCGGGCAAATCGATATTCATGCTACCCTTCTTCAGCTCTTAGGACTTTCTGCCAATGAGAACATAACGTTTAGCTACGACTTGTTCACCCGTCCTAGCGATGTGCCGATTATCTTTCGCGATGGTCGATTCGTATCTGAGAAGTATTTGTATGCAGACCACACTTGTTATGACCGAAAAACTGAACAACCTGTAGAGGAAACATACTGCGCCAATGATCTAGAAATTGTCCGAGAGCAGTTGGCTCTCTCTGATGAGATCTTGCTTGGCGACCTACTCCGTTTTCTTGACTAATCATTATACACGGCCCTTGTCACAAGGGCCGTGTTTTCCTAACCTCGCTCCACATAAAAGCCCGCTTGCTCAGCGGGCTAAAGGTGCTCTATATGAATCACTTCCCATAAGTTTCCGTCTGGATCTGAAAAAACAAATGAGTAAGACCATTCATCGCGCTGGCGCGGGTGAATGAAGTGTGCAGATGTTGCTGCGACTTTCGCAAAGGCAGCGTCAACTTCTTCATCTGACTCGCAGGCTAACGTTAAAATCGTGCCATTGTTCGCTTTTTCGGTAATGCCATAAATTCGGGAAACTTCCGATCTAAGCATGAGGATAAGGCCTAGGCCATCTTTTACTTTGAGCGCAGCGTGGGTAGCATCTGGTTGGATTGTCTTTTTTTGGTTGAAATGGCAATGCCTTTTCATAAAAACTCAGCGCCCGTTTTAAGTTGCAGACAGGCAATGTAATCATTTGCAATGATGGTTCCATGGCCACTCTTCCCTTTCCTTTATTTTATCATTTTGCCCGATACGATGGTGTTTTACCCATAAAAACATATCCTTTTTAGCCCGCTTCCTGAACTTTCTTTCTATGAAACTGTTTATTTTTTCTACTAGATGGCTAGACTGCTAAGGCAGGTGACTTAGACAGGAGGTATTTTTTATGAAATGCAATCAAATGACACTTTGTCTTTTCTTTTTTATCGTATTCGCGCTTTCTTCAGTTGTGATTTCTGAAGACGCGCTTGCAATAGCAGCAAAAACAGGGGAAGTCGATACACAAACGTCATTAAATGTCCGTAGCGGGCCGAGCACGAGTCACGAAGTTGTTGGATGGTTGACCCCAGGCGAACAAGTAGAGTATACGGACAACGGCGATGGCTGGGGCGAACTAGTCGACGGCAGTGGCTATATCAGCCTTCATTATATTACAAATCATGATGGAGAACCGGTCGACCGAAGCAGTGCTAAACATGACAGTGTACCACCAAACAATGAACGGATTGTGTTGGACCCTGGGCACGGTGGGAAAGATAGCGGAGCTGTAGCGAACGGCTTAATGGAAAAAGAGATTGTATTAGATATCGGCAAACGGACACGTGACATTTTAGAAAATGCTGGTTTTACCGTATTGATGACACGAGACGAAGATGTATTTGTCAGCTTAGAAGAGAGAACAGCAATGGCAAACGCTTGGGGAGCTGACCAGTTTATTAGCATACATGCAAACGGTTTCTCTAACCCAGCTGCAAATGGTGTCGAAACTTATTATTTCCCGGGAAGTGCAGCAGGCAAGCATATGGCAGCTAATATCCAAAACCAATTAGTCGAAAACACAGATCGAACCGACCGAGGCATTTTTGAGGAAACCTTTTATGTCATTTGCCATACAGCTATGCCGGCGATTCTTGTGGAGACAGGATTTGTGTCGAATGCCGACGACGCGACCCAACTTGCGGACGCCAATTATCGACAAGTGGTGGCAGAAGCGATTGCGAACAGCGTTATCGATGGATAGTGGCCATCCACTGCTGCGTCGGCGACAACCGCTGGTATTCTTAAGCAATCTACTGACGTTGATTGCTTAGCTTCCAGTGCCGTTTGACATCGTTGTCGTCGACATCATCGGGCAACAGCGTTCTATCAACAAACGATCAGCAAAAAAGAGGGACAACATGTCCCTCGCTTTTTGGCAGAATTCCATTAGGTGACCAGGTGGCTCCCTAGAGTTGCCCTCTCCCCTAATGACAACAGTCCCATTTAGTGTACCGCTGTTTTCATTCGTTGTTATGGAAGTAAGAAATCATAGAAGTGAATGTGTGCGCTCTTTTTAAAACGCTGTTTCTTTTGGACTAACCATAAGTCCCTCATCAGAGTAAATCCTTTAATCGGCACTTCTCTTAAAATCTTAAATTGCAGTTCCTTACTAACAGTTATTCTTGGTAGAATGCTTATTCCAAGCCCTGCTTCCACGGCACTTTTTATCGACTGCATACTGCCAAGCTCCATCACATTTTCTATTTGTTCCAAAATACCGTAGTCAGTTAATGCGTTCTCGACAATCAATCTTGTTCCTGAATCCTTTTCTCTCCAAATCATTTTTTCTTCTGTAAGTTCGTGAATGTCAATCGATTCTCTTTCCTTCCAACGATGGTTGTAAGATGTAACGAGAATCAGCTCATCAACTGCAAATTTTTTCAGGCTATATTCAGACTGATGGACGCGTCCCTCTATGAGCGCAATATCAATTTCATTCGCTTCAAGTTTCGATAATATATATGGTGTATTTCCAATTAATAAACTGAATTTAATATCGGCATGTTTTTGTTGAAAGTTCCCCAATAGGCCAGGAAGTAAATATTCACCGATTGTTAAGCTTGCTCCAACGTTTAGTTTAGGATCTCGAATGCCTATCACTTCTTGAAGAGCTTGCACCGAGTTATCATAACTTTCCACTATTTCCTTTGCATAGGGGTATAATTGTTCTCCTGCTTCTGATAGCAGCATTTTTCCTTCAGTTCGATCAAATAAAGCCGTCCCATAACTGTTCTCTAGTTGGCGAATTTGTTTTGTTACCGCTGGCTGGGTTACAAAACTTAAGCGCGCAGCCTGACTGATGCTCCCTCCGTCTGCAACTTTACAAAACATTCGTAAACTCTCTATATTCAAGACGATCATTCACACCCTTACCTGAAATGAACCATACTAAATCCAACGATGTTTCTAAGAACGAGAGAACTAAATGAACGGACAGACGTATTTAAAATTAATTTTGGCTAGGCTCTATTATTCTGCACTTACTGCGCAACGAAACCCGACATTGCCTGATGAACTGTCTGGCGTATTACAACTTCGAGCAGCGACCCTATACCTGTTACAGTATGAATCATGACATAAATAGGATCCGCCCCGCATCGCTTTTGGAGATTCTGGCATTGGCCTATTTGTAGGTTGTCCACTTACCTTGTTTTTGTCAAACCAGTTTTCACACCATTCCCACACATTCCCTGACATATTATATAAGCCATAACCGTTTGCGGGAAAAGAATGTACAGGGGCTGTCCCTAGATAGCCATCTTCTATTGTATTTTTAGTCGGAAACTCCCCTTGCCAAATATTACACCGGTGTTCTCCATTAGGATAGAGCGTATTTCCCCACGGATACCTTTGCTGAACAAGCCCCCCTCTCGCAGCGTATTCCCATTCCTCTTCCGTAAGGAGCCTTTTCCCAGCCCATTCACAATAAGCTTTCGCATCATTCCAAGAAACATGTACAACTGGATGATCCATTCGATCTTCAATAGAAGAATCAGGACCTTCAGGGTGATTCCAAGTTGCTCCTTCCACTACACGCCACCATGGGGTTTGAACAGGTACCTGTGTCACTTTCTGAGCAGTTTTTTCAGACAGTAAGAGATGGAAGACAAAAGACCAGCCGAATGTATCGGCATCTGTTTGATAGTTCGTATCGCTAATAAATTCTTGAAATCGCCGATTTGTGACAGCATATTTATCAACGTAAAACGGCCGTACCGCAACTTTCCGAACAGGTCCTTCCTGATCAAATGGATTAGCATCTGGATCCTCTGTTCCCATTAAAAAGTTGCCTCCTTTAAGGTAAACCATGTCATCACAATGTTTTTGCTTCGTATTTAACGTTCTAATGGGCATATCCTTTTCAGTATGAGCATTGTTTCTAATCGTTGACCTAGACACGGAGCAACAGCTTTTATTATGGTCCATTTCCCTCACCTCTTCATTGAATAATATTCACCTATTAATAATAGAGCGGCATCTTATGTTCATATTTGTTGATTTTGTTGGTAAATCTTAATGTCGTTAAATGGGGACGAGTAATGGCACTTCCAACTACCACCGCATACGCACCTAAATAAAGACTTTCGATTGCCTCTTCAGGGGTATTAATTTTGCCTTCCATTAATACGAAGCCATTCCCTTTCGTGACACGAACGATTTTAGCCAACATCTCAAAATCCGGACTGTCAATTGATTTTGGATGATCGTTAAACCGATATAAAGTTGGGGCTACCATATGGGCGCCTTGTTCTAATGCCAAAACGGCTTCTTTTTCATTGCGAATATCAGCTAAAATGATCGTATCGGGGTACTTCTGTTTAATTTTATCAATAAGAAGATATGCTTTTTCTCCTTGTGCATTGACCCGATCAGTGGCGTCTATTGCCACAATATCTGCCCCTGCCTCTATGACCTCTTCTACTGCTTCGATAGTAGGTGTAATGAAGACAGGATGATCCTTTGTATGCTGCTTCCATAACCCAATAATCGGCAGATCCATTATTTTACGCACTTCTTTAATATGTTCAGGCGTATTTATTCGCAGTCCGGCCGCCCCTCCCCATATTGCCGATTCAGCCATTTTCGTAATGATACCTGGTAAATAAATCGGATCCTCTTTTTTTGCTTGGCAAGACACGATGAGACCATTTTTTAATTGTTCAATTACAGTCTGCTGTTTTTCGCTTAATGATTCCATTCTCTATCTCCTCTTTTTCATATTTCCCGAATGTGAAACCATTGAATATCTAAATGAATAATGGAAAAATCTCGCTCACTCACAAATAGGAGAAAGCGAGAACGATCTTTATTTTGAAAGTTGGATAATATTTTCCTGCCGAGCGTCAACTTTACTGTCAGGATTGTTCACGGTACAAGCTTCACCACTTGTAAAAATCAAAATGATGTCTGTTGATGGGACCAGTTCTTGAATCGAATCAAAATCAACGGTTAACAACAGGTCCCCTTTTTTTACCCTATGCCCTTCTTTAATATGAGATGTAAACCCTTTGCCCTCTAGACGAACTGTGTCTACACCAACGTGTATTAAAATCTCTTTCCCGTCATCTGTCCTTAAACCGACAGCATGGTTTGTTTGAAAAACAAAATCCACTTTCGCATCAATGGGAGCATAGATTTGCGGAGAAGTTGGTTCAATTGCAAACCCATCCCCCATCATTTTTTGGGAAAATGTCTCATCCTTCACTTGATCAATTAATTTAATCGTGCCTGAAGCTGGACTGACAAATGTATTCCTTTTCTTATTAAATAGGCCAAACACATTACTCACCTACCTTTAAATAATCATTAGGATCTTTTGAACTAGGATTATAGGTTTCTGATTTGTTAACCTTCCAGCCCTCTTTCAATTTGAAATGACCAGTTAAAATCGGGTCATCTGTTTTTGTTTGATAATCATGGAGCTTTTTGCGCATGTCAATCAGCACATTTTCATAACGTTTATCACCAGCCAGGTTATTTCTTTCACCAGGATCAAAGAGCAAATCATAAAGT
Organism: Shouchella clausii; assembly: GCF_001598215.1. GTDB lineage: Bacteria > Bacillota > Bacilli > Bacillales > Bacillaceae_D > Shouchella > Shouchella tritolerans. The sequence continues at coordinate 934,913 of NZ_BCXJ01000001.1, read as the reverse complement.
CCTTCTTTTGGTTTCACAACCTCTTCAAGCCCATTTTCATGCATGAGCGTTTTAGTCGGGGAATTATCAATGTTTGTACGGTTTATTTTCAAATAGTCATCATCATAAAATTTTATATACTTATATCTTTTTGTACGGATGCTTCTGGCAGGCTCATAAGCTGTGTGATAGTTGATTTCAGCAAATACTTCTTCTCTCACTTCATGATTTTTCACATTGAACATCTCTGCAAAAGAAACGCCTTGTAAGTAAGAAGGCTGTTCGATCTCTAATAAGTCGCATAAAGTAGGGAAAACGTCTACTTGTGAAACCAACCCTTCTACTTCCTCCCCAATCATCGAACTATCAGGAACACGCATAATCAATGAAACGCCAATGCCTGAATCATATAAAGTACATTTACTAAATGGAAAAGCAAGGCCATGATCTGTCGTAAATATGATGATTGAATCATCATACAAGCCTTCTTCTTTTAATGTCTCAATGACTAAATCAAAAGAAGCATTCACCCAAGTCGCAGAGTTAAGGTAGCCTGTATAGTCCTCTCTTATTTTCTTATTGTCTGGCACTGGATATGGCGGCATCACGTATTTCGAATCAAACGAACGGTCATTTTCATGTGCCTCTTCAGGAAATTTCCGATGAGTAGCAAACATTCCATAGGATAAAAAGAATGGTTTTTTCTTATTAGATTGCTGCAGCCATTGGCAAACTTGACGAGCATTTTCATAATCCCATTTCACAAGCTCTTGTTCGGATAATCCTGTATTATCAGAAGTGATATCTTGATCATAACCAATTATTTTCGCACCTTTATCATGATCGATATAACTTCCAGCCTCATGCTGGATGCCACATAACACAGTAAAATAATCTTCTTTTTTTAAAAAATTCACTAAGTGCTGATTGTAATCATGAAGCTTAAATCCTCTCTGGGATAATCCAAACATCCCATTACTATGAGGGTACATGCCTGTCAATAATCCAGCTCTACTCGGTGAACATGTAGGCCCGACACAATAAGCCTGCCTAAAAATGGTCGCGTCTTCAGCAAATTTCTGTAGCGATGGTGTAGGTACGTCATATCCATACGGACTTAAAACCTTTCCGCTATCATGTGTGTGTATATAAATAACATTCTTCTTCATCATAAAACTCCTTTTTGAAGATCCCCAACATTCATTTATTGCTAAAGCGATCCTCGATTTCTCCAACTACAAATGTCTAATATTATTCTCTTGGATATAATCGTCTATTTCTCCGCGAATAATATTCACCTTTGGTCCATAGATAACCTGAATAGCTTTGCCTCTTACTACCGTATTCATGGCACCAGTTTGTTTTAAAAGGCTGGCGTTAATTTTATCTGGTTTGACCACACTTACTCTTAATCTAGTCGCACAGTTGTCAATTTCCGTAATATTTCCAAATCCACCTAGACCTTCAATGATTGTTTTTGCTTGGCCATCTGCATAAGAGGCTTGATGAGCGCTTTCCTGATCTGTAACCTCTTCGTCATCACGGCCAGGTGTTTTCGCATTTAGCTTTACAATTAAAAACTTAAATACAAAATAGTAAACGATTGCAACAGGAATCCCTAAAAGAATGGCCCACAGAAAATTCGTTTTGTCGTTTCCTTGGAATACTCCAAATAAAAGGAATTCAACTAGCCCCGCTGAGAAGGTTGAGCCGATTGTAATGTTTGCTAGACTCGCTAAAACAAAGCTTAGCGCAAATAAAATAGCCTCTGCAGCAAACAAAATAGGTGAAGCAAATAATAATGCGAATGAAATTGGTTCCGTCACCCCAGTAACAAACGCAGTTAGGCCAACAGATAACAAAAAGCCTGCAGTTGCTTTTCTCTTCGGGCCAGCAGGAATGGCCTTGTACATTGCAAATACGATCCCAAGCATTCCGAACATCATATGCAAATACCGGCCACTATTGAACAACGCTAAGTTACCGAAGAATTTAGTCGTCTCAGGGTCAGACAATTGGGCCAAAAAGATGGTTTGGAATCCTTCGTATACTTGTCCCCCAACTTCTAACGTTCCTCCCGCGGCAGTCGTCCAAAACGGTAAATAAAAGACATGATGAAGACCAAACAAATACAAGGTACGTAACATTAGGCCATATAAAAATGATCCAAGTGTGCCTAGCCCTGTTGCAAATTCTCCAAATGAAGCGATGCCACTCCCAATAAATGGCCAGATAATGTACATCATTGCCCCAACAATCAGAAATACAAAAGTATTTATAATTGGAACAAATCTAGATCCTCCAAAGAAAGCAAGCATTTCAGGCAACTTTATATTGTAAAAACGATTATGAATGAAACCAGTGACAATGCCTGTTAAAATTCCTCCAAACACTCCCATTTGAAGCGTCAAAACGCCAAACTGTGAGCCTTGCCCGAAAGCCCTAGGGTCCACATCTGGCGGGGCTATATCGCCAGTGATAGTTAACAGAGAGTTAATTGTAATAATTAACACGAAATAACCAACAACAGCCGCTAAAGCAGCAGGGCCTTTTTCTTTTTTAGCTAAACCTATCGCTATACCTACTGCGAATATAAGAGGAAGTGCATTAAATACACCTGAACCCGCTGCATTCATAATTTGTAAAATCGCTTGCAAAACCGTGTTTCCTAGGATTGGATAAGTATCAATCACTGCTTGTCCAGATAATGCTGACGATACTCCAAGTAATAAACCTGCTACTGGAAGGATTGCTACTGGGAGCAAAATCGCTTTACCCAGTTTTTGCCCAAAACCCATCAGTAAATCTTTCATTTTTTTTCCCCTTTCTCCCTTAGAAGTGACATGTAGCTTATGAAGCAATCGCTTTCATTCAACTAAAAAAACGAACTCTTCTTAAAAGTTTGAAGGAAGCTATCCATTCATTAGCTATAAACATAGTATCAAATCCATTAAATATGTCAATACAATTTATTTTTATGTGTTAATGTTTTGTCGTTTAACCGGAATAACTATCAAATAGTGGTTATCATTCATCATGTGGAAATGACAACTATATGGTCTTCAAACTAAAATATCCTTCTAGAGAGGAGTTTTCCAACCTTTCCTGAAATCTTGCCTTCTTCTCAAGGTTTACGGCAATTATAAAGCCCCCGACGTATGAAAAAACAGGCGGTAAATAAAGGCATTCATCACCGTTGACGAATGCCTCAGCAATTAACTATTTAAGATTGAGACGATTTCAGCAGCAAATCACCTTGTAAATTTGTTAATACAAATTATTTAGCTCTTATTGATTGATATTGGTACTTCTCGGAATTCAGAATGACTTCGGTATAATCCAATACTTTTCCTGTAGATAAGAACGTGGTATTTAGCAATTTGATGAGCGGTTGATCTGGGTTATAGTTAAAATACTTAATAATCTCTTCTGTAGGCATGATTGGTACAACAACGTGGTGGGAATGATCAATGATCTGATTTTTCACTTCTTCAATATACTTATATTTGGACTTCGTCATATCCTCATAGGAGAGGTCAGGATATTCCTTTACACTCATATAAGTAGACTCCAGCATCATAGGAATGTCATCCGCTTTTCGAAGCCTTTTAATAAAATAAACAGGACTGCCGTTCTCAATTCGTAATTTATGAGCGATCTCTTGGCTAGCAGACGTTATTTTGAATTCTTTTATTTCTGTACTGGCAACTTTCCCCATTTCCTTCATTTCTTCTGTAAAACTCTTCACGTTCGTTGTTCTCCCAACAATTTGAGAGCTCGATACATAAGTGCCACTGCCTTGACTTCTTGATAAATATCCCTTTGCAACAAGATTATTCGTAGCCTGCCGCACGGTTACTCGACTAACGCCAAATTTATCCACTAATTCTTGCTCCGTCTCGATTAATTGTCCCTTGGTATATTCTCCGCTCTTTATTTTTTCAAGTATATATTCTTCAATCATTTTATACTTCGCAATTCTTTTAGGCTTTTGAGACAACAGATTAACCTCCACGTTCACATGTTATACCTTCAATATAGCAAATTTAAAGCGAGTTAACCATTATCCCTCTAAATAATCATTATCGATCATAACCTTTGCTTATATCCTATAACTTATCGGTATTATGTAAACCACTTTTAATTTGATAAAATACAAATGATCAATAGAGCGCAAGTTTAGGAGGAGTTAATGGTTATTTTTGTGCTATATTTTTTGTTAGGCCTTCTCGCTACAACAATTGGGGCAGCCGCAGGTCTGGGCGGAGGCGTCATTATAAAACCTGTTTTGGACTTGTTTGGGCATTTTGATCTACCAACAATTAGTATTTTATCTGCAACAACCGTTTTATCAATGGCTACCGTTTCTCTTATGAAAATGAAACAGCAAAAAATTAAGCTTGATAAAGTATCGAGTTCCATTATTGCTTTTGGATCGATTATGGGAGGGATATTAGGAAAAACGATTTTCAATTTAATCGCTATTTCCCTAAACATACCCAATATAACGGCTATTATTCAATCTAGTTTATTAGTGCTATTGCTGTTATTAATCATTATTTATTTTAAAAATAAGGGTAAGTCAAAATCCTATAGGCTCGCAAATAAATGGATCATTTTGTTAGTTGGGCTTGCCTTAGGGTTTCTGTCTTCATTTATAGGGATTGGCGGAGGGCCATTAAATGTAGCCGTACTATGTTTGCTTTTTTCGATGACGACAAAATATGCAGGATACCATTCCATTTTTATTATATTTTTCTCGCAAATCTCCGCTCTTTTAGTCGTTGCATTTACTACCGGCTTTGGTGACTACAATCTATACATGCTGCTTGTTATGATTCCCGGGGGTATCATTGGAGGGATTATTGGAAATAGTCTCCTATTAAAATTATCTAATTTACACATCGAGAAAATATTCACTTTTTCAGTAATTCTTATAATTGGAATAAATATCTACAATATCATTACGATCGGTTTAACTCTCTAGGTATGCGAAAAAAATCTATCACGCCCTTTGCGGGTAAACAGCAAATAAATAAAAAAGCCCGATTGGGCTTTTTTCGCCTACCGTTCTTGTAGGCGGGCAATACGGTCATTTAAATCCGGGTGTGTTGAAAATAACTTTAGTACGGAGTTGCCGCCACTAATTTTCATCGTTTGTACCGCTGTATCATCTGTTTGGTCATTGGCTTTCGCTCGGTCCACATAATTTTTTAGCGCATGCAAGGCATGAACCATTTTATCTTTACCAGCCAAATCCGCGCCGCCCCTGTCTGCGTGATATTCACGATAACGTGAGTACGCGTTGACAACAAGGCTGCCAAGGATGGAGAACAAAATTTGCAATATAATTATGGCCAGGAATTGCACAATGAACTGAAGTTCAGGCTTCACAAACCGTGAGACAACAATCGCTAAAACACGGGACAAAAAGACAACAAATGTGTTCACAATTCCTTGCAGCAACGTCATCGTCACCATATCGCCATTTGCGACATGGGCGACTTCATGAGCGATAACCCCTTCGACTGCATCGTCATCCATTACGTCTAACAAGCCAGTGGATACGGCGACAAGAGAACGTTTTTTAGATGGGCCTGTTGCAAAAGCATTGACTTCCGCCGATTGGTAAATCCCGACTTCCGGCATATGTGTCAGCCCTGCCGCTCTCGACAAACGGTGCACTTTGTCAACAATCGCTTTTTGTTCAGCACTCAATGACCCGTCTGGATCAAGCACATGGACTTTCATCATCTTCTTCGCAATCCAGCGCGACATCGCTAGCGAAATAAACGAGCCCGAGAACCCAACAATGAGACTAAAGATTAGGATCGGAACAAATTGGATCGCGCCACTGCTGCTTACAAACGAACCGTCTATGCCTGTAAACGATGTAACCAATGTCCAAACGACCAAAATCGTCGTCATGACCAGGATATTTGTCCCGATAAACAAAAGGATACGTTTCCCCATTCTACCCCTCCAAAAATAAAATTCATTTGACCTTCTTAGTGTACCAGTGATTTTAAGCAAACTAAAGAGCCATTTAGGCGTTTTTTTGCGCTTTGCCCTTTTTCTGAGCATTTTTCCAGATTTACTCGTCTTTGATTTTTAATCCAAGCAATTTCGCAAATCCAACTGCTTGCGCTTTGGAAATGGTAAGGCCGTCAAGTTGAGCAAGAGAAGCTTGAATGCGGTTATATGTACATGTACTTATGTCCAACCCGGCTAACAGTGTTTGCCCAAAATGGATGTCATCGATACTACATTCATTCAGTTCGACTGGCTTTAACAGACAATCGGAAAAGTTGGCCGTGTCAAGGGAACATTGGCGAAAAGCGACATGTTTTAAACGGGCTTCGACAAAATCCGTTAAGTTTACTAAGCAATCTTGAAACGCTACATGGCCAAGATTCGCTTCAGAAAAGGCTGCCCCAGTCAATTTACAGCCTATAAATTGGACACGGTGAAGAATCGCTCCAGGAAACGTACAATTGGAAAAATCACACCGTTCGAACACCACATCTGTAAAGTCGGCTTTTGGGAAAGCACTATGCAAGAATTTGCTTTGTTTAAATATTGCTTTCGAAACCGTTAGCTTTTCTACATGCAAACCGGCCTGTTCTTCCCCATTAAAGGCCATATTCATTAAAAACGGTTCCTCTTCTTCAAGTTGTGTTGCCAGTTCACTTTCCTCAAATTGCACCGGCAAAGTCGGCGCTTTTAACTTCATTGGCATGTTGCCCACTCCTTTTTGCGTAGCTGGGAACAACAAAAAAAGCTGCTACGGGCCCAGCCTTGTGCTAAATTCGACATTTGGCTACCATTGTCATCATGTTTCGTTCAGCATACCACAAACAGAACGTTTGTTCCATAAATGCACCATCGACCTTTTCGCCAGACCGGCTTTAAAAAGCGGGCATCCGTTCCCCGAATACCCGCTTGCTCCTATGATTTATTCTTTTACAGCCCCACTTGATATTCCTGCAATGAAGTACCGTTGCAAAAACAAGAACATCATAAAAATCGGCAAAACTGAAATGGTAGCAGCGAGCATAAGTTGGCCATAATCCAAGTTGTCTTGTCCACCTAAAATCGACAAAACAATTGGAAGCGTATACATATCTTCAGTGACTATTACGACTAAAGGCCACAGAAAGTTGTTCCATTGGTGTGTGAACAAGAAAATTCCTACAGCGCCAATGGCAGGCAACATCGTCGGCAACGCGATTTGGAAAAACATCCGGTACTCGCCGCAACCATCGATTCGTGCTGATTCAAGCACCGAATCAGGGATCGACTTCATGCTTTGCCGCATTAAAAAGATCGCAAATGGATAGGCAAGCTGGGGCAGGATGATCGCGCTATACGAATTAAGGATACCCATTCGCGCAAACAGCTCGAATTGTGGGATGATCAGTGCTTGATATGGGATCATCATCGATACAAGAAACATTGAGAATATAGCATTCTTGCCTTTAAACTCATATTTGGCAAATGCATACCCTGCCGCGGCACTAAACAGCCCGGCGATAACGGTAAATGTGACCGTTATGAAAATCGAGTTCCACAAGGCCCGGAAAATATCGATGTTGTTTAAAAGATTGCGGGCGTTTTCTAGCATGTGCGTTCCAGGTATCACGTTCGGAGGCACGGACAGCAATGCTCCAGATGAATTGGTCGCTCCTACTACCATCCAGTAGAATGGCCCAAGCGTAATAAACAAGCCAGCTGCCAGCACTGCATATTTGCCTAGTTTTCCAATCCAATTCATTCACGATCACCTGCCACTTTAAACTGGATGAAGGACAAGAAGGCAATGATAATGACAATCACATAGGCAATTGCCGATGCATAGCCAAAATCAAAATACTCAAAGCCATTTTCGTATAAATACATCGTCACCGTCATCGTTGCGTTTATCGGACCGCCTCCAGTCAAAATAAACACTTCATCAAACAGTTGGAATGTTCCAATCGTCGACATAACAAAAGCAAACAAAAGCACAGGTTTTAATTGGGGAACGGTAATCGAGAAGAACTTTTTTACGGTGCCTGCCCCATCTATTTCGGCGGCTTCATACAGGTCTTTCGGAATGACTTGCAGCCCAGCAAGAATAATCACCATGTTATAACCGGTCCACCGCCAAATAATGGCGAGAATGACAGACACTTTGGCCCAAAACGGATCGTTTAGCCAAGGGATCCGCTCTATGCCAACGCTTGTTAGCACATAGTTGATGATGCCGAAGTCTTGGTTTAGAATCAGCAGAAAAATAACCGCTGTCGCTACTAACGACGTGACTGTCGGCGTGAAAAACGCTACACGTAGGGGCCCTTTAAAACGGCGGATACCGCTGTGGAGCACGTTCGCCAGTATAACGGCCATACATATCATTACAGGCACTTGTACGAGCAAAATGATAAACGTATTAAAGAGCGCTTCATAAAACAAACTATCTTGGAACAAACGAATGTAATTGCTGAGACCAGCAAATGTGTTAACGCCGTTCTCGTTTACCGTAAAACTAAGCACAAACGAGTAGATAACCGGGTAGCCTGTAAAGATGATAAACAAAATCGCAACAGGCGCAATGAAAACATAAGGCGCTAGTCCTGTTGATGTCTTTTTCCGTTTTATGTGCTTTGTTCCCTTTGACAATGCTGGATTACTCATTGCTAGCCCCCCGTCCTGTGCTGGCTTCAAGCCTGTTGGCTGCTGTCTCAAGCGCTTCCTCAACAGGCACATCTTGGAGGACGACACGTCCGATCGCATCATTATACGTTTCCCGGGCACGTAAAAAGTCGCTTGTAAAATTGACAACAGGCAAATCAACCGCCTCTTCCGCAAAAATCGAAAAGATTTTTTGTCCACCGTAAAACGGAATGCCCTCATCCAGTTCTGGCCGCTCAATCGCATCTATTAAGGCAGGGTAAGCCCCGTATTCCATGGCACCATAAAGCTGATTTTCGACATCGACAGAAGCAAATTCACCAAATAAATAGGCCGCCTCTTTGTTGCTTGACACTGATGTAATTGCCAAATTAGAACCACCGTCATTAGCCGCGGTCAAACCGTCTTCTTCAAAAGCAGGCATTTTCATGACTCGCCATAACCCTTCTTGTTCAGGCATTTGATCCTCAATGATTCCCTTTTGCCAAGAACCGCTTATGACCGAAGCGACCGCGTCGTTTTTAATAGCGGCGTTAATTTCTTCTGCTGTAGCGGCATGAAGCAAAATGCCTGCGTCCTCCATTTTTTTGAGCATTTCCATTGAGCGGCGCGCCGCCTCGGTATTGGCAGCAACATTGCCTTCTAAGTCAAAATAGAACAACTCATGCTGCTGGAGCATCGCGCGGTAAAACGACGTGTCGTGATTAAGCTGGATGCCTGTCATCAGCGTCCCAGTTTGTTCACGCATATTCACGCCTGCTTCTACATAATCATCCCATGTTTTTATGTCGGCTGGATCAATGCCTGCTTCTTCAAACAAATCAGCGCGATAAAAGACAGCCATCGGTCCTATATCCCGTGGGAACGCCATGACGCCGCCATCCTCGTTCATTAATGGCGCGATTTTTCCTTCAACAAATTTGTCGCGATGTTCATCAAAGCCCATTTCTGACAAATCGACAAAACTTTCACGAAACCGGTCCATATACAAATCGATGCGCTGGTTTTCGACCTGGACCAAGTCAGGCAATTGGCTTTCTATTCCGGCAGCCAACCCTGTCGTCAGCCGTTGGTAAACTTGGTCAGCGCTCAACTTCAACACATTTACCTTAATATCGGGATACTTTTCTTCAAAAGCTGGGACGATATCTTTTAAATATTCTGCTTCTAAATTCCAAGCCCAGACAGTGATTTCTTCCGAAGGCTTATCGACCGCCTGGTCTGTCTTCTGACTGCACCCTCCTAGAGCAATCAGTAAAGCGATTCCTAGCGGCATGACTATTCTCTGCATGACTTCCACTCCCTTTTGGTAAATAGTAAGAAGTTGCACCACGATGATAACGCTTTCAATTATAGCCGTCAAATGTTGTCCTTTGCTAAAACGGAATAAAGCATCAGTCATGAAGCCTCCATTGCCTGAAGCAATGGCGCTCATCTTACCTGATGCTTTGCAAAATTAAAATTGGATGCTATAAATGATGTAGCAGATAACGGGCAGCCAGTCCAACTAGGACGCCAGCCACGACTGCAAGCAAAAAACGCTTGCTCGTTTGAAGAACAATGGCACAAGCAATACAACCAAATAGCATTGGATAAGACACGCTCATCCCTTCGCCTTCTGAGAACACGACTTGGTTGGCAATTAACGCTGCCATCATCGCAATCGGGACATAACGAAAAAACGTTTTTAATTTTGGCGGCAAAGGACGTTTGGCCATCATTTCGATGCCAGCAATGCGAGACAGATAAGTAATGACAGCGATTCCTGCAATTAACGGCCAGTTATGGTCCATCGCTCTCCCCACCTCCAACGAGTAGCCCTGCGAGGGGAGCGAGCATGCCCGCCGCAATCACAATTAGTTCTTCACGGAAGCCATAATAGTAGAACAACAGGCAAATGCCAACCGCCGCAAAGGCTGTGGCAATCGCTGGACGGCCCTTTAATGAAGGGACAAGCAATGCCGTAAACGTGACAGGAAAAACGAAATCGAGCCCCCAGGTGAGTGGGTCAACTTGGGCGCCGAGAAGTGCGCCAGCCAAAGAAGCAAACACCCAAGACAAGTAAAAGCTAACGAACACGATCGCAAAATAAAAAGGGTCCGGCCCATGTTTTTGTTCCCTGGCGCTTGTAAGCACAAATGGTTCGTCTGACACACCAAAAGCAAGGGCAAAGCGCCATTTTCCGGCTAATGATACCGTGTTTGCTAAGGCAGCGCCGTATAACAAATTGCGCAAATTTAACAGCAACACCGCCGCTAGTATGCTGATCGCACTTGCGCCGCCTGCCATCATACCAGCCGTTACAAGTTGCGCCGATCCTGAAAAAACAAAAATCGACATCGCCACTGTTTGCCCGAATGTAAACCCTCCTTGCGTAGCAAGCACTCCATAAGAGATGCCGTACGCAGCGATTGCAAGCGCAAGAGGAAAAGCTTCGGTGATCGCAGCTTTCGCTATTTGTTTTCGTCCAACCATTGTCCCACCTCCAAGTATATTATAAATTATATTATGGTACATTATAATATACCATATTGTTCATTCGTTTATCTATTACATGGTTGAGAAAGGAGTGATCCAATTGGCGAAAGAAGAGCTTGCCGAAAATCAAGAAGCTGGAAAACAGATTGGTAAAAACCTACGGCAATTGCGGACAGGCAAAGGTATGAGCATCGAAGCACTCGCCAAACAAATTGGTGTCAGCAAACTGACATTGCTAAAAATTGAACAAGGGGAAGGCAACCCGACACTATCTGTCATTTGGAAAATCGCCAACGGACTTCATATCCCGATTACCGCCTTGCTATCATTTGAAGCTGATGTGGCCATCGCCCGAGCCAACAAGGCGATGAAACTCTCAAGCTCAGATGACGAGTTCATCGCTGAGCCGTTGTTTCGCTCACAAGGCCTAATGGAATGCTATCGTGGTTATTTGCGGCCTCAATGCCGCTATGAATCAGAAGCACACCGCCTTGGCGTGATCGAAACGGTAACGGTTATGGCTGGACAACTGACAATTGAAGTCGATGGGGAAAGCCACCATTTGTCAACCTATGACTCGATCCGTTTCAAAGGCGACCGCCCCCATGCTTACATCAATCTAGGGAACGAGACAGCCGTGCTTCATTTTCTCATTTCTTACTCCCTTCTTTAATGCAAAAAGCTGGCCATGAATAATCCGGCCAGCTTTTTGCATATGAACGAACACTCATAAAAAAAAGCACTAAATCTCTAAATCAGCGCCCTCCCATTTATACACACATAAGCGCAGAAGTTTACCGGCAATGGCAATCGAAGTCGTTGCATGCCATTTCGCATTAAGTTTTTCATAAAAACGGCAGGCATCATTTTGTGCAAGGACTTCCACAAAAATTGTTTCACAGCCTTTTGCTTTCAATCGGCTGAAAAGCATCCTAACTAACTGCCGGCCAATCCCTTTCCCGCACTCTTTTTTCAACAAATAAATTGCCTTCAACTCCCCAACCAGGGGGCGTTTGTCTTCCTGTATCGACCCACTAACAAAACCAACGATCTTACCTTCGTTATTTTCCACCACTAAAATTTCTTGCCTTGGGTCAGCAACAAGCTCTTCCCATCCTTTTTCCCTTGATTCGTACGTAAGGCTTTCTAAGAACTGGTCTGGAATGATGCCTTTATACGTTTCTTGCCAGCTGTCTACATGGACTTTGGCGATTCCTTCTATATCGTTTTTACAAGCAGCGCGAATTTGCATAGTTCCTCCTTTTTATGTTTTGCTACAAACGAAGCTTGCCTCATGGACAATGGGCATGATGGACATTGAAACAAGTTTTACATCGAGTTTTCTCGTATTGCTGCTTAATCTTTTTTTCTTTAATTGGGCCCTTCTCTTTCTTAAAAGCTTTCGTTCACTGATTGTCTTAACACTTTGTTAATGGTAAAATAGGAGGGGAACACGGCTATGAGAGAAGGGGTTCCATTATGTCTGAAGATTTAGCAGCACGTTTTCTCGCCTTAAAACAGGATTTTGAAAAACGCTTATGTCGCGAATTGACCGCACAGGAAAACATGTTGCTCCAAGAAATGATTGCGAAAGAGGAAAAGAAAGAGGTACCCTATTCCTCTTAGTTTTGCCATGAATTCATCACTTGAACATGTGATCGTATACGCGTTTTCGCTAATGGTGGCAGGCAAAACAGCTTATTGACCGCTTTTGCATCGATTTCCTCTGCACAGTTGACCTTTCACAACGCGACTAAACGATTACCCATGACGTGATTCACCTTTATAAGAAAGCGCTTCCAATCGCCGTATATGTTTACTTGTTGTCGTCCATTTTTGTTTATCGATGCCGCCCAGCCTCTCTTCTTTCCATGATAGCATAGGTTTTATTTTTAAAAAGCCGGGAATACTAAAACCGTACTGCTAATGATTGGAGTGAATCGCATGAGTATTATTTGGAACTTAATTGTCGGTGGTTTAATTGGCTGGGCAGCCGGAGCCATTACAGGAAGAGACATACCATTCGGCATTATCGGCAACATTATTGCCGGCTTTATTGGTGCCAATATTGGAGCTGCCATTTTTGGTAGTTGGGGCCCTACGCTTGGCGACTTTGCGATTTTGCCAGCGTTATTAGGCGCTATTATTTTAGTGGCGATTGTCAGTCTTATACTTCGCCTCTTCAGAAAATAAAGACAAGATCAAACGCGGTGAACGCCAAGTGTGTTCACCGTGTTTTTTCTAATTAGCGAAATCGGGACGTTCAATCTAGATGCAAACGGGTATGGATCTATATGAAAGGAGGGCTGTCTATGTTTGGCTTGTCCGACTTCCTGCGGCTTTTAATGTCGGTGCTGATCATTTTGCCGCTAACAACGATTATTCGTGAATCAGGCTATTACCTCGCAGCCATTCTCCTTGGCGCTACCAAGAAAAAACTAGTGATTGGTAGTGGCCCTAAACTTTTTTCCGTGTCTACGATTGAAGTCCGCCGCTATTTTTTTATGTACAGTTGGATGGAGTACGAAGAACTAAAAACAAACAGCCGTTTTTGGCATGGCTTTATGTATGCTTCGCCGATTCTAACATGTATCATAGTTGGCTTTTCAATCAATACCTTCATTGCTGCTGAGGTTTTGCCAAACAATATGTTTTTCCAAACATTTTTATTCTACATCTTCTATTTTGTCTTTTTCGATGTGATCCCAGTTTATTTGCCTGATGGGCAGCCGACCAATGGGCGTGCCATTTTCGATTTACTCTATTATGGCGAACGCTCTGATTATTTAAAAGAACGTGATCAGACAAACAGACAGCAAAGCAACAGGAAAGAATCAAAAGAAGGGAAAGGGACAGGGTAAAGCTGAGCACCTAATCCCCCAGCGAAGATTTTTATAGCGAAACCGAACAAAGGCAGCGGCAACCATTCGTTTTTAAAAAGAGAAGGGAACATCTTGTTCGGCGCCAGTCTCCATGTTTTTGAGCTTATAACGGCCCGAAGCCACTTCCTCTTCTCCAATAATAATCACAAATGGAACCCTTTCTTTGTTTGCTCTTTCCAGCGCTTTAGTAAGTTTTTTGTTTTTGAACTCTACGTCTACACGAAAGCCTTGTTTCCGCAACGAAGAAGCGACCGCAAGCGCTTCTTTTTGTTTTTGCAATGGAATAACGTAGTAATCGAGTAGTCGCTTTTGGTTGATTCGCCCCTCCATCTTTAAAGCTGTATAAATGACATCGATGCCAAACGAGATCCCAACTGTCGGCATAGGCTGTTCCTCGCCAATTAAACCGCTAATCGCTTGGTCATAACGGCCGCCGCTGCCAACACTTGATTGGATTGGTCCCTCTGTCAGAAACAATTCATATACAGTGCCTGTATAAATTTCAAGGCCTCTAGCTAGAAAGGGATTAAACGTACATTGGTTATCAATGTTTAAGTAGCGAAGCGCTTCTTCTAACTCTTGTAGCTCCGCTATCCCTTCCGCCATTATCGGAGTAGTAGGACGGTTGTTGGCAAAATCGACACTTCTACTTTGGCTCGTTTGCTTGAGCCATTGTTCGATTTTGCTAATCGCTTTTCCGTCAACGCCGATTTCCTTTAGTTCGGTCAATGCTTGTTTATCACCGATTTTTTCTCGTTTGTCGAGTACCAATATAACAGCACTGTGCTGATCGTTTCTGACTCCGCAAAGATCCAACACCCCCGTCAGCAGCTTGCGATTATTGTATTGGATGTGGATGTTCAGCCCGATCCGCCGGAACACTTCAGTTGCCATCTCTAAAAGTTCTGCTTCTGCCAATGGAGAATCGACACCAGCTACGTCAACATCGCATTGGGTAAACTCACGGAAACGTCCTGCTTTAATCGGACCATCGCGAAACACTTTGCCGATCTCATAGCGTTTAAACGGCTTGCGAATTTCCGGATTCATCGCCATAACTTTTGCAAACGGAATCGTTAAATCATAGCGGAGCGCCAAGGCTCGTTTGCCGCGATCTGTCAACGTATACATTTCTTTTTTGATTTCTGCCCCTCCGCCGTATTTTGAGGCAAGCAAGTCGGCGTAATTAATCATTGGCGTTTCCATTGGCTTGCAACCATACTGCTGAAACACTTCTTCCAACACTCTGCGCAGCCAAACACGAACACTTTCATCCTCAGGCAAATAATCCTGTGTGCCACGTACATTTTGATAATCCCATTTCTTCATTCCATCTGCCTCCTTTTTTTAAAACAAAAAACCGCATGGGATCCAGCTTTTAAAACGAATCCATGCGGTTATGCAAAATAGCCTTCCTATGTATGATTTTTAAAATCAAATAGCAAGGCTAATACATATGATGTAGTTTGTTTTGTTTGGCGATAGCGGAAAACATTCGGCATCTCTCCTAGTATAAACACATTAACATACACACACTTTGCTGAAAAGGCCTTTCTTTAGCCATTTCCATCCCATTCTATATAGAAACGTTTTAAAAACTGTTCCATAAACGCGTGGCGAGATTCAGCCAATTTCTTACCTGTATGTGTATTCATTCGGTCTTTCAACAATAGCAGTTTCTCATAAAAATGGTGAATAGCTGATCCTTGTCCACTCCGATATTCGGCTTTTGTCATCTCTGTCCGCACTTTTGCCTTTGGGTCATATAAGGCATGTCCTTTTGCGCCTGCATATTGGAACGTACGGGCAATGCCAATTGCACCAATCGCATCGAGGCGGTCTGCATCTTGGACGACTTTTGCTTCTAACGTATGCAACGATTTGCCTTTGCTAAAAGAAATCGTCTCAATGATTTCAATGATATGGGCTGAATCGGCTTTTCCCACTGACCTTTCTACAAGCCATTTATTGATTTCCTGTATGCCTTCCTCTTCACTCGCCACAAGTTTGTCATCTGCTAAATCATGAAGCAGTGCGGCCATTTCCACAACAAACATGTCCGCGCCCTCTTCAGCGGCAATCCCTTTAGCCATTTCTGTGACGCGCTCAATATGGTACCAATCATGGCCCGTTGATTCCGTTAATAATTGGCCCCTCACCCAGTCAGCCGTCAATTTAACCGTTTCATTTTTTTCCTGTTCCCCCATAATGGCCTCCTCACGGATGTAGCACGATTTTTCCTATTTTATCAAGTAACCGAATCTTTTACTAGCTAACAACCGTAACTAAATCAACGGTGTTTTTATTAGGAGGCGAAACGATGACGATTCCATGGTGGGTGCTCATCCCCCTTGCCGCAATTTTGGTACCGGTCATTACCAAACATCTTGAAAGCCGCTCTCGTTTACGAGAACTGGAAATGCGCCAAGGCTTTGGCCCAGAAATTGAAGATATCGATAAAAAACTTGATCAAGTATTGGCCAAACTAGATCGATTGGAAAAACAAGGTGATGAGAACCGATAACAACATGTAGGCGGCATGAGCCAGTGCACGATGGCACTGGCTCATACACCGGTTAAATTTGAATTTCGCTTCGTTCGTTAGTGACCAAATAAGCTTTATCTTGCATCCAGCTCTCCGACTGCCTTTACTTTAATAAAAACAGAGTTACCCGGCATGTATGCGAGTGGGACGTCCTCAACAGAAACAATTTCGACTGTGTCCGGAACTGCCCCTGCCTCGACCGCATTCCCAATTGCATGTTGTTTCGCTTCTTCGACTGCATCTTCATACGTTCGCCCTTCCAACGCATAGATGTTCTCCGCTTCCCCGGAAATAGTTCCCAGTGCAGCCCCAATCGCATTTGCGACATCATGATGGTGTGGCTTTATCACTTCTGAAGCCCCTGCCAATCGACTGTTAACTAGAATGCTCCCCCCGCCTGTTAAAATGACAGGAACAGGCTCTTTAGACGTTTTCATTTGGTCAATCGCAACCTCAAGCTTTTCGATCATTCGTTTGTACGCCTGTTGACAGATATTGCTGTCTAAATCGCTTGTATTAGCACCAGAAATCGTTGTGTCTGTCACAGCTAACACCACATCCGTTGCTGTCAATGTTTCGCCTCCAAAAGAGCGCGCTTCCTGCAATAAACGATAGCCGACTGAATCAGGGCCAACCGTGATTGCTCCCTGTTCGTCTGTACGGATGATCGTTCCGCCTCCTAAGCCAACTGAGAGAATGTCTGGCATGCGGAAGTTGGTGCGAATGCCGCCGACATCAACGGCAATGGCTGACTGGCGTGGAAATCCATTTGATAGAACGCCGATATCAGAAGTCGTTCCACCGATGTCTAAAACAAGGGCGTCTTTTAAACCAGACAAAAACGAGGCCCCGCGAATCGAGTTCGTTGGCCCGCAGCCAATCGTCAAAATCGGGTAACGGATCGCATAATCGGCTTCCATTAATGTGCCGTCATTCTGGCCGATAAATATTTGCGCAGAAATGCCAAGTTTGTTTAGTGCTTCACGGAACCCGGAAACGACGGTACGTATCGTCGTTTGCAGTGCTGCATTTAAAATCGTCGCATTCTCCCGTTCCAACAAACCAATGCTGCCAATTTGATGAGACAGCGAAATCGGCACGCCAGGCATGATGTCGTCGGCGAGGCGCGCTACTTTCAGTTCTCGCTCGGATCGGGCTGGCGAAAATATGCCTGTAACAGCAATTGATTTAACGTTTCCTTTCATATCCTCCAGTGCGGAACGGATTTCATTTTCGTCTAGTTCTGAAATCAACGTACCATCGTACTCATACCCGCCAGCTACTAAATAATGGTGCTCGCCTACTGCCGCTTTTAAGTCATCAGGCCAAGCCGCTAAAGGAGGGACAGCCGTTGCTGCCGGTTTGCAAAGGCGAACGATGCCAACTTTATTTAGCTGTTTCCGCTCAACAATGGCATTCGTGCAATGGGTAGTGCCAAGCATCGCATAGCCAATTTCGTCAGGCGATATAGCTGATTCCTCTAGAATGGCAGTTAACACTTTCCAAATACCAGTCATGACATCCTCAGTAGTTGGCTCTTTTGCTTTCGCTATTACGTGCAATGTGTGATCAAGTAGAACCGCATCTGTGTTTGTGCCGCCTACATCAATTCCAATCCGATAGCTCATTTGCCTCCACCTTCCTGCAACTTTTCTACAGGCTCATACTCGACAGGATAGCCAAAATAACGAGGCCCTGCCGTTTCAATACCTTTTTTTGTACGCCATTTTGGGTCGCACGGAAATGCAATGACCGTCACCCGTGTGCCGTAGCGCAATCCTTCAGTCGTAATCGGCTGCCCCGTTTCAACATCAAGGATCGCAATCAAATCAGGCGTAATGGCCAGTGGTTTCTCCCCTTCTGTTGCTAACAATTGTTCATTTTGAAAATGGAGTGTTACCACGCGGCCTGCATCGTCATGGATGCCTTCGACTTCGCAAATCCCCCGGGTAAATCCCCCCGTTAGCGTACGCTTGATTTCAGTAAGTTTGCCAGTTAACAGCTTATAGCCGTTAAGGACGGCAAGCATCCGTTTAATCGGGTGAGTGCCATCTCCGCTTTTATCAAGCAGCAGCCGCCCTATTTCTTCTGATTTTGTCAACGTGCCTGGAATGGCGCTCTGCTTTACAACAGAACCAGGAAGTGCATAGTCGCACACCGTACTAGACCCACCCATTTGCACAGTGATGGCCCGAGCAAGCTTTTCGCCCCAGTGGCCGTCCTTTGGCGTAATCACAACCGTATTGCCTTTTTCATCGGCTAACACGGTCGGATCGGCCGAATGGCCATCCAAGTAAAAAGTGACCATTTGACTCTCTGGAAAAGCGCGTCCCATTGCATCAGCGTCTACAAGAGGCAAGCCTTTTGCCGCAGCAGCTAGCACGGGTACAAGTGAATTGACGCCCCCGACCTCAATTGGCATCAAGGCAGCTGCTTTTTGGCCAAGCGTCTCCTCGATTTTTTCAAGTGGAGCCACCAACTCTTCGATCGAAGGGATTTTTTCAACGCCTATCGTCGGTGAACCCATCATCGATAAAGGCACAATTAAAGCATCGTCTGCCAATTCATCAATCGATAGCAACTTAATGGGCCCATATGTTTTGATCGCTTCAAGCGCCATTAATTTACCTAGGTATGGATCGCCCCCTCCCCCAGTACCTAGAACGGCCGCTCCTAGGGCAATATGTTCAATCGATTCTTCCGTTAGCCATCTCATGCTTATGCTCTCCTTTTCCTGTTTATCTGTTCTTGCGTGCGAACACTGCTTTTCCAATTAGCGCTTGTAAGACAAACGCGACGATAAAGCCATCAAGTGCTGGAATGGTTGTGAAAACGAGCAAGCCTAACCCATCAGGTGCCGGCGTCGTCAACCAACAAAACAACGAAGTAACGAGCCATACGGCCAGAGAACGGCCAATCAGCTTACGGCTGTGAAGAGCTTGAAATGAAAATTTTTGTTTGTCAATGACATAATATTCAGCAGCATACACTCCCCCAACTGGAGCAATCAGCATCGTCATCAATGATAAAAATGTAATAAAGTGATCAAATATGCCTATAAACGCTAATGTCGAAGCGGCAACTCCCATAACAAGTGTCAATACTGGACGCTTTGCTTTCGGGATCAGCACCGACATGCTTAGAGAAGCCGAATAGAGATTATTCGTATTTGTCGTCCACTGAGAAAAAGTAAGGACAATTAACGCCGGTAAGCTTAAACCAAGCAGGATAAATACTTGCGCCAAATCATCCGTGTTTAACAATTTCGACAACAGCACGGCAATGACGACCATAAAGCTATTTCCAAAGAAAAAGCCCAAGAAAGCAGCAATCATCGCATCTTTCTTTGATTTTGCCCATCTAGAAATGTCAGGAGATAGGATTGTGCCAAGTACATAAATGCCTATCACTAAGGAAACGGCAACTCCGAATGAAAACTTCGCTTCTACTGGCGCCAACACAGCACTGGCATCTCTTTGCGCAAATGCTAAAACCAGCGCTGCCAAAATTAAGACAACAAGCAGCGGACTTGTCCAATTCGTCAGCTTTTCGAACCATCTAAACGCAAACGCGGTCGTCATCATCAGTAGTCCGCCAACAAAGGCAACCGCCGGAAGGGGCAGTGTCCAGCCTGTTAAATGTTCAACAACAGAAACGGTATTTTCGGCAAAAAATCCAGCTTGGACGCCGAACCATCCGATCATCGAAATCGATATAACGACTGAAATCACTTTTGCTCCAGCCGCGCCAAAAACAAAATTGGAAATCATCGTCGTGGACAGGCCGGTTGCAGCGCCAATATTGGCACAAATTGCGCCTAGCAAACCAAGAAAAAGAGAGCCGACTGCAACTGCCAGCAACGCTTCAACAAATGGGATCCCCGCTCCAAGTTGCGCGCCTAACAACATGCCTGATAAATCAATGCCGATGGCAAACCAAACAGTCGCCATCGGCAGCCATCCTTTTCGTACTTCCTTTGGCACAGGCTCCCTTTCATAGTCTTTAATTGTTTTATATGCTTCTTCCATCTCCCGCTCACTTCCTTGTTAACGTTTGGTGATACTAGTAGAAATTCCTTGCCAATAAAGTTTCCACGCATGGGAAAAGGAGGTTTCCAACTTCTCTTTGTCATAGTAAAACGTTTGTAAAAACAGCCCATCCATTAAGCAAAGAAAAGAATCGACCAGCTCATGCAACGGTTCGCTGCGGATGTCCCCTTGTTGAATCCCTTCTGAAAAAATAGCGATTAGTGAGGAACGGATTTGGTGTTCATTATGAGCAAACCGACTGCGCATCTCCTCCTCAAGAAAATCAGGAGGAAACAAATTCACACGTGTTAAAAATTCCGTTTTTGTTTGTTCGTGGAGATGATAATCAAGCATAGCCTCCACCACTTTTCGGAGCCGTTGTTCACTTCCTTCAATCTCCATCACATTTGTTTGCTGAACTAATTGGGCGGCATGCTCATCAAGAAGCTCACGATAAATAGTCATAAACAAATCTTTTTTGCTCTTAAAAAACGCGTAAATCGAAGGCGTTTTTATCCCAACTGCACTGGCAACTTCCGCCAGGCTCATCCCTTCGTAGCCACCTTTAGCAAACGCAACCAATGCCGCTTGTTTGATTTTTTCTTTTGTCATCGTCCGTCCACCTAACGAATATTAGTTAGCAATAGTTTAGTCCCCTTCCTCCTAAAAAGCAAGCACAAATTTTATGTAAATTAACGAAAAAGAATATTTATGCATCATAGCAGCACAAAAAAGAGCTGCCCATCAAGGCACAGCTCTCATGAAACACGCTGCCAAAGCGCTTTCGTATAAATGGTTTGCAAGCCTGACCGCTCCATATTGCGCTGGCTTGTTGTCGCAAATCCGGCTTGCCCGCAAATGTATGTACATCCAGCAGCTGCTGCATCTGCCTGGCGCCTAGCAATAAGCGCTTGCTGTACACCTTGCTTCCGAAACGGAGCAAGTACGGCACAAGCAGCAAGTACGGCGATGCTGCCACTAGTGAATAAAGCGGCAACCCCGGCTGGTTCTTCCTCGACTTCAGCCAAATAAAATGTCCAATTTGGTTCTTCATGCAATACGGCGTTGTTTGTCGCTACACTTTCCGTTAAAAAAACAGGCATGCCAAAACTTTCAGTATAAATATGGCCATAAAGACGATAGTCTTCCAGTTTTAACGTCCGAATCGCTATTCCTTCGTGCCTCTCCTCTGCTTGTCTACTGCAACTTCCTGCAAGGACGGAATGAAAACCGGTTTGGCAAAAGCCTTGGTGGTACAGGGCTTGCATCACCTTGATCCCAGCCACGCCAGGCACCAATTGAATTTGTGGTTCTAATTCTTTTTTTTCATAAAACGGAATGATTTCGCCAATTTGCCCTTCCTCTTCCTCACGCAAACCACGGACTGTATTAAAAGCAGGTCCTGGCATACGCTTTGCAGAAAACGCGTATGCCTGTCCAAATGTTTCAATCGCTACTCCGAGCGAATTGCCGTCTATCGTTTCAATTGCTCTCAAGCGTGAACAGAGCATGTTCGTCTCAGCCTCTTCCAAACGATCCACAAACGCCGTTGTCGCAATCATCATAACCCCTTCCCCGTTAATCGAAATCGACGATTCTTCCGCTCCGTTCCTGGTCTTGTTTGATCTTAAGCTTGTCCGCCATTTCCTGAACGAGGACAATCGCCATGTCTATTTCTTCCTTGCCATTTTCCTGCCCACCAACATAGACCGACACTGAGTTTGGATCCTCTGTTGTTGCCTGAGCAGAATCAGCCAAAACCCCTCTGCTCAAGCCTGGATAAGCTTTTTCCAATTCGTTATGAAGCGCTTGTGCGACTGCAACTTGTTGCTCGTAATTGCCCGCTTCACCATTTACTTTCATCCACACGCGGGCAATCGGTTGTTTATCGTAGATGAGCGTGCTTTCCGAATAAGAAATGCCCTCTTCCTGGATTTTATAGTGTAAATGGGGTTCTTCTTTTCCATCCACTACTTCGTTTATCGATGGTTGCCCGCTTTTTGGATCAGCTTTCTGATGATCGCCCGTTGGTTGTCCAATGAGCAGCATAACAGCAGCAATACAAAGCACCACACGCTTGTCCATCTAGGAACCTCCTAAAAACTTTTTGTTTTACGTGTATTCCTAGTTTGGACAATTGATGCCTCGAAACATACTAGATTTTTCATTTTAGCGATTGTCTATGTGGTTCGCGCCTTTATCTCTTAACGTTTTTTCGCATCTTGCCACGCCGCAACGAAACCAGCAACAGTCGGAAATCGCGCTTCTCGCTCAGCTGCTGTTGCCTGTTTTGCCACTTCAAACAGAGCGGTGCTAGCGTCCCAGTTGTCCAACGTCCGCTTGTTTTCATTCCCTAACAAGGCGAAAGCGACGGCCCCCATTGTATAGACATTCGTCTGCCCATCAATCGCTGCGCCAAGTTCGAACTCTTCTGGGGCCATAAATCGCTTTGACCCCCACATTCTTCCCATTGTATTGACATAAGGTTTTTTCCGATACAAATCAATGTCACATATCGTCGTTACCCCTGTTGAAAAGTCATACAAAATGCTGCCATCATAAAAGTCGATCGCGACGTAGCCGTTACGTTCGACGTGTTCGTGAAAGGAATAAATGGCATCAAGCGTAACCAAGCGCTTTGCTACAGGCAGCCGTTTATGCTTATAGGTCGGTGAGTTTGGATCGGTATACTTGGCAGGCGGCGGAAATAACCAATGGGCATGCAAACATTCGCCCTCTGCCCAAGGAAACACAAGGGCATAGCCCCCATTAGTGGCGAAATGGGCGTGCAATGTAACCAAGTTTGGATGAGCAAGATGTTCATAAACAGCAACCGCTTCTTTTATACGCTCAACTGCCTGTGGAATATCCCCCTCATAATAAAGCGTCTTAGCACCTGCATATTTGACAAACCACTTCTTGACGCCATCCGCTACACCAAAACTTACATTTCCAGAGTCCTGTTGGTCAAAAACAGCAAAGACATCCCCTAGCTGCAAAAGCCAATCAAAGTCATGTGCTTCTTTTAATGAAACGCTCTTACTTCCTAGTTTTTGTATGACCATAGACAGATCTCCTTCTCTAGCGTTTTCTGACTTGACTATTACTCATTTAAGTGGCTGGCCAAACGCAATATGCCAATGCAAATGCTTAGAATCTTGGTAGTTGCCGAGGTTCGTCAACACACGGCAGGCGCCATGCTCGGCCTTGACTTGTGCAGCGACTGTTTTGATAACAGAAAACAGTTCAAGCAAAAGGGCATCGTCTTCTTCCTCTAACGACAATAATGAGGGAATATGCTTTTTCGGGATCGCGACAATATGCACAGGGTAATAAGGATTTGTATGGTGATAAGCTAGGACATTTTCTGTTTCCATTACTTTTTTCACTGCTGTTTTGCCGCTTAACACTTCTTCACAATAAAAGTCTTCTGTCTTCATCGTATATTCCTACTTTCTAGTTCGTTTATTTACCCTTCAAGTATACAGGTGTGCCACGATTAATCACGCATGACTTTCAAATAGATGCCTTTTTCTGCCTTCTCTCTCGCTTTGCTGATTAGGTCGGCCGCTTTTTTAGAACGTTTTGACACAGGCACAAAGGTGCCACCTACATCTACCAACGGGTCAACGATACGGACTTTGTTTTTACGGTAATGATCATACTCGCCTGTTGCTTCCTTTACGCAAACGCCAGGAGAAGTCTCGGCCAGGAGGCGCCGGATCTGTTCATCCCCACTTTTGTTCAGTTTTTTTAAAAGTTGGTCATCCTCAGCCAATAGATCCCATTCGTTTATTACGTTGCACTCAAGGGCTAAACGCAGCGCCTCTGAGATTTTCCAGTTGGCATACACATTTCGCGGTTCCATGAAAAATTCGATTGTTTCTTTATTGTAGGCTTCAATAAACCATTCTGCCGCAGCCAACGATTGAACAACAATTTTCCCGTCTTTCACAATAAGCTGCTCTAAGAAATGATGGGCTTCCTGAAGGGAAATGAATCGATAAGTATATAAATCGCGCAATGTATAGTCGATTCGGTCAGCACATAAATGTGGCGCAGGCTGTTCAAGCAACGGCCATTTCTCGATATTGCCGACAATCTCGTTTACATCAATTTGGTGCTTCTTCAAAATAGCAGGAATGTCCGATTCGGCAATTTGTTTATGAAAGAGTTGTTCATGATAATCTTCCTTTTCATTCTTAAACACATAGTCAGATACATGGGAAAAAGCTGTGTGAGAAACATCATGCAGCAAGCCAGCCGCTTGTTCTTTTAACGAACCCCCTAATCGGCGTATTAACAGCATGACTCCAATCGAGTGCTCGTAGCGAGTTACATTCCACTTTGGACAAACAAGATAAGCTGCTCCAGCCTGATGGACGCCTTTTAATCGCTGAAGCAGCCTGCTGTTCACTAAATCGCCTAGTATCGGTTCAACTTCCATTGAACCATAAAGCATGTCTTCCAACACCATCATTTTATCACTCCCAAAAAAATACAGGCCAACTTGCCTGCAGCAGACTGTGCCAGTGTCAGTAAGTTTGTCGACAAAGCGCCTCCATTTGCCCTTAAGGCATCGCCTTTTCCTCTTTGTCGTCGCGGAGCAGTTCTGTGAACTACCTACCACTTATCACCCTTGGCGGTCGCTTGAAGTGGGGGCTTTTTGGATCATCGCCCCTTTTGGTAGCTGACAAAATAGACCAAGCGAACCCTCTTGTTCCAAGAGTTTATCGATTTATTAGGCAGGCAGTGGCTAATAAGCGAATCCCTTCTTTTTTGATAGTGACTGCTGAATTGCCATCTCGATCAACGCTTCGTCCACAAACACATTGATACGTACGTTCGGATAAGGCCATTTCTTTTATGGAAGCACAGTGCGAACAAGTCTTTGTGGATGGAGCCCATCCATGCAAAATCTAATCCTAAAACGGATTGAATTTCTTTTTCGTACTTTGTAAGAATTGAAATAGCGTATTTTCCGGATGAAGTCATAGATATAGTACAAGAATATGTTAAAGCTCTTCTTTTAAGATTGCTGCTCGTTCCACTTGGCGTTTGACAATACAACGATACAACTGGGCGGCTTGCTTGCCGATTTCGCTATTGCGTACTGCCTTTACGCTCTCCCCTCCTCCTATTTATTATTGTATCCGATCGTTTAGCAAAAACGGAAATCATTACTGAAACCCCTACGCCCAATGTTTGCATAGAGTGATTCCTTTTTCGGAACAAGTCTAGCAGCATCAAGCAAACCACTTTATTTCTTTAAGCTTATCGCCAAGCGGTTGTTGCTTTAACCGTTCAAGCATAGCTAGGTTTGCCCCATGCATATGCAAGTAGGACTCGAGCATCGCTGCCTTTTTATCTCGCCCCATTAAGACGTAGGCAACAAGCCAAGCTTCAGGGCTTCCTACTGGTATGCCTTGCCAATGAAAAGCAGCATCCGCAGGAATGCGGCAAATGCCTACTTCTGAGCGAAGCGCAAAATCGCCGATGATTTCAACTTCTTGACCGTTTTTTTCGACAAATAGCTTATATCCACTCACAAATAAGTTGTCACCCGTTTGTCCTGTTTCTAACGCTTTTATTGGGAAAAGGGCTTGCGTCACAGCGTTCTTGTTAGCGTTTGTCATAATGTCCCAGTCGTTTACCGTTTCCGTCAATCCTAATGCATACAGCAGGCCGCTCCCACCTAATGAAAAAGCAATCTGATTCGCTTTTAACTTGCTTGCTACCGTAAAAAGGGCATCGGTTTTTTGTTGGTCCATGGGTTCCTCCTCTTTTTTGACTTAACATCAGAACAGGTCAAATTCGCGCAATTGCTATTTACTCGCATTTTCGTAAGTTTCCTTTTAGCTAACCTTTGGGGAAACAGGGAGCCCATTTATGTTGTTTTCTAGTGAAATAGGGTTCTTTCGATTATTTTAGCATTCACAACGTTTTTCGCAAAAATTTTCCCGTCAAGGGCTTGCTTCTCACGCTTTGTTGCGATAATCTAATCAAGTCGGAACTTTTTATGCGCCTATAGCTCAATCGGATAGAGCATCAGCCTCCTAAGCTGAGGGTTGCAGGTTCAATTCCTGCTAGGCGCGTCCTCTATGTTTTCCTTCTGTTTGGCTTCGCTCCCCGTGTTCCTTCTTACTTAAAAGCAAAGTTTCCTAAACATCGATTTAGAAAAAGAAGTACGATTCAATCTGTAGCCTATCTGCATCCAGTGGCAGTAAAAGAGACGAGCTGTTTCGACATTATGTATAAATGTGTGTTATTGTGAGAGAAAACCAGACAAATCTCTTGCGTTTGCAACAATTTATCCATATAATAAAAGATAAGAACAACGATTCTAGCAAATGCCCGTTTGTTAGCATGGGATAAGCTCGTTCCTCATTCTTTAGTGGCTGCAACTGCTTTCCTGCACACACAATGATTCATTTTTTTCATATACTAAATTAAAGTATCTAAATTTTCAAACTTATGATCCGAACCTTGTATGAAGGAGTTGATGTTATGGGAAACACATTCAGCTTTAAGAAATGGCTTCTGCTTGCTTTGACAACGCTTATGGCTATTGTGGTTCTCCTCGCTGCATTAACTGTATTTATTGGCTATAAGGTAACCAACCCAACAATCCGTTTGCTTCATACAAATCCTACTAACGTAGGTCTTGACTATGAAGATGTCTTATTCTCGAACATTGTCGACAATATTTCATTAAGCGGCTGGTGGATTCCTTCCGACCAGCAATCGCTTTTTCAAAATGAAAAAGCGGTTATATTTTCACACGGCTATGGCTACAATCGCACTGAAATGCCGTTTTCCAGTCTTGAATTGGCAGCAGCCATGCATGAAGCCGGCTATCATGTTTTCATGTTTGACTTCCGCAATTCTGGCATGTCTGAAAAAGCACCTACGACATTTGGCGGAAATGAAAAAAACGACTTGCTTAGCGCGATCCGCTATGTACATGACCAAAAAGGGGTTGAAAACATTGCCTTGGTAGGTTGGTCGATGGGTGCGGCCACTTCTATTATGGCAGGAGCGGAAGCCGATGAGGTAAAAGCAGTTGTTGCTGACAGTCCGTTTTCCGATCTAAACGAATACGCTAAAAACAGCTTCCACTATTGGACCGGGCTGCCAAAATCCCTTGCGTCAGGAACAGCTCGTGCAGTTGAAGCGATTGTCCCAACGTTTAACTTAGAAGACGTACGGCCCATTTATGCAGCAACGCAGTACAATCAAGAAAAAGGTTTATTTCTAATCCATAGCCGTAAAGATGGAGCGATTCCTTATACAGAATCAGAAGTGATACACAACCACGCCGCTGGCAGTGAACTTTGGCTACCTGAAAAAGGCGGCCATATAAGAAGCTATTTTCATTACAAAGCTGAGTACGAAGAACGCGTGTTAAACTTTCTTGACCGGACATTTAAAAAATATGAGCCGCAAATTGTTGAAGCTCGCTATTTCGCATAACAGGTAGAACCCCTCTCTCCAACTAATTGCACCGGAAAGAGGGGTTTTCGCATGTGCGCCATTTTTTACTGCCTTATAAAAACAAGTGAGCAATAGGTGCAGCCAAGAAGATGCTTAACACAACCCGTTCATACCAGATGACAAGCAGTTTTGGCACGCTAATAGGAATGTCTGTCGCTAAGATGGTCGGAATGACCGCGGAAAAAACAACACGGAAGACACACAAACAACTCCAATCGTAAAACGGGTGATGAGATCAGCGTTGGCAGCAATAGCTGCTGGCAAAAACATTTCAGCAATCGAAGTCGCAGCTGCACTCGCAGCAAAAGCAGGATCAGGCAATTGGACGAGTGCTGTTACTGGGTAAAATAAAACTCCAAGCCACGCAAACAGGGGCGTATACTTAGCCAGCGCTAACCCGAAAAGGCCAATGGACATAATCGAAGGCAAAATGTTCATCGTCATGCGGAACCCATCACGGACGTTTGCGCAAATATTGGCAGATAGGCTTAGGCTCCCTTGCGCTTGTGCCATCGCCTGAGCCCAGCCACGTTGGAGACGGCGCCCTTGCTGCTCTGCTTCAGGGTTGCCTATCATCCCGTTATAATAGCTTTCCGTTGTTTGTTTTAATGGCCATATTCGAGCCGTTACCGCCGTCACTGTATATGTAACGCCTAAACAAGACCAAAAATACACGTTCCAGATTGCCATTAAATCGAGTGTATTGGCAACGACAACCATAAAGGTAACGGAAACAGTGGAAAAGCCAGTGGCAATGATCGTTGCTTCTTTTACCGAATAGCGCCCCTCGCGAAAAAGCCTGTTTGTAATCAACAATCCAAGTGAATAACTGCCAACAAACGAAGCGACAACATCAATCGCAGAGCGCCCTGGCAGGTTCCACCCTTTCCGCATGATTGGCTCCATCCATACACCGGCAAGCTCAAGCAAACCATATCCTGTTAACATAGCCAAAAATACAGCACCAATTGGGACAAGAAGACCTACAGCGACAACAAGGCGATCAAATAGAAATGGGCCCATGTCCTCTGCCAACATCCATTGTGGGCCTATGCCGAATAGCACCATGACAGTAATCGCTAAACCAGCAAGTTGAAAAACAGACAAAAGCAAATCTGTATTTCTCTGCCGCCATGTCCCCTTGTAAAACGGATAAAGCGCGCCAAGAAAAATCACAAGCAACGCATAATACGGCACAATTGCAGGGAAAGCCTGCCTAATGGCGGTCACGATATGGTCAAGCATAATGGAAGACGTACCGTTGATTGGCACGGGCACGAAAAACATAAACGCGCCAATGCTGCTATAAAGCAAGAAACGGATCAGCGCTCGAGGGGAAGAACCGTGTCCTTGCTTAGCCTCTGATCGCGGCTGTTGCTTAAATGGCTCCATGGCGCCCCCTTACTGGGCAGCTAGGGCATGGGCCCATGTTTGATGGAGACGTCCCACTTTCTCGACAATCACTTTTTCAGATTGCGTTACTAGCTGTTTGTTCGCCACTACATGCTTGCCGTCCACAAATACGTCGGCAATCGCTGTTGGCTGCATTGCATACACGAGATTTGCCAACAGTTCCGTTCGTGGCGATAAAGATAAGTCATTCAAATCGAGTGCAATAAAATCAGCACGAAAGCCTTTTTTCAACTCGCCAGTTTGCAGCTTTAGCAAAGCAGCTCCTGTCTTTGTGCCCATTTCAAAAACTTGCTTTCCAGTGATGCATGTGCCATCAAGACGCGTAACTTTTTGCAGCAACGAGCACATCCGCATTTCTTCAAACACGCTAATGCGGTTATTGCTGCAAGCTCCATCTGAACCGAGACCCATGCGCACGCCCGCTTGCTGGAGATCTGGGATGCGCGTCACGCCGTCTGAAAGGAACATGTTGCTTGACGGGCAATAGGCCAACCCCGTCCCTCTGCTGCCAAGAAGAGATACTTCCGAATCGTCAAGCCAGACAAGGTGGATCGCAATCATGCTTTCATCAACGACGCCTAATGAGTCCAAATAATGGACAGGTCGCAAGCCATATGCCTTCAATGTTTCGTCGACTTCAAACGGTTCTTCTGCTACATGAATATGAAATGGTGTGCCTAGCTCTTGGGCGAGGCGATGGCCAGCTTTGATCATTTCTGGCGAGGCAGCATGTGGGCTATGAGGGGCTGGCTGGATCGATACCATCGGATCACTCTCGTATTTGGCCGCCAATTTCCGTGTCCGTGCAACAGCTTCATCCACTGTTTCCTGGTACGCTTCCGGCGCTCCTGCCCAATCATACATCGTCCGCGCAAAAACGAGGCGTATCCCGACATCTTTTGCTGCTTGAATCACTGCTTCATCGGTTTCCACGCCGCCACGATGGACGTAGAAAAAGTCACTGACTGTCGTTGCGCCGTACTTCAACATTTCACCAAAAGCAAATAGGGCCCCTGTATAAATTGCATCCTCATCCAAGAACGGCGTATACCGGTACAGTGCCTTGTCGCGCCACTCTAAAAACGGCTGATCGGCGGCAATGCCTCTTAGCAAGCTTTGAAAAGAATGGTTGTGGGCATTCACAGTGCCAGGTACAATCGCTTTACCATCCATGTGAACAAAAGGCACATGGCTATATAAGCGTGACATGTTTTCTTGCGGGCCAATGGCTTCAATTTCCCCGTTGTTTACACACATCGCATAGCCTTGTTGAAACGCGCCATCTGTATACATTAAATCAGCTGAATAAAGTGTTCTCATCTGTTATCCGTCCCTTTCTGGTCAAGGTTTTGGTCAAGTTTCAGCAGCGCATGGAACAACACATTCGCAGCTGCCTCAATGTCACAGAGTGCACTTGCTTCTTCAGGACAATGGCTTTTGCCGCCAATGCTAGGGACAAACAACATGCCGCTTCTTGTCATCGCCGCCATGTGGGCTGCATCATGCCCAGCCATGCTCCCGAGTGTCAGCGTCTTGTAACCAAGTGAATGGGCTTGCTCCGCAAATGTATCGATAAGTGATTGGTCCATTGGCACAGGTGGTTGCGATAAAAACGTTTCTTGCTTAATCGAAACGCCACGTCTACTTTTGAGTTCAGCGATTTGGCTGTTTAAAGCATGGCGGACAGCTTCGATTTCTGCGATTGTTTTGCCGCGAATCTCCACAACCATTTCCACTTGACCAGGGATAATATTGGCGGCGTTCGGGCGCACGTCAAGTGCGCCAACTGTTGCGACTACTTCTTCTGCATGCGTTTCCGCCGCCTGTTCGACAGCTACCACCACTTCCGCCGCAGCTACGAGTGCATCCTTACGTTCAGCCATGACAGTCGTTCCCGCGTGATTGGCGTCCCCTATTACGGTTACACGCTCCCTGTAAATGCCCGTAATTCCAGAAACAATGCCAACGGGGATGCTGCTTGTGACTAAGCGTTTCCCTTGTTCAATATGGACTTCAAGGTAAGCAGATAAAAGTGGCGCTAACTCGTACGTGTCTTCAAAACGATCCGGATCGCCTCCTGCTTGCCTGAGCGCTTCCGTCAATAACAACCCGGCGTCACCTGTCACGCCCTCCAAGTCTTGCTTTGTTAGTTTTCCAGCTACTGCCCGGCTGCCAAATGTCGATAAGCCAAACGGGTTCGGTTCTTCTGCCGTAAAGGAAACGAGTGCGAATGGATGGCGCGTTCCGATCTTTTCTTCGTTCAGTCGTTCCATTACTTCTAAAGCAATGAGAACGCCGAGCGCGCCATCATACATGCCACCGTTTGGCACCGTATCAATATGGGAGCCAAACGCAATAGCAGGAAGACGCTCCTGTCCGTTGCGAAAAGCCCAAATATTGGCGGCGGGATCGCACTTGACATCAAGCCCAAGGCTGACACATTGTGTTTGCAACCATTCCCGAGCAGCGAGTTCCGCTGCCGTGAACGTTGTCCGGTCTAATCCCCCTTTCTCATTTTTGCCAAATTGGCCGAGTTCCTCGATTTTCCGTTGCAAGCGAGCGCCGTTGATTGTCGGTTTCTTCAAGTAAAACACCGCCTTCCACGACGATTTTCCCTGCTTTCATGACTGTATCGACTCGATTGACAGCATAGTTATACTGCAATGTTTGATAATTCGGTGCGTCAAATAGCACGAGATCAGCGTTTTTGCCTGCTTCAATGCTGCCGATGTCCTTCGCTCTATCAATGGCGTGGGCGGCATTGATCGTGGCAGCAGCAAGCACCTCTTCTGGCGTCATTTTCATTGTCAGACAAGCCAAATTCATAATGAATGGCAATGATTCAGTTGGCGATGAACCTGGGTTACGGTCTGTCGATAAGGCAACTGGGACTCCTGCTTCAATCATGGCCCGAGCATTGGCCGGCTCGGTCATTAGAAAAAAGGCTGTTCCTGGCAGGAGCACGGCAATAACGCCTGCCTCGGCCATTTGTTTAATGCCTGTTGGTGAGGCTTTTAACAGATGGTCTGCACTGACTGCGCCGACTTTTGCGGCCAGCTCGGCCCCTCCAAAGGAAACCAATTCATCGGCGTGGATTTTTGGCTTAAGCCCATGCTTTTCCCCTTCCTCCAAAATGTATTGCGATTGGGCGACCGTAAAGACGCCCTCTTCACAAAAGACATCACAAAACTCAGCTAAATTCTCAGCTGCGACTTGGGGAATCATTTCTTCTGCAACTAATTTTACAAACGCATTAGGATCCTGTTTCCACTCAGGCGGGATCGCATGCGCCCCCATAAAAGTCGAGACGACGTCTACTGGGTGTTCATTGTTTAATTGTTTAGCGACACGGAGCTGTTTTAGTTCAGCGTCTGTCGCTAACCCGTAGCCGCTTTTCGCCTCAACAGTCGTCACCCCGTGCTGCAAAAAACGGTTAAGCCGTACCCGCGATTCATAGGCCAACTGTTCAGCAGTGGCTGCTCTTGTGCTTTTTGTTGTGCTTAATATGCCGCCGCCTGCCTGTAAAATGTTCATATACGACTTGCCTTTCAAACGCATCGCCAATTCGTGTTCACGGCTGCCGGCAAAGACGAGATGTGTATGGGGATCGACGAGTCCTGGCGTGAGGATCTTCCCCCTTGCCTCAATGGTTTTCACCTTTCCTGAACGTTTTTGCAAGTATTGATAAGCATCTCCGTCTGTACCTACAAAGGCAATCTTCTCTCCCTCAACGATGACACTCCCACATTCGATGACGCCAATTTCAGACAAATCCTCTCCTACTTTTGGTTTGTCGCTTGCGCCAGCAACAGTGACAACTTGTTCAGCCTCCTTGATATATAAGAGTTCAGCCATTTTCTTTTCCCTCCCTTGTAAGGGTCGGAATGACAATGCCTTTTGCTTTTGCCGTTTCCACAGCTTTTTGATAGCCAGCATCGGCATGGCGAACGACGCCCAGCCCTGGATCCGTTGTCAGCACACGCTCCAAACGCCGTGCCGCTTCCGCTGTCCCATCTGCCACTACCACCATGCCAGCGTGAAGGGAGTAGCCCATACCGACGCCGCCACCATGATGGACAGATACCCAGCTTGCCCCTGCTGCCGTATTAACAAGTGCATTTAAAATCGGCCAGTCGGCAACCGCGTCACTGCCGTCTTTCATTGCTTCTGTTTCCCGATTCGGCGAGGCGACCGAACCTGCATCAAGGTGGTCACGCCCGATTACAATTGGGGCGGACAATTCTCCAGAAGCGACCATTTCATTAATCCGTTTGCCAAAACGGGCACGTTCTCCATAGCCGAGCCAGCAAATCCTTGCCGGAAGGCCTTGGAAGGAAATATGGCGACGTGCCATGCGGATCCATTGGCATAACGGTTCGTTGTCGGCAAACTCTTGCAAGATCACTTCATCGGTTTTATCAATGTCTGCTGGATCGCCAGAAAGCGCCACCCAGCGGAAAGGCCCTTTGCCTTCGCAAAATTGTGGCCGGATAAAAGCAGGAACAAAACCAGGAAACGAAAAGGCGTCGCGAATTCCTTCATCAAAAGCAACTTGGCGAATATTATTGCCATAGTCAAACACGATCGCGCCCCGCTTTTTTAGCTCAAGCATGGCTTCAACATGCTCGGCCATGCTCTTTTTAGCGAGACCAATGTAAGCTTTGGGATCTTCCTTTCGAAGTACTTGCCCTTGTTCAAGAGTGAACCCTTTTGGCAAATAGCCATTCAAAGGATCATGGGCAGACGTTTGATCAGTGACAATATCTGGAACAAATCCGCGATCAAGCATTTCTGGCAACACTTCAGCCGCATTGCCGACAAGGCCTATCGAAAGGGGAATGCCTTCCTTTTTCGCGAGTTCTGCTTCTTCAATTGCCTCTGTTAGCGTATGGGCGACAATGTCCAAATAGTTGGTCTCCATACGCTTATCGATCCGAGAACGATCTACGTCAACGCAGATGGCCACGCCATTTGCCATCGTGACAGCTAACGGTTGGGCGCCACCCATGCCGCCTAATCCAGCTGTTACGGTAATGGTTCCTTTTAATGAGCCGCCAAAATGTTGTCTGGCACATTCAGCAAACGTCTCGTAAGTTCCTTGAACAATGCCTTGACTACCAATATAAATCCAACTTCCGGCTGTCATTTGCCCGTACATGATTAAGCCTTTCTTATCAAGCTCATGAAATGTTTCCCAATTCGCCCAAGCAGGGACAAGGTTGGAATTGGCAAGCAAAACCCGTGGTGCATCTTCATGTGTTTTAAAGACAGCAACCGGTTTCCCAGATTGAATGAGTAACGTTTCATCGTTATCAAGCTCTGTTAACGATTCAACAATGCTGTGATAAGACGGCCAATTGCGCGCAGCCTTGCCAATTCCGCCGTAGACAACTAAATGATCTGGATGTTCTGCTACTTCTTCATCTAAATTATTCATAAGCATACGGAGCGCTGCTTCCTGCACCCAACCTTTGGCCGTTAAGGCGGTGCCTCTTTTCGCACGAATTGGTTCATTGTTCAGATTCATTGTGGCATTCCCCCTTTATATGTCTTACTTAGCAGTATAGGGAGCCACACCATTTGCGCCTAGCTGATTTCGATTGGATTTTTGTTTAATATATTTGACTTTTCATTTATTTCTGTCCGAAAATTTTCCTTTCATTTATACTTTCTTTATGTTTATTCCTTTTCTTTAGTTAATTCTCGAATGCGGTACTGGTTCGGACTGTATGCAGTTTGTTTTTTGAATGCTTTTGAAAAATAGGCTGGGTTTGCATAGCCTACCCGTTCGGCTATCTCACCGATGGCGAGCATAGGGTCAGCAAGCAGCTCCTTGGCAGCGGCAATCCGAATGTCTTGGAGCGCATGGCGAAATGATTGTTTGAGCCGTATTGAAAACAACTGGCTTAAATACGAAGGATTTCTGCCGACATGCTCTGCTACACGTGTTAAATTAAGCTTAGGGTTTTGGTAATGCTTGTTCATATAGCGGAGCGCTTCATGGACAACGTCTGTTTTTTGGACCGTTTCCACGCGGCGCGTTTGCTCAAACAGAAATTGAATAAACAAAATGAGCTCCTGGACAATCCTTGCTAGAACTGGCATATTTAATACGCTATTAAACAGGTTGTAATAGGCGCGTTCCACGTCTTCTCCGGCCATTTTCCAATTACGCATATAGCGGCGCACTTGGGCAAGAATGCTTGTCAATTTTATCCGCAGCAGCCCAGGATCGGGCAAAGCGCCGCCAGCATAATAAAATTCCCCATATAGCCATTGCTTGAGGGAAGTGAGTTTATTGTCTCTCAACATTTCGATCCAAATCCGTTGTTCCTCTGGCGTCAAAAGTGGATCGATTCGTTTCCATGAGAACGCTTCCCCAGTCACGATCACTTGGTCAAAACCGATAAAAAATGCCCGCTGCAAATGGAGTAGCGCTCGCTGATAGGCCTCCTGCAAGGAACGGTTTTCCTTTTGGTCCAAAACAAAGACGGCTAAGCCATTGTCTTGGTCATCCCAACTATTAAGCAGCTTATGGCACAGTTTCTCCCGCCAAGGGTCACGATCAGGAAACACAAGCATAACAACGTCACTAAGCGGGAGAATAGCCGGTTTATCTGTAAATGGGAAAGCTTCGGCAAATTCAAGCAATTTTATGGTTTTGCCTTTCTCTTCATGTTGGATGAGCACCACATCTCCTGGGTACGAATCGGCACGGCCAGGCAAAAAAAGGTCACGGTACGATGGACAGGGCCACTTAGGCTCTTCTTTTTCGCCCTGGACAACAACAGGACGCTTTTCACGCAGTAGCTTGTGCAAATGCCGTAGTAGTTTCTCAGAATCAAGTGGTTTTATAAGCAAGTCGACACAGCCAAGTTCTAGCGCCTGCATTGCTTTTGCATACGTTGCTTCTGCAGAAACCGCCACAAGAGCAGGCGTAAAGATAGCTGCATAATGTTTTAGTTGTTCCCATTCACGCCCTTGAAACATATCCAATTCAAGGCAAATGACATCAGGACGTTCTGTTTCCATTTGTTCAAACAGTTCTTCAGGCGAACACGCAATTCCGGCACGCTCTACTTGCAAATGAGAAGAACGAATTAGCCACTCCATTCCATAGCACTCGCTTAAGTCACGGTCACACACAATAATACGCTTCATCTCAACACCACCCTTTGCTAATCGTTTATACTTACAGTTTAAAAGATTTCTCCTCTAAATGGAATGGAATTACATTTTCCCAACATAATATCGCTTATAAAAAATGAAAAAAACATAGTAACTTGTCCCCATTGTTATCAATCTACTACATTTGCCGTATTCGCCTAAACCAAACGCCAAAACCCAAAGAGAAGGGACTCTCCTTGGGCAGCAAAGCAATTCGTTTCCTTTTTCCTTTCTCCTGAATCACAACCATGTTTTTTCTACACCGATTGACTATGGGTTGGCTTGCGAACAAACAAAGAGGCCTTTTCAATGGCAGGAAGTTTTCGGAGTACTGGGTGAATCAACCAGCTGGTACTAAATAACAACATCGCTATTCCACAAAGCGCAACAGGCAAGACAGGGGTAAAGATAGAGCCAAGCGCTCCACCTATAAGGGAACCAAACGGCGTACCGACTGCTGCTGCACTGGATATGACTGTCACGACACGGCCAATCATTGCTTCTTCCACCTGTTGTTGAAGGGAAGAAAAAAGGAGGATATTAAAAATGCCAATCGCGATACTGCCGATACAAAAGAAAGGCAAAGAAAAGTAAATGGGCAGAAAAGCAGTACCAAGCCAGGCGATACCAGTGCTAGAGAAACCAACGATCGTCAAAAGCCCGAAACGGCATTCTTTGACTTTCGGAGTAATCAGTGTGCCAATCATGACGCCAAGTGACAATCCAGCCAAATAAAACCCATAAATGGCTTCACTATTGCCTTTCATTAATGTAAATGCAGGCAAATTCGGAACCATCACGCCCATCGCCAAATTAATAAAGATAATCGATCCAATCATTTTTGGAATAAGCGATTGAGAAATATACGTCATCCCTGCCTTTAAATCTGTTTTGTAGGCGACCGCGCTTTGTTTCACGCCTTGTCTTTCTTGAGGGACAGTGTTTTGTCTAAAGCGGAATAGTGTGTACGTTAATGATGATAACAAATGGCAAACCGCTGTAATCAAAATTGCTTGAACAGGGCCAATGAAAGCAACAAGAACACCGGCGCCAGCAACAAAGGCGATATCCATTCCTTCCCTCACCGTTTGCAAGTACGCATTTGCTTTAATAATGTTTTCTTTACCGACAATAATCGGCATAATCGTCGATTCGATCGGGTATGTAAACTGGGCTAGCAAAGAAACCGCAAATAGCAGTGTGATCACATAATAAACGTTCAGGCCAATCGTTGCGTAAAAGAGTGGTAGTGTAAAAAGCAATGCTGACTTCAACACTTCGCATACAATTAAGCCTTTTTTGTACGTTACGTATCGAGCAAATGGTGCGATTAAGAAAGCCAATGCATTTGCCACTGTCACTGCGAAATACGCGAGACCTGAATAAAAGACATTTCCGCTCAAATAGAGGACAAGCAACATACCCGAAACCGCATAAACGCCTGCACCAATTCCATTAATAAACACGCCAGAAAGCAAAATCATAAAATTTCTTTCAAGTAAAAACGATCGTGTTTTCATTTCCGTCCCCTCTTCATCATGTTTTTTGTTCCTCTCATCCTTTGCCTATTGCATGCCTCACTGGAGTGTGGAGGTACAGCTTACGGTCAAGGCGTAGATCAAGTGAGCCTGCCCTTCTTCTAATCGCGCAACCGCTCTTTCTTTACGTTCTATCATACAATTTAAAAATTTAAATCACAATATTTTTTTAAATCGATTTGCATATGACACCTGTCACAAAAAAACAATGACATCTATGAATAGCACTCTATCGGGTTATCGCTTAATCTATAAAGGCGCTATAATAAAAGGGATCGCCTATAAAGGAGCGCCTCCCTATGATTCAACTTTATCCACGGGAACAAATGAAACGCTATCTTTTCTTTGATATTTTCGTATTTACTTTTTTATTCTTTAATTTGTTAACAATAGAAAGCGAACTGCCGTTGTCGCTACGCTTGTTTTGTTTTACGGCTATTTTAGCAGCTTACTACGTCGCACTTTGGTGGAAAGATTGGCGCTTTGTCGCTGCTTGTGCCATCGGCATTTGCCTTTTCGCATTCGTCGCCGTGCATATCGATCACAGCTTATTGATTTACCTTTTTCTTTTTAGCGATGTAAGCGGTAGAGTCCGCTTTTGGCCTTACTTGTGCTTGTCGATGTTGTTTTTAGTATCCAGTTATGTGCTAGTCTTTACGGTTACGACAGGCGAGCCGCTTTCGTTTTTGACGACTGTTTACGCGCCGTTTTTATTCTTACAACTCATTTTGCCAGTTACGATTCGCTATATGAAACGAGCACACAGTCTCGAACGGGACCTCGCTAGTGCCGAATCGGAACTTGCTGCTTTTGCGAAAGAAGAAGAACGAAACCGGATTGCTAGGGATTTGCACGATACGCTAGGCCATACACTTGCCGTCATCAAATTTAAAAGCGAACTGGCGATTCGATTAGCAGACAGCAACCCTGTAGCAGCCAAACAAGAAATGGGCGATGTCCTTGAAACGGCGCGTTCCGCTGCCAAGCAAGTCCGCGAGGTGGTGGCTGGTTTAAAGCATATCGAAATCAAGCCTGAAATCGACCATGCGAAAACGTTGTTTAAAGGAACGTTCACCGCCTTTTCTGTCCGCGGGGAAGCAGAAATCCCCATCCTTACGGAAGTCGTTGAAACAATGGTGGCGTTGTCGATTCGCGAAGCGCTTGTAAACTGTTACAAACATAGCCGCGCTGATTTAGTGGAATTGGCGTTTTTCCATACAGACAACGAGCTTATTTGCCATATTCGCGATGATGGCGTGGGGATCGAATCACCCGACATAAAACAGGGCGACGGCATTGCTTCAATGAAAGAACGTATGCGCCTTGTTGGCGGCACATGTACATGGAAAAGCGGCATCGATTCAGGGACGACGGTTACGTTAGCCGTCCCAACTGTACTCGTAAAAGGAGAAGGAAAATGATTCAAATTTTAATTGCCGAAGATCAAACGATTTTGCGCAATGCGCTTGAGTCACTGCTTAACTTAGAAGAAGA
This sequence comes from Shouchella clausii, assembly GCF_001598215.1. GTDB lineage: Bacteria > Bacillota > Bacilli > Bacillales > Bacillaceae_D > Shouchella > Shouchella tritolerans. The sequence continues at coordinate 895,222 of NZ_BCXJ01000001.1, read as the reverse complement.
CATCCATGTTGCCGGAGCGGTTTCCAGCGGCGCCTCAGTCCGCTCGTTTCCCGGCCTTGAGGAACTAGATTTGCTCCTTATGGATATTGAAATGCCTAATGAAACAGGGCTCGAGACAGCTAAATACGTGAAACACCACGGTTTCAAAGGGAAAATTGCACTGTTAACGACCTTTTCGCGACCAGGCTATATTGAACAAGCGATGAAACTTGGCGTGGACGGCTATTTGCTTAAAGATGACCCGATTGACCAATTGATTGTAGCGATCCGCCGCATTGTAGCTGGCGAAAATGTCATCTCTCCGGCACTTAGCAACATGTTGTTTCGTTTGCAGCCCAACCCACTAAATGACCGTGAACAAGAAATGCTCCGGCGAGTGCGCAATGGCGAAAGCACAGAAACGATCGCCTCTGCCATGCACCTTTCCATTGGAACCGTCCGCAACTATTTATCATCTGCGATGCAAAAACTCGAAACGACTAACCGCCACGACGCATTGCGGATCGCAGAAGAGAAAGGATGGATGTAAGAGCATGAATGGAATTGTCGAATTTGCCGCACCGCTTTTTATTGCGATGGAACTTGCATCGCTCGTTTGCTTGCTTTTGTTTGGCGTGGCTCGTTACGGTCTTGATAAACGGGGTACCAGTATTGTCTTTATTTTTTTGTTTGTCGGCATCAATGCATTGGAAGCCGGGCTTGGCTGGCTGTTGTACAAGGAAACTGGCGAATTATCAACATTGCAAATCATCATTACGGTCTTTGTCCTGTACGCTGTCACATTTGGCATCCAAGACTTTAAAAAGCTTGACCGTTGGATGAAAGAAAAAATAGGCCGTTTACGGGGCATTGATTTGCTTACGGACAAAGATCGAGAGCAAATCGCAAAACAAAAGGACCCAAGTTATCAAGCTCGTATGTACCGCCGATCCTCCTTTGCCCATTTGTTGGTGTTTCTCATCGCACAAACGGTGTTTTTCGCACTCGGCACGAACAATTGGAATGACGCGCTTTCTTATTTACGGGACTTGTCATGGCTAGGCAGCGAATCGTACAATCCAGCTAACAGCCCTTATCCAAATGAAACGATTCACTCGATTTCAATGCTTTGGGGTCTGATTTTCTTCATCGACACGATTTATTCATGGTCCTATACATTTTGGCCGAAACGTTCCTAGCTAGCCATTATTTTCGCGGCCTGTACCACAATAGTGGCGGCGACTTTAAGAAATGCCGTCCATTTGTGCTACGTCAAGCATTCATTTCCACTTCTCGCTATTTACGGAAATGCTTTCATGTACTATAATACGTACAAACAAGGTCGTACGTGTTACTGATCCGATCAGGCACCAGCTATGGCCGCTCTGATGGCTAGGAGGCATCGCATGAACCTCATCAAATCGTTTAATAACAATATTGCTTTGGTGGAGGATGCTGCTGGCTTAGAATGGGTTGTCATTGGAACAGGCATCGGCTTTAACCGCAAAAAAGGCGATGCGATTGATGAAACATTGGTCACTAAAAAATATTCGGCTGAAGGCTCTAGCACTCACCCCTTTTCAGAGTTAATTGACAACATCCCCGTTGCCGTTTTCGAAGTGGCAGCGGCCATGATCCGCAAAGCAGAAACGATTATTGACGTCCAGTTAAGCGACCATTTGTTTTTAGCGCTGGCCGACCATCTCAATTACGCGATTCAGCGAACGTTAGATGGCATCGATTACCCCCATTCACATCCGTGGGAGCTTGATCGCCTTTACCCAAAAGAGCATAAGGCTGCAAAAGAAGCGGTTCGGATTGTCTTTGACGAATTAGATGTGCTATTGCCGAAAAGCGAAGAGGCGTTTTTAACGTACCATTTTGTGAATGCCCAAGGGCAACAACGGCACATGAAAGAAACGGTAAAAATGACAGAAGTAATTAACCGGATTGTCAAAATCATTGAGTTCGATTACGAGCTCCAGCTAAATGAAGAGTCATTTGATTACTTGCGGCTGCTCACGCATTTACGGTACTTTGTTTTACGCCAGCTTCACCAAGAGAAGGTCGAATACAAGCAGTTTGACCCTGAATTAATTGAACTTATCCAAGGAACATACAAAAAAGCCTATCAATGTGCAACAAAAATTGGCCGTATCCTTCATAAGCAGTATGGCTGGGAACTCTCCTCTAATGAAGAGCTCTATTTAACGTTGCATATTTGGCGTTTGCTTTATTAAACGAACGTAATAGACAATTGGCGTGTTACTGGGAAAAACCAGGCATAATCCAAATGGCAGCATATTTATGCTGCTGTTTGGATTTTTTTATGGAGATCATTCCATTCATGCTGGCAGGGGGCGTTAAGTCATTACGGTTCCATGAGATACCTCCGCCATTTATGTTTTCCTTATTGCCATCAGTATGTTGAAAAGTCTTTTATATCAAACACTACTTTAAAAAAGGATGGATGGTTGATGACGAATTACTTACAGCGCATCGGGCGCTCATTGATGTTGCCAGTTGCCGTGTTGCCTGCAGCTGCAATATTAATGGGAATCGGCTATTGGATGGACCCGAGCGGTTGGGGAGAAGGCAATCCCGTCGCTGCCTTTTTAATCGCAGCAGGCGAATCTCTTGTTAGCGGGCCGAGCATGGGCCTTTTGTTTGCGATCGGTGTTGCCTTAGGCATGGCTAAGGAGCGTGACGGATCAGCTGCACTAAGCGGGCTCGTTGCTTTTCTCGTTGTGACCCATTTGTTGTCTACCGATTCAGTTGCCTTGCTGACAGGCACGGCCGCAGAAAATGTCAATGCTGCGTTTGGGTCGATTCAGACGCAATTTATTGGAATTTTATCCGGTATTGTTGCTGCTATGATGTATAACCGTTTCAGCCATGTCCAACTTCCGGCCGCATTTGCTTTTTTCAGCGGAAAACGGCTCGTGCCTATTATGACGGCAGCTTCGATGTTGCTCATTTCCGCCCTTCTTTTTATCGTTTGGCCATTTGTTTACTCAGGCCTTGTCACATTTGGCACGTGGATTAGCAACTTGCACTATGTAGGCGCTGGTTTATATGGATTTTTTAACCGCCTTCTCATTCCAACTGGTCTTCACCACGCGCTAAATTCGGTCTTTTGGTTTGACGTTGCTGGCATCAATGACATTGCGAATTTCTGGTCTGGAAGCGGTGAAAAAGGCATTACGGGCATGTACCAAGCTGGCTTTTTTCCAGTCATGATGTTTGGCCTTCCAGCCGCGGCGCTAGCGATGTACCATACGGCGAAAACGAAACGTAAAAAACAAACAGCGTCGTTGCTACTCGCTGCTGGATTTGCTTCGTTTTTCACAGGCGTGACCGAGCCATTTGAATTTGCGTTTATGTTTGTAGCGCCTGTTCTTTATGTAATCCATGCGGCGCTTACCGGCTTGTCGTTGGCCATTGCCGCCTATTTTCAGTGGACAGCTGGATTCGGCTTTAGCGCCGGACTGATTGACTTTATTTTAAGCTCAAGGCTGCCGCTAGCGAACCAGCCATGGATGCTGCTTGTGCAAGGGCTTGGCTTTGCCGTCGTTTATTACGCGCTATTCCGCTTTACGATTGTTAAATTTAACTTGATGACCCCTGGGCGCGAAGAGGAGGACGATGAAGAAAAAGTGCCAGAGGCCGGCGAACACGCTCAAGACGGGAGCAAGTATACAGCGATGGCGGCCATGATCTATGATGGACTAGGCGGTGATCGTAATGTCGTCTCAATGGAGAACTGTGTCACGCGCTTGCGTGTCGAAGTCAAAAACATGGATGTAGTTGACCAAGCAAAAATTAAACGTACCGGCATTCCTGGCATTAATGTCGTATCCAACCATAATATTCAAGTCGTTATTGGCCCACAAGTTCAATTTGTCGCTGACGAAATCGAGAAAATCCGCAACCGTTAAAAACGGACTCAGACTAAAGAGAACCTGTTTTGGTCAAAGGAAGTTCTTGAGCAACAGTTGCAAAGCACGAACGAGACAAACGATGACGTATGCGAGCGTGTGTTTACAGTCTAAGCCCTGCACCAACAAGTGTGCAGGGCTTTTGCTATGCCTGGATTCAACTATCATGATTTGCTGTTCTTTGTGCAGGCCTCTTCCACATATACATGCAAAAGCAAAGACGCCGCAAAGGAGGTATACAATGGCCCAAAAACCACCGCGTTTACAGCAAGGGGATGCCGTTGGTATCGTCACCCTTGGTAGCCCCCGCTCTGCTGATGCGATAAATGCGAATGTTGCTTATTTAAGGGGGCTCGGCTTCGAGCCTGTGCTCGGCGAACATGTCTATGCCCGTACCGGATTTTTAGCTGGCCCGCCACAAGACCGCGCCAGTGATTTTATGGCGATGATCGAAGACCCTTCGATTAAATGGATTTTGCCGACACGAGGCGGCGTAGGAGTTGCTGGCATTTTTCCATACCTTGATTTTGAAACCATCCGTGCCAACCCAAAAATCATTTCTGGCTATAGCGACATTACGATTTTATTAAATGTGCTTTACCAGGAAGCAGACTTGATTGGCTTTCATAGTTTGCTTTTGCTTGATTTTCACAACGGCACGCCTGACTACAATTTCAACCAGTTCTTCTCATCAACGATGATGCCATCAAGCCCGCGCCTTCTAGAAAACCCACCTGGCTTCCCGCTTAACGGCCTCGTTAATGGCAGAGGAAGAGGCCCGCTTGTTGGTGGCAACCTCACCTCTTTTGTTGACAGCCTTGGCACACCTTATGAAATTGATACAGCCGGAAAAGTCATTTTTTTAGAAGATACGCATGAACCAGTCAATACTGTCTACCGCTATTTGGCACACCTTGAGGCGGCTGGCAAATTTGCTGATTGCGAAGCGATTATTATGGGCACATGCACAAGCTGTCCGATCGCCTACAACACAAGCTATGACGATTTGATTTCCGGTTTTCTTGTGCCTTTAGGCAAACCACTCGTCACGAATCTCCAATCAGGACACGGTTACTACAAAGCCAGTGTGCCAATCGGAGCAGAAGTGGAAGTAGACGGAACAAACGGGCGGATTACGATTTTGGAAAATACAGTGAGTTAAGCTGTCCCCAAGTCAACGAATTGTCTGTAGGAAGCTTTTGCCTCAAAATAGGGCGAGCTTCTTTTTTCATTTTCTTCGTTCGTTATACGTTCAACTGCTTTCTCTAGCAAGAACAGCCTGTCTCTAGTGGTTTTAAAAATACCCTATAAGGGTATGATGTAAAAGAAAAATGAACAGGAGGCGTTTTAATGAAGCAACGGTTATTGGTAACAAGTACTGTATTGGCCTTTAGTTTAGCAGGTTGCGGAACCGACTCGGACAACTTAGAACCGGCCGAACAACCAGCTCATGAAGAGACAGGCGATCACAACAGCGAGCACCACCATGGAAACCATTCAAGTTCTGGTGAAGTGCCTGACAATTTAAAGGTGGCAGACAACCCTTCCTACCCAGTCGGGAGCAAAGCAATGATGGAAGCCAACCATATGCCAGGAATGAAAGGCACGGAAGCGACCATTGTCGGTGCCTATAAAACAACGGCTTACGCTGTATCGTATACGCCGACGACGGGGGAAGCGCCTGTTGAAAACCACAAATGGGTTATACATGAAGAGTTGCAAGGTCATGAAGATCAGGCTTATGCTCCTGGCGATACGGTTATAATAAACGCCGATCATATGGAAGGGATGGACGGAGCCGAAGCAGTCATTGATTCAAGTGAGCAGACAACTGTGTATATGGTTGATTTTGAGATAGATGGCGAAACAGTCCAAAACCATAAATGGGTAACAGAAGAAGAATTGCGGTCACCGTAATCGCCTATCAACCCACAACCATAGCCCAATTGCTGCTTGGCAAGGGCTGTGGTGGCTCAAGACCTGAATGCCCTCCCCCTAAATGAGGGGAATCGACTCTTGGTTCCTACGTACGAATAAATTGTGTAGAAAGGCGCTTATCCCCTCTTTGGTGGAAAGACGCCATTCGTGATCTTTTTAAGTACTTTTTCTAGGAAAAACATGCAAACAAACAATACAATAATGAGAAACCCAAAACGAGCAGCTAGCTTTAGCAGCTCATTGGCAATCGGCTCCGTTAATGGCTGCACCACATAATAGAGCGCCGCCACAATGATGGCGATCGCAGCGCCATACGAAACGAAAACACCGGCAGTTTGCCCAATTGAAAGCTGTTTGAACGTTTCTTTGTTTTTCTGATAGGCATACCACAAAACGGCGATCAATACGAGCAGAAGCACAAAAGAATACATCAGTTTGTCCCGCCTTACAGATAAAATAAGCACACCACGAGTAGTTAGGATCGTGGGCACTTATCACGTATTGTAGCATAGTTTTTGCCGCTTGTTCATCTTCCGCCGTCTTTAAACATCGGCTAGGCTCCTCATTGGCTGAAGCTAGCTAACGAGCGATCATTCTTCCACTGTAAAGACAGCAAAAAAAATAAACAGCTGAAACGGCGATGAAAAAACACTACATTTCGGTTGAAGAGCACTTTCCACATCGTCCATCTATAATGAAAGGCCGTAGATTCCCGGCCTTAACGTCTATTGGTTTCTTCGCATCAACGATAAGAGAAACAAAACGAAGAGCTCCCTGTTGGTTTCGATGATCAAAGCGTTTTGAGCGATCAATAAACCCTTGCTGTTCATTCCAATCATTGTAATGAAATTGACCGTTTTCATCGCAATACTCTAAAAGAGAAACAACGAACCCCTCCTCTTCAAACATGGCGGTAATCGTTTTATATGTATGGATAATTTTATGGCTTGCTGCAGGATGGTCTATAGGTCCTGGCCCTCCCACTCGTACATTTAACTGGTAATTTTCATTAGGAAAAGAACGATCGGGGACAGCACAACGAACATACCCTCCAGGCATTAAAAATTCAAAGCAAGTCCTTGCAGCTTGAACTCCTTCTTCATACGTTAATGTTCCCATACATGTTCAGCAAAAATCGCGCTTATCAACGGCGTTCAAACTTTTTTTCCCAATCAACTCGTCTTAATAAACTCAATTCTACTTCTTGAGTTTGCAACCATGTTGGGTTGTTGTTGTAATCCCCTGCACCAATCACCAGTTTAATATGCTCTTGTGCCATCATTAAACGAACTCTCCGTTCTATATGATTTTTCCCCTAATAGGTTATCAACTAAAAAGGGCGGCAATAAAAATCAAATATTCAATCAATTTCATTATAAATCCGCACGTTCACTTATTCAATCATTGATCTTCCCTAGCATCCTATCAACGATTTAACGGAAGGGGATTTTAGACTATACATAAAACCGGGTAAACCGTTCATTGGTTCACCCAGTTTCGATGCTTTCCCGTATTTTTGTTTAACTGTTTTATCCTTTTATTTACCGGTTTTGAGTCAACTTGCGATCCCTCACTGCAAAAGCCGCTTTTTTTCAGCAAGCAACTGCTGAAAGGTTTGGTCCAATTCTTGCTTTTCGTGTTCATCGACTGCTGTGGAAAGGCGGCCGAGCGTTTCCGACAGTTTCAGTTCAACTGCCAATAAGGCCGCTTTTACTTCTTCAGCACCGTCTCGTTTTTGCTCTTTTTTATCAGGCGCAACCATTGTTACGGTCGGTTCCTCGTCAGCGAAGGAAAGGATATGGGTTGCAAGGTCATCAATCAATGCTCGTTCGTGCGTAACAAAGCAAATCGTCCCAGGGTAGGCCTTCAGCACTTCTAACAGTGAGTCCTTCGTCGCGATATCCAAGTAGTTCGTTGGTTCATCAAGGACAAGGACATTGCAATTTGAAAGGAAGACTTTGGCAAGGGAAGCCCTTACTCGCTCACCGCCGCTCAACACAGCCGCTTTCTTATCGACCTCGTTCCGGGAAAATGCCAACCTTGACAAGACTGTGCGAATAAATGTTTGTGTATACGGGCTGTCTTCGATCATATTTTCTAAAACGGTTTTTCCTTCGAGTAAGTTTTCTTGCTGCTGTTGAAAAAATCCGATCTTAGCTGGTGCTGCTACATGCAAGCCGCCGCTGCGGTCAACAATTTGCCGAGCAAGCGTTGTTTTTCCCGAACCGTTTGGGCCAATAATCGCCAACCTAGCCCCTGTCGGCACTTCCCCATGAACCTTCGTTTTTAGAATGTTGGCACCGATTTGTACAGCGCAGCCTTGAAATTGGACCGCTCGTTTGCTATGAAGAATAGGAAATTGCGCCATATCAAAACGAATCGGCTCAACCTCCTTCGGCTTTTCTTTCACTTCGAGCTGCTCCATTCTCGTCCGCATTGCTTCAGCAGCGCGGTTTAGCTTTGCTTTCTGAACGCCTGAACTCCGTTTGTGCAACCGTGCTTCTGAATTGCCCATTCTGCTTGGTGCTTTCTTAATTTTCGCCGACTTTGCTTGGATCTGTTTGGCCGCCTGTTCTAGCCTGTTCTTTTCTTGGACAAACGCTTCGTACTCTTTATGGGCTTTTTGGTTATTGGCCTGCTTTTGCTTGAGATAATGATCGTAATTTCCCTCATATATGGTGAGGCAGCCATCTTCCAGTTCCCAAATGGCCGTGCACACTTTATTAACCAATACTTTATCATGGGAAGTTAACAGCACGGCTCCTTTAAAAGCAGTTAGCTCTTTTTCTAGTTGCTCCATTCCATCGATGTCCAAATGGCTCGTTGGCTCATCAGCAATAAGAATATGCGGATTGGATGCTAAAGCAGCCGCAATTTTTTTGCGTGTTTGTTCCCCGCCGCTCATTGTTTGTACGCTTCCATCTGGGACATGCCATTTGCTGGCCAACTCCCCTGCCACTGTCTGATTTTCGTCTTCTAGCTGGGGCACATAAGCGACTGAGCCGTATGTTTCAACAGTCGCCAAATCGGCTTTTTCCTCGCCGGCCAGTATGCGCAAAAGCGTCGACTTGCCTGCGCCATTGTTTCCGACAAGCCCGACCCGGTCGCCTTTATAAAGATAGAGCGCCTTAATATTCAACAGTTCCCGTGCACCAAAGCTTTTCTTAATCTCTTTTGCTTTCATTAACAACATAAAAAAACCCCCTCTATATGTTAGAGAGAGTCCGTCCGCAGGAATGTGCGCATACGACGACCCACTTTTGCCCATATACGGGCAGAAAAAATCGCAGTATACGTGCACCTCTATCAAAAAAGCAGACGAATCCCATCTCTAAACATAATTAATCGCCATATTCATGGAGCGGACAAAAACGCTCGTTCAATGGATGTTTAATTACTGTTTGTAGATAGAATTACTGCTTCATTGGCTGAGGTACCTTTTCCTTTCTTCGTATTTGACGTTATCATGGCATAAGAAAGCCAGGATGTCAACTGCTTACACGAAAATTAGCAAATCATTTGGCATTGCAGCCGTTAGCAAGATCGTTACGACTAGACTATATGAAGATTCTTTTTCTTTATTCCTTACTTTATTTCTCTGCTTGATCTCACATGGGGTACCACATCACATGTTTCTTGATAAAATGTCAACATTCTCTCCTTTAATTCAACTAGAACATTTGATAGAGATGGATCGTCTATTTTATTTGTTGTTTCTCCTGGATCTTGTTCAAGGTCGTATAGTTCATCCGTTTCATAGAACCTACGGACATATTTATACTTTTTCGTTCGAATCATTGTAGCCTTTGTGTGCTCTGGTCCTTCGCTTCGCTGCATCTCACCTCTTGGCCAATACAACATGGAAGGATCCTCATTGGCTGGTGCAGACTCATTGCAATGAAATTCACCTTGCAGACGTCCTCCTTCGCAAAATACAGCATCACGATGATCATCCGTCTCTCCAGAAATAATAGAATCCAATGGTTTTCCAAAGTGAGTATAATCTGGGGTAATTCCAGCATAGTGTTGAACTGTCGCAGTTAAATCAACTAGTTCTACAAGTGCATCACTTATTCTAGGTTTCACAGCGTTATTGGCCGGTGGTTTCACTATAAATGGGACCTTGGTTAAACAATCCTCAAACGTATTTTGTGCTTTTTCTACAAGTCCATAATCGCCTGCGAAATCTCCATGATCTGAGAAGAAGAACACAGCTGTATCATTATAGATTCCAGCTTCTTTTAGCGCTTCCATCAGCAATCCAAACTGGAAGTCTACACGTGAACACATACCATAATACGTTGCACGAAGCTCTGTCCAACGTTCTTCTGTCCATTCCTGCATATTATACCGCTCACGTAAGCCAGAAAGCATAGATGGTTTGTTTTTAGAGAGTTTATTAACAGAAATTCGCTCTGGTAAACGAGACTTATCAATAAGATTGTACCATTCCTTCTCCACAGCATATGGTGGATGAGGATAGAGAATTGGCAAGTAAATGCATAACGGCTTATCTGTTGGTCTATTTTTAATTAATTCGATAGCTCCTAAAATGTTTGCCCAATCTGAATCATAATAGTAATCTTCATCACTTCTCTTTTTAAGCTCACCTACAAAAAATGAATAATAAGTGTCACTGCCTGGCTGACCTCTCCAATTATCTCCTTCACCATTAAAAGCCCCACCAAACATCGGCTTTGGCGTTTGTTTTGGTACATATTTAACATCACAATAATCTTCAAATCCATTTTCTGATGGGATGAGATCATTTTTTCCGCCCCACCAAACAAAATATCCATCATCCTTTAATTGCTTCAACAATACCGGCTCATCAGGACTCATCATATGATACATCGTTCGGTGACCTCTTACATGTGGGTACCATCCTGACATAAATGAACATCGACTTGGTGTACATACAGGGTTCTGACAAAATGCATTTCTAAAAGAAACGCCATCGTCTGAAACAAACTTATCTAAATTTGGTGTAATGGCAGCTTTGTTTCCCATATGACCCATTACATCGCCTCTCCATTGGTCAGGATTAAATAATATAATATGAGGTCTTTTTTTCTTCACTTTAAAAATTCCTCCTCGTATATATTTTTTAAGTTGTGTTTAACGTAATTTCCTCGTCCTTTAAAATAATCTTTAGACTAGTAGCTCCTCGCTCGATCCATTAATTTTATAAAAATTCCCAAAAAGCACAGGCTAATTGCAACTAATTGCTCTAGCTAGTTCGTCTTGCGAAATAATGGGCACAATACTTCACACTTCATTCTGTGTTGATTTTATTGTACCTTTCTACTACTCTATATGGACCGTCAAATGATAGTTTGTCCTGCCGTGTCAATTTTTGAATTTTTTCTTTCTTTAAGTTCCTTAATAATTTGCTTATGCAATTTGTTATCAATATTATAAAACTTTAATGCGATAATAGAGAAGATATGTCCCGCAATTGGCATTATTGCGTAAATATAAACAATCATTTGCATAGTCTCTGGAGTTTGCGCTTGATTGGCAACATATCCTGATATCCCTAATAATACCCCTCCTAGTAATCCGCCTAAGGCGGATCCAAGTTTGTTAATGAAAGTAAGACTTGAGGTTACTACACCATCACCACGAACACCTGTTTTCCACTCGGCGTAATCCACACAATCAGGAAGCATCGCCCAAGCAATGTTGCCTGTAAAAGGTGTGAGTGCTGCTATGGTTACTGCTGCTGCAAAGATTACCCACACGAATTCAAATGGGGTAAATAATATTGTTAGTGCAGGAATAATGGCAATCATACTTCCGTATAGGAAAACATTTCTTTTCCCTATTTTCTTAGACAGGACGGGTAATAAAATAAACGCTAGAATTGTAAATGGAATAGCTACTAAGCTCTGTAATGGGAATAAATCAGCTCTCCCTAAATTATAGGTGAAATAGTAAAGGGCAATTGCTCCTACAGAAGAACTGGCGATTAAATTCGTACACATCGCTATCATAATCATTAACAGTGGTCTATTTTTCCCAATTAAGAATAGCTGTTCTTTTAAGCTAAACTTACGTTTATTAATTCTGTCATCGTTTTTAACAATCACATCATGTCTCTTAGCACTACTAGCACAAATCCAGAAGCTAATTGTAAGTACAGTCCCTAGAATAATAGATGTTACTGTCCAACCTTGTTGTCCGCCGCCAAACATTGCAACCATTGGCAATACTAAAACATTGACAATGATATTAGCTGGGACCGACATAGCTGTTTTGGCAGTTGCAATAGTAGTTCTTTGGTCACTGTCTTCACTCAATATCGGTGTTAAGGAATGATAAGGTATATTTACCACTGTTGAGATTAAAGAATAAACAATATATATAATATAGATATATACAACTTGTAGACTATCAGAAACAGCAGGTACGTTAAACAAAGCTATTGTTATTAAACCTAGTAAAGGTGCCCCAAACATAACATATGGTCTAAACTTACCAAACTTTGTTTTAGTATGGTCAGCAATCATCCCCATTATAGGATCGGTTACTGCATCAATAATACGAGATACGAGAAACAACCCCCCTATAGCTATAGGGGATATCCCAACGACATCAGTTAAATAAAACATTAAGTAAGTCAACGTCAACAGAAAAGGTATATTGGAACCTAACCCCCCAAAGGCATATCTAAATATCTCACTTTTAGTCGATTTTCTAATATTTGCTCCCAAATAACTCACCCCATAATTAAATTTATAAAAAGGCTTCTAACTAGTACGACTCGCTAACTTTAAGAAATAAGATGCTTGTGCTTTCTTATCCTTTGAGATTGACATATCAATAAAATTATCTACCAAACTTGTATCGATTTTCGAGGTCTTAGACCCTACGACAAAGTCTTCAAACATATTTAATAGATGTTGTCGCTCATTCTCTGGAAAGATGTTAAGCAATGCCCTCATTTGATTTTTTGCCCCTCTATCCCAAGAATAATCCTTTAAAATACCTAACTGCTCTGCCTTTTTTATTTCCGCTTTCTGTTTAGTTAATTCTTCGACAGTCATCCTTCCATCTTTGGGGATTCCTAATCTTTCATATTGTTCATCAGGGGCTTCATTAGCTCTCATTAATTCCGCCATTTTTTTAATTAGTTGTAATTCTATTTCCAAATTATCCAGTTCCTCTTCCTGATCAGGATCATTAACTAGATCAAATAATTTAGATCCATATTGAAATGGGTTTACAAATCCACTTCCAGCTTCAATTTTCATTAACTGACACCCTTTAGTAAATGAAAATGGCTCATGAATGACTATGTTTTGTAATTCTCCACGATCAAAAGGCTGTCTCATATGGGTTGGCATTAATGTATATTCGAATAACGGTTTATTTTCTGGAGATACGGGACCTCTCATATAGACATAACGACCATCTGTTATATTGACATGCCCTCCATGGAAGCCAAATAAAGCGCTTTCCCGAATTGGCTGATCAGCTTTAATAACTTGTCTTAAAGGTTTTCCATCCATATTTTCTGGTAGTGTAACACCAAAGAATTCAAGTAGAGTAGGAGCTAAATCAACTGTTTGTACAATTGACTGTCTTCTTTCTCCTTTGTTACCTTCTCTAGGATCCCAAACGAATAGTGGTGTGTGAGCAATTTCATCATAAACTGGCATAACGCTCTTGGACCACCATCCATGCTCACCTAATAAAAATCCATGATCAGTATTAACAATTAACATCGTATCCTTCCACATATCGTACTTGTCCATCATATCCATTACTTTTCCTAAATAATTGTCACACATACTCAATAGTGCTGCATATTCATACTTACCATGTTCGACAACCTCATGAGACTCTTGAACAAAATAATAAGGTGGCCAATCAAAATGTTTACCATTGTACTCATGAGGATAAAGATCTTTATATTGTTGATAAGCAAAAAATGGCTCATGAGGATCAAATGTTTCTAGTTGTAGAAACCAATTGTCCTCGTCTTTATTTTTCTGGATAAAATCCATTCCTAAAGAGAAAGTAACAGCTTGTGGATGCTTTTCTTCTGTTTCAAAATAACTTCGATTAACAATATCTTGTTTAAACATAGTAGAACTAGAAAATGGTTCTGGTGTTTCAGTTTCTGGAATGTCCGGATCTTTCACATGACCTTTCCAAGGATCACCTTCTTGTCCACGAACTATTTCAAAGGAATTATATCTTGGGTGATAGGTGGCACCCCCGTCTTCCCAATAGTGCTGGTGATCCGTTACTAAATGTGTGTATACACCATTTTGTTTCAGCATTTCCGGCATCGAATTGTCGAATGGTTCGATCGGACCCCAGCTACGGTGTAAGAAGTTATAGCGACCAGTATGGAGTTCTCTTCTTGCTGGCATACATGGTAAGCTCCCTGCGTAACACTGGTCAAACGCAACTGTTTTCTCTCCTAATCGTTTGAAATTCGGTGCATGTGTCCAGTCACAACCATAGTTTGGCAGCATATGTCTGTTTAGTGAGTCAAACATAACCATAATTGCTCGCATATCCGCTCATCTCCTTTATTGATTTCCAATCCTAAAAATGGTTAAGTATATTTGCAGTTATATAAAAGCGCTTTTATAAATGTAAAAAATAAAAAACCAATCATTCACAGCAAATATGGAAGCGCTTTCAGTTATATGCTCAAATTTATCAAATTTTTAAAAACCACGCAACAACAATTAATTTATAGGGTATAACAAAACGTTATATCTATTCTTCTAGAAATTATGCTAATCAATTGACCATACTTAATATATTTGGTAAATTTTAAATATGAAAGTGCTTCCATATCTTTTTTCGACGAAAGGGACAATCGGATGTTTGCAAAAATAAAATTCATAATATTGTGGTGAACAACTATGAAAGCATCTATCTATGATGTAGCAAATTTAGCTGGGGTTTCCATCTCCACTGTTTCAAGAGTTTTAAATAAAAGTGGCTATGTAAGCAACAAAACGGAAAAGAAAGTATATGAGGCAGTTAATAAATTAAATTATATACCTAACGTTGTGGCGCAAAACTTAGCGAAAAGTGAAACAAAATTGATCGGATTGTATTTTCCCCCTTCACTTGACTCAACAGAAGTTCTATCAAGTACGTACATCCTTGAGTTCATAAAGGGAGTTAATGATATTTTGATACAAAAGGGCTATCATCTTCTTTTAATTAATGAACTGAATGATAGGGAACAAATTATATCTGATAAATGTAGGCCTCAGTATTATTCTTTTATTAAGCAAAACCGTATTGATGGGCTTATATTGGGAAGTGCACCGATAGCATGCTCTTCCTTATTAGAGCTGCTCAATCTCAAATTGCCATTGGCGTATATTGGTGAAAAATTGTTTCCTAATAATGGTCTTAATGTTTACGCTCAATTTAAGCAATATAATAAAGATATTTTGAATTATTTTTATAGTAGAGACCATCGGCATATAGCTGTTATTAGTTGGGAAGAAGAAAAATTAGATACTGTTATCCGTGAGTTCAAGGAAGATGTACAAAGTGAACGGCTAAAAGTTAAGCATTACTTTGACCCGGATAACCTAGAATCATACCTTAACTTATTAAAGAAAATCTTTACTAGTGAGGATAAACCATCAGCATTATTAGTGCATGATTTATCTAAGGTCCAACAGACCATTAATTTTTTAAACAATATTCATTTGTCTGTTCCAGAAGATGTTTCAATCATGACGATCGAACATAAATATCGCGATGCTGAAAAATGTTTTCCTTCTGTGACAAGTGTGTATGTACCTGCTTATCAAATGGGCGCTGAAGCCGCTAAGATTCTATTTGCGTATTTACAAGAGTCACGAGACTATTCAAGAGAAATTATTGTTGATTCTAAGATCATAGAACGGAAGTCTGTTAAAAAAATGACTGAATTGAGTAATAGTTAATGATTAATAACTATAATGACTCAGTCCTGTAACAAGAAATTTAATAAGGATGTGAGGAAATGAACACCGAACAAAAAATGTCGTGTTGTTCAATAAAAAGAGGAGAAACTCTTAAAGATAAAGGAATTGTAACACAACAAAATCCAGAAATTACATCATCAAACGAAATTCTATTCAAAGACAAAATGGTATATCTTCCAGGTGGGGAATTTTTAATGGGGACAAATGAAAAAGAAGGTTTTCCAGCTGATGGTGAAGGGCCAGTTCGAAAAATAAAAGTAGATCCTTTCTTAATTGACCAGTATACTGTCACAAATGCTGAATATAGGGAATTTGTCCAAGCTACTGGATATGTAACAGAATCAGAGAAATTTGGCTGGTCTTATGTGTTTCACAACTTCTTACCTCCACAGGTGTTAGCTCGGGTAAATCGAGTTGTTTCGACCCCATGGTGGTGTGCAGTCGACGGTGCTTTTTGGTACCAACCGGAAGGTCCAGGTTCGACAATTGATGACCGTATGGATCATCCAGTTGTTCACGTAACGTGGAATGATGCCCTAGCCTTTTGTAAATGGGCAGGCAAGAGATTGCCAACTGAAGCTGAATGGGAATATGCTGCACGCGGAGGCCATGAGCAAAAAAGATACCCATGGGGTGATGAATTGACTCCTAATGGTGAGCACTACTGCAATATTTGGCAAGGAAAATTCCCTGATAAAAATACCAATGAGGATGGTTTTAAGGGAACAGCTCCAGCAAAGTCCTTCCCAGAAAATGGATTCGGTCTATATAATTTGTCAGGAAATGTATGGGAATGGTGTTCCGATTGGTTTAGCAGAAGTATCCACAGTCGAGGGGGACGTGAAAATCCTCAAGGACCGCTAAAGGGCAAAACAAAGATTATGCGTGGTGGCTCTTATTTATGTCATGTTTCTTATTGTAATCGTTACCGTGTTGCAGCTCGAACTTCAAATACTCCTGATAGTTCATCAGGGCATTTAGGCTTTCGTTGTGTAGCCGATGTTGAATAATTATATGATTAGAATCTACAATCCCTTCTCCTCAAGAATTATTGTAGGTTCTTTTTTATAAAAGACCAGTATTTAATTCATTTGTAACAGGAAATAACCCTCCTCAAGTTTTGAGAAAAGCCATTTCCTTTACTGTATAATTGATTCTTCGTAGAAGATCAGTTACTAACTAAAGGACGGTCCACCTAGTACTTTCTCACCTTCTGCCAACGGTACTTCCCCTAACAAGAGCAGATCATTAGTATCTTTCATCCATGTCTCTAAACGCTTCAAAAGTTCCACTTTTATTGTTTTATAGTTTTGATAGGTAAACGTCTAATTTTTGCAAACCACATTCATAGCTTTGAACAGCTGATCATCTGGGCAGCAGAACGATACCATAAGAAGATAGAAAAGATGACCTTATTTTTGGAGAATACACGAAAATAAGCAAATCATTTGTCATTGCAGTACCAGTGCTTTACCACAACGCCATTACATTCGTTCATCATCAAACCCGTTTATCTCTAAAAATTCGCCTTTATTTCCTGGGAAATCGAACCGTCTTGACATACTTTGCCGAACAAACGCTAATTTAGATGATTGATGACTCGTTCTTTTGGCCCCGTTTTCCCTGGATAAAGCAACGTTTTTATATACCCAGGGGAACCGCTGGCCATTTCCTTAAAAACAAATGGCCCATCGGATAAAGGCAACCGGTGTGTAATGAGAGGCTTTACTTGCAATGCTCCTGTTTGCATAGAATGAATCGCCGTTCTCCATTCTTTTCCTGGAAATGGGGCGGACAGTCCATTCCAAGAACCATGGACACGCAATTCGTTTCGTACAATTTTTTCAAAGTAAAAACGCTCGATCGTCACGTCCCCGTATGGAATGCCAAGAAATACAACTTCTCCCCCTTTTTTCGGCAATGCTAATGCTTGGGCAGAAGTAATTGCTGTCCCTGCTGCTTCAATAGCGACATCTACTCCTTCTCCAGCAGTGAGATCCTGAATTTGTTCATGTACTGGGCCATCAAGTGGGTTTACCCGTTGGTCAGCGCCAAGTCTTTCGGCTACTGTTAATTTTTGTTCATCGATATCAATCGCATACACAAACCTGGCACCAAACATTTTTGCCCATTGAACAGCGAGCAAGCCGATGCTTCCACAGCCGATAACGGCAACATCTGCTCCTGGTTCGATCGCTGTCTTGTAAAAACCGTGGGCAACGACAGCTGCTGGCTCAATGAACGCTGCCGTATCAGCATCAATGTCATTCGGCAACGGGAGGACGTTTGCGGCAGGCACCTTCACAAACTCCGCAAACGCCCCTGGCTGGACAGCTCCGATAACCGTTAGCGAATGGCATCGGGAAAAAACCCCTTGCCGACATTGGTTACAGTCACCGCATGGAAGAGCGGGGCACACAGCGACTCGCATTCCTTCCTTTAGATGGTTGACATTGCTGCCTACTTCATCAATCGTACCTGAACATTCATGGCCAAACGTCGTCCCGGAAATATAAGGCCCTAGTTTTTTATAACGGGATAAGTCTGATCCGCAAATGCCTGCCGTTTCTACGCGGACGATGACTTCATTGCCATTCATGATCGTTGGCTTTGGCGATTGCTCAAAGCGGATATCGCCTGTGCCATATAAATTTAAAGCCTCCACTCGCTTTCCTCCTAAATCGCTTTACTCGTTATGCTGCGGCTTTTTTTTATAGCGAATGATGTTGGCGAACGCCGCAGCCACAATGAGCGTATTAAAGATAAGTTGGTGTTCAAAGTAAAAGCGCCCCAGTCCTCTAAGCGGCCCAAGCATAAAATCTAGCAAATGTTCAACCATTCTGTCCCTCCATCGCTCTTCTGCTTTACTCTGGTTTTAAAAGCACTTTTATCGCTTCTCCGCTTTTTATCGCCTGATAAGCTTCCTCCCATTGATGAAGCTCGTATTCATGGGTGACCAGGTCACGAGCGTTGACATTGCCTGTTTTTAAAAGCATCAGAGAAGGTTCCCAATCGGCCGGCTTCTGGCTTCTGCTGCCAATGACGCAAATTTCTTTCTGAATGATTTTTTCGAGATCAAAGGGAATTTCTGAGGCAGCAAAGATGCCGACTTGGCTATACTGCCCCTTTTTCCGCAATAACTTTAACCCTTGATTGGCTGCTTTTACGGCGCCTGAACATTCAAGCACCACATCGGCCCCTTTGCCGTTTGTCAGTTCTTTCACGACTTCGTCGACATCGGTTTCTTCGCCATTGACGATGTAATCAATCCCAAGGGTACGCGCCTTCTCAAGGCGAATTTTGTCATGGTTGAGCCCAGTTATCATGACGTTCGCGCCTCTGCTTTTCGCGACTTGGGCGGCGAGCAAACCAATCGGGCCAGGACCAATGACAACACACAAATCGCCTTCGCTTATTGTTGTTTTCGCTAGCGCATGGTGCGTGCAGGCTAATGGTTCTGTCATCGCTGTTGAACGGAAATCAACATTGTCTGGCAAAAGGTGCAAACTCTCTTCCCGGGCAAGTACATACTCGGCGAACCCGCCATCTTGCTGGGTACCAAGCCCTCTGCGCTCGCTGCAAAGGTTGTAGTCTTCCGTTTGGCAATACGGACATTGCCCACAAACGGAGAAAGTCGTTTCAGAGGTGACTCGATCCCCTACTTTAAAGGATTGAACGCCAGGTCCCACTTCAACAATTTCTCCTGCAAATTCATGGCCAAGTGTTACCGGAAAGGCCACTTTATAATGGCCTTCATACGTATGGATATCGGACCCACAAATGCCGGCATATTTGACTTTAATTTTGACTTGCTTTTCCCCTGGAGCAGGTTCGGGCTTGTTTTGGAGTTCAACATGTCCAAATCCAGGTGCTGTTTTTACTAATGCTTTCAATTCGAGCCCTCCTACTTTTTATATAATTAATTGAATATACCGAATAAACGAACGATTATCCAGTTAATCAGATTGCCTCCTTGGTCAATGCTCGATATTTGTGCCGAGTCTTCCGGCATTGTGAAGTTCCCTTCCATCGCCATTTGCGTAAATAATGGGGCAACATCTGTGGCCAGATAAAGCGAAATCGCAATCATAATCGTTCCCACAATGACTGAGTGGACGATATTGCCTCGTGCAGCACCGACGATAAACGCAACAATAAATGGGATTGTTGCCAAATCGCCAAAAGGCAAAAGGGCATTGCCAGGAAGAATGATCGCTAAAGCGACTGTAATGGGCACTAAAATAAGAGCGGTTGAAATAACAGACGGATGCCCGAGTGCGACAGCGGCGTCAAGGCCGATATAAATTTCTCGGTCGCCAAAGCGTTTGTTCAGCCATTCGCGGGCCGATTCCGATATCGGCAAGAGCCCTTCCATTAAAATTTTAACCATTCGCGGCATCAGCACCATTACTGCAGCCATAGCAATGCCAATATCGATCACATCCCCAATGCCATAGCCAGCAAGCAAGCCAATGGCAGCGCCGAGAACTAAGCCAATGAACATCGATTCTCCTAAAATGCCAAACCGTTTTTCAATCGTTGCTGGGTCAGCGTTCCATTTATTGACGCCTGGTAGCTTTTGCAGCCCTTTTACTAAAAAGATGCCTGGTGCATAGGAAATCGTGCTACCTGTAGCAATGGAGACCCCGGGCAAGTCATAAAATTCGCTCACCATCGGCGCCGTCCAATCGGCAATCTTTAAACAAACAACTTGAAAAATGACGGCTGCCAGCAAAGACAAAAACAAATTGGACGTCGCCACATATACCATGGCTGCTGTAAACGTATAGTGCCAGAAATTCCATATATCGACGTTCATTGTCTTTGTCGTTTTTGTCACAAGCATAAGCACATTGACCAGAAGACCTAACGGAATAATAAAAGCAGCCACCATGGAAGCCCAAGCAATCGATGAAGATGCCGGCCAGCCTACATCAATGACATTCAGTTCCACACCTAGCCGATCAACCATCCCTTGCGCAGCCGGCCCTAGATTGTTGACGAGCAAGTCGACGACTAGAAAAATGCCGACGAAGGCGATGCCAATCGTTAAACCAGACCGAAACGCTTTACCTGGTTTTTGCCCGAACAACAAACCTAATAAAAAGATAGCAACGGGCAAAATAACGGTCGCGCCTAAATCTAAGAACCCTTGAATAAAGTTGACAAACCCATCCATGACGTTCCTCCTCTATTGAAAAACTCAGTTTCGCTTAAGCTTTAAGTGCTTCTAGAATTTCTTTTTTTGTTTGATCCGTGCCGATGCCCGTTAAAAAAGAGCGGGCATTGATCACAGGGAAAGGAAAGTCTGCTTGCGTCATCGCTGTTGTCACTAGCAAGTCAGCTGTATCCTTATGGCTGCCTACTTCCGATATCTTGATTTGCACTAAGTTGACATTTAAGCCGTTCTCTTTCGCCATTTCCTCAATTGCGCTGTTTACTACTGTTGATGTCGCAATTCCTGCACCACAAGCGACCAGAACTTTTTTTGTTTTCATCAACATCTTCCTCCTTTAGCTTCTGTTCCTAAATGATCTAGAACGACCGTTTTGATTTCTCGTTTCGATGTTGCATAGGCTAATTGTGTCATTGCTTCTTTGTTTTGAAATAACTTCATCAGTTGCTGCAAAATCGTTAACTGGGAATGGGCCTCTTCCATCGCCAACATAAAGACAAGTTTGACGGTTACTCTTTCTGAATCAGCTCCGCCCATTACGCCAAATTCTACTGGCTTGTTTAACTGGGCAATGCTAATCGTCTTTTTGCGCACATGTTCAATATCCGTATGGGGAATGGCTACTGCCATCCCATCCATCGGCAAACCTGTGGGAAACTCACGCTCCCTCGCTATAACCGCGGCCGTGAAACTTTTGTTTACAAACCCGTGAGCGACGAGGTTGTCCGACATGAGCTGTAGAACATCTTCTTTATGTTTCGCATGTACATTGATCAAAATTGTGCTCTCATCGACTAGCATGGTAACCTCCATTTGCTTATTCTCCTAATCCATTGAATAAAATGATACGAGCTCCATTATTTCTGTCTCTGTTTTTGCTGCGATCAACCGGTTTCGATCTTCTTTTGAACCAGCTAGCTTAATCAACTGCCTTAATGCTCGGATATGTTGATGCTTATCAACAGCTGCAATCACAACCATAACGCGGACCCATTCATCGTCTGAGAAGGCAACTGGTTTTTGCAAATGCAGTAAGCTCATTCCTGCCTCAATTGCGCCTTCCTCAGGAGCAGCATGGGGAATGGCGATGTGTGGGCCAATAATGATATATGGGTCCCGTTCTTTATTTGAAATCAGCGCCTCCACATATCTCTGTTCAATTTTCCCTTGATCGAGCAAAGGTTGGGCAGCCAAAGACAACGCCTCTTCCCATGAAGGGGCTTCAGGGGCAAACGTAATCGAATCTGGTTTGATAAAGGATTGGAGATTCTGCTTCTCCTCTGCCTGGCCATCAGGCATTCGTTCTTCACGATTAGGAAAGAAATATTGCTGCAATTGTTTTTGCAACCCGCTTTCGTCTGTGATCAAGGCATGGTTTCGGATAATCTCAATCACTGCGTTGACATTGAACTCAACAGGTGCATATCCGTAAACGTCCTCCATTACCTGGCGCCGTAGTCTTGCCCTATCTTCTTTCCTTAACAATGAGCTAGTCATATACAGCCTTTTGTTTGTTTCAAGAGGCGTTTGCGAGAACACCAAATCAAACGCCAAATCACACGTTTGGAATTCACGAACCGATAAAGAATCCAAAAATACAAACTCAGGAAAAAGCTCGCTTAACTCCTTTAACATAAAGCCAGACACCGAGACACCTTGCGGACAGACAACGATCGCTTTTATTTTCTTATGAATGCTCTCCCCTTGCCTTATCATCCAGGAGCCGATTAACATCGTCACATACATTTTCTCCGCCTCTGGCATCGGCTTCCCTAATTGCCGTTCCAGCGGCCCAAGGCTACGCTTGACTAGATGGTGCAATTCCTTATACTCGTCAGGAAGGGTTGGTTTGGCGGCTTCGACTGCTGTCAACTCATATTTCATGCGGTAGTACGCCGGCTTAATATGCTGAATCAACTTTTTCAACAGCAAATCCCGTTCCTGCAAATAAATACAGGCGCTTTTTTCAAATAGCCTTAAAACATCGGCCAATGCTGGCATTAAATCAGGCAGCGCCTCTTCCGCATTTACCCATTCAGTCCAATAACGGCTTGTCGTCAGCAAGTAAAGCGTTACGAATAGCCGCTCCTGCTTTGGCACGTCTTTTAAATGGCGGAAAATTTCCTCTGTTGCGTGGTACTCTTTCGTATCTGAGAGTTCCTCGTATTCGATCGGAAACGGTGGCAACACATGTCCGATGCCAATTCGCTTTAAAACGAGCGTTAAAATATAAGGCATTGCCATCAGTTTTTCATCTGTAAATTGGATGCCTAGCTTCTGTTCGACTTTCTCAATGCAGGCATGGACTTCGCTGATTTCGTGTTTTCCAATGTCTGTACCGATTTCAAGTTGCCGTCTGCCTGTCTGCGTTTGCACGACCACTTCCGTTAAGTGAATCAGCAATTTGCGGATTTGCAGTTCTTTGCCTTCCAACAAGTAACCGTATTTCCGCGAATAGCGAACCGCCAATTGGAATGGCGTTACAAACTCCTGCACTTTTTTCAAGTCATTTAAAATGGTGTTTTTGCTGTAACCTAACTGGGAATGAAAATGGAGCAGTGACAGCTCTTCCTTTTTTGCCAACAGCATTAATAAAATAAAGTGGACGCGCTGCTCCTCGGTTAAAAACCCTTGTCCATCTCGGAGCAGGCAATCTTGTTTCCCCGTAATTTTTGAAAAAACGGATTGATCAACAATAAAATGGCCTTGCCTTGTCCGCTCGATTTCAGGGATATGCTCCCTTTGCAGCCACTCATTGATTTTTTCAATCGCGTAGCTGATCTGCCTGCGGGTAAGGCCGTATTTCTTGGCGATCGTTGCGCTTGTGACCCGGCGATTGCTTGCGATTTCATTGAGTATTTGCTGGCTTCGACCATTAAGCGTCAATGCAGCCCCTCCTTTCAACGTCCATTCTATCATCGTTGCCGCCTAAAAAGTATGCGCTTTCATCACAACTTTGCGGGCACAAATTGTACAACGTTTGGATGCGTACATCGTCATCACAAAAAAAGCCGGTTCCCTGTGCGAACCGGCTTGAGGTTGTCGACAAAGTCGATAACCGCCCTTAGACTGATACAGCTTAAAACTCAGTCGCCTTTACCCATTTAGCAAACGAAGCCCATTTAAAATAACTAAAATCGTACTTCCTTCATGGCCGATGACACCGAGTGGCAAATCCAACACTTGCATAAAGTTGGAAAACACGAGCAAAAGGACAACGGCAATCGAAAAAACAATGTTTTGCTTCACAATGCGGTTCATTTTTTTTGACCGTTTGATTGCGTCAGCGATGTTGGGCAATTCATTCTTCATTAAGACCATATCAGCTGTTTCTAACGCTACATCGCTGCCACCGCCCATCGCGACTCCTAAATCAGCCGCTGCTAATGCGGGGGCATCGTTAATGCCGTCACCTACCATAGCGACAGTCCCTATTTCTTGGCGTATACGCTTAATTTCCTCCGCTTTCTTGTCTGGCATACAGCGGGACACATAACGGTCCACCCCGCTTTGTCCTGCAATTGCTTGCGCCGTTTCCTCTCCATCACCTGTCAACATCACAAGTTTAATCCCCAGTTTTTGTAATGCTTTCATTGCAGCAAGCGTTTCTGGACGGATTTCATCCCTAAGCGCCAGCACACCGGCAATGCCATTAGGGTCTTGAATGAATACAACCGTTTTTCCTTCAGCCGCTAGCTTCTTCGCTACGCCATTTTGAAAATGTTCCGCTTCCTGCTCACCTACAAATGCAGCCTGGCCTACCCGCCATTCTCCATCATCAAATCGGCCCTTCACGCCAGCTCCAGGCGTATCTTGCACTTGAATGGGGTTTAACAGCCTAGTACGGCCATTTTCCTTCGCATAAGCAACAATTGCTTCTGCCAATGGGTGGGTAGAATGGTGCTCAATTGAAGCCGCATGAAGGAGAACATCATCTTTATTAGCGCCTTCTCGTAAAATGAAATCACATACTTCTGGTTTCCCTTTTGTCAACGTTCCTGTCTTATCAAACGCAATCGCTTTGATTTTGCCGGCATGTTCCACATGAACACCGCCTTTAAATAAAATGCCTCGTTTCGCATTAGCCGAAATCGCCGATAAAACTGCTGGCATAATGGAAGCGACGAGTGCACAAGGCGAAGCAACCACAAGCAAGATCATTGCTCGATACCATGCATTCAGCCAAGTCCAGTCAAACAGGAAGGGAGGCAACAGCGCCACAAGCGCCACTGCGATTAACACCACTTTCACATAGAGTCCTTCAAAGCGCTCAATAAATAGTTGCGAAGGCGATTTCTCTTCTTTTGCCGTTTGTACCATGCGGATAATTTTTTGAAACATTGTTTCTTCCATCGGCTTAGTTATCGTTACGACCACCGAGCCTTGCACATTTAATGTTCCAGCAAATACCTCTTGCCCGACTGCTTTCGTAACAGGGATTGCTTCCCCTGTAATAGCCGCTTCATTTAAAGCAGTCATTCCTTCTATGATGTTTCCGTCCGCTGGCACACGTTCCCCTGGCCGAATTAAAATCGAATCGCCAATTCGCAACTTCGCGGCTGGCACAATCGTTTCTTGGCCGCTTTCAAGCAGGACAGCTTCCTCTGGCTGTAACTTCATCAACGCCGAAATTTCTTTATGGCTTTTGTCCATTGTATAAGTCTCTAAAGCGCCGCTTAAAGCGAAAATAAAAATTAAGATGGCTCCTTCTGCCCAGTAACCGATTATAGCTGCGCCAATCGCTGCGAATACCATCAACATTTCCACGTTCAATTGTTTGTTTTTAAACGTCTCTTCAATGCCTTCCCTTGCCTTTGCATAACCGCCGATTATAAAAGCGCCGCAATATACAGGAATAGCAGCAGCGGCCAGACCGTAGCTGTCAAGGAGCCAGCCAACAACGATCAGCACACCCGATACAAGTGCTGCAAGTAGTTCAGCATGGTCCCTCCATTTTCCAAACCAGTTCCTTCGGTTATTGATCACAAGTCTCTCTGTAGTAGCAGCCATTGTAATCCCCTCTCTTTTCAATTATTTTCACTAATTGAGAATGAATATCGTTTTCTCTATTTCATTTAAGTCCTTAAAAACAGCCTTATATTCGTTCAAAATTAAGTATACCATATAATTATAAAGATTTTCTTATGATAATAATTATCATTAAAATGTTATTCTATTTTAAAAATAAAAGCTCATTCAGACTGGTAGAACGCTAGGAGTGAGGCTAATGAAGAGGCATATAGAACGTGTGACTGCCACAAACAACAACGTATGCGAACGTTAGCCTACACTCTTATACACCACGGGGGGAGAGTATGTGTTTATCGCTAATTTTAAAATTTTCATAGAGGAAAAAATGACTTTCTCGCGAAGCCTAGCAGTCATAAAGGGAGGAATGCTTGATGAAGGTATGGAAAGCCAAGGAAATTGCTCATGAATGGGTATGGGCATATGCCGAGGGAAAAAAGTGGTTCAAAGGAGCTTATTTTAGTGGTTCCGCCGCTGAACAGGCAGATACTTCGTACTTGGCGCCTCACTCAGACTTAGACATCATGGTTGTCACGTCTTTAGAGGAGCCTCCTTTAAAAATTGGAAAATTTCGCTATAAAGGTGTTTTACTAGAAGTTTCATATATTCCCGAAAGGGCGCTTTCATCGTCTGAGGCCGTTCTGTCCCACTACCATATCGCCCATGCCTTTCAAACCGATACGATTATCGTTGACCTAGAAGGGTTTCTCAAGCCTTTGCAAAAGGAAGTATCACGCCAATTTTGCCAAGAACAATGGGTCAAGCGCCGCCTTGACGATGTCCGTTCAAAATCAGAGAGAGGGCTAGAACAGCTTCACGTTAAAAAACCGTTTCACGAGCTTGTCATGAACTGGCTTTTCCCGACTGGTGTCGTCGCCCATCTTTTTCTTGTTGCCGCCTTACGCAACCCTACTGTACGGCTTCGTTATTTAGCGGCAAAAGAAGTGCTCACCTCTTACCAACTAGAGGACGTATATGAGCATTTGCTTAGCCAACTAGATTGCCAACACATGGATGCCAAACAGGCCAAGCGTCATTTGACGGCACTGGCCCATACGTTTGACGTTACGGTAAAGCTGAAAAAAACACCTTTCTTTTTTAGCTCTGATATTTCACTAGAAGCACGTCCGCTGGCGGTAGATGGCACAGAAAAACTGATTGATGAAGGCCACCACCGCGAGGCCGTTTTTTGGATCATCGCCACGTTTGCCCGCTGCCACATGATATTAGCTGCAGATTGCCCAACTAGCCATCAAGCAGAGTTCGGCTATTTTCAAGAAGCGTTAGCCGATATCGGCATTGCTAATCATGCTGATTTGCTAAAAAAAGCCGCCTACACTCGTTCAGAGATGGGAACGATGTGTGAAGCGGCGCTTAACATCCTAGAAAGAAATCCAGCTATTGTTTGCACGTAACGCCAAACGAGTGAATAAGGAAAAAGGAACGTTATCCTAATGACGCTTTCATTTGTTTTTTTATGCGCATCGCCGCTTCTTTTGGCTTTTCGGCCTTGGTGATCCCGCTGCCGACAATGATAATGTCTGGCTGGTATGGAAGAATCGTTGGCAACGATTCAATGGTAACACCGCCGGCAATAGCAGTTTTTAGTCCAGTCCTCTCAACTAACTGAAACAGTCCTTGCCCCAGCTGTTTATGCTGCTGTTCGTCCTTGCCGAGATGAAGTCCGACAAATGAAACGCCTAGCTCTTTCAATGCCTTCACTTGCTCAGTTTTGTCGACGCCAAGGAGGTCAACCATCATTTCTTTGCCTTCTTGGCAGGCTACTGAAACTGTCTCCCCAATAGTGGTAGTTGGAGCGAATGCCATTACCGTTGCGATATCGGCGCCTGCTGCAAACGCTTGTCGTGCCTCATGCTTTCCGGCATCGCAAATTTTCATGTCTGCAAGCAACGTGTGCCGGGGAAATGCTTTGCGCATTTGCCTTACGATTTCCATGCCATATTCTTTGATAACGCCAGTGCCTATTTCAATTATATCAATAGCGTCACTTGTATCTTCCACTAACGCAAAACAGGTTTCCCAATCAAGGCGGTCGAGGGCAAGCTGCAACTTCATGTCGATTCCCCTTTCCTCAACAACTATCGTTCAATTCGTTCAAGCTCACCGAGCTGCGCTTGCACTTCTTCTAAATAAGGCAAGCCTTCGTTGTCCCCGACAATGCTGACGACCATCGATCCTATTGTGTTGGCAAATGCCAGCATCCGTTCAAGAGGCCAGCCTTGGAGATAGCCATACAACAGTCCAGCATCAAAGCCGTCACCAGCGCCAACTGTGTCGACGACTTTTGCTGCCGGCACCGGTGCTGCCTCGACGACTTTGCCCTGATAACTGCCGATTGAGCCATTCTCCCCTCGTTTGATTGCTACTAGTTCAATCCCAAGCTTGGTCGCTTCGGCGATAATCTCAGCTGGATCGCTTGTCCCAAGAATAATTTCCATCTCTTCATCGCCTGTGAGGAGAATATCGACTTCTTGCAAAAGCGGGTACAGAGCAAGTCGCGCTTCCTCTTTGCTCCAAAGGCGCAGACGGATATTCGGGTCAAAAGCAACTTTTACGCCATTTTCTTTGGCAAGCTTGATTGCTTGCTTGGTCACTGCCATATTGCCAGGGGCGACAGCTGGGTAAATCCCTGTTAAATGGAGAATCTTTGCTTGTTGGAAATAACCTGGCTGTAAATCCTCTGGCTTTAATGTTTCTGTAGGCGACGGATTGCGATAATAAAGAGTGCGCCCCGCCCCGTTTGCCATGATTTCTTTAAAGTTAAGCGATGTTGCATAGCCATCGACTAGTTTCGTTTCGCTGACGTCTACGCCTTCGCCTCGGGCAAATGTTTGAATATGCTGGCCAAATTCATCTTTCCCAAGCCGGGTAATCCAGCCTGCTTTTAAACCGAGTCGTGAACAGCCGATCGCCACATTTAATTCAGCTCCGCCGACACGGCGCTCGAACGAGTGGACAAATTTTAATGGTCCCGTCGCATTTGGGCTAAAAGAGATCATTGCATCTCCTAGTGTAATGACATCAAACATTGAATTCGTCTCCTTTTGTTAAATGATGGATACCGTTTTGCCTTGCTACAATCGCTTCGCAAGCCATGTTCAAAAATAGGCCTGTTTCTACGACACCAACAAGTTTTTTCAACTCGTCGTGCAAGCTATAGGGATCGCGAATGGTGCCAAAATCACAGTCAAGTATCCAATTATGGTTATCTGAAACAAATGGACTTTTTCCCGTTTGCCGTAAACTCGCCACACCGCCTAGCGCTTCAATCCGCATCGCCGTTGTTTCCCAGCCAAATGGAATGATCTCGACTGGCAGTTTGAAAGCGCCTAGCTCCTTTACAAGCTTGCTTTCATCAGCGATCACGATGAGACGCTTCGCCACTGCCGCTACCAGCTTTTCCCGTAAAAGCGACCCGCCGCCCCCTTTTAACAGCATGAGGCCAGGGGCAATTTCATCGGCTCCGTCAAAAGTAACCTCCAGCTTTCCCCTTGCTGGGAAGTCGATGAGGTGTATGCCACACGCCTTAGCGAGCGCTTCCGTTTTACGTGAGGCCGCCACAGCTTGTATGTTCAGCCCTTGTTTTGCTTTCTCTCCTAACACACGGACAAATTCAAACACAGTTGAACCTGACCCTAGCCCGATCTTCATGCCATCTTTCACATACTCTGCTGCAGCTTCCGCCGCCATTCTCTTCAGCTTATCCAAATAAGACGTTCCCCTCCTATTCCAAATTGGCGTGGCGCCCTTTCATTTCTGCCTGTTTTTCTTTTGTTAGCTTGACAACAATGGCATCCAATATAAGATGGATACTTTGGTCAAATTGGTTACCTAAGGGCTGAATCGTTTTTGGTTCATCCGGCTTTCGCTGTTTTGTCGCTGCTGGTACTAACAAACATGTTTCGCAAAGGTCGCCGAATTCTGTTTCCCGGTTTGCGGTCACAAGCATCACCTTGGCACCAGCTTGCCTTGCTTTTTTAATAAACTGCCTAGCTGCGACTCCTGTCGCTGAGCCAGAAACGAGAAGCAGGACATCGCCTTCACCAATGCTTGGTGTAATCGTTTCGCCGACGACGTACACCTCGTAGCCTCCATGCATTAAACGCATGGCAATCGCTTTGCCCATTAGGCCAGAACGGCCATCGCCGCTAATAAAAATACGCCGGGCTTGTTTAAGTCCTTGGGCAATCGCCACCAGCTCTTCTTCCTTTGTGTGGGCAATAACCGTACTTATTTCCTCTACACATGCTTGGGCTGTCCCCTTAAATGAGTCCATTTGTTCTTCCTCCTTGTATCAATTTAAAAAGCTTGGCAGCCATAACGCCACAGCCGGCACAAACGCAACAATTAAAATCGCCACAAGGATGACAGCTACATAGGGCAATAAAGCAACAATCGAACGACTAACAGACAATTTCGCTATTGAACTTGCCAACAGCATACATAGGCCATAAGGCGGCGTAATCATGCCGACAGCCAAGCACATCACGATGACAATACCAAAATGAATCGGATCGATGCCAAGTGTTTGTGACGCTGGCAGGACGATTGGCACAAACAAAATCATTGCTGGAATGGCATCTAAAAACATCCCGACAAACAGAAACAATAAAATGACCGCAAGCAAAAACAGGCTGGCGCTTGAGAATGTCGAATCAAAAAATTCGGCAATCGTGTCGGGTACGCGGTAGTAGCTAAATAGCCGACCAAGGGCACTTGCTGTTGCTAACGCAAAAAGTGTGAGGGAACTTAGACGGATCGTATCAAATAAGATCTCTGGAATATCCCTCCATTTAATGGTTTTGTAGACGAACATCGCTAAAATGAGAGCATATAAGCAGGCAATAATCGCCGCTTCTGTCGGTGTGACAAACCCACCGATGATTCCCCCTAAAATAATCAAAGGCGTCAATAATGGCGGCACGCACTTTAGAAATTGTCGGCCAATTTCAGCGAGTTTAACACGCTCATGGCGGGGATAATTTTGCCTATGAGAAACGAAGGCGACAAGAGCCATCATCGCTACGCCCATTAAAAGGCCTGGTATAATGCCGCCAACAAACATTTGCCCAACAGAAACACTTGTCACACTGCCATACACAACCATCGGAATGCTTGGCGGAATAAGCAAGCCCATTGTAGAAGATGCCGCTGTTGTACCGACGGCGGTTGATTTGCCATAGCCTTCCTTCATCATGCTTGGAATCAAGATTTTTCCGACGCCAGCTGTATCTGCCTGTGCAGAACCAGAAATGCCACCGAAAAACATCGACACAACTATATTGGCTTGAGCGAGACCGCCGCGAATGTGACCGACCATCGATACTGCCAATTGGATTAAACGCTCTGAAATTTGCCCTTGGTTCATAATGTTTGCCGCTAAAATAAAGAGAGGCACTGCCAGTAGAATAAAGGATTCCACACCACTCAACATCGTCTGCACAACAATTTGCAACGGCATGGCATCGAGAAGCCAGATGCCTACAAAAGCGACAATTCCAAGCGTAAATGCAATGGGCACCCCTAAAAACAAGAGCACAATAAACAATAGCACTAAAAAGAACCCGATCATGCCGCATCACTTTCCTTTTTTAAAGAATGTGCGCCAATATCTTCCACAGCATTGCCAATGGCAAAGGCCAACATCGCAAATCCAGATACAGGAAGGACAAGCCACAAGTATCCTTGCTGTAGCCCTGGCAGCGTGTTCACTGTCCATTCCCAAAACAAATGCGTTAGCTTAGAGCCATAAACGACCATGGCAGCACCGAAAGCACCAATCAACACGTGACTGACCAGTTTGGTTAAAAGCAACGGCATGCCTGCAAGTTTTTCATATAAATAATCAATTCTAAAATGTTCTTGGTGGCGGACCATAACAGCAGCGCCTAAAAACACTGTCCAAATAAACGCATATGTGGCAATTTCCGCTGCCCATAAAATCGTGATTCCCGGCACGTAACGCGATAGCAGCTGTAAAAATATGCATACGACAAAACCAACAAAGAACACCGCCGCAGCGCGCATGAGTACCCACTCCAGACTATTTAAAAACGCCTTCATGATTTGCGCCCTCCTTCTAATCCGCCAAGGAGCGGATTCTTTCATAAAGTTCGGTCGCGCCTAATTGCGCTGCTGCTTTCTCTCTTACTTCTTCTGTCCGTTCAATAAATGGGCCGGTGTCGATTTCGTGGACAATTGCCCCCTCCTCCTCTAGCCGTTCAAGGGACTGTTTTGCCAATTCCTTATCCGCTTGGCGGGCGGCAACAGTCGCCTCATCCGCCGCTTCATAGATCGCCTGTTGTTCTGCTTTAGAGAAGCGCTCCATTACAATGTCCGATGTTAAAAAGAAACGTGTCGTATAATCATGGTTTGTTAACGTCAAGTAAGGCGTCACTTCATGATGGCTCGACTGATAAATATTTGTAAAATCATTTTCCGATGCATCGACAACCCGATTTTGCAACGCTTGATACATCTCATCCCAGGCCACACTTGTCGGCAGCGCTCCTAGCGCTGTCCAACTATCCTGGATGGCAGGCGAGTCTTGTGTTCGAATGCTGACATTGCGCAAATCGTCTATATGAGCAAGAGGCTCTGGCCCATAGTACTGTCGTACCCCCGCTGTCCAGTAGCCGAGCACTTGCAAGTTTGTGTCCCTTTCAATCATCTCGCTCATTTCCATGCCAATTTCGCCGTCAACAACGCGCTCCCAATGTTCATAGCTAGTGAATAAATACGGCAGCGAAAATAAGTCAACTTCACGCAAGACTTGTGTCATAAACCCAGGCGAAATGACAGCCATATCAACCCCGCCTGTGGCAATGCTTTGCAACAGCATATCCTCATTGCCGCCTAGCGAGCCATTCGTATGAAGTTCTGCAGTCACAGCGCCTCCCGTCTTTTCCTCAACCGCTTCTTTAAACGCTTGAAAACCGACTGCGTATGGGCTATTGGCATCTAGTTGTGTCGCCAAAATTAGCTTTTTCGGATCCCCTGGATCGTTGTCCACCGTCTCTTTTACGGCAGCACAGCCGCTAAGCAATAAGACGGCTGTAGCCAACAAAAACAGCTGTTTTCTCACAAATGCCCACTCTCCTTCATTAGCAAGATTGCCTGCACTTTAAGGTTGGCTGAAAGCGGTGAATGCGATTTTCTGAACGTTTCTTGCCTCCATTGATTTCTTCCAGCAGTAGCTCAGCAGCTTTATGGCCCATTGTAAATGTCGGCTGAGCTACAGTCGTAATGGACGGATTAAAAAAATCAGCAAAGGTCACATCGTCAATCCCAATTAATGCAATTTGTTCAGGAACGTCGATTTTTTGCTGTTTGATTGAGCGCAGCAATTCATACAGAACTAGATCATTTCCGGCAATAACGGCATCAGGCGGAGTTGGCAGCGCCAGCATTTTGGCAAGAAAACGTGGGGCTTCCTCTACTTGCCCCGCCGCTACATACGCTTCCTCATACTCGAGTCCTGCTTCACTAATCGCCTTCATAAAGCCGTCCCGCCGTTCCATTCGCGGGGTAATTTCCTCTAAAAGCGGTGGAAGCACTAAGCCAACTCGACGCCGACCATTTGCTGCTAATGCATTGACTGCCAAACGCATCGCTTCTTCATTATCGGCAAGAACAGCATTTACAGGGACACCATGAATGAGCCTATCGATAAAAACAAGAGGAAAACGAGCAGCGACGAGTCCATTAAATAGCTCCTTATTGTCGCTTGTAGGAAAAACGATCAACCCGTCAACTTGCTTTGCTCGCAACATCTCCACATACCTTTTTTCTTTCTGGGGGTCGTTATCTGCATTGCAGACAATGACATGGACATCATAGGCATGACATGTATCTTCAATCGCGCGAATCACTTCAGTAGAAAAACTATGGAGTATGTTGGCAACAATGACGCCAATCGTTTGCGTTTTTTTCTGCCGTAGACTTCTCGCCACCGCATTTGGGCTATAGCCTAACTCATTAATCGCCTGTTCGATTCGGCTCTTTGTTTCTTCGCTCATATAGTGATAGCGTTTGTTGAGAAATTGCGATACGGTGCTTTTTGAAACACCTGCAAGCTTTGCTACGTCTGCCATTGTGACGCTAGCCATTCAATTCCTCCTTACTAAACCGATTTAGTAGTAAACTAATTGCATTTTAACGTTTTGTAAGCGCTTTTTCAAGTGAAAATGTATGAGCGTCTATAAAAAAGTTCTTTTTTATTAAAAATTACTTTGACAGACAGAGCAATTAATAGTACGATTACTCCATCAGATAGTACTCTATGAAGAAGAGTAATTGTCCTTTATATTGATTTGCTAAAAGAGGTGATCCGATTAAATGCGCAGTGATTTATTGAGGGGCCACATCGACTCAATCGTGCTTAGCCTATTAGCAGCCAAGGATAGTTACGGCTACGAAATCTCAAAAGAGATCGCCCGTAAAACCGATGGCCGCTTTGAAGTAAAGGAAGCTACGCTTTATGCTGTCTTCCAACGGCTTGAGAAAAAGGAATTAATCGCATCTTATTATGGTGCTCGCTCCCACGGAGGCAAGCGCAAATATTATTCCATAACAACGTTAGGCAAAGCGTATTTGCGCGAAATAACGGTGGAATGGAATGAACTTAAGTCAGTCATTGACATATTTTTGAAGGGAGTTTAGTCATGAAAACAATCCGCAACCATGTTGACCATTTATTCCGCGATGTGCCGGAAAACGAAGAAACTTTGTTAATGAAAGAAGAAATTATCGAGAATCTAGAAGAAAAAGTCGACGATCTCATTCGGGAAGGAAAATCACAAGAAGACGCTATCAATAAAGCGATTGTGGAGTTTGGCGACATTTCCGAAATCGAGCAAGCCTTTCAGGAAGAAGAAAGCAAAGCGGCTCCACATTGGCTAAAAAAGTCGCGAGCGCGCTTAAATCTTGAATTCTCTTTGTGGGGAAGCGCCCTGCTGATTGCACTGTTCGCTTTCATTAATTTTTACTATACCCCTACTGTCATCTGGTTCGTTTACCCTACGTTTGCCGTGTTGTGGTGGCCGCTCTCACTCTTTTTCCACTGGCGCAAACAGAAAGGCGGGCACCAATGATCGTTCTATTTAATCTGGCGGCTCATGTGTTTATTGGCATTCTGTTCCTTATTAATTTCTTGATCACACCTGGAGATTGGTGGGCTCTGTATCCAGCCGGACTACTGTTATTAAGCTCGCTCAGCATTCTGTTAGATAGAAAACTTGGCTATAAGCTTTATGCCACAACGATGGCGACTGCATTCACCGTTTACTTAGGTTTTGTCAATTGGGTACAAACGCCCGATTATCCTTGGATCTTGTATATTTGCTTCCCATTGTTGTGGTGGCCCCTTTCTGCCTTTTGTGGCCAAGCGAGCCGCTCGCTCTTTTTTTCCGGCATTGCGTCAAGTTCAATGATCCTATATTACATTCTCCTTAATATGTTTTGGGAAACTGGCTTTCCTTGGGCTATTTTCCCGGCATTCGTCCTCCTATGGTGGCCTTTGTCTATAGGCGTTGCCCGCCGCCCTCTTGCTTATGCGGTCCTGGGAACGATCCTTTCGTCTATATTTTTCGTTGTGGTGAACTGGATTACGACACCTGAAGCCATTTGGGCGATTTACCCGATTTTTGCTCTTATTTGGTGGCCCATGTCCATCGCTCTTTACAAAAAACCATTGGCCTTCTCATTAGCTGGCTCTACCTTGCTCATTGTGTTTTTCGTAGCCGTCAATGCGTTGACAACACCACTTATCCCTTGGGCTGTGTTTGTGATTTTTGCCGTTTTATGGTGGCCACTTGCTATGTATGTTTACTGGCATAAACAGAAAAAGCGCCATTCGTTTTAGCAAAAACAAAAAAGAGGCGAACGCCTCTTTTTTTGTTTTTGCTAGGTTGCCGGCCAAACGACTGGGCGCAGTTCTTCTTTGCCCGTTAAGTTTGCAATAAACTGAACCAACAACTCAATTTCTTGTTCCATATCTTGTTTCGAAACCACTTCACGGGGAGCGTGCATATAGCGGAGTGGCAATGATACGAGTGCAATCGGCACGCCCTTGCCTGTCAAGCGCATACGGTCAGCGTCGGTACCTGTGTTTCTAGGAGTCAGCTCATATTGGACAGCAATGCCTGCCTTTTTGGCTGTGCGTTCTAGCAGCGCATTGATGTTGCGGTTAATTGGCGCTCCTTTTGCCAACACTGGCCCGCCGCCGACTTTCACATCGCCGTATTTTTTTGCATTCACCGTTGGGTAGTCGGTAGCAAAGGTGACGTCAAGGGCAATGGCGATAGTAGGCTTGATCCCTGCTGCGGCAAAGTAAGCACCTCCCAAATTGGTTTCCTCGTTAACTGTGCTGACAGCATACACGCCGACTTGGGGGCGTTTTTGTTGGAGGCGCCGCAATATTTCGGCAACCATAAAGGCACCGCTACGGTTATCCAACCCCCTTGCGCTTAATCGGTCGCCAAGCAAATTGATTGCTCCATGGCTATAAACGGCATAATCGCCAATTTGTACATAGGCTTTTATTTCTTCAGCCGAAGTAGCCCCGCAATCAATGAAAAGGTCGTCGAACGAAAAGTTGTCGCCCGCGCCGCCATGGTGTTCTGCATTGGTGCCAAACACGCCAGTGACGTTGCCGTTGCTGCCAAGTATCGTCACTTCCATGCCAAGTGCTGGTTTATGGCTAATTCCCCCTAGTTTTTCGACGTATACAAACCCATTTTCATCAATCGCTTTGACTAAAAAGCCAATTTCATCGCAATGGCCTGCCAGCAGGACATTAAATGGCGCCCCAGTGTTCAGTGCGGCAATTGCATTTCCAGCTTCGTCCGTATAACACTCATCGGCAAATGGCGCAACGTAGGCAAGCCATTTCTTTTGAATTTCTGCTTCTAGCCCTGACGGGGAGGGTGTTGACAGCAACTCGTGTAAAAATTGTTGTGCTGAAGATTCCATGAAAGCCTCTCCCTTCCTAATAAATAACGATCTTTTTTCATTTTACTAAATGTGAACGTCAAAAGCGAATAGGCGAATCGTGGGTCGTTTTTTGAATAACGTGCTATACTACCAATGGAACAATTACGTGATGAGGTGAATGTATGGTAAGCCGTGTAATGAAAGGTCTCGGCGGGGTACTTGAAGGCCTTCTGGCCATCCCCTTTTTTGGTGGGCTGTTTATCCTTTTGTCAGGTTACTCGCCGTTATGGTTCATGCTTGTTTTTCATATTGTCGGCCTTCTTTTGGCCGTTGCCTCGAACCGTGGCAAAGCAGGGCATATCTTTGGCATAGCGACGTCGGTGATTGGCTGGATCCCGTTTTTAGGCTGGCTCTTCCATGTTATTACCGCCATTATTTTGCTCATTGAAGCTGCAGTGGACCGCTAACAAGCATTTTTTCTGTACGAAAAAAAAGGAGGAGCTCCTCCTTTTTTTGTTACAGACTTTGCGCGTAGCGTTTACTTAGCTTTTCTTGATGAGTCGTAAATACATCTTCCAAGGTAAGATCGTAATGGCTGGCAATCATACTAATATTGCCAAGTACATCCCCTAATTCCTCTGCGAGCTGGCGGCGATTCTCTTCTATGGTCGCAACCGTTTCATCTGGCCTGTCGCGGCCAATTTCCAGCGCCCGGATCGCACGAGCCAGTTCTCCTGTCTCTTCCGACAAAAACCCCATGCGAATAAAGATTCCTAAATCGGCCCAGCCCCGTTTCTCATAATAGTTTGCCACCCAGTTTTGAAAATCGTTGCTATTCACGTCACTACCACCCCATATTTAGATTACAACTCACATTATAACACTAAATATAGAGTTCAGACTGTAGTCGTGCAATTATTGACAACTTCAAAAAGGATGGAGTGTTTGATCACAGGATCATAGACTTATATCGGAACCGTCTATTTCACCAACGCTGCTACCTGCTTGTACTTCTGCAGCGTGTCCATTTTCTAACTCCTCATTACTGCCTAAAGCATCCTTCAGTTGTGGCACAACAAGAAAATAAGCGGCCGTTAAAAAAATGACTGCGTACACGACAAGCTGGCCAAAAAACCAAACAGCGCGCTTCACTGCTTGTTTGTCCCTCTTTGGCTGTACGATTGGTGGTGTTCCGTCGCTAGCGTCTATTTTCCCTGGGGCAAGGGAGCGCATTTCTTTCAATTCTTGCTTGTGTACTTCTTTTTCTTCTTTAGAGAGCTTATTAAACCAGTTAATGTAGTCTTCGTATTGTTTAATGATTTCGTTTTTGTCGCCGAATTCCCGGACTTCGCCATTATGAAGCCATAACACCCGGTCAGAAAGATTTTTGATCTCTTTTATATTATGGCTAATAAACACGATCGTTTTGTTTTGCGCTTTAAACTCATCGATTTTGTCTTTGCATTTTTGATAAAACGTTTTGTCGCCAACTGACAAAGCTTCATCAACAATTAATATATCGGGGTTTGTATGGGCAGAAATCGCAAACCCTAAACGGGATTTCATCCCTGATGAATAATTTTTAACAGGCTGGTCAATAAAATCGCCAATGTCGGCAAACTCTTCGATTGCTGGCATCAGCTCTTCAATTTCTTTTTTGCTGAAACCATGCATTAAACATTTTTGTTCGATGTTTTCGTAGCCGTTCAAATTTTTGTTTAAGCCGACATTAATGGCAATCAATGATGTTTCGCCATTCACCTTCATTTCGCCTTCCGTCGGTGGAATGACGCTAGCTAAAATATTCGATATCGTCGATTTTCCTGACCCATTTATGCCGATGACGCCGATTGTCTCACCTTCATAGACTTCAAGGTTTATATCTTTGAGGGCATAGAAGTCACGGTGCTGGTCACGGGTGTTCGGAAAGAACATCGCCTTTAACTTCTCTGTGTTGTTCCGATAGAGCGTATATTTCTTCGATACGCCCGTTAATGTCATTTTCGGGTTCATGTTTGCCTGCCCCCCTTTATAAATAGTCGACAAAGCTGTTTTTAAATTTATGGAAAACATGGGAACCGATGAAGCCAATTAACAAAATCCCAGACCAGAAAAAAACCATATACGTCAAATCTTCATAAAACCAGCGTCCGCCGATAAAAGTATCCCGGAACCCAGTCATAATGTAATAAAATGGATTCATCTGCAAAATCGCCAACAACTTATCTGGCATCGTCGCCGGCACCCAGACAATTGGCGACAAGAAAAACAGCATCCGCATGCCTGCCTGTAAAAAATTATAGTAATCACGGATGACCGTCGCTATCGTAGCACTAAACAATGTAAATACGTATAGAAATGCGTATAAGCACAACAAGTAATAAGGCAGTTGCAACAAATAAGCACCCGAAAAAACCGAGTAAATCGCCAACACAATACCAAGAACGCCCAGCATGATAAAAAAGCTGATCGAATTACCGACAATAACAATTGACGGCAGCACGCTGACAGGAAACTTCATTTTTGATACCATGTTGATTTTTTTGTGTATGCTATTTGATGCTTGCAGTACGGTAGGACTAATAAAAAACCATGGGATTAAACCACACAAAAGCCAAACAAAATACGGCGTGTCGCCCACATCTTTTCCTTGGCGAATCCCTAAACCAAAGATTACGAAAAAGACAACGACTTGCATGAGCGGGCTAAACAGTTGCCAGAGCGCCCCTAAATAATGAAGCTGGAACTTGCTCCTCTGCTCAAATGCAGCGAGGCGGAAAATAAGATGTTTGTTGTCGTATTGCTCTTTCAGCAATTGAAAAACAGCCTTCATAGCTTGTACTCCTTGATGGTAAATTAGCTGCACTTTTAGCAAAAACGCTTCAGCCCAGCTTAAAAACAATGTTCTGGCCTGTTTGTCAGTGCGCTATATTTATAGTCTTCACATCCCTATATGATACCATCTACAAATCTCGAGCGCCATTATTGAAATCCGACAAAATTGCGGAAAACAAGCGCCTTATTAGGGCAATCATAAAAAACAGTGCTTTTGGCATAGCACTGTTTCAGATTGCTGCGAAACGCTGTATTTTCCGTTGATCGTCTCGTTGACAAGTCTTTCTATCAGTCTAACTGCTTTAAGCATCGCGTCGTATTTAATAAGCATATACCATCCACAAGCCAATGTCAGAAAAGCCAATTCGCTTATAGATAGCACCTGCAGTTGGATTGTCATAGAACAAGCACGGCACCTTGCCTTCAGCGATCAAGTCGCTGCAAAGCCTGGCAACGCAAGCACTCGCAAAGCCTTTTTGTTTGTGCGTCTTTAATGTTGCCACGCCAACAACCATGGCTGAAGCAGAATTTTCCGCAGTCGTTGATGCGCTAGAGACAATCTTCCCTTCGTCTTTCACATAAATCGCTCTTGCAAAACCAGTTTGTAAATGTTGGCGCTTTGTTTCTACAGAGGTAGGCACCGAGTCAGCAAACTCAGGAATTTGTTTTATAAATGTTAGCAATGCTTCTGCATCGTCAGGCGTCGCATGTGCGAGTTTGACTGGAACATCCACTTCGTAGTCGACACGTGTGCATTTAGCATAATACATTTGCCGTTTTTGTTTATACGCAGGCAAATAGGTTGCTACTTTTTCACAAACAGATTTCAACCCAGACATCCGTGTGAACGAGTGGTCATTGATCATAATGTTTGCGAATGCTTCTGCCGCAAACGGCTCTTTCCCATAAGGAATGTACGATTCATAGTATTTTAGCAAAACCGCGTTTAGCTTGCCAGTTTCATCAAATTCCCCCCATAGACGCTGAAAATCAGTTTCAAAGCCAAACGCCTCTATATCGCCAATAATAAATAAATTTTCGGCCGCTTGCTGTCTTAAAAATGCTAAACACTGTGCTTTATCGTCTTGCGTTAACAATCGAATCATCGCTTTTCCTCCCCCATACGGTTTTGTCTATTATAAGGAAAAATCGTTTATTCGATAAGAAAAAGTCCGATAGTCTATAAGTTGGTTCAACATCATTTCCAAACGCGTTCTTGTCTTGCCCTGTTCATGCATGAAAAAAGACAGTCGTCACATAATACAATGGAGGTGAAGCGAATGGAGAATCAATGGCATGCGACGACAATTGATAATGTAGAAAGTGCGTTACATACAAATCAAACGACTGGTTTAGATACAAAAGAAGCAAATCGGCGCTTGCGTGAAAATGGGCGCAATGAATTGCCAGAGAGGAAAAAAGACTCAGAACTGAAAAAGTTTATTCGCCATTTTAATGATGTGTTAATTTATGTTCTTCTTGCCGCCGCCCTTATTACTGGTTTGCTCGGCCATTACATCGATACAAGCGTCATCCTCCTTGTTACGATCATTAATGCTTTTATTGGCTATATTCAAGAGAGCCAAGCGGAAAAAGCGCTATCTGGCATTAAAGCGATGCTTAGCTTAAGTGCGAATGTCCGCCGCAATGGCGAGCGTCTTGAAATTGAAGCGGCGGAAGTGGTTGTCGGTGATGTCGTTGTCTTAAGTGCTGGCGATAAAGTGCCAGCCGATATCCGTTTAATAGAAGCACACAACCTTCGCGTCGAGGAGTCGGCACTAACAGGCGAATCGACAGCTGTTGATAAACAAACAGAGGTTCTTGATACGGATACTGTATTAAACGACCGCACCAATATGGTATTCTCAGGCACGTCTGTCGCTGCGGGAAGCGCCGTCGGCATTGTTACGGCAACTGGGTCGGCAACAGAGCTCGGTAAAATCAATGAAGCGATTGCCGCTGTTGAATACACACAGACCCCGCTCTTGCGCCAAATTGCCACGTTCGGAAAAACGATTGCTTTTTTTGTCGTTGGCATCGCCATCGTAATGTTTTTATTTGGCTACCTATTTCGAGGCTTTCCTGCCGGGGAATTGCTTTTATCGGTCATTGCCTTGGCAGTCGCCGCGATTCCAGAAGGGTTGCCTGCCATTTTATCGATCATACTTGCTGTCGGCGTCAAACGGATGGCTAGACGAAACGCGATTATACGCAGCCTTCCTTCAGTTGAAACGCTCGGCTCTGTGTCTGTAATCTGTTCTGATAAGACGGGAACATTAACAAAAAATGAAATGACGGTAACAACCGTAGAAACGACTGCAGCCAGTTACACAGTTACAGGAACGGGCTATGCCCCTGAAGGCGCGATTGTCCCTAACGCTGAAACAGGCAATAAAGCGAACACTGTGCTAGAGCGCTTTCTTGCTTGCGTACAAACATGCAACGACGCCAGTTTGCGTCAAGACGACGACGGTCATTGGACGATTGACGGCGACCCAACAGACGGGTGTTTTTTAACACTTGTACGAAAAACGACATTGGACTTGCCTCGTTATACGGTAATTTCGAAAATCCCCTTTGATTCTGAGTACAAATATATGGCCGCATTAGCAGAAACAAACGGCAAGCGCGTCCTCTTTGTAAAAGGCGCTCCGGATCAAATTTTCGCCATGGCCGAACAAAACAGCGACGTTCCGTTCGACCGGGCCTATTGGGAAAAACAAATGTCTGCCCGTGCCAATTCTGGCGAGCGCGTACTTGCTGCTGGGTACAAAGAAATGCCTGCTCAGGCAGACTCCATCGGCCATCATGATTTAAATAAAGGAGTGACGTTTCTTGGTCTGGCCGGTATTGTCGATCCGCCAAGAGAAGAAGCAATAGCCGCCGTCCAAGCATGTAAAAAAGCAGGCATTCAAGTCAAAATGATCACAGGTGACCATGGAGACACGGCCAAAGCAATCGGCAAACAGCTTGGCATCGGCGACGGGGCAAAAGCCCTTACAGGCAAAGAGTTGGATCAAATGAGCGATGAAGAGCTTGATGAAGCGGCAACGAACACCCATATATTCGCACGGACAAGCCCAGAGAATAAATTACGGCTTGTCAAGTCGTTGCAAAAGCAAGGGCATATTTGCGCAATGACAGGAGACGGCGTCAACGATGCGGCTGCCTTAAAGCGGGCTGATATTGGGGTAGCGATGGGCATCAAAGGCACAGAAGTGACAAAGGACGCAGCAAAAATGGTCCTCGCCGACGACAATTTCCAAACGATTGTCCATGCTGTTGAAGAAGGGCGCCGCGTCTACGACAATGTCAAAAAAACGATTCTCTTCATTTTGCCTACGAATGGAGCAGGGGGAATTTTAATTGTCGCAAGTATTTTTCTCGGCATGTCTATGCCGCTTACTCCTGTGCAAATCCTTTGGGTCAATATGGTTGTCGCTATTACCGTTTCCCTAGGCCTTGCTTTTGAACAACTGGAACCAGGCGCTATGCAACGCCCGCCTCGAGATCCAAAAGCAAAGTTGCTTTCCCCCTATTATCTTTTCCGGATTACAGCCGTTTCTGTTATGATTGGCATTGGCACGCTTTGGATGAATCATTTTATGCAAACGAGAGGCTACGATGGCAGCACG
This sequence comes from Shouchella clausii, assembly GCF_001598215.1. Lineage (GTDB taxonomy): Bacteria > Bacillota > Bacilli > Bacillales > Bacillaceae_D > Shouchella > Shouchella tritolerans. The sequence continues at coordinate 851,784 of NZ_BCXJ01000001.1, read as the reverse complement.
CTACAAACGATTATTTTGCAAATGTTTGTCATGGCCCAACTTTTTTACATGTTTAACTGCCGTAGCGAATTGGACTTTGCCTTTAAGCGCGGCTTCTTTCAAAACAAAGTTGCATTCGGTGTCGCCTTTCTCTTGCTTCTATTACAGCTTGCCTTAACGTACATTCCGTTTATGAATACGGTATTCCAAACAACGCCACTAACCGTCGGGCAGTGGGCGATTCCGATTGTAATGGGTTTGTTTGTGTTCGCTGTCGTGGAAATCGAAAAGCGGATTACAAAAACGCTGTCGCTTACATCTAGGTGAGTTCCAGATGTTAGCGACAGCAACAGCGTTTTTCGAAGCACTTAGATGTCGTACAGCTCGATGCGTTCCAGTATTAAGTCATAGGAGCAGAATCAACGATCTCTTTCCATTTGACTGCCCCAAATCGCGATACCTTCATCAGATAAGGCCGTAAAGGTCAGCGTTTCCCTATTTGACACTGGGTCCCATTGGCGGATGAAAACGCCGTTATAGATGGCGCCATTGATTTGCAACTCCACATTGTAATCGCCTGTTTTTTCCCACGTTCCTGTCACAGCGCCTGAAAGTTGCTTGTTTGTCTCTAAACGGATCGTTGTGGACTCCTTAATGTCAGCCGTGATCTCCTTGCCATGGTTAATGAACTTGTAGTCACCGACTACGTCTTCGTCTTCTACTTTAGCCAATGATTCCCCTGTATAACGGTAAGGAGCTATGACCGGCCAACCTTTCTCATTCATAACCATTTGGTGTACACGAATTTCGTGTATTTCTCCCCGCCCAGGGAAACGTGTATGGAAAAAGAGAAAGATCTTTCCTTTGTCTTCATCGTAGTAAACGGAATTGTGTCCTGGGGAAACGTAGCCTGTGCTCAAACTTGAACCTGTTTCACCTGGCTCACGTTTAAACAGGAAATTGCCCATTTGTTTGACGCCAAATGGTTCAATCGAAGCGTCATCAAAAAATGTGCCTGGCGCCCCTTTCGCCTCGCTCATGAAACGCCCTTCTGCATCGACATAAGGCCCCGTTGGCTGTTTTGCTCGTGCTACGCGCATATTATAGCCACCCGTCGCATCAAGCCCGCCAAACGTCAAATACAAATAATAATAGCCAGTTGTATGATCATAATGGATGTAAGGGGCCTCAATCCGGCTATGGTTCCCACCTGTTAGGTGAATGCCGTACCCTTGCCCAGGCAGGGGAAATCCCGTGTCCGGGTCCATTTCCAAAATAAAAATTCCCCCTGAGTAGGAGCCGTATACCATCCAAAGCTTCCCTTCATGATCAAAGAATGTGTGAGGGTCAATCGCATTTGGGTGGACATTGGCATCATAAATCGTTCCGTCAGGGCTTTCTTCTCCCCACATTCCTGACTTCAGAAACACACCCAAATTTTTATAAGGGCCTTCAATTTCATCGGCCACGGCAACACCAAGTGCAGACCTTGGAGCGTCCCCTTGACACGCATTGTAATACATGTAATAACGGCCATCTTCAAGCTGGATCACATCGGCAGCCCAAAGCGTATCGCTATTTGCCCATTCAAAAGCTTCTGCTAGTTCCTCATAGACATTTGGTATTAATGGATTGCCATTGTGAACATGAGTGGAGACTTGCTGCCAGTTCAGTAAATCACTTGTTTTCGCTGAAGCCAAATGAGAACCAAACACATAATACATCCCGTCTGCTTTAATGACGGAAGGGTCATGGACAGACGCTTCCGTAAATGTCGGTTCACTGCTTTCAAGTCCTCGTTTGTGAAACGGGTGGTTTTGCTGGATGTCACCTGCTTGTGCAGGAGTGGTGATCGCCAAGATGAACATAAACGCGAACAAGCTACTGAACAACCACTGATTTCTCATTCTCATTTGCAGTCCTCCTCAAATAAATTGGTCGGGCCCCGTTTCTAACTTCGCATCTCGCATCACTAAGTTCCAAATTGAACGTAAAAAATCACCATTTCCCGCCGTCTGGGTGGGGACAACCTTTGTTTTGAAACCTGGCAACGTACTGGATCAACATCCCGCTATGAAGGCACGTTGTTTCGTACAATAGTGCTGAACATTGGCCGCATTGGGTGAGGCGCCGGAAATACTCCGCTGTTGTGGCCAGAGGTTCGTTTTCCTCCTCGCTATATTCTGCAATAAGCCGCTCCAGTTCACTTGCCGTTAATCGCACACTTGCCATGCAGCCTTTACAAGGCGGTTCATTCATAATTGGCGACCCCTTTCATGAATGTTCATAGCCTTTTTTCAAAGAAAGGGCTTCCTTTTAATGGAACCCCTGATTCGCGGGCATTTACGGCCTGACCGTTACGCGCAATACGGCAGAAGGGGGAACATCTAGCTTCAGTTCCTGTCCACTGACAGATGTCGGCACGTACGCCACAGGCTCGACTTTATTCGGTTGCTCAAATGTGTTATGCGCATTTAACTCATTTGCTGTTAGCAGTTCTCCAGAAACATTAGCAGCAGACAATGGCTTCTCTATTCCTTCCAGTTTGAGCGCTAGTGATGCAGCATCGTTTGGATCAAGATGACAAATACTAATATGAATGGCTCCGTTGCTATCTTTTGAGGCGGTAACCGTCATTGCTGGCAGCTCTTGATCATCGAAGCGATACAAGCCGGCATCTACTTTGACTTCAAGCCTCGTCGCATCTTGATGGACTTTATACATATTAAACACATGATAAGTTGGCGTGCGCAGCATTCGCTCTCCTTCCGTTAAAATCATCGCTTGGAGCACATTGACCATTTGTGCGATATTTGCCATGTGGACGCGGTCATTATGTTCGTGGAAGATATGGAAATGGACGCCCGCCACCAACGCGTCACGAATCGTATTTTGCTGGTATAAAAAGCCTGGATTCGTCCCTGGTTCCACGTCAAACCAAGTTCCCCATTCATCTACAATTAAGCCTACGCGCTTCGCAGGGTCGTATTGATCCATGATTGCTGAGTGCCTCGTTAGCAATTCATCCATACGAAATGCTTTTTTCAATGTTTTAAACCATTGTGATTCGCGTTTATCTAAGGCTGCCCCTTTTTCATTCCAGAAATCACCTGGCATCGTATAGTAATGCAAGCTTAACCCGTCCATTAACTGGCTCGCTTCCCGCATTAACACTTCCGTCCAGTGGTAATCGTCAACATTGGCTCCTCCGGCAATTTTATAAAGCTTGTTGTCGCCGTAATTCCTGACATACGTTTGATAACGCCGATAAAGGTCTGCGTAATACTCGGCTCTCATATGACCGCCGCAGCCCCAGTTTTCGTTTCCGACGCCAAAGTACGTTAAACGCCACGGTTCCTTTTTGCCATTCTCTGCGCGCCAATTTGCCATTGGCGACTCGCCATTAAATGTCATGTATTCAACCCATTCTTGCATTTCTTGGACTGTGCCGCTGCCAACATTTCCACAAATATAAGGTTCAGCTCCGAGCAATTCACACAACCTCAAAAATTCATGGGTGCCAAAGTGATTGTTCTCAATGACACCGCCCCAATGGGTGTTGACCATCCGTTTGCGGCTTTCTCTTGGGCCGATGCCGTCTTTCCAATGGTATTCATCGGCAAAGCATCCCCCAGGCCACCGCAAAACAGGAATATTCAGCTCTTGTAAGGCTTCGAGCACATCATTGCGAATTCCGTCTGTATTTGGGATAGGGGAGTCTTCACCAACCCAGAGGCCTTCGTAAATACAACGGCCTAAATGCTCTGAAAAATGGCCATAAATATGCTTGCTGATTTTCCCTCGTTGTAAATCTGTATACACTTTTACTTCTCGTTCCATGTTTATCAGCCTCACTTTATCCATATTAAATGAAATCGCTGCCAGTAGAAATGGCGCCAATAATGGTACCGTTTTCAACAACCACTACATCCGCTTTCTGCTTCGTTGTGTTTAAACCTTTTAACACCTCCACTTCCGCAGTGCGATACAGGAGTACTAGTACGTACAATTCTTTGTATATGCTATTAAAGGCCGATGTTCCCTCTTGCTTTAGCAGCGATTTTAATCGCTTTGTTTTTTGATACATACATCATGAAGGCCATGAAATAGAGGGCAAACCCGATAATGTCCATTGCCAAAAAGAGAAGTGCGCCCCAAAGTCCGGTCCATATTAAAATGCCATTTTGGATGTCATTATCTTTGAGCTTTCTGGCAATGACCAAGCTGACGACACCTCCAACTAACATGAACAAGCCAAATAGCAAAACAACATTGATCACATCGCTAATTAGTTGTGATGTTACAAGCATCGTGTCCACAGTTTCATTCTCTAACCTTTTTGCTCCTGACTGTTTAAACCAAGCCGAATAGCCAAAAATGGTTAAAAGCGCTGTCGTTATATTCCAAACTCCGCCGACTAATAAACATCTTCGCTCGAAAGACCGGCGCACTGCTACACGCTCCCTTCGTGTTTTGTTCGTGATTCTCCTTTCTTACTAGACCCGTGACCTCACTCACCGTGCTAACCTTTTAACCCAGCATTCAAATTAATCGATTTGACGAAGTGTTTTTGGGCGAACAAAAACAATAACACAGTCGGAATAATGGCGATCAATGCCGATGCCATTAGTTGCCCAATCATCCGGTAATTTCCGTAAATGTCCTGAAGCAATAACAGGCCAGCCGTTATTGGCATTTTATTGACATCCGTATAAACAATCACTGGCCAGAGAAAGTCATTCCAAGAACCTGTGAAGGAGAATAAAAAAACAACAATTAAAACAGGACGGACTAGCGGCAATATAATCGAATAGAAAATTCGAAAATCATTCGCCCCATCGATCTTCGCACACTCATCCAATTCTTTCGGAATGCCTAGCATGAACTGTCTTACTAAAAATAAGTTGCCCATCCCTGCTAACCCAGGGAAAATCATAGCCCAAGGTGTGTTGACCCAACCTAATGTATCAATAATTTTGTAAGAAGGGATCAAGTTGACAACGCCAGGAAAAAGGGAAATCGCTAACAAGACAAAAAACAGCGTGTCTCTTCCTTTAAATGTTAAGCGTGTATAGCCATAGGCCGTAATCGCGACCATTCCCACAACGAGCACTGCATGGGAAGTCGCAATAAAAATGGAATTCCATAACCATTTTAAAATCGGCGCAGTCGACGTATTGTTTAAGACACCCATATAGTTCTCGACGACCCAATTGACAGGCAACAGCCGAAACCCAACATTTACGACTTCCGTTTGCGACCGAAATGATGTTGATACGCCAAAAATTAACGGGATCACCCATAAAAAGCAAGCAATGAGTAGAAATAGATACGCTACATATTTTGATAGATCAATCCGATTTGCCATAATCCCCTTCCTTTCGCTTCCATTGCATTCCCTCCTTTAAAGCTCCCTATGATGCGTTTCTATTCAATAAGTAGTACTGAAAAGCAGAAATGATTAAAATCACCAAACCTAGTAAAACAGCCATTGCTGACGCCATTCCGGCAATGGACTCCCCATGGCTGAACGCCAAATCACGGATATACATCATTAACACCGTCGTGCTTTGGTTTGGCCCGCCGCTAGTCATCATGAGTGGCTGGCCAAAGACATTAAAACAGCCAGCGGTCGTCATCACAAATGTATAGATTAAAGGAAAACGAATGGAAGGAATGGTCACACTAAAGAATTTTCGGATTGGCCCTGCACCGTCCATTTCTGCCGCTTCAAACAAGTCTCTGGACACGCCATGAATCGAGGCACGGTAAATAATTAAATTGCCGCCAACTCCTCCCCATAACGTAATGATAATAATGATGATCCAAGCATAAGGTTGTGTTGCTGCCCATGCGACATCAACGCCAAATAGGTTGTTTGCTATGCCTAGCTGGTTATTGAAAATAAGCCCCCAAATTAGCGCCGCTGCCGAAATCGAGATCAGCCCTGGGACATAGATGATCGCCTGGATGAGATTTTTCATTTTCACTTTTTTATGTTCTAAAGAAACAGCGATTAACAAAGGGATTACGATCAGCAATGGGACACTTAAGGCAACAAACAGCAGCGTGTTCTTTAATCCATTGAAAAATTGGTGATGAAAGGTTGAATTTGTATCAAATAGAATCGTCCTATAGTTGCTTCCTCCTACCCACACAGGATCGTTCATTAAATTCCATTGTGTAAAAGAAGCATAGATACCTGTTATCGACGGCAAAAGAAAGAAAACGAGAAAGAAGATTAAATGCGGGCCAATAAAAAAAGTTGGCGTCAAACGGCCGTTCAGCTTCATCGTTTCCCCTCCCCTTCTATGAGGCAATATACAAACATTTTCATACTTAGCTCGTTTAATTGACTCCTTCAGCAATTTTATCTTCAACAAACTTTTGCATTGTCTCCAGGCCTTCTTCGATGTCTAAGTTTCCGTGAACCATGTCGGCCGCATACGTATCCAACGCTTCGGCCACGTATGGGTAATACTCGTACGTATAAATATAGAGCGAATCAACTTGTTTTTGATTTTGTGTAAAGAAAGATTGTGTATATTGGCTATAAGAAGAATCTTCAAATACTTGATTGCTAGCAACGATTTGCCCTGCTTCTGCCCACTTCATGGAATTGGCCCGGAGCCACTCTAAAAAGTCAGCAATCCCAGCTTCCTTCTCATCAGACCTATCGTCGTTCATCAACATCGCAAACAAATGAGAGGAAGCACGGTTATGAAAGGCATCTGAATCAAAAGAATAAATATTGGTTACGCCAAAGTTCAAGCCATCGACCATCTCATGTGCTGTAGACGTCCACGTTCCGTCTGTTGAAAACAATACATTTCCCGACTGGAACATTAAGTAGCCATCTTCTCCAAAAGGAGTCATTAAGCCTGCATCGGCAATGTCTTTTACCGCTTCGATTGCCTGTTTCATCTCTGGTGTATTGACAGCTGGATCCCCATTTTCATCTTCAATGTCACCGCCTAAGTTTTGAATTTGCGCCAATATGACCCAACTGATTAATGAATCATTGACAGCATAGTCCCCATCTTCCAGCTTGCCTTGCAACGATAATAGCTCATCAAAAGTGACCACATCATCGTCTAAAAAATGTTCGACTCCGTATTTGCTAAGCAAATCTTGATTGTAATACATCGCATTGGCGTGAATATCTAAGGGAATCGTATATTGGACGCCGTCGACATTCCCTGAATGATACGCTTGTTCTAAATAGTTTTCTGCTTGCAGTTCTTCTTGTAAGCGAATGATGTCAGTCATTGGTTCAAGCATCCCCTGCTTGACAAAGCTAGGAACACGGTCAGCATGAATAATCGCTAAATCGGGTATACCTGAGCCCGAATTCATGACCGTGTACATTTTTGTATACATATCAGAGGTAATGACATGTTCTACTTTAAATTCCGGGTCAGTGGCGTTGTACTCATCGATCATCTCATCCATAAAAGCGCCATCATCCCCCGTTAACGGAGTCCAAAAACTAATCGTGTTTTTATCGCCGCAGCCAGCTAACAACAGCACAGACATGCAAGCAATAGGCGCTGCTTTTATAAACGTGCGTTTCATCAAATTTACCCTCCTCCAATTTACTTTTTATGGAAATTATTAAATTTTATCTTTAGTTTAAGTGAGCGTGAAAGCGTTGTCAATAACTCAACAAAAGATTGTTACAAATTTGTACGTATAAGATTCATTTTAGTTCGTTTATCATCAGTAATAAAAAAAGCCTGCTGCAAGCAGGCCGAGGTTGTCGAGCAGTGACCGATCAAAAACCCTAACTACTGACTGTCAATCGCTTTTGTCGAGTTGCGGATAACTAAACTTGGCGTAAAAACAGGCGATTCGATTTGTCCTAAACTCCCGCCAGCTGTCTTCCTAATTAACGAAATAATCGTATTGGCAGCGACTTCGCCTAGCTCGCTTTTTGGATGGGATACACTAGTCAGTTTTACTTCCGATACTTCTGCAAAAAACGTATCATCAAACCCTACTAACGATAGATCGCCTGGGACAGAAACATGGAATTGTCTAATCACATCCAGCAATTTCATAGCCAATTCATCGTTATAGCAAATAATTGCTGTCGGCTTATCGGTTGAACGTTTCAATACGTTTGTTAACACTTGTACGGGAACGTCGAACTTCCCGGCAGTGTCATATGTTACGATGTTTTTTGGATTAATGGGTACGCCTGTTGCCCGGTATGCTTTTAAATATCCTTTCATTCGTTTCGTTCCTTGCATATCATCCGTTTTAAAAAAAGCAAGAATGTTAGAGTGCCCCAACTCTAACAAATGGTTGGTTTGCAAATATCCGCCAGCCTCATCATCCACTGTCACATGCAGGGGCTCTAATTCGTCATAATAGGCATTGATCATAATATACGGTATTCCCAATAATTCTAAATGAAGGTAATATTTAATGTTCGGGTTAGATGTTGCGCTTTTTGTCGGCTCAATGATAAGTCCATCAAATCTTTGTGGAATGATCGTTTCTAATATTTGTTTTTCTTTTTCATGGTCATTGTTTGTGCTAAACAAACTGACTTGATACCCTTCTTTGCTTAACACCTTTTCCGCTCCCCTTATGATAGAGGGAAAAATATAATCAGATATATAAGTCGTAATAATCGCGACTTTTTTTTGTGCGTTTTCGCTTTTGCCAACTTCCATTGAGGCCCGATTTGAAACGTAGGTTCCAGACCCCTGTTCTCGGTAAAGCCAACCTTCACTCACTAATTCGCCAATTGCCAGCCTAACCGTATGCCTGCTCACGTTAAATTGGTCCATCAACTTGCTTTCTGAACTGATTTTTTGCTTTGGTTCAAAAGTGCCGTCCAAAATATTTGATTTAATCCAGCTTTTTACTTTGCTATACTTTGTTTCACCCACAATTTTTCCTCCAGTACCGGTCATTTAAGTAACCTATCAGTACAAGTAGAATACCATATGTTGCTTTCCTAATGTTACTCGTTCAAAGCAAGTCTCATGTGTTTTGTATCGGTATTAGCATAAACGTACGTACAAGTTTGTCTTATCCCCTTCCTCCCTTTTGCCTCGTAACATCGGCTGTTAAACAAAAGCTTTTGCTATTTGCTTGACCTTCTGTTCCAAGACCATTTGGATTGACTTTCGCGAAGCATTGCCTTAGCCTTTTTATCAAAAAGGATACTAGAATGAGCGGATAGGAGAAACGATGATGAAACGACAACTTCCTTCTTGTGCCTGTGGGCTGTTATTCATGTTTTTAGCAGGCTGTACCCCCTCTGGACCAAGTCCGGAAACAGATGATGGAATTCATGTTATGGCGGCAGCGAGTTTGACGGATGCATTAACAAAATTAGAGTCTATGTATGAAGAACAAACAGGGGAAACACTTGTGATTAACTATGGTTCATCTGGAAAGCTGCGTCAGCAAATCAATGAAGGCGCGCCAGCTGACGTGTTTCTGTCGGCTTCTGTTGCAGATATGGAACACGTCGCCAATGCCGGCCACCTTGTTGACTCAGTGGATTTACTCGAAAACAAGCTGGTCCTTGTGGCCGCCCCTGAAGTCGCCGACAGCCTTAGTGAATGGGATGACCTAACAAGCACTCAATTGCGCAGCCTTGCCATCGGCCAAACGGAAACGGTCCCTGCAGGCCAATATGCGAAACAATCGTTAGAAACGTTAGGAATGTGGGATCAACTCGAAGAATCATTGATTTATGGCAGCGATGTCCGCCAAGTGCTTACCTATGTTGAAACGGGAAATGCCGATGCTGGCCTCGTCTATCAAACAGATGCAGAAACATCCGAGCAAGTTACAATTGTGGCGGAAGCTCCTGAACACTCACACGAACCGATCTACTATCCAGTCGGGCTCATCAATGACGATGAAAAAGCTCGCCATTTTTATGAATGGCTGCAAACAGATGAAGCGCTCGCCGTCTTCGAGGACTTCGGCTTTTTAGGAGTTTCTTAATGGCTGCAGACGCATTTTGGACACCGATTTTCGTTTCCGTTCGTGTCGTTTTAGTAGCGGGAGCACTTGCTTTTGTGGCCGCGCTCGTGGCAGCTGCGTTCCTTAAAAAAAGGCGTTTCCCAGGCAAGCTTGCCTTAGAGACAGCATTGATGCTGCCCCTCGTCTTGCCGCCTACAGTGATCGGCTTTTCGCTGCTAGTTTTGCTCGGGCGTCGCAGCTTTATCGGCGCATGGTTTGAATCACTGTTTGGCCGGCCAATCGTCTTTACCTATTTGGCAGCTGTCATAGCCGCTGCCGTTGTGGCGTTCCCGTTAATTTATCAAACGTTCGTCAACGGCTTTGAAGCAGTCGATAGCGACTTAGAAGAGGCAGCCCGGCAAATGGGGGCAAGCGAATGGCAAGTTTTCTGGAATGTAACGTTTCCCTTATCTTCCAAAACAGTCGTGTCAGGAGGAATGCTTGGCCTAGCAAGGGCACTTGGCGAGTTTGGCGCTACGATGATGTTTGCCGGCAGTATCGAAGGCGTCACACGAACGATTCCTACGAGCATCTACATAGCAACAGAATCAGGAAATATGGTTTTCGCTTTTTATTGGGTTGCGTCTATTATCGTGTTCGCGTTTTGCCTGTTGGCGGCAGTGCAGCGGTTAAAAGCAAAAAGCTAACCATGAACGGTTAGCCTCATCCCAATTTGTCATTGTCCTCTTGTGCTTCTTCAACGACGCTGTCTCAGCGGGACATACTCCGAACTCCAGCAAACAAGAACGGTTCGCTAAGCCTTGGACGTCAGTAGACAAGGCTTTACGATCCGAATAATTTTTCTTTTAGCGCATAGATCACAGCTTGTGTCCTATCTTCCACTTCTAACTTGGCCAGTATATGGCTAACATGGGTTTTTACCGTTTTAATCGTTATGTAAAGCTCTTCGCTAATTTGTTGGTTGGTCTTTCCTTCCGACATGAGCTTTAAAATTTCCATTTCTCGTTTTGTCAGGGCTTGGTGTAACGGGACATTGGCGGTAAAAGCTGAGATCATTTGCCCTTGTACTTTGGCATCAAGCACCGACTCGCCATTGTGTGTTTTTCGGATCGCTTCGGCAATTTGCATCGCACTAGACGTTTTTAACACATAGCTCGTCGCACCTGCCTCCAGTACAGGACGGAGCTTGTCGCTGTCCACAAAACTTGTGACTACGACGATTTTTGCTTGGGGCCAGTTCGCTTTGATCTGTTTCGTGGCTTCAATCCCGTCCATTCCGTCCATAACGAGGTCCATTAAAATGACATCTGGCTTTAACTGAAGCGCCAACTTGACGCCTTCCTCGCCATTGGCCGCCTCTCCAGCGACATGGAGGTCTTCCTGGGTCGACAAGAACGCCGAAACCCCCATCCTCACCGTTTCGTGGTCATCAACGATCAGCACTTGAATCATCCTCTTCTCCTCCTTTTACAATCGGCACCTTGATCTCGACGCTTGTGCCTTGGCCTGGAACGCTGACAATCCGCGTTGTGGCGCCAATTTCTTCTGCTCGTTCTTCAATGCTGTTGAGACCATAGCCACCTGTGTGCTCTTTGCGGTCAAAGCCCACCCCATCGTCTGTAATCTTTAAAAGCGCAAATTGGTCCAACTTGTCGTAGTACAAGCTAATTTCTTTTGCCTCAGCATGCCGCAATGCGTTGGCAATCGCTTCTTGGGCAATGCGGAAGAGCTGATCCTCAATGCCTGGTGAAAGGGGAGCATCGGCAATCCGTACAGAAAAAGATAGTGGATGCTTTTCGGCAAGGCTGTCTACGAGCTGTTCGACTCCTTCTTTAAAGGATTGGTCTTCCAATTGGATAGGACGTAGTTGCAACAGCAAAGCGCGCATGTCATTTTGGGCGTCATTCACCACTTTTTCAATTTGCTCACACCGTTTTTGCAGTGCTTCTATATCTGGATTCTTCCCATTTACAGCCGCTGATAAGAGCATCGATGCCGCATACAATTGCTGTGAGACCGAATCATGGAGTTCACGGGCGATCCGGTTTCGTTCTTGTGATACGATGTCGCTTTTTAACTGGCTTTCTTTTTCGGCCCATTGTTCCATCAGTTTTTGTGAACGGTCTGCCTGCTTGCTCATCCGTCGTTCCATGTCAATAATTAAACTGCTCGCCTCTTTAAAATCGGCAGACATTTGACCAGCTTGTTCTCGCCCTTTTTCCATATGGCCATCACTTAATTGTTGCAAGGCCCCGCGAATATCATTCATTCCCCGCTTCCAAATGAGCATAGCAACAACGTAAACGAGGATCGCAATCAACGTAAAAATCGCAACAAGCCACAATACAGGAGGAACATTGTAAAAAGTAGGGTCGATTTTTATAAACGCCTTCCAATGAAGCAGCCCGACGGAAACAAAATACGAGCTAACGAATCCAGCACAAACAACTAAGAGGCAGAATGTAAGGACGCCTACCTTTTGCATTGATTTCATCGGTAAATCACCTCAATATCTCCTGCGACAAGGGATGTGTAGATCCGCAGCTTCCGCGGCGCCTCATCATATTGGCTATTTTTAATAGCGACATTTTGGTTAAAGCCCGTTTCTTCGTGGTCAAATACAACCGTTTGCCCAAAGATGGCGGAATGCTGGACAGAAACGCCTGCATCATAAGGGACATATAGCTGAATACGGCCGATAAACCCGCGAACGATCACAATCGTGTCCCCTACTGGCAACACGGTATTTTCAAAATGGACATTCGTTGTACCGATGCCCGAAAGAATATTGATATTATCACTGCTAAAAACTTGATCTTCAGCACGCTGATCGCCAAAGATCAAGTTTTTAAAAAACAGCGCTTTTTTTTGCGGCACAGCTTCACCCGTTGGTTGATCGCCAATGTTAACATTCACGCGCCGCGGTTTACGCATTTTTTCCCAAAACAAATATAGTGAATAAAAGAGCAAACCGTATAGTGTAATGATAAAAAACGTAGAGGAGAACAACGTGAATACAAACATGATGATCCCGATATAAAAAGCGAAACGCCCTTTTCTACGGCTCATTCGCTTTTGCCCATAATAAATAAAGCCTGCTGCAATGATGAGCATAATGAGTGGTCCAACACTTAATACCAATTCTAGAAGGGCAGCAACAAGCAAGGCAAAGAAAATATAAGCAATAATGTCCGTTCGATTCTTTTTCATTCCTTTGCTCTCCCTTCTAAAAAATTGCCCGCCTGCTAAATAGGCGGGCTCGTTTTATGACGCTATAAGACTAGACATTCGCTCGCGTCTTTCGTGGTCATTTTTGTCGACAACCTCTATTATACTATAAGGCTTTACGGTGCAACATCGCTTTTTTTATCTAATTGCTGCTTTAATTCCTCAATTTGCACATCAAAACTAGGTTGTTTCTTTAGTGCTGCAGCTTCACTTTCTTCAGTTTGCTCGTTCTCGTCTTCTTCATACCCGTCAAGATCGCCGTTCTCCTCTGCATAATACGTCCATTTTGCCGCATTTTTTTCAAGCTTGGCTTCTTCTGTGCGTGCAATGTAATCAAGCTGCATGCGGCGAATTTTTTTGCGGAGAAATTCCAGTTCCCGGCCTCGTGCTTCTAATTTTTTTACTCTTTCTTTTTGCTCTTCGTAGGAATCACTGTATTCACTTGCAAGTTCTTGATAAGCTGCCAATTCACTTTGTGCTTGAGCAACTAATTCTTCCACCCCGGCACTTTCCGCGATTTCTAATTGTTCCGCCCGTTTACTGGCCATCTTTTTGGCGTCTTGCCACTCTTGGTAAAAATAACGTTCTAGTCTACGCTGTTTTTCAATCGACTGTTTCCATAATTTTAATTGCTTGTCGAGTTTTTTTGATTCGGCTTCATACTTGCCATCATCTGTTTGAAAAGGCTTGTCGTTACGATCAAACACATGTTCAATGTCAGCTTGCACTTGTTCTTTTAGCTGTTTTAGAAAAGACATGTCGTTTTACTCTCCTTTGTTGTCTATTTAAACCTCGAAATCATATTCCTTCATTTCTTTCCATTTCTCATAAAGCTTCACTAGCAAATAAAGAGCACCGACGCCAATGATTCCTGGCAAGCTGCCAACCGTCAGGCATACACCGATAAGCAAAATCACCCACCAGAGCACTTTCATAATCGTTTGATCGTTCAATGTAGCTTGGCGCCAACCAAAGTATGCCAACACTGCGCCTGCGCCTAGGCCAATGATCGCCCCTAGCGACGATAGCACAATGATTGCAAGCACAATGGCTGCAACAACCATCCATCCGCGTTTTGTCAATGTCGTTCACCTCCTTTGGTGTAAGTTCTGCCGTCTATACATTTATTGTAGACAGTAGCGCCGTTTGGCAAAACGAGCGGCAGATTGAACTTCCTCTGCGACTAGAGGCTGAGACACGAATCAGCTTTTCAGGAAACCAATTCACCAGACATGAAAAAACACTGTATGGAATCACACAGTGTAAAGGCAAATGAACACATACCAGACAAGGATCGAGCCATTCGGCAAAACCCCATTAGACTTCTATCTATCAGCATTTGTTTGTTTATGGCAAAACGTGCGAATGTACTGCTTGCCTTGCCTATGCAAACAACGGAATCGTACATATAGTACTAGCATAGAACAGAAAGGGGGAATAAAACATGAGCTATTACAGCTATTCAAGCAACTTTTCCGATTTTTCTTCCCGTAAACACAAAAAGCACGACAGGCACGATCGACACGACAAGTGCGATAAGTGTGACAGGCACGACAGACACGATAAGTGCGATAAGTGCGACAAGCACGATCGACATGATCGACATGATCGACATGATCGACATGATCGACACGATCGACATGACAGGGACAAATGCGATTGCCATTCTTTCTTTAAACACATTGCCCGTGGCCAATTTGTTACTGTTTTTCTAAAAGGCGGCGGCTGCGTCCGTGGCGAGTTTGTTGATGTCCGCAAAAACATGGTTTTCCTAGCAAATTGTGACTGCCATAAAAAATCAAGAATTGTAACGATTTGTTGCGATGACATCACTGCTGTCGAAACGTAAGCAAACTCCTTTAGGCTTCTTGGCAAATGCCAAGAAGCCTTTTCTTGATTGAATGAAAGAAGCGGTTTGTCTTAGCTGGTCACCGTTTTTAAGGACCACTCTGGTAACAAACTCTAAGTGTGCTAACCTTTTCTCTCTATGCATACAATGACAAAAAAGGGAGGAGTGTACATGAATACGCCCGTGTTGCAGTCACCTTCATTGAATTTAGCAGGCGACTCCACAAGAACACTTAATTACCAACGAGATCCGCAAAACTATATTACCCAGTTGTTTGCTGCCCAGCTTCCCGCTATCCCCACGGGATTTTTTAATGTCCATATGAGCGCTGGCATTGTCATAACGCCACATTGGCATACGAACGCCTCGGAGCTTGTATTTGTCATTGGCGGCAAAGTACAGGCATCTGTTTTTAATCCATTCTCCCAAAACTTGCTTACATACGAGCTTGTTCCTGGGCAAGCGGTCGTCTTGCCAAAAGGTTGGTTTCATTGGATTGTTGCTTTAACGGATGGAACCCATTTGCTAACGATTTTTGATAAACCGACACCCGATATCGTCTACGGTTCTGACTTCCTTCGCTTTACGCCGGGCAGCATTATGGAGCTTGCTTATTGTGTCAATGGCAACGCCTATGAAAACGTAGTGGCGCCGATTCAGGAATCAGTCATTCTAGGGCCGCCAACATGGTGCAAAGAGAAAGGGCAGCCTCCGAAAGGGACCGCCTCATACAAGCATTATTATACAGAACACCCTCACCCGCAAACATATCGTTACTAATACCTTTTTAAAGATAAGATAATTACATGCGTCAAACAACTCATTCGTTTTGTCAAAAAAGCCTGTTAACCGCCGTTTGATCGCATCGGTTAACAGGCTAGCTTTACGTTTATACGCTATGGCCTAAATGTGTACCACTCTGTCTCGTATTGAGGTCCTTCTCGTTCATACGTAAAGCGGTACGTCAGTTCATCTTCTCCGCTTACACCTTGAATGGAATAGTGCCATTGTCCGTTTCCTTCATTCATGCGGACATTTTGCTGGTCGCCGCCATTTAAACGATAATGAAAGTCAACGTAACGAGCTGGTGCTGTTGGTGAAAAAGTAATGATCGCTTGGTTATGATCTTGTGCAACCGTAACAGAATAATGGTCATGCTCATGTTGGTCTCCGTTCCCAGGCTGGTTAGGTTCTGGATCAGGGCTCGGATTTGGCTGTTCAATCGGAGGCCCCACATCGGCGGCGTTCGTGTAAAAGCTATTTGCCTCGACTAGGGCGGTGTGGCCGTCTGTAAATGTCACTGTTGTTGGAGCATCACGATAGTTGTAGGCGACATATACACGCTCGCCATTTTTGGTAAAGACAGCATATGTTGGCGTATCGGCTTGTACGGTAGGGTCCACCTGGCCAAGGGCGTACAAGCTAGTAACCCATTGATACGTCTGTGCTTTCGTGCTGCCCCGTTCCATAATTCGTTCATCCCCTGGATTAAACTCGCCATAATCATCGATTTTGGCATTCATTTGCGAGACGGCATCGCTTGGATTGGTCAAGGCGCGATACGCCCACACCATATTCGCCCACAAGTTCCAATCCGTTGAGCCATTGCGTGTATACAATTCGTGATAGGCACGCTCGACATAATCAGGATGATGGCCTAAATACAACGCGCCGCCATGAAGGGGGAGCCAATTGATCGCGTATTTTTCGACCATGCCAGAATGCCACCACGTCGCATGGTCCATCTTGCCACCCCAGTTGATCGTCACAATTTCAGGTTTGTATGCTTCAGGATGGATTTCGTCATAGACATCAAAGAAGTATTCGTTAATGGCGCTCATTTCAGTTGTATACAAGTAAATAGCACGGTCAAGCAATTCCGAATCGTTTGTGGCCTCAGCCCATAAAATTAAATTGGTCCAAGCATGCATGGCTTCAGAAGATGATTCTTGGTTATTGCCTGAATCAAATGTGGCAAGGCCGTCTGCCCATGAGTGCCCGGAATAAGGGTCAAACATGCGCAAGTATGGAAACATGTCATCATCGCGCCCAGCAGCAAAGTCACGGATCAACAAATCGATCATGGCGCCCCACTCTTCATCGTTTGCCCATTCTGGATGGACGCGGGCTATTTCAGCAGCTGCTTTCACAAAATATCCATAATGGAAATGGTGGTCATTGATCCGCACCGCTGATCCATGGGCCGCATGATAACCAAGCAGCGTTCCCCAATTTTCGTTGTAGTAGAAAAGATTTTCGCTCTTTAACCGTCCATCCTCGTCTGTGGCCACAAGCCAATCTTCCAGTTGCGCTCGCAGTTCATCTCGAAAAGAATCGGCAAGGGCTTTGTCACCTACCTGGTCGGCAATTGGCGCAAGGTTGGCTAGCTTCCCTAAATACTTGCCAAGTTCATACGTATCTTGGCCTGTTGGGTAATCGGCTTGCGCTTCTTGCAAATATCCGTGCAAGCGATCCGTATCCGTCCCGACATTTGGCAGGCTCGGCAATACGCCTGTATATTGAAGGGTTGTTTCAAATTCGTTGCTTGGAAGCAGTTTCATATCCCCGCGAATCGTAAAAATCGTTTCCTCCAACAACTGCGCTTCTGACGCAGCTGTTAAATGGCGGGATTGATGGGGGTATAAAGCAAAAATGGTGCCTTCTTTCGCTCCTGCGGCCTTCGCTTCGGTTTCTACTGAATAAACCGTGCGGACTTCGCCAGTATCATGGTCAACGCTATATTCTGCCCTTGAGTCACGTACAACGGAGAAGGCATATTCTTCAAATGTGTAGAGAAGCTCATCGGTTGCTTCTGGCAGTTTCGCCACAGAGATAAACGATGCGGCATTTTCCCATTCACTTCCATGCAGTTGCCAGTCAAATCCATCTGGCGCATAGACAGCATAATGCTTATTGTCATGGGTAGAAAAACCAATGACATTGCCTTGATTGGCCCAAATCTGCGGCTCAATTGGGAAATCGATCTCCGCATTCCCCCCTTCATACTCGGCAAATATATATGGGGAACCGACGCCATAAGTGAGGCGAAGCATGGCATCGCCTTCTTGCAACAACCCACTCACGTACCAATCGCTAAAGTCATCGACTTTGGCATCATCAAACGATTCGGTAGCAGAATGGCCAATGGTAAAGTCCGTTGAAATCGCGCCTGTAATGTGCCACGTGCCAGCCTCGGCATTTTCATGGACGACGACATTATGAGGCGCATCATAAAACACATTCAAGCCCTTTTCTTGATGCTTGACGCTAAACGGATGCGGGTAGTGGTTGTTTGAAAACCGATCAACTGCAAGAGAACTCCACCAGCGGTTCGTTGGCATTGGCCCGGTAACGTTTTCCGTATGGTAAATGTGCGCAGGAGGTTCTTGTTGTTGATCAGCATAACCTGGATCAGCAATTGAATCAAAATCAATCGGTGGATATTCGAGTGAATAGCTTCCTTTCCCCACTTCCTCGACGACAGAATGAGCAGATAGTTGCTCGATCGGGGCCATGAGCAACATGCCCAATACCACAGCGGACCATCGTTTCTTCATAGGACGCCTCCTAGAATTATTACAAACGAAATCGGTTTCGTTATCGACCAAAAAAACAAGCCACTCCTCTTTTTTGATCGCGATTCTAGCGACAAATGGAACGGGGGTTTTACGTTACAGCAAAAGAGAAGCGGTCGTTTCACGACTAATTAGCTCAGGTTCGACTAAAATCCGGGCTGTACTTGCCCTGCCGGCAATAAAATCAAGCAACATTAACGCAGCGAGTCTCCCTATTTTCTCTTTGTTTTGGCGCACCGTTGTAAGTGGTGGCTGCACGTATCTTGCCGCCAGCTGGTCGTCACAGCCAATAAGCGAGACATCGCCTGGTATTGATACTCCCAGTTCTTGCATCGCCCTCATAAAGCCAAATGCCATCAAATCAGAGGAAGAAAAAACAGCTGTCGGTTTCTCAGCGTTTCCTTTAAACAAGGACAAACCTGCCTCATAGCCGCTTTGTTCAAAGAAATCCCCTTCAATTACCCATTCTGAGCGGAGCGTCAGCCCATATTCATGGATGCTTTCGCGAAACCCTTTTAGCCGAATATTGGAAACAGCCGATTCGTTTGCCCCTCCAATGTAAGCGATATCACGGTGGCCTTGCAAATAGAAATAGTCGACAACGGATTGGGAAATTTTTTTGTTATCGGTCATCACGTAGCCTGACTTGGGCCCATCTAATTGAATGTCCACACCGATACAGGGAATTTCACTTTTTGTTAAGTCCTCAATCGATTGCTGGACATCTTCACCAGCAATAATAATGCAGCCATCCACTTTATAATAAAGGCATCTGGCATAGAAATTTTCTTCCTTTTGGAAAGTTTCATCAGAAAAAAACAACAAGTCGTACCCGTGCATGCCGATCGTCCGTTTAAACGCGTTTAGCACTTCAGTAAAAAATGGGTGGTCAAAATCTGCATTTATCCGCCCTGCGTAAATAACGCCAATGAGCTTTGACGTTTTTTGCGCCAATGTGCGGGCAGAGTGGGAAGGCCGGTATCCTGCTTCTTCCATAATTCGAAAAACCCGTTCTTTTGTTTTCTGGCTCACATCAGGGTAATCATTTAGGATTTTCGAAATGGTCGCTTGGGAAACACCGGCTTTTTTAGCAATGTCTTTAATGGTGATTGCATTGTTCTCTTTCAAACGACTCTATCCTTTCACAGCGCCTTGTGTCAGGCTATTAATAAAGAAACGGTTGAATAGCAAAAAGATCGCAATGAGCGGAGCTGTTGCCCAAAGCGTGCCTGACATTATCATACCATAATCATTCACGTACGAATCATTAAGGGAACGCAAAGCAACCTGAAGGGTATGGCTTGCCGAATCTTGTAAGACTACGAGCGGCCATAGGAAATCATTCCATACATTCATGAAAACAATAATACCTAGTGTCGCAAAGGCTGGTGCGATCGCAGGCACAACGACATTCCAATACATCCTGAATGTAGAGCGGCCATCGATCTTCCCTGCCTCTATTAATGCATCAGGAATCGAATCCTTAATGTATTGCCTCATCCAAAAAATCCCGAACGCGTTTATAAGCCCAGGCACGATAACTGCTCGCAAATCGCTTAGCCAGCCTAGCTCTGTAATAATAAAATACTGGGGAATTAACCCAAGTTGCGGTGGAACCATCATCGTCACGAGGATCGCGGCAAACCAAAACGTTTTCCATGGAAAATCGAGCTTAGCAAATGCAAACCCAGCGAGAGAGCATAGGAAAAGCGTTCCAATCGTAACGGAAATCGAGACAATAAACGAATTTTTAAATGCGCCAAAAAAATCAACATTGGCCATGACATTTTGAAAATTACGGACTAGCTCCGTTCCTGGAATGACTACTGGCGGTGTTTGGTTAATTAAATGGCTTGGATTAGTCGCCATGACAAACATCCAATAGAACGGAAAAACTGCCAGCAGCGAAGCGATGATTAACGTGACATACAACATGATCTTTCCAAATGATTGCGTTTTCTTCACTTTGGTCCTCCCTTCCATGTGCTTCTTCCGATTTGGTTGGTGAGGAGCAAATTCACACATGTAATGATCATTATTAGAATAAAGAGCATCACTGCTGTAGCGGAAGCGGTTCCAAAGAAATTATTCATAAATGCATCCCGGTACAAATAAGCGACGATCGTAATTCCTTCCTCACGCAAGCTCCTTCCAAGGAACACAAGCGGTTCGGTAAACACTTGCAAGGCGCCAATCGTTGCCGTAAACACTGTAAAAATAATAAAAGGCTTAAGCATAGGAATGACGACATAACGCAATTCAGACCAAATGGAAGCGCCGTCCATTTTGGCGGCTTCGTATAATTCTTTTGGAATGCTTTGCATCCCAGCCAAATAAATCAATGTGTTATAGCCAATCCAGCGCCAAAAAATCATTAGTGAAATAGCGATTTTCGCGCCCCATTCGCTTGTCGTAAACGATACGGCATCATAGCCTAGCCCAATTAAAATCGAGTTCACAAGGCCATGCGTTTGGTTGCTGAACAAAACACCGAAAATAACGGCTACTGCTACAATCGATGTCACATATGGAATAAAAACCGCTACCCTAAACACGTTACGAAACCGTATTAGGGTGGAATTCAGCGCATACGCCAAAAAAATCCCAATAATCAGCTGTGGCAATGTTCCCATCACGCCAATGATAAATGTGTTTGATAACGACTTCCAAAACAACGCATCTTCTAAGACTAGGCGAAAGTTTTCGATTCCTGTAAACGTCATCGGCCCGAGCCCATTCCAGCTAAAAAAAGCTAGATAAAAACTAAATAGCATGGGGATCAAGCCAAAAACAGCAAACAACAGGAAAAAGGGCGAGATAAATAAAAGGCCAGGCCATTTATCTTTATATATTCGCTTTGGTTTGCGCACGAAAGGATGAGGGCTTGATTTTGCTGTTTCCATCTATGTCTCTCCTTCTTTATCCGCGCTGCAAACGATCATTGATCCGCTTCATTGCCGCATCCCACTCTGCATCAGGATCAGCACCGTTGCTGTTTACATTATCGAGCGCTGTTAAAATCTCCTCTTGGACAAGCATGTAATTGCGGCCTTTATAGACGCTTTCCACTTGCTGCGCTGCCTTGCCAAATACAGCGGCCGTGTTTAAACCATTAAAGTACTCATCCGTATGGTTAATAAATGCTTCTTCTTCATACACAGCAGGCGCTGACGGGAATAAACCGGCATCGACAAACGACTGTAATTGATTCTCAGGCGACAATAGCCATTTTACAAAATCGTATGCTTCTTCCGGATGGTCCGTCTCTGCTGGAATCGTCACAAATGAACCGCCCCAGTTCCCTGCTCCTTCAGGCATATCAGCAATCGACCAGTTGCCTGCTGCATTTGGCGCGTTTCCTTGGATGACGGCAATCATCCAAGCCGGGCCAAGCAATGTTGCATAATCGCCAGTATCCATGGCACCGCCCCATTCAGGCGTCCAAAGCTCCAACGAACCAACGACGCCATTTTCGATCAATTCAACCGTGCGGTCATAAGCCTCGCGGATAGCCGCATTGTTTTCAACGATCAACTCTTCATTTTCATTAAAATAATGGTCCTTGGCTTGGTCCCGTAACGCATTGTAAACTAATTCAGGGCTGTCAGTGACAATGGTTCCTGTCTTTTCATAAATGGTGTTGGCCATTTCCGTATAGTCATCCCATGTTTGAATTGTGGCAGACACCTCTTCGGGATCGGTTGGCAAACCCGCTTCTTCAAAGACGTCCGTCCGATAAAACATCGCCGTTGGGCCAATATCTGTTGGCAGGCCGAATAAGAAATCACCGTCTCGGTTTTCAGCAGTCGCCCACACCCAATCTAAATAATGGTCTTTTAGTTCCTCAGCGCCGTAGTCGTATAAATTAATAAACCGGTCTTGAGCATCACGGTACCGTTCAATTTCATTAATTTCCACAAGCGCTAAATCCGGTGCCCCGCTTCCAGTAGACAAGGCCGTAAATAAATTATTGTGGTGATCGGTATTGTCTCCTTCTTGGATATGAATGGTGACACCTGGATTTTCCTCCATATACACTTCTGCTAGTTCTTCATATTTCGTTGTGCCAAACAACCAAAATGTTAATTCAACATGGTCGTCCCCCGACGCATCTTCAGTACTTGCGCCTCCACAAGCTGCTAACAGCAGCGTAGACGCAAGTGCCAGCCCAAATGCTTTCTTCGCCATTTCGTTTCCCCCTTGTATAGGATATACATTTTACGAAACCGGTTTCGGTAATAGTGTAAACGCTTCCGTTTCCATTTGTCAATGTAAAATTCCCATTCATTATCCGCCTAGCCGTTTTTTTAATGTGTTAGGCATTACACCTGACCATTAAGATTGGCGACGTTGTCAAAACATTACACAGGCTGGCAGAAACCGCTTGTCCAATGGGACGTACAGACAAGGACATCTTCCTACCTTCTTATTCGCTCTTGCCGTACTTTCCCACACAACTTTCCCTCCTTCATTGCTCATACATAGGTTAATAAAAAGGCGCTCCGAAAGCGAAAAATGGTTCTACCCATTACAAGAGCGAATACGATTTTAAAGAGTCATTGTGTAGATTTTCCCAAATTTTGATGTATCCGTTTACAAATTTGTTAAAACAGGATATAATGCGGGGACAAGTTAAAGTGAGAGCTGATGAGCAAATGAGAGGCAGCCTTATAACAGCGTCCTGTGCGACCCTGTGATTAAGGCTGCTCTTTTTTATGCACTTTCCTTTCTTCCAATTAGGCTTTCGGCTTGACATCATGAAGGAGGTACGAAAAATGGCAGAAATCATGGCGGAGCTTATCGGCACTATGGTTCTTATCATTTTTGGCGCTGGCGTTGTCGCCGGTGTGACGCTAAAACAATCAAAAGGAGAAGGGGCAGGCTGGATTGCGATTTCGGTAGGCTGGGGCTTTGCAGTAGCGCTTGGCGTTTATGTGGCCGGCACTGTGAGTGACGCCCATTTGAACCCTGCTGTCACGCTTGGATTTGCTGCCGTCGGGCAGTTTCCTTGGGCGCAAGTTCCCGGCTATATAATCGGACAGTTGGCCGGAGCTTTTCTTGGTGCTGTCATTGTCTTTCTACATTATTATCCACACTGGAAGGCAACGGAAGATGCAGGAGTCAAACTAGGCGTATTTGCAACTGGCCCGGCGATCCGCCACCTTCCAGCCAATTTCTTAAGCGAATTAATTGGCACTGCTGTATTGGTATTCGGGTTATTGGCTATTGGCGCCAATACATTCAGTGAAGGATTGAATCCGATTGTCGTTGGCTTGCTTATCATTGCGATTGGCCTTTCCCTCGGAGGCACGACTGGCTATGCCATTAACCCAGCGCGTGACCTTGGCCCACGCCTTGCCCACGCTTTATTGCCAATTCACAAAAAAGGACCCTCCGATTGGGCTTACGCATGGGTGCCCATTCTCGGGCCAATTGTTGGCGGTATTGTTGGCGCTGTTCTTTATACCCTTATTTTCTAAACAAAGGAGACGATATTGATGACAAACCCATACATTTTATCCATCGATCAAGGAACAACTAGTTCACGTGCGATTTTATTTGACAGCCAAGGAGAAATCAAAAAAACGGCGCAACGGGAATTCACGCAGTACTTCCCGAACCCAGGCTGGGTAGAGCATAATGCCAATGAAATTTGGACATCGGTTCTTGCCGTCATCGCCGAAGTCTTTTCCGAGTCGGATATTGAGCCAAAAGATGTGGCTGGGATCGGCATTACAAACCAACGGGAAACAACAGTCGTATGGGATAAACACACAGGAAAACCAATATACAACGCTTTAGTTTGGCAATCACGGCAAACAGAAAAGATTTGTGCTGATTTACGAGAAAAAGGCTTAAACGAGACATTCCGTAAAAAAACGGGCTTACTGCTTGACCCTTATTTCTCTGGTACAAAAGTAAAATGGATTCTTGACCATGTAGAGGGGGCAAGAGAAAAAGCTGAAAAAGGCGACCTTTTGTTTGGCACCATTGATTCATGGCTCATTTGGAAACTAAGCGGCGGCAAAGCACATGTGACTGATTATACAAATGCGGCCCGGACGCTCATGTACAACATCCATGAGTTGAAATGGGACGACGAACTGCTCGAACTGCTCGATGTTCCAAAGCAAATGCTGCCTGAAGTCCGCTCCTCTTCGGAAGTATACGCCACAACCGTTGACTACCATTTCTTTGGGCAAAATGTGCCAATTGCCGGCGTCGCCGGTGACCAGCATGCAGCTTTGTTCGGGCAAGCGTGTTTTGAAAAAGGGATGGTAAAAAACACTTACGGCACTGGCTGTTTTATTTTGATGAATACAGGCGAACAAGCCGTTGAGTCGAAAAACGGGCTTTTGACAACGCTGGCATGGGGAATTGATGGAAAAGTTGAGTACGCCCTTGAAGGCAGTGTATTTGTTGCCGGTTCGGCGATCCAATGGTTACGGGATGGCCTTAAAATTATTGAAGACGCGCCGCAAAGTGAAACGTTAGCGACACGGGTAACATCCGCTGACGGTGTCTACTTAGTCCCTGCATTTGTTGGGCTCGGCACCCCGTATTGGGACAGCGAAGCAAGAGGCGCCATGTTCGGGTTAACACGTGGCACAGAGCGTTCTCATATTGTCCGTGCCACGCTAGAATCACTTGCTTATCAGACAAAAGACGTGATGGCAGCAATGGAACAAGACGCTGGTATGGAACCGAAAAAACTTCGTGCCGACGGAGGCGCTGTTGCTAATAACTTTTTAATGCAATTCCAAAGCGATCTCCTTGATGCGCCAGTTGAAATTCCTTCCGTTACAGAGACGACGGCGCTTGGCGCTGCCTATCTAGCTGGCCTCGCTGTTGGCGTCTGGAAAAGCAAAGAAGACATCGCCCGCAAATGGAATATGGACCGTTCATTTGAACCAAAAATGAACGCCGAGGAGCGAGATGCGTTGTACAAAGGCTGGAAACACGCCGTTAACGCAACGATGGCATTCAAGCCATGATTTGAAAAGAGACACCAGCACATGCAATCCGTGCATGTGCTGGTTTTTAGTTTCCAATAAATAATCCAATCGGGCGGCCTTCCACTTCTAACCGTTTCATCCCTTCCTTGCTCTCAAAATAAACATGTCGCAACACAATGCTTTTATGGAGCAAACCTTTGAACTTTTCTAATATCGTTTGTTCAGATGGCTTCTAGTTAACGATAACCGCTCACATCTGCTGGCTTTCCAGCTTCTTGGACTTCGAGCAAATAGCGAAAACAATCTGGCTGTGAGCCATCGACGTCGGTAAAGTGATAGACTTTTGCTAATTCCCCACTTGAAAGCGATTGGCCATTCCAACGGTGCCTGTCTCCATCAGCAGCGAGGGCCGTGATCGCCCTGCCGATAAAACGGGGTGTTTCTGAAATGGCGAAATGAGGATCTGTTTTCATGCCGTCGCGCCACGTTTCTTCCGTCACGCCAAACAGCTCAAGCATCATTTCTGAACGGAGCCATCCTGGAGTGAGCGATACAGCCGTACAATGGTGCGGAGCAAGCTCGTGTGCAAGACCCTCAGCTATGCGGATAATGGAACTTTTGGCCAAGTCATAAAACATCGAAAGGCGGTAATGAGTATCGTTGTAGGCTTTCGTTCCGTCTGTTACTTCGACCACAAGCCCGCCCTTTTGCTCAATTAACAACGGCAGCAAATAATGGTTTGTGATTAAATGAGTATCAATGGCCAGCCGCAACAGGCGAAAGCCTTTTTCAAGCGACAGCTCCCAAATGGGAACATGCCATTCCGTCAGTAACTCCCCACCCCAAATATCATTCACAAGAATATCTAATTTGCCGTGGTCTGACTTGATTTTGTTCGCTAACGCTTCCACTTGCTCTGGTACCAAGTGATCGGTTTGGACAGCAATCCCTATGCCACCAGCTTTTGTTACTAGTTCAGCTGTTTCTTCAATCGTCTCAGGCCGGTTGTATTCCGATGTTTCTGTTCGTGTTGTCCGGCCAGTCACGTAAACGATTGCACCGGCTGCGCCAAGCTCAACGGCAATCCCGCGCCCTGCTCCCCGCGTACCGCCAGCTACGAGTGCCACTTTGTTTGCTAAAGCATTCATTTGCATATTCCTCCTTCCTCACGTATGTTTACTCTATCCCCTAAAGTTGACACCTAATGTCATATATAAAAAATAGAAAAAGGCGTGGTTGAAATGAGAGCTGAAAGACTCTTGTCAATCGTATTGTTATTGCAAAACCGAAAAATCATGTCGACAAAGGCATTAGCTGAGGAACTTGGCGTTTCAGAGCGGACGATCCACCGCGATATGGATGCGTTAAGCAGTGCAGGCATTCCTGTATATGCCGAGCGTGGAAAAATGGGAGGCTGGAAGCTTCTAGATGGTTACAGAACACAGTTGACTGGCCTAACAAAAGAGGAAGTTAGAACACTGTTTCTTTCCCCGCCAATCGACTTGCTTGGCGACTTAGGCTACACAAAAAACTGGCAGGAAGCGCGCGAAAAACTGCTGGCTTCTCTATCTTCTGCCGCCTCTGTTGACTTTGCCGACGCACAAAACCGCATCTACATTGACGCTAGTACTTGGCGTGGCAAAAAAGAAACCGTCGAGGCCTTCAGCTTGCTTAACCAAGGGCTGTGGGAACAGCGCGCCCTGTCCATCTCTTATGAAAAATACGGTTCTGCTGCGACAGAGCGTGAAGTAGAGCCTCTAGGGCTCGTCGCCAAAGGCAGTACTTGGTACTTAATTGCAGCCGAACAACAAGAACTGAAAACATTTAGGGCGTCGCGGATTCGTTCAGCGCAGCTTTTGCCAAAGCGATTTGAACGGCCAGAAAGCTTCAATTTGGCCCGTTACTGGCATGACTCCAAAAATGCGTTTATTCGCACACTGCCTTCCTATGAAGTGAACCTTCTCGTTGCCTATGAACAAAAAGATATGTTGCACAGCTCAGGCCGTTATGTGCGTGTGCTCGACTTCTATGCGTCAGGCGAAGACGGCTGGCTAACTGTTAGACTGTCTTTCGATACAAAAGAGGAGGCAGCTGCCTATATTGTTGGCTTCGGAAACAAGGTGAAAATTATCGCCCCGACCGATCTAAAAGAACACGTTTGGATGATTGCCAAACAAGCCTTAAAAGCCCATACCGCTAATGGCTAATTTCATTTTTGATTTCGACGTTTTAAAGAGAGGGATTGGTGATATAGTCCTGTAGCACATGAACATTCCAAGGAGGGGGACTAGAACATGCAGTTCCGCAAAGCAGTAGGGGTATGCGCAGCAGCAGGAATGCTGGTGGCATGCGGAAATGACCAGATTGACTTGCCGGAAGAAGGGGACAGTGGCATCGCTCCTGACAATGGCGAGCAAGAACAAGCCGATGCCTTTGCTGAATTAAACGACGAGCAAGGAAGCCGTGTTGGCGATGTTTCTTTTTTTGAACTAGGTGATAACAAAACTAGGGTCGATGTGACTGTCGATGGGCTTGCCCCAGGGTACCACGGCTTTCACGTCCATGAAGAAGCAGCCTGTGACGCGGATGACAACGAAGGGCCTTTTCAATCAGCAGGTGGGCATTACCATGACGAAGACGGGCAGCATAGCGATCATAGTGGCGACATGCCACCTCTCTATGTAAGCGAAGATGGCAGCGCCTATTTATCGTTTACGACCGACCGCTTTACTCCTGCTAATTTGGCAGATGAACGGGCTGTCATCGTCCATGCCGATCCTGACAACTTTGGCCACATTCCTGAACGCTATATAGCCGAAGGTGAAGAGGAAGGCGGCCCTGATGCAGATACGGAAGCCACCGGCGATGCCGGTGATCGGATTGCATGTGGCATCGTTGTCAGTGAGGCACCGTAGGAAAAGGCGATACGATTCGAACCGTTTCTTTGGAACAAGGTATGCCATCAAACATGATTTTGCGAGCATTTATCTATCGTCTGAACGCCAGTCGCGTTTCCCGCAACTGGCGTTCTTTTTGCGTAAATGACCGATAAATCAGCTGGCATACAAGTACTAGCCTGTTTGCCATTTATACTAAGTTAGACAGATCGCTCAGCTGCTTCAACCGTGTGTTTTAGCAACATAGAAATCGTTACAGGTCCTACGCCGCCAGGTACAGGCGTGATCGCTGAAGCCCGTTGGGCGCATCCGTCATAATCACAGTCACCAATATTGCCTTTATTGTAACCGGCATCGAGGACAACAGCCCCTGATTTTATCCACTCTCCTTGAATAAATTCTGGCTTGCCGACTGCTGCTACAACAATGTCAGCCTTTTTGACAAAGTCACTTACGTTTTCCGTGCGCGAATGGCAAATCGTCACCGTTGCATTGCGGTTCAATAACATTTGGGACACAGGTTTTCCAAGAATCGGGCTGCGGCCAACGACCACGGCATGTTTGCCTTCGATTGGCAACTGGTAGTGGTCAATAATAGCGAGAATCGCAGCCGGTGTGCAAGAGGGATAATGGGCAAAGCCAAACGCGTTTTGGGCAAAGCCTAGCGTTGTGACGCCGTCGACATCTTTTTCGATCGCAATCTCATCAAATGCAGCACGTTCATCAATTTGGCTTGGGACTGGATGTTGCAGCAAAATCCCATGGACACTGCTGTCATTGTTTAACTCGCGAATGACGGCGAGCAATTCCTTCGTCGTTGTCTCTTTAGGAAGCTCGATTTTTTTCGATTCAATTCCTAGGCGTTTGCAGGCATTGCCTTTCATCCGTACATACGTTGCAGAAGCGGGATCATCGCCAACAAGAATGGTCGCAAGGCATGGGCGTACCCCTTTTTGTTCTAAGGCTGCGACTTGTAACGCCAGTTTGTCTTTTATTCGTTTTGAAACTTCATTTCCATCCAAAATCATAGGCTCTGCCACCTAAAACCATCCTTTCTTTATTCGGAACATATAAGGAAGACTTCCTCTCTTCCTTTGCCCAGGCGCACGGCTTTGATCCGTATGCTCCCTTGTGGTTATCCACTTCGCGCCAGTCACATACAGATTCATCCTCTAATTCGTTCCTATTGTAACACAAATAGCGGGCGCTTAGATAAATATCCGAACAAATTTTACATTTTGGCAGATTTCGTACGTGAATTCTTCCCTTCCTCGTATTAATTACACGAGTGGTTGCATTGCTTTTCTTCGCCTTCCAGTTGAAGCGTTGTATGGTGGATCCCGAAACGATCATGGAGCAGGCGCTTGGCTGTTTTCAACAAGTCGTCGCGGTCAATACCATGCCCAACGACTACATGTGCCGTCAATGCTGGAAAATCAGACGTGATCGACCATGTATGCAAGTCGTGGATGCTTAAAACGCCAGGCAATGATTGCAATTCGTTTTTTACCTCGTCGACATCAACAGATGCCGGTTTGCCTTCCATGAGCACATGGACTGAATCCCTCGTCACTCTGAAGCCGCTAACTAAAATCAGCGCCGCCACTAGCAGGCTAGCAATTGGGTCCGCTATCGTCCAGCCAAAAAAAAGCATGAGGAGGCCGGCGGCAATTGCACCAACAGAACCGAGCAAATCACCAAGAACGTGGAGAAATGCGCCACGCATATTCAGGTTTCCTTTCACATCGGAACCACGCATAAGAATCCAAGCGACAATCATGTTGATAAGCAAACCGCAAACAGCGACAACAAGCATACCAACACTTGCCACTTCTGGTGGCTCGGCAAAGCGTGTTATTGCTTCATAGATGATATAGCCGGAAATGCCAATTAATGTTAGGCCGTTCATAAATGCTGCCAAGATTTCAAAGCGCTTGTAGCCGTATGTTTTTGAGTTACTCGCTGCCCGTTCCCCATATTTGAACGCTGCTAGTGCAAGCCCTAAGGCAACCGCATCGCTTAACATATGACCAGCATCAGCAAGAAGTGCCAAGCTATTCGTGAGGAAGCCGCCAATAACTTCAACAACCATAAACATGGTAATAAGCACAAAAGCAATCAATAGCACTTTTTTATTGTTCGTGTGAATGTGGCTATGGCCCACTCCATGAGAATGGCTGTGATCATGAGAATGTCCCATCCTAACCCCTCCTAATCATGTTTGGCATGTTGGATCGTCTTTTCTAGTATTTCCATTACATGCTCGTCTTCCGGCGAATAATACATGGCTGTGCCTACTCGCCGCGACTTTACCAACCGCAAGTTTTTAAGAAAACGAAGCTGATGGGACACATTTGATTGGCCGAGCGCCAACGCTTCTACAATTTCGCCAACAGCGCATTCTTTTTCAGCAAGCAAATGCAAGATTCGTATCCGTGTTGGGTCCCCAAGAGCTTTGAATGTTTGCGAGACAATAAACAACGTTTCTTCATCTAAATCAACATAGTTGTTTTCCATTCCCATACCCCCTATATATGATTATATGTTCATATTATGATTTTATTGTCTTTTTTTCAACCTTTTTTTTATACCAAGCCATTTTTCAGCTGTGGACACCAATATTCCCATAAGCTTGGACGTCTGGAGAAAAAAACAAGCATCAACAACCGTTTAATCTTTAAAATGATTCAGCTTCGTAAAAAACTCCTGCAGAAATTCATAAAACAATTCTTCCGTTGGCAACAGTCCACGTTCTGTCGGTGTAATGACACCAACCGTTCGCGTGACATCCGGTTCACTTAATGGGATTTTTACAGTTGAGCGCGGCGTATTGTCAACGAGTGTGACTTCCGGCATTAATGTGACGCCAAGACCAGCCGCTACTAAGCCTTTTAAAGCATCAATGTCGTCTCCTTCGAAAGCAATTTGTGGGATAAAGCCTGTTTCGGAACAGGCTTCAATGACAAGATCCCGAAAAACAAACCCTTCTGGCAACAAAACAAACGGATCATTTTTTAAATCGAGCAAATTGATTTCGGTGCTTTTCGCTAATGGATGGTGTATCGGCAAAAGAGCGACAATTTTTTCTGCAAACAGAATTCGAGGGGTGATTTTCTTTTCTTCCATCGGCACTGGGCCAATCAGCGCCATATTGTAATCCCCTTTAATAACCCCGTCTATCAATTCACGATAAAGGCCCTGTTTTAGCTGGAATTTCGCTTCCGGGTAGCGCTTTCGAAACGCATAAATCGCTGTTGGCAACGTATAAGCAGCCAAACTGATAGGGAAAGCAACGCGAATCG
Organism: Shouchella clausii; assembly: GCF_001598215.1. Classification (GTDB taxonomy): domain Bacteria; phylum Bacillota; class Bacilli; order Bacillales; family Bacillaceae_D; genus Shouchella; species Shouchella tritolerans. The sequence continues at coordinate 820,047 of NZ_BCXJ01000001.1, read as the reverse complement.
TTCCCTTTTTCGGATCAAGATACTCCTGAACTTCCCGTTTAGCATCTTCAATCACATTCATAGCATGTTTGATTCGTTCTAAAAAAATTTTTCCGATTGGTGTCAATTTCACTCTCCGGCCTTCTCGAATAAACAAATCGACGCCTAATTCGCTTTCTAAATTAAAGATCTGTCTGCTGACGGCAGACTGTGCGACATGCAAGGCCGCTGCAGCTTCGGTAACATGCTCCCGTTTCGCTACTTCCATAAAATACAGCAACTGTCTGATTTCCATCGCAGCTCTCCCTTTCATTCATCTAAAAAAGGCATTAAATCCATCAGTTATTAATATTGATTAGATGATTCACTTAATTATAAAATACTTGATAGCAGATAGCGAATCCTGTTTCAAAGGGCAGTCTTATATGCCAGGACCTTGAAAACGATTTCATTTCCATAGATTGTATTCAGACTTAATGGGGAGGCCATACCAATGAACGTATTGGAGAAAGAGAAAGGAACGTATGCTAGTGACGTGCAAGAATATGTTCAACACGTCTACGAAACAGTAAAACAGCGGAACCCATATGAAAATGAGTTTCATCAAGCGGTCAAGGAAGTATTGGACTCGTTATTGCCTGTCCTTGCTAAGCGCCCACAGTATATTAGACAAGCTATTCTTGAGCGAATCGTGGAGCCAGAAAGAATGATCTCTTTTCGCGTTCCGTGGGTCGATGACCAAGGGAATGTCCAAGTAAATCGCGGTTTTCGGGTACAGTTCAACAGTGCTTTAGGGCCGTATAAAGGCGGGTTGCGGTTTCACCCTTCCGTCAATACAAGCATTATTAAATTCCTCGGGTTTGAACAAATCTTCAAAAATGCACTGACAGGCCAACCGATCGGTGGCGGAAAAGGCGGCTCAGATTTCGATCCAAAAGGAAAAAGCGATGGCGAAATTATGCGCTTTACGCAAAGCTTCATGTCTGAACTGAGCAAATACATTGGACCAGATACCGATGTTCCGGCAGGAGATATCGGGGTAGGTGCCAAGGAAATTGGTTATATGTTTGGTCAGTATAAAAAAATGCGCGGCCGTTTTGAAGCAGGCGTCCTGACGGGAAAAGACATCGCTTACGGCGGAAGTCTTGCCAGAAAAGAAGCGACAGGTTATGGAACGGTTTATTTCGTCGAGGAGATGCTCAAAGAAAAAGGCCATAGCTTCGAAGGGAATACCGTTGTCGTGTCTGGATCAGGGAATGTATCGATCTATGCGATGGAAAAAGCCATGCATCTTGGTGCGAAAGTGGTCGCCTGTAGCGACTCAGAAGGCTATATTTACGACAAAAGCGGCATTAACTTGGAAACGGTCAAACGTTTGAAGGAAAGCGAGAAAAAACGGATTAGCGAATATGTAAACGAACATCCACAAGCTCACTATTTCCAAGGTTGCTCAGACATTTGGTCTGTGCCTTGTGATATTGCTCTTCCTTGTGCCACGCAAAATGAAATCGACGAAGACGCGGCGAACGTTTTAGTCTCCAACGGCGTAAAAGCAATTGGCGAAGGAGCCAATATGCCTTCAACGCTAGAAGCGATAAACGTGTTTCACGAACATGGTGTTCTGTTTGCTCCAGCAAAAGCGGCGAACGCAGGCGGCGTTTCTGTCTCTGCTTTAGAAATGGCGCAAAACAGCGCCCGGCTTTCTTGGACGTTCGAAGAAGTAGACGCCAAGCTCCAAGAAATTATGAAGACCATTTACAGAGATTGTATAGATGCGGCAAAAGAGAACGATGCTCCTGGCAATCTAGTAGTGGGCGCTAATATTGCTGGCTTCGTTAAAGTAGCCGATGCGATGATCGCACAGGGAGTAATATGACAAATAAGCAAACGCACATTGAAACAAGCAGCTCGTTTTTAATCCAAACGAGCTGCTTGTTGGTTTCAAACTTTGTACGTTTTTCTCTTTTTGTTATGGACAAATTTTTAATCAAAACAGGTCAACGGTAAGTTGGGTTCCAACGCAGCAGCCGCTTTTCGGCAAACGTTGCCAACGTATCTGCCAGCTTCCCTAAAAACGCATAAAGAAGAATGGCTAAAATGATGACATCAACTTGCATAAATTCCCTTGCGTTCATTGACATATAGCCGATTCCTGAAGTAGCGGCAATTGTTTCGGCAACAATAAGGGTTACCCACATCACTCCTAAAGCGTAACGGATGCCAACTAAAATGGATGGCATCGCACCAGGAAAAATCACTTTAGTGAATAACTTCCATTTTGATAACCCATACATTTTGCTCATTTCTAGCATATTTTGATCAATCGAGCGAATGCCATGGAACGTGTTAATGTATACAGGGAACAACACACCGACTGCCACAAGAAAAATTTTGGCACTTTCGCCTACCCCCATGTAAATGACGACAAGTGGAATTAGTGCAAGGTTTGGCACATTCCGCAACATTTGAATTGTACTATCTAAATACTTTCTTGAAAATGGGGATAAGCCATTGGCAATGCCTAGCAAAAGGCCAAGCCCGCCGCCTATGATAAAGCCTGCTAACGCTCGATAAAAACTGGTTGCCATGTGGCTAACCAGTTCCCCATTCGCAATCATCCGCCACGCTGCTTGGACGACCTCCAATGGGCTTGCAAGTAAATTGGAGAACAAACCGTAAACGCTCATAAATTGCCAAGAAATGAGTAACAAGAGGGGCACGATCCATGGCGCTACTCCATCTTGGTACCGTTGTCTCCAACTGTTCATTCACTTTCCTCCTCTCGATTCCAGACATAATCAACAATTGACACTTCGCCTTCTAGCAAACCGATGGCCATTAAATCATCTGCCTGTTCTTGGAGGTCAGATACTGCCTCTTCATCAATAAAATCCGGAACATGATCAAGACGGTTTAAAATGCCAACCCACGTATTTTGCGGCAATCCTGTCGCTTTTTCCATAATCGCTGCAGCCTCGCTTGCATCGCTTTCAATTGTAGTTCCTACCCGTTGCAAAGCTTCGACATACGCCTGTACCGCTTCTGGATGTTGATCGGCAAAATCACTGTTGGCAAAGTAAAATGATCGATAGGAAGCAAGGCCGTCCGCCGTCGCAATGACATGATTGCCTTTTTCTTCAGATACGGCTAAATACGGATCCCACGTGACCCATGCATCGACATTCCCTTGTTCAAAGGCCAAATGTGCATCTGCTGGCCCTAGATACACAGGCTCTATCTCTGCAAAAGTTAGCCCAACCGAGTCTAATGCTTTATACAACAAATATTGGGCGATTGATGCTCGGTTAAAGGCGATCCGCTTCCCTTCCAAATCTTCCACGCGATCGATGCCTGAATTGGGGTGGACTAAAATGCCTTCACTGTAAGGGGCATTATCTGTAGCGGCGATGTAATGGATCGGCTGCCTGTTGGCAATGGCATAAATCGAAGGCGTATCCCCGGCATTGGCAAGGTCTGTACTCCCGCTCCCTAATGCTTCAAGCGTGGAGCTGCCTGTATTAAATTCTGCCCATTCAAGGGAGTAACCCAAGTCAGCCATTGTCCTCGCGAACGCCTCATCTTCTTTAAGAGACAGCGTTAACGCTCCTTTCTGGTAGCCAATTGTCACCGTTTCGCCTTTCTCTGCTGCCGCGCCAGGGTCATTGCAACCCGCCAACACTACCGCAATCCCAAACGAAAGGCCAAAGATTGCCATCTTTCTCAACATCGTCACTCCCTTTAATGTGTTACGGCGTGGGATAAGCGCTCATTTACACGCGGGATCACTTCTGCACCAATTTCCGTAATCACTTCCAAATGGGGAAAACCGCGCAAAAGGACTTTATCGAAGCCGAGACTGACAAATTCAACAACACGGTCAGCAATTTGGTCTGCCGTACCGACAAGGGCAATGGAATTGCCGGACAGTACTTGTGTCAATCCTGCCCACAAATTAGGGCCAATGACAAAATTGTCTTTACGGCTCGCTTCCATCAAATCATGAAGGCGATTAACGCCGACAGAATCGCCTTTTGCCCTGTCCTGCTGTTTTTGTTCAAGGGCTTCTGGCGCTAAATGTTGAACGAGCGCATTCGCGTTTGTCCATGCTTCTGCTTCCGTTTTTCCGAGCACAACTTGAAAAGAAATGCTGTAGCTTGCTTGTCTGCCCGCTCTTGCGTAGCGCGCTTTCATGTCGTTAATCCGCTCTCGTGCTATTTCAAGCGGCTCGCCCCACATCATGTATACATCGGCGACATTTGCCGCTACCTGTTTTCCCGTTTCCGAGGCCCCGCCAAAGAAAATTTTGGGACTGCTTGTTTGCTTTAATGTTGGAAACAGCGTTGCCTTTTTTAGCTCATAAAATTCTCCTGTGTGACTAACTTCCTTTTCTGAAAATAGACGCTTCAAAACATGGATATATTCTTCTGTACGACGATAACGGTCATCATGAGGCAAAAAATCGCCATAGCCAGCCAGTTCTTTCGGCGAACCGCCTGTGACAATATTCACTTGCGCCCTTCCTTCCGACCAATTGTCGATCGTGGCAAATTGCTTAGCAAACGTCGTTGGCGACATGACGCCAGGTCGAACGGCAAATAAAAATTTCAATGATTTGGTGCAGTTAATCAAATTGGCAGCTACCGCTACTGAATCTAAGCAGCCAGCGCCTGTTGGAAGCAATAGCGACGTAAAGCCGCCGGCTTCAGCCGCTTCGGCAATTGCCTTTATATAGGAAAAAGAAGGCTCACGCTGCGTTGTTCCTTTTGCCGTTGTCCAGCCAGCGTTTCCGGTGGAAATGCTCGTGCCATCTCCTGAAGTAGGTGCCATTGTAATAAACTCAACCAATTTCCTCATCCCCTTTAATTCGTTTGCTGCAGGAGTGGTTTCTCCGCCTGAATGCCTAATAATTCATTTAAAATCGTTTCTTGAATGTCAGCAAAATCTGGCGCCGTTGGTACACGGGGACGGGGCAATGGAACGTCTTTCGTCATCACAATTCTCCCTTCCTCAATCACGATGATCCGATCAGCAAGCATGACTGCTTCGCTGACATCGTGGGTGACGAGCAACGCTGTAAATCGGTGTATGAGCCACAGCCTTTCAACCAACTGCTGCATCTCCATTCGGGTAAGTGCGTCTAAGGCTCCAAGAGGTTCGTCGAGTAACAGCAGTTTCGGTCCGCCTGCAAGGGCACGGGCTAAGGCAACGCGTTGTTTTTGCCCACCAGATAGTACAGCCGGCCACTCATTGCCGCGACCATCCAAGCCGACATCTTTAAGAAGCGCCGCTGCTTGCTGTTGCCACTCTCCTTCGAGACGAAGCCCAACGCCAACATTGGTTAGCACATTTTGCCACGGCAAAAGGCGCGACTCTTGGAACATGAGGCGTGCTTGCTGATTGATGCCGTCGATCCGTTCTCCATTCTGCCTCACTTCTCCTGAAGTCGCCGTCTCAAGCCCTGCCACGTGCCGCAACAATGTGCTCTTGCCGCAGCCGCTTTTCCCTACTACAGCAACAAATTCGCCTCCATGTATGGTTGCATCTATGCCTTGAAGAACGTTTTTATTGCCAAATTGCTTGTAGAGCTGATCGATCTCAATTGCTGCACCGTGTTGCAATTCGGTTGCCATATCCGTTATAAGCCTCCTTCCTCCGTTAAACACTTGGGCTAATTTCTTTTTTTGGCAGCTGGTCCGTCAAGGCAAGTGGTTGGCTAATGATTTGGTTGAAAGGGACGGGGCCAGGCAAAGAAATAAACGATAGCTGCTCTTTGCGCGCAAACTTGTATGACTGTTCGCATAATGTTTCTGGTGGAGCTGCCAGCGCATGGACGCCCTGTTTAATGGCAAATTGGAGTGCAGCGGACCGTCTCCCCTCTTTTTGTTCTATGTAGCTCTTCGACGAGCTATCATAAACACGCAGAACGATCCCTTCTGTAATCGGGACAATGTCTTCTGATTCATTTAAAACAAAGGCGATTTTCATAGCTACTCCTCCTTTTAAACTTGATGTTCATGTAAACCAAGATGAGAACGTAATGTTTCCCCTTCATAATCAAGGCGGAACAGCCCTCGTTGTTGCAAAATGGGAATGACCTGTTCGATAAATGTTTCCATTAAGCCTGGGTAATAAGGAAACATTAAATTAAAGCCGTCTGCTCCTTTTTCCCGAAACCATGTCTCCATGACATCTGCAATTTGTGTAGGGGAACCGCAAACAATATGGTGCCCTCTCGCCCCGGCAACACGCCGTGCCAATTGCAAAACGGTCAATTGCTCGCGGCTAGCAAGCTCGACGATTAGGTCGCGCCTGCTTTGGTTGCCATTTGTAGGCGGCAAGTCAGCAATAGATAACGGTTGGTGAAGCTGTTTTCTCGAAAAAGATACTTTCCCTAAATAGTCTGATAAAAAAGCCAAACTCGTTTCCTCATCTAACAGCGACTGCAACTCTTCGTAAATCGCCTCTGCTTCTTCTTTTGAGTTGGCTGTTATCGGCGAAATGCCTGGCATCACGAGAACCTCTTCCGGCAGCCGCCCGGCGGCGGCGACTTGCTCTTTTAAGTTACGGTAAAATCGCTTTGCCCCTCTTAAATGCTGTTGTGCTGTAAAGACAACATCTGCGTATCGAGCTGCAAACTTAGTGCCATAAGTGGAGGAACCGGCTTGAATCAGGACAGGCTCCCCTTGCGGCAGCGCCGATGCATTTAATGGGCCTTTGACCGAAAAATATTTGCCTTTATGGTTGACGGCATGGACTTTGTTTGCGTCAAAGTAAATCCCTGTTTGTTGATTTCGGATGACTGCCCCTCTTTCCCAGCTACGCCACAGTTTTTTGGCGACCTCGACGAATTCTGCTGCTCGTTCGTAACGCTTTGCATGTGGCGGGTGAGGCAAATCGCCGAAGTTGTACGCTTCCTCTTCGTAATAAGAGGTAACAATGTTCCAAGCAGAGCGGCCATTACTTAAATGGTCGATTGATGCAAACTTGCGGGCGATATGAAACGGTTCATTATAAGTCGTGCTTGCGGTAGCCGCCAATCCAATTTTAGCTGTCGTCATTGCTAGAGCAGACACGAGCGTAAGCGGTTCGAATCGGACCAACTCAGACGGATGGCTTTTTTCTGTCAATGACAGGGCATCACTAATAAACAACATATCAAGCTTCCCTTTTTCAGCTAACAGAGCCACTTGTCTATAAAAGTCGATGCTTTCGTAGGCATCAGCTGCTGCTTTGGGGTGGCGCCAAGCACCAATATGGTGGCCAGCACCCATTAAAAACACTCCAAGCCTCATCTTTTTGCTCATCATGTTTCCTTCTTTTCTCATAAATTTAGTTGGTTATAAAGGACAACTGCGCCGTTCTTTGAGCGAGGCGCACTTGTTGTTCGAGACGTTCATCCGCTGGTCCCGTTAACACATATGTACCTGAATCTCCTTGTTTTACGTCTTGATCGAGCACAAAAACACCGCTAAGAATGGTGGTCGCCCCTAAGGCCGCTAAAACAGGCTTAAGTGCGTAGTCAATTGCAAGAAGATGGCCAAAAGTACCGCCAATTGCTATCGGCAAAACGATTTTTTCGGAAAATACTTTTTGAGGCAACAAATCAAGGAACGTTTTTAAAATCCCACTAAATGACGCTTTATAAATCGGAGTAAACACAACAATGGTGCTCGCTTGTTCCACCTTCTGCTTCGCCTGTTGTACCGCTTCGCTTTTAGAGTTGGCGGCCAATAAGTCATTTCCAGGCAACTCATGAACAAAGATCGTTTCTACTTTTTCGCTGTACTCAGCAAAAACAGAAGACGCCTTTTGCCATAAACCGATCAACCTGGACTGCTTGCTAATTCCTCCATATATTAATACAGTCTTGCTCACACAATCACCCCTCTTAAATTAAAGTTAACCCATCGGATTAATACTACTATAACGAAACATAACGCTTTTGTATAATTGAAAAAAATGAAGTTTCTATTCATTATTTTTGAATTGGTTCCTTTTCATATCGGAGGTTTTTTTGAAGAATGTCTTTAAGCGATGTCGCTACTCTGCCAAACGGTTTTGTTTTATTTTCCGCAAGACCGACTAGCAAATCTTCTTCAAACAGGCGGATCGCCTTCAGGACTGTTCCTTTAGGAGGAGGCATCACACAACGGATGGGAACCGCTGCTATCCCATACCCTGCTTGAACATAATGCTTTAGCGCCAACATATTGCTTATCTCCATTCGATAAGTTGGCCGCAGTCCACGATCCTGCATTTGCTTTTCAATGTTTCTCCTGAATGGACACGCAGCAGTTGTAATTAACATGGGCTCGTTTTCCAACTGGGGCAATGAAATGTCCTTCTCATTAGCAAGGGGATGGCCATCTGGCATTAATATGGCGACCTCTTCAAGAAACAGCGGCAAAAAGCGAACTGTCGTCGGCACATTTGCAGCTGTACAAATAGCCAAGTCAAGCTCATCGGCCTCAACCATCTCGATTAGCTTTCTGCTGCTTTCTATTTGGACGCTGACATTTACCCTCGGAAACTTTTCGTAAAACGGTGCGAGTGCGTAAGGCAAGCGATAGCTAGCTGCTGGTTCCATTGCACCAACCCGGATATGCCCAGTTTCTCCTTTTACTAATGCATTCATCCGTTCTTGTAATCGTTCAAATTCTTGAAGGAGCAAATCACCTTGTAATGCGAGGAGACGTCCAGCCTCTGTTAATTGAAATGGCTTCCCACGTTCAATAAGAACCACTCCTAGCTCACTTTCCAGTTTTTTCATTTGCATCGTAATCGTCGATTGTGCGTAGGACAGCTCTTCTGCAGCTTTTTGAAAGCTGCCATGCTTGATAATCGTTTGAAAGGTCTTAATGCTTCTTAAATCCATAACCACCCTCCTTACGTCATATAGTAGCTTTCCAAAACACACTATTCAAGTATTTCTTATCAATTTACTAAACTATAAATATACATAAGCGCCGCGGTTGTAAAACGACCCCAGCCAAAATAAAAAAAGGCGAAATCGACTTGCCTGCTCGCCTTTCCTTCCTCTTATACTCTTACTTCACTGTCCGTTGAATGTCTGCTTTAATATCACTTAAGTCAGAAGCCAACCCGTCATAGATCCGAACAACTTTCCCTTCCCCATCGATTAGAAAAAATCGGGTGCTATGAAGAAAATCGTCTTCTGTTTTTTCAACAGGTGCTTTAAACGAATCCAAAGCAAATGCCTGGATCTCCTCTAACTCATAACCCGTTAAAAAATCCCAGTACACATCGTTTACGCCAATATTTTCCGTATAGCCTTTCAAGTGCTCAACCGTATCGTTTTCTGGGTCAATCGAAAACGACACAAACGACAAATCCAAGTTCTCGGCAATCGCCATATCTTGCAATTCCCGCATATTAGGGGTCATAATCGGACAAACCGTGGGACAAGACGTAAAAATCATGTCAGCCAACCAATATTCCCCTTCAAAATCGCTTAACGATACTTCCTCCCCGTTTTGATTGGTATAAGCAAAATCGGCAACTTCCAATTCTGCTTCCGTGGCGTCAAATTCGCTTTGCGCCCCGCCAATCTGGTAGATCCACCCACAGGATGACAAAAGCAAAAGCGCTGCAAAAGACAATACAGACAAGTATAGTTTATTCGTCATAAGTTCACCTCGGATAACCTTTGATCCTGCACATGTTGTAAATCGCTTTCATCATAGTACAGTCTTGCTGGTTACGCAAGGGACATCAAGCATCTTCACATTTCTGTCAAATGAACGTCTAGGCTGCAGCAAGCAACCACATGTCCTATAGGTACTTGGGTGTTGTCGTTTATTTATCCGTTGCATCGTGTTTCCTACATCGGTTGGTGCTGGACTTTCGTGTCTTTAAGGCTGTTTTGTAAAATGGACTACCGATTTTCTCATAGCTTACATTTTTTCAATATAAATGCCCTCGTCTTGCTTCCATTCCAAATAAAAAACGTCCTCAAATTTGTCGATTTGATGCTGATCAAGCTGTTTTTTGAGCCAGTTTTCGTTAAAGCCAGCTTTATGGAGGTTTTCCCAGTCAACCGTGCCATCATTAATAAACGTTACCGGTAAATAAACCGGTTTTTCAGGAACATTTAAGTCTTCGTAAGTTGGTTGGTCGTACTGTGGTTTCTTTAATACGCTGACGGTTCCATCTGTTTCTAAAATAGCGTGTTCGACCTCTCTGACGGAAAAAGCTTGTTGTTTACGCAACAAATGTTGAAGTTGGTTCATATCAAGTTTATTCTTTTTCATCTCAGCGCGATTTAAGTGGCCGTTTTGAATAATAATGGATGGGTTTCCTTCGAGAATTTTTCGCGACTTCCGAAATTGCTGTGTGAGCCACTCTATAATATAAAGCAGAAGCCCCCATATAAAAATGGAGAACAGAATCGCGCCAATTTTGACTTTCTCATCATAGATGGCATTCCCTACAAGTTCCCCCAGAATCAGTGCTGAAATAAAGTCAAATGGGGTAATTTGCGCAAACGATGTTTTCCCCATCACTTTGGTTAAAACCAATAATGCAACTAGGCCAATTGTAAGTTCTACACTAGTTTGAAGTAGTTCTCCCACACTATCCCTCCATAGATCGGTTCTTTTAACAGTGTGCGTCAAACAGGGAACAGTTATCCTTCTTTTTTACTCCGAGAAAAAAGGAAAGGCGGCACGATGCCGCCTTTCAAGCCATCATATAGGGTTTAACGTTGTTGTCCGCCCATTTGCTGCTCTGCCATTTGAACGAGGCGTTTTGTGATTTCACCGCCCACAGAACCGTTTGCACGGGAAGTCGTATCAGCGCCAAGGTTTACACCAAATTCGCTTGCGATTTCGTTTTTCATTTGTTCAAGGGCTTGCTCAGCACCAGGTACAACCAAGTTGTTTGAACTTCTGTTGTTTGCCATTGTTGTTTCACCTCCCTATACCACTAGAATGACCATTTGCTAAAGAACTATGTATGAGTATTTTTATCCTTATTTATCCATTTGTAATGCTTATATAGAAAGGCGGCTAGTAAACCACCTTGAGGTTGTCGGCAAAGTCGATAACCGCACTCAGACTGATAGAAAGTCTGAAGGCGGCTAGTAAGCCGCCTTCGCCATGTTTATTTAATTAAAACTGTTTGCCACCCATTTGCTGTTCAGCCATTTGCACAAGGCGTTTTGTGATTTCTCCGCCTACTGAACCATTTGCACGAGAAGTTGTATCAGCACCGAGGTTTACGCCAAACTCGCTCGCGATTTCATACTTCATTTGGTCAAGTGCTTGTTCCACACCAGGTACAACCAAGTTGTTTGAGCTTCTGTTGTCTGCCATATCGTTTCACCTCCTTGGGTTTGTATTTCTAGAATGCCAAACAGCAAAAACGTCTATCCGAGGAATGATATGGAAGGACATCACTTTCATTTTGATGAAAAAGCCCTCTGGCTCATAAAGCCAGAGGGCAATCGTGCTATTTGCGCAAAAGTTTCCCGCGCATTTTCATTAACAGTTCGTAAACAATTGGAACGATGACCAAAGTGAGCAAAGTCGAGCTTGTCAAACCGCCAATGACGGTAATGCCTAGCCCTTTCGAAATGAGCCCGCCTCCTTCAGCACCAATTGCAAGGGGAATCAACGCGCCAATCGTAACAAGAGCGGTCATCAAAATTGGGCGCAGCCGCACTGTTCCAGCTTCCAAAAGTGCTTCTCTTGTGGAAAGGCCTTCTTTTTCCTTATGGATCACACGGTCAATCAGAACAATTGCGTTGGTAACGACAATGCCGATTAACATCAATATCCCAATTAACACAGAAATGCTAATGGTTTCCCCTGTCACAAACAAGCCAACAAGGGCGCCAATTACAATAAACGGCAGTGAGAATAGAATCGCAAATGGCGCAAGTCCACCGCCAAAAGTTACAACTAAAACAAAGTAAACGATCGCAATCGCAACAAGCATGGCAATTCCTAACTGTGTAAATGATTCTTCGATATCAGCGGTTACGCCTCCGACTTGGACGTCAACCCCTTCAGGAAGCGCTAATTCCTCAATTTCATTTAAAACGGTTGTGGAGACGCCAGCTACATCATCAGACAAAATTTTTGCCGATGCTTCAGCATAAATCTGCCCATCCCTTCTTGTAATCGTTGAAGAAGACGTACCTTCTTCAACTGAGACAAGATCAGCGATCGCTACTTTTGTACCAAGTTGCGTTTCCACTTCAACGTCAGTTAGTTCTTCAAGGGAGCCATACTCTTCCTCATTTGTTGCAATGACCACATCAAGCTCTTCCCCGTCTGCTTCCACCGTCGTAACGGCGTTATGGTCATCAATATGGTACAGAGCCATGCCAAGCTGTGCTGTTGTCAAGCCTAGTTCACTCAATCGTTCTTGATCGACTTTCAGCGTGTACTCTTGATAGCGGTCAGCAATAGACGTTTCGGGATCAGCCAAGTCATCGTGCTCCTCTAGAAGCGCTTTGATGTCTTCAACTGCCGGCTCGATCTCTTCTTCCGAATCGCCAAACACCGTTACCGAAAATTCGCTTGAACCTACGCCACCAGTCGCAATGTCTTGCCCAGTCCATGTGCCGTTTTCCGTTACTTCTTCTAACGCCTCGACAACAGCTTCTTTTTCTTGTGTAAAGCCTTCAAAATCATCTTCATATTGAATATAGAAGATCGCCGAATTATCTCCCGCCTGCATCATGGCCATCGATGAGCTTTGCGCCCCAAGGGAAAGTTGGAATACGTCAACTCCTTCTCTGTCAAGGAGCACTTCTTCCGCTGCGTTGACGTCGTTTTCTGCATCTTCAAACGTTGTCCCTGCATTAGGCGAATAGGTTGCAAAAACAAGCTTCTCTTCTTCTTCTGGCAAAAAGCTTACACCGACAAAAGGCGTAAGGAACAAGCTGCCTACTAACAGGGCAATGGCGATAAGCGAAGTGATGATTTTATGGTTAAGAGCCGCTTCCAATAGGCGCCGGTAGCCAGATGCCAACTTCCCTGGCTTTTCTTCTTGCTTTTTATGTTTTTCAGGTGCGCCCTTTTTAAAGAGCGAATTTGCCATCATCGGCACAACCGTAATGGCAACAAGCAAAGAGGCAAATAAAGCGAAAATAACCGTTAAGCCAAATGGAAGGAACAACTCCCCAACCATTCCCTCGACAAGCCCGAGCGGCAGGAACACAACCGCTGTCACAATCGTGGAAGACAGAATTGGCTTAAACACTTCTTTCGTTGCATCTTGGATCAATGCACGGCCAGACAGTTTTTCTTCTTTTGACCCCATTCGCCTAAAAATATTTTCAACGACAACAATGGAGTCATCAATAACCCGGCCAATGGCAACGGTCATCGCGCCAAGAGTCATGATATTTAAAGTAATATCCAACTGCTGAAGCACGATTAAAGCGATAAATAGCGAAACTGGAATGGAGATAACGGAAATTACTGTCGTACGGATATTCCGCAAAAACAACAGGATGATAACCACTGCAAACAGCGCGCCAAACAACGCTTTGTTTACCATTGTCGCAACAGATTCTTCAATTGGTTTTGCCTGATCCGTTGTAATGGAAAGCGATAGCCCGTCTTCTTCAAAAGAAGCAATCGCTTCTTTTACTTCGTCAGCTACTGCGACTGTGTTGGCATCCCCTGCTTTAACGATTTCGACCCCGATTGCCGTTTGGCCGTTCGTTCTTGAAATCGAATTCGACTCATTGACAACTTCAATGTCAGCTACATCTTCAAGCGCAACCGTTTCAAGCGCAAGCTCAGGCATTTCTCCAGTCAGTTCTCCACCTTCCATGCCTTGTTGCCCTTCAATTGGCCCGTTTCCTTCAGGTATTTCCCCCTCCGGCATTTGTGGCATTTCACCTTCAGGCATTTCACCTTCAGGCATGCCGCCTTCAGGCAATTGCCCCATTTCTGGCGTACCACCGTCAGCAGGGATGGACGGAAGCTGCAAATTCCGCAAATCATCAAGTGTAGTCACTTTGCCGTCGATGACAACGGACTGTTCTTCACCTGAAAATGTATAAAGCCCTAACGGGAATCGCATGGATGATGCTTCCAACAATTGTGTAACTGTTTCTTCGTCTAGGCCATGTTCGGCAAGCGCCTCTTCATCAAAAGTGATCTGCACTTCTTTTGTTTCTTGGCCTGCAGCGGTAACTGATTCAATTCCTGGCAAGCCTTCTAGCTCCGGAATAATGTCCTGCTCAACACGCTCAGTTAGCTCCGTCAACGATGCGCCTTCCTCAGAAACGCTCAATGTTAAAATAGGAAAAGCACCAAAGTTAATACGGGATACGGTTGGTTCTTCAACCCCATCTGCAAATTCAAGTTGGTCAATCGCTTCTTTTGCCTCTGCTTCAGCCTCATCCATTTCCTTGCTAAATTCATATTCGATTTGAATGGAAGCGAAGTTTTCAAAAGAAGACGAGTTCACGGCCGATACGCCGTCCAAATTTTCTACGGCTTGTTCAATCGGGATCGATACCTCGTTGGCGACTTCCTCTGGCGTAGCGCCAGGATAAGCGCCTGATACCGTAACAACTGGTGCATCAATGTCCGGTATCACTTCTCTGTTCATTGTCATCCCAGCATACAAACCGAAGACAATGATCATAACCGTCAACAGCCAGACGGCAAACTTATTATTCATCGAAAACTGAATAATCGATTTCATGTAGCGTATTCTCCCCTTCTCTCTAATTACACTCCCCTATCCTATAACGGCCTTTCACAAACGGATGCGTCAACACCGATTGATTTTAGGCGTGAGACGATTTCTTCTAATGAATAGGGTGGTGTTGTCGTTATTTCTCGTACATATGTAGTGGCTTGATTCGTCCAGAGGCCGCCGATAAGCAATGTATATTTTCGTTTCATGTTCCCCCTCCTAATTGTTGCAGTCGCGTCATGACTGACCGGTCAATTTTATACACTTAATCTTAGTTGATTAAACGTTAAAATACAACTGTGCCAACAATTTTACACAAAAAAATTTACAGAAACACAGCTGGGATTCCCCTTTTATGACTGAGTAGTCATTTTTGATTGCTTTGTTGCCATCTAATCTGTTACGATAATGGCAACTCCGAGAGGATGGGAATAGGATGAACGAGAAAAAAACAACGATTATCGAAACGGCGATTCACTTATTTGCCGAAAAGGGCTACTTTTCAACGTCTATTCAAGAAATCGCATCTGAGGCTGGAATCTCAAAAGGTGCTTTTTATTTGCATTTTGAGTCAAAAGACCAGTTGCTTATCGACATTTACCGCTACTATTACGAAAAGATGTCCGCTTTATTGGACCGGATTGAGCAAAAAAAGCTAACGCCAAGGCAGGCATTTCAAACACAAATTGAGTTTTTGTTTGCCGAGGTTTCGAAGCATAAAGAGTTTATTATCATGCATTTTCAAGAACAAGTGCTACCCATTAGCCACGAGGTGCGACAGTTTGTGTATGAGAAAAAGCTCGAGCACTACAACTGGCAGAAACGGTCACTGTTGTCGATCTACGGACAGGAAGCGGAGCGCTATATTCCTGACTTAATCCTGCTATTAGAAGGGTTAAGTCATTCGCTTTTCAAGCTTCTGCTTTTAACAAATCATCCCCTTGACCCTAGAAAGACAGCCACTTATTTGCTAAGGCGGCTCGACAACTTGGCCGAAGGACTAGTTGCTGGGGGCGAAGAGCCGTTCGTCACCGAACAGCGTCTTCAACAGTTAGACTGGCCATGTTCAAGCAGCACAGAGGAGCAAGTTAGGCAAACACTTTCAGCGATTCAAAAACGATTGCCAACTTTGCACATCCCAGATGAAAAAAAGCAAGAAGTCCTTGACGCCCTATCTGTATTACAGGCTGAATTGGATAAAAAGGAGCCTAAGAAAATCATTTTTCAAGGGATGTTGGCAACGATGGCCACCGTTAAGGAGCTCCGTGAGTTGTGCAACTCTGCCGCTAAACTGCTTGACATCCATTAACTTTACGTGCCCACTAGAGAATGGGTTTCATTTTTTAACCAACATGAAAACCGATTCGATGTCGTTAAAGCCTGATCGCTGTCATTTTGAGAACATAAAATCCAAAGCAGGCAATCGCCAAGTCGCTTTGGATTTTATGTTTTGCATATACCAGCTCGTTAGTCTTGAACTGTTTTGTTTTTAAAGAGGAAGCCTTTCTCACCGCCTCGTTCAAGTGGGCCATTTTTCATAATTACATATGAAAGGGCGGCAGCTGCGAAGCCGATTGCGCCAATAGCATGTAAAAAGACAAGATGGCTTTCAACAATCCAAGTAAACAAGGTGCGAAGGTCAGCAAACGCCAAATAGGCAATGACAACTAGTGCAACTCCGGTTAAGCCTAACAAGAAACGCACCGTTCCAAAATAAAACCAGACAGAGTTTATACCAAAGCTAACGCCAAACAGAAACACACACCAAAGGAGGTCAACCCAGAAATAAAGCAACGGATTGGCAGAACCAACTAATTCGCCCATATGAAAGAGGGGCATATTGATTACTTCTTGGTTAAGCAAAAACGCATTTAGTTGGTAAAGACCATTTAACACAGCCATGCAAATGACAATAAACAAGCCAGAGGCCGCTAGCATACTAAACAAAAACTGCTTTCTTGTCCCCCCAAGTGCAAGCGTGTAAACGTACCCTTTGTTGTAAACTAAAAACGGATAAATCGCAAACAAGCCATAATAAGGGCCAAACAACGTGCCCATAAATGTGTCTACACTCATTCCTAACACTAGAAAGAACAACCATAATGCAACAGTTATACCCGTCAAAATATAAAACTGCATTCGCATGTCTTCAAACATTAAACGAAAAGGACCTTTCAATGCGTTCATTGCTGCACTTCCTTCTTTTGTTTTTTTGTTAAAGAAACAAGGTAATCTTGAAGAGAGGCCTTTTCAATATTCACATGAGCTGCTTTAGCCCGCTCTGCCCATGTTTCAGAAAAGGAATCATCAAGCATGACATTCACGACATTTCCAAGAGTACGTTCCTCTAAAATGTTATACCCTGCCGTTAGTTCCTCAATGGCCGCTCTCTCCCCAGTCAACAAAATGCCTTGCACCGTTAACATTTCGGTTTCTTCATAACGAATGATCGTTTTCTGATCGACAATCGCGATTTTTTCGCACAAAGGCTTTAATTCATCGATATGGTGGGTAGACAACAGAAACAGACGTGGATGCTCTTCATACGTTTCTAACAGAACTTCATAGAATAGCTTTCGCATGTCAGCATCTAGCCCATTTGTTGGTTCATCCATAATCGTCACAGGGGTTTTGGAGGCCAAGCCGATGACGATTTTCGTCAACGTCTGCATCCCTTTTGAAAACTTGCGAATTTTTTTGTGGCACGGCAGTTCAAATAAATCAACTAGTTTATTCGCTAATTCCGTGTCCCAGTTTTGATAAAAATACGAAGCGAATCGTAAAGCATCCGTAACATTCCATAACTCTGAAAACGGATGGTTTTCATGCATATAAGCCGCATGCCTCATTGACCCACTATAATTGTAGGGCGCAATTCCGTTGACAAGCACCGTGCCGCTCTCTGGCTTTTCTAATCCCGCCAAGAGCTTCATTAATGTTGTTTTTCCGGCGCCATTGCGGCCCCAAAGTCCAATAATAATAGGCTCTTTCTCGTCGATTGTTACATTCTGTAGCGCCTTGGTCTCCCCATAGGAAAAGTGCACATCGTTCATTTCAATCATCATAATCCTCCTCAATCAAACGAATGATCTCTTTTTTTGGTAAATGGATTCGCCTTGCTTCCTCCAGCATCGGCCGCACGTATTGTTGGTGAAAATCAAGTTTGCGCTCAGCTAGAAGTTTGTCTCGTGCTCCTTCTGCGACGAACATGCCAACTCCCCGTTGTTTATATACATACCCACCGTCCACTAACGCCGCCAATCCTTTTTGCGCAGTCGCCCGGTTGATGCGATAAAATTGAGAAAGTGCCGTAGTTGAAGGAAGCTGATCTCCCTCTTGCAGTTGGCCGTCCACAATATCATCCGCTATCATTTCTGATATTTGTTGAAAAATTGGCTTCGAATCATCAAAAACGGACTTCACATTCTCGTTCCTCCTTATTGTTGATGGGTTGATTAGTCGTGTAATCAACTATACAGTAAACTTTTGTTTTTGTAAACCTGTTTTTTAACGCAAAAAAGACCAGCCATAAACAGCTGGTCAAAATTAATTTTACTCATATTACTGCTACACACTGTTATTTTACGAAGCACAACCATCACGCTTCTAAAAACTTGCCTAGTTCGACTACCATCGCGCCCATCCGTTCTTTTTTAGGATAGACAACACGCCTGACCCCTTCTTCTGAAAGGGCTTCAGCTGTCACTTTGCCAACGGCGCATGCAACTGTCGGGCCAGCAAACACATGCAAAAGCTGCTCGTGCCTACCTGTTTCACTTGCCCTAGAAAATAGCGCCTTTACTTGTAATGCCGTTGTAAAGCAAACGGCATCGTACTCTTTTTTCTCGAGCAACTCCTCTAAAAACAAGTCAATCGTTTCTCCTTTAGGAGCATAGTGGATATAGGGGAGCCATGTGGACACCATCGCCTCCCCCTCTGTCAAAAACTGTTCTAACGTCGGTGAAGGCAGACCGTACTGCTGAACAATGACTTTTTTGCCGTTCCAGTCCATTTCCTTTAACTGCTCAACTAATTGTGCGGTCGTCCCATCTTCTGACACGACATCCATTGCTATATTTTCTTTCAACAACGCGTTTTTGGCTTTATAGCCACGCACAGCAATGTGAGCAGAACGAACTTGCTTTAAAAATGCCTCTTTTACCCCTGCTTCCTCTGCAAAGGCCAGAAGCGTCTGGACACCGATACCAGTCGTAAAGATAAACCAATCAGGCTGTGTAGCAAGCCCTGATTTTATCGCTTCTGTCACGGTTTCTTGATCTTGAATGACGGTGCCTTGCAACGAACGAACCGCGCTCGTTGCCCCCTGCTTATGTAAAAGCGCCTCCATTTCTTCCGTTTTCCGCGAAGCAGTTAAGGCCACATGTTTTCCCGCTAGTCCTCCCATTTGTGCCACCCCTTTACTCATCACTATTTTCACTATACCATAGCCTCCACTTTCTACACCCCCCCTTGTATGTTTAACAATGACCGATTAGGGAAAGATAAAAAAACAAACATGTTAAAAACGGGAGTGAAAAAGATGCTGTGGACCATTATTGTCATTATTTTAGTATTGTGGCTGCTAGGCTTGATTGCTGACATTGGCGGAGGGCTCATTAACCTGTTGCTAATTGTTGCTTTAGTCGTTTTTATTTTTCAAATGCTCAACATGCGAAAAGGAAAATCGTAACTCTCTCATAAAAGCGCCGCTGCATCGTGATGCAGCGGCGCTTTTATGGAAGATTGTCCACGGAAGTTTTAATCTCCGTTAGATAAGGAATAGCCCCTTACATACTAAAAAGGAGGGGCATTCACAGATGAAAGCAGTTACCTTTCAAGGCAAAAAACAAATGGAACCAAAGGAAGTACCTGCACCTTCCATTCAACAAGACACAGACATTATAGTAAAAATTACCGCAAGTGGTATTTGCGGATCGGATTTGCATTTGTTTCACGGCGGCATCGTGCCTGAAACCGATTATGTAGTAGGCCATGAACCGATGGGAATCGTCGAGGAAGTCGGTCCAATGGTCAAGTCGTTAAAAAAGGGCGACCGCGTCGTCATTCCTTTTAACGTAAGCTGCGGAGAATGTTTTTTTTGCCAACACCAAATGGAAAGCCAGTGCGACAACTCTAACGGAAATCCTCATTCGGACGCAGGTGGATTATTTGGTTTTGCTGAGCAGTTTGGAAATTATCCAGGCGGGCAAGCCGAGTATTTGCGCGTGCCTTATGGCGATTTTACGCCGTTTAAGCTACCGGACGCGAGTGAATTGGATGACGAGCAAGTTGTTTTACTATCGGATGTGATCCCTACTGCTTACTGGAGCGTCAAACATGCCGGCGTTTCGACAGGCGATACGGTTATTATTTTAGGTTGTGGGCCGATTGGCTTAATGGCACAAAAATTTGCTTGGCTTCATGGCGCCAAACGTGTTATTGCTGTTGACCAAGTCGCACACCGCCTTGAACATGGAAAACGGACCAACTTAGTGGAAACCTATAACTTCAGCGATACGCCTGACATAGGCAAACAGCTCTACGAAGACACAGAGGGCGGCGCCGACGTTGTCATTGATTGCGTAGGCATGGATGGCACCGTTCCCCCAGGAGAAACATTTGGCTCAAGTGGAGACAACCAATTCGGTACGATCCAGCCAATTGTCACCGCCAGCGAAGCTGTGCGGAAATTCGGCACGGTGCAAATTACCGGCGTATACGGTTCAGAAGCCAATCAATTCCCGATTAACGATTTTTTCACACGCAATGTTTCTTTAAAAATGGGGCAAGCCCCTGTTGTTCATTTAATGCCGACCCTTTACACCATGATTGAAAGAGGGACGATTGACCCAACTGACATCATTACGCATCGAATGGGCATTGAAGACGCCCAAGACGCTTATCAGATATTTGACCAAAAAGAAGACGGCAACATTAAAACGATTTTTAAACTGTAAGTATTGTCCCCTCATCAATCAACAGACGGGGAGTGATGGAGCAAATCCAAGTGAGCAATGATTTTCATGGCAGACAATGACTAGATATCCCGCACGCGGTGATGAACGGGGTTGCCCACCGTCTAATACATGGTTTTTGTTTTCTTGTACACACTAGAGGCATCACAATTGTGGAGGGATAGCAATGGATATCGTTGATTGGAATCACACAACTCCGAATACAGTCAAACTGCCGATGACTTCAGCAACGAGCGGGCTCATGCAAAAAGTGACGGAAAAGCTCTTTTGTTTCACAACACAAATTGTCAATGTTTGTTTTATTGGCGACCCTACAAACGCACACGGTTGGGTGTTAATTGATACAGGCATGCCTGGAAAAAGCGACATGATTGTAGAGGCGCTCATCAAGCAATTTGGCGAAAGCAACCCGCCATCAGCGATTCTATTAACACATGGTCATTTTGACCACGTAGGTGGCGCTTTTGATCTAGCACAAAAATGGGATGTCCCTATCTACATTCATCCCGATGAGCTGCCTTATGTAACAGGCGAAAAAGCTTATCCGAAACCGGATGCCACTGTCGAAGGAGGGGTAGTAGCCAAGCTATCTCGCTTCTTTCCAAATGAACCGATCCAGCTTGACGACTATGTCAAGCCACTGCCTGACAAACTTGATTTCGCCGGGCTTGAGAATGAATGGACATGGCTGCACGTACCTGGGCATTCCCCTGGACAAGTTGCCTTTTTCCGTGAGCGGGACAAAGCTTTGCTATCAGCAGATGCCATTATAACTGTGAAGCAAGACGAGTTATTTGACGTCATCACACAAAATCAAGAAATTCAAGGTCCGCCCCGCTACTGGACCACCGATTGGACAGCGGCACACCGCTCCGTCCAAAAACTCCGGTCATTGGATCCAGCCGTCCTCGTTCCTGGCCATGGATTGCCTCTTTTTGGTCAAGAGCTTCGCGACAGCCTTGCTGTCCTTGACCAGCAATTTGAACGCATCGCTGTTCCTGATTATGGGAAGTATGTGCAGTAACTTTGGGACTCACGCGTCCGGCAATACGTATTGCCGGACGCTTTTTTTGCCCATATGTTTTTATCATTTGCTAGAGTATCGCAGCACAGATAGACATGTAATGAATATTTCTTAAGCATCTTTTTTACAACGCGTACAGTTGAATCTAAGCAAAACAGTTCTTTTGCTAAAATACGCTGGCATGTTAAGGCTCAGGAGGAACAGCAATCGTACCATTGGAGCTACTTTCCGTTTTAAAGCTTTCTGTACCGGGTAGGTAGTCCAAGAACACTACCATATTCGCCGGGAGGGATATCATTGTTTAAGCGTATTGATAAACTGCAAATTGATTTGCCTGAACTAAATGAACCTGATCCAGAATCAGCTGGCGTGGTGCAAGAATTGTTAGGCGGCCGCTTTGGCGAAATGTCGACACTGAACAACTATATGTTCCAATCGTTTAATTTCCGTAGCAAAAAAAAGCTTCGCCCTTTTTATGAGTTGATTGCGAGCATTACAGCAGAGGAACTAGGCCATGTAGAGCTTGTCGCCAATACAATCAATCTATGTTTGGACGGGTCTGTTGGCAATGGCAGCACCAACCCAGACCATGCCCCGCTTAAAGAAGTTCAAGGCATCGGCAACAAATTTAACTTTTTGCTTGGCGGTCAAAATGCGCTGCCGACAGACTCCAGTGGCAAACCATGGACAGGCGACAATGTATTTTCGAGTGGCAATTTAGTCCATGATCTTCTTCACAATTTTTATTTAGAATGCGGCGCCCGCACCCATAAAATGCGTGTTTACCAAATGACAGAGAATGAAACTGCACGGGAGTTAATCGGTTATTTGCTCGTTCGAGGAAGTGTCCACGCTGTTGCTTATGCACGGGCGCTTGAAGAAATCACAGGCGTCAATATGACGAAATTGCTGCCTATCCCAGACTTGGATAACAGCAAATTCGACCACGCGCATAAGTATGAAGCAATGGGCGTGCACCGTAAGCTTTATCGTTTCAGCGATGATGATTATCAATTGCTTAACCGCATTTGGTCTGGCCCGACGCCGATTGGCCCTCCAGGGGAATTAGAAGTCGTCGATGGGACACCAGAAGGCGGAAAGATACCTGATCTTGATCCTGTGCCAGAAGAATATGCACCTGGTTTTGATGAAGAACAGTTTAGAGAACTCTCCAAGCGTTTGCAATATGAAGCCGGGTTATAACAAAAACACATTTGACAGATAAAACGCCTTTGCCTCTCAAGGCGTTTTGTTTGTTGTCCATTTCTGCATCTTGACTCCCTGAAGCACCTTTCGGCTGGTTTGATATGGAGCGAACAGGGGTAAAGGACATTGTCTTGCTATAATCATCCAGATGAAAGGAAAAAACAAATGCATTTTTTGCACCTTTTTCCGCGCATGCTAAAAAAATTCAAAAATTTGTCCATACGCCAATTTCGCTACGAGATGAAAGCAAATGTCTGGGTCATTTGCTTGTTGTATGCGATCGTAGGTGTTTGCTTGGTTGCGATTGCTTATTGGGTTGACATGGAGCTATCTTTAGGTAGAGCAGTGCCTCACTTTTTTCAGGCAGACTATGAATTGACACGGCAAATCGTCAGCTCACTCGTAGCTGGGATCATTACGTTAAATGCATTTACCTTAAACTCGATTTTAGTGGTTCTGACGAATTTTTCCGGGCAATTTACGCCGCGGATGTTGACGACGTTTATTTCTGATAAGCGCACCCAACATGTGATGGGGATTTTTAATTTGGTGTTTGTGTTTATTCTTTTTTCGTTTTTTCTGCTTGATCAACAAGTGGCCAATTATTACTTTGCCATTCCGACGATGACGGTTCTGTTTATGTTGAGTGCCGTTGCTGCCTTTATCTACTTTATTAACCATTCTGTTAATTGGATGCAAGTCCCGAATATTATGTTCAATATGAAAAACGAGTCCAAAAACCAAATACTGGAGACGCTTGGAAAAGATTTAGAGCCTTACAGGACACGGGAACCGAATGGGTCTACGAATGATCTTTGCAACCAGGAGGCCATTACTGTTTGTGCATCCAAGTCGGGCTATATTCAAATTGTCAATTACAAAAGCCTCGTACGGTATGCACAAAAAAAGAATCTAATCATTCGTTTTGAGAAACGGATAGGCGAGTTTGTATTGGAAGGAACGCCTCTGATGACTTATTGGGAAAAGGGAAGCAATCACGCAAATGTGGAGAGATTGCGGCAATGGGTGTACATTGGCGCAAAAAAAACAGAAGTTCAAGACCTTGAATTTGGCATTAACAAGCTAAAAGAAATTGCGATTAAGTCGATTGGCAATGACGATCCGGATACGGCTTCAAACGCGATTTTCCAGTTGACAGATTTGCTCTTGTCGATTTCAAAAGTAACTCGTTTTACGCCTTACTTGACTGATCAAAAAAACGACCTGCGCGTCATTATTAAAAAAGAAACATTTGAATTTTATTTGTACTCCACCTTCTCCCACATCACCATTTACGCCCAAGACGACCCTGTCATCACCAATGATGTGCTTGAGGCCGTCTGTCTTCTCGTTGAATCGATCGATTCTTCTTATTATCAAATTTCTTGGGAATTTGCACTAATGGTCGCAAAAGGCTATCGCGCTCCTTTCACGTTCAATTATACGAGAAGTCATTTTCTTGACAGCTTAGAAAAAATAGCGAAGACTACAGGAAACCAAGAGGGGTACCGATCATTTTTGGAAGAAGTTAAACAACAAGCGGAGGCGGACTCAGGTTCGTAGGCAATTTTTTATGGGCCTTTTTGTATAATAAATCTGTACCTTATTTCATTTCAGGAGGAATGTTGTGAACAAAATAACAAGTATAACTGGAGTTTTTTTGGCCGCTTTGACACTTGGCGGCTGTGCCAGCAATGAAAAAACGATTACAATAGGCCACAACAATTATGCAGAGTCAATCGCTTTTGCTCATTTGTGGAAAACGCTTTTAGAGGAACAAGGCTACCAAGTGGAACTTTCCCTTGTGGAGAAAGCAATGCTTTTTAATGGAGTCGAAAACGGCGACATCGATATTGGCTTTAATACGTGGCTCCCTTTCACTGACCAAGCATACGTTTCACTCGATTCTGAAGAAATAGACGTACAACTTGATGGCGTCCTGTACGAAGGGACAACCTTAGGGCTGGCTGTCCCTTCGTATATGGATGATGTGGAAACAATTGAAGATTTATCTAGCTATTTCGACGAGCTCGAGGGAACGATTACAGGGATTGATCCAGGCTCGGCGTTAATGCAATTGACGCAAGACGAAGTCATGGACCAATACGATTTGGACGAGTTTACTTTACAATCCTCTTCTGAACAAGCCATGATTGCCGAGCTTGATACCCGTTACAAAAACGAGGAACCGATTGTCGTCACTCTTTGGAGCCCTCATTGGACATTTGGATCTTATGATTTAAAGTTCCTGGATGACCCAGATCGTGTTTATGGCGAAGCAGATGATATTTACTATATGGCTCGCAATGGTTTAGCAGAAGATGAACCAGATCTGATTCAATCGCTGAATAATTGCTATTTTACAGAGGAAACGCTATCTGAACTTCTTACGCTGCAACAACAGTATGAGGATGATATGGACAGTGCTGTAGCAGAATGGATCGAAAAACACGAAGGTCTGGTACACGGATGGCTGGAAGGCTAAACGTGAAAAACCCCTTCTCTTTTTAAGGGAGAAGGGGTGAGGTTGTCGACAAAGTCGATAACCGCCCTCAGACTGATAGAAAACGCTTGTCAGACGAGGAGTGCAGGCGAGGGAAGATGCGAATAGAACGTGGGTTCATGAGCATATGACTGAGACAAACGACGAAGTATGCGAGCGTTTGTCTACAGTCTGACCCCTTCTCTTTTTAAGGGAGAAGGGGTTCATCCTATTCGATTTCCATCGCTTCCTTAGGCGTTAAAAACACATCAACGGTGTTGATTTGGTAGCCTTCAAACGAATTGACTTTAAACGTATACTTGCCATAGGTGAGCGTTTCTTCTTCTTGAAGATCGTATTTTTGTGTGAGCATCCATCCGCCAATTGTGTCTGCGTCTTCGTCGTCCATATCAATGTGGAGCAACTCATTCAATTCGCTTATGAGCGTCTGCCCGCTAATACGGTAGTGGTGCTCGGCAATTTTTTGAATATGCGGTTCTTCTTCAATGTCAAATTCATCATTGATGTCGCCGACGATTTCTTCAATGATGTCCTCCATTGTGACCAAGCCGGCCGTTCCGCCGTATTCATCAAAAAGGATCGCCATATGGCTCTGGTTTTTCTGCATTTCCACAAGAATGTCGCGAATTGGAACGGACTCAATGATTGTAATCGCAGGACGCATAATTTCCTTTAAGTCTAAGGGATGGTCTGGCTCATACGCCAACTTTCCTAAAAGCTCTCGCACATTGACAATTCCAAGGACATGGTCCTTATCTCCGTCTGTGACAGGATAGCGCGTATATTTTTGGTCACGGATTTTCGCAAGGATTTCATCCATATCGTCGTCAATCGTAAGTGTGGCCATTTCCGTCCGCGGAACCATAATTTCTTTGGCAATCCGCTCATCAAATTCAAAGATCTTGTTCACATAATTGTATTCCGCTTGGTTAATCTCCCCGCCTTTGTAACTTTCCGACAAAATCAAGCGCAACTCTTCTTCACTATGCGTCACTTCATGTTCACTCATTGGCTGGAACCCAAAAGCTTTCACGATCAGACGGGCGGAACCGTTCAAAAGCCATATAAATGGGTAGAGCAAGAGATAAAACCAGATGAGTGGCCGCGCAATCCAAAGCGTCACCTGTTCGGCTCGTTGAATCGCGATCGTCTTCGGAGCAAGTTCACCAATTACAACATGCAAAAACGTTGCAAATAAAAAAGAGATAAGAAACGAAATCGTTGTTACTAGCGCATCGCTAATCGCAAAGGAGCCAATGACCGGATGGAGCATCCGCTCAAATGTCGGCTCTGCCAAACGCCCAATCCCGAGGGCCGTAATCGTAATTCCAAGTTGGCAGGCAGATAAATACTCGTCCAAGTGGGTAACGACTTTTTTCGCCGCTAACGCCCGTTTGCTGCCGCCCTCAATATGGGGTTCAAGTTGTGTGCTTCGTATTTTGACAATCGCAAACTCCGACGCAACGAAAAACGCAGTTAACGCAATTAAAACCGCTACGCCGATTAGATTAATCATTATGCCTATGTCCAATCAATTCCCTTATATAAGGGATTCACCTCCGCAATTGACTCGTGGATTGACGTTCATTCGATGACATTTATACATACAGCTTCTGTTAGCCCTTCCATCCTCACATCGCCTTCTTTCAAGCCACCTTTCTCGGTAGTATTTACAATTGGCTCAATTTCATTAGAAAACATGAGTAATTGACCAAAGGCTAATGAAATATAGCTGTTTTGTCTGCATTTTAAGAAAAGTTTCTGCTTAGTGACAAACAGGGTCATGAGACCGCTCCATTTTATACTTAATTAATTATTATAACAAATATATGTTAAGATACGATTAATAAACCATGTAAAAATGTCGCAATTGCTCATCATTGTCTTAAAGCGTTTATCTACATAAGACAGCATGTCTTATCGCGAAGTAACTGTCCTTAAAAAACGCCAGCAATTTTTGCCAGCGCCCGTATCTTTATTCAGGTTCATTCTGAGTTTTTGTCCCCCATCAACCGTCGCCGCGCTCAATCAATTTGCCATGGACAACGAGCCTTCCCTCTGTTGGGTGAAGACGATAATCGCATGTAGACAGAGTAATAATTTGATCCTTTACAGTTACCTCTGTTTCAGCTTGAAAAAGAGAGCGTTCTTGAATATCCGTTAAAAAAGCCCCATACGCGTCATCTGATTGAAAATCGGTTTCTATATAGTAAAAATCTGTTTTCGTTTGGTAAACAGAAAACACTTCGATATCATACTGCGCGTCTGTTGTGTCATAATACATGTCTGGCTGGTTATAAAAAAAAGACTGATCAGTAAAGGCAGTAAGGTCGCTGAACATCGACGAATCTTTCATGCGATGCCCGTATAAGATACGGTTTCGCTCCTTTCCTCCTGCGTGATTGCGATAATCGATAAAAATACTGCCTGCTCTCGTCTCCTCGCCTTTATAGTTGCGGTTTAAGTAATATTCATTATCGTGCCCTTGCAAGACTGGATAATCAATATTGGTTTCACCAATAAAAATCCAGCCGACTATGTCATCATTAATCGCGTGCAAACCTGAAAAAGCTGATTGCTGCAAGTCCTGTAAAACAGTACCCTCTTTGCCTTGTTTAGCGGTTTGGCTATTGCTCCTTTCGTACAGCTGTTGTGCTTCCGCCAATACCGTTCGGTTGTTCCAATAATCATAACCGATTTGGATCAGGTTGGCGCAAGCATAAACAAACACGCATGCAAACAGGAGAGATATGCCTTTGCTAATTACTTGTTTCAATGCTTTCTCCCCTTTCTAAATGCCAACTGGCAACAATACGAGGCCCGCTTCTGCGTCATAGCGCACAACAGCCCGAACACCATATATGTTTTCCACCATTTCTTCCGTCACCACTTCTCTTGGCAAGCCAGCTTTAACAATGCTTCCTGCCTGCATAACGATGAGCTCATCGCTGTATTGGATGGCTTGATTTAAATCATGGAGCACCATCACAATCGTTGTCTTTTTTACCCGGTTTAGTGAGCGCACAAGTTCCAATACTTCTAACTGATGGTACAAATCAAGGTACGTAGTCGGTTCGTCTAAAAGCAGGATGTTTGTTTTTTGTGCGAGTGCTAATGCAATCCAAGCGCGCTGTTGCTCGCCTCCAGAAAGAGACAACAACGGCAAATGGGCCTTGTTTTTTAATTTAGTCGCTTCAAGCGCTTCGCTTACCGCTTGCTCGTCCTCTTCTTTCCAGTTGGAAAACCGTTTCCGATAAGGGAAGCGCCCATATGTGACTAATTTTTTGACTGTAATGTCGGCCGGCGCTTCATTTTGTTGGTAGACAACCGCCAAATGTCGGGCCAATTCTTTAGCCCGGTAAGAAGAGAGCGTCTTGCCATCCACTACCACTTCTCCTTTTATGGGAGTAAGGCGATTTGCTAATAAAGAGAGCAATGTCGACTTTCCAGATCCATTCGGGCCAATAATGGTGGTAATGGCGCCTGGGCGGATCGTGGCATTAATGTGATTGATTGTCTTTTCATGATGACGATAAGAAAACGATAAATTACGAATGTCCATTCATTTGATCCCTCTTTCTCAACAAGAAAATCAGGAATGGGCCGCCGATGATCGACATGAGAATGGATGCAGGAATCTCATTCGGTGCAAGGAGAAGGCGCCCAATCGTATCAGCTGCCAGCAAAAGGCTTGCGCCAGCCAATACGCAAAATGGCAACAGCGTTTTATAATCGGATCCAACCAACTGCCGCCCGATATGAGGCACAAGCAGCCCTAAAAAGGCAATCACGCCAGCAATCGCTGTCGCTGTTGATGCAAGCACAACCGCTGCAAACGAAACAAGAAGCCTTGCAGGAATGACACGCATGCCGAGGCTGCTTGCTGTGCGATCATTTAATACTAATAAATTGCATATCGAATACAGGCAAAGGGAGAGCACAATCGCCACCCCGCCATAAAACAGCATGACATTGGCGTCTGCCCATGTTTTCATCGACAATGTCGACGTCGTGGCTGCTGATATGCTTGTCACCGAATAGCTGCCTCTGTAATTAAATGCTTCGGCGAGGCCGCTAAACGTTGCATGAATGGCCACACCAATTAACACCAGCTTTAAAGGATGTAAACCGTCTCTCCAAGATAATGAGTAAACGAGGCCACAGGCCATCATGCCGCCAAGAAATGCAAACAGCGGCATATAGTAAAACAGTTGCGGAAAGATCGTAACAGCTAATAACGCCGTAAAATTGGCTCCTGAAGAAATGCCGATAATGCTAGGGTCGGCGATCGGGTTTCGCATGACAGCTTGCAACAACGCACCAGCAACTGCTAAAGCAGCACCGGCAAAACTGGCGATAATGATACGCGGAAAGCGGAGATCATAAATGACATTGACTTCTTCATCTGCTTTGCTGATAACCCCTTGCACAAGCTGTGAAAATGGCACACGAATGCTACCGCTCATTACCGACCAGTACAACAACCCTAGTAGCAATCCAGCAAGAACAATAAACACAACCGTCTTTTTCATCTAATCGCCCGCCTCTGGATAAAGCATTGCTTCCAGTTCATCTAACGCTTCGACCACAGCGATATTGCCAGTCGTACCAAACAACAGCTCTTCCAAATCATAAACGCGCCCATTTTTGACAGCGTTAAAATGTTTCCAAATATCATTGGTTTTAAATTCCTCATCAAACATTTCAACGACTTCCTCTGGCATCCCATGGGCAGCACGCAAAATCACATCTGGATTAGCCTGTTGCAAATATTCCGTATTGGATGCTAAATACTCAGCCTCATCTTCTCCTTGAACAATATTTTCCCCACCAGCAAGACGGACAAGGTCGCCAATATAAGAATGCTCAGTCGCGACCAAATAACTGCCTGGCACTCCCATTAAAATTAATACGGACGGCGAATCGGCGTCCTTTGTCTGTTTTTGCAGCTCACTAATCCGTTCATTAAAACGAGCGACAAGACGATTGGCTTGTTCTTCCCGTTGATAGGTCTCACCCATTTCCAAAATTTCTTCACTCATCGCTTCCACGCTTTGAAAGTTTAAAAACTCAGCGTCAATACCAGCTTGGGCAAACGGCTCTTCCAAGTCAGCCTCTAGCGTTGTTACACTCCAAACGACATCAGGGGCCAAACTGCGAATTTGTTCCATATCTGGGCTCATTGGATTGCCAATTTCCGAGACGTTCTTATAACGGTTCGGCAGCTCCTTATAGCTAGTCGGAATGCCGACAAGCTCCAAATTAAGAGCATCGGCTAATTCTGTTGCAGAGACAGTCGTCGCCACGATCCGCGCTGGCTGCTCATCTAACGGTTCGATTCCCCCCTCTGCTTTTTTCCCAGTAGCCCCCTCACTCGCTGGCTGACACGATGCAAGCATTACGGTTGCTGCCGCTATACCAACGGATGTTCTCAGTTTCATTGCAAACAAGCTCCTTTTTAAAAGCCCTGGCAAACAAGCGGCCAGGGCTCTTCATTAATTGGCTGAAAGCCGCTTGTTGCGGCGTTTCCAAATAAAATAGATACTTGATGCGACGAGCAATCCCGCATACAAACCAATCATCGCCATATCGCCCGTTTTGGCATTAGCAACATGTTCACCGCTTGATTGCTTTAGCTCATTCTCATCTTTTAGTTGGCCCCGTTTATAATCAAGGTTTTCTCCATTCGGTCCTTTGCTGTTTTGACCAACATTGCCAGTATTGTTGTCATTGACGTTATTGCTTTTTTTTGTTGGTTCCGTGGCCGGAGGTGGTGTTTCCCCTTTTTCAATCAGTTTAAGGCTGGCTGTGTCAAACGCAATTTGCACATCGTATTTGTTGTCATAACCAA
The DNA here is from genome assembly GCF_001598215.1 of Shouchella clausii. Taxonomy (GTDB): domain Bacteria; phylum Bacillota; class Bacilli; order Bacillales; family Bacillaceae_D; genus Shouchella; species Shouchella tritolerans. The sequence continues at coordinate 788,824 of NZ_BCXJ01000001.1, read as the reverse complement.
TATCAGGAACAATGACATGCACCCATGCATTGACGCTTGTTTCTAATGAATCCGTTTCAAAACGGACAACCCGTTTCCTAGCTGCTTCATCTTCAGAAACGACTTCAGGGCGTTCGCCTTCAATCTTTAAGTCGTTATACCAGTCGCTATGTGTTAATGTGAGATCAACGGTATACTCGCCGTCTTTTACATAAACGGTCGCTGGCTTCTCCGTATAGCCATCCATCACTGAAATGTCTTCAGTGCCGTCTTTGTAAACAGCGAAATCCACTTCGTAACGACCATCTTCTAACTCGTTAACGTCGACAGGCGGTTCGTTTCCATTGTTTCCTCCATTTCCGCCATTGCCGCCATTGCCGCCATTGCCGCCAGGATTTCTGCCGTTTCCGCCGTTGTGATTGTTTCCTCCATGATTGCCAGTATTTCCACCGTTATTTCCACTTTGCCCCTCTCCAGGATCTGGATTTCCCGGTAACTCAGGATCGGGATCCTTTTCAATCAACTTAATCGAATCGACGTCAAAGGCCAGTTGTGTGTTGTACTCATTGTCATACTCAAATCCTGGAATCCCTTTGACGACAATGTGCACCCATGCATTCGTTTTTTCGTCAAGGTTATTAACAGGAAAGCGGACAACACGTTTATCAGCCTCTTCATCAGTTAAAACAACCTCAGGCCGTTCCCCTGCAATCTTAAGATCCTCATACCAACTGCTGTGAAGCAATGTTAAATCAACAGTAAACTCGCCATCCTTCACGTACAAAGTCGCCGGTTTTTCCGTGTAGCCATCCATAACCGAGACGTCCTCTGTGCCATCTTTCAAAAAGGTAAAGTCAATTTCATAACGTCCATTGGCGAGATCGTCTATTTCATCGCTAGGCGCTGTTCCAGGGTTGCCTGTTCCAGGCTCCTCAGTTCCCGGTTCTTCAGTTCCCGGTTCTTCAGTGCCTGGTTCTTCCGTGCCTGGCTCCTCTGCTCCTGGTTCCTCGGTGCCTGGTTCTTCCGTGCCTGGCTCCTCTGCTCCTGGTTCCTCAGTTCCCGGTTCTTCAGCGCCTGGTTCTTCAGGTGCAGGCAGGGCTTCGATTCCTTCAACATCAAACAACAGACGGAAACTTTGTGTATTTTCATATACGTCTCCATTCGGCATCGAAACGCGCATCGAAACGTTTGCTTTTGCTGGCTTGTCTAAATCTGTTACCGTATATGCATACGTACGGGTATTGGCTTCTCCGTCTTCGTCAACAACCTTGCCATCATAAAACGTGCCATTCTCTTCAAGTTGGAGCGCCGTAATTTGATGGCTGTCTTTTACTGTTAAGGCAACAGTTTGAACACCGTCTTTCACGCTCAACTGAGCTGGATTTACTAAATAACGGCTCATCGTCGAATCCCGATCTTCTGTTGCATGCTTAGCTGCGAATGGAATCGTATACTCGCCATCTTCCAGTACGACTGGTTCCCCGGTCCCCGGTTCTTCAGTGCCTGGTTCTTCGGTGCCTGGCTCTTCGGTGCCTGGCTCTTCGGTGCCTGGTTCTTCGGTGCCCGGTTCTTCAGTGCCTGGCTCTTCAGTGCCTGGTTCTTCGGTGCCTGGTTCTTCAGTGCCTGGCTCTTCAGTGCCTGGCTCTTCGACAGTTGGAGGCTCGTCTAATTCAATTATGGAGATTCCATTTACGTCAAGGGCAATTTGTACATCATATTTATTGTCGTATTCGAAACCAGGGATGCCGGTGACAATAATGTGGACATAGGCATCAAGTTTTTCATCTAATTGAGAAACAGGAAAACGGACAACCCGTTCATTTTTACTCGTATCCTCGGAAATCGTTTCTGGCTGTGCGCCTTCGACCTTAAAGTCTTGGTACCAGTTGCTGTTCGTAAGCGTCATATCAATTTCATAGCTGCCGTCTTTTACATAAAGCGTGGCTGGTTTTTTTGTATAACCATCCATGACCGACGTTTCGTCAGTTCCATTTTTTAGCACTTTAAAAGGGATTTCATAAGTGCCGTTTTGCAGTGGCTCGCTGGCTGCCGAAGCTGTGTTTGCAAATGTCGGCAGCACGGTAGCGAATACAAGCAAAAGAGAAAGGAACCCATTAATCAAACGGTTTCGCACATTCATCTTTACATCTCCTCCTTCACGAAACTTGTCTTATACGTTTGCGAAGAAGTACAATAGCACTGACGATGGCAAGGCAGCTAAGCAAAGCAATTGGTGCGGCATCGTTTGTTTGCGGATTGTCCTCCTCCGTTGGTTTGCTTGTGTCTGTGTGTGCGCGTTTGCCTTCGTCTTCAGACGATTGGGCCGTTCCCAGCGGCTCATCGTCTTTTTTGTCTTCTTCGTTTTTATCTTCTTCGCTTGATGCAGCCGTTTCTAAAGCAGTTAAACTATTCTCATTAAAATCAAAGCGAATCGTGTAATGATGGTCATAGTCAATATCAGGGACGATCACATGGATTTTTGCTTCCGTCATATCGTCAATTCCCTCAAGTGGAAATTGCACAACTCTTGTATCGGCCCCTTCATCTTCTGAAACGACAGCTACATCTGCAAAACCGCCATTTGTTGGCGTTTGAAATTCAACAATCCATGAACTATGGTTTAGTTTCATTTCTGCTGTTATCTCACCGTTTTTTACATGCAATGTTGCTGGCTTCTCCCAGTAGTCATTGGCAATGGAAGCCGAAGGATCAGTTGCATGCATGACCGTATAATCAATCGTATAGGTCCCATCTGCTAGCTCGGCATTGGCGTAGCCAAAATTAGCTCCAAACACGAACACCGCTACCGTACTCAGCAGAAACACTATTTTTCTTAGTCGAATACCCATTGTTCTCCTCCCTTAGTCGTTTGTACTGCTTGGTGAAAGACCCCTTTATTATTGTGCTTGTGCAATCGGCATGCGAACTACTTCAACATCGTAAAATTCGATTTCATTGCCTAAGATATAGTCTGGGCGAGCGTTTCGACCTGAATGCGCTTCACGGAAGGCTTCGCTTTTCGTCCACGCATGAAAATCGGCTTTCGTTTCCCAACGTGTGCTAATTGTTACTTCATCGACCTCTTTTTCCTTTGCATTTACAAGGACTTCAAGGCCAAGAAACCCTTTTTGCATTTCAATTTTGCCAATATTGTCAAAACGCTTAACGAGCTTATGCCCTTCACCTTTACGAATCAACGTTTTGTTTGCCACAATCACCATTTTATTTCCTCCTCTTTTTTAATACTGTCGCTGCCGTTCTGCTTACACGTTTTCTCACCTCCTTTACTAAAAACGATGCGCGCTAATGCGTTATTTTGTTGTACTTAAGCAAAATCAGGAAAAACGGCGCTCCAAGACAAGCGAGCAAAATGCCGACAGGAAGCTCGATTGGATCAAACACCGTTCTGGCCACTGTGTCTGTTAAAACAACAAGGGCTGCTCCGCCAATAATCGAAAATGGCAGCAAATAGCGATAATCACTGCCGATAAAAAGACGGACCATATGGGGAACGACAAGGCCGACAAAGCTGAGCAAACCAGCGACACTCACTGCCGCTCCTGCTAAAAAAGCGGCAAGCAAAATAAGCCATAAGCGAAACCGTTCGACTGGTGCCCCAAGCAAACGTGCTGTGTCATCACCTAACAACAACAAATTGATCGGCCTAATTGCAAAAATCGATAACAATAATCCTGTTAATGCATAAGGCAGGACAAATTCAACATGAAACCAGCTTCTCCCTTGAAATCCTCCTGCTAGCCAAGGAAGAATCGACTGGACCCTATCACTAAATAAAATAAAAATTCCGCTTTGAATCGCTCCAAAAAAGGCATTCACCGCAATTCCAGCTAAAATAAGCTTCAAAGGAGAAGTGCCTTTTTCCCAGGCAAGTATATAAATCGTCCCCGTTGCTAAAAGCGCACCGACAAAAGCAAATCCAGGAAGCAAATAACCTAACTGCGGCAACGCGACCATGGCGATGCTTGCAGCAAGCCCTCCTCCCGCTGTCACGCCAATGATGCTTGGATCTGCTAGTGGATTTTTCATTAAACCTTGCAAAATCGCGCCAGAGGCAGCTAAGCATGCCCCTGCAAGCGCGGCGACTATGATGCGCGGCAACCTAATATTCGCAATCACCGCTCTGCTTGTTTCCGTGCCTTCTCCTGTTAAAACGGCGCCAATGTCTCCTAACGAAAAGGGCACTGCTCCAAGCATAAGCCCACCGGCCATCGAAACGAGCAAAACCAATGGCAAAGAGATCAAAAGTCCTTTTCTTCTTCTAGCCCGTTTAGCAAGCACTAGCTCGCTCACTGTTCTGCACCGTCTTCTTCTAACAAAGCACGCATATAATCAAGCGCTTCCGTTATGTTTGTGCCAGGGTTGGTGCCAAACAAATCAGCAGGCAAAATTTCAAGCTTCCCTTCCTTAACAGCTGGCAACTGTGACCAGCCAGCATGTTGCTCCATTTCCTTAATAAAACTATCCTGGACGTTGGCAGGATCACCATGGGCCATAAATAAAATTCGATCTGGATTTGCTTCCATAATCCGTTCTGGCGAAAGCGCCGCATATTGTGGAAAATCATCCAACTGTGCAAAAGACGCAGCTACGTTTTCCCCGCCTGCGATGTCAAGAATGTCTCCAGCTAGCGAATTTGGAAGCGCTGCTAAATTTGATCCAGGCGCTCCATAAACAAGCAGTACTTTTTCCTTTTTATGTAAAGGGCTGGCAGAGAGCTCTTGCTTTTTTTCTTTAATTGTCGCAATCCATTTCTCTGCTTCTTCCTGCTCTTGCAATGCTTGTCCGATCAACTCGATTTGTTGTTCAATTTCGCTGACAGAATTGGCGCTAGTAAGGAGAACATTGGCGTCCATTCCTTCAATAGCCGGGACATCCTTCTCATTCATTGGGAAACTACCAAGTACTAAATCAGGATTGGCAAATGTTAAACGTTCCATGTCAATTTCATGTGACGACCCTACTTGTGCGGCCTCTTCTGCTTCCGCTACAACAGCAGGCTCTGCGCTCGTCGGCCTCCCAACAACCTCCTTCCCTAAGGCATAAACAATATCCAGCTCACCATTTCCTAGTACAGCGATTCGCTCAGGGGGGTGTTCAAAGGAAACCGTTCGCTCCGCGAAATCGGTGACGGAATAAGCCCCTTCCTTACTAGGCTCTTTGTTCTCTGTTTCTGAACTGGCCCCTTGACAACCTGCAAGCAAAAGAAAAACCGTCAAAGCACATGCTTTTTTGTTCATTTTATTCACACCTTAAAGATAATGAGAATCAGTATCATTTAGCATTTAATTATTATGATAATGAGAATCAATATCAATGTCAATTGATAGTTTCATTGTTTTTCAAGTTTCTTGTTCTTTTTGTTAAAAATTATTTCTCTCTCAGTGCCAATTCCATATTTACTTGATCGTCGACTAGAAATTGAACAATAGAGAAGCCCTTACCCATCCTTCAGCCTGTTGACAAAGTTTCAGCCAAGAGACGCTATTACATCAAAAACAAGCATATTCTTAACAGCACCAACGGCGTAGCGTCAAATAAATTTGCTCTGGGAATTAGTGTGAATCGACAAATGTCTATGGCAGTCAGGACAAACTGTTTGGCCAATGAAAGACGTGTGTCGTCCGAAATTATCGCTGTTAATACGATAAAACCGGCCGCCATACCTAAAAAGAAGGCTTTCATCCCGTATAAATCGGATTACATCAAAGTAAGAATTTGTAAATTATGAATGCCGCAATTATTACATTTAGTCTTATGGATTAAACGACTAGGAAAGCCCTTTCAATAAATTGTTAAGAAAAAATTGTTTTTTATTATTGATTTTTCAGATCGTATGATTTACCATTAATAGCATAAATATTGAAGTTATTGTAAAGGGGTTGTGTGCGTGTATGAGTGAATTAAAAGTTAATTCTTTGGGAATTACAGAGCTAAAAAAAATGAATTACAATCAGTTAATTTCAGTGATAGGAGAAACCAATCGACCACCAGGCGGAATACGGACAGTAATAAATTTCATTAAAAATCTTAATATAAGAAAAAATAACAGGATATTAGAGATAGGGACTTCTACCGGCTTTACTGCTATAGAATTAGCCAAACTAACCAATTGCAAGATTACAGCAATTGACATCAATGAGGATAGTTTAGCTATTGCAAAGAAAAATGCAGTAGCTTATGGCGTGGAAAATAATATTACATTTTTGAAGGCCGATGCGACAGATCTGCCTTTTGAAGATGAAGAATTCGACTTTATTTTTGCAGGGAATATTATCTCTTATATTCCACAAAGAGAGAAAGCATTGTTTGAATATAAAAGAGTCTTAACAAATAATGGTGTATTATTTGTTACCCCTATGTATTATATAGAAACCCCATCGGATAGATTAATAAGTCAAATTCGAGATTCACTCAAAATGGATATTCGTATTGATTTTGAGGACTATTGGGACTCCTTCTATAATATTGAAGGTCTAGATATATTTTTGACTGAAAGCTATAAATTTGATTATAAAACTGACAAACAAATTAGCGACTATGTAAATGACATCCTTAAAACAAATAGGGAATTAATTGACGCAAGGATCTCTGACCAAGAAACTAAAGATTATTTTAAGAAGATTTATAAAAGCTATATATATTTGTACCGAGACAATCTCTTTAAAATGGCTTATAAAGAGATCTATGCAAGGAAGAGTAATTTTTCCTTTGATAGAGAATTATTTACATCGACGAAGTTCATGAAAGGAATGAATAATTATGGCTCTAGATACTAAGAATAGGTGGTCAGCAGTTTTGGGATCTGATTGGTACCATAGTATGTTCAATCTTTATTCAGATATTATGAAATATACGAATGAATTCTATAATAAAAAGAATTTCTCGTTAGCGGCATTACCTATAACAACCAATAGCATTTCCAGTCCAATGGGTTTAGGATCTGATTCCTTACCAGTAAAGATTGATTTGTTAGGTCAAGAAACATATTTAGCTGATTCAATGCAATTTCTTTTGGAGTATACATTAAGGTTTAATAATAATGGGGTTTATTATGTAATGCCGTCATTCCGAGGAGAAGAGTCAGATGAAAGACATTTGAATCAATTTTACCATTCTGAAGTGGAAATAGTTGGTAATTTTAATGACATTATAAACCTAGGAGAAGAGTATATAAAATTTATAACAAAGCCAATTTTGGAAAGCGATTACTTTATTAAATTAAATATAAAAAAGGAGAAGTTGGAAAGTATAAAAAATATAATAGAAATGAAGCAGTTTCCTAGGGTGCATTTTAGCAGTGCAGTAGATATTTTAAACTCGGAATTGCCTGAGGGTGTCGAGAGAAAAAATGGCATTACTACAATCAACTCCAAGGGAGAAAAGCACCTGATCGCCCGTTACAATGGTGCTGTTTGGCTAACCCATTTGGAGCATAAGAGCGTTCCATTTTATCAGCAGTATGATACGGATGACTCTAAATATGCTTTAGCTGCCGATCTGTTGCTAGGTATGGGAGAAACACTGGGGTGTGGGGAGCGTGCAGATTATTATTCAGTCCAAAAGTCTTTAAGGGAACATGAAGTCAGTGAACAAGATTATAAATGGTATATTGCAATGAAGCGAGATTTTCCTCTCCAGACTAGTGGTTTTGGTATGGGGATTGAGCGGTATATAGCATGGATAACAGGGCATCATGATATTCGTGATATCCCTGTTGTCTATAGAGATAAAAATGTCCAAATTGATCCGTAAAAAGGAGGAGCAGGAATGAAAGCTTACCTCTGGGCACCTTCTAACAATGGAAGAGATTTGAGCGACGAAAGTAAAAAACGAGGGATTAAACGACTTGAGAAAATGGGATATGACATAATTATTGACCCTAACATTGATGAAGACTATTTACAATTGGGTATCAATAAGCCCTCCAATATTGTAAAATTTTTTTCATCTTTTATCAAGAGCTATGAGCCCGCAATTTTGATCCCTTTTTACGGAGGGCTAACAAGTAATTTACATTTAGAAATGATATCGAATGAAGTAAATAATAAAGAAGGAAAAATAGTTTGTGGGAAAAGTGATTTGACGAGCCTACTTAACAGTATTTATTCTAAGTACGAGTTAATTTCTATTTACGGAATAGACTTATCCCACATAAGTAATCCCAATTTATGTGAAACGGACCTCGATATCATTAAAAAAGCTCTTAATAAAGAAGAGTTCGAGTTCAATTGCCCAGAGGTATACAATGATGGTTATTGGTATATTGGAAAAAGAGATAATCATAAACATGCCACTTGGAGTTATTTAAATGATATAAAAAGGGAAAAAGGCCAAATTTCAGGTTATGTTGTAGGTGGAAATCTAGAGAGTCTATGTACAACAATAGGTACAGAATTTGCAATGGATTTCACTGATAAACTAGTAGTTATCGAAAGTGTTCCAAATGTCTCGCCAAAAAGATTTTTAATGAATTTTAAACATTTGATTATGGGAAGCAATTTATTAGCTGCTAAGGCTTTATTAATAGGAAAATTTGGCCAAGACTCTATACTTAATAAAAAACATATTTTGAAAAATTTGCTAGTAAATGAATTTAATATTACAAATATCCCGATATTATGTAATATCGATTTTTCGCACACTGAACCGTCCTTCCCTTTCTATATAGGGGGCCATTTGACAATCGATATTAAGTTTCAAAAAATGAAAGTATCATATAAATAATGGGAGTTGATCGCAGATGAAGAGATTGGCATTATTATTACACCATGGAGGTACTGCTCCAGATTTAATATATCCAAGCTTACAAAAGTTAGATAATGTTGATATAGTAACGTTTTATATTAAATCTCCTAATAACGAAAGTCTTAATCATGTATACGATCAAGTGATAGGCACAATAGGAATTGGAATTGAATGTAAAAATGATGAAGATATGATCAAGAAAGTAGTGGACTTTAATAAAAATAAAAAAATCGATGGAGTTTTGACTTTTGCGGAAATGCTATTAAAAGTAGTTAGTGAAATATGTAGCTCTATTGGTATTGATTATATGGATGACAAAACAATAGACCGTGTACAAAACAAAGCTCTACAGAGAAAAAGATTAGAGGAAAAAGGTATTCCAATCCCACGTTTCTATGAAGTGGAAAGTGACAAAGACTTAGAAATGGCATCAGAGAAAATTGGATTCCCCAGTTTGCTCAAACCAAATTTTGGAGGAGGCGGATATGGCATTTTTGAAGTTCAAAACTATGATGAATTAGTATCGAAATATAAAGAACACCTTGCGAACTACGAAAATATAATTGTAGAAGGCAAACAGAGCACATTTAACCTAGAAGAAAAGATGATTGGAGAGAATTGGCACGAAAAAGAAGGTCTTGCTGATTATGCCAGTGTAGAAAGCATTGTGATCAATAATGAAGTATTTAACCTGGCCGTTACTGACAGGACTCATTTAAATAAACCTTTCAGAGAATCTGGTTACATTACTCCAACCTCTTTAAATGAAAAATATATAAAAGAACTCTACAAGATTACTGAAGATGCTCTTACTGCATTAGAGCTTAATAATATTATGACACATACAGAAATAAAGTTTACCAAAGAAGGCCCGAAAATAATTGAAGTAAATGCCAGGCCAGGAGGAACAACTCCATTTAGAATAAATAATGCTTCTAATGGAGAATACGATCTGTTTTATCAATTAGCAAAGCTATCTTTGGGGGAAAATGTGCAAACTAATGTGGACTTTCAAAAATTTGCTGCTTCAAAAGTAAGTTTGTGTCCTGAAGGAGAATGGTGTATTAAGGAAATTGATTTCTCCGAACTAGAGAATATTGAGTCCTTGGATTTAAAAATCCCAATAGCTAAGGAAGGTCAAATTGTCTCCTCATACCGTGGCATAGAAGATTTACTGGGGTTGTACTATCTCTCTAATAACGATAATGATCGTCTTATTAAGGATATGTATCTTATTGATAAGAAGTTGATTGTTAAATATGAACCAGCTTAATAAATGGAAAGCGGATGAGCTTATAGGAGCGATAAATATTCCTAAACCCGTATATTTATTATCTGATGTTTTTGTTATTCCAGATAATAAATCCTCCCAAAAATATCACAACTTTTACAGCAAAAGTACAATTAATAGGGGTAAAAAGTATTACTTAAGAAGTTTTGGCGGAAATTTCTGCCAAACCCCTATTTCTTTATTTAAAACGGTTGACCAGGCGTCCGTCTATTCAATCGGTCCAGGTCTTTATGGAGAGAAAGAAGAGACTGTAATTCTAATTGAGTCTTTTACTAAAGCCTTTTCAAATGTCTTTGACGTTAAACAAATTGTTAAAGAGCTTAAAAGCCCATCGTTTGTGAAGAATTACGAGATCAATGTTGTAGATAGGTGGGACAATAGATGGTTGAATATCTCAATAGTAGTAAAATGATTCATTACCTTGAAGAGTCAGGTTTTTTATTCCCTGGTGGTTACGGGAAAGGACTCCCTGTGTATTCAAGTGTTGGTTTAGGTGTAATCAATCAATTTATAGATACTTTTAGGAATGAATTAAAACGAAGCAATATAAAAGATGTATTAGAATTAAAGCATAAAACGTTGATTGAGAAAAATGCATTTATAAATGCATATAAAGGAATTAATGATTATACGGATGAAATAGTTGAATATAATGGACATTTAATACTATCAGATATATTGATTGAGTCAGTTGCCAAATTAAATAATACACATGGGAGTAAAGGTGGTTCTGTTCTTTCAGTATCGAGTGTGTTTAGAGATAAAAATGATAAGCTTATCCCCCTCTTTAAGGATAAAAATATTTTTCCGGTTGTACAAATTGATCAAATTATCCAAGAAGAAGACTTCTATGATAATATCGACGAACTGAAACGAATATTCAAAAATTTTTTTCGGAAAATCGGAATAAAAGTGGCTTTTTTGGAAGCTAAAGAAGTTCCAAAATATGCAGATTATGAGTTGTATTTCATTACCCATCATAATGGTAAATTGACAAAGTTAGGTATGGTCTATGCTTTATCGAAACAATTTAAGAGGAATCTAAAAATTGATGAAAGGTTCAACTTCTTTGATTCCGGTTTTTCTGGGAAAGCATTATATAAATCTTTGGAACTATCATCAAGTTGTAGCGGAGAGTTTTTAATACATCCCAACATTGCCAATGTAGACCTTTTAATCGCAAAATCACCAAAGTTGAAGACTGACAAGGGAATTATTGCTCGACTTACAGAAGAGGGTTTTAATGTCCGGGAATTGTCTGATACAAAAAAATCATACAAAATATGGAGAAAAAGTGGTGTTCTACATTATATTTTAATACATGATCACTTTACTTTATTTACAAAAAATACAAACGAAGAAATAAAAGAGGAATTTTTCCGGAATACAAATGATCTAATCAATAAAGTTATAGAAGAAAAATCTAAAACATGTTTAGAAATTTATAATAAAAGCGAAAGTCTTTTAGAAACAATAAAAGAGAATTATACCGAAAGCGTCTGTAATGCCTGCTATAAAAAAGAGTTTTATGGATATTATATTGAAGATAAGGAGTACAGCTGTAATGTATGCGGGGATAAAATAACGAAAAGAATATTAAATTTAGACCCAAATAAAAGGTTTTACTAGCCGGTAAAAATAAATATTATGCTAAACTATTCGAATAGATCAATGATTGCTTAAGGGGATAAAGATGAGTAGTTTTCGAGAGCTCCATGTCAACATAAAAGTCAGGATAATACACAATTTCATTAGCCGATTTGTTGGAAGTATGATACTTCCATTTATGGCTATTTACTTATCTGTTCATTTCGGAGCCACGCTTGCCGGAGTTTTATTACTATTCAGTGTAGTAGTTGGTTTTCTTGTCAGCTTAATTAGCGGTTACTTTTCTGACTATTATGGACGCCGAAAGATTATCGTTGCATCTGAAGGCATTCGCTTTTTATCCTTTGTCGTTATGGCTATTTGTAATTCACCCTTAATTACAGCGCCATTAATAACGTTTATTATGATGTTAGTAAATACGCTATGTACCGGTTTATCCATTCCAGCAAATGATGCAATGTTAATTGACGTTAGTACAAAAAAGCAACGTAAGTTTATGTATACAATAATCTATTGGAGTGGAAATCTTTCAGTTGCAATAGGAGGAGTTCTAGGAGCTTTTTTATTTTCTAATTATTTATTTCAGTTATTTGTTGTGCTTTCTATCCTATCTTTTCTAATAACGCTTTTGGTTGGTCTTTTTATTAAAGAAAGTTACACTCCAAATAATGAAAGAATTGCAGCACGAAAACACATAGTAGGATTATTAAAAAATTATAATTTTGTAGTGAAGGACAAAACGTTTATTTTATTTATGATAGCTAGTGTGCTCATTTTTTCTGCGGAATTCCATCTTGTTAATTATATTTCTATAAGGTTAGCCGAATCAATGCCTATACATGAAGTGTTAGGCTGGGACATTAATGGAGTTCAAGCAATTGGTATATTAAAAAGTGAAAATACACTACTGGTATTGATTTTAATGTTATTTGTAAATAAATTAGTATTTAAATTTAATAATAAAAAAGTATTGCTGTTAAGTGCGCTTGTATTTGCGACCAGCTATAGCTTAATGCCAATCACTGATAGCCTCTATGTCTTAATGCTATTAATGTTTGTAGCTACCATTGGTGAAGTTCTGTTTGGCCCTTTAGAGCAAACATACTTTGCTTCAATGGCCCCAGATGAACATAGAAGTTCTTATATGGCTTTTAACGCATTAAAAGGTGATTTAGCATTATTAATTGCCTCATTAACAGTTATTATAGGTTCCATACTCCCTCCTATCGTAATAGCTATTATCATTTTTCTGACCGGGTTAACTGCGGTGTTATTATATAATATGGTCATATCTAGTTCAGTTGAAGATTAAAAATGCGCTAACAGCCACCAAGGAACTGTACTGCGGCCGCAAGTACAGTTCCTTGCGCATAAAAACCATTGTTCATGAATCTCTGTATTATTTTACCCTCCCTATTTGTTAAGGTTTCAAAATCACTTTGATACAGTCATCTTTCTTATTATTAAATAGATCGTACCCTTTTGGCGCATCACTTAGAGCAAGTTTATGGGTAATAATGCTTGTTGGATTAATCGTGCCTTCGCGGATTTGTTCATACAGCGTCTCCATATAGGCGCGTGCAGGTGCCTGTCCCATTTTTAAAGTGACATTGCGGCTAAAGAAAGCGCCTAAAGGAAAGAGGTTATAATTGCCACCGTACACGCCAGTCAATTGGACGATGCCGCATTTCTTGACGGCCTTAGTGGCGATTTGGATCGGCCCTAATGTCCCGCCTTGTAATTTTAGTTTTTGTTCCACCATTTCTAATGGGGACTTCTTTCCGTCCATACCAACACAATCAATGACGACATCTGCCCCACCTTTTGTCAGTTCTTTTAATGTTTCGCCTGTGTCTTTGTCTTTTGTAAAATCAAATGTTTCCGTGTGATTCATTTGCCTTGCCTTTTCGAGCCGATAATCAAAGTAATCGACAGCAATGACCCGTTCCGCCCCTTGTTGCCAGGCAAATGCTTGTGCCATCAAGCCGACTGGCCCGCAGCCAAGCACAATGACTGTATCGCCCTTCTTTACGCCTGCATGGACGACGCTCCAATAAGCAGTTGGAAGAACATCAGATAAAAACAGCAACTGCTCGTCCTCTAATTCGCAATCGTCTGGCAAGCGAAATGGCGTGTAATTGCCAAAAGGGACACGCAAGTATTCTGCTTGTCCGCCTGGATAATCGCCGAATTTTTCCGAGTAGCCAAAAAAACCTCCAGAATCGTAATGAGGATTTGAGCGGTCGCACTGGCTTTCTTGGTGTGCTTGGCAATAGGGACAATGGCCACATGCCACTGTAAACGGGATCACAACTCGGTCTCCCTTTTTGACTTTTGTTACCTCTGGCCCTATTTCTTCAACAATGCCCATTGGTTCGTGTCCGATAACAAACCCTTTTGGCGTATACATATTGCCCTGATACAAGTGCAAATCCGAACCGCAAATCGCTGTTGACGTAATGCGGACAATGACGTCTTCTGGATCTTGGATTTCCGGTGCTTTTATATTCGATACTTCCACGTGATTCATTCCCTGGTACGTGACAGCTTTCATTAATAAGCCTCCTTTAAAGGATAGTTTGTCAAAGCTTATTGATGCTATTCATCCCTCGCCATTCTCAAGACAATGCTTTTTCCTGTCTTGCTTTTTCGTTATAATCAAGGAAAGGAGAATGCTTATATGAACAAACGATCCTATTTCGAAGACCACTGGAACTCCACTTTGTACGATGATCGCCATGCATTTGTCTCAAAATTCGGAAACCACCTTCTTGAATTATTGAAGCCAAGGAAAACGGAATCTATACTTGACCTCGGTGCAGGAACCGGCGATTTGGCTAACGAGTTGGCCAAACTTGGAGTGGACGTCACAGGCGTTGACCAATCATCCAGTATGGTTGCTAAGGCCCGTTCAAAATATCCGCACCTTTCATTTGACGTGGCCGATGCCACGAACCTGCCGTTCACTGAAACGTTCGATGCCGTCTTTTCCAATGCAGTCTTGCACTGGGTATTAGATGCCGAAGCTGCATTAAAAAGCATATGGAGGGTACTAAAACCAGGGGGGCGTTTTGTCGCCGAATTCGGCGGTAAAGGGAACGTCGAAACGATCACAACGGAATTGATTGCTCAAATCAAGCAAGCAGGCTATCCGTACTCTATCAAGCAATTCCCTTGGTATTTCCCTTCCATTGGGGAATATGCTTCGTTAATGGAGAAAACAGGATTTTCCGTTTCATTGGCTCAGCTCTATGAACGGCCAACCCCACTAGAAGGAGAAGACGGCTTCCGCAATTGGCTTGACATGTTTGCAAGACCGTTCTTTAACGAAATCGATGAACAGGACAAGCAAGGAATTATTGCCAAAACAGAAATCGCCCTTCAACCAGTTCTGATGGAAGAAGGGCAGTGGATCGCCGATTACAAACGGCTTGTGGTGATTGGCTACAAAATACCTATAAAATAGCAAAAAACAATCCGCTGGCGATTCGGCGGATTGTTTCCTTAAATCCATTCCTCAAGCAAGGGCATCATTAGCCGGTCCACAATCCGCTCTATATAGGAACGGTCAAACGGTTTGCGGATAATCCAAGCCCGGTACATCATTAAGGCAGGGCCGACATCGGAAAGCAAGTCCAAATCTTTTGTTGCAAGCTGGTGGCCTTCCTTTAGAAATGGAGAAATAACCGCTTCCATTGCGGAGCGATGAAGACTATTAAAATGGTTATGCAGCCCTTGTTCTAAGTCACTGTGATTGGTAAGGGCTGAGCCAATTTGCGCCATAGCCTGTTGATGGGTTTCATGCTCATTTTGGAACGTGATCGACAGCAAATCAATTAACTGCTCCCGTAGCCCTTTGCTTTTGTCCAATTGTTCTAATAATGTCTCATACGGGCTCATGAACGAAGCAGCGTCAATGACAAGCTCAACTTTTGAGCACCAACGCCGGTAAATTGTCGCTTTTCCTACTTTGGCCCGTTGGGCAATTGCTTCAATGGTGAGGGCGTCAAACCCCTGCTGCGCCAGCAAGTCGAGTGTAGCTTCTAAGATTGCTTTATTCAACGAAAGGTCAAGGGGGCGACCGCGCTTCCCTTCCTCTTTTTGTTGTTGCTCCCCGTTTTGCTGCATGAACGCTTCCGCCTTTCCTCAAGTCTCCTAACAATCCCTTACATTTCATCATACCATTTCCTAATTTTGCGAGCAAATACGATTCTATTGCGTTTCGTAATTAGAGGTGGTAAGATAACTTAGCTGAACGCACGCGTTTCGTATTTTTTATAAGGAAGGAGAATCTCCAAAATGGCTCACGTTTCACAAGAACAATCGGCAGCAGCGACGACGGAAGCCGTACAAGTCAAAGTGCTGCCTTTACTTGCTGTATTATTATCTGGGGCGTTTGTCGCTATCTTAAGCGAAACCATTTTAAATGTTGCCTTAAACGCTATTATGAGCGATTTTGGTGTGGCTTCCAGTACAGCCCAATGGCTTGTTACTGGCTATATGTTAGTAATAGGCACATTAATCCCTATCTCTGCGTATTTCATGCAACGTTTTACGACGCGGCAGTTGTTTATTACAGCGATGTCGCTGTTTACACTCGGTACATTAATATCTGGATTTAGCCCAATGTTTGCGATGTTGCTTGTAGGCCGGTTGACACAGGCTGTCGGAACAGCGCTCATGATCCCGCTGCTCACGAACGTCATTTTAGCGGTTATTCCAATTGAGCGCCGGGGCGCTGCAATGGGAATGGTCGGACTTGTCCTTATGTTTGCCCCAGCAATTGGGCCGACTGTGTCTGGGATCATTGTCGATAGCCTTTCATGGCGTTGGCTTTTTTATATTATTACGCCCATTTCATTATTGTCCTTGTTATTTGGCGTAAAAGTTTTGCGAAACATCGCAGAGACATCGCGGCCAAAACTTGATGTTGTTTCGTTTATCCTTTCGACACTCGGTTTTGGTGGGATTGTTTTTGGCTTTAGTGCGGCAGGCAAAGGGGACGCCTCTTTTACAGACCCCCTCGTCTATTCCACTCTCCTAATTGGTTTTGCGAGCCTCTGCATTTTTGGCTGGCGCCAACTGAAACTGGAAACGCCGCTGTTAGACATTCGTGTTTTCCGCTACCCGATGTTTCTAATTGGCCTTATTCTCGTTATGCTCGTCATGATGACAATGTTTGCAATGATGCTCATTATGCCTATTTATATGCAAGGGGCATTGTTATTTACCGCTGTTACAGCCGGGCTTATTATGCTCCCAGGCGGGCTTCTCAATGGTGCCCTATCTCCAGTAATGGGACGGCTTTTTGACAAATTTGGTCCGCGGCCGCTGTTAATTCCAGGCACCATTATCCTTGCTGCGATTGTGTTCAGCTACCGCTATACAACACCTGGTGTGCCAATTTGGCTCGTCATTGTCCAACTGGCGATTCTGATGGTTGCTGTCGCTATGATAATGATGCCTACCAATACGAACGGGCTTAACCAACTACCGGCAAGGCTTTATCCTCATGGCACAGCGATTATGAACACGCTTATGCAAGTCGCTGGTGCGATCGGCGCAGCTTTGTTTATTTCTGTCATGGAAAACGGTCAACAGCGTTATTTGGCTAATTTAGGCATTAGCGAGCCAACTGCGGAACAAACAGTCGAGGCGCTCATATACGGTTCCCAGCAAAGCTTTTCCACTGGTTTCTTTTTTGCTTGTGCAGCCGTTGTCCTTTCATTTTTTATCAAGCGTAGCAAACAAACACAAACCGACTAAAAAACGTGCATCCCTTTGCGAAAAGGGTGCACGTTTTTTTCGGTTCACTCCCGTATTATCAGACCTTCGCGAAGCATATATAAAAACGAAATCACTCAACCGCTGCGTTCATGATTTTTGGGGAATAATCCGAAACAAGTTGATATACAATGCTGCGCTTGCGAGTGAACAAACGAGCATGAAAGCAAATATCCATAGCGGAGCCACCCATGTAGCAAATAGGATCGTAAGTGGGGCTAGCATTCGTCCAACTGTATATTGTAAATTGGAAGCGCCAATGTACATCGCCCTTGATTCAATAGGTGCATAACGACTTACGAAACTATCAGAAATCGGCGCCCGCAATAGTTCACCAACTGTAAAGACAACGGTCAATAATAACAATGGCCAAATCGTCGATACGAAACCGAGTGCAAACATGCCGATACCTGAAAGCAAGCAGGAGAAGACAAACATATCTCGTTCCTTCCGCTTTTTTGTCCAATTGGCAAGAGGAAAAACGAGCATGACAAACAGCAGGCCATTTAAGGCTAGCATCCAACCTAGAATGGTCTCGCCTGTCAGCAGCATACTGCTTAACCCGAAAAATTCGAAGCCCTGGTCTGGTATTTCCGTCACAATGTAATAGGCCAAATACAAGTCTAGTTGCATGATTGTCATCACCGAGAAAACACCAGCAATAACAAAACGGGCAAACACTCGATCGCCAAACATATGCCTGTATCCAGCGCAAGCATGCTTCACCCCGGCTATAATCGAAACTTGTTTTTCTTTTGTGCTTGTTGGTTTTGTTTCGTTAACAAACAAAATCATGCATAATAGATAAAGCAGTAATACACTTGCGGTTGTCCATAGCAGTATCGGGCGAAATTGAAAAAAAAGAAAAGCACCCATTACTGGACCGAGGACAGCACCAATATTGTTCGTTGTGGCAAATAGCGCAAATACGTCGCGCCTCTCCTCTTCAGGAACAACATCAGCCACCATCGCCAGACTTGGTGCCCGGTATAGAGCGCTTCCAAGTGCAATACCAATAAAGGCAGCATAATCAACCCAAGGGGAAAATGAACAAGCAAAGAAGACAAACATCACTGCTTGTGTGGCGCCCCCTACTATTAGGATAGGACGACGCCCGTAATGGTCGGCCAAATTTCCACTTGCCAAATTTCCGATCATGCTGACAAAAGGCGGAAGCATCATGAATACTCCGGCAACTTCACTGCCCAATGTCATGCTAAAATAAAGAGCAATAAACGGAAAATACATCCAATAACAGATGTTAAACAGCCCTTCACCCACTAAACGAACTTTTAGATTCCGATCAAGGCGTTTCCAATACACGCAACGATCCTCTTTTCACTGTATTCCTGGCCAGGTGCCTTTTATTTTATGAAGTAGGAGAATAAAAATATAGACTTATATTCAGAAATATTTTATACTAATAATAAGAAAATAAAGGGAGCTATTTTTCTTTTTAGATGCTGCATTAAACGAACGTACGTTTCGGCACTTTGATAAAAATAAAGTGTTTTTTTATGCCTATAAACGAAGACTCCCTTCTTTCAGTCTATTGGCCATTGCTAAAGCATTCGACAAACACGTTTGACTTTTTAGGCCCCTTTTGTGTTTTCAATCTTTCGACTGTTTTTTAAAGTAGAATAGTGAATCACCGCATATTGGAGGTTTTATGATGAAAGGAACGGTTGTACTGATTACTGGAGCAGCAAGCGGGATCGGCTACCATTTGGCTGAACGTTTTGCCGCTGAGGGAGCGAGCGTTATGGTTGCCGATGTGCATGCTGACAGCTTGCACAAAGCGACATTGGCGCTGACGGAAAAAGGCTACGTTGCAGAAGGCATACAAACAGATGTTACGAATGAGAACGAAGTAAAAGCGATGGTTCAAAAAACAGTTGCTTGTTTTGGGCGAATTGATGTGCTCATTAACAACGCAGGCATGCAACATGTATCACCAATTGAAGACTTTCCAACAGAGACATACAAGCTCCTCGTTGACATTATGCTTGTTGGCCCATTTATGGCGATTAAACACGTCATGCCCATTATGAGGAAGCAACAGTTTGGCCGGATTATCAACATGTCTTCCATTAATGGCTTAATTGGCTTTTCTGGTAAAGCGGCTTATAACAGCGCGAAAC
The DNA here is from genome assembly GCF_001598215.1 of Shouchella clausii. Taxonomy (GTDB): domain Bacteria; phylum Bacillota; class Bacilli; order Bacillales; family Bacillaceae_D; genus Shouchella; species Shouchella tritolerans. The sequence continues at coordinate 769,255 of NZ_BCXJ01000001.1, read as the reverse complement.
ACGGCATTATCGGCCTGTCGAAAGTCGTTGCCCTCGAAACTGCTGAAGACGGGATAACCGTTAACTGTATTGCCCCAGGATATATTGACACCCCCCTAGTCCGCAATCAAATGGAAGATTTGGCGAAGTCCCGACAAGTACCGGTAGAAAAAGTGCTAGATGATGTTATTTATCCACTTGTTCCACAAAAACGCTTGATTACTGTGGAAGAAGTCGCTAGTTTGGCGATATACCTCTCTTCTCCTGAAGCAAAAGGCATTACAGGGCAAACACTCGTTGTAGACGGTGGCTATACCGTACAATAAAAAACTGTGTGTTGACAAATCACATAGTACGATTATGGCAACCCTTTTTGGCGCCATGTTCTTTTCCACAACATTGTCCACAGAGCATATGAATTATCCACATGAACCATCAACATATACACATATACAACATTTTTATCCACTATTCATCTATATTTATGAACAAACGTCGATGCTTTATCCACAAACCGTTTGTGCACTTGTTTTCCGACATGGAGCCATTGTTATGCTCCATGTATGATTTATTAAAGAAAGATCGATATTCTCAGGGAAACTAGAAATGGTGACAGACCAAAAGTGGGATGAAGGACTAGAAAAGGTTCATCCTTTTAGGTTTCCAAGAATTGCAGAAATGCGAGATAAGCTTTGTCAAGATACGTATCCTTTCGATGAATAAAGAAAAGATCAATCATTTGATTGGGTTCAGGTAAAGAATGTATCGTTATATCCTTTCCCGCAAGCTGTTTCAATACTAATGACTTTGGGATAATGGCAATTCCTAGGCCTGCTTGAACACAATGAATGATCGACTCAAGCGTGCCAAATTCGATGATATGATCAGGACGATACCCTTGTGTTTCCAGCCATTGATCAAGTTTACTCTTATAAGGACAACGTGGCCGCGTTAGGACGTTTCGTGTACTCCATTCAGACAACTCTGTTGATTTCGATACAATGACAAGTTCCTCTTGAAAGACTGGAATCGTCCGAAGCTGGTGATCATGAATGGGGCCCAGCACAAATGCCCCATCGAGTTTGTACTCAAGTACATCGGTGATGAGTTCATGTGTTAAGGCAACGCGTAACGATAGTTCGACTTTAGGGTATTGCTTATTGTATGTCACTAATAACTGTGGCAGTCGTGTCGCTGCTGTTGTTTCGTTTGTTCCTAACGATAGTGAACCATTCGGTTCGTCAGAATCCTGAACCATTTTCTCGGTTTCGTTGATGAGCAATAAGATTTGTTCTGCTTTTTTCAACAAAATCCGCCCTTTACCAGTTAAACTTACTCCTCGTGGATGACGATAAAACAGCTTTGTCCCTAATGTATCCTCAAGCTTTTTTATTCTTGCTGTTACATTTGATTGAACATAGTTAAGCTGCTCCGCAGTCTTCGTAATATTTTTTTGTTGGGCTAATGTTTTAAATATAAGCAGGTCCTTGATATCCACCTTTACCGCTCCTTTGTTTTAACCATCTTATTCGCCTATTCAGTATCACTGAAAATGATCGATGCATTTAAATGTATTCATTTTAAATTATAAAGGAAAGGGCTTACAATGCAATTGTATGGCTATAAAGATGGCAAAAGGAGGCGCTAGACAAATGGATGCTTGGAACGATTTTCAGTTGTGCCAACTGAAGCATCGCTATGCTCCTGTGAATGGGATTCAACTACACTATGTAGAAGGAGGGGAGCAGCATTCTAATACGGTTATCTTATTGCATGGCTTCCCACAAAGTTGGGCCTTGTGGCGGTTCGTTATTCCCGATTTAATAAAGCGTTATCATGTGCTCGCTGTGGATTTGAGAGGATATGGGGATTCGGATAAACCAGAGGGGATAGAAAGCTATAGGAAAGCAAACATGGCCAAAGATATCTATGACCTTGTGACGCATTTACGATTAGAAAAAGTGACCTTGATTGGGCATGACCGCGGGGCTAGAGTAGCAAGAAGATTCGCCTTAGATTATCCTGACTATGCGGCAGGCCTTTGCCTCATCGATATTCTTCCCTTGGAATATGTCTATGACAACCTTTCTGCCTCGGAAGCGGCCAAAAAATATTGGCATTGGGTTTTTCAGGTAGTCGCAGAGTTGCCTGAAGCGCTCATTGCAGGTCGGGAAGAGGTTTATTTAGGGGCTTTGTTTAGACGAACGCCACATTTACTGGAGCAATTAAAATCTGACGGAGTTTGGGATGAATACGTACGAATTTGGAAGCAACCAGGTGGTTTTCAAGCAGCTCTGAACGATTATCGTGCGGCACACAAGCTTGATTTACCGAACTATCGAGTAGAAAAAGAAATGAATAAAAAAATCAATCACCCTTGTTTGCTGCTTTGGGGAGAAAATGGAAATCTGGCTGGTCAGCCTGTGCTTGATATATGGAAAGAAGTAGCGACAATGGCTACAGGAAAAGAGCTTGCTGGTTGTGGTCATTATGTACCTGAAGAGCAGCCAGCCGCTATGATGCAAGAGCTTGTGCCGTTTTTGGAAAACATTCACAAAACATAGCAGGCATACTCCATGAGAAAAAATAAAAGCGATCACCTCACCTAGACGGATAGAAAAACTTGTCTACAGGCTGTAACATGGAGCGCGATGGTCGCGCTCCATGTTTGAGGTTGTCGAACACCTTCAATGCGAGCGTTTGTCTATTGTCTGTCGAGAGAATAATCAGAATGGCGTCCGAGCAACACATCGAGTTGCCGCGCCGTATCGTACGCAAGCGCAAAGGGGTGCTCTTTGTAGGGGGTCAGTTCAGCAGTTACTTCCCCTTTATAACCAATTGCCTGGAGTTCAGCAATCACGCTCTTAAAATCGACGTCACCAGCAAACAAATTTGTAAACCCGTTGATGTTCCCAATCGTTTCTTTAAAATCTTTGACATGAACTTTTAAAATCCGCTTGCCTAAAATGCGGATCCATTGTTCAGGATAACCAAATGGCAGTACATTGCCAACGTCAAAATAAGCGCCAGCATACTCTGATTGCAGTGAATCAATAAACGCCTTCATCTCAAGTGGCGATAACAAAAAGCGGTTCCAGACGTTTTCAATTCCAATGGCGACGCCTAGTTCCTCCGCATACGGCAATAATGTTCTTAAAGCAGAAATGCTGTTCTGATAGCAAAGATCATAAGGCGTTTCCTTTGTTACAACACCTGGAACGACAAGGATCGTACTGGCCCCGATTGCAGAGGCCAACTCCAACATTTTGCGGACAATGCGCTTGCCCTCTTCTTGGACAGCACTATCCGCTGACGACAAAGGGAATTCCCAGAGCAAGGCAGTGGAAAGGCTGTCCGTTTCTAGTCCATGAGCCGCAATTGCTTGTTTGATTTGCGTTGCTTCTGCATGGCTCGTATCCATCGTCAAGCCGATTCCCCCTGGTTGGCTGACATTGAGCTCAATGGCCTCAAACCCCGCTGCTTTTGTCCATTTTAAGACATCATTGAGCGCTGTCTCCGGTGGATAACACCATTGGTTAATCCCTTTTTTCACTGCCTTCGTTCTCCTTTCCCTGGAGGACAACGACTTCTTTTGTAGCAGCCGCCTCATAGGCGCCTAACGCTACTTCAAGCGCCCGCAAACCGTCAGTTCCACTAATGGATGGGGCCCGGTTCGTTTTGACGCTAGCAATAAAGTCGCGTATAAGCCCATCGTCCATGTCGTCCCCCCAATACGTGTAGCTGAGCCCGTTGCCATGGAATACATCAAACTTTTGCCCTTGGGCATCCACTTTTAATGTCCCTTTCGTGCCAATAAACTCAATGGTGACGTCGCCCCAAATGGGAAACTGGTCATTTCTCGACCAACTGCAGTCAAGCGTGGCAAATACGCCATTGTCAAAGGTGAATGTCAGCAATCCAGCATCGTCAATGCCGTTTCCGGAAAACAATTGGTCTACTTCTGCATATACTTGTGCCACCTCATCATCCAGCACCCACCTCATAATATCGACGACATGGACAGTATGGTCGATAACCGCGCCGCCGCCTGCTAGCTCCTGATCATTGAACCATCCTCCTGGATTTTTGCCACGGTTTGTCCCTTTTATCGCAACTATATCACCAAATTCACCCGCATCAATGCGCTGTTTGGCACGGGCAACGGCTTCATTGAACCTTACTGGAAAAGCGGTTTGCAAGAGCACGCCTTCTTCGTTGCAGACGTCAATGATTTCTTGAGCATCTTCTGCTGTAGAGGCAAGAGGCTTTTCGCATAATACAGCGGCTTTCGCTCTTGCCGCCGCCACTGCATGTTCTTTATGACGACTATTCTCGCTTGTCACAACGACTGCATCAAGTTTTTCGGCAAGCAACGCTTGGTAGGTAGGGTAATAGGCCGTTTCATATGTTTTCGCTGCTTGTTTGCCTCTTTCTTGGTCGTCATCAGCGACCCCTACCAACTCGACATTTTCTATGTTCCGTAAACTCGACGCATATGAATAGGCATGACCGTGTGCAAAACTGATTATTCCTACTCTCACTTCATCTCCTCCTCTTTCTCGTTATGACAGCACCGTTTGCAAATGCAACATGATTGGCTTATCCTCTTTAATCGATTCTAAAGCGGCTTCCGCGATTTCAACTGCTCGGTACGCATCTTCTGCGGTAACAAGGGGTTGTTCGTTTTTTTCAATGCACGCAATAAAATGACACAGTTCTTGTTCATAAGGCGACTGTTTGAGTGGGCTTTCTGGTACAGCCACACCACCCGTTTTCCCTGCGTCGCTTTTTTCGGCGATCAGCGGTTGCGCGCTTTGGCTGTCATAAGCTAAAATTCCATCGCGGCCGGCAAACTCAAACGACGTTCTAAATTGCTTATGGGCCCATGACCCTTCCAAATGGGCAATCACACCGCTTTTAAAACGAATCGATACGAGCGCATACTCTTTCGCCTGCTCATTGATGCCAGCCACACCGCCGATATTTTTCGCATATATTCGCTCTACCTCGCCGAATGTCCAACGCAAAAAATCAAAATCATGGATCAACAAATCGAGGACAACACCACCGCTGCGATCATAGTCCGCATACCAATTTTCGCTTGCTTGCGGGAAAGCGCCGCCCCTTGTCGTCCGGACGACACCAACATCGCCAATTCGCCCAGCCTCAACCACTTCTTTTGCCTTTCGGTATTCTGGGAAAAAGCGGACTACATGGCCGACGAACAATCTGGCTCCCTTTTTCTTGCAATGTCGGACGATCTCCTCTGCCGCTTTTGCCGTACGTGCGAGGGGTTTCTCACAGATGACATCTGCGCCTATATTGGCCGCCTCTTTCACATAGGAAGGATGCAAGTCTGTCGGCAAGCAAATTGATACTACATCGATGCGTTCCCCGAGCGCTTGTTTCGCATCAGCAAAGGAATAAAACCCCAATGTACCCAGTTCCTTCGCAAATGTATCTGCTCGGTCTTCGTTAATATCGACAACGCCGATAAGATCTGCATGTTCCATTTTTGCAAAACTGCGAGCGTGGACCGCCCCCATCGTTCCAAGTCCGACAACTACTACACGAACCATCTTCCCATCCCCTTTGTCCAATCGATTTTTATGGGCTTGCTATACTATCTTCGTACTCCCCCTAGTGCAATTCCTGCTATTAAATGTTTTTGTAAAAATAAAAACATCAGCAGCATTGGTACAGTCGACATGAGCGCGGCTGCCATCAATAGCGGATACTCGGTTGAATACTGCCCTTCAAAATTGGCGATCCCTACCGACAAGACTCGCATATCAGCTGAATTGGTCATCACAAGTGGCCACAGAAAATCATTCCAAGCTGCAAGCACTGTAAAAATCGCCAGTGCCACCAGTGCTGGTTTAGCATTGGGCAGAATAATCCGCCAATAGATGCCCCAGTGCGTACAGCCATCTATGATCGCTGCTTCATCAAGCTCCTTCGGAATGCCCATAAAAAATTGCCGCAGCAGGAAAACACCGAACGCGCTAAACATGCCAGGCACAATGAGGGCATAAAATGTATCGATCCAGCCTAATTGCGCCAATAGTGCATAGTTTGGAATCAAAATCACTTGCATCGGTACCATCAAAACCGACAAAATCAAGAGAAAAAGCGTGTTTTTAAACGGAAAATTCAATCGGGCAAACGCATAGGCTGCCATTGAACAAAGGAAAAGCTGTGCGCCTGTCCGCAACACTGTTACAAAAATCGTGTTGGCATAATAACGCAAGAAATCGGCACTCTCAAACACACGGGCAAAGTTGTCGAAACGCCATGTTTCCGGCCAAATTGTTGGCGGGATTTGCATCGATTCTAAATACGTCTTCAATGAGGTAGTCACCATCCACAAAAATGGGGTGACCATAATGACGGCACCAGCAATTAGTAAAAGATGAATCACTCCTTTTCTCACGATGACCACCACTCCTCTCCTTGATTATCCGTCGTAATGAACCCACTTTTTTTGCCCGGCAAACTGCATTACTGTCATTGCCAAAATTAGAAGGAACAACAGGAACGCTTGCGCTGACGCGTAGCCCATTTGTGAAAACATAAACCCTGATTCATAAACGCCATACACCATCGTGCGAAGCGGGCCGACTAGCGCCGTCGTATCGCCGATCATTACAAAGATCAAATCAAATACTTGCAGCGAACTAATCATGGCTGTAATGACGACAAAAAACAGCGTCGGCGTCAGCAATGGCAATGTGATGCGGAAAAATTGGCTGCGTTTGGATGCTCCGTCTATCGCTGCTGCCTCATAGTAAGTAGGGTCCACATGCTGGAGCCCCGCCACAATTAAAATGATGTTATTGCCGACAGTCATCCAAACATATACGGCGATCACACTAAGCAAAGCGATATTCGGGTCGAATAGCCATTCAGGTTGAGGCAAACCGAGAAAGCCGAGAACATAGTTCACCAAACCGTACTCCGTATTATAAAGCCACTTCCAAACCATTCCGACGGCGATCGGCATTGTTACGACAGGCAAAAAATAAAGGGCGCGATACACAACCATCCCTTTGATTTTTTGGTTCAGCAGCACGGCTATACATGTGGCAAGCGCCACCGAAACAGGTACAGCGACAAGCATAAAAAGAAGTGTATTAACGAGCGACCGCATAAACACCGGGCTTGAGAGCAGCGCGCTGAAGTTCTCCCACCCAGCGAAAGTAGGAGACGTCAGCCCATCCCAATGTGTAAAGGAAAGGGCAAATGAAGCAATCGCCGGACCGAGATAAAAGGCAAACAAGCCGATGAATGTTGGGCTGATAAACAAAAGGGCCCATAGCGTCTCTTTTGCCGCTTTGCTTTTTCGTTTCCCTGCTTTAGGTGTTGCTCCCATACCCGGAGGTTTTCCCGCTTCGCTTATCATGACATCTCCCTCCTATTCAGATTCTTCTCCTTGCCGCAAAATTCGCTCCATTTCTGTTGCAACTCGGTCAAGTACATCGTCAAGGGGCTCTCCTGAAAGGAAAGCGCCTTGGATTTCCGTTTGCTCCATCCGCTGCCACTCCATTGTGTTTTTCGAAACCGGGTATGCCACTCCTGTTTCTTGCGCAGCGATAAAAACGTGCAAATTCATGTCCGGGATCGATTCAAGCCAAAGATCGCCTGCGGAGCGCGCAGCAGGTGTGGAAAAGCCACTTTTGGCAATCGTTTCATTGCCTGCTTCGCCTGTTAACTCCTTGATTAGTTCCCAGGCAAGTTCAGGGTGCTCCGTTTTTTTATTCATTGTCCAACTAATTCCGTGAAGAATGACAGCATCTTTTTTCCCTTTCGGCAATGGAGCGACATCGACTTTGTTGCCCATTTCATCATGAAACAAGGCAGCGCTAACGGAGAGCGTTGGGTACATAGCCACTTTATCAGACATAAACATTTGATCGAGGTCATTTTCAATTTGCGACTTAATATCTGGCGAAATGCCTTGGTCGACCAGCCGTTCTATGAAGGCAAATGCTTCTTTCGCGGCGGCAGTACCAAAACCGGAATGCGCCTGGTCTTCACTAACAATTTCCCCGCCCGCTTGGTGGATGTAATTGTAATAGCCTCGCTGGTTGCTGACAATCGGCGCTGCGTATCCATAAATCCCGTTATCAGCGTCTGTCAGCTGCGCGCCAACCCGCTCGATGTCCTTCCAGTCCCAAGTCTCATCTGGATAGGGGATGCCAGCTTCATCAAAAAGCGCTTTGTTGTAAAACAAGCCCACAGCATCGACAAAGTATGGCGCCCCAAATAGGTCGCCTTCGTAACTGTAAAGTTCGACCATGCTCTCATAGTAGTACTGTTTTTGAAAGGTTTCGTCCTCGGCAATAAATGGCTCGAGGCTTTGAAGTAGGCCAGGCTCTGCATACTGGTGGAAATTGACTGCATTCATCCAAAATAGGTCGGGCCCTGCCCCTCCTCCTATGCTTGTCCTTAAAGTCGTCCAATATTGAGAGTAAGGGCTATAAGTCACATTGACACGGACATCTGGGTGCTTGTTTTCAAAAGCGGCAATTGCTTCGTCAACAGCCGGCTTTGCCTGTTCATCCCATAATGCAATATCAAGCGTCTGCTGCCGAGGGCTTGCTCGTTCGCTCTGACACCCTGCTACCGAAAATGCTGCGACTAGCACTACCAAAGCGATCGCTTTTTTCATGCTTTGCCTCCCTTACTCATTTGTCTCAGGTAAAAACAACTCATACTTGCCGACTTGCATTTCGTATTGCAACAAGACTGCTAACGCGCCAAGAATGTCTTTATTTGTTTCCAGAGAGGCCGGTTTTACTTCAATGTGCCGTGCAATCGGATTCAATGCCCGGCTGTTGATTTTTTTATTAAGGCGTTCAAACAAGGGCAAATTGTTTTGCACATGAGGCCCAGTCAACACAACCGCTTGCGGATTCAATAAGTGCAAACTATTGGTAATTGCTACCGACAGAGACTCTGCCATTTCCTCGACAACCGTTAGCGCAAACGGGTCGCCTGCGCAAGCGGCTTCAACGAAGTCCGTTGGTTGGATTGCTTCTGGCCGCCCAGCGGCGCTCTCAATGATCGCCGTTTTCACGCCTTGCGTGAGCCAGGCAGAGAGGATGCGTGAATAAATAGCCGGCCAGTTAACATAGTTTTCAAGGCAGCCTTGGTTGCCACAAGGGCAAGCAGGGCCACCAGGCAATACGGACATGTGGCCAATTTCGCCTGCACTGCCACTGAAGCCGCGGTAAATGCTGCCGTTCACGATCAACCCTGAACCAACCCCCTCGCCTACCGAAATAAACAACATTTCTTTATATCTCGCTGTGCCGAACTGCTTTTCTGCCATTATCATCGCATTCATGTCATTGTCTACATACGTTCGCAAACCAAATGCCGCTTCCACTTTTTGTTTTAAATGGACGTCATACAAGTCAAGTTTTGCATTATAAGATACAATGCCTCGTTCGGCTTGGACAATTCCTGGTACAACAATGGAAATGCCCACACATTCGTCCAGCTTTTCAAGCCGGCCAATAAATTCGGATAACGCTTTCATAATAAAATCGATATATGCTTCACCACGGAGCGAACGGACTTGTACATGGTGTTCTGAGCGGACATGTCCCTCTAAATTCAAAGCGGCGATGCGAACCGATGAGTTTGCCAGCGACAGGGCGATTATAAACGATTTGTCTGGATTAAAGCGGTAAAGCACCGGCCTTCTTCCTCCAGTCGAATGGCCGACTCCTTCTTCTTGCACATACCCTTCGTCAATAAGCTTGTTCAAAATCGTTGCGGCCGTCGTTGGGCTGACTTGTATTTGTTTGGCAATCATGTTCTTGGAAAGGGGCCCGTGTAGGCGGATAAGGTTTAACGCATTGATTCGATTGACTTCATGCAATTGTACTGGAGGCTTAATCTTCTCACCACCTCACTTTTCGTTTCAACTTTAAAAAGTTTCGCTTTTTAAGACAATTTCGATGTTAGAAAGGCAAATCCTTCTTTAATATCGACTTTAATTTGTCAGAAGTTCTTCCAGTAGCTTTCAAATGTTATCGGATTTTTAGGTTAGTCCAGTATGGCTCGATGGGGTTGTACAGAATATAGGAGGAGCTAAATCGTTGTAAAAGGGATGTCTTTTCAGGCTAAGAGCCATCTGGGCAGTCGCCCAAATGGCTCTTTATGCTGTGCGTTTTGCCGCCCCGCCGCCATATGTCCATTTCCGCCATAAAGCTTCAAGGGGCCCTTGTTTCCATTTTTTTAAATACAAATGGCTAAGTACGACTTGTGTAGCATAAATAGCAACGGCAATGAGTAACCCTTGGCTGCTAGAGACGCTGCCAAACAACCCAAAGCCATACCCATAAAAGATGGTCGTTGCCACAATCGTTTGCAGCAAATAATTCGTCAATGCCATGCGTCCTGCAGAAGCAATTGGCATGAACAAACGCGCCACTGCTTCTTTCTGTAAAAGGAGCACAAATGCTGATACATAAAACAACATTTGCAACGGGCCAGCAAGTATTCTGATACCCTCAGCCAACCCTTGTGTAAACACAGGATTCATGTCGATTAAATTGTATTTGATCGACACTTCGAGCAACGTAAGAGGGAAACCCGCCAAAAAGCCAATCCAGCACAGCCTTTTCCAGCGTGTTAAGTTGGCTTTCACGTCATGGAACATTCCTGCTTTCCCCATCGATAAGCCAATTAAAAACAGCGGCAAAATTCCTGGTATGACAAAGATGACGGTAAAAAGTTGAAAGAATGACTCATTAAAAAAGCGATACTCTACTATTTGTAAATAGGTGCCATTCGCCATTGTTGCTATAGCACTAGCTGTATCGCCAGCAATGTCATCCATTGTCATGAGCCCTTCTCTCAGGCTAAATTCCATGCTAACCCCTAAAAACAACATGTAGGATGTCATCACTGCTGCAGAAACAAGCATTAGAGCGATCGTCCAAGTAATTAGCGTCTTTTGCTGGCGGTTGAAGAACAATGGCAAAAGCAAAGCTGTTAATGCATATGTATACAAGATGTCTCCTGACCATAAGAGCAGCAAATGCACAAGACCGACCACAAGCAAAAAGACGATCCGCCTATAAAAAACCCGTGTTGCTGCCATGTTTTTCGCCAAAACGCGCGTATAAAAAATATAAAACCCAAGTCCGAACAGCAAAGAAAACATTGGGTAAAACTTGCCGTCTACAAAAAAACTAATAAACAGCTGTACATTCGCGTCCAAGCGGTTTTCAGACAAAGCTTTCCCTTCTAGCATAAAGCTTGCATCGGTAAAAGCTAACGTTTTAAAAGCAATCATGTTTGCCATTAAAATGCCGAACAAGGCAATTCCCCGGATCATGTCCAACTCGTGAATCCGCTCCGAAGGCATTGTCGCAGTTAGTTTCATACAACGTCTCCTCTATCCTTGTTTTTCGCAAAACTCACATCTTACCATAAGCCTTAAGCAACATCATAACACAATTTGCCCATCTCATTGCACTTATTCATGAAATGCGCTAGCTGTTTTCATGGCGCTAACGGGCACGACGTTTCCTTCTTACATTTACGCTGCTCCTATCCTGAAAAGAACCACTATTTTCCACTTGTTATCGAACGGACATTCGCATACAATACAAACAAACGTTCCAATAAGAAAGGAGTTTACTGATGGGAAAAGAAGAGTGGTACATCCATCGGGGAAACTTGTTATGGGAAGGAAGTCGGATGATGCTGCCTGAGCATAAACAGGCATGGATTGAACTGCAACGGCAGGAAGAAGACGTTCCATTGCATGGCGAATTGGACGATGACGAATGGCGCGAGCTAGGGGCTACCATCATGGACGCGTTAAATCACACGTATGAGGTCACTGTCACTTATTGGGATCACGGCCGCTACCGCCAAAGAATTGGCACTATTGATAAATTAGACGAATGGAACAAGCGGATCAAAATCGCTTTTCCAGATAGGTGCGAGTGGCTTCCTTTGCGTATCATCAAACACGTTAGCCCCGTTTAAACATGGAACTGTCCAACAACCAAGTGCGAGCCCTGTTTGGGCTTGCCCCCACCGCCCGGGAAACCATTAGCGAAAAAGCGGAAAGGGCGGCGCAAGCCTATATCCGCTTGCATTATGCGCGCATCATTTTGACACGGGAACTGGTGCGTTTCCAAGGAAAACAAGTGGCAGGCATTAAATACCCCTCTGTCTATATAAACATCATTCAACAAGCACTCGCCCGCCTCTCCATCGACATGAGAAAGCTAAAAGACTTTATGCAAAAACACGCTATCCATGTTTCTGAAAAAGCGTGCTTGTCTCCCCATTATATCGAACATCTTTATTGGGTTAAAGGAGTAAAACATTCAGTTGGCGGTGCGCCGTTCGTCCTTTCTAGGCATGTTGAAAAAACGCTCAGCTATTACATGGCCGAATCAAACGGTTAACAATCATATATATAGGGTTTTTATTGATATAAAACACTATATGTAGTAACATTAAGGCACACATAGCCAACATTTCTCACCACATAACAGAGGGGGATATCGTATGCTGAAAGATTTATCAGACGACCTTCTGCTCCATTCGTACTACCAAGCGATTGAACATCAATTATCCGTTGATTTTATTGTGATTTTAAAAAATGAATTATTTCGCAGAGGCATGCTGCACACAACTGGCCAAAACACATAAATGTCTTTTGGCATGCCCCCTTTATAGTGGCCAACTATGCTTTTGGCTTTCAACGATGTATGCTTATCCGGGCGTTCGTCACAGTCTGTAAAACCTGCAAGGTTCTTGCTTAGCCTTGCAGGTTTTTTATCTCCCATTCATCTCCCTTTTTAAAAGTTGTCCTATCTCCTGCTGCTCTTTTCGTGTAAAAAGGATCGATTCAATCGCCCTTTTGTGGTGCTTTTCACACTGTTCTAGGATCCGGCGCCAGTCTTGGTTCGTTGGTGGAGACTGGATGTAAAGGACGTCCACTTTTTCATGATGGGGAAAAAGCGTGTCTGTAATAATGAACGAAGGCATTTCTGCTTTGTCACGGGTGTAAGTTATGGAAGTTTGGACGTTTAACTGATACGGTAGTGCAGCATTCATTCGTTCTGAAAGCTTTTGCTCATAGACAGGCCCTTCACTTGAAAAGATTTGGATATTCAATGGTTCATTTAATTTCTCAATGTCGGCAAATGTATAGACCAGTACAATATAACGAATGAGCAAGGCAGCCTGATCGATTTGTAAAAAAGGCACCATTTGCTCAGCCAATACCTTTTCAAAAGCAGCAAAAACGCCTTCTGTAATAAGCGGATGACGTTTTTGCAATACTTCTAGTTGAATTCGCTCTTTATAGCTAGAATAGTTCACGGAAAAGTACCGTTTATTACGATGGATTTGCAGCAAATGCCCTTCCATCCGCTGTGCCGCTTTTTCTTCCAACGCATGAGAAAACCATTTTTTTAAAGCGCGGGCGAACCGCCGCGTTGCCCTCCATTCTTCAGTACGGTGTAACTGGTTTGCAGCTAGATTAGAAGCGACAAGCTCTTCGTCATGGTAAAGAAACGGCGAATTTAAAAGAATGATCAATAAAAACTGCACTTCTGATGACCTTATGTTTTCCGGCACTGTCTTAAGCAATTCTCCAGCATTTGCAAGCACCTTTGTTTGCAAGTCGGAAGGGAATGCCTCATCATAAGAGTCAGTGAAGTGCCCTTGCTTTACTCGCAACCATTGGATAGCAATCCAGTATAGGAAACGTTCTGTTTGCAATGAGGACAAATTTAACTTCATAGCCTTTGCAATCGGCGCAAACAATTGATTAGCAAACTGTTTTTCAATCGAAAAAGGCCACGCAATGCCACTTCCGGTAACTTCCCAAAAAAAGCAAAAATAAAAAATGCGGATATGATGTTCTTTGCCAATGAGTTTAAACGTCCTCGGCTCAAATCGTAGATGGAAAGCATGGAGCAAAGGTTTGATTTTATGGAGCTTACGGAAGAATGTAGAACGGCTTAAGAAATGTTTTTGAATAAACGAATCCACACTTAAGCGGCCAGATAAAGAGCAGCCAATAAAACGGACCATATCATCCTGAAAATAGAGACGGCGCAAAACGTCATTAAGCTGCCGGTCATCTTTGTTTGAAAAACCATATTGATTATGAGCATTGCGCACAATCGCCATGTCTGTGCCCGTTTGCTGTAATTCTTTTTCCAATTCTTTTATCGTATAATCAACCGTGCGGTCCGAACAAGCCAATGTTTTACGGATTTCCGCCTTCGTGCAGTTCTCTTTGGCGCCAATGAAATGAATCAATTTCACTAAGCGCTCAATGCGTTTATCTGTCAGCATATCCATAAAAAACCCTCTTAGTGAATGATCTAGCGGCATCCCGCATATCGCCGTATCAACCTGTTGCGCCATCTCCCGCATAACCTTTAATTGCTATTATAAGTGAGTCAATAAAAGGGGCTTTATATAAAGAATAAGGTTAGATTTAATGGAAAGCGAGAAACCATCTCGCCTATGACTAAACCTCAAGTCCTATCTTACAATCAACGCTTTAACTATAAGCTAAGGTTGCCTCCAAACTCCCATTACCGTTTCCTTGCTTTGATGTAGTCTGGCCTAGTCAAATAATTTCATATAACTTCTATGTTTACTCAGTTTTCTTGTGTTTGGAATGATACAGAACTCCGCTTTTTGCTCACCTCCTCTCACTTGGCCATAAATGATTGATTGCTGAACATTGAGTTTAGAATAATGGTTTGCCTACATTCCACAAGAATTGGGGTTTCTCCCAGTTATTTCGCAAAAGCGGTTAATATTCCTTTGTTTTTGTAGCTATCTGCTAAAAACAGCAAAACATTCTAATAAATGACCGTTTATAGCCATGAATAACCATAACCAGACCATTATACCCAAGTATTTTGTATAGGAGCTGATTGCACAGCCTCCGCTTAAAAACATGCTAATTAGCTTGAATGGGCAAACGTTATCTTAGAATAAAATAAAATAATTATTCGCAATTACTGTTCTGAATTATCTGCCAATATGATGTAGTCAAGCCGTTCCTCCTCTCCCTCCCTCATGTAGAACCGCTTCTGCGTTTTTTATACGCAGATCTCATTATCGTCATCCTTCTTTTTTAGCGCTTTCATTAAAGCTTTGCGAACAGCTTTTAAATACTCTACTTGGCTGCGGGAGATCGTCTCGAAATTCATCATATCTTGGCGCAAGTAGACGATATGCCAGAGCCGACTTAATTCTTTGTCTTCCATTCGTCCCCGTAGCTTTACAATCGCAAGATCTACCACTTCGCGAAACGTAGACGTCGGAGAGCCTACCTCTTGGCGCAATAGACGATAAATGTCATTCATAATGCGGTATGCTTCTAAATTTGATTTCATCGTTTCTCCTCCGATTACAAGCCTAAAGGTCTAGGTTTTAGTACTTATTTTACTATAGTTTTCCATTTTGCTAATTTCATATTTTGCGCCTTGGTTGCAAAATTTGAAACATACGTGATCACTAAAAAACGAGAAATCAAGCCTTTTTGTTACTTAGCTACCATCTATGCCTGGGACAAAAGATTGAAATTAGCTAAATAGCTTCCTAACTGAGCGATCTTGAAACGTCACTAGTCACCTCTTCTTAGACCACTCTTCCTTGTTTTCTTAAAACTTAACCACTGCGGTTCTTCATGTTTTTCTCTTCGGATCCATATTTTCCCTTCATTTTAATCAGGAAGGGCTGTTTTCGACAAAATCCCTTGTTGCCACAGTAGCAATCTCTTAGACTACTAAATAAGCTGATCGATAAAAACCAAGGAGGCGCTCATGAGAAAAAAGCATGCTTTTTCATTTTTGATGGCCGCCATCCTTGCAGTAGTCTGCACTAGCTATTTTCTAGCATCAGAAGCGGCGGCTAGTGTATCTGGTAAAGTCATTGCCATTGATGCGGGCCACGGTGGAAGCGATCCTGGGGCCGTCGCAAATGGGATTTACGAGAAAGATCTTGTTTTAAAGGTAGCTACGCATACGAAGGATATGCTTGAAGAGGCAGGGGCAACAGTCATTATGACGAGAACGGGGGACGTATATGTTGGGCTCGAAGCCCGGGCCGAGCTTGCCAATGCCAGTAATGCCGATACGTTTGTTAGCATTCATGCCAATGCAGCAACCCCAAGTGCCAATGGGACAGAGACATTCCACTTTCCATCAAGCAACCAAGGCCAAGCGTTGGCTTCAGCTTTGCAAACTGAACTCGTCAACACGCTAAATACAAGAAACCGCGGCGTCAAATCGGCAAATTTTAATGTGCTGCGCAACACTGCCATGCCTGCCGCCCTTGTCGAACTTGGATTTATTACCAATGCTGAAGAAGCGGAACGGATGAAAGCTGCCAGTTTTCCAAGCGAAGCGGCAATGGCCATTGTGCGGGGGCTTGAACAATACCATTAAAAGTACACATAGTCCCGCTCTTTCACCTGCTAAATCATTCTGTTTCCAGCCAACTTTACACAAAAACAAAGCAGAAATCCGTCTGATTTTACCCAAATCTTTGTACGGCTTAGTGCGTTAATATGTAGCTGCACAACAAAAAAAGGCTGCTGGGTATCCCAGCAGCCTTCAGACTACAGACAAGCCTTGCTATTATCCTTTACGGACAACAAGTTGATCGTCGACGACATGAACGCTTACGCGATTCATGTCGCTATCATCGATCAAAAGATCGGTGATGTCATCTTCAATAGTGTCTTGAATCACTCGGCGAAGTGGACGGGCACCAAACGCCGGATGGTAGCCAAGTTTAGCCAGCTTACGCTTCGCTTCCTCGCTCACTTCCATTTCAATGTTTTGTGCTGCCAACCGTTCATGCAAATCGGCAAGCATCACATCGACAATGTCAATCAAGTTTTCTTCTGAAAGCTGGTTAAATTCGATCAAAGCGTCAAAGCGGTTAAGGAATTCAGGTTTGAAATAATCGTTAAGGTTTTCTAAAATCCCTAGTGTTTTGCTTTGTTCAGCAGTGAAACCAAGCGATGGTTTTGTCACGCCAACACCAGCATTTGACGTCATAATGATCATTGTATCCTTGAAGGAAACGACACGTCCTTGGCTATCCGTCAAGCGGCCATCCTCCATAATTTGCAAAAACATATGCTGCACATCAGGATGCGCTTTTTCAATTTCATCGAGCAAAATGATGCTGTACGGATTGCGACGTACTCGTTCCGTCAGTTGGCCGCCTTCTTCATGGCCAACATAGCCAGGAGGGGAACCAATCAGTTTAGATACAGAGTGTTTTTCCATAAACTCGCTCATATCAAGGCGTATCATGCTTTCTTTCTTGCCGTACACCTCTTGGGCAAGTTGTTTTGTCAATTCCGTTTTTCCGACGCCAGTCGGTCCGACAAACAGAAAACTAATTGGTCGATTGCCTGCTTTTAAACCTGCACGGCTCCGCTTGACAGCTTTGGCAACTTTGTCGACTGCTTCCTCTTGCCCAATGACCTTGGCTGCAAGCCTATTGGCCAAGTCTTTCATTTTTTGTTGTTCAGCTTTTTGCAACTTGCGGACTGGTACGCCTGTTTGCCGTTCAATCAGCATTTCTATATCTTCAACAGTGACGTCTACTGGTTCTAATTCTGACACAGCTTCCTGCAATTTTGCATTTACTTTCAGTTCCTCATCCCGAAGCGCAGCCGCTTCTTCATACCGCTCTTGTTTGGTTGCTTCTTGTTTTTTCGCGCGGATCGTAGCGAGACGTTTCTCCAATGTCGCTTTATCTTCGTGGTTAGAAGACAAGGACAAGTGGGAACCAGCTTCATCAAGTAGGTCGATCGCTTTGTCTGGAAGATAGCGGTCTTGAATATAACGATCTGATAGTTTGACGCACGCTTCTAGCACTTCATCTGAGTAACGAACGCCGTGGTACGTTTCATAAACGTCCTTCAGTCCTTTCAAAATCGCCAACGCTTGGCTTGTTGTAGGCTCTTTGACCGTTACCGGTTGGAAGCGGCGTTCAAGCGCCGGGTCCTTTTCAATTTTGCGGTATTCTGCTAGCGTTGTCGCCCCAACCAGTTGCATGCTTCCTCGCGCGAGCGCTGGCTTGAGCAAATTGCCCGCATCCATGTTGCCTTCTCCTGAAGCACCAGCGCCCACGATCATGTGAAGTTCGTCGACAAACACAATCACATCATCACGGCGGCTAACTTCGTCAATTAACTGCTGCATCCGTTCTTCAAACTGGCCGCGGTAGCTTGTACCGGCCACAAGAGAAGAAAAGTCAATCGCATAGATTTGTTTATTTTGCAGTTTTGCTGGCACGTCGCCGTTGGCAATTCGCCGAGCAAGCCCTTCGGCAATCGCTGTTTTTCCGACACCAGCTTCCCCAATCAACACAGGGTTATTTTTTGTTCGACGGCTTAACACTTGAATAACGCGCTCTACTTCTTGGTCGCGGCCGATCACTGGGTCAATTTTTCCCTCTCTCGCATCGTTTGTTAAATTGTGGCCAAATTGACCTAGGAAACCATCATCGGTACGTTTTTGCTCTTTTGTACGAACGTTTTGTTGTGGCTGACCTTGATTCATAAATTGCTGAAACAGCGAATCAAATTGACCATTCATGTTTGAATCGCTCCATTGTGCATAGCACTCTTGGCAAAGCGCATAGTGGTTTTGACGATTGTTTACAACAACATTCAAGGAAATCACAGCCTCACGAGTTTGACAATGTTGACATTTCATGGACGTTTTCCTCCTTGTTCTTTATTTATTGTTAAACCTTGACTTTGACTATTTTTGACCTTTTAAGTAAAAATCAAACAGCCTATAAAATAAAAGAGGCTGCTGACTATGGCTTTATTATAACTGACCTTTATTGACCTTTCAACCCCTTTGGGCAAAAAAAGTCAAAAAAGGTCAGATCAATACATTTCTGCGCCGATTCCTTTTTATCTCTTGGAGCAATTAAAAACCTCAATAAGTACGGCATGACGGTAACGCCTGCGATACTTTTTTCTGTTGGGAGAAATTCGTCGCCTCATCTTCGTGCTAAGCGCCGTCTGATGTGCAGCTCCAAGACTCGCTTCAACAGATCGCTCACTCTCCTTCTCAGCAGCTAGAGGTTTCTGTTAGGATCGCTAAACGAGTATACTTCGCCTTTAAGATCATCATTAAAGGAACGATGCTGATTGTACATCTTTTTAGGCAAGCTCGTTTAACTCTTGTTCAACAAAAGCCATTAAATCGCCAATCATTTCTGCCGAAAAATCAAAGTGCACTCCAGCTGCGCTGTACACTTCCTGAAGAGATTTTGAACTGCCGAGTGCAAGGGCTTCCCTATAGCGGGCAAGCGTTTGTTCAGGCTGTTGTTTATAGTTTTTATACAACTGCAGCGCTCCAAGCTGGGCAATCACATATTCTACATAGTAGAACGGCACTTCAAAAATATGGAGCACCCTGATCCAACTGCTCTCCCGCCATTTTTCATACCCGCTCCAATCAGGAACATTGGCATCTATCGTTTCTAACAGCTCACGGTATTTTTGATTTCGTTCTTCCTCGCTATGTGATGGGTTTTCATAGAGCCAATGTTGGAATTGGTCAATGACAATTCCAACCGGCAAAAAGTCGACAATGCCTTTTAATTGCTTGTATTTGGCTCGTTTCAAGTCCTCTTCTGATGAATAGAACAACGACCATTGGTCCATTGTCATAAGCTCCATCGACATGCTCGCCAGTTCACTCGATTCCATCGGCGTATCACGGTAAAGCGACAATGGCAGTTCCTTTTTTAAGTCATTATGAATGCAATGGCCCATCTCATGGAATAGCGTAATCATGTCGTCATGTGTATTTGCGTGGTTCATAAAAATAAACGAAAGCTTCGATATCGGCAGTGGCGCACAAAATCCTCCAGGCGATTTGCCTTTGCGGCTCTCTAAGTCAAGCATGCCCTCTGCATCCATTCTTCTAAGCAGGGCACCAAAACGAGCATCAAGTACATCGAGTGCTGTTCCAGCTTTTTCGATTAGTTCCCCTGCTCCATCAAATGGCTTTAAAGGCTGTTGCCCGGGAATAACTGCTTCTATGTCCCACGGCCTGTATGTGTCGACACCAAGTTGGTCGGCATGTTGACGCTGCAACTTTTCCTTTAATGGTTTCACATGCTTGGCAATGCTAAGGGCGAGCTGTTTGCAGTCTTCAGGCGTATAATCAAAGCGGGCGTACTTTTTGAACATATAATCACGATAGTTAGCAAGCCCCGCATTCGTGGCTTTTTGCTGCCTAATCACCATCAACTTTGAAAAAATTTTCTGCAACGGCTCTTCGATTTTGAGCAGTGCCTCCCTCGCCAATGACATTGCCTTTTTGCGGGTGTCCCTGTTTTCATCCTGGAAATAAGGAGACAGCTGGGGAATGGTCAGCTCTTGTCCGTCCCAGTCTACTGTCAATGACCCAGTATGTTCAAAATAGGCGGTAGCGAGGCTTGCTTCTTCGATTTCAAGCTTGACGTTTTCTTCCCGATAAAGTTGCTGAGCATTTTGTTTTCTTTTTACAAACAGACCGTACTTCTCTTCTGGCAAATGGGCTAAAGCCGGCGCCGCCAAGAACGCCTCATCGAGCTTTGCCTCGTAACGCTTCATTAGAGGTTCGATCACTTGTTGGTCATACTCAAAGGCACGCTTTGCTTCTTCAGAACCGTTATGGCAGTTAAAATCAATATAATGCCCAGTGATCGCTTCCTCCAACTGATCAAGGAGGACGGATTCCTCTTCCATAAAGCGTTCAAGTGCTTCTCTCGTATCAAGAGAAACAGCTAACAATTGCGCAAATGCTTGCTCAATGCTCTTCGTATCTGAAAAATCCAATTGTTCTTGATAGAATTTTCCCATATTTTCCCCTCCATGTACTTAATCGTACCAAACTTAGGCGTTTTTGAAAACGAAACACTTCTGCCATTTCACTAAACAGATTGAAAATGATAGCGTTTTCAATGCACAACCTACTAAATAATGGTATACTAGCAACGTACTTTTCAAGTAGCCATCTTTATTTAGATTGGAGTGTTGTTTGTGAAATTAATTGCCCGGCTTGTTTTTGGTATTATTGCCGGTATTGCCATTGGTTTTATCGCCAATGAGTTTATTGCTAAATTGATGGTAACGATAAAAGACATCATCGGCAGTTTTATTTTCTTTATGGTTCCGCTTATTATTGTGTTCTTTATTGCTGCTGGCATTGCCGCTCTAGGCAAAGGCGGGGGAAAGATGGTCGGCTCGACCATTTTCATTTCTTATCTGTCAACCACTCTAGCTGGCTTCTTTGCTGTTTTAGTAGCGATGACCGTCATCCCGTCACTTGGAATTAGCGGAACAGACGCCAGCACCCCTTCAGAAATGGAAGGGTTTTTGCAACTGTCGGTTGAGCCACTTTTTGACGTTTTGACAGCGTTGCTTCTTGCCTTTGTCTTCGGCATCGGGATTGCCGCAACACGTTCAAATGCACTGCACAGCCTTGTCGAGGAAGGGAAAAACATCGTTGAATTAGTCATACGTAAGGCAATCATCCCGTTGCTCCCTTTTTATATCGCTGGCGTTTTTGCTGAAATGAGCTATGAAGGCACTGTCTTTAAAACATTAGGCGTTTTTGGCGTTGTACTGCTTTTAGCCGTAGCTATGCACATTATTTGGCTTTTTATCCAATATACCGTAGCGGCAGCTGTTAATGGTAACAATCCCTTGTCGTTACTAAAAGCAATGTTGCCTGCGTATGTGACTGCCCTTGGAACGATGAGCAGTGCTGCAACCATTCCTGTTACATTGGAAGCCGTTCGAAAAAACGGCATCCGTGACTCGATCACGAACTTTGTCGTGCCGTTGTGCGCAAATATCCATCTCTCAGGGAGCACCATTACGATTTTAACAGCTGCTACAGCAGTTATGTACATTTACCCAGGATTGGCGTTTCCCGGATTTTCAGGAATGATTCCTGTGATCTTTATGCTCGGCATCATTATGATTGCCGCGCCTGGCGTTCCAGGGGGTGCAGTCATGGCTGCGACTGGCATCCTAACTTCTATGCTAGGTTTTGATGAGGGAGCAATCGCCCTTATGATTGCCCTTTACCTTGCCCAAGACAGTTTCGGGACAGCTGCAAATGTAACAGGTGACGGAGCGATTGCCGTTTTGATGAATGGTTTAAAAGAACGACGATTAGGCCGGTCTTCATAAAAAAGCGCCTTCCTAACGGAAGGCGCTTGAGGTTGTCGACAAAGTCGATAACCGCACTCAGACTGATAGAAAACGCTTGTCAGACGAGGAGTGCAGCCGAGGGAAGATGCGAATAGAACGGGGGGTTCATGAGCATATGACCGAGGCAAACGACGACGGATGCGAGCGTTTGTCTACAGTCTGGAGCGCCTTCCTAGTGGAAGGCGCTCTTTACTCTATTGTCCCGCGCTTCATTTGCGATTTTAGCAATTCCATATTTTCGACAATCATGTGAGAACTGTTGTGCAGCTCCTCAATGGACTGGGCTTGATTTTGTGCGAGCCGGAAGACCACATCTTTAAAAGCAATTTGCATTTCATTTAAAATGTCACTGGCAGCAGAGTGGCAAGCATGGACACTTTGGAAAGCCGCGCCATTAAACAGGACCTCTTCGATCTGTGGACGCAGTTCTTCCAATAAAGACGGATAGTTCCATTGGAGGGAATATAGGCCCTGCCTAATCCCAGCCACTTGATTGTTCGCTTCTCTGAGCAAGCTCGCAGCCTCTAGCGCTTTTTCCTCGATGGAGGCACGATAAGAAGCATACAGGCTTTCCGCATTTACGGAAAGTGTTCCGTATAGGGGCACATGCGAAGCCTCCTGGACAGCGGCCACCGCTTCCTCTCCGAGAAGTTCTAGTTTTTTAACAGCAACAACCGACTCTTCTAAGATGTTAAACAGCAACGGTACAGTCGCCGTTGATAATCGTTCAATTCCATTAGTTGCGTGGAATTCACGGATACCCATCGCTGACAACATATAAGGCGAGTCTTCCAATGGATAAGACGTTCCTTGAGCAGCTAGATTAACCGCCTCGGTCGTGCTTGATTTATCGTCAAGTGCAAGTGTTTGATCTTGGTCTGCAAAAGCTTGCGCAAGAAATATTACTTGTTCTTTATAATCGGCAATTTGCTGGTGAACTTGTTGTTCGTTGCGGACAATATAATCCAAATGGGCGCGAAGCTCTTCGACTACCGAGTCGGCAAATAAGTCCTGTCCGCCCCTAAACACTTCTTCAATATAATTCATTGACACATGGTTAACAAACAGAAATAGCTGGTCAGCCCCTTCTTCTAAGCGGCAACTAAGATGTCTAATTTCCGCAAAGAGGTCTTCCATCTGAACAGCCTGTGGCGAGATAGAACCAGCTAATTCCACCGGAGCACTCGTTTGCGCCTCCCGGAGGGCACGGCAGCACCTTTCCGCATCGCTAATGAGCTGCTGCACCCCAGAAATGGCTTGGGTAAGGCGACCGCTTGCTTGGCCAATCCCTTGAAAAAGCCCACCTTCCCCTGCCTGTTCAACAAGTGTTACATACATTTCACGGAGCTGATTGACTCGTTCTAGGAAGCGTGCGCTCTCCTGCTCAGTAATGTCCTTAGCCTTGTTAATATGCGTACGGACAAGAAGCAACCTTTCCTGTACAGTGCGTTCCAATAAATTGCCTAATTGGGCTACCGCTTCATAGTCAAGCTCAATCTGTTTGGCCCCGCCAATGTATAGCGGTTTCTCCGTTATTAGGCTTGTCTCTTGTAAATTTGTTTCGCCGTCCCCCTCTTCCCGGTCTCCGACGATTAAAACTTGCCCTTTTTCGCTTCCGATATATTCTTGGCCTAGCTCAGCAAGCTTGCCCCTTTCGTTTTCTCCATTCATCGGTGCATCCTCCTACAAAGAAGCTACATCCCGCTTCAAAATGATCTTAATTAGCCAAGAAACGTTTTTCTTTTTACAGGGAAGAACGTGTGGCTTCGTAACAAGAATCGCATTTTCTAGAGTTCCCTCCTTTTTTATATGGCAGGAAATATGTTCTTTATGGATCCCTATTGCCAGCTAAAAGATGTCATCGATTTTACTTTATTGCGGGTTGGTCGAAATAGGGAGATAGAAAGAACACTCACTTACTATATGCTATTTTAGAAATGCGGCAACTAAGACTGCTATTCTCTACGTATGTATTTTAACGGAAATGTTTTCCTTTGTTATGATGTTCACGCAAAAAATCCGCTTTTTTAGTAAAACAGTAGAGAAGTAATAGTTCTATAGATTTGTCTAGACAACATGTATCCGCTTACTTGTCCCAACTTTTCTTTTCAACAAAAAAACCGCAAGATGCGGTTTGAGGTGGTCGACAAAATCACGCAGACTGATAGGAAACGTATGCGAGCGTTTGGGTACAGCTTGAAAACTACGAGACGTGGGTTTTTCGCCTTAATCTGTTTGTCCTAAAATCTCTCTAGTATCGAGTTAGCCGCTATTGCTTTGCTTCGCTTTTGCTAAAGCAGGCTGTGCCGTTTTCCGTGAGAGGAAGCTGTGAAGCGCCATGCCAATGACAATGAGTCCAATGCCTAGAAGCGCAAGTGGAGAAGGAAACAATGCTTGCAAAAAGATAAGCTCCAATATAAGTGCGAAAACGACTTCCCCTGATTGGGTTGCCTCGACGGCGGCAAGTTGATTCGGTTTTTTCCGTGTACGGTCCGTCGCATAAAAGAAAAGCAATGTGGCAATGATTCCGGAAGAAATAGCGACAATCAATGCCTGGCCCGTTTGTGAAGCGGTCGGCAATCCGTGTTGAAACGTCCCTATCGCAAACAATGCCACCCATACAGGCGTCGTCATCACTGTCATCCCGAGAACACGGGAAAAGGTGTCGATACGCCCATCGGTAAGTTCCATCATCTTTCTATTCCCGAGCGGGTAAGCAAATGCAGCAATCATAACAGGCGCGACTGAAAACAACAAGTTTCCAGAAATGCTGGTCGCATGCTGTGCTTGAATAAAGACAACACCTACGAAAATAACAGCCGAAGAAAAAAGCGACCGTAAGGGAAGCGTTTGCCTGATTCTGCTGCCATCTGCTGAAACATGATAAAATAGCGGCGACATCAGCAGGCCGGCGACAATTGTCAACTGAAAAGTGCCAGCAACAAGCCAGCCAGGCGCATAGCCTGAAGCAAACGTAAGCGGCGCATAAAACAGGACGAACCCGACAAAGCTCCAACCAAACCAAGGAAACGGATTTTTGCGCACCGACAACCACAGCGCCTTGAATCCCGATCGGATATAAACGATAACCAACAAAAATGGCAACATAAACAAAAAGCGCAACGACGCGCTAAACAACCAACTGCCACCTTCCACTTCCATCATTCGGTTCAATAAAAATGTAAATGAAAAGAAAAAAGCGGCTAAAATGCCAAGTAACATTGCCTTCATGACAGCACCTCGATACATTAAACTTCTTTCAGTATACTAAATTTCCCTTTCGAGATGCGCTATTTTTTAGCAAAACGGCTAAGCGATGCACAAGCAAACACTCCCCCTGCCTATTAGAAGGGAGAGTGTTTGCTGTGTGGTTATCCCACGCCTATTTTTTGCCTTTCTCAGTAAACTGGCCAGTAATACGCTCAACTAAACCTAATGTTAAAAAACCGTTGCCTTCCGCTTGTGCAGTAAAACCAATTGGCGTCGCCCGTCTTACAAGTTGCGCATAAATTTCTGTTTCCGATAAACTGCGCTTGAAGGCATCTTCTGCTAGATTAATAATTAACGCCAAAGCTCCGGCGACGTGGGGCGCTGCCATTGATGTGCCTGACAACTCGGCATAACCACTGTCAAGGTACGTTGATTTAATGCCTACACCAGGGGCAACAATGTCAATTTCCTCGTTCGTATTCGTAAAATCGCTTAGCCGCAAGTCGAAGTCAACAGCACCTACAGCAATCACTTCATTGTAAGCAGCAGGATAAGCAAATTCGTTTGTGTCTTCACGGCCATCCCCTTCATTTCCAGCAGCACATACAACCGACACATTGTTGTCCACAGCATACTTGACTGCATCGTGAAGCTCTTCACTGTCAGTGGGGCCACCAAGAGACATCGTAATGATACGCATCTGTTCCCCCTTAGGGCCGCGCCAATCAACTGCATAGCGTATCGCCTTAGCAATCCAGCTCATTTCCCCACTGCCATCGCCACTCAGCGCCTTTATAATGAATAAGTCCGCTTTCGGAGCAACTCCAACGACGCCGCTCCCTGTTTCTGCGGCAGCAACGGTGCCTGCCACATGTGTCCCATGCCCATTGTTGTCTGAAAAATTCGTTTCATCTCCGCCATAGTCAGTTGTCAGATTAACGCCGCCAATAATTCTTTCGGCCAAATCAGGATGATCGACTTGGCAACCAGTGTCGATGACGCCAATAATCTGGCTGGCGCCTTTAGCTGAAGCACTCCACACAGCAGGTGCTTCAACGATTTCGACCCCCATAGGCACTTCGGATAAAGCACTTACCTTGTCAACCTGCTTATACGGGATCAAGCGACATTTACGCATGTGCAGACACTCCTTTTCAAAGATTGCGATTTTGTTCGATGTGGATGTTCGTTCTCTAAGCTGCTAAACGCTTTTTACAGATATATGGACGAACTGAACGAAATATGCCAAGTTTGTCCACTTGGTATGTAGGCTTGTCTATGGAATAAGCAAAAAGGGATATACTTGTTAAAAAGGAGGTTTGCTGTATGTGTGGACGTTTTACGCTAACTGCTTCACCTACTGACGTCGAAGAGGAGTTAGGCATCGACATTCCGTCGTTTCCACCTAGCCATAACATTGCGCCTACCGAAGAGGTTCTTGCGATCGCTGCCATTCATACGGCGCCAAAAGCATGCTTTTTTCATTGGGGCCTTATCCCTCATTGGTCAAAACAGAAGAACAAAGGCCCTAAACCGATCAATGCTAGAGCGGAAACCATTGCCGATACTATGCCCTTTAAACACTTGCTTTCCTATAAACGCTGCCTCATTGTCGCCGATGGCTTTTATGAGTGGACGAGCGATAAAACCCCATTCCACTTCCAAAACGAAAATGGGCGGCTCATGACGTTCGCTGGATTATGGGACACTTGGCAAGACAGCGCAAGCGGTGAGGCGATCTTTTCCTGCACGATCATTACAACACGCCCCAATGAGCTAGTGGCAAAATACCACAACCGCATGCCTGTCATTTTAGAGGAAGGCAACCGCGAAGCATGGCTCGATGTTGATATTACCGACGCCTCCCTCCTTCAAAGAGTGCTTGAGCCTTACGATAGTGCTAAAATGCATGCTTGCCGAATAAGTAAAGCCATAAATAGCCCAACATACAAGGGACCGCTATAAAACAAATCCCACAGATGCGCTCTTTCTTTGCTGATCAAAAAAGAGACAGACAGAGCTCGCTCAAACACAGCAATTAAATAGATGAAAAAGCAGATATCAAAAAAACCAACATTTAATCTTTACTTTTCCGATAAATATGGTAGTATTTAAGAAGCGAGTATTCTCCCCTACACCGTACTCGCTCCCGAATTCCATTCTCTTGCCCTTCTAAAGGGCACCATTCATGTCCCAAACGTCTATTGTTTGGGGCCTTTTTTAGCGGCAAAGCGATTGCTTCCTTGCGTCATTATTACCACCTAACTCCAATTAACTGGGGGCAATGGTTGCAACTATGCCCGTTATCTTAGGGCAGACTTCTGTCGTAAGAAAGTTAAAGATATTGGCTAACTATAAATGATTTATGATCACGCTCACCTAAAGCAACCCTTCCAAATATATTCATATTCTGAAAGAAGAGTTAATTTAAAACCTTTCGTGTTATAATCAATGAAAGCGTTTAAGGGAGGAAGGGGAATAAATGAATTTTTACAAATACTCTTTGCCGTTAGGCGCGTCTTTCGTCTTTAATGATGTTGTTGTTTTCACTCGCTCTTACTTGGTACGTAGGAAGTGAGGTTCGTAACCTGAAAGAAAAGGTTGACGGGAGAAACGTTCCTATTCAAGGAGTAACATCTTTGGATCATTATATTTATGCTTTTGAAAACAAATTTTTTCCCTACCCGTTTCTAATGATTGTTTCGTTGATAGCCCTTTTCATTACTAGTTTCGCGTTAGTTATGAAGTTTAAAAAAAGTAACCTGTTCATAAAGAATAGGTTACTAGTTACTGCTTTTAACGATTGTATGTGAGAATACCTTCCTCAATAATTATTGTTCCAGGGCCGTTGTTATAAAATTGAAATTTATAACTATATCCACGTGGAGCAAGTTGTCTTGCAGGAAAAACAATCCAGTTGCCCCTATCTCTTACTTCTATCCTACCTTGGTATTCATTCCTGGAATTGTAGATTCTAACTCCCCATGGTCCAGCCGGCCTTCCTGAAACTTCTGCTGAAATTTGGTCAGGGTTTCGAAAGGTAGATCCATTTCTTACCCAAATATTACTAGAAAACCTTAAATGTATGGTTTATATTTATAATTTGTAGCCTTTCACGATGCTCACTCCCGCACCCATTCTTGCCCTCTTTTTGCAAGCGACATTTGCCTTCGCCCCTGAGATCAGAAATCTGCTTCTTATTATGAAATCAACCTCGACAACAAAAAAAGAGAACGATCATTTCGCTCTCCTCACCTAAATCTTATTTGCGAATGTCGAACCAGACTTCGCCTTTCTCTTTATCGACGCCTCCACGGATCACAACTGGGTAATCAAAGTCATTACGGAAGCGCAAATCCGCACTGCCCCAGCTTACCATCGCATCCATGCCCTCTTCTACATAACCAACTGGGAGAGAATGAGGGTGGCGTTCCAATACCGTCAAGCCTGCATCAAGAACGGCGTTGTAAAGAGTCGTCGATGTTTGGCAGATGCCGCCGCCAAGCCCATCTGTAAAATCGCCATCCATAATGACACTTGCCACTTGGTAGCCCCGTTCTTTCGTGCGTTCGCCTACAATGCCGTTAAACGTAAAGGTATCACCGCTCCCTAAAACGACATAGTCTACGCTTTCTGTCGACAAGCGAATGTTTTCAACGCGTCCACTAACGCCTTTATTGTAGCTTGTTCGCCCGTGGCCAATTGTTTTATTCTCAATGTTTTTTACATCTTCCGCTGTGGCAGAAACTGCTTGCCTGTCGATAGGCAGCGTCACTTCTCGCTCCCAAACGCTTAAACTAAGGATGTCTTCAACGAGCTTCTGTTCGTCGAGCGTCACTTGGTCTTGGCCGCCAACTAGTTCTTGGCCATTCCATTTAGCCGGTATCATCCGTTGGTCAAAGCCGTCTTTGCCTCTGGCCAAGTCTCCTGCCCATTTTCGGAGGTCATCCTCGTTGACCAACTCCACTGGAAGTTTATCAAATTCTTCCTCGCCTAAAAAAACCGTCACGGCAAGGTCAGGAATTGTTTTTTCCAGGACGACGTTCTCATGCGTGGAAACTGAAGCAGCAACACGTTCTTCACCACTGCCACAAGCGGCAAGCACACAAATAGAGGCAAACGCCATCAGTGCCAGAAAGTGTTTCATTCGTCAACACCTCTCAATCACTCCGTTTTGCTTCATTTAGGAGGAAGAAAACACAGCATCCGACTTAAAAACTGAAACAATCTCAGAAAGTTTCTTTTTTCGCGTTTTTTCAAAGTCTCCTAGATAGCGTATGTAACGGATTATTCGATTATGATTGCCCGAAAAGCAGACAACAGGATTTGCTTTTCGCTAAATGGATAGAATATATTTCCATCCATTTTGATTTTATAACAAACGCTACGAATAAGCAAGAAAAATGTAATCGATTTGTAATATGATTGTAATTTAATTTGTCCATCTTTGTCCGATAAAGAGACATAATGAGTAAACAAATGGCGAAAGCACTAGAAATTTGATTGTATATAACAGATCAGAGTTGGACGAATAGTTGCACAGCACAATCAAGGTTCCACGAGCCATACTAAATCAAAAAACGAAGGGTATTCGAATTATCGTGAGGAAACCTTGAAAAAACTTTTTTAAACGAAATAGACCTCCCAGTACTGTTTTTACTCAGTGGCATTTTTTCAACACGGACAAAGGAGAAGCTTAAGAGATAGTAGCAATCTGAAAGAAATTAAACTGTCTTTTTCGTGGTAACATTTAGTGTATCGTGATTCAGAAAGAAAGGAGGACATCATGATTACCCAAGCAGCCCAAGTTTCTATTTTAGTTAAGGACCTTGAAGAAGCTAAACAATTTTATAAAAAAAAATTAGGGTTCATCGTTCGAGACGAAATAGTGTTCTCGCCGGGATGGAAGTACCTAACCGTTTCACCAGATACTTCAAATGAAACGAGGCTAGAATTAGTTAAAGCCAACACACCAGAGCAAGTAGAGATGGTTGGTAAACAAGCCGCAAACCAAGTCTTGATTATGTTTTTAAGTGATGATATAGAAAAGGATTATCGTGAAATGAAAGCACGGGGTGTGATCTTTCATGGGGAACCACAACCAGTTCCTGGTGGAAAGGGCGTAGGTTTCGAAGATTTGTATGGCAATGCCCTTGACCTATATCAACCAGATACAAAAGAATGATAGAAAAAACAAAAACTGTATCGCAAATCATGATTTTTTGATATATTTCCAAAAATGATAAATAATCCGAATATCGAAAACTAGTTAGGCTTTTCCGCCTAACTAGTTTTTACTAGAGCCGCTTTTATCTTAACGGTCATTAATTGATGATTTGTTCACGACAGATCCGTGCTTAAGCATGCCACAACCGAGCCCAAAAATAAACCCGAGCCCCGTACCTACCGCCACTGAGGCAAAAAAGTGCGTAGTAAACACAAATGCCCCTATTAGTATGCCGATCATGGCGCCAATAGCCATGCCAACAAACATAAACCCTGCGTAAAACAGCCCGATTGTCTCCTCCATCTCAGGGCTTTGAGTTAAGTAATACGTTTTATACTTATCTTGGAGATTTGCCGCTAAGTCGCTGTCGCTGTCAGCAGCTAATGCTTGTTTGGCTAGCTCCAGCGCTTCTTCCTCTTGATAGCCTTGGCTCATAAGATCATTGACATAATCGCCCATATACGTTTCTAAGTCCTCACGTGCTTCAAGGGTTTGCTTGGATGTCCGCTTAAACTTTTCCATTTGTTTGGTGAGTTTTTTCTTCACTTCGCCGCTTTTTTGGCTTAAACTTTCAAAATAGCTCATTTCCGCATTGTCCAAATGCTTGCTGGCTTGTTCTTTCGCGAACGATTTAATGCTTTCTTGTGCCTGTTTGCTTAAAGTCATTTTTCTCCCTCATTTCTGATTTGTTCAATTCGTGCACTTAAAAACGCCCATTTTTCCCAAAAGCGCATAAGCTCTTCCTTGCCTTTCTCGTTCAACGTATAAAATTTTCTCGGCGGTCCCATATCAGAAGGTTTTTTCACCACATGGACCAACTTATTCTTTTCCAAACGGACAAGCACAGTGTAAACGGTTCCTTCGACGATGCCAGTAAAACCAAGTTGGTTTAGCTTGCGTGTAATTTCGTATCCATACATTTCTTTGTGCTCAATCAGCTGCAAAATCATTCCTTGCAAGACCCCTTTGAGCATTAAACTTAAATTATCGATAACAAGCACCTCTTTTATGCTAATAAATATGAAAGAGCACTGCTATTTAGTATTACTAAGTACAGGTATATAGTATTACTTAGTAGATAAAATGTCAAGTGACTGGCATAAAAAAACACAGAAAGCGATTCTGTGCTCAAGTGGTTTCAAATTATAGGCTCGAAAAATGGCTATTATCTGTTTACATAAAGCGGATATACTGCTCTTCTCCCTTGTCTTTTACAGCAATACCTAATTCCCGCAAATCTTCCCGCAACCGCTCTGCTTGTTCGCGTTCTTCTTCTCTCAATGCAATGCGACGCGAATAGAGAACCTTGTTGGCTGCTTCACCACAAGCTTCATCGCTAAGCGTCCAGAGCCGGTACGCATTGGCAAATGGATCGCTCTCCACCCATGGATAACGATGGTGCCAAAACGCTTGCTCGACTTTGTCTTGCTTGACATCAATCGTTTCGCGATAAAGCTCTTTCCCATTTGGGCCGAGAATGACGAGACTCTTCTCTTCAACAAACACTGCGTAAATGTCCTTTTTTAAAAACTTTCTTTGTTTGTTGTTCTTCATTACTATTACATCTGTGTCCGAAACATCGACCACTAACGATTCATGAAAAGCTGCGGTTGACAATAGTAGCCCTAACAGTATGCCAACCGCCACTCCAGCAATGGAAACAAATAAGGGAGAAAACGAATCAATGAGCAACAAAATGCCTTGCGAAGACAAGAAAGGCATTCTAAGCAAAAAATCAACAATAGCTGGAAGAAACCAGCCGATTGCCGCTCCTACTAAAGCCGGCATTATCCACACAAGCCCCTGCTCAAAACGGTTCGGACCTAGTTTGGTAACGTTCTGCATGTTCACCCTCCATTTTTTATTTAATCAATTTTTTATTTGACTGTTCAATCAGTTTTATTTCATGGATGGCTGTCTAAGCCAGCATCTTTAAAGCCATCCGCGTCAATTCATTTTTATATGTTTCATATTGCTCGTGGTCACAATTTTTTAGCATGATCTCCCCTATCGCTCCTTGAATGATCGTCGCAACAAGGGCTGGATCGAAATCGGTTGTGAATTCTTTTTTATTCTTACCAGCCATTAAAATATCGGTCAATAACATCTCGAGCCCATCGGACTCCTGGTCTGCTAAAAGATAAAAGGGAGTGCCGTCTTCCGTTTGGGCATTGAAAACAATTTCAATCATGGCAATATTGTTTTCGTAATGGGTTGCCTGATAAGCAAGGCTCGCCTCAATAAAAGCCTTTAATTGCTCAGTTGCCCCCTTTCTTGCCGCTACGCATTCACTAATATAATGAAGCTGATCAGCAACTAAATACATGAGCGTATGATGAATTAAGTCAGCTTTATCAGCAAAATGATAGGAGATCAAACCGGTGCTAATTTTCGCGTTTTGGGCAATCTTTGTTAAGCTGATTTTATTATAGCCTATTTCAGAAAGCGTTCTTATGCATGCTTGGATAATCTGTTCTCTGCGTGCTTCGGCGATAAAAGATTCGGCCACGGGACTTCCCCCTATTGGATATATGATCAAAAATTTGACTACATAATCAAATTAGCATGAGATAGAAAGACAAGTCAAGAGACACCTTGTCTTTTTCTACGTACAGGAACAGCCTAAAAACAGCGACATGCCTGCTACTTGGGGACCCCATTCTGGACAAGCTCTTAAAAAGCTGTAATAATGACGATAAATACAGCATTCAAAAAGGAGTAGCGAACGCCTATGCCTTTGTCTTTATATCAATATTTTAAAGACCGTTCTGCAGAGTTGACGGAAACATGGTATGCAAATTTGGACAAGTCGAAAGAAGGTATTTATGGATCAACTGACCCAATAAAAATCAAGCAATTAAAAGCGCAAAACCGCCAGTTTCACGAACTGTTTAGTGAAATTTTCAATCCTGAAAATGAGGAAGTCGACATCTACATAGATAAGTGGGTTACTGAAATCGCCTCTGACCATGCTCATTTGGAGACGCCACTCCCCGAAATCATGGAAGAATTTTTAAATACACAATCATTATACTTACACGTTTTTCATCAATTTGTCGAAACGCACCATCCTGATATGAGTATGAAACAGTACAATGAGACGATCCAGTTGATTATCCGCTCATTCAAAAAAATTATGATTGCGTTTAGTGTCCGTAACCAGGAGTTATCCGAGGAACTGCTGCAAGCACAGAAAGATATGATTACAGAGCTTAGTTCTCCTGTTATTCATTTAAATGAGCAAATTGCGCTATTGCCGCTTATCGGTGAAATTGATACGCATCGAGCGAAGGTTATTTTTGATCAAACTCTTGAACAATGCGTCAACAGCCGTGTGGATTCACTGCTCATTGATTTGTCTGGCGTACCGGTAATCGACACGATGGTCGCCAATCAGATTTTTTCCTTAATAGATGGATTAAAACTAGTCGGAACTAAGGCTTCGCTGTCAGGCATCCGTCCAGAAATTGCCCAGACGGCGATCCAACTTGGTATTGACTTTACCCATATCCGCATTTATTCATCAATCTCTGCAGCACTGGAAAAACTGAGTTTTGAAGCAAAGTTAAGCTAAATGAACAATACTTTCCTATTTTAGTCAACCAACATCTTGCTGGCTATTGTTCTTTGCAATAAATGTTGTACCGTACCTTTATCGGATTGGGTTGGCAAGTGGTACGATTGCTTATAGATTTCATGCCCTTTGCCCGTAATAAAAACCCAATCCCCGTTTTCCGCTCGTTCCCACGCATAGGCAATGGCGCTTGTGCGGTCGGGAATGACAACCCCATTTTTGCCAAGTTGGAACTCCTCAAGCATCTGCCTCATCCTTTCAGGGCTTTCGCCATTTAAGTCATCCATTGTCAAAATAATGAAGTCAGAGAACCTTTTCGAAACGTTAATCATTGCCTGCCGTTTTGACTTATCGCGGTTGCCACGAAAGCCAAACACATGAATGATTCGACGGGCACTTAACTCTTTTGCTGTTTTCAAACAATGATAAAAGGCCTCTTCCGTATGAGCATAATCAATAACGACATTGGCGCCTTTTGGATGGTGTATAAGTTCAAAACGTCCAGGAACACCTGGGAATTTTTCAAGTGCAGCCAAAATTTTTCTTGCATTCAGCCCAAGCAGGCGTGCTGTCAAAAAAGCCATTGCAGCATTGTACAAATTATGTTCGCCTAGAAGTGGCAGCTGCAAATCATACGCTTTATGGTCTTCAGCAATCGTGGCTTGCATCGGCTTTCCTATCCGGACATTGCTTAATTGTAGCGTCTCTTCTGCCCCGCCCAATGTATAAATGTAAGGCACATCCATCTTTTTCAAAGATGCTAAACATGCTTCCCCCCACTCATCTTGGACTTGAATGACCGCTTTTCCAGCTGGCGCAAGCTGTTCAAATAACCGTAGCTTTGCCCCAAAGTAAGCTTCCATCGTTCCATGATAATCCAAATGGTCTTGGCTTAAATTAGTGAACAACCCATAATCAAATTCGATTCCAAAAACTCTGTGCTGCATCAAAGCATGGGAAGTTACTTCCATTATAATCACTTGGTCGTTGCTCGCTGCCAATTGCTTTTGTAGCTCCAAAGCATCCATGGTGGTGTTCGTAGTCGCAGGTAAAATCTGTCCGTTTACGATGTTTTGGACAGAACCAAACAGAGAGCACGTATGACCACATGTTTCTAATACGTGTTTTAACATATAGGAAGTTGTCGTTTTTCCATTTGTTCCCGTTATGCCAATCATGATGGCTTTCTTCTGTTCATTTTTGTAGAAACGCTTTGCTGCTAACGCAAGCGCCTTTCTGCTATCTGCCACTTTTATATAGGGCACAGTCAGTTTTCCAATTTCTTTTTCGCCAATAACTGCTTTAGCTCCAGCTGCAATTGCCTGATCGATAAACGTGTGGCCGTCGATCGAATAGCCAGCAATAGCGATAAACAAGTCACCTGGCTGCACCGTTTTTGAGTTGTTCGATATGCCGGTTATATGAACAGCATCGCTGCCGTTAAGTTCCTTGTACTCCAATATATCCAACAAGTGTTTTAATAACATACTGGCTTCTTCTCCTTGGCTTTGCTATCTTTCATTGCCCTTAGTATGGACAAGCGCCACCAAATGAGCACATGCAATATCTGTAAGCTGAACGCTGTACTTTTTCATTACCAAAGCTAGGAGGAGCGTTTTCTTGCTGGAGCCATTATGTATAAAAAATCAAGCAGCTACAATAGCTGCTTGACCTTAAGCATGCGTCGCCCTATTTAGGGTCATGCGCTCTTTGTTTTTCGTTTCTGTTTTCCTTGTAATAACGGCCACTGCCCCATTAATGGAGCTGCATAACGGTCTAGACCGATCGCTCCTGCATTGTTTTTGCTAATAAGAATGAAAATGGATAGAATCAGCATGACCGGGTTATTGGAAACGGTGCCCGCCAACAAAAATGACATATTCATCGTGCTTCCAAAGAAAGCAGCACTTCGCGTAAGCAAACCAACGATCAGGCCAATCCCAACAAAGATTTCCCCCCACATAACGAAAAAGCTAAACAACCCTGCGTTCGGCAATGCAACGTTTTCCAAAAAAGCATGGTAGAGAGGAAAAGCAAGTCCCTCCCCTTTCATAACGGGATTGGCAACTGCCGCTTCCAGGAATCCGGAAGCATCAAATCCGCCTGTTACTTTACCGAATCCAGAAGTAACCCACATCCATCCTAAATATAATCTCACAGCAAGCAAACACACAGCCGCGGCTTTTGTCTTTTGTAAAAAATGTAACATATGATTTCCTCCTTCTGATTGTGAATGTTTTCACATGTCTTTCTACCTCCACTATACACAACCCCCTTTATTTGTTCAACATTTCACAAACTAATTCAAGAAATCGTCATAATTCGCTGAGGGCTAGCAACTTTTTTTGCCCACTATTGCTGGAAATACGATCCAGCTAGGAAGGCTCGTTTTGTCCATGTCTATTTCTTACTTTTAGCGAAAAATAAAAAAGACGCACTGGCATTGAGCGTCTTTTATTAATTGATTGTGTTGGGGCCATGCTCTTCCTCATCCGTTTTTCTGTTCAAATATTCATTTGGTTCGCCGCCAGCAGCATTATGGTTTTTGATTTGGCTTAACCGGCCATTGCGGTGTTCGCCATGATTGCTGTTTTCTTTAAATTGGTTATTGTGCTTTTTGTCCTTATTGCTCATGTTTTGCCCTCTTTCCTTTCTAAGCTGAATTTAGCTTATGAGAAAAGGGACAATTTATGCACACGCATTTAGATTAGGAGCCAGCCCAATCCAACTGTTGTTGGTTGCCTTCAATCAGTTCAATTGTATTTCCGTCCGTATCTTTGATCGCTAAAATGAGTTGGCCATTCGCACTTAACCACAATTTCCCAAGTGTCTTCCATTCCTCTAATGAAGTCTCTCTTTCTGCAAAAAACTCGCCAATGTCTTCTACATATAGACGGCAGTGGGCATTTTGACTTCCTGGTCTCTCCATTAGATGGAAGATCGCTTCTTTTTTTTGGATCGCCACACAATCGGCTGCAATATCGTTTGCTGCAAACCCGAGCCTTTTTGTATAAAATTCTTTGCTCTTAGCCAAATTCGCGACTTTAAATACTGGTATGATCTGCATCCTCATTGCCTAATCCGCCCTCGCTTCTCCTAAAACCGACACACTCGTTTCGTTTAATGCCCTTTGGGTTAACAATACTGTTTGGATCTATACAATTTCTATACAACCTCCATTAGGCTTTGCGGAATGTTTAGAAATTGTACAGGTCGTCACATTACGGTAGAGGTGTGACCACTAAGGGAAAGGGTTGATTTAGAGTCATGATGGTGCGATGAACCTATTATTCACTTCAAAAAAAAGCTTGCTGGCCGATATGTTCCGTTACCGTATAACAGAAACCGGCAGTCAGCTGTGCATTGTCCACTCAACTCAAGAGATAAAAACGTGTCTTGCCGATTTTTCTGTAGATATCGCCATCGTCTATGGAGAACAGCCAGACAGTGTCGCATTTATTAAACAACTGCGCGCTAGCGATCCTCATTTGCCGTTGCTTGTGCTGGCGGATAGGGCAACATACGAGTACATCAAGGTTTGTAGGGATTATGATGTCAATGGACTTCTATCAACCAAAACCAGCTTTCAACAATTAATGGCGAAAGTAGCCAGAATCTTGCAGGGCGAGTCCATTTATGATACATATTTATTGGAAGAGGAATCGAGCCATTTGGCCCATGTCCACTTCTCCCGCATGGAGAGAAAAGTAATCGATTACATAGTGGATGACTACCCTAACAAAAAAATCGCACAAGTAATGGGGATTCATGAAGGGACTGTAAGAAACTATATCAGCAACATTTATAGCAAAATTGGTCTTCATCGCCGTAAAGAGGCAAAACAACTTTTAAAGAAGTGGATGGAAAATGATACAGAAGAAAGTAGAACAAAGGGGTGAAAGTTTTCGCTTATTCCGATAGTAATGGCTAGTCTTTCCGCTACGGATTGAAAGTAGCGAAAAAACAAATCGAAGGGTGAGGATGTTTATGTCAAACGAACCATCACATGAGTCGGCTAGAGAAAAGTTGCGGGAAGACGAGTCAAACAAACAAGCAAATGCAGATCATCAGCGGGGATACACGACAAATCGCCATCCTACAAGCATTCGCCTAAACGATAACAAAGCCTTGACTTCTAATGAAGTCGTTGCAAAACTGGAAGCTTTATGCACGTTGCTTCAAGATACGGAAGGCTACTATCTCCTCGACATCAAGGTGACCGAAACAGAGATCGTTGGATAAATGCCAACATACAGTAGCCTCCTGCCTACACCATTAAAATAAGACGCTCGCCAAATGAATGACTGCTGTAGCGGTTACACAACTGAGCAGTGTTGAATAAAGAACGATTTGGGCATGGAGCTCAGGCTCTACCTCGTGCTCAAGCGCAAGTGTCGCCGTATTTCTTGAGGTAGGAAACGAGCTAGCAATAAACAACGATTGGGCTACAACGCCCTCAATACCGAGAGCAAAGATGAACAGCAAGGCAAAGACAGGTCCAGCGACGAGCCTTCCGAGCAAACTCCAGGCGATCGCACGATGGAAAGAACGTAAACGAATGCCTGCAAGTTGGGCACCTAATAAAAACAGCGCTAACGCTACAAAACCATTGGCCAATTGTTCAAGTGGGACGAGTACAAATCCTGGAATGGGCCAGGCAAAAGCTTGAAAAACGAATCCCGCTAACAGCGCATGCACAATTGGAAGCTTTACAAGCGACTTGCCAATGTCAACGATCGACTTAGTCGCTGACAACAAGTTGTAAAGCCCGTATGTATACGTTAGCAAGTTTTGAAAGACAAGAACAATAATTTGTACCGACACGCCCAACGGATTTGTACTAAAAATAAGTTGACTAACAGGCAGCCCGTAATTGCCGGAATTCATCAACGATATGCTGTTTTTTAATGCTGCCCCTTCTCCACGCTTCAATTTTAGGCCTTTCGCTAAAAGCTGTCCAAGCGCCATCGTGCCCCCTGTGAACAAAAGCAAATAAAAAACCAGCTGCGTTAGTAACTGCATGTCAAACTGCGCTTCATAAATGTTCAAAAACACAGCAGCTGGCATAAAACAAGACGTCAAAAGTTTCGAAATCGGCGTTAATTGAAAGTGAAAACGCCGCTGAAACAAAGCGCCGATCGCCATTAAAATAAGAATTGGAAGGACAACGTTCACAAAAACAAGACTCATGTAACCCATTGATGATAACTCCTTTTTAAATACGAAACATTCCTTCCTCATTATAGCGCTATCAGCCTGTTGCTTGTGTATGGTTTATTGGAAGCTTATTGATTCAATTTATTTATCACCACTTCGTGCTCGCCTTGCCCAATATTCGTTTTTACTTTAAGCCCACCACATCTCCCCCGCATCATTTCGAATAATGGCCGTTTGTAAAAACGCGATCGCCTTCGTCAAGCCTTCTTCGTTTGTCATCAGTCCGTCCTCATGCTCAATGCTCATTGCTCCCTTGTAGCCAATCAGCTGAAGGGCACTAATGATCTCTCGCCAAACTTCTTCATTATGACCATAACCGACAGTACGAAAAATCCAGGACCGGTCCGCGATATCGCGATACGGTTTCATATCAAGAACGCCGTTGCGACTTGCGTTTACTGCCTCGATTTTCGTGTCTTTCGCATGAAAATGATAGACGGCCTCTCCAAGTTCACGAATGCAAAGGGCAGGGTCCATGCCTTGCCAAAAATAATGGCTCGGGTCAAAATTGGCGCCGATTTGCTTCCCGCATTCCCTACGTAGCCGCAGCAATGTCTCATTGTTATACACGACAAAACCAGGATGTGGCTCAATTGCAACCTGCACACCATGTTCTTTTACGTAGCTGTGCTTTTGGTGCCAATAAGGAAGGACTTTTTCTTCCCATTGCCATTCAAGCATTTCCGAAAAATCATGGGGCCACGGGCATGTATTCCAAACAGGATAGCGAGAATGTTCCGACTCGCCCGGACAACCAGAGAAAGTAACAACAGTCTCTACACCTAGCCTTGCAGCCAATTGTACGGTTTGCTCAAACACACGGTCATGTGCGTTGCTCACCTGCGGGTTAGGATGAAGCCCATTGCCATGGCAACTAAGGGCGCTAATCGTTATGCCCCGCTCATCAAAAGCAGCTTTAAACGTGGCAAGCTTATCTTCATCTGCTAAAAGCGCCTCTGGTTGGCAATGGGCATCGCCAACATAACCGCCTGTTGCGATTTCCACTGTATCAAGGCCCTTTTCTTTTATGTGATCTAACATCTCTACCAACGACTTTTCTCCGTATAAAACAGCAAATACACCAAGTCTCATCATTCATTCCTCCCATTATTTACTTCATTGAACCAGACGCAATGCCCTCGACAATATGCTTTTGAAAAGCAATAAAAATCAAGATAATCGGAATAATGGCCACGAAAGAAACTGCCATTAAACTGTTCCAATTCGTTCCGTGCTGGCCAACAAACGTATATAAGTAGACTGTAAGCGGTCGAATGCTTTCATCGGTTGTCAAAATAAGGGCGTACAGCAAGTCACCCCAGGCAAACAAAAATGCAAATGCACCGACTGTTAACAGCCCTGGTTTTGCCAACGGCAAAATAATCCGCACAAACGTTAAAAAACGATTGCTTCCATCAATAGCTGCTGCTTCTTCTAACCCTTGCGGAATGGACAT
The DNA here is from genome assembly GCF_001598215.1 of Shouchella clausii. GTDB lineage: Bacteria > Bacillota > Bacilli > Bacillales > Bacillaceae_D > Shouchella > Shouchella tritolerans. The sequence continues at coordinate 728,334 of NZ_BCXJ01000001.1, read as the reverse complement.
AAAGAATGGACGTAATACAAGGACGGCAAACGGCAGCGCCGTTGTTGTATTGGCCAAAATCAGAGCGATAAAATGATTTAACAACCCTAAATGAGAAAACAACAAGAAAAATGGCAGTGCCAGCATGATGCTCGGCAGCATCTGTGCTACAAGCATGACCCCAATTATGGCTCCCTTCCCCTTAATGTCAAGCCTTGCTAACGCGTAAGCAACAGGAGCAGCAAGCACTAATGTTAGAACCAATGTGCCTAGTGCAATCACGACACTATTGAGAAAAAAACGGACAATCTCTGGGTTATTTAAAATATTGTCAATATAGGCCTCCGTAGTCACCTCCCGTGGAATGATTTGTGGAGGAATCGCAAAAATCGCTGACATTGGTTTAATGGACGTGACAACCATCCAATAAACAGGAAACAAAAACAGCATGGTTGAAATAAGCCCGATGACACTGGCTACATACTGGCTTTCTACAAACCGTTTTTTCATGCTGCATCCTCCTTACTGGCAATCCGTAAATAGATAAGCGAAACAACAATCAACAAAGCAAGCATAACGGTTGTAATCGTAGCGCCGATACTGAAGTTGTAGTTAATAAACGCTTGTTCATAGGCATAAAACGGCATGACAGTTGAAGCGTACAGCGGCCCGCCTTTTGTCATAATCAAAATGATGTCAAATACTTTGAATGTGTAAATGATGCCGAGCATGACCAAAATGAACAACGTCGGTTTTAGCAGAGGCAATGTAATCGCCAAAAACTGCCGCCATTTCGAAGCCCCATCTACACGGGCTGCTTCGTAAATGTCTGTTGGCAGCGATTGGAGTCCTGCCAGCAAAATGACCATGTTAAATGGAATGCCAATCCAAATGTTTGCAATAATCGTGCTGTAAAGGGCCGTCTGCTCGTTCGACACCCAATAAATTGGCTCTTCGATGATGTTTGCCCACAACAGAAAATGGTTGATGATCCCGTGTTCGCCAGCGAACATCCATTGGAACAGCGTACCGGTAATCACAAGGGGAATCATCCAGGCCATTAAAAGGAGCGCTCGAAATAGGCCGCGGCCTGGAAATGTTTTATTAAAAAATAACGCCAAGGCCAGTCCGACGACAAACTGGAATAGCAAACATAATGTCGTAAACACAATTGAGTTTTTCACCGATTGCAAGAACACCGTGTCCGTTAAAACAGCCTTGTAATTGTCAAACCAAGTAAATTCGTAGCCAGACATAATGTTGAATACAGTTACATTATGAAACGTCAAATATACATTGTAGCCGATTGGGAACAACATAAAAACAGCTAAAAAAAGCAGCCCAGGCAACACAAACATATACTTTCCTACTATATCTTTTTGCAGCCTTTTCTTCGGTTTGAACGAACGTGGCCGTTTTACGGCTGAAAGTGGCGACTCCATTCGCTTTCCCCCTAAGCTTATTATTGGTTTTTCTCAAACAGGGCGTTCACTTCACTGGCTGTTTCCTGAATCGCTTCATTAATAGGAATTGATCCAGACAGCGCTCCTTGAATCATGTTCTGGATTTCGTTGGAAATGGCTGGATACTGTTCGCCATATGCCCTTGCCCTGGCAAACTCCATGCTGTCAGCAAACGGTTCATACATCTTATCTTCTTGCCAATAGGGGTCTTGGATTAAGTCTTTTCTCGCTGGCAAGTAATGTTTGTCTTTTACCATTTGGATCAGCACCTCTTCTTCCTGCATAAATGTGATCACATTCCACGCTTCTTGAATATGCTCTGAAGAACTGCCAATCGCAAAATTTTCGCCGCCGATGACGGTTGCCTGTGCCTCAGCCGCTGGGAGAGGGACTACGCCCCACTCAAATTCGAGCGAGTCGCGAAATTGCTCAACTTGCCAAGTCCCATTTACCATCATAGCTGTATTCCCATTTACAAATTGCAAGGCAATATCCTGCTGATTGAGAGACAGAACTTCACGGGACATGTAACCGCTATCAATAAACCCTTTCCAAAGCTCAAGTGCCTCTCTCGTTGCCTCGCTATCCAACTGGTCCAAATCTCCGCCTGCCTGCCATAAAAAAGGGAGAAATTGAAAGGCGCCTTCCTCACTGCGGACAGCAGCTACAGAAAATGGGTAACCGTCCGTCTTGCCTGCAAGATGAGGAACAGCCTCTTTCAGCTCATCCCATGTCGTAGGCGGCTTCACTCCCGCTGCTTCTAGCAAGTCGTTGTTGTAAAAGAGCGCTAAATTGTTGCTTCCAAATGGAATGCCAAAATTCCGGCCTTGGTACATCGTTGATTTCCACGGACCTTCGAAATACTCGTCTGCTTCTCCCCATTGCTCAACCAATTCTGTAATATCAGCTGTTGCCCCCGCCGCTGAGAGTGCTTGATGGTTCGGATTATCAACGATCATAATATCTGGAAGCTCCCCGCCAACCATCGCTAAGAGGAGCTTACGCTGCATTTCTGAAAAAGGAACAGAAACGCGCTCGATCTTGACATCAGGATGGGCTTTCTCATATTTGGCAATCGCATTGATGACTGATTGTTCTGTGCCGTCCCTGCCATACGTATCCCACCATGTCAAAGTGGTTTGTTCTTTCGAGGCCGTTTCATTGCAAGCGGCAACGCTAAGTGACAGCAAACATGCCAACGTGACTACACATGCTATTTTCATAAAGAAACACTCCCTGTTTAACGAGTATAATCCGTTCTCAACAAGTCCATTTCTTCCCTGACTTTGCCGCTTCAATCGCCGCCCACGTCAATTCAAGGCTTTTTACATTGTCTTCAATCGATGTTGGTGGCACCGTATCATGGCGAATAGCGGCAACAAATGCATCAAGCGACAGCAGACGGTCTGGCAACAAACTCGTTTGAAGCTGAATCTCAGTTGGTTCATCTTCCTCACCTTTGTACATGTAAACGCGGTCGTCGACTAGTTCAATTGCCCCCTTTTTTCCTACGAGACGCAATTCTCCATTCCAAGGGGTTTTACGCCCTTTTCCAGCCCATCTACCGGTATAGCTTATTCGCACTTCATCTTCAAACAAGATGTCTACATGGGCATTGGGCATGCCTTTAAACCAACTCCATGTTGGGCGGAAGCTTGCTGCTGTCACTTCAACCGCCTCTTTTTCTAGCAGAAAACGGAGGATGTCAAAATGGTGGATCGCCATGTCTTGCAAAAGAATGTCGGCATATTCGTCCCTCCAACCGCCAAAACGAGTGGCACGGTTAAAATAATAATCGCCATATTCCACCTTTCCAATCAACTGCTGATCGAGTAGCGCTTTGATCGTCTGGATTTGCGGGTGATAGCGATAATTTTGGCTAACCATCACTTTTTGTGCGTGTGCTTTCGTAAATGCCAGTAATGCTTTTCCTTCCTCAAGCGTGTCTGTCAATGGTTTTTCCATCATGACATGAAGTTTAGCCTTGATGGCTGTCTTCGCCAAATCGGCATGAGTAGTTGGCGGCGTCACAATTAACACAAAGTCCGCTTCCACTTTTGCGATGGCTTCTTCTAGACTGTCAAAAGATAAAGCACTGCAATTTGCCCGTTTTAATGCCGCTTGCACATTCGCCTCGAGGGGATCGACAATGGCTACCACCTCTGCATGCTGGTAAGTTTGGAGCAGTTCAAACCAAGAAAGTCCAAACCCCCCTACTCCCACTTGAATCGCTTTTAACATATTCCCTTTACCTCCATTTTTCAGTTAATTGATTATCGATAATCAAAACAAAGTATAGAAACAACTTAATCATTGGAATATATAACCCAATGATTAAGTATAGTACGAGGCATTGTTTTTCATGACAATTTCCAGTTTCGTAATCGTTGATTGATTAGCGTCTTCCTCCTCGAGCACCATCAAAGAAAACAATTTTTTGATTGCTAAGTAGCCTTGGCTGACTGGGTCTTGAGTGATCGTTGCGGCAATCATTTGCGTATGAAGATGCTTGTAGATCAAATCATTCATATCATGGCCAACCAATGCCGCCACTTGATGTTCAGGGTATTTTGAAAAAAAGTCGGCCACATTCCCTAACTCTGCTGTAGCTACATATAACCCATCCAAACCAGTAACTTCTTTCTGCCATTGCTGTCCTGGCTGGAAGGGCAAGTCATGTTCTTCAAGGCGAATCGCCTTACAAAGCTCCAGCCTAAATTCCCGTAGACCTTCACGAAAGCCTTCTAGTTTCTCCCGTGCTTGGTAATCATTATTTCCGCCTAACAGCACGCCAACCTTCCCTTGCTCTGGGACCAGCTTTGCCACTAATTCAGCAGCTAACCTTCCTGACGAGTGATAATCGCAGCCAACATAAAATAAGCGCCCACTGTTTTGTGCGTCTACATTAAACGTACAAATAGGTTTTTTACTCGCCTTTAAATACGGGGAAACTGCATCGCCAAGGGCAGCGATTGCAACGGCGTCAATGGTTTCATCTGCCAATATTTCTTGAATCCGTTCCGGTGATTCGGTAAATGCCTCCACTGGGAGGCGAAAACGGTGGACTGTGACCCCGTAGTCCCGCAGTTCTAATTCAGCTTGGGCAATGCCTGCCTCAATTTGCTCCCAAAAGTATGCTGGATATTCTTTATAAACGACAGCGACATGAAAGGTTACTTTTCGTGAGAGAATGCTGGCCATCCGGTTAGGAACATAGCCCATTTCCTCCGCCTTTTCCAATACGCGCTTGCGCATTTTTTCACTGACATTGGCGCGATTGTTCAGAACTCTATCCACTGTAGCAATCGAAACGCCTAGTTGTTTCGATATTTCTTTTGCTGTGACTTTCATTTCTTCCCTCTTCGCCTTCGTTTGATTATCGTAAATCAATTGCAAGATTATTAAAATCATACATGCAAACGCTTAAAAAAACAAGCACGAAATTTTATGACAAAGTCAACGCCTGGCGTAACCAGGCGCGGCCATAGAAACCGTCTTTCTTTTATAAAAAAAAGAAATAGGCGGTTAAATCCGTAATCTTTCCTTTTTCATTGAGTGTATATAGGTCACAAAAGGCCGCTTTCCTTTTCGTTCCTGTTTCATCTGGGCACAGCATTGTCCCTTCGATAGCGGCGCTACGCCCAGAAGCAATGATCCGTTTTGTCGTAAATTCTTCGCTCACAATTCCTTTTACTGACTCTAGCCTTTTGGCGACTTCCTCTTTCCCCTCAACTACAGAGTCCCCTATCATTTCCCAACGGATGTCTTCCGCCGCATGGCTAAGAATAAAATCAACGTCCCCTTTGGCAAATGCCTCATTTAAGTCTGCATACAATTGTTCAAACTGTGCTTGCTCTGTTTTCATGTCTTCGCCTCCTTGAATCAAGTTACCCTCATCTTACCAAACAGAATAAACGGCCATTTCTCACCAATTGCGCTGTTCGATCAGAAATTGGTTCATTAATAATGGCAAGGAAATCAAGATCGGCGGATCATCCTGTTTAGGAGGGTGAAGTTGTAGACGAATCCCATCTACAGCCGCAAATGGACGCATAACAATCGCTGTCTTTAAGCGGCCGCGTAATGTTTGTTGCGGAAGTAGAAAGTCTTTGCCTTCCATCCCCCATGAAACGGCTGTTGCCAGCAAATAATACGTCCCAGGGGCAACATTCAAAAAACAAAAATCGTCGCTGCCAGAGAGCAATGTACCGTAACATGGCAACCCTTCAGGAATTGGCTTTGAAAATAAGCCGACGAACACAACACCTGAAAACGGCGAACCTGCTGTAATGGTTCCGCTTACGCTATTTAAAGGAGAGGCAGCCGCGCGAGTCGAAGGCCATTTTTGCAGCCTTTGCAGAGCTTGTAAATGTCCTTCTGCACTAGCCAGTGATTCACGAAAACGGCCAGGGCTCAACCCTACTCGTTCAGTAAAGCGAGTCGTAAACGTACCAAGGCTTTGCTGGCCGATTTCCAAACCGATGTCCCGTACCCCTAAATTTGTATGGACGAGCAGGCTTTTCGCTTTATCTAAACGAAGGGCAGAGACATAATAAAGCGGCGAGATCCCCACTTCATTTTTGAATTTTCGAACAAAATGATATGGACTATATCCGACATGTTTGGCGATCACGTTTAAGCTAAGCGATTCATGGAGGTTTCGCTGGATAAACGAAACAGCCTCGATGATTTCCGGCGTAGGAGCTGACAACCGTTCACACCTCTTTTTCTTTCATTGTATACTGGCAAAGAGTTGCTGGCAAATCAAGCCCCGGTAAATGAAAACGGAAAAAGCTGTTCCACCGAAATGGAACAGCGAGATCGCTTAATCGTATAAACTTGTCCAATGCCTACTGGCCGTTATTTTCAGCACGTTCTACAATCATGTCAGCAATTAAATCGATTTGTCCACGGACAGAAATCGGGTCATACGGATAAAATGTATCAAAATCATTGATAAACACACGATTGTTTTTGACTGCCTCAAGCCCTTGCCAGATGGGAGAAGACTCCATCTCAGGAAGCTTGCTGTCCCCTTCAGGATGGTAGTCGGTAATAAACATATAATCAGCCGCGTAATCAGGAATAACTTCCGTAGACAATTGTTTCATTTCCCCTGTTTTAATTACTTCTTCGTCAATCGATTCCGGCGCCTTTAAACCTAGTGCATTGTAGATCACTTGCCCACCACGGCCGGCGTTATCATTGAATACCCAGAAATCGCCTTTGTCCGTCAATTCATAAATGCCAAATGTCGCATCGTCTTCTACTACTTCCTCTACACGGGCTCTAGCGGCTTCCGCCTCTTCATTAAAACCGTCTAGAAATTGATCCGCTTCTGCTTCAGCATTTGCTAGTTCGCCGAACAGTTGCAACGATTCTTCAACATTTTTAGCTGTATTGTATGGAATGACAACGGTTGGTGCAATTTGAGAAAGCGTCTCGTATTGTTCTTCGTCCATCACAACAATTAAGTCAGGCTCAAGCTCAAGAACCTCTTCTGTATTAACCGGATCACCCACATCCTTTATGTCTTTAAGCTCCTCTTCAATAAACGGGTTCGAAAAACTCCAAGAACCTGCCCCGACTACATTTGCACCAACCGCCAAAAACTCGCCAGCATAAAAATCAGTGACAATTCTTTCTGGATGTTCAGGTATGCTTATTTCTTCTCCATTGGGAGCCGTAAACGTGCGCATTTCTCCGCTCTCAGCTGCGCCGTTTTGATTGCCACTAGGCTCCTCTCCTTCGTTTGAACTCGTATTGCCACAGCCTCCAAGCAAAAGTACGGTCGCAAGGAAAGAGCTGAAAATAACAGGAACCTTCATGAACCGAGTACCTCCGTTATATTTGTTTGCGAATGAAAATCATTATCATCAATACTATAGCAGCAGCAAAGCAAAGCGTCAACAGCAATCAAAGTCGGCAAAGAACAAACGCTTTGGTTAGACGTTTATAAATGTTCAATGTTAGACTATTGGCAAAAGACAAGGAGTGATTAAGATGATCCCCACTGTCACACTAAAAGATGGGTTGCAGTTGCCAGCTATTGGCTTTGGCACATATGCGTTGAATGGAGCAGCGGGCGTTAATGCAATGGTAAGTGCGATTGATATTGGCTATCGTCTGCTAGATTCGGCCTTCAACTACGAGAATGAGGGAGCTGTCGGAGAAGCGATTCGGCGTAGTTCTGTCCCAAGGGAACAGTTGCGCATCACTTCAAAGCTGCCAGGGCGGCGGCAAGCATATGAGCAAGCGATCGTGACCATTCAAGAATCTTTGCTGCGCGCGAGATTGGACTATTATGACCTATACTTAATCCATTGGCCGAACCCAAAAACCGTCTTATATGTAGAAGCATGGCAAGCGTTAATCGATGCTCAAAAATGGGGGCTTATTCGCTCAATTGGCGTATGTAACTTTTTGCCTGAACATTTAGAGCGATTAGAACGGGAAACGGGCGTCATGCCAAGCATTAACCAAATTGAACTTCACCCTTATTTTTCTCAGGAAAGCCAACGTGCTTGGGATAACAATCATCACATTGTTACTGAATCATGGAGCCCTCTCGGCCGCGCTAGCACCGTTCTACAAGACGAAGCGATCAAACAAATTGCGGCTACACACAGAAAAAGCGTCTCGCAAATTATATTACGCTGGCATGTACAACTTGGGGCGATTCCGTTGCCAAAATCGGCTTCACCTGAACGCCAACTTGAAAACATATCGATTTTCGATTTTTCCCTAAGCACAGAAGAAATGGAGCAAATAGATAGACTAACAAAAGTCAACGGCCGCATCCAAAACCAGGATCCTGCCGAATATGAAGAGTTTTAACGATTCATACTGAGAACGCTTGTAGACAAAAAGTGGAGGGCTAGGAAGATACGAATAACACGTAGTTTCATAAGCAAGCATATGACCGAGGCAAATGCCGAGTATTCGAGCACTTGTCCAAAGTCTAACACGAGTACAGTGGATGTACTCGTGTTGCTTCGAAGCGCTTGACTATTTATCATAACGCTTCCATACTAAACTCAGGAAAGTGTGTTTTAGGGGGAATGACGTGATTGAATAAACCAACCATTAAAGATGTAGCCAAAGAAGCAGGCGTTTCGATTGCAACCGTTTCCCGCGTGCTAAACAACGGGATTGGCTATTCCCTAAAAACCAAACAACATGTGCTAAAAACAATCGAAGAAATGGGTTATTCCCCTAATGCCATTGCCCGCGGCCTCATTAATAAGCAAAGCAATACGATTGGCGTCTTGTTTCCAGAAATATCGGGGCTCGTCAGCGCTGAAATCCTCCAAGGCATAGAGGAAGCTGCACATGCCAGAGGGCAAAGCATCGTCATTTGCAATACAGCCTCTAGCGGCCATAAAACAAAAGAGTACTTAAAATTATTGCAAGAAAAGCAAGTGGACGGCATTTTGTTTGCAAGCCAACTGCTAACATTGGAATATGTAGCGATCGTCCGTAAAATCGGTGTGCCTGTTGTCACCATTTCTGCTTATTCGGAAGACCCGACTATACCAGCGGTCCAAGTCGACAATGAGACGGCTGCTTATGATGCGGTCCATTATTTCATTCAGCAAGGCCATACAGAGATCGGCATGATCAGCGGGAACCCGTCTGATTTGTTGGCTGGGGCGCCACGAATGGCCGGTTACAAACGGGCGCTAAAGGAAGCGGGAATCGCTTATGTGCCTACGAAAGTTGCTTGGGACAAAGGGTTCTATTTTGAAGATGGGCAGAAAGCCTTTCAACAACTATACACCAATCATCCGAATTTGACAGCTGTCTTTTCAGCAAGCGATGAACTCGCCATCGGTGCCATATCCGCCGCTGCTGCAAGAGGACTTCGCATTCCAGAAGACCTTTCCGTTATCGGCTTTGATGGCACCAAGCTCGCAAAAATGGCCGTTCCCCCTTTAACAACCGTTTCACAACATTTTTTTAGCATGGGCAAAACGGCTGCAAACTTGCTGTTTGATTCAATTGCAACGGGGCAAGCAAGTTCAGGACGTATCATCCGACATGAACTCATCAAAAGGCACTCCGTCCAGATGCGCTCATCCCGTAAATCGATCGACTAAAACACGCTCTAGCCCAAAGGGTTTTCAGGTTTCAGGTTGCAGCCATCGCCGCCGTTTTTACTGAATTTTATTTTCTTGATCGTTATCAGCTGTTTTATGGCAGTAGAGGACGGCTATTCCACTTGTCGTTCTCGTTTGAGAAGCATTCGCGGACATCCCGATTAAGTCGTTTCCTCATCTTCTGTCTTTTTCTCGATCGTTTGTTCATAATTTGCAGTCTGAGCGGCCAATTGTTCGATCGCAGCAGCTGATGATGAGACAACCGCTTTCATTTGTTCCGCTATTGATACATGCAATAGACTAACACTGCTTTGAATTTCACCAAAGTGGACTTCATTTGTTTGCCCAAAATGGAGAATCTGTTCAAAGCATTTCTCCATCGTTTCCATACTAGAGATTCCTTGTTCAACGGCCTGGACCACTTCCGCAATCGAATGTTCAACGAGCTTTCTTTGGGCATGGACGTCTGACACTAAACTGGCTACGTGGCCACTTGAGTCTTTGGTTTTCATTGCTAATTTGCGGACTTGGTCCGCTACCACGGCAAACCCTCTTCCGTAGTCCCCCGCTTGTGCCGCCTCAATGCTCGCATTCAGAGACAATAGTGTCGTTTGGTCTGCCATTTGCTTAACGTTCGCACTTACGTCCTCAAATTGTACAGATAACGCCGTCAATTCATTCATGCTAGCTTCAATTTGTTCTATACATGCTTGGATGTGACCCATATGGCCGCTCTGCCTGTCCACTTGCTGCTGGCCATTTTTTGAAGCATCTAATGAGCGCTCGGAATTCGATTTTCCTTTGTGGGTTAATGTTTCAATTGATTGGGATTGGACGGCTGCTTTATGGACAGATTGCTCCATTTTGCCGATTAAATGTTCAATGTTTTGGAGAGCATGGCGCACTTGCCTGATATACGTATCTTTATGAGTCTCAAATTTTAAACGGATCCGCCTTTCTTCCTCTTCGTATGCTTCTAAAACAAGCTGTTGTTCAAAGTTGATAAGCTTCCCAACTGCGCAGAAAGCAAGAAATTGTTCATTGCCAGGTTTGAGGTGTTTGACGATCATCTGCTGTAATTCTAGCTGCAAGTTGTGAAAAGCGCCAATGTACCACTTGGTTTTAAGACCAATTCGAACATGGGTTTGAGCAATCCGTTTACGCTTAGCAAAAAAAGCGGCATCCACCTTTCCTTCAAACATTTCTAAAATATGTTGTTTTAATGTTTGTTTTAATGCGTCAATGCTGCTATAAGTCATTACCAACTGCCGTAAATGGGGCTGTTCAAGCAACTTCTCGTAAAAGGCTTCAGTAATCGTTGCAATATGTTCGTTTACAAGTGGATACAAGAGGTGTATATATTCGAGGTCACTTGCATTTAAGCCGATAAACCCAATTTGTTTTTGGCTTTCACTTTCATCCAGTTCGATTTTTATAGGGTCTGGTGCCCTTTTCAATTGCATGTTTTCCTGTTTGTTCGCTTTTCTTAGAAACATCGGTCTGCCCCCTCCTTATTTGCACACTTCTCTTTTTTATCGGCAGTATTGTATGGTTTTGTCCAGTTTTTTCCGCTTCGCTTTGATCAATGACTGCTTATTGTGTATGCTTGTTTTGTTTGCGAAACCTTTTAGCGGAAGGAGCACAAAAGCCATGGATCCAAACGAACTAGTTGCCAAAGTAGGCGAACAACTAAAAACTGTGCCTGGAATTGTTGGTACCGTCCTTGGCGGTTCTCGCGCTCGAGGCACCTACAGCGCCGATTCTGACATTGATATTGGCATCTATTATGACCTCAGCCAAGGATTTACGACCGAACAGCTTGATCGGTCTGTTCGTGCTTTACAAGATTGTAACGGAGAGGAGCGTGTTGTTACTGCCCTTGGGGAGTGGGGTGAGTGGGTCAATGCCGGTGCTTGGCTTGTTATTAATGGCTATCACGTTGATCTCATATTGCGTGACATCAGACGGGTCGAACAAGTCATTGCCGATTGCCGTAACGGAGCCATCACTATGCATTACCAAACAGGACATCCACACGGCTATGCCAATGCTATGTATATGGGTGAACTAGCCATCTCTCGTATTCAAACCGATCCTTTTGGAAGACTCGCACAATTGAAAGCATTGACTGACCCATATCCAACAAAAATGAAACAGACGCTTATCCAGTTTTTCGCGTTTGAAGCTTCATTTTCCCTCATGTTTATGGAAGCTAATGTTGATAAAAACGATTTATCGTACTTAATGGGGCATGGCTACCGAGCAATTGCCTGTCTAAATCAAGTCCTCTTCGCTAAAAATGAAGTATATTGTATTAATGAAAAGAAAGCGGTCATGATGATTTCTTCCTTTCCACTTCAGCCGCTACACTACAAAGAACGGATTGATGAAGCAATCACCCTTCTTTCTAGTGATGTTTCCTGCTGCCAGCAAGCCATTGCTCAACTAAAAGCATTGCTGGAAGAAGTGAAAAGCCTTTAAGACGTGGATTAGAGGCGCATCGTGTAAGTCTGACTATGCCTATTTATCGTGATGACCACAAAGAGGTTGTCAACAAAGTTGTCAACAAAGTCGACAACCTCGGATATCGCCCTGTCTGCTCTGTTTATCATGGCCCGCCGATTAAGTGAAATTCTTCTAACAAACTCAACGTAATTTCTTTGGCGTGTGCACTGGTGCCATCTAAGTTTGTCACAAACGCATACGTGCCATTGCCAGATTCTATATAGCCGACATACCAGCCAACATTCGGCCCTTGCCCCGTTTTTCCATAAAGGGTATAATGGTCGCCTTCCTCCTCGATCATCATACGTTTCACCGTTTTTATCGCATCTTTTGAAAACGGAAGTACTTCGTAATATAAATCGCTGATAAAGTCAGCTTGCTCAAGAGGGGTAATCTCAAGCGAACTGCTTAGCCAAAATTGGTCAATGCCACCCGTGATATCCCGATTGCCGTAAGAAATGGCATCAAGCCATTTTTGCATTTGTTCTTCGCCAATATCCCTAGCAAGCGCTTGGTAATACCAAACGACAGAATGCCTCAGCCCAGATCCAAGTGTATGATCTTTATTCCAGACGTCAAGCTCTCTTTCAATGCCGTCCCAGTACTTTATATCGTATTCATCTTCCACCGCCCCCGTTTGCAAGCCAATTAGGGCATTTGCGACTTTAAAAGTCGACTGCGGTGGAAATCCTTTTTCTGCACGCTCATGGTTGTACACAAATGTACGGTCCTGCTGTAAATCGTGAAGAACAAAAGTACCATCATGGCCAGAAAAATATTCCTCCGCTTCAATTTCCTCTAGTTTCGGAATCTCTTTTGCGAATGTTGGTTCATCTGCTGGTTGGCCTTCGCCTATAAATGCTACTATACCAGCTAGACCTAAAACACTCGCAGCCATTATTGCCTTCTTCATTGTTTTCACCTCATCTTCTCCCTTGAGCATAGCAAGACGCTACCTCTATTAACATGGCATGAAGATGATGCTTTCCTGACGTTTCCCTAATAATGTTCAGAATCTTACGATGTCCGATTCAAGCTTTCTTTGAGCGACCTTCTCCTAAATCAAGCATATAGCCGTACCTCGGGACTGTCACAATCATGCTGCTGTAAACGCCTAGCTTCTTCCTGAGCCGATAAACAAGTGCATTCACTTCTTCTTTTTCGACATCAGGCACCGATCCGCCTTGTGCCATCATACGCTCTGGCCAAACATTAACTTTCAATTCTTCATAACTGACGGCACGATTGCGATTATCATATAGGCAAAACAGCAATTCAATATGTTTGCCGCTCAATGCAAGGCGCTTGCCACCGACAATGACCTGCCGCTTCCTCTTGTGCACAATCAAACGATGGTCAGTGACGGCATCTAATTCTCGCGTTTGTTCTTGGCGTTGTTCGTTTCCATGCAAAAATGTCAGCTCCGCTGCCCCTTTCGCCAATGTGATCGAATCACTGTGGTGCAGAGGAAAAGGCTTGCCTGGTGGTATTTGCAGCCGATTCACTTCCACACCATGCTTGCTATTCAAGTCTGTTATTGTATAATGGCCGTCTTTTTCTTCTATTAAAGCATGCTTGCGTGAAATATAAGGATCGACAAAGCCAACATCGACAGAAGGGCCTGCCCGGCCAATGAGCATGCGACCTCCACGAACAGAAAGCTGCTCGCCGCTTGGAAAACCCTGCCCTTTAATGACTTGGATGGCGGTTTTCTGCATCCCTTTTCCTCCTTTTTTACGATATCTCTTTCCTTATCATAATCGACTTCGACTCATTTAGAAAGACAACTCGCTTTGGCTGTGTATAATAAGGGGAGACGACCATTTATATGAAAAAGGAGCATAATATGAGTTTTATCCGCCAACAATTCAACGATGATGCCACGCATATAAAAGCGCTCAATGGCATCCAGCCGAACAAACTCGCAGCCCGCCTCACCGCCCTATCGCAAATTGGCCGTACGAAAGCAGGAGGGGTGACGAGGCTTGCTTATACCAACGAGGAAGCACACGCAAAACGACTGCTCACGCAATGGGGGAAACGTATTGGGCTTACAATGCGAGAGGACGAGGTTGGGAACCTTATTGGCCGGTTAGAAGGAACACGGCCTGATCTAGGCGCCGTAGCAACTGGTTCTCATATTGATACCGTTGTCAACGGTGGGGCGTTCGATGGCGCTCTCGGCGCGATTGCTTCCCTATGCGCAATTGAATCGCTTCTAGAAGAAGGCAAGCCATTTCCCCGCCCGTTGGAATGGATTATTTTTGTAAACGAGGAAGGATCTCGATTTCCAACTGGCATTTATGGCTCGCAAGTGATGATGGGCGAATTTTCTGAGGCTGACCTTGAACGCTACTCTGACAAAGATGGTGTGACGTTAGTGGATGCCTTAAAAAATCAAGGGTTTGACCCACACAAACTAGCAAAAGCCCATCGGCAGCACGAAGACTTTTATGCCTTCATCGAATTGCATATTGAGCAAGGCAAACAGCTGGAAAAAGCAAATATTCCAATTGGTGTCGTTAGCGGTATTGCTGGCCCGCTATGGCTCCAGGGCACATTTAAAGGCGAAAGCGACCATGCCGGAAATACGCCGATGGGCATGCGCAAAGACGCAGCTGTTGCTGGAGCAGAATGGCTGGTCGCGATTGAAAGCCTCCCTGCCCAGTTCAGCAAAACCGCTGTCGCTACCGTTGGCCAACAAACGGTATATCCAAATACGCCGAATGTGATTAGCGGTGAAGTGACACTTACTGTTGACATTCGCGACATTGAGCTTGCACAACGCAACCGCTTAGTAAAAGCCATTCAAACGGCCGGTTTGGAGATTGCCGCCAAACGAGGACTGGACTTTTCCTATGAAGTATTAACCGATATCGCCCCTGTTCCCATCTCTCTATTTATTCAAGAGACGATCAAAGCAAGTGGAGTAAAGCTAGGCTTGCCTACGATGACTCTCCCTAGCGGCGCTGGGCATGATGCGATGATTGTCGGCCGCCATGTCCCCCATACAGGCATGATTTTTGTGCCGAGTGTTGACGGAAGAAGCCATTGTCCAGAGGAGTTTACCTCACTTGACGACTGTGTAAAAGGCACGGCAGTATTAAAGGACGTACTTGCCCAATTATTGACCTCTACCAACTAAAGCTGTACAAACGACTGAGAAACGTATATGAGAGAAATTGAGAGCCAAGCAACGTAGCGTTGGCTACACCTTGAATCGCCAGTAAGTTTGATGAGAAAAAGCAGATGAAGATGGTTTTTCTATTATTGCAATGTGGAATTGAGAACGGAAAAATTATTTTATAAAGGATTGATAAAAAAGCTGTTATTGATTATAAAGAACTTGAAAATTTTTTTTGCGTACCTATAAGATACGACAGAGGCCGTTTATGAGCGTGAAGTGAAGTAAAGCAAGCAATTGAACGATTTTTAAAGGAACAAGTAACAACTATAAACCGTGCTACAGTCAAGTAAAGTTGTTCAGCAATCGGGCCAGATTGTATAATAATTAACTTACCTCAGTATATGTGAAGGAGATGTGGAATAGTGGATAGGATTTTAGGTACATATACTGTGGATGGACAAACTATCGAATATTCAATCACAGGGAAACAAGGTGAACCAATATTAGTGTTACACGGTGGTCATTCAAATTCTTATGAAGAATTTGGGTATGGTTCACTCATTAAGAATGATTTCATGATCATTACACCCTCAAGGGCTGGGTATGGAAAAACTTCAAAAGAAATTGGGGAAAGTTTATCCCTAGCCTGCAAATACTATGTGAAGCTGTTAAATCATTTAGGAATTGAAAAGGTTCATCTAATTGGAGTTTCCGCCGGCGGACCAAGTGGGCTATATTTTGCTTCCCATTACCCGGAGAGAGTAAAAACATTGACACTACAAAGTGCTGTTACAAAAGAGTGGCATACTCCCACAGACAAGATTTATAAAGTGGCACAGGTTTTATTCCATCCTCGGTTAGAAAAAATTACATGGAGGCTTACTTCAACTATGACTAACTGTTTTCCAAAGTTTATGTTTAGGAAAATGGCTCCCTCCTTCAGTAAACTTCCTAATAAACAAATTAATGAGAAGGTTGTGAGTGGGGATATTGAAGAAATCAGAAAGATGAATAACAGACAGCGCTCAGGATATGGATTTTTAATTGATTTGTTACAAACAAAGGAAATCACATCGAAGGATTTAAAGAATATAACATGCCCAACCCTTATCATGCATAGTAAGTTTGATGGCGCAGTTTCCTTAGAACACCCCCATTATGCCCATCAACAAATTCCACATTCAGAGTTATGTATACTTGAATCATGGGGTCATTTAATATGGCTTGGTCAAGGGGCTAAAACTGTCGACAGGAAACTTATAGACTTTCTCACAAGTTATTCAAAAGCATCATAATAAGTCAAAGACATGTTATTCAATTAAAGGGCGCGATTGTGTCATAAAAGATACGAGAAAATAATCTCGTGTCTTTTTTTATTTAGTGCTTTTGTCCGTTACACTAGAAAACCGAAAGACAATAAAAATTTTATTTTTACTGAGTTTGGCTTTCGGTAAGCTAGACAAAACGGACAAAAGAAAAATTAGCAAAGGTTTAAAGGTGGAAATTTTTTAAGCGATTTTCTCAAAAAATACGACCTGTCCCTTGTCGATTTTTGGAACGAGCCCCCCTTTTGTTGAGCTTACTGGCGGTTTCCTATAAATGTTCAGACTCCGTTCCATTAGCCAAAAAGAAACGAATTGCTTCTCCTATCAGCGTAGGCAATACACTCATATGTCCAGCTTCCGGCACGGAGAAAAAGGTTGGTTGAATGTTGGATTCATTCCTTGCTAAATGAGCATGAAGAGCGATCGCATCCTCGACCATATGGGATTTTTCCTTTTCGCCTACACCAAGCAGTAGCTTTTTCATCGGCGCCGCAGTATCGTGTTTTCCTGCCTCCGCTAAATACGCGGCTGCCGTGTCTTTAATATAGCGGTTTTTCCACCAAATCGACGGACTTCCTGCTATATACGTGTCGAACAAGTGGTTTCTCGTAAATAACGTATGAAGAACGCAAAGCCCGCCGAGGGAATGGCCGAAAAATGCTCGTTTTGTTGGATCAAGGGTATATTTTTGCTCTAGCTCAGGCATTAGCTGTTTTTCCAACATAGAGAGGAAAACGTCTACCCCGCCTGATGGCGGCCAAGGATCGCCATGTTTGCCTGTGCCAACCTCCGCTGGTGTAGCAGAAACGGTATAATCAAAAAAGCGCCTTTCCCTACAAAACGGGCCATCGGTTTCATAACCAATGGCGACAACAGCCGCGGGAGAAAAACCATGTGGCGGCCGTGTCATGAGGCGAAGCGCCTCTGTCATCGAGGCAAACACTGCATTGCCATCGAGCAAATACAACACGGGAAATCCTCGCTCGGGTGCTGGTTCTGATGGTACCGATACAAATATGACGTGTTCATTGCCATTTGCTTTTAAAACCCACTTATCGCTATGGGGCAATACGTATGCCCCAGCATTGCTTAGCATGTCACTAACCTCCTTTTCAGTACATCGGTTTATCTAGCTTTTTGTGTTTGGAACAACAGAAATACAAAATAAGGGACGCCGATTATCGAAATGACAATTCCGGCCGGGAGCTGTGCAGGGGCAAACATCGTTTTGGCTAGCCAATCAGCAGCGACGACGATCGTCATTCCTATAAGACCACTAGAAGGCAAAAGAAACCGATGGTGGACCCCTACAAGCCTCCTTGCTATATGAGGGGCAAGCAAACCAACAAAGGTCATGCTTCCGGCCACAGATACACATGCGCTCACAAGCCCAACACTAAGCAAAATTAGGAGGCGGCGCTCTTTTGCCAAGTCAACGCCAAGCCCTTTTATACTTGTATCAGCTAAGCCAAGCACGTCGAGAACTCTAGCCTTATATAAAGCGGCAGGCGTCAATAAAAAAATCCACGGCAGCGCTGTGACGACATGTTTCCAATTGGCGCTATAGATGCTACCTGCTAACCAAACAGCGGCCATTTCGTAATCTCTTGGATTCATTTTCAGTGAAAAAAACAGCGTGAGCGCTCCAAACCCAGCTGAAACGGCGATGCCGGTCAATATAAATGTTTGCGGATCGAGCCGACCCTTTTCCATTGCAAATGCGAGAATAAATGCCATGGCAAGCAAACCGCCACACCAGGCAAATAGTGGCATTGCCAGTATGTTAAGCCAATTGACAGTAGACAGCTGCCCTTGAAAGAAAAACATAAAGCAAACAACAGCCGCTCCTGCCCCGGCATTAATGCCTATAATGCCCGGATCAGCCAATGGATTTCGCGTTATGCCTTGCAATATCGCTCCTGCAAGGCCAAGCCCAAATCCGACGATCGCCCCCATAACAATACGAGGCAAGCGAAATTCAAAGACAACAAGGTCGAAGCGGGTGTTTTCTTCGAGCCGAAATAATGTCTTGAACGTTTCCATAAGCGTTAACTCATATGAACCACTCGTTAAATGAAGATAGACTGCGACGATGAGCAGTGTAGCTATCCCAACTATAAACCATCCAAAGCGCTTTCGATCAGAGGGCATGCCTTTTCCCTCCTTTGGTTTTAATTAAATACAAGAGAAAAGGCACACCAACTAAAGATGTAATGATGCCAACAGGCGTTTCAAATGGAAAATTGACGAGGCGGCTGGCTACATCACAAAGAGGCAAAAACATCGCTCCTAATATGGCAGATGCAGGAATGAGCTTCCTGTAATCATACCCAAACAGAAACCGGGCAATATGGGGAATAGCCAGGCCTACAAAGGCAATTTTCCCTGCCAAGGCAACCGAGATGCCCGTTAAAATGACAACTGCTAAAAACGCTAAACGTTTAATCAAGCGAGTGCGCTGCCCGATTCCTGCCGATACTTCATCGCCTAAAGCAAGCGCAGTAATTTGCCGCGACAAAGACAGCGCTAATAGGGTGCCTACTACACAGAATGGGAGCGCCAACGCCAATAAGGAAGGTTCCATTTGGTGAAGCCTGGCGCTATACCAAAAGCTCACGTTTTGCGAGACTTGGAAATAGACGGCAATCGCTTGGGCGACTCCTCCTAAAAACATCCCCATAATCGTTCCTAAAATCGCAAGCCGGACAGGCGAAAACCCATTTGGTAAAAGCGAGGCAACCCCAAAAACTGTACCTGCTCCCACAGCAGAGCCGACTAGGGAAAACAAGATCATTTCGAGCCCCGTCGCCCCTGGACTCAATGCAATTAAGATTGTAATCATAAACAGTGAACCATCGGTTACCCCCATAATGGATGGGGAAGCTAAATAGTTCCGCGTAATCCCTTGCATCAACGCGCCTGAGACCGCAAGGCTTGCACCAATGAGTGCTGCTCCGGCAAAGCGTGGCAGGCGCGTACGCCATACCACTTGATGGTCAGTATTACCTGGATCAAACTGAAACAGCGCTTGTATGACCGTGCTCCACTCCATTGATTTCGCGCCAATGGCAAGTGAACACCATCCGATCGCTGCCATTAGACCGACAAACCCAATGACGAGACATAGAACGTTTCGCCTTGCCGATCGGGAAGCGCCGCCGTTAATCAACAAAGAGATCAACAGCCTCGTTTAAAAACTCGATCCTGCTCCAAGACGGACCCCCTTCAGACAATGGGTCAACAACATTGACAAACGTCCGTCCTTCAGCAAGGGCAGGGACATTTTGCAAGATTGGGTCATTCTGCAGTTGTTCGAGCAAATCGCCTTGATCTGCTGAATTTTCTTGCGCTGCATCTTGGATAAATAAATAATCGGGATTGATTTCTGCAAGTTGTTCCGTTGAAATCAATTCTTGGACTTCGGCAGCTTGTGTGACTTCCGGCGCATCAATACCTAAGTCTTCATAAAGTATCGGATTGACAAATACGGTTTCTGGATAAATATAGAGATCGTTATTTCGTACACGGACCGCTAAAACCGTTTGATCCTCTAACGAATCGCCAATTACAGCCTTCGCCTCTTCTAATTCCTCGTAGTAAGCGGCAATCGATTCCTCTGCCACCTCTTGTTTGCCTGTTAGCTCGGCTAAAAAGCGAAGATTGTCTTCCCAGTCTGTCGCAATGTGTGAAATTTGCACAGTTGGCGCTATTTTTTCAAGCTCTTCGATGACTTCAGGAGGAAACTTCGTTGAAGCTAAGATGACGTCTGGGTCGAGTCCCAAAATTTTTTCTACATCTGGTTCCGTCTTTTCACCGATGGGTTCTGTTTGCCCAGTAATCGGCGCAAACATATCAGGAAACGCACCGCCAATGGTCATGGCGCCAATCGGCTCGACATCAAGGACAAGAGCATCTTCCATTGCTTCCATCGCTCCCGTCACAACAATACGCTCAACGTTTTCCGGCAGCACATAGTCCTGGCCAAGATACGAGAGTGTTCGCTCGTCATTTCCCTGTTGCTGTTCACCGCTGCTCTCTTTCGTTCCTTCATTAGCTGAACCATTGCCCTCTGCTCCAGAACCACAAGCTGTTAATACAACTATACTTCCCAAGGCAAGTGCCCCTAACCACCCTTTTTCCATTGTTTATAGCCCCTTTCTTTATCGCTAATTAAATGAGAACGATTATCACTATTGATTAGTATAGGGGGACAACGTGTGTATGCACATGGAATTTTTTCAGTTATTCCATGGACTGTAGTTGGGCGCGGAGAAAAAGAAGCTTGCGCCGCTGGGCAAAGGCAGAGTATTCGAACCATAAATCAGAAGGCAAATGTTTGACTTGGCCCGTTCTTACAGCAGGCAGCCCGTTCCATTCTTCGCTTTGCCGAACATGTTCATAAAACGCCTTTGTTTGGCTGTCATGGAGGCAAAGCACCCACAACCACCGCGGTGCCAATTCTTTTAGTTCAAGCAAAGACAACCGTGCTACCGATTGCTGCCAGTCGCGAAAACCAACATCATGAAATAAACTTGAAATGCCTAGGTTTGTATACAAATAAATGGCCTCGCCTGCAATCCGCAAAATGACAGGCCTGGCCGTATTTCCTTTCTCGATCAATTGTTTGCAAGCGGCTGCTGTCTCTTCATAGTTGCTGAGAAACCGCTTTGCTTCATTCTGTTCATGTAAGGCTTCCGCAACAACCATAAACTGGTCTTTCCAACTTCCAGCGTTGCTAAGGTCTATAAAGGTAGGAATGGAGACAGTAAAGGCATCCCTTTCTTCTTCATGGAGTTTCCTTTTCGCAAATAACACATCCGGTTTCCAGTCGATCAGCCTTTCCATATTGGCTTGCCAATCATGATTCGCCCGGTAAGCGCTCAAGTGGACAGGAACCTCGTGCTGGTACAGCTCATAATAGTGCTTTGTCCATTTTGGGTGCATCGGTGCAGCAAATGGAATTTGCCGCAAAGCAAGCAAATCACCCAACGAATCCAGATCGTAGGCGGCCAGTCTCAGCATTTTCTTCTCCCTATACTGGCTAGGCGAGAGACCAACCTCCTTTTTAAACTTTCGGCTAAAATAAAATTCATCGTCATAGCCGATCCGATGAGCAATGTCTTTAAGGGGCAGCGTCGTTGTTTGAATAAGCCGTTTTGCTTCCGTCAATTTGACGTCCGCTGCATATTGTGACACACTTTTGCCCGTTTGTTGTGCAAACTTTTCGCTTAAATACGAAGGATGGAGGCCTGATAATCCCGCCAACGTTTTCAAGCTAATACGGGCGTGGGGATTTTCTTCAATATATTGTCTTGCCAATTCAATTCCGTTAATCGAAAGATTGCTGCCTTCCTCCAAACAGCCGTATAACAATTCTGGAAACTGGATTTGATTCCAAAAAAACGCATGCTTCTTTTTTCTCAAAAGAGCGGCTGCTAGAGCTGCCGTTTTTTCATCAGCACATCCTTTTAGCCTTGGAAAATGCCAATTTATCGCTTGTTGCAACTCAGCGTTTTCTCCCTGTCCATACATACGGAAACAAAAAAGGGCGATTTCCGCGCCTTCACATAGAAAATGGTAGGCATCCCCAGGTTTTAAAAGACAAAAATGATAGGGTGGCAGCGATGCCTTTGTTTCGTTTATGTGGACCGCCAAAGAACCGGACTGGACAAAGCAGAGCATATACGTGTCTGCATACGCCATGCTATGAATCGGGGAGGCAGTGCTTGTTGTCGCTTTTTCCAAGCGGATCATTGCTTCTTTCCAATCTCTCACTCGAACACACCTCCGTTAATTGATAATCATTATCAATAAATATAGCATATTTCCTGACAAAAGCGAGTCCCCCCTTCTCACTCATAAAAAAACCACGAACAGCAACATGGACTGTTCGTGGTTTGATTCCATTATGACCTTTTGACTCTGTTTTTCCCCTGGCCACCCGCATTCTCTTGAGATCGCTTCGCTTGTCTCAAGCATTTTTGCAATCAACGTATGTTCAAAGTAGCTGTTCGTTAGGCGGTTCAGCGGTCCTGACATGCTAAAACTTGCTATGGTTTTATCGGTATAGTCCATAATCGGGCAAGCAATGCAACGGATGCCCTCTGTAATTTCTTGATTATTAACCGATTGGCTAAATCGGTTCGCTTTATCCCTTCCGGGTATTGGGAAAGAAAAATTTAAGATCGACAAAGCCCGTACAACGGATTGCACATTAGACATTCATCGTTTCACCTTTATCGGTTTTTCGCTGTGATTCTATTGTAGTGTACAACAGCGCAATTTTGCAAATCGACTGCTCCACTTGTGAACTACCGACCACTTACCACCCTTGCCGGTGGTTTTCATACGCTCAGAATGAAACAAGGCTCGCCATTTACAACAGACTGACCAAGCCTCAATAGGAAGCTTGGTCAGTACTTCATTTAGTTGCGTGGACATGTTGGGCGATGTTTCCTTGTACAGGCTGAATCGGGACAATACCATTGCGGTTCGCTAAAAATTCAGGCCGTGGTTTTTGTCCAGAGTATGGCGCCTGCAACTGGTTTTCAATGGAGTTAAATACGAAAAAGACGTTGCTCCGTGGGTAAGGAGAAAGATTGGCATTGGAGCCATGCATCGTATTGCACTCAAAAAATAGCACCGATCCGGCTGGGCCAGTAGCACGGTCAATCCGTCCGCCCGCTTGTTCTGTCAGCCATTCCAAGCTTGTATGATCAGGCGTTCCTGCAACTTGCTGCTTTAATGATGATTTGTAATGGTTGTCCGGCGTTGTTCCCGCACAAGAAACATACCATTTATGTGAGCCTGGGATGAGCATTAAAGGCCCGTTAAATTCATAGTTATCCGTAAGTATAATCGAGCAGCTGACAGCCCTCATATTTGGCATCCCATCTTCCACATGCCAAGTTTCAAAATCAGAATGCCAGAAAAACTCTTTGCCCGTAAAGCCAGGTTTAAAATTAACGCGCGATTGGTTGATGTACACTTGGCTGCCTAGGAGTTGTTCTGCAATGGCAACAATGCGCTCATGTTTAGACAACATTTCAAAAAAGCCGTTGTCTTTGTGGACTTCAAAAACAGAGCGAATTTCATTGCTACCAGGCTCTTTGATGACTTCATCACTGTCCCGCTCTCGGTTCTGTTTCATCATTTCTTCCAATTGATTAGCCAAGATTTGCACTTCGTCTTCTTGAAAAAGCCGCTCTAACATCACATACCCATTTGCCTCATAAAAAGCCACTTCCTCACGAGCCAGCGGTCCTTTTTCCCTTGAATAAACGATTGGATCTTTTCTTTCCATAATGGTTGCGGTCTCCTTAACGCGTGAAGGATAGAGATCTACCTTTTCTTGCATAATGAAAACCTCCTAAATAGTGTTGGTCCGAGCAACGTTTGCTTCGTTGCCTCCTATTCCTTAACCCTAATATTGCGATTATTAAACATATCGCCTTTTATGAGTATGCTATTTTGAAAAAATGGGCGTAAAAAAACACGCCCTTGATCAAAAGGGCGCGTGATTTTGCAAGTTATTATTCGCCATCCACGTCTTCGATGTCTTCAAGAATTTCTTCGAAGCCTTCAACATCTTCGAGGCCTTCAATGCCTTCAATGTCTTCAAGGGCTTCAAGCTCAGCTTCCCATTCTGCTTCCATTTCTGCACCATCAACAGCATTGTCTACCACTTCTTGCGGAATATCAATCTCGTCAAACTCATTGAATTTCGAGTAAGTTGCTTCGGCAGTACCAGACATACTAAAGCTGTCACTTTCGCTTTCATCGTCAAAAGCCATCTCAAAATCCATTACCATTTTTTCTTGAAGGTACGTCTCTTTATTGACATAAATCGTGTATGTAACGTTTTTTAATCCAAAGCCTTCCAATGCCATGTCTTCTTCAGTTGGAAGCACGTCATCTTGGCCCATTTCCATAAAAGATTCAACCAATGCGTTCATTTCTTCATCTGATCCGTCTACTTTTAAGACATACGCCCCTTCCTCTTCCTCAAGGGCAATATGTTCCGCGACGCTTTTCAATACGTCAAGCTGTTCTTGCGTATCGATTTCCATTTCTGTTGCAAATGCTGGATCTTCGCTCATATCATACTTCATCCACTCTGGTCCAAGTGGATTTTGCATGTAAAAAATATCGTCAACCATGTATTGGTCTGTTGTAAAATCCATACCTGTTTCTGAATCGGAAATAGTCGTGCTCAAATAAGCCGATAGGGGCTCTTGAATCATATCAGCCGTCATGCCAATGGACATTTCGAACGCCTGGCCCTCGTACTCCATCCCATAATCCATTGACATTTCCATACGAAAACTATCGAGAGCTTCCATCGCTTCACTTGTTTTTACTAATACGTCTTCAGCCGTTAGCTCTTCCGTTTCCGCTGCAGGTTCAGTTTCCGCCTCTGCCTCTTGCCCACCGTTACCGCTTGTGTTGTCGCTTCCACAAGCCGCTAACGCAAGCGTGCTGAAAGGCACAAGCAAAAACCATTTCATTTTATTCACAAATACTCCTCCTCCATCATTTGGCACCATCCATACAAGGCCAGGCACTAAAAAGCGCCCACATTTCCCCGATTGTAAATGAGGCCAATCAATCCAGTAACCACTATAAGCCAACAAAGCGTCCCCAATCAACCCTTTTTTCAAAATCGCCCTTCCTTCGTTTGATTAAAATAGGCAAAGAAAATGAGCATAAACTGCTAATAAAGAAAAAAGATTCGTGATTAAACACCTAATAAAATTACGTTTTATCCCAAATTTTGCACATACCTAGTATAAAAGAGAGTAGAACACCCAGTTATTTGCATACAATCGCATCATTTATCCTTTTATTATCATTTATAAAAAGGGGGAGCCAGACGAACCTCAAGGCCATCGGCCGATGGCTTTCTCCTCAACGCACAGCCACGTAAACAGTGGCAGCTTCATGTATCCAATCAACCCGGCTGCCGTATAAAGAACCACTCTTAGGAAATAGTAAGCCTATTAGCAAGTAGAGGGTGATCGAAATGAGCGAACTTAAAGAGATTAAAAACAAATTTACGGCAGCTGTGCACGGTACTGACGATCTTGTTTTTCGTGAGTTCACCTACCAAGGCTTGCATGGGTTTGTCTTGTATTTGGATTCATTAGTTGACGAAAAATGGCTAGAGGACATATTTTTCAAACAATTGAATCAGGCCCCTGCCTCAAAGCGGTCTCTTCAAGAAGCGCTCGCTTCTGCTTCCTATGAAAAAAAAGCGACCATTGCAGAATGTGTGCCCCTTCTTTATAAAGGGCAAGCAGCGATTGTTTTCTATGAACGTGGCCCGTCTTTCTTTATGGTAGACGCGGCCTTATCAATAAATCGGGGTATCGAGGAACCTACGAATGAGCGCGCCCTACAGGGAACGCATGAGGGCTTTGTCGAAAGCCTTCTAGTCAACCTTCATCTTGTCCGCAGGCAAGCAGCCACAGAAGCACTGATTGTCCGTCAGAAAAAGGTAGGCAAAACGATAAAAAAAGACGTGGCTATTGTCTATATGCACGACAGAGCTTCTGATACTGTATTAGCAGAAATTATGAAAAAGCTAGAAGCGATCGACCAGGATTTAACCATTTCTCCTGGCGTTATAAATGAACTGCTTCAAGACTCAAAACGGTCGATTTTTCCCCAAATCCTTTATTCTGAACGACCAGACGTTGTCGTTGGAAATATCGCCGAAGGACGAATTGCGCTTTTGATTGAAGGCAATCCGACTGCTTTGATTTTGCCTGTTTCTTTTTTTAGCTTTCTGCAGGCAGTCGATGACTATAATTTCCATTTTTTTCTAGGTAGCTTTTTGCGCTCTGTTCGCTTGCTGGCGCTTTTCATTGCCATTTTTGTGCCATCCTTGTATATTTCTTTAGTTGCGTTTCATTTTGAAATCATTCCTCAACCGCTGATCATTTCCGTCAAAAGCTCATTGCAAAACATTCCATATCCGCCGCTCGTTGAAGCGCTAATTATGGAAGTCACGATCGAGCTCATCCGTGAAGCGGGCGTGAGGCTACCAGCGCCGATCGGTCAAACGATCGGCATTGTTGGTGGACTTGTCATAGGCGAAGCCGTTGTCAATGCTGGACTTGTGTCAAACATGATGATTATTGTTGTCGCTATTACCGCAATAGCTTCCTATGTCATTCCGAACACAGAGATGAGTTCAGTCGTTCGTCTCATTCGCTTCCCGCTCATGCTCGCTAGCGCTGCATTCGGTTTGATTGGCGTCATATTGTCTTTCTTTGCTATTCTGATGCATCTCGTCAAACTTGATTCATTTGGGACGCCTTACTTTTTGCCGCTTGCGCCTTTTAGTCTCAAAGGCGTAAAAGATGGTTTGCTGCGGTTCCCTTATTGGTTGATCCAACGGCATACCCGTTATGCATCGCCTTATTCAAAACGGGCGTCGCGAAAGAGAGGATGATGCAAATGGAAACAAACAAGCGATTAGGGAAAACACAGTTGTTTTGGTTTTATGTGCAATCACAAATTGGAATCGGCATTCTCTCATTGCCATATACTCTTTACAAGGAAGCGCAAACAGACGGCTGGATTTCTTTATTTATGTCGGCTATTTTGGTGCAAATAGCGATTTTTGTCTTATGGCTGCTCCATAAGCGCTTTCCTAATGACCACTTATTTTCGATCTGCGAAAAAACATTGGGCATATTTGCCGGAAAAGTCCTAACCCTTGTATACATTGTTTATTTTGTTTATACAGCAGCGCTTGTATTGCAAGGCTTCACTCAACTGATCGTTATTTGGATTTTGACAAGAACGCCTGAGCCTATTTTTATGATCTTGATGATCGCCGCATGCTTACCGCTTATACTAAGTACACTTGATCAAAAGGCGCGGATGTTTGTCTTGGCTGCTCCGCTCATCCTCCTTATCCCAATCGTCATGATTGGTGGCTTTTTTTATCATGGCGATCTATTAAATTTGTTGCCCCTCGGCTTAGCACAGCCGAGCGAGCTTATGAAAGGAACATTGGCCGCTTCTTTTGCGATCAATGGTTATATTGTCATGAGCTTGATTTTTCCATACGTAAAAGCGACTGCCGCTGAAAAAATAAAGGTTGTTTCACTGGCCCATTGGTTCGTTTTCTTTATTTATTTAGTCGTTGTCCTTGCCTGTTACATGACATTTAGCGCTGGGGAAATGAAGCTATTGCCTGAACCCTTTCTCTATTTGATCAAGTCGTTTTCTTTTCCGATTGTGGAGCGGATCGATTTAATTTTTCTATGCCTTTGGTCTGTTATTGTCATAACGACTTATGCGATTTTTATTTATTGCGGCGTGATCGGCACGATGTCATTCTTCCGCTCATCGCGTTACCATTTATTTGTCATTTTAGCTTTGCTCGTCACCTTTCTAATAAATCTCCCTCGTGACAGCATTTTCCAAGTAAGACAAATGATCACAGGAACAGATCAATTTGGCTCCATTATGGCCTTTATCGTCCCATTGTTTATCCTGATAACTGCTGCTGTTTTTAAAAGGAGGTCTACAGTGTGAAAGCGATCCAAGCAATTTTTATGCTATTGCTGTTAACCGGCTGTTGGGACCAGCGCCTTGTCAAAGACATTAATTTAATCTATAGTCAAGCACTCGACCAAACTCATGACGGAAAAATTGAAACGACGATCGTCACAATTGGAGGCGGCACACAAAACCAGGCTCAAGCAGGAGCCGATGTGACGACGACGCCGGCTATTCTCTCAGCAATCGGCACTACTCCCCGGGACAGCCGCATCCAGTTGGACAGAAAAGTCTCAGGCGAACTGTATGCCTCCAAAAACCGAGTCACATTGTTAAGCAGAGGATTGGCCGAACAAAATATTTACTCGATGCTTGATGTGCATTACCGCTCGCCTGTGAGCACAACCAATGCACGCATAGGCGTTGTCAATGGGCCAGCTAAAGACGCCCTTCATGTTAAAACACCGGAAACACCGCTTATTAGCAATTACTTAGGCGACTTGCTCCAAGGCTTAGAAAATACCGGAAATATTCCAACAACTTCATTAGAAGACATTCTTTCCTTATTGTTTGATAAAGGAACCGATTTCGTTTTGCCTCTTCTTCAAGTAATCGACCACCATAATGTTGAGTTGCATGGGGTGGCCTTGTTTAACCAAAACAAAATGTCAGGTGAACTAAGCGCAGACCAAACATTGCGCTTGCTGCTATTAGGTCATAAACAAGACAAGGAGCCACGCTTAAATATAAAAGTTAGCGACCAGTATGCAATTAAAGCAAATAATTATGCGACTGTTGACGTGGAAGACCGTAAATCAAACATGAAGTTAACAAAGAACAACGCCGGCCAATTTCAAGTTGATTTCGACGTGGAATTGACTCTGAATGTGATTGAATACCCGAAAGACACACTTTACATCCAAGAGAACGTTGATGAATTGAACAACCGCATTACTGCACAATTATCAAAGGAGTGCGAGGAAGTCATCAACATTATTCAAGCAAGAAACTGTGATTATTATGGGATTGGCAAGCATATGCGCGCTTTTTATTATTCTGATTGGCAAAAAACCAATTGGAAAGAATTATATCCGAAAATACCGATTTCAGTTAACCTTAACACGAAAATCCTTTACCATGGCATTGTCAACTAATGAGCCAGCACACGGTGTGTCCTTTATAAGAGAGGTGTGCCCGTTTCCGGCAATGTATTTAAACTAGCTCTTCAAAACGGTTGTGTCGATTGGAGTGACAAAGCTCTTTTCGACACTGAAAATAGAGGAAAAAGCGAGCATTCTACAAAAAAGCCCGCTTTTCCATTTCGTGATCGCTACAGCGCCTCCTTTATCACTTTTTTCGTATGCCACACAGACAGCAAAGCAAAGATCGAATAGAGTGCTGTATAGACAGCCATGACTAGCAGCATCGGCGTCCACAATTCACCGCCAAAAAAGAACCAGCCTGATTGTACGGCAAAATAGCTATGGGACAAGCCTAAAAGAAGTGGAATACCGAACGCAAATAATTGCTTGACATAGCTGCCTTTTTCCAACTGGCGACGGTTAAAGCCGAGCTTGCGTAAAATTGTATAATTGTGCTTTTCTTCTTCTGTTTCATCCACTTGCTTAAAATAGAGAATACAGCCTGACGTAATTAAAAACGTCAGCCCTAAGAAAGCGACAATGAACATGTATAAACCCATATGGGCTTTTTGGTTTGTCGCCATCGCCCATTGTGACTCGCTTTGTTCATGAAAATCCATTTCTTGATAAGCTGTATTCGCCTCAACTACTGCTGATTCTTCTACAATCTCAATGCCATAAGATTTCTCTGCTTCTTGTTGCTTTTTCAGTGAAGCAAACGTTTCTTCATTGACAACAACAGTCGGCATTCCGCTGCTTGGGTAGAAATAAGGGATAACAAATTCTTTCTTTAAGCCTCGATATTGTTGGCTTATTGTCTCTTCCCCAAGTTCGATCACAATGTCGCCTTCATCTTTAAACGTGACAAACCGCTGTAGCAAGTCGTTGTAGCCAGTTAATACTGCTTCGTCAGTGGCGACATGGACAT
Source organism: Shouchella clausii (assembly GCF_001598215.1). Lineage (GTDB taxonomy): Bacteria > Bacillota > Bacilli > Bacillales > Bacillaceae_D > Shouchella > Shouchella tritolerans. Next base: position 698,252 of record NZ_BCXJ01000001.1, on the reverse strand, counting down.
CTGTCATATAGGCAGCGCTTGTGATCGCCATTTCTTCCACTGTCCCGGTCATCATTTCCGTCGACGAAGCGATAATTTCGTCTATTTTGACATTCCCTTGTATAAATTCAGTTGTACTTTCTTTATAGTCAACCCTCATTTGATCGAGTTTCATTTTAAACGCTTCTGCATCATCGCCGCTCACAAAAGCAAAGTCAGTCGGCACCCATTGTTGTGCAGATTTTTCTGCTGAATAATAGGTAATATAACTTAATGACAGCAGCCCAATCGCTAGCGCCGACACAGTCGTAATCACAGTCAGCAACACGGCGTTTGATTTCATTCGAAACATGAGCGACGACAAGGACATCACTTCGCGAATGTTCAAATAGCCATCCTTTTTGCGGCGAATCACTTTCGCAACAAAGCTGACCGTTCCTTTATAGAACAACAATGTGCCGATAATGCAGGCGGCCAAAATCGTCGTCATCGCAAGAAACAATTCATTCTGTGTCACGAATTGCCCTGCAAACAATTTAGAAGATAGCCAGTAGCCAAATCCAATCAATACAATGCCGAGTACGCCAACCGCGATCTCGGCCGCACTAAAACCTTTTGTGATCGTTTCTGTTTTTGCTTTGATTTGAAACAAGGACAAAATCGTTTGCTTGCGGATATAGATATACGTGAATGCCATCATTAGAACGTAAATAGCCGCAAAGACAAGCAGCGTCTGGATGAGGGCAGGACCTGAGAAATGCAGTTTCGCAGCTGTTTCGACGCCGATAATGCTGTACAGGCTTACCATTGCCAGCTTTGACAAATAAAAGCCAATGACAATGCCGACAGATAACGCGCCAAAGTAAACGAGCACGTTTTCCCCTGATAGTACCAAAAAAACCCGGCCTTTCCGCATGCCAACCAACTGAAATAAACCGATTTCCTTGCTTCTCCTTTTTAAAAACAAACGATTGGCGTAGAGCAAAAAGATCGCTATGATCGCGATAAGCAAGACCGATGCGGACCGAATGGCAGCAGCGCCTTTTACTGATGCAGCCGCCTCGTCAAGAGCCGGATCATATTGCAACGTGACAAAGGCAAAATAGAGTGCCGCACTAAAGGTTAATGAGAAAATGTACAATCCGTACGTTTTGCTGTTTTTCCGCAAATTGCGCATGATCAGTTGGCCTGTATTCATGCCTTGATCCCCCCAAGAATGGCTTGGGTTTTCATGATTTCTTCGTAATGGGCTTCTCTCGTTCGGCCTTGCTGCATGACTTCTGTATGCATTTGCCCATCCTTAATAAAGACGACACGGCTGCTAAAACTGGCTGCTGCCGCATCATGCGTCACCATTAGAATCGTTGCTTGGTGTTTTTGATTAAATTCAGTAAGTTTATTAAGCAAGTCCGTTGCCGATTTAGAATCGAGCGCCCCCGTCGGTTCATCGGCAAAAATCATACTTGGTTGGTGAATAAATGCCCGGGCTGCTGAAGTCCGTTGTTTCTGACCGCCAGACAGCTCATTCGGGTACTTGTCTTTTAATTCGTAAATGCCTAATTCTGTCGCAACAGACCGAAACGCTTCGTCTGCTTCTTTTTTGCCCACTCCCATAACCGACAATGGCAACAGGATATTCTCTTTGACGGTAAGCGTCTCAAGCAAATGGTATTCTTGGAAAACAAACCCTAAGTGCCGTTGGCGAAACCAAGCAAGCTCACGCTCTTTCATATTGGTTATGTCTTTCCCATCTATAATGATCGTTCCGCTTGTCACTTGGTCAATCGACGACAGTACATTCAAAAACGTTGTCTTTCCTGAGCCCGATGCCCCCATAATGCTAACAAACTCGCCCTTTTCAATCGTTAGGTCAAGTCCTTTTAACACTTCCTGCTTATTCCATTTGTTTCCGTATTGTTTGCGAATATTTGTGGCTTCAAGTACAACCATGGATTGTTTCCTCCTTCTTATGTTACCTTCATTTTAATGAGGAAGCAGTACATTTGCCTTTGATTTAGATGACAAAGGAAATGGCGTACATGACAAAATTGTAAGAGTTAAAAAACTCCCGCCTTTTCGCTTCTTGCTTGCTGGTGATGCTGCCGCTCGTAACCGTCTACTTAATCGCCCAGCACTGAATGAGGAGCAACGGCAAATAGCCAGTTGAAAGAAACTCAACTGGCTTTGTAAGCACGAGGGAGACAATGTTAATTTTATGCCACATGGAGCTAAAGAACATTCCTCCAGCTCCAAAGGCAATTAGCACCTCGCAAAATGCCTTCACGAATCCTATCTCAAAAATGTTTTAAAGTCTGTTCTCTCCCCTCTATCAAGGAGCAAACGGGGCCTCAAGGGCGATTTCCGGATGTTTTTTCGCTTGTTCCTGCAACAACCCTGTTGCTTTTCCTGCTAAAAACTCGTCAAAAAAGGCAATGCTCACGTCATTGATAAGATGATGCACTTCTTCAATATGTTCCCCTTTGTTTTCAAGCAACGGTGAAAACAAGTGAAAGTCTGTAAAACTCATATGGGATGTATGTGGAATCGTCATCGTATACCCGCCGCCATGGAGCGCCGTTTCCCGCCGTATTTGACTTTCATCCCAAAAAGCTTCATAGGACGCACGGGATTTGCCGGTTTGGGCCACAGCTTGGTCCAATGTTGCATCAAAAATAGCTCTATCAATGCTTTTCTCGCCATTCATTTGCAAGTAAGGCTTGTCAAATCCATCTGCCGGAGGCTCTTTTCCGTATAGCGTCCCATCCATATTTACAGCTACTTTTACTCTGGAGTCGCGGGCAAGCATTTGCGCAGCTGCTGCCCCGCCATAAGAGTGGCCAAACATCCCGATTTTTTCTAAATCGAGCCTGCCTTCAAAATAGCCGTCAGGGCCTGACCCATTCCATTTTTCAAGTTCGTCTAAAACAAAGGATACGTCCTTTACCCAAATGTCCATATGGGCATCCAACTGTTCGAATCCAGACAAGTGGTTTTCATTGAGCAACACACTTCGTCCGTCTGGATAGACTGTGGCAGCAGCATCAAAGGCGTGGTCAATGCCTACGACAATATAGCCATGGCTTGCCAACTCTTCAACCTGAAACGTATTTTGGTTGCGAAAACCTGTCATGCCATGGGAGAAAACAATCACGGGATACGGATCAGCATTTTCGGAAACTTGGCTGCCTTCTATAGCGTAAGTATCCACATAACGAAGATGGCTTAACACCCAGGCAGGGATTGACAGTGCTTGTTCCAATCCTTTTGTAATCGGGCCGACGTCTTTCGTATAGGGAGCCCGTTTTCCCTGTTGGCTCTCGCTCGGATACCAAACTTGTACCATCAGTTCTCGCCCGCCTGCCACAGTAGGCGCGTCTTCTCTGTTTTCCTCTTTCAGATAAAATGTTTCTGTTCCAACGGGGTACATGCCAGTTGGCTTCTCAAATGAAAAGACAGGCAACAGCAAAGGGGTTGCCACCATCACCAGCCCATAGGCAGCCGCAAGCCCATACCCGCCCCAGCGCAAAAGACGGTTTTGCCCTCTGCCTTGTTTCCTAAACAACACTCCTATCGTCAACAAAAACGGCACCAAGTAGGCAAACGTCATTTGCCACCTTGGCCCTTCAACCATCACATGTAGCACTGCCACTATATAGAGGGCTGCTAATCCAACAACAATCATTTTCTGCTTCTTCGTTTTGCTGACAATGAACCATAAAAATACGGCAATGGCCAACACCACAAGAATCGATTCCAATAACCTCAAAATGCTAACCCTTTCCTATTTCTTTTAAATAAAGCACGCTTCTATCTTATCATATGAGTGAAATCGCTAGTAAACAGCGCTTTTTGGAAGACCGAGACGTCTCTTACTATCAAGAAAGCGGTTATTCTAATCAAAAGAGGGGTTTTCCTACCGTCCGTAGAACAAATAGGCATGTCTATTAAAGGAAAGGTGGCTTAGCAATGACACAAACTTTCCAACGGATTGACACCGTTTTTGTACCTACTCGCGATATCGATAAGGCGTTTAAATGGTATACCGACATTCTAGGCGGAGTTCCAGGTTGGAAAGGAGATGAAGGAGAGTACCAATCGGTTAAGTTTGGCGATACATCGATTACGTTATTTCTTACCGACGAGGACGTTTATTTTCAGCCAAGGCGCAGCGCCTTCAATTTCTATGTGGCCGATGCCGAAAGCGCGTATGAGCATTTAAAAAACAATGGCGTTCAAGTAGAAGAACTTAAAGAATATGGAGCCCGTTATTTTGCCTTCTATGATTTGGATGGCAATTGCTTGGAAGTGTGTGAGTATTAATGTGGGCGATCACTAGTAACAACTACTTATTTACTCAATCCGGACAATAGAAGTATCCAAAATCACCCCCTCATGTGCATTTTGCTAGTTAAAACGGCTTTATCCCTATTCGGGAAAGCCGTTTTTTCATAAGCTTAAACCCTTCGCTTCCCTTCGCCTTCCTTTTCACGAACCAATCATCACTCTCAAATTTATATACCTTTTCGACCTCCTTAGCCGCCTACTTCTTTGCCGCTAAAAATGGAAGAACTTTAAGCTTCAAATTATGAAAGCGGTCACATATGATTAAGCCAAAGGAGGGTGGCGAATGAGACGCAAACATGCAGAAATCTTCCAAGAAATTGTTAGGCATAAGAGCTATGTGCCCGTTAAATCGCTTTCCGAAACATTCCAAGTCTCTGCGCGGACGATCCGTTATGCCCTTGAGGAAATCGATGATTATTTAAGGGATCATCACCAGCCTCTGCTTAAGCGGAATCGGAAAAAAGGCGTTTATTATGACTGCGATCAAGAGGTGCTACACAAGCTTCTTGGCTCTGACACACTCCACTTTCCCGATGCCGCAGACCGCGAAGCTTTTCTCGTATTTGCTTTCTTTTACGCCGAGGAGAAGGTGACGGTCCCTTCGATTTGCGAACACTTGCAAGTGAGTAAAAGCACAGTCGACAAAGACATTCAGCGGCTGCGGACAGAGCTGCTGGCCGACAATTTGCGATTAGACAGTTTGCCGAAAGAAGGATTCGCCGTTGTCGGATCCGAGTTCGCGAAGCGGCGTTGGCTTTTCCGGTTTTTAAAACGGGCCTGCCGTAATAGAGGCTTGGACATGTTCAAACAAAGCGAAGCAGCCACATTTTTTGAAGATTATTGCTGTAAATTGGTGGAAGCCACTGCGTTGGAACAGACTTTGGCATGGATTCGTTCAATAGAACTGAAAAAGAATGGCCGTTTTACGTACGAAACTCATTTAGAAATTGGCTTGTATGCATTGCTAGCGCTTAAGCGCATCAAAATGGGCTACTTATTGACGGACAAGGCAATGATCCCAGAACAACTGGACAAACAAGCATTTGCTCTTGCCCAAACATTTGATTTTCAAAAACCATTATCCGATCCGAACACCGAAATTTACGTATTATCGCTATTTCTTTCGACTGCTAAAGAAGAGCAATTCTTATTCAAAATGGAAGGGAATTGGGGTCAAATCCAAGTCGCTGTCATGGACTTTGTGCACTCTATCACAAAACAAACAGGACTACCATTTATAAATGACCAAGAATATTTTTCAAACATTTACGCCCATATTCAGACAATGGCAAGACGGCTGAAAAACGAGCTGCCAATTGAAAACCCGATTGCCGATGTCATTGTCAAACAATACCCTGATTTATTTGCAGCATGCCGCTTGGCAGGAAACGAATTAGAACGAACGCTGCAATTAACGATTCCAATCGATGAAATTGCCTACTTGACCATGCATACTTGCGTCGCCTCTGAGAGACTGAAGCGGCAAACACTTGTGTACCGGACAGTGATTATTTGCGGACATGGCATTACCAATGCCCGTTTAATCGAGGAAAGCTTGTACACGCGCTTTTCTTCCATTGAAGTATTAGGTACATTATCCCGTTATGAAGTCGATGTCATCCAAAAATTGCAAGTTGACTTTGTCTTAACGACATTGCCCCTTTCCATCAAAGGCGTGCCTTGCTTACAAGTGTCCCCGTTTTTTAAGGATGAGGACACAGCCTTAATCCAAACAACGATTGCACAAATCGCGAAATCGAAACAAAGGCAACGGCAGAAACATACAGCATCGAACGAAGACTTTTTCCGGTCGATCGTGGAAATTGCGAAAGCAAACAGCAAATCGTTCATGCTTAAACCGTTTATGGAAGAATTAACGTCTCTGTTTAAAAAACATCAGTTGCCAATTTACGAAGGAGTGATCCAGCCATTGTTAGCCGAGCTAATGAGCGAAGACCATATTGAACTAAACGTTCGCGCCACCAATTGGCAAGAAGCCATTTATGCGGCCGCTAAACCTTTAGAAAGAAGCGGCGCCATTACAAAAAATTACGCAGAAGCAATGATCGCCTCTGTGCAAGAATACGGGCCTTATATTGTCCTTGCTCCAGGGGTTGCGATTGCTCACGCCCGGCCAGAAGATGGCGTAAATGAGCTAAGTGTTAGTTTTATCCAGCTAGCAGAGCCCATTCCATTCGGCAATCCAGACAATGACCCGGTGTTTCTTGTAATTTGCTTGGCCGCTTCTGACAGTTTTTCACACTTAAAAGCGTTTCGTTCCATTGTGAAACTAATCAATGACGAACAACGGTTAGACGCAATAAAAGCTGCTACCTCTAAGCAAACGTTAACCAAAATCGTTCTTAACGAAGAAGGGGAGAAAGCCTATGTCGACGGCCCGTAACATTGCTTTAATAACAAGCGGCGGCGATGCACCAGGGGTAAATGGTGCCATTGCGGCGATTGCCCAAACGCCGGGTGTTAACCTTTATTTCTATCATGGCGGATTTGACGGGATTATTGAGCAGGACCCTGTCGCCATATTACCAACGACAGCGAGGGGGGCTGTGCTTCAGGGAGAGTTGCTATGTCACTCTGGCCGCAGCACATCCATGCTCCATGAGGCGGGGCAAAAGCGTGTCCTCGAAAAACTAAAGCAAGACTGCATGGATGCCCTCATAGTATGCGGCGGCAACGGTTCGGCACAAGGGGCAAAAGCGTTAAGCGCTAGTTTGCCAGTTGCGGTTGTACCAATGACGATTGACAACGATATTGGTGGAAGTGAATACACGATTGGCCACGACACAGCCGTCAATGCAATTGCCGATTCGCTCCATCGGCTCCGCCAAACAGCAGCTAACTTGCCTGGACGGATTTTTATGGTCGAAACCTTCGGCGGGCGCTGCGGCCAACTTCCCCTTGCAGCTGCTGTTGCTGCTAGCGCAGACATCGTACTCCTTCCTGAATATGAGCTCAATATAGACGAGTTCATTACAGAAGTACAGACTCGCTCAGAACGAGGCAAAAGCGTCATCGTTGTCGTATCGGAAGGCATCTATTTGAACAAGCATTTTTCTGCAGGCGACCAGGGCGTGTCGTTTGCCCTTGCCCGAGCGCTTGAGTCATCAACAGGAAAGCGGGTGCGGCTCTCCATACTTGGCTATACACAACGAGCAGGTGACCCAACAAGCTATGACTGCCTGATGGCCAAGCAGATGGGCAAATGTGCAGTCGATGCGTTGCTTAACGGCGAAAAGGCAACTCTTGCAGCGTTAAAGGAAGGGCATGTCAAAGCTGTTCCCCTAACAGCAATCGACCAATCGCCGACTTTGGCAAAAGAGTTTATGCAACTAGCTTTTAATGAAAACCAACTGATCCAATTGGAGGGATAATCATGGCAAAAAAACTATCGATTTTAATGGTATGCGGGGCAGGACTTGGAAGCAGCTTTGCCTGTGAGATGGCGGTGGAATCCGTGCTCGAAAAACTTGGAGTAGAGGCAACATTGAACCATTGTGATATATCCTCTGCGAGCAGCCAACAGGCAGACATTTTAATTACTGGCCAAAACTTTGAATCGCAATTAAAACACTACCAAATTGAAGCGGACATTCTTTATTTAAAACGGCTTGTCGACCAAAAAGAAATTGAAGAAAAGCTTGTTCCCGTCCTAAAAGCAAAACAAGCCCTATAACGAAACAAACGAGACAATCATGAAAAGGGAGGAGCCCCAATGGAGATTTTGCACTTTTTAGTAAACGACATCTTATCACAAGCGCCAATTCTCGTCTCACTCATTGCTTGTATTGGCCTCATCGCCTTAAAAAAATCAATTGGCCAAATCGTGTCAGGCACAATGAAAACAATGCTCGGTTTTCTTGTCCTTTTAGCAGGTACACAAATTATTGTAGGCACTTTGCAGTTTCTAGGCGACGTCTTCCAAGAAGCGTTTGCGATGCGAGGCATCGTCACCGATGTAGGCGCTATTGCTGGCATCGCCCAGCAAACACTTGGCCGAGAAACGGCTTTGATTATGGTCTTAGCGTTTGCAGTCAACCTTTTAATCGCCCGCTTCACACCAATAAAATACATCTTCTTAACCGGGCAAGGCTCATTGTGGATGGCGACTGTTTGCTCCGTCGTCGGCTATATGGGCGGCCTCCGCGGCCTGGCGCTCATTCTACTCGGCGGCGTCATTGCTGGATCAATGGCTGTGCTTATGCCAGCGATCGCCCAACCGTTTGTTCGCAAAATTACAGGCTCAAATGACATTGCATTAGGCCACTATTGTACACTTGGCTACCTTGTCCAGGCAGGCACGGCAAAACTTGTCGGCAACAAAGAAAAGTCCACGGAAGACATCAACTTGCCAAAAAGCTTGGAATTTCTGCAAGATACGTATTTATCGATGATGGTTGTCATGATTCCTATTTACCTCATCCCTACTATTTTTGCAGGACCAGCCTTTATCGAAGCATACAGCGACGGGATGCACTATTTAGTCTTTGCGTTTATGCAAGCGATTCAATTTGTCGTTGGTGTTTACGTGCTTCTCGCTGGCGTCCGCCTCTTCCTTGGCGAAATTGTCCCGGCATTTAAAGGAATTGCAAAGCGAGTTGTCCCTAATTCTGTCCCAGCGCTAGACTGCCCTGTGTTGTTCCCATATGCGCCGAATGCCGTAATTGTCGGCTTTATTTTCACCACCATTGGCACCGTCATCGGCATGCTGTTTTTCCCGGTCATCGGTTTAGCCATGATTTTGCCGGGAATGCTGACCAACTTTTTCGCTGGCGGCACGGCTGGCATATTTGGCAATGCAATAGGCGGATTCCGCGGGGCAGCGATTGGCGGAATTGTCCACGGTCTATTTATTACATTGCTGCCAGCTCTTTTAATCCCTGTTCTCGGGTCGTTTGGACTTGAAAATGTCACGTTTAGCGACTCCGACGTCATTACAATTGGGATTTTGCTTGGGTACGTTTTAGAATGGTTCAATTAAAAAAGGAGTGAAAATAGCATGTATGCAAATTTAAAAGAAACGCTTGCTTACGCGAAAGAACGAGGCATTGCCGTCGGCGCCTTTAACGCCCATTGTCTAGAAATGGTTCCAGCTATGCTCCATGCAGCGAGAGAAACGAACTTGCCGATTATTATCCAAACAACAGCAGGCACAGCCGATTATGTAGGCTATGACGTATTTGTCGCTGTCGTCAAATCTCTTGCCGAGCAACTTCCTGTACCGGTTACACTGCATCTTGACCATGCCACAGATTTTGCGAAAATCAAACAGGCAGTCGATGCAGGCTATTCCTCTGTGATGTTTGACGGTTCAGCACTTCCGATAGCAGAAAATATTGAAAAAACTGTAGAAGTTAGCACGTACGCCCATCCGCACAACGTCTCCGTCGAAGCAGAACTCGGCATAATCGGCGGCGCCGAAGACGGGGTCATGATCGATTCTGCGCAAGTAAGCTTCACTCAACCAGAAGAAGTCAACGAGTTTTTACAACACGCGACTGTTGACGCACTCGCTTTGTCTATTGGGACGACACACGGCCAATACAAATCAAAAGCCAATCTGCAGTTTGATTTGCTTGAGACGATCGCCAACAACCATGCACTCCCATTGGTCCTCCATGGCGGCACAGGCGTCAAGGATGGAGATATCCAAAAATGTGTAACGAGAGGCATTGTCAAGATCAACGTCGGCACAGAATTGTTAATCGCTTGGACACGCACAGCCAAACACCAATTTGCAGAAGCCGCTTTGACAGACTCATTGCGTAACCATTTAATTCCTTGCAATGAACAAATCAAACAAGTCATCAAAGCAAAAATGGCGGTATTCGCACTGGAGAAAGCTTCGGTTTAAAACGGGACTGCAAAAATAAGTAAAAGAAGAGGCCATCTTTGACAGATGGCCTCACTATTGGCGCGGTGACCTTACCGCGTCAGCTTAAGAAATTCGCGCATAAACTGTGGCAGATCATCCCAGGCGTGACCGGAGACGAGGTTGCCATCGACATAAACGCTCTCTTTGCGAAACTCGGCGCCTAGTGCTTTCACGTCTGGCTCGCAAGCGGTATACGCTGTTAGGGCTCTGCCTTTAAGGCGGTCGCCTGCAACTGCTGCTAGCACTTGTACAGCGTGACAAATAGCTCCTACTGGCTTCTTGTTATCAAGAAAATGATTGACAATTGCTGCTGTGTGCTCGTGGATACGAATATACTCTGGCGCCCGTCCCCCAGGAATGATTAAACCCGCGTATTCATCAGGCCGTACATCTTCAAAGGCAATGTGGCTGTCTAATTGATAGGACGGCTTCTCTACAAATGTCTCGTACCCTTCAACGAAATCATGGTTTACCGTATAGAGCTTTTTCACCGCAGGAGAGGCGATATCGACTTCAAATCCTTCTTCAAGAAAACGGTAATACGGATAAAACACTTCCAGCGCCTCTACAGCGTCCCCTGTCAAAATGAGCATTTTAGCCATTTGTTCACACACTCACTTTCGTTATTTTTTCATCCGTGTTTTGTCTTCCACACGCCAAAACACGGCCATCCTCTTTAAAGGTGTCTTAGCGATTACCCTTTCGCGAAACAAGAAGCGATTTCCTTCCTAATGAGACAGGTTTACCGCAGAATGAATCGTTTGTTATGACGGTCAAAACAGCCAGCTATGTAGGATCCTACCATTCTTCTGCCCGATATTTAAACCTACAGACTTACACAAAACCCAAAAATATACAGAATTAGAAATGAAAGATATTTTACTAGGATAATTAGAGCAAAATGAAACCAAGGGGTTTTAATTGATTTCTATGAGGTATACAAATACCACACTACTTAAAGGAGGAATTAAAAATGGCACAAAATAATAACCGCAACAATAATGGAAACAACGGAAAAATGAGTGTTGAGGAAGCAGGAAGAAAAGGCGGAGAAACAACAAGCCGTAACCACGACAAAGAATTCTATCAAGAAATTGGCGAAAAAGGTGGAGAAGCCACTAGCCGCAACCATGACAAAGAATTCTACCAAGAAATTGGCGAAAAAGGCGGAGAAGCCACTAGCCGTAACCACGACAAAGAATTCTACCAAGAAATCGGTGAAAAAGGCGGTAAAACGACTAGCCAAAACCACGACAAAGAATTCTACCAAGAAATCGGCAAAAAAGGTGGACAAACCACTAGTCAAAACCACGACAAAGAATTCTACCAAGAAATTGGTCAAAAAGGCGGACAACGAAACAGCAACAACTCATAAGCGAATGGAAAAGAGAGGTGGCCGCCTCTCTTTTCGTGCTTAACCTGTTCCGTGCCCGTTGGTTCTTTCCTACTTATTGTAGCAAATCCCCGTAGTCAGCGTCTATATTTCCTCACCATTTTTTTCTTTAACATTCTCTCTTATCTCTTTCGCCTTGGCCAATACACTTTTGGAACATGCCGAACCATCGCGTCACAAACAATCGCCCACTGCCTGGCATGAAGCATGGCCACTGGCGTCTCAGGTTTGACGCCGATTGCCTGCCGCACTTTTTTTGCTTGAGGGGCGGTAAAAATTCCTCGTAATACCTGATCAAGGGGTGCTCTAGGGTTGTTTAGTGCGTACGATAAAAAGTCATGCATCGCTTTCGCCTCTTTATAAGGAAAAAGGGGATGCGGTTTGCGGACAATGCGGACAAGGGCAGAATCGACTTTCGGCGGCGGCGAAAATGCACTTCTGGAAATTCCCCTTTCGTAGTGGATGTCAAACCACATATGCCAAGCCATCACATAAGCGTCTTTCGGTGAAATGCTTGTAAACCGCTTTGCCGCTCCTTTCTCCATTACAATTGCCCCTCGTTGTAATTTGTTTTTTGGATTGTTTAACAGCATTTTCATGATCGCTGTTGTGATCGCATAAGGGATGTTGGAAACAACAACAAACGGTTCCGTTGGCAACGTCACCTTCATGATATCTTGATGGAGAATGGACACGTTTTTTGATCCAACTAGTTTCCATTGCAGCGCTTCAATACATTTTTGGTCATACTCGATGGCTAGAACCTGGTTTGCGCGTTCGCTTAAAATCGTCGTCAACGCGCCTTTCCCTGCCCCCAGCTCTAAAACCGTATCACGGACAGAGACTTCTGCTTTATCAACAATTTCCTTTAACAACCGTTTATTGTGCATAAAATGCTGACCGCTAAAATTGGGAGGTTCTCCACGGCTAAGTTTTTTCCCATTATACTTATTCATTTTTTTCGTCATGGCTACTCGCTCCTTTTTCATTTTTTTAACCCTACCTGCACAAAAAAAGCCGCAGACGAAAGCGTCTGCGGCTTAAAGTAAACGAGAACAAGAATACGCCCGAAGCGCATTTCACAAACAAACGTTTGCCAAAATACGCCTACAACGAACGTTTAGGCACACAAAAAAGAAAGGCAGAACGAGTCCCCTTTCTTCACATTTCACTATTGCATATTTGTTCCATGAAGAATTATTAAAAATGGGCAGACTGCTCCCGTTTACTCTGCAAGCAAGCAGAGCTTTGAACATATAAAATTACTTGTTCAAAACGAGAAAACGCAATCTTATTGAATACATATTTTTAACAATCCTCCAGGTACTTTGACTTCATTACTCGTTTACCATACATGAAAAAACTGAAAAAGTCAACGTAATTTTTGTCAGGGGAAGCAAGCTTTTGGCCATTCCCGAAGCACTCCTTTCACAACTTGTCTCCATTTAAAGTCTTTGTAGGTGAGTGCTTTTAAACGACTTTGGATACTTCAATCCAAATCCAAATAGTCTATCCATAAATATATGAGCGATCCAAATGATAGAGATAAGTAGTAGATAATCGTTTGAGAAATAGAACGAAAAGAATGTTAACAGTAGCGGGAGAGTAAAACTGTGGCCGACATTATAAACGGTTGCCCCTATTTTTTCATTCAGTGCATAACCAATCATTGTCATATCAGGAACGAGAAGAAGGACAAAAAACAACCAAATTGGAAAGCCTAGCTGTATATAAATATAGAGAGAAATAGCAAAGGCCATTCCATTTTCAACACGGACGATTTGATTAACAGTCATGATATCCCCCTTTTTTGCATGCTTTCAAAAAACACGACGAGCAATTCTTCAATGATGGCTTTATTTTCTGCATATTTCTCTTCCTCTATTAGCTCTTTCAGCGTCTGCAATACTTTTAATGCGTGTTGGTAAAACTGAATTTTTTCCTCAAGGTCGCTAACTTTTTGCTCAAATAACGATGTGGTTGAAAGGTTACATTCTGTTGATATGGCTTTTCCTTTTAATATCAGCAGTTGTTGAATCTCTTTTATGGTAAAACCTAGCTGCTTCAACACAATGATAAGCTGTAGTTGTTTTTCACATTCTTCATCATATTCCCGATACCCATTTTCTCGTCTATTTGGTTTTAATAAGTTCTGTTTCTCATAATAACGAATCGTATCAGCTTGCATTTGATATTTGTCCGCAAAATCTTTGATTTTCATACGAACCACCTCCCCCTCCCGTACAACGATAACATTGGAGTAACGTCCAAGGTCAAGATTAAAACAAACTGTCACTATTTAAACCTTGACGAGCATCCTTCATAGATACGTCTCCTTTCGCTGAGTTACATCGAAAATGAATGAATCAACAACCTTGATACACCCATTTATTTACAAAAATATAGTCTTAAAGGCATCGAAAATACTATGATCAAAGAATGAGTTGATCACAATATGATTTAAATATGAAATCCGGGGTATAAAACTTTCAAACGTTCAAGAAGGAGGCAATCGCCATGAATATATTACTGACATCAGGTGCTAGACGAATTGATTTTGTTGGCTTCTTTCAAGAGGCTTTAAAGAAAGCAAACATAGAAGGGAAAGTAATTGTCGCCGATCCAGAATACAACGCCCCTTCTTTACAAGCAGGAGACGAAAACTATGTCATTCCTCATCAAACAGACGAGCATTATATGGAAGCGATTCTTACCATTTGCCAAAAACACAACGTTGATTGCCTTGTGCCATTAAATGATTGGGAAGTGCCCAAAATAGCTGCACACAAAAAGGAACTTCAAGAACAGGGAGTCGCTGTTTTTGCCCCTGACCAATCCGTTGTGGACAGCGTCCGCGATAAAGGCAACTACCGGCAATTGCTAAGCCCTATTGGTGTGAAAGCACCAAAATCATACTGCTCGATCGCAACAGTAAAAGCTGCCCTCGCTAACAATCAGATAGCGTTTCCACTAATGATCAAGCCCCGCAACGGCTCTGCTTCAATTGGCGTGGAAACGGCACATAAAATCGAAGACATTGAACATGCATACCAACACGCCGTCAACACGGTAAAAGAGTCGCCGCTAGATGATGCGACCGCAAAAGAAGCAGAAAACAACATTTTAATCGAGGAAATTATCGAAGGTGATAAATACAGCCTGGACATATTCAATGATTTAGACGGCCGCTTCTGCGCGTCGTTTATCCGCAAACAACTGCAAATGAGAGGCGGTGATGTAGATCGGTGCATAACCGTCCATCAACCTGAGTTGGTTGAGATTGCCCGCAAAATGGGCGAGCATTTAGGTCATGCTGGATATATGAATGCCGATGTGTTTTTCAATGGCGACGATTACTACGTCATTGACATCAACCCTCGATTTGGCGGCGGTTATGCGTTTTCTCACCATGCTGGTGCAGATGTTCCATCCGCCATTATTGCTCTTACGGCAGGGAAGACTGTCAAAGAGGAGTGGCTAACGACACGGCCCAATCTTGAACTTGCTCGCCATGACATCGTTGTCCCAATTGAGAAGACATTTTCTGAACTGCATCCAAGTCGGTGATCGAGTATCATACCATTTGCGAAGTTAGGAGGAAAAACATGGGGGACCCAATCCCGTTGCTAAAAGATTTAATTGGCATAGATAGTTCAACCAAAGCCGGAGTCAACAAAGCGATTGCTTTTTGCGAAAAGTGGCTGAGTGACAAAGGACTGCCAGTCGAACGGCTTGTTAACAACGGTTATTCTATGCTTGTCTCTAGCATTGGAAGCGGGAGCAACACCATTGTGCTTAATGGCCATATTGACGTGATTGAAGGCCGCCGATCCCAGTTTTCTCCATACACAAAGGAAGGAAAAATATATGGGCGCGGTTCGGCGGACATGAAAGCCGGTTTAGCCGCGATGATGGAAACAATGGCAGAGTTAAACGGCGTGCCTCTCCCTTGGCGCGTTCAACTTCAAATCGTCCCTGATGAAGAAACAGGAGGCCTTTACGGCACCAACTATTTAGTAGAACAAGGGCACAGAGGCGATTTCATCATCTGCGGCGAACCAACAAACATGGGAATCGCCATTCAGTCAAAGGGTGTCTTGCAGGTTGATATTCATATCAAGGGAGAGCCTGCACACGGCAGCCGTCCTTGGGAAGGCAATAACGCCATATTAAAAGCACATGCACTCTATGAAGCCATTCTTGAATTGCCGTTCGCCCAAGAGGTAGCGCCTCCCATGTTCAAAGAACCGTCCATTAACCTTGCTAAGTTACAGGGAGGCACTGTCTACAACAAAGTGCCTGACGTATGCGACATGTCACTGGACATCCGCTATTTGCCGGACCAATCGCCTAGCGAGATTTTGAGGCAGATTAAAGGAATCACGGACGGCGTCGTACGCACACATATTTGCAATAGCCCTGTTAAAACAAAAGCAGACAATCCATTTGTCAAAGCGCTCGCGGAATCGTTAGTGGCGCAAACACAATTGGAAAAGGCGACACTTTACGGGCAACATGGCTCCAACGACGGGCAATTTTTTACGAAGTACGGCGGAAATGCCGTTGAGTTTGGCCCTGTTGGTTATGACTGGCATGGCGACAATGAAATGGTGTATACAGACTCAGTCAGGCAATACCAAGCAGTCTTGATTGATTTCTTGAAAAACGGTCAATCTTACTTCACGTAAGCGTATGTCTAAAGGTTAAGCAAGCAGCGCAACGCTGCTTGCTACTTTCTGTTTAAGATACCTAAATACGCATGCCAAGGCCCTACATCATCCCTGTATCGTTCCGCCATAACGCGCGCTATTTGGGCAATATGCGTAAAATCATGAACGACCCACGTCGACAGCAACTCTCTTGCTTTAACGCGCCCAAATGCAGGATGAAAACCTGTCTTTTCATAATCGAAACCGTCGCCAATCCACGTTTTCAATGTGTGCACATTGTTCAGCCGCACGTTTTTAAAATCGGCTAACGCTTGCGCTACTGAACGATTATCCCCACTACGCAAGTGAGAAAAACGATCAAATTCAGGGAACGGCTTGCTCTCCCCTTCACGAATGATAAAAGCCAGTCTTGGCAGCCAATTATGCTTTTCTGCCTCAATAAGATGCTCTACTACTTCTATCGCATTCCATGTACCTTCCCCCTCATCGAAGTGCAGCCAACCATCTGACAAACCCGACAGATAATGAGCAAGTGTGTCCGGCGTGCGTTCAAGTATCTCGATCGCCTCTTCGACTTTAACATTCAAACTGATCCCCCCATTTAGTCCATTGTGGACCAGAATTTGTGACTGGCAAAACAGTGGTTTACATTTACGAGAGAGGCCATTTCTAAGTTTCGTTAATACCCCTCCTTTTCTTTTACAAACTATCCAACGTGAGCACGTGAATGGGATGGCATAAAAAAACTGTTGATCCGCCTAAAGCAGAGGTCAATCGCTTGCAAGTAGCCGACTTAACCTCCAGCCTTGACTGAAAAACAGCCTATATTCATGCGGGAAATTATTTGCAACAAACCAAATTCGCGAATGAGTCTCCTCTCTTTTACAATTAGATGGCTTCCACCACGACTTCCCACCCATATGGGCGAAGCGTGACTTGATCGATCGTTTCCCCTTGAATCGTCTTCTTTTCTCCATTTAGTGTGAGACGCTTTTCGCCTTCGCTAAAGTTCATGAAAAACGTATACGCATATTCGCCGTTCGTCCTTGTTTGCACACTTACCCCTGTCGGAATAGAAGCTGCGACAGAAGACGCAAGCCCGTGTTCGTTAATGAGCAGCTCGTAAAAAGCATCGTAGAAGCGTTGTTCGTTAGCCGACGCCATATAATAAGCAGTTCCCTTGCCTAGTCGGTTTTTCGTGACTGCTGGTGTTGGCGAGCTGTCGCCTTGAAAGGCAGCGATCGTTTCAGCGCCTTTTAAATGAATTCGTTCAATAAATGAATGGGCCTCGTACGTATCGCCATTCCACGTGAACGGTACGGTTTCATGTTTGTACAAACTGTCAATTTCTTCAGCCCAAACGCCAAGCACTGGCTTTAATGGGCCAGGGAAACCACCAAGGAAACATAGATCGGTTTCATCTACAATGCCGCTCCAGTACGTGGCAATAAACGTACCGCCATTTTTGACATATGCTTCGATTCGCTCAGCCACTCCCGGTTTGAGCATATAGAGCATCGGGGCAACGACCATTTTGTAAGTGGAAATGTCATCGTTCATTGAGACGACATCGACTGGGACACCTTGTTTCCAAAAGCTTCGATAATGGCTCTGAACTTGGGTCGCATAGCCTTTATCGATATTGTTCGTTGCTTGGGCATCATCAATCGCCCATTGGTTTTCCCAGTCATAAATGATTGCGACATCCGCTTCTACGGTCGAACCAGCAACAGGAGCCAACTGTTCGAGCGTTCGTCCCAGATGAGCGACTTCTTGAAAAACGCGTGTATGTTCATGGCCGACATGGTCTACGACGGCGCCATGAAATTTTTCAGAAGAGCCTCTGCTTTTTCGCCATTGGAAGTAGAGAATCGCATCTGCTCCGTGGGCAACGGCTTGCAATGATGATAACTCATGCATGCCTGGCTTCTTGGCGCGGTTCACATCATGCCAGTTAACAAGGCTTGGTGTGCTTTCCATTAACAAAAATGGCTGCCCGCCTTTTAAAGAGCGGTAGAGATCATGGACAAAGGCGACGTCTGCTGCCAGTGCTTCCGTCGATTGCTTTTCTCCATGCCAGGCCGGATAACTGTCCCAGCTAATCACATCTAATTCATCAGCAAATTTTTGGTAATTTAGCCCAAGAAACGGCCGCATATGGGGGTAATTGCCCATAAAATTCGTTGTGATGTTGATTTCAGGCGTCAACTCGCGGATCGGCTCAATTTCATTTCGATAAAAGTCAATCGTCTGGTCAGTAACAAATCGCTTCCAGTCTAAATTATGGCCGTGGATCATCGATTCCCCATGGGGAGCAGGCGACTCGATTTGTTCCCAGTCTGTATACGTATGGCTCCAAAAACCAGTCCACCAAGCTTCGTTTAATTTAGCCAAGCTATTGTCGTAACGGCGCTTTAGCCACGAGCGAAAAGCATCTTGGCAATAGTCACAATGGCAAGCGCCGCCATACTCATTCGAAATATGCCACATTTTCAAAGCCGGATGGCCTTTGTAGCGCTCCGCTAATTTGCGGTTTATTTGCTTAACTTTCTGGCGGTACACAGGGGAAGTGAAACAGTGGTTGTGGCGCTGTCCATGTAAATTCCGCCGTCTGTCCGCTTCGACACGGAGCACTTCCGGATAGGCTTTAGAAAGCCATGCAGGCCTTGCTCCACTTGGCGTAGCCAGGATCGCATGGTAACCATTTTCGGCAAGACGGTCCATAATGTCATCTAGCCATGCAAACGTATAGACTCCTTCCTCTGGCTCAATCGCACTCCAGCCAAAAATATTAATCGAAAACGTGTTGCAATGAGCGAGGGGCATTAAACGGAAATCTTCATCAATGATTTCTGGCATGTGCAGCCATTGATCAGGATTATAATCGCCGCCATGCATCATCCCTTCCACTGATGGGTGTACTGGTGGATACTTCATTCTCCTACTCCTTCTCTTCTTGTCATTTCAATTGGTTTACTAAGTGAAACACATCTAATGAAGGCAGTGCTTCTCCATTAAAATCAAACATCGCTTGATTGTCCCAAGCATTGCCAACTTCTCCTTCTGTTTGGATGTAGCCCATTCCTGCCTCATTCGCCCAAGAGGAACCAGATACTGGAATCCAAAGTGGTTCCCAATAATAGAACCCTTCTCCGCCTACCGTATGGATCGTCTCCATCAAATCTCGCAAGTAAGACGCTTGTCCTTGCGGTGATGCTGGATAACCGACTAGCTGTGCGTGTTCATTTGAAAAGAGATTGTCTAAGTTGTCGCCATTGTCTGTCGTAAAGCCATAGGCTGTTTCCACGACATTGACGCCTTTGCCGTAATGGTTCGTAACAAGCTCCATTACTTGTTTGAGCTTACTGAAATCCCCATCCCAGTAAGGATAGTAAGACAAACCAACTACATCAAAATCAACGTCCCGATTCACCATCTCATCGAGCCACCATCGAGCCATATCGATATCTCCGCCTTCTGCTAAATGAAGCATCGTACGGATGCCCAGGTCGCAGTCTTTCACGGCAGTGAGCCCTGCTTCTAACAATGCGGCGAGCCTTTCAAATTCACCGCCGCCTTCTCCCCAGCTTTTGCCGTCAGGCCATAACATTCCGGCATTGATTTCATTGCCAACTTGGACCATTTCCGGAATAACCCCTGCGCCTTTTAACTGGCCAAGCACATTTGATGTATGGTTATAGATAGCGTCCTTTAATTCCTCAAAACTGTATTGTTCCCAGCTTTTTGGCTTAAACTGCTTCCCTGGGTCTGTCCAAAAATCACTGTAGTGAAAATCGAGCAGCAGTTGAAAACCATGGCTATGGGCACGCTTTGCAAGATCAACGGCGCGCTGTTCATCAACAGTCCCGCCGCCATACGGGTTGCCGTTTTCATCGTAAGGATCTACCCAAATGCGGATACGGACAGCATTTACGCCCTTTTCCTTTAACAACACGAGTGGATCAATTTGTTCTCCATCGGCATAATAGCGCCCGCCGTTTTCCTCGATTTCTGGCAACATCGAGATATCGGCTCCTTTAATAAAGTGATCATCCAATCCAGCAATTGGTTCAACTGTAACCGCTGCTTTCACATCTGCACCTCCAAATAAGACGATACTAACTAGCATTACGACAAACGACCATTTGCCACGCAAGCTCAACTTCTGACCATCTCCTTCGTTTATCCTTTGACGCCTCCTTGTGTCAATCCAGAGACAAATTGCTTTTGCAACAACAAGAACATGAGCGCAACTGGAATGGAAATCAACAACGCACCTGCAGCAAACATCGTATAGCTGGCTCCCATTGGATTGGACACCAAATTATAAAGGCCAATTGGGAGTGTATACATTTCCGGCGCACGGACAATGACGCTTGCTAAGATAAAGTCGCCTAGTGGGCCTGTGAATGAATTGATCGCGACCACAGCAAGTATCGGCTTCGCAAGGGGCATAATGATTTGCCCATAAATGCGAAAATGGCTTGCGCCGTCCATCCGCGCCGATTCGTCCAAGTCCCGGGGAATCGAATCAAGATAGCCTTTTAACAAAAACGTATTCATCGGAATTTGACCACCTGCATAAATCAACACCAATGCCCAGTGGCTATTGATTAGCCCGAGCATTTGCGCCAGCACAAAGATCGCGATCAAGGCAGAGAATTGCGGGATCATCTGCAAAAGCAAAAACAGCATCAAGCCATTTTTTCTCCCCTTGAAGCGAAACCGAGAAAACGCATAACCAGAAAAGCTAACAAGCACAAGCGTTAGCCCCATAGTGAGGAGTCCAATTTTAATTGAATTGAGGTACCACTGTACGTAAGGGTGCGACGCCTCCCCAAGCAAATTAATATAATGGGCCAGCGTTGGGTTTTCTGGGATTATGGACGTGCTCATCAAACTATTGCCAGGATTAAAGGAGGCGCCGATTGTCCACACAAGCGGATAAGCAATCACAATGACCACGCTAATCAAAATGGAATAAGTCACAAACAAGCGGATTCGCCTTTTCATATGAACCGTCATCACATCATATCCTCCTCTTTAAAGGAGTTTGTACGCTTAAATTGCCAAAGGGCAATAGCAATAACGAAAATCGACAGCAACATCGTGATTGCCGCGGCCAATGCATATTGGGATGAATGCATCGTTAGCTTATATATCCACGACACGAGAATGTCGGTTCCCCCTGCCGTTGAGCCTGGCATTGGTGGGCCTCCGCCATTAAACAAATAAATGATGTTGAAATTGTTGAAATTAAACGTGTACTGTGTAATCAAAATTGGTGCAATCGAATAGAGCACAAGCGGCAATGTAATCAAGCGGAATTTCTGCATAAAGCCGGCTCCATCAATCGTCGCTGCTTCATAGAGATCACTAGGAATCGCTTGCAAGACGCCTGTCGTCATAATGAACACAAACGGAAACCCTAGCCACATTTGCATAACGATTAACGCCACACGACTCCAAAACGGGTCATTTAGCCAAGGCAGGCCATCAATGCCAAAAAACGCGAGAATATGGTTGTTAATCGCGCCAAACGAATCATTAAACAAGCCAGCAAACACAAGAATCGTTACAAACCCTGGCACCGCCCAAGGAAGAATAAAAAACGTTCGGAAAAACGCTTTCCCCCGTACATCGCGTTGATTTAATAAAATCGCCAAAAAAATGCCCAACGCGCATTGGAGCGTTGTCGCCACAAGCGTCCATACAATCGTCCAGCCAAGCACGTCAAAAAAAGTCGAACGCCAAATCGGGACAGAAAAGATATCACGAAAATTTTTCAACCCCACCCAATCGAACAAGTTGGCGGGTGGAGAATGGTATAAATCATAATTGGTAAAGGCAATCGCCAAACTGAACAAAATCGGAAAAATAACTGTAAAGATAAGCAGAAAAAAGGCAGGTGAACTCATCAAATATGGAAAGCTCGCATCGAGCAGATGATGGTACTGGCGGCGGATCGAATGAAGCTCAAGCCCTACGTCGCGACGTTTTCCGTTCTTCACCGCATCTTTTATCATGAAATAGTAAAATGCAAGCCCAAACGCTGCCACAATGACCGCAATAATTCCTTCTGCCAACAAAAAGACGGAGTTATCTCTTGGCGTTTGCACGCCTAGCGTTGCTAATCCCCAAAACCCCA
The DNA here is from genome assembly GCF_001598215.1 of Shouchella clausii. GTDB lineage: Bacteria > Bacillota > Bacilli > Bacillales > Bacillaceae_D > Shouchella > Shouchella tritolerans. Next base: position 675,825 of record NZ_BCXJ01000001.1, on the reverse strand, counting down.
TATTGAATATGTCTTTAAATACAAACAGAAAAGCTGCGCCAAAAAGGAAAAAAACCGTTCCTTTTGCAAATTGCTTATTGTACATTTGCCCCATTCCGGGAATAATGGCGAGCATCCCCGCCACGAGTGCATGGTTCGTGGCAGGTTTGATGTTTGGTTGCTCGTCAAGTTTCACGTGCTTCACCTTCTCTTTTAATAGAGGCGTTCGCTCCTTAGTTTTGGCTATGGTTCGCTTCGATTTGCGACTCGATTGTTTGAACTGCTTCTTCTAATGCTTCCCGTACGTCTGTCCGTCCTGTCGCAATCAATCCTAGCGCATTGTCAATTGGCGTCCACACTTCGGCCATTTCTGGATTGTTCGGTGTCATGGTCGCATAAAGGCTTTGTTCTGAAACAGCAGCGGCATCCTCGTCTTCGGCAATGGCTGGGTGATCCGTTAGCGATGTTAGAGGCGGTATTTCCCTCGTTTGTTCAAAACGGTCCAGTGAATTCTCTTCATTTGTCAAAAATTCAACAAACTCTTGGGCTAGTTCTGCATTTTGGGAATAGGAAGAGACATTATAGCTCTTTACTCCTAAAAAGGAACTCATCGGCTCGCCTTCCGCCAAAGCAGGCAACGGCAATACACCGTAATCGATGCCAGCTCGCGCATACGGCTCAAACGACCAAGGTCCAGATATGACCGCAACCGCCTTTCCTTCAGTGAACAAGGAATCAAGCACATTAGTCCCTTGCTCACCAACAATGCCAGCAGGAAACAGCCCTTCTTCAAAAAAGGTTTGAATGTACGTGCCGCCTTCAATCGCCCCTTCATTGGCCAGCCCGATATCGTTCACATCATACTGCCCATCTTCATTTTGTGGAAAAATATAGCCGCCACCTCCGCCGATTACGCTCATGGCATAATAAATTTCATCCCACTTTGCCACAAATCCATATTCGCCTTCAGCGACTCTCTCTTTCGATAGCTCATACCATTCATCAAGCGTCTGCGGCGGCTCATCTACCAGTTCTTTGTTATAGAAAAGGATTGTTGTCTCAACTGCTTTTGGCAACCCGTATACTTCTCCGTCAACCATTTGCGAAAGCAGCGACTCTTCCGTAAAACGGCCTGTCACTTCATCATCGACCTCTAAGGGAGCGAGTAGCCCTTCAACAACGGCAGTGCCAATTTGGTCATGGGGAATCGTCAATACATCCGGCCCAGAACCAGCAGGACCATCTAAACGCAAATCTTCTAACTGCCCGCCATACTCTTTTTCAATCACTTCAATCTCAATTCCATGCATGTCTTCAAAAGCAGCGACAGCCTTTTCAATGCCAATTGCTTTTTCAGCGTCTTCCCAGATCACTAATTTATCAGCAGATGTCCCACTAGCGCTTTCCCCAACATCGCCATCCTCTTGTGGTCCGCAAGCTGCAACGGTCAGAACTGCTCCACTAAGCAACACCATTCGCCATTTCTTTTTCATTTGTCATCCCCTCAATCAAAAAAGTAACCGCTTTCTTATAAAATAACAACATTCACGAAAAAAGTAAACTTATTTGTATATCTATATTTAGTAAAATATTTTACTAAGTAACAAAAAAAGAGCCCTTAAGGGCTCTAGAGGTTGTCGACAAAGTCGATTACCGCACTCAGGCTGATAGAGAAACGCTTGTTTATCTACAGTCTAATAGCCCTTTAGGACTCTAGCCCGTACTTTTTCGAAAGATTGGATGACATGACATAAGGACTGTTTTTGGAGAAGTTCTCTTATCGACGAACCGTTCCAATAACAAGTCAATCGCCGTTTGGCACAAAAGCCTCACATCAATCCGAAAGGTTGTCAACGGCGGGGAAACATATTGGGCGATGCTGGCGTCATTAATACTAAATACATTTACCCGCTCCGGCAACGCAATTCGTTCCTCGTTTAATGCTTGCAAACAACCTACAGCAAGGGAGTCGCTTGCTACACAAAATGCTGTCGGCAACTGGTCCCCAAGCGAGTGGATCGCTCGTTTCATCAAAGCATAGCCTTCATTTACAGCATATTGGTCGCCAACAAACAAAAACCGTTCATCGAAAAGTCCTTTTTGCCTCATATATTCTTTAAAGGCACGCTCTCTGCGATCGGGAATATAACCGCCATAATCGGTGTCAAAATCATTGCCGCCAATATAACCAATTGCTGTATGGCCATTTTCCATGTAATAATCGATCATCCGTTCAATCATTCTGCGGAGATGGGGCCGGACAGAATCGAAATGATCTTCATCAGGCGAGGTATCAATAAACACCACGTCATTTGTTAACGTACGAATGTAGTCTAGTTCACGCTTGCTAAAACGCCCAAGGCAAATGACGCCTTTTGTTTGCGGGTCAATTGCTTTAATTCCGTCACCGATCGAATACGTTGTTAAGTTAAGCTGCCGTTCGTTTGCCTCCTCCTCAACACCTTTCTTTACTGTTTGAAAATAAACGTCCTGCAAATCTTCTTTTTCCGTAATCCAATACAAGAAGGCAATTTTTTTTAATGAATGTTTAAATCGTTTCTTTGTATAGCCTAACCGTTGCGCGGTTTCATACACCTTTTCCCTTGTCTCTTGCGTCACAGATAAAGTGGGGTCTTGCTTGAGCACTCGCGAAACTGTCGTAATAGAGACACCTGCTTTTTCAGCAATCTCCTTTATCGTAGCCAATGGGCTTCCCTCTCTCTATTCATCGATTTCTACCGTCTAGTATAGAGAGTCTATCATGGAGAAGCAATTTCTGCTTGGATGGAGTATGCCCCTTTACACATATCCATCATGCGCAACAAATACGAATGTATATGGATTTGCTCATCATCTGGTTACGTACTTAGGATTTAATACAATTACCTCAAAAATCTAAGTTACTAACATAAAAATTCACAGCATAACATCTACGCTCATGCCTTTTTCTGTTCGTATTTTTTCGGGCGGTACCCCATAGCCAAAAAAATTAGCAATATCCCTACAAGTTGGGGGATATCGGGGTGATAGTGAAGGATCGCCACATCTAGCAAAATTGCAACGATCGGGTCGATGAAAACCAATATGGCAATTGTAGAAGCAGGCAATTCTCTTAAACTTGAAAAGAAAAAATAAAAGACAACACCCGTATGGATAAATCCTGTTATAAGAATAAACAGCCAGTTCTCGGCGGAAAGTCCCGAAAATAAGGGCCAATCGACTAACGGCGCCAATAATACAGCCCCAAGCATTGTTTGTATTAGCGTTGTTTTAGTTGGCGATAAAACAATAATGCTTTTTCCTGCAAGAGACGTTAATGCATAGAAGAACGCAGCAGCAAAGGCCCAACCAATACCTGTCTGCAAAAAATCAGAAACATGGCCGTGGCTATACGCTTTGCCGACGAGCAATGCGCCGGCAAAACAAATCACAATCGAGGCGATGCCTGCCCAAGTCAGCTTTTCTTTAAACAACAATGAACCTAAAAGCAAGATAAGCAGTGGCGCTAAATGATAAATCGACACTGCTACCGTAATCGGCATGACTTCAAATGACCGGAAAAAGAAAAGCCAATTGAGTACAAGAAACAAGCCACATAATAAAACCTTTCCATACTCGCTTCTCGGCGGACGTTCCTCTCTTCCTTTCCTATTCGTTAACAATATTACTGCGCCTAGCATCACACTCGCACATAAACAGCGAACAAAAACAAGCTCTAAAGCCGGTAAACCGGCCTTTACAGAAAACAGCCCAATTGAACCGAAAATCGCCATAGCCAAACTAAATTTCACATGTGCATTCATTGTACATCCCCTAGAAGTTATACTACTAACTACTAAAAATCCCTCGAAAATAAACAGCTTGCTTTGAGCATCACGCTTATCACAAGCTGCTTTTTCCTGTCATGACGTGAATTAAATCTTCGCGTTTTCTCCATAAAGCATCGAGCTTCTCTGGTCCAAATGCGTTGGTCACTTCTTCGACCATAATGTCATGGCGAATATATTCTGTAGCAATGAGCACTAAAGCAGGATCCATTGATTTAACAGCCCATTCTGAACCCTTATCGCTAAATTTTGCAATCAACGCTTCTTCTTCATCACGAATGACAATGGTCAAATAACCACCCATTCGTTCACTGACAATGTTAGGCGCCATATAGTTATGGTGGTACGTATGCCCAAATGACTTGCTTTCATCGCCAAACAATACAGTAAAAATCGGAATGTCCGTTTCTTTTTCCTTTAACACGTCCTCAATGCTTGCCACTGTCGGCGACCAAATTGATAACCATAACTCTTTCTTCGCTGCCCGAATCATGGAACGCATCTCGCTAATGATATGTTCATACTGGACAATCCTTGTCACCACATCAATTTTTTGGTCGCTTTCTAAAGTCGTTAACGAATCCTCTAATGAGGTTAAAGAAGCATCAAGATCTTCCCTTATTTTCGTCAATAGCTGCCGCGGGTCCACTGGCTTATATACAATTGGATCAGCGGGAACGGTATGCACAGCCCCTTTATCCAACAATTTGCCAAGCACTTCATAAATCATTGACCGAGGCACGCCTGAGCGCTTGCTTAATTCATAACCTGTAATCGCCGGCGCCTTTAATAAACCGATATACGCTTTTGACTCATATTTGGAAAAGCCGTGCTTTTGCAGCTCCTGAATGACTGCCTCTTCCATATCGCACCTCTAAGTAGTTAGTGTGATAACTACTTTACAAAACAAAGCCATGCCTTGTCAAGCAGCCTATCAAAACAAATAAAAAACAGCCAAAAACGCTGTGAAACAAGGGTTTTGGCTGCTGTATTAGAGGGTATTGATTTTAGTCTGGTCTTAGCGATAAAGAGTTCGAAGCGAGAAGTCGTTCGAATAAGTCAATGACTGCACACGCACCCACAAAGAGTACGATAGCCCTATTTTATGGAAAGTAACATCCAAAAAAGCAACGAATGTTGGTTTTCCCTTCCATCCGATATTGAGCCGTTTTTCCAATATTATATTGGTGCGAACCCTCTATTCGCTTAGGGTTCGCACCGAACGATCGGCAAGAACACCAAAACAAACTGGCTAATTTTTCATTAAGTCTGCTTTGGATTTTCGTTTTGCCTTTATTAGTTTTGCTTTTTCCTTTGTTACTTGCCATAATCCTTTAAAGAAATGCCCGTTTACCATCAATAAAATGCCGTCTAGCATCGGCATGTTTACTATGCCCCCAGTCATTCGGGCAATCCCCCGGAACGGCAAGTTTAAAATCGACATGTCCATGATGTTTGCTGTGCTGCGCTTTCCTATTTTTCGTAAGAGGCGTTGCGTTTGAATGATGGAATAATACGCGATTCTGCCGAACCAGCCCTTTGCGTATTGGCATTGAGCAATCGTGTCGTTATATCCTAGTGGTTGAGTACGATCCCATGTCGGCTCAGGGATTTTATGGCCGATAAGTTGTTCAAATTCTTCGACGCTGACATCATTTACTTTTCCTGAATAGTAGCTAGGCAGTTTTTCCTTTTTATAAGGAAGAGGCGCATTCGTCCCTTCGACAAACCATTGTTGTTGAAGTCTAATATCCGCACTAGAGGCGCCAATCATAATCGTGTAATATGCTTCTTCAATTTCCCACTTGTTTGTCTTCACATTGAAATAGCGGAACGTTTTATTGTCAAAGGGGATTCGTACTTTTTTTGACTCGCCTGCATTAATAAACACTTTCTTGAAGCCTTTTAATTCTTTTTTGGGCCGGAAAATATTGTCTGACGTGCAACCAACGTATAGTTGCGCCACTTCCATGCCTGCTCGATCTCCTGTATTCGTTAACTGAAAAGTTACCCCTTTTCGATCCACTTTCAAATCAGCATATTCAAAGCTTGTATAGCTTAATCCGAAACCAAAAGGGAACAATACATCGACTTCAGCGGTGTCATAATAACGATAACCAATATACAAAGATTCTCGGTATTCAACCGTTGCTTCTTTACCAGGAAAATGCTTGTAGGATGGTGTGTCTTCGTATCGCAACGGGTAGCTCTCCGCTAGTTTCCCCGAAGGGTTCACATCTCCTGATAGCACGCGCAAGATCGCTCTCGCTCCCGCTTGCCCTCCTAAATAACCGTGCAGTAAGCCTTTGACTTTACCAATCCAAGGCATTTCTACCGCCGAACCGCAAGAGATAATGGCAATGATGTTGGTATTCACCTCATACAATGCCTCTAATAAGTCAATTTGATTATCCGGTATTTTCATATTTTTTCGATCAAGGCCGTCTGCTTCTGTTGCTTCATCAAGGCCGATATACAATAGAACAACATCTGCTTTCTTTGCTAACTGACAGGCTTGGTCAATTTTTTGTTGATTCTTTTTCCCATATCGTTCGAATCCAGGTTCATACCCGATACTGACGATGCCAGATTCCTCGAAGCAATCCATCGTATGGTCCAAGATGGTTGGATTGACAATCGACGATCCCGCTCCTTGGTACCTTGCGTTTTGGGCAAATTCCCCCACTACCGCAACCTTCTTGCCGAATTTTAACGGAAGAATATTTTCGTCATTTTTTAATAAAACAATTGATTCTTCTGCTACTTTTTGCGAGACGCGATGGTGCTTCTCTACATCAAATTGCCCAATTGGCTTTTGGAAAGCAGCCTCTGTTGAAAAAATGAGATCTAGTAGCCGATCAACCGCTTCATCCAAAACTTCCTCGTTTAATTGTCCCGACTTGATCGCATCGACAATTTCTTTGTCCGTCTCTCCGGCAGTTGTGGGCATCTCCAATTCATTTCCGGCGAGTAATCCTTGGATGCGATCATTGCTGCCGCCCCACTCGGTGATAACAGTGCCGGTATACCCCCACTCATTCCGTAAAATGTTTTGCATGAGATGCATATGCTCATTTGTATAGGTTCCGTTTAATTTATTATAGGAAGACATAATCGATTTGGTCTTTCCTTCTTCTACACAAATCTCAAACGCAGTCAAATAGAGTTCTCTTAACGTTCTTTCATCAACAATCGTGTCGATGGTCATCCGTTTTTCTTCCTGGTTGTTCGCAGCAAAATGTTTCACGCATGCTGAGATTCCGTGTGATTGGATGCCCCTAATGTAACCGGCTGCCATCTTACCAGCAAGATAAGGATCTTCGCTAAAGTATTCAAAGTTACGGCCGCATAACGGGTTTCTTTTCATATTGACGCCAGGGCCAAGCAAGACATTCACTCTTTGCGCCAATGCTTCTTCTCCGAGATATTCGCCAACTTTCTCGCCTAATTCAGCATTCCAACTATTCGCCACCGTTGCCGCCGTAGGGTAACAAGTGGCCGGCATGCCTTCATTTAACCCTAATTTATCTGCCGCGACTGCTTGCCTTCTAATTCCGTGGGGACCATCTGCAAGGAAAATGCTGTTTACCCCAAGGCGTTCAATATTCTGCGTTTGCCAAAAATCTTTCCCTGACATTAAAGAAGCCTTTTCTTCTAACGTCATTTGTTCAATCCATTTTTTATACTTCATTTCAGTTCCTCGTTCATCTTATTGGTCATCCATTTAAGTTAAAAAATGATAAACTAAGCGTGCCTTCTTTAACCTATATTCTACGATAGAAGCAAGCGCTATTTATACCCCCTATAGTACCATATATAGCGAACGATCCTCTAATGGAAGGACAGAAAAAGCAGGAAATCGAATTCGACTCCTGCTTTCGTTTTGTTCGTTTGTTCAATTAATTAAAGCCTACTAATTTTTGCGAGATTTTATACGCACCAACAGAAATATGACGCCCTGCTCGTCCAGGCAAGTTGATTAAACGCCCCATAATTCCATTTTTTAAACTTTGGTACAGTTGCACATTATGGGTCTTAAAGTATTCCATTAATTCTTTTTTCTTCTGTAAATTCTCTGCTGTTCCTGACCGAATGAGTAGAATGGCAGAAACGACCGTAACAATTTCTAAATGGCTTAACATATAGTGGCGTAGTTTATCGTTCTCGACATGGTCTAAATTTACTTGTTCAATCATTAATTTATTAACTTTAATTTGCTGGTCAATTCGCTTAATCATAATTGCTTCTTGGACAGATTGCCCTTCCCTGCCAATAAAATAACGGTAAAAATCTACATTAATATAATAAAGAGTCTTTACATGGGGAAGGGGCGTATAGACGTACAAGTTATCTACATAAAACGTATGTTTTGGAAGTTGCAGCCCACAATCCCGAAGCAGCTGTGTTCGGTAAATAGCGGAATGCATCAATAGATACTGCCCTTTGCGGAAATAGTTGATATCATCCCATGTAAACGGCGTGCCCTCCGGCAAGGCATTGTCATACTTCACGATTTTTTTATATTTGGCGCCTTCTTTTTCATATACGTAATTGCTTATCACCAAATCAACGCAGCTATTTTTTGAGACGATTGATTTTAATGTCGCCAACACTTTTAAGTATGCCCGAATGTCGACCCAGTCATCGCTATCGACTACTTTGAAGTAGAGGCCAGACGCATGGCGAATGCCTGCGTTTACTGCTTCTCCGTGCCCGCCATTTTCCTGATGAATCGCTCTTACGATAGTAGGATACCTCTTCGCATATTCATCTGCAATCTGTGCTGTCTGATCAACAGAACCGTCATTCACTATCAGTAATTCTACTGCATCTCCCCCTGGCAACAAAGATTCAATGCAATATCTCATGTAATCTTGTGAGTTATAACAAGGGATCACTACTGATAATAATTTCATGTTTACACGACCTTCACTTTGCTTGTTTTTCTGGCTCCTGTTTAAAAATAAGTTTAAAGATCGGGAAAAATACCCAGAAGGAAATGGCGCTGTTAATAATCATAGTAATTGCATCCGCCGCTGTTTCCCCGAATGAACCCATTCCCCACGTATTCATAAGCAAGTTATAAATCGGTGCTTTATAGAAGCCTTGCGCTGCCGCGGCCCCAATCGTAATAATAATATAGGCGACAACATACCAAAAGGCAGCCTTCCAAATATTACTGTTTGATTTAAATGTAATGCTTCTTTGCGCAAAGAAGTTGATGATCTGGGCAATCGCAATCGTTAATTGCACTGCAAGGAAGTAAGCCAGTCCCCCTCCACCGCCTGCCGAGAGAGCACCTGCCGCATAGTCAAACACATAATACGGACTTCCGTCGAAATTCTGGCCAAACTGTAACACTTGAAAACTTGTTGCAACTAAAGAGGTTTGGGCAAATATGCCTTTAAAAACGGGCATCAGCACAAGCTGAAGAACCGTTATGCCATTACTTAAAACAAAAAACACGAGAAATTGAGCGACATTTGGATGTTTTTCCTTATACCTTGCCCAGAAGCCTAAAAGCCCTGCCGTAGATTTACGCTCAGCTTTCCCCATCTCATTTCTCATTGTACTCTCCTTTTTCGCTTTGTGGTAGCCAATAATCATTCTTGACAATCATTTGCACATCCCACGTCTATTCGCATATTCCTTCGTTCCACAAGCCTCATCTGAAAATCGTTTTCTATCAGCAACTTTGTCGACAACCTCAAAGCCTAAAAACAAAAGATGTTTTTAGGCTTTGGTTGCGCTTCTTCATCTAGCTTTAAAAAAGAAACTTTTTTACCGCCTTGCTGCTATATAGATTGGCTCCTATTTTTCAAGTGTTTGTTATACTGTTTGCGCTCTCTGAGAAAGTGGCGCAGCCCTTTAAACAAGTGGCCATTGGCAATCAACAAAAGGCCGTCCACCATTGCCATATTGATCATTCCACCTGTTAATCTTGCGATTCCGCGGAAAGGCATATGATAGACAGACATCATAATGAGATTGGCAGTCTCCCGCTTTCCTATTCTCTTTAAAAAGCGATGAGCAAACGTGATGCAGTGAAAGGCAAGTCTTGCGACAATTCCTTTCGCATACTGGCATTGGGCGATTGTGTCGTTGTAATCTAACGGTTTTGATCGATCCCATGTAGCCACTGGAACTTTACGGCCAATTAATTGCTCAAATTCTTCCACCTTCACATTGTTTGCTTTCCCATCATAATACGTTGGTAGTTTCTCTTTATCATAAGGGATTGGCGCATTTGTCCCTTCAATCATGACTGATTCTGAAAGACGGATATCGACACTAGAAGCACCGATCATCACGTCATATGTGGCCGTTTCCATCTCCCATTGATTCGTCTTGACATTGAAATAGCGAAACGCTTTGTCATCTAACGGAATCGTGACCGTCTTCGTTTCACCTGCGTCTAAGAACACTTTTTTAAATCCCTTTAATTCTTTTTTCGGTCGAAAAATCGCATCCGATTGACAACCGATATATACTTGCGCGATTTCTTTCCCAGCTACATTTCCCGTATTCGTCAGCGAAAAAGTCACTTGGTCCTTGCTTACTTGAAGGTTTGCATACTCAAACGTTGTGTAACTAAGCCCATAGCCGAATGGGAACAGTACTGGAACATTCGCTGTATCATAATAACGATAACCGATATACAGGGATTCCCGGTATTCGACTGTCACTTCTTTGCCAGGAAAATGGTGATAGCTTGGTGTGTCCTCGTAAGTTAATGGGTACGTTTCTGCTAATTTTCCTGATGGATTTAACTCACCGGTCAATACGCGAAGGATCGCTTTTGCCCCCGCCTGGCCACTTAAATAGCCGTGGACGAGCCCTTTTACTTTATCGATCCAAGGCATTTCAATTGCAGAACCACACGACAAAATGACGATAATATTGGCATTCACTTCTGCTAAAGAGTGGAGTAATTCAATTTGATTCTCTGGGATTTTCATGTTTTCACGGTCTAACCCTTCAGCCTCTGTCGCTTCATCTAATCCCATGTAGAGAAGAACAACGTCTGCTTGGTTCGCGAGCGCGCATGCTCTTTCGACTTTCTTTTTATTGCGTTTGCCATAACGCTCAAATCCCGGTTCATAGCCAACATGCTCAATGACTGATTTTTTCACACAATCAAGCGTATGATCTAAAATGGTCGGATTCACAATGGAAGAGCCGGCTCCTTGGTACCTTGGATTTTCGGCGAAGTCACCAATAATGGCGACCTTTGTCCCCTTCTTAAGCGGTAAGATGTGCTCTTCATTTTTCAACAGGACAATCGATTCTTCCGCCGCTTGTTGTGCCACTTGATGATGGACTTTTTGATCAAACTCATTTTCCTGTTGCTGTTGAAACGCTTTTTCTGTAGCGAAAATAAGCGTTAACAAGCGATCAACGCATTCATCTAATACGCCTTCTTTTATTCTTCCACTTTGGACCGCTTCGATAATCTCTTGGTTCGTTTCTCCTGCCGTTGTTGGCATTTCTAGTTCGTTCCCAGCGATTAAGCCAGCAACACGATCGTGGCTTCCTCCCCAATCGGTTACAACCACACCATCGAATTTCCACTCGTCTCGCAGAATGTCACGCATTAAATGGATGTTTTCATTGGTATAGGCTCCGTTGAGCATATTGTAAGATGACATGACCGTCTTAGTCTGGCCTTCTTGAATAGCGATTTCAAATGCGGTTAAATAAATTTCTCGCAACGTTCGTTCATCGACAATCGTGTCGATCGACATTCTTCTTTCTTCTTGGTTATTGGCGGCAAAGTGTTTAACACACGCTGAAATTCCTTGCGACTGAATGCCGCGTATATAGCTTGCGGCCATTTTGCCAGCATGGTAGGGGTCCTCGCTGAAATACTCAAAGTTTCTTCCGCACAACGGATCTCGCTTCATATTTACACCAGGTCCAAGCAGAACATGGACTTTCTGCGATACCGCCTCTTTCCCGAGATACTCTCCGATTTTCTCTCCTAGTTCAGCGTTCCAGCTGTTAGCCACTGTGGCCGCTGTAGGAAAACATGTCGCCGGAATGCTTGGGTTTAGACCAAGGTGATCCGCTGCTTTCGCCTGCTTGCGAACGCCATGGGGGCCGTCCGCGAGAAAGATGCTGTTAATCCCGAGGCGGGCAATATCCTGAGTCTGCCAGAAGTCTTTCCCAGACATTAAGGAGGCCTTCTCCTCCAATGTCATCTGTTCGATTAAGTGTTTATGTTTCATCTCCGTATCCCCATTTAGCCTTAGGGCGGCAGCCGACAAGCAGCTACCGCCTAAGCTCTATCCTATAGTGTTAAACTTGCTGTTCTCTCTGTATCGTTTTACGTTTCGCTTGTTCCTGTCACGTCGTTTCTCCGCCGTGTCACTTTGTTGAAACCAAGCGCCAGCAATGCAAGCAGGATCGTATCGCCTGCACCGAGAGCGAGTAGCCAATACGGATACGGCGTCGTGTTGATTTCAAGTGCATTGCTGTTGGCAACAGTATAAAGAATATTGTGGCTCGCTTTTCGCATCGCTTGTTTACCGGTGTTCGTCTCCGTACTCAATTCGGTCGGCTTGTCGCCAACAGTTGTCAGCATTAAGTCATTGCCCGCCCGAATCATCAGGTCTGGAATCATAAACGGAAATCGGTCGAAATCGGTAACGACCATGCCATTAAAGCCCCACTCTTCACGAAGAACCGTTGTTAACAATCCTTCATGTACACCGGCCCATGTTGTGCCAATCCGGTTGTAGGCGGACATCACAGCCGTCGCTCCGCCCTCTTTTACAGACAGCTCAAACGGTTTAAGATAAAGCTCACGTATCGCTTGTTCATTTGACCAAGTCGCAATCCCGTAGCGATTCGTGTCTTGGTCGTTCATGGCAAAGTGTTTGATATAAGGATAGACTCCTTTAGACAGCGCTCCTTGAACGACAGCCGAGCCCATCTTGCCTGACAGCAATCCATCCTCGGAATAATATTCAAAATTTCGCCCGGAGAACGGTGTCCGGTGAATATTCATACCTGGGGCGTACCACCCACTGATGCCGTAAGCCAACGCTTCATTGCCGAGTGCTTCTCCCATCTGCTGAACGAGATCGACATTCCATGTCGAGGAAAGAACGACTGCGTTCGGATACTGTGTTCCTTTCAGTCCGTTTACTAGATGGTTGATCCCTGCTGGTCCGTCAACATCTGTTGTCGCAGGCTTATTGATCGATTCAAGCGGTTGTGTTGCATATCCGCCGAAGCCGATTAATTGCGCCATCTCTTCTACAGAAAGCTGTTCCAACAAATCGTTCCATTTTGGATCGTCATAGTCTAGACCTGCCACATCTTCAAGTTCCAATCCATGGTCAGCAAATACAATATCTGGGTCATCTGGATTGTTGACGACTTCAGGGTCTTCCAAAGCTTGAAGCAACTCTGGGGATGCCTCCTTATCTTCTGTCCGCTCTGTTGGCAATGCGCCTTCCCAATCGGCTCGTGATACATACGTTAAATCGCCTCTTGCCTCATCAAACACATTTGTTGCAGTCATATGGTCGGAAGCGCGTTTGTTCTCTTCGTTATATACAATCGTGTCGTTCACTTCATACGTTCTAGAATCGATTACCACATGGGCATTTTCCATCAGTTTGATCTCATAGGTTCCATGATCAAGCACATAGGCTTTCTCATGTTGGTCATCGTAGGATGCCATTTCTTCTACTGGGATCTCCAGTTTGACTGTTTCTGAAGCGCCTGGTTCAAGCAACTCTGTTTTATCAAAAGCGCCGAGCACAACATGTGACTTCTCCATTCCCCCTTCATAATATGGAGGCGTGTAATACAACTGAACGACTTCCTTGCCCGCTGCATCACCTGTATTTGTCACTGTCACTTCAACCGTAATCCTATCATCCGTAGTTTGGTAATCGGTGATCTCCTGGTCGAAGCTCGTATAACTCAAGCCGTAACCGAACGGATATTGGACAACTTGTTGATAGGCCTCTTCGTCAACCTCTCCGGTTTCATTGTCCACAAAACGAGTTTCATAGTAACGATAGCCGACATAAATGCCTTCCTCATAATTAACAAATGTGTGGAAATTATCGTATTCGCCAAATATTTTATCGACTGCCTTATGCTCCGTATTGGAATACTTAAAGTCACCTGCATTGTAATAAGCTGGCGATGATGTTACATCGTAGGCATACGTGTCTACCAATCGTCCAGACGGGTTTACATTGCCAGCTAAAACATTGCCTACGCTGTTGTTTCCTGTGGAACCAGGAAAACCAATCCAAATCGCAGCATCAATCTCTTTCTCTTCTAAAAATCCTAATTCCATCGCGTTGCTTGAGTTAAGCACGACGATGACCTTCTCAAAATCTCTAGAGGTAACCGTATCGATTAATTCTTCTTCTTGCTCCGTCAATTCTAGAAAATGACGATCTTCGGAGCCGCCATACTCGGCTGTATCAAATGGCAAATCGTCCGCTTCTCCGCCTGTCCGTGCGAGAACAATGAAAGCCACGTCAGAGAACTGCTCTGCATTTGCCCACATGTCTTCGCTCATTTCACTGTTTGGCGGTTCGCTCAACGTATAATCGCCGCCTGTTATATTTAAGTTGTTCTGTTCCTCTTTTTCAGGAGCATGCTCTTGGTAAAAGTCAGTCAGTTCATCATTGACGACAAACCCTGCATTTTCCAGTCCTTGCTGAAGATCAATGTTTTCTTTTTCCTCCCCTGCGCCAGAGCCGCTGCCCCCATAGAACATTCTCACTGACGCTTGGCCAAACACATTGACATTCTTTTCAGTAGCATTGTCCACATTCAGTGGAAGTGCATTGCCTTTATTTTCAAGAAGAACAATTCCTTCGTTTTCAACTTCTTCGGAAATCGTTTTTGCGTCTGCTGTCACCTTCGCTCGTTCTTCTTCATCAATTTCCGCTTTCGCTAAGTATTGATTGATAACAACGTTAAAATTATAAATAACACCATTAAGGATGACGACGGCAATCACACCAAGACTCAGTAGCGAGAGCCATATTCTCCGCTTCCCTTTTTTCTCGGTTGGATTTCGTCTCGCTTGCATAAAGCCAAAAACAAAGATAACGATTCCAAGAATGATAACACCAATAAGCAAGATCTTTACCATTTGTCCTACGCTTACAAATGACGCCGTGATTGCAGTCGCAATGATCAATACGATCGCAATGATGGCGATAATTTCTAGCGTTTTCTTGCTCCCCTTCGTCTTACTCATGTCTTTCCCCCGCTCTGCCCATTTTTGTAACCGTTGTTTGTATACGGTTTCAGGTGGTTACACCATTAGGGTACCGTATCTAAATAGGGTTAACCATCAACGAAAAGTTAGGAGGTAGTAACGATTCGTTCATACACACAATGTTCATCTCATTTGTACCCCAGCTTTTTTGCACACAAAAAAACAAATCGCTTAGACAGGAAAGGTTCTCATCAAAGCCATTTGCTTTTTTCTTTCATGTAATTTTGAAATTGAGAAACAGCCTTCGATTGCATATCCCTTTTTCTAAAAACAAGGTACACGTTTTGTGGGATGCTTTCTTTTAGTCGAATGACTTTTATGTTTTCATTGCCTATCGCTTCTTCAACAAAATCAACGGAGACAGCCACTTGGCCATTCGCTTCACATAAACGATGGGCTGTGATTGCGTTTCCGAATTCATGGGTAATGGTTGGTGTAAACCCATGTTCCAGACATGTTTCCACAAATCGATGCTCTCTACCTGTGCCGGCCGCTTTTATGATTAACGGCACATTTTCTAAATCAACGACGGAAAAGACATCTTTTTCTGCCAGCGGATGGGTTTTCGCTACAATAATAACGGCCTCACCCTCAGCGACTAACTCTGTTTCACAGTTTTCGATTTCATCTGGCTCCAGAACGAGCCCTATATCCACTTCTTCCTGAAAGAGTGGGTCGAGCGGGAATTCATCGGGATATTCCCTTATTTTCAATTGAATATCAGGGTAGATCTCTGTGAAACGAAGCAAATAGTCTACCGGTATCGCCAGTGAGGAAGAATACGTAACAAGCACATTTAACAAGCCTTTTCGACCGCTGACAATGCTTATCTCTTTTTTAATATCTTCAATTAAGTAACGAAGATGTTTTGCTCGCGCATGCAGCAGTTCCCCCGCTTCTGTTGCCTCCACTCCACGTGGCCCCCGGTAAAACAGTTCTGTCTCTAACTCCAATTCAAGCTGCTTAATGGTTTTACTAACCCCTTGTGGAGTAATATACAATTCCTTTGCTGCCGCCGTAACACTCTTCTTCTCGTATACTTTTATAAAATATTCTAATGCTTCCGTATTCATTGTGGTCCCTTTCAATGGCTAACACATGTGATCATTACTAGTAACTATAGCATATTTAAGTGACCACCATCCATTTTTGATCGGTTGGACAAATCGCTGAAAATATAGTTATAATTACTGCTTGTAGAATAAAGAGCAGATCCAGTTCCTTGCCTTTCATCCTAGGGAATTTTTTAGAAGGTGGTTTCACAATGCAATATGACTATTTAATCGTTGGCGCGGGGTTATTCGGTTCCGTTTTTGCTTATGAGGCAACAAAAAGAGGAAAGCATTGCCTTGTGATTGATAAACGAAACCACATCGGTGGCAATGTTTATACCAAAACAATAGCGGGCATCCAAGTTCATCAATATGGGGCCCATATTTTTCATACAAATCACAAAGAAATCTGGAACTATGTGAATCAATTCGCTGATTTTAACCGTTATACGAATTCCCCAATTGCCAATTACAAAGGAGAGATCTATAACCTCCCTTTTAATATGAACACATTCCATCAGCTATGGGGTGTGACCACCCCCGAGGAAGCAAAACAAAAAATTAAGGAACAACGGGACGCCGCGAATATTACAGAACCAAGGAACTTAGAAGAACAAGCCATTTCATTAGTCGGGACTGACATTTATGAAAAGCTCATAAAGGGGTATACAGAAAAACAGTGGGGACGGCCTGCGAAGGAATTACCTGCTTTTATTATTAAAAGATTACCCGTTCGCTTTACTTACGATAACAATTATTTTAACGACAGGTACCAAGGAATTCCAATCGGAGGATACAGCCAGATCATTGAAAAAATGCTGGCAGGCGTTGACGTTCGTTTGAATACCGATTATTTCGCCTCTCGAGCTGAGCTAGAAAAGACGGCTAAGAAAATCGTCTATACCGGTATGATCGATCAATACTTTGATTACATTTACGGAACATTGGAATACCGAAGCTTGCATTTTGAAACAAAACAGTTAGAAGATACCGATAACTATCAAGGAACTGCGGTTGTCAATTATACTGATCGCGAGACACCATTTACTAGAATCATTGAACATAAACACTTTGAATTTGGCAACCAAACGAAGACCGTCATTACCGAAGAGTACCCAAAAGAATGGAAGCCAGGTGACGAACCGTATTATCCAATCAACGATAAAAGAAACAATCAAATCTACCAAATGTATAAACAATTAGCAGAACAAGAGAAGCACGTGATTTTCGGGGGTAGATTAGCTACTTACAAATACTACGATATGCATCAAGTGATCGGAGCAGCATTGCAAACCGTAAAAAAAGAATTTGGTCAGTAAAAACGGTGCCTTTAGTCGAAGCACCGTTTTTTGTTGACCTCGTAACTTAAAACTCTTTCCTTTTAAACACGTACAATGCAATTACGTAAGAGGCAATAAAAAGCACAAACGAGACCGCTAAAAAACTTACAGAGAACAGCATATCTACATTCATCCCTTGTAGTGCACCGAGGGAAACAGCGCCTAGAAGGATTTCAAATAGCCAAGAACTTAGTAAAAACAACCCGACTGCAGCCATTATGCTAAAGACAAGAATCCCATCCGATTTTTCAGTCCCTAGCTGGTATGTCAATGGATAGTTGAGCAAGCCTGAAATAAGGACGATGCCAACACCATTCATCATCTTATAAACGGCAGAATCCGTTATCACTTGCCCAATGATGGACTCAGCGATCATAAAGAGCGCAACGGTGATGACTAAACCGATGACAACCATCATCGAGTAAAAAAGGTAGTGGCTTTGCACGACTTCCCTTCTTTTCAAAGGCAGCGTAAGCACAAATTTGCTCCAGCCTGACATCGACTCATGCTTTAAGACTTCTAGTGCTGGCGTAACCATAAAAAAGAGCGGCAACCATGCTGCAAACTGCATCAGCATCTCATTTTGGGTAAACAGAAGAACCGCGGTAATGCCCACACTTAACGCGATATAATTCCACAAGCTTTTTCCGACAGCGTAGTATTGATTTAAAACTAAGCCTTTCATGCTGTTTCACCCCTCATTAACAAAAGCGTCATATCATCAATGGTAAAGCCTTTTTTTGCGATCGAAAAAGGGACTTGTTCCCGATCAGACACGAGCACATCGATGTTGTCTCCATTTTTTCTATATGTGAGAATCACATTTTGATGAATAAGGTCCAACTCATTTTGCCGGCATTGCAAAATCGCGTATTTCTCCCGCAATTCGGCTTTTTTAACGTTTAACAAGATTTCTCCGTTTTTAATAAAAACGAGAGAATCAGCGATTTTTTCAATGTCGCTCGTAATATGGGACGACAACAAAATGCCCCGCTTTCCGTCTTGGACAAATTCTTTTAATACATCTAACAATTCATCCCTTCCCGTCGGGTCTAGGCCTGCTGTCGCTTCATCCAATATTAACAATTTGGCATCGTGGGACAAGGCAACGGCAGCGGAAAGCTTCATCGACATCCCCCGTGAAAACCCTCTAATTTTCTTGTTTCGTGGCAAAGAAAAGAAATCAACGTAGTGGTCAAACGTTTCCTGATTCCATTGCTTGTAAATTCGCCGAAAGACATTTCCTAGTTTCACAATGTTTAAGTCTCCAGGCAGTTTGATGTCATCAAACACAACGCCAATATTCTCTTTTAGATGTAGTTTGTCTGGTGCCATCTCTTCTCCAAGAACATGAATGGTGCCGCTGTCTTTCTGGAGTGTTCCTAGAATCGACCCCATCGTTGTCGACTTCCCTGCTCCGTTTTCTCCGATAAATCCAACAATCGAGCCGTACGGTATCGAAAAAGACACATCCTTTAAGGCAAAAGCCGAATCGGAATATTGTTTTCTCAAATTGTCCACTTCTAAAATAAACGACATATCCATTCTCCTTCTTGATTGTAAGATAATGGTTGATCCTCTTTGCGCGAAATCGATTGGCTTAAGGGAAACCAAAAGGAACCGTTTGCGTTGACATACAGCTGATAAGCGCTTGCGCCATCGCCTTCCCGTTTCTACGTTGATACATTGAAGTAACGACATCTCAATGTACACTTTGTTCATATTGTATATATAATATATATACAAAACGGCGTTTTTGTCAATGCCAATTTTTCCATACACTAAACAGAGCCTTTGCGGTGTGTGTTCGCAAAGGCTCTTCTCTTATTCCTTATTCTTGAAAAGACAAATTTAAAGGTTCATCATACATCGTAAAATTCATCTCTATGTTCGTGGATGGCACATTTTTGTCAACGACTTCAAAGGAGCAGCTATCGAGCCATGCTTGCCCTTTGCCAGACAACAAAATGCCAAAGGAAATAACGGCACTGTTTTCAGGGACATCTAATACAATCGCGTAGCGGTTCCAGTTGGTCGTTCCTACAATCTTGCGGTTTGACATGTTGTCGAATTGGAGCGCATCGTTCATATTGTTATCGATTCGCATCCATAAGCCACAATAATTGGTGACATTTTTGGTTTTGACGAAACCAGAAAAGCGGACACGTTTTCCTACATAGTTCTTCGCATTGAATTGCTGCATGAGCGTTGCAAAATCGTCTTCTTCTTGAAGGGCGTACGATTTCAAATAAGCCGATACGCTGCCTTGGTGAACGGTTTCGGTGTCCAATCCGTACTCGTATTCGGCAGGCTGGCTGCCGCTTAAAAACCAGTGTTTTATCGGAGATGTTTGCAAATCCATCGTGTTCCCTCCATTTTCCTGAATTGATTGATGTGGTTGAAATCGAGTGCGATAACGGGCAGGCGGCAAGCCATATAGCCGTTTAAACGCGCGTGTAAACGCTTCTTGGCTTTCGAAGCCACAGGCAAATGCCACTTCAATAACGGGTGTGTCCGAATGCAATAATGTTTTCGCTGCAAAACAAAGGCGCCGCCGCTTTATATATTCGGACAAGCTCAGCCCGACTTCCCGTAAAAACACTCGGTGGAAATGATACGGCGAATAGCCAGCCTTCTTTGCCACATCCGCAACCGAAATAGAATCCTGTAAATGGCCTTCAATATAGGCAATGCTCGTTTGGATGCTTGCGCTGTAATCGATCGTCCTCCCCCCTCTCGCCCTTTTATCATAGCAAACCACTATTTCTTTTTTTTGATTCAAATTGCGCAAGCTCGGACCATGTCTCTTCTGTTTATTTCACGTATTACAGCCTTTTCGTTTGTCGACACTAGAAGAAGCCGCTTAATTATATTAAGGAGAGATGTTATTTGCCATTGCCTTCAAACCATTTGCCTGGGCAACGATTGGTTGTCGATTCCTTTTTTGACATAGACGCACAACAAGCAGTATGGGGCGGTGCCTGGGGAGCCTTCTCTCCAGTTGGTCCCATTCAAAAAGTGCTGATTCACCGTCCTGGAAACGAATTGCAACAACTAGACAACAAAAGCTATGAAACGTATATTGACGACCAAATTTTACACGACAACCAAGGCGTCATTGGCAACGATCTGACCGGGACAGATCCCATAGATGTACCGCTATTGCATCACCAGCATGATCAGCTGCGCCAAGCATTGCTGGATAGCGGTGCAGAAGTCATTGACTTGGATTTTGTTTCAGCAAAACACCCGAAGTCAATCTATATTCATGATTTAGGCCTTGTTGTTCCTGGCGGCGTCATCTTGGCAAGGCTCGCTTTAGACATCCGCCAAGGCGAAGAACAAGCGGCTTACCGTACTTTTGCCAAATTAGGCATGCCAGTCTTGGCCATGATCCAAGGCAACGGATTTATGGAAGGCGGCAGTTTTATCATGCTAGATGAACGTTCTGCTGTCGTCGGCCGTTCGGTCCGCGTTAACCAAGCAGGCATTGACCAGCTCCGTACCATTTTAGCATGGCAAAATATCGAGCTGATGGTTGTCGACTTGCCTGCTGACCGCATCCACTTAGATGAGCTGTTTATGCTTGTCGATACAAAGACAGCCCTAGTCGAGCCAAAGCGGCTCCCTTATTGGTTTTTGGAAGAGTTAAGATCACGGGGCTACCGCCTTATTTATACAGACGACAATGATCCAGACCGTGCCGCTAACTGCCTCACCTTAGCACCTGGCCATGTCTTGATTGCTTCTGAATATCCAGGTACGATCAAACAACTACAGCAGGCCGGCATTTGCACGAAGACAATTGACACGACGGAAATCCGCAAAATTGGCGGCGGCATCCATTGTGCTGCCTTGCCTTTAGTCAGAGGGCAGTAGCAGGGCGGTGAGACAACATAAATACGAAAAAAGCTTGTTGCCAAAAAAGCAACAAGCCTTCTATTGATGACAGTATGAGGACGCCACTACCGCTACTCATCTGCCGTCGGTATCTTTTCAAGTTCGTGCATGTTCCGTACTTCAGGTGTTGCCGGGGAAATCAAACTTGTGATAACGATCGTCAAGCCTGAGATGACAACACCGAAAAAGACCGGCAAATGCCACAGTTCCACTAACAGTCCGAGAAATCCTGTTGATGCGACTTCAGGACCAGGAACGCCGGTAAACGTCGTCACCGCGTAAGAAAGAAGCCCAAGCGTCACACTGGCCCAAACAGCTTTTGTGCTGACACGTCCCCAAAATGGCGCAAGGACAATCGGCCAAAACAATGTCACAAACACAACATCCCAAGCTAAATAGGCGAGATCAATGACTTTTTGGAATCCTAATGCGAGTAGAAGCCCTAGCGCTGCACTCACACAAATGGCAATGCGAGAAAATAGCAACAACTTTTTCGGATCAGGCTGGTCGTTGATTAAATCAAGATAAATGTTCTTCGTCCAAATACCAGCCGATGCCACATAACAAGCAGCAAGCGTTGACATGCCCATAGCCGCCAACGATGTAAGAAAGATCGCTGAAATGATTGGCGGGAAATAGCCATCAGCAAACATAATCATAAGCATTTCTGGATTGTCGCTGTTTGGAAATATCGTTTTAAAGGCTTCGCCTAACATGCCTGGTATCCAACTGATGCTGATGACAATCACTCCAGCAATAATCATGCTCAAGTACGCAACGCGTGGGCTTTTGGCGCCAGCGACACGTTGGCCAAGGTCCGCAGCGGGAATGTCTCCGAGGGCGAGCACTAAGTAGAGCGCCCAAAACTCGACGCCACCTTTTTCAAACAAATTGCTTACATTCCACCAGTCTGGCTGAAAGGTTAAATCGCCGTGCGTAAACAGGACCACGCCTGCAATTCCTAAAATGCCGATTAAGGCGACAACCCCTTGCACAATTTCTGTATAAGCAACGGCCCACAGTCCGCCAATTGCTGAATAAACAACAGTTAACAACACAAACAGACAAGCGGCCGGGATAAAATCGATCGCAAAAATCGTTTGAATGACATATGTTCCGCCAACAGTCAGTGCGCCTGCATTAAAAAAGCCAAATGCAACGGCCATAACGGAGCCTGTGTAAGCGCCAAGTTTTTTGCTGGCGAACCGCAACCCATAATAGTCTGCAATCGTCCAACCGCGCAAGCGCCTGAGCGGCCTTGTCCAAATAAGGGCGCCAAGAATCATGCATGTTCCTAGACCCGCCATCGTCGCGGTCCCCTCGAAGCCGCCGCTTGTGTAGCCAGAGCCGACTGCGGCAAAAAAGAATGGAGCAGCCAGCAAAGCAGCGACTAAGCTGCCGGTTACAACATAAAGGGGCATGCTCCAACCAGCGACAATTAAATCCTCCGCTGTTTGCACACGTTGGTAGCCTTTATAGCCCATATAGTAAATAAAAGCTAAGTAAATGAGAAAAATGATTATGCCTTCCATTGCATGTCCTCTCCTATCATGGCATGACAGCCCCGCCGTTTGGCCCAAGTATTTGCCCCGTGTAAAAATTAGCGTCATCAGAAGCTAAAAATAGTACACTTTTGGCAATTTCCTCTGGTTTAGCAAGCCGTTTTAATGGATATTTTTGTGCTTCCTCTTCTGCATAATCGTCGCCAAACGAAGCAAGAATATCGGTCCATGTGCCACCAGGCGCCACGGCATTGACCAAAACATGAGGAGCCAATTCACGTGCTAACGATTTCGTAAACGCATTAATTGCTCCCTTTGCCGCTGAATAATGAGAGAAGTTTTCACAACCTAGATGGCCAAGATCAGAGGAAATGTTCATGATCTTTCCAGCTTTCGCCTGCGTCATCCGTTTTGCTGCTTCACGGCAATTGTAAAAGGTCCCATACAGATGGACGCGGATCATTCGGTCCCAGCCTTCATCTGTCATGTCTATGATAGGCGCCTCTTCCGCAATCCCCGCATTGTTGACAAGGATGTCGATTTTGCCGAATTCACGATCAACGAGGGCATACATTTCCCTCACTTGCTGTGGATCACTCACGTCGGCGTGCCACTTCATCGCGCGAACGCCATAGGAAGCGGCGATGGCGCACACTTCTTCAGCTTCCTTCGGATCGCCAATAAAATTAACGAGCACGTCCGCACCAGCTTTAGCTAGTTCCAACGCCACAGCCCGGCCAATGCCTTTGCTCGCTCCTGTAACGACTGCTGTTTTGCCTTTTATGGCCTTCATCTCAACACGTCCTTTTGCTGCTCAAGCTTAAATTGGTTCATCGATTCCTGCAGTTGTTCCGCCATCTGTGTAAGCGAATCGGAACTTGCAGCAATTTCTTTCATCGCGGCGAGTTGCTCCTTGGAAACGGTCGTTACATTGTCTGTTCGATTGGTCGTTTCCTCTGCAAACCCGGTTAATTCTTGGACAGAGGCAGCAACTTCCTCTGAATTAGCCGATAATTGTTCAGATACAGAAGACACTTCCTCTACTTGGGCCGCCACTTGTTGGGCAGCACCTAAAATCCGCTGGAACACGTCTCCCGCTTCATTGACGCTGGCAAGCCCTTCTTCCGCATCTTTTGTGCCCGTGGCCATCGATTCAACAGAGCGTTCAGTGACCGTTTGGATTTCAGCGATAATGTCGGTAATTTGTTGAGCAGAGGCTGCTGACTGTTCAGCCAACTTGCCGACTTCTCCTGCTACGACTGCAAAGCCACGGCCGTTCTCGCCTGCTCTCGCTGCTTCAATCGATGCATTCAGTGCAAGCAAATTCGTTTGGTTGGCGATGTTCGTAATAAGCTCGACAATTTTTCCGATTTCACTAGACCGTTCGCCAAGTTCTTGTACTTCTTTTCCTGCTTGATTAACCGACTGGCTGACAGATTGCATTTGCTGCACGACATTTTGGATAATGTCGTTGCCTTGGCTCGCTTCCGCCGCTGTCTTTTGAGCAGACTCAGCAACAACTGCTGACGATTGAGCAATACGCTGAATCCCTTGCGCATTTTCTTCTGTCGCCTTAGCCGTATCTTCTGCTGCTTGCTGGGAAACCCGTGCGCCTTCCGCCATGTCCCCCATTACGGCCACCACTTCATTTGCAGCTTGCTCCGTTTGGTTCGAAGCCGCCGCCACTTGTTGTGACGACGCTGCCACTTGCTCAGACGCATAGGCCATATTTTGGATCAGCCCACGCAAACTTTGCACCATTTGGTTTAACGCATTAGCCATTTGCCCCACTTCGTCTTTGCTGCGTACCGCTAAAGATGGAACGGCCAAGTCTCCGTCAGCAACTTTATTTGTCACTTGAACGACTTGTTTTAATGGTTTCAAGAGGCCATTCACGACAAAATAAACGAAACAGGCAACGATGAGCGTTCCAATGATTGCTGTCAACCATTGGCTAAGTTGCAGGTCGCCGAGAATGCTGTCAATGTACTCCGCTGAGTAGTCGATACCAATGACAGCAACCGTTTCGCCATGTTCGTTTTCAATTGGGCTAAAGACAGTGCTCCACGTACCGAAGTCATCTTCAAAGACATCGGTGACGACAGGTTCCCCTGATTCGATCGCTTGCTGCCCGCCTTCAATATGAATAGATGCCAAGTTATCAAACGATTCGCCAACGTTATAAACGTCCTCTAGATTTTTCGTAAAGCCGAGTGGAATAACGCTGTCCCCTTCCATTTGCCAAATGTAACTCCAGTACATAATCCCTTGCTTTTCCATAATCGTCTCTAGCTGGTTTTGCAAGTGGACAAATGCTTCATCCGCCTCATCGGTAACGCCCATAACCGCCTCTACGTCACTCGGATCAAGCGAAGATGCTGTTAACAGGCCAACGCTTCTCAATTCACGCTCCAAGTCGCGGTGCAACTGATCACTTAACGTACTTTGGCTCATCCATGTCAGAATCACAAAGCAAATTATGACTAATACGACAATCGGGATCGCTAATTTGTGCCGTAAAGACAGCCGAGAAATCCTTTCCATTTCCTGTTCCCTCCTAAGTGGTTAAAATTGGCTAGCTACACGCCAATAAATGACTAGTTCTCTTTTCTTATCGGACGGGAAAAGGCAGAAATGAATCGAATGGCTTAAGAATTTAGTACTACGTCAAAATTGCTTCCATCGCTCGTTTTTACATGATGATAAAACAAGAACATGCGCAAAACGAGTAGCCACAGCAAAATAAAAACCAGCGTTCTATCAGCGCTGGCGAAAGAAAAACAGCTTTTTCAACAGATGGAATCAAGCTTTAGTCCTGATCCTCCCAATAATTTGGCGGATTTACATGGTTCATAAAAATAATCCCATCATAAAACAAGAACATGCGCAAAACGAGTAGCCACAGCAAAATAAAAACCAGCGTTCTATCAGCGCTGGCGAAAGAAAAACAGCTTTTTCAACAGATGGAATCAAGCTTTAGTCCTGATCCTCCCAATAATTTGGCGGATTTACATGGTTCATAAAAATAATCCCATCATAAAACTTGTATGGCTTAATGACGAGTGGGGCCATCCCGAGCCATTTCATTTCGAGCAGCCACCAGTTTTGTTTGTACCAAGGACGTTTTTTGCCGATTGCATCAACATTCACTGGCAAAAACAACACGTCGCGATTAAATTCCATTAGCAGTTTTTCAAGATGGTATTGATTTTTGATAGAAATGTCGTATGGTTGCTTGTAAGGGGACAAACATGTACCGCTGCCCGCATAAAAGCCGATTGAAAGAAGAACATGAGAATATTGTTTCGCAAGCAAATGCCCTACCGCCTTTATTCCTAATCCTTTTAATAAAAGGGATCGGTTTTTGCGAATATGATAGTTGTGTGACCAAACAATGATTTTCTCGCCTTTATAGTAGTTAAGCAACCACTCAAGGTTTTCATACATAAACACATCTCTCAAGCTTCCTGAACGAAAACGTCCTTTTAAGTTAACGAGCAACCACTGCTTTCGGTTCACGATCCCCCTATAAATCAATTGCAGCCTTTTTGAATACAATTCTGCTGACATCTCTTTCTCCATCAACGAGATCACCTTCTCGTACCCCTCGGCCAATTGTTTCAGCTGCTTTTTCGTGTCTTTCGCTAATTTGACCTCATTTCTTATTTGTGCATCTAATTCAAAGAACGTCGCTTCGACGTCTTTTAGTTTATTGGCTACATGTCCGCCCATTTCTTGTTCCACACACGAGAGGATACGCTTCGAACAGTCGTTGCTAACCGGCTGCACGTCCATTCCAGCAATCGTCAAGCCTTTTAAACACTCATTCGTAAAAAGCGTAGTCATTTCCTCATTATGATAAATCCCCAATAATCCGTTTTCCATTGCATATTCAAGGTTTCGATTTCCAAAAAATTCAGTTGTGCTCGCTTCAACAAGACCACTTTCAAGTACAAGCACACGAAAGCCATGCTTCTCATGTAAATATTGAACGAGCTTTATTTTATTTGTATAATATTCGCTTACCCAATGTGAATTTTCACCAAGTAATACGATCTGCTTCCCTTTTATAAACCGATCTAACTGCTTCCATTCCCCTTCGTCCAAAGGGACGATTTGCTCATTGATTTGTTCTTTCCAATCCCCGTGTTTATCTGCAAATTTGTTAAACATCCATTCTCCTTTCGAACAGTGTGCAGCCGTTCTAATGATTTCTGCCTTCCGTTACGAGTGAACAACGTGATCCTTTCCATAACCAAACAGTAACATGCAAGAGGACATGATCGAAAGCGTACACTCATAGAGAGGCAACATAAAACCGATTGGAGGATCATCAATGTACTTTCATAGTGTCCAGCCAGGCGAAACGTTGTCGTCCATTGCCGCCGATTATCGAATTTCTTTGGCGCTTCTTATTCAAGCCAATCCAACGATCAACCCGAATCAACTATTCGTTGGCCAATCGATTGTCATACCTGGCCTTCCCAATCCCAATACGATCCCTTATGAAATTCGTGTCTCCCTTTCCCAGCATCAGTTAACTTTGCTCCACAATGGCTCTGTTGTAAAAACCTATCCCATTGCCGTCGGAAAAATGCTGACACAAACACCAACCGGAAATTTTGTCATCATCAACAAAGCGCCCAACCCAGGAGGACCATTCGGAACAATGTGGATGTCGCTTTCCAAACAACATTATGGCATCCATGGCACAAATGATCCGGCTTCAATTGGCCAGTCTGTCTCCCATGGCTGTATTCGCATGCATAATGAAGATGTCGAAGAACTCGCCGCTATTGTCCCAATCGGAACGAGGGTGCGCATTAATCCGTAGGCATTCAGCGCCGCCGGCCTTGCCACAACGAGCCACTTCCTTTTATGATGAACAGAGAAAGCCAAATCGTGAAAAGGAGTGCCCGATGGACAGTTTAAAACGACTATTGCAGGAACAGTACCAATTACAGGCACAAACGATTTCTCCGCAAAAGGGCGGCTGGGCAGCCCTTGCGTATCGAGTCGAAACAAAGGAACGTACGTATTTCTTGAAAATGTACGAAAAGAGCAGAACATCCACGCCAAAATGGACAGCACTCATTGATGAATACGTGCCCGCCCTCATTTGGCTGAACGAGCAAAACGATTTAAACGGCAAAGTGCCAGTGCCGGTCCTTACTAAAAATGGCCAATACAAATGTGAAAACGACGAAGGCATTTTTCTACTTTATGAGCACATCGAGGGCGAAACAATCGGTCCGCAACAACTAACAAACGACCAAGTTGAGCAATTGGCCACAATCATCGCAGCGCTCCACGCCATCGGAGAAACAGCGCCTATCGCGACTCCACAAATAAAGGAAGACTTTTCATTGCCTTTTGCCGCCTCCTTATACAAACTGCTGACAGAGCAACTACCGACTTTGCCAAACGACGTCCACATAACCATTGCTCCTTTTGCACAACCGCTTTTGTCACTGATTGAGTCAACCGATAAACGGTCAAAGATGCTTAAACAGCGGCCGCTCCGCTATGCGTTGTGCCATACCGACTTGCATCATTGGAATGTGATGACGTCACAAGGAGAAGTCGTCTTAATTGACTGGGAAGGGTTGAAGCTCGCGCCAGTAGAAGCGGACATGATGTTTGTCGTCGATGAATGTTACAACAATGCGTTTATGGACCACTATCGTAAGCGCCATCCCGACTATGTCATTGACCAAGAATGTTTGGCCTTTTATCAAGGCAGACGGAGGCTCGAGGATATTTGGGAATTTCTTGAACAACTGCTATATGACGAACAAAGGCCAACAGAGCGGACAACTACATTGGAGGGGTTGGAAAAAGAATTGGAAGCCGCGGCAAAGGCCTGCCCGTGATAGACTACGTCTTGTAGGGTGGCCTTTTTGTCTATGTTTTTCCCTTTGGGCAGACGATCCTTGCTTGAGACGAATGGGCTTATGTGAGGAAGAGACGTACGGCAGTACTGTTAAACTTATCGGCTAATTTGCAAAACGATTCTCCTTTATCCGTCATCTGAGACGAAACGAATCTAGCTTTACAAGAGAAATAAGCACTTCAACTAGAAGCCCACAACTGGCCAACTGTTATTTTTTGCAAGTCGCTAATTCTTAGGAACGTCTGCTTCATCCACTTTATGTTATTGCTAACGATCGTTGTTGTCTCTATTTAGACCGAAATAAAGTTGAATCGTTTTCCAGCTTATTATCAATAAACGCCACAATACGTTGCAAATCCTGTATTTGAGTCATAATCTTTTCTTTATAATCTAAAAGAGTTCTTTTTAATTCGGGAGTAGCATTGATGTTTTCCTTAATAGGCAATTTTATAATTTTTTTCATTTCATTTAATGACATTCCTGTTTTTTTTAGACAAATAATCAATTCCATTAACTCTTTATCTTCATCACCGTAAATTCGATGTCCATTTTGTTTTCTTTTTGCATAGGGAAGCAAGCCAATCTTTTCATAATAGCGGATTGCATCTTCGGTTAATCCAGTTTTCTCGGAAATTTGCTTAATAGAATATGTACCCAAATCTTCACCCACTGTCTTGATTTTCATTTCATTAAAATTCCATACACTATGCAGCTTATAAATAGAATTTAAATAAATCTAAACGAGAAACTCCTTTTTGTAAATATCATACAGTCGATTAAGTACTTCTTCCTCATGCCCCGAGAGTTTGATTGCAGTTTCTTTGCCCTTGATTATAAAAATCCCGGTAATCTCGTTGTTGAAAGCAGCATCGTATAAGCGGGAAGCCCCTTTACTTGGGGGAGTAAAAATAAGACTCCTTACGAGAAGGATATAGCTTGGCATTCCCTTTCCTTTAGTTAACCTCGTCTTATTTGGTCCTGGGCAGACACTGCGAATTTTTATTCCCTCACTCGATAGCTCTGGTGCTATTCCATTCGTCCACAGGGATAGGGCCAATTTACTGTTGGCATAAGGACCTACCAACTTTTTAAAAGGAGTTTTAGGATTGATGACTGTATTTAAGTCAAATTGCTTTAGAAATAACAAAGAATTGGAAGATGTGTTGATTATCGTTTTATCCTGCCCTTTTAGTAACAGCTCTTTAAGTTCCACCGTAATGATGAAAGGCACTAATGTATTAACCTCGAAATGGATTTCACGCCCCTGCTTGGAATATTTGTATTCAGCAAAAGAGACTCCAGCATTGTTGAAAAGCAAATCAATTTTAGCCTCGCTTTTTTTAATCTGGTCAAGTGCATTTCTAAGGCTTGAGAAATCAGCTAAATCCGCTTTATATACTCTTAAATGTTTCTTTTTAAGAGCATCAATGATGATTGGTTGTCCATTTGGAAAATCAGAGCGGATTAAAGCAGCCACTTCCCAGCCTTGTAATAGCAGATTTTTCGTTAGTTCCAATCCAATCCCAGAGTTAGCTCCTGTGATCAATACTACTTTGTTATGTTCCTTCATTTAACCTTTCCTTTCTGTGCTTCAAAATAGTAAATACAGAATACTACTTGGAGTGAACACCAAGTCAAGAAAAAATCACGGAAAAAGCCCAACTTCTTTCATTCATTAGATAAATTGGTTTTTTTCATCCGCATATAGTTATACGTACATGCCGCACTTTGCCGTTAACCACACCAAGCCGAAAAACTCGTGTAAAACCGTGGAAGACGGAAAGCAGAAATAGGTGTGGTGGCTTCACTTAATGATTGTCTCAACTGCTCTAGTAAGTCGCCACTCAATACGAATTTAAATGAATTACGATTTACATGTTACGAATAGGTAGATGATGAAAAAAGGAAATTGACGTGTTTGATAGAATGAAATTGTTAAATACGCTTATCGTCAGAAGGGAGAAAGCTAATGGAATTAACAATCATTAATAGTGTGCGGACCAATAATTTTAATGATGATCGTATAATGGAAAAGATTGCAGGATTGTGGAAGGAAGCTTTAAGTCATTTAAACCAGGATCAGATAATTTATGGTGTGTATCATAATTATGAGAGTGACTATAAGGGGGATTATACATTAAGCATTGCGATAGAAGAAAGCAAAGGCAAACCTTCACTGGAAATACCGAAGAACGGAAACTATGAAATTTTCAATGTAGACACAACCGATGAGCAAGGCATTGTTCATACGTGGAAAATGATATGGGAACGTGAAAATTCAAGTACATTGAAGAGGGCGTATACATACGATTTTGAAAAGTATTATCCAAATGGAGACATTGAGATCTACATAGCCATTTAACATTGAAGTGGCATTTGTCACAGCAACAAGCGGTAGCCGCCGCCTATATGATTTAGAACGATGCGAATCTTCACTCCTTACCCCTAACTATCTTCAAAAAAGGCTTTTGGGAGGCTTCCTTAACAGCAATACGGCTACGAACAAATATGCGACCATGGTAGTGAGAAAAACCGCCATTTACATCGTCCCCCTCTAAAATGCTTAACTTGAGCATAAGCGTTGCATATATAGAGAGAATGAAAGAAACGTAAAGGATTTGTGAATATGTCGGATCACAACCCTTACATTTAATTACGATAAAGGCCTGTCCGCCCTTAGAGAACGCCAAGCCATTTCACAACCATTCCCTTATCAAGAAAACGAACGCCGCGATTGGATCGAAGTGTTTCGGGATCGGGCTGAATTAAGCAGGCAAACAGGCAACCTCCTTGGCTACCACAACCGCATGAACGTGGTGAACATTCTAAAGGGGTTGGATACGTAACGAGATTAATGGAAGCACGTAATTGTTTTTCTATCTTTTTTGTCCAATATGGGTAAACATCGCTAAACGAAATAATCGATTAAAGTTATATAGTAATATTGATTTTTTAATGTTAACTGATCCAAATTCAAAATTTTTTTCAGAGAAAGTACAGATCACACGAAAGGGTTGCTCCAAACTTTTGAGTCGAATCGTTGTAGCTAGCATGACAGATGTGTTTGCTTTCCCTTCATCTTGCCCTTAAGCCGTTCCAAGCAATCAAAACAGCTCGGCACATACGTACCGAGCTTCCCTCCTTCTACTGTTGAATCAATTTAAGTTCGACAGGAATAAAGTCATCAATCTCTTCACCATTCAGAACAGAGAATGCAGCCTCCAACGCTTCTTCTCCAATTAGCGTTGGTTGTTGAGCAACGGTTCCTGCCAAACGTCCGCTTTCAACAGCGTTTACAGCGTCATCTGTGGCGTCAAATCCAACAATAACAATATCATCACGACCAATAGCGGATACAGCTTCGAGTGCACCGAGCGCCATCTCGTCATTATGGGCAAACACACCAGTAATATCGGGATTGCTTTGCAAGATGTTTTCCATGACCGCCAAACCTTCTGCTCTATCAAAATTAGCCGTTTGTTTTGCAGCTACATGTAAATTCCCATCTGCGATGTTGTTAAATCCTTCTCCCCGTTCACGTGCCGCCGATGAGCCTGGGATGCCCTCAAGTTCAGCAACAGTCGCCTCTTCGCCAACCAGATCAAGCAATAATTCACCAGCCATTTCACCACCCGCGATGTTATCGGATGCAATGTGCGTGACAACTTCACCGCTATCAGCTGCACGGTCAACAGTAATCACAGGGATGTCCGCAGCATTCGCTGCCTCAATAGCGGCTGCCACTGCAGAAGAATCTGTTGGGTTCACAAGAATTAAATCTACTCCCCGTTGGATTAAATCTTCCACATCATTGATTTGTTTGGCATTGTCATCTTGCGCATCTACTGACATCATTTCCAACCCAAGTTCAGTTGCTTTCGCTTTAGCCCCTTCTTCTAAAGTGACAAAAAACGGGTTGTTCATTGTTGAAATGGAAAAGCCAACTGTGAAATCACCGTCATTTGCGCCACCATTGGAACCGTCTACTGGCTCTGATTCCTCAGAAACTGGAGATTCCATTGAACAAGCCGCCATGAGTGCAGCGATTCCGATCATTGCAACCGATAATTGTCGTTTTTTCATTGTAAATCCTCCCTCTATAAAGTTAAGCTAGTTCCCGTACTCATGTATCCTCAGTTTTCATACACACCAACAAGGAGACTCATCGATATTGGATAGGTTGAGAGCCATCCTAACAGCCAAACTCCTTTAAGCAGTTTTTCTGCGATCAAGCAAGACCGCAAGCAAAATGACACTTCCTTTAACCACTTGCTGGAAAAAAGAGCTGACACCAAGCAAATTCAACCCATTATTCAACACTCCTATGATTAAGGCACCAATAAGCGTGCCGACAATCCATCCTTTTCCTCCTGTTAAACTCGTTCCCCCAAGCACAACCGCTGCAATCGCGTCAAGTTCGTACATCGTGCCTGCCGTTGGTTGAGCCGAATTTAACCTCGACGTTAAAATCACACCAGCAACGGCTGCCAAAAATCCAGTCAGAGAGTACACGTAAATCTTAACTCGGTCGACTTTGATGCCTGAAAGAATGGATGCTTCCTCATTGCCCCCAACTGCATATACTCGACGGCCAAAAGTGGTTTTCTTTAAAATCAAGTACAAAACAACAAAACTAATCACCATCGTAATCGCTGGCATTGGAATTCCAAAAAAGTAGCCGCCTCCAAGCATTTGAAAGAACGTAGAATCACCTAAGTTTGATACAGGTCTACCATCTGTAAACATTAAGGTCGCACCGCGGTAAATCGTCATCGTTGCCAGTGTCGCAATAAATGGTGCCACTTTTCCTTTTGCAATGATTATGCCATTTATCGCACCAAGTACTGCTCCAACAAGCAATCCGATTAAGATGGCTAAGATCGGGTCCATCCCTGACGAAAGTAAGGTTGCAGTGACCGCCCCAGAAAAAGCAAGAATCGCACCAACAGATAAATCAATCCCACCTGTCAAAATGACAAACGTCATTCCAAATGCAATGAGCGCATTAATGGATACTTGCCGAAGAACATTGAGGAGATTCGGTGCTGATAAGAATCCTGGGTTTAAAATGCTAATAATCAATATGATAAGGAAAAGGCCGATAAATGGGCCAAGCGTCGCTGTTAATGCCTTGACTCGTTTATTGGTGAACATGTTTTTCTCCTCCAGTCGCATAGTGCATAATCGTTTCTTCTGATAACTCATTGCGGTCAAGTACTTTCATTAATTTGCCTTCAAACATCACGGCAACCCGTGTGCTCATGCCAATAATTTCCGGCAGTTCTGAAGAAACCATTATAATTGCCACACGTTGCTTGGCCAGTTCATTCATAATTGTATAGATCTCTTTTTTCGCACCTACATCAACGCCTCGAGTTGGTTCATCCAAAATGAGTACTTTCGGCTTCGTACCTAGCCATTTAGCGATAACCAGTTTTTGCTGGTTTCCTCCACTCAGTGATTTCGCTTTTTGATGTGGTCCAGAGGTACGTACACCTAACTTCTTTACAAGTTCTTGATAAAGAGCCTGTTCTTTTGTAGAAGACATCATGCTCCCCGAAGAAACGGTTGCTAAGTTCGTTATGGAGAGATTGTCTCGAACGGAAAAATCAACGATTAGTCCTTTTGTTTTTCGGTCTTCTGGCACAAAGGCTATGCCATTCTCAATTGCATCAACCGGTCGTTTAAATACAACTGGTTTTTTATCGATTTCAATCGTGCCACTATGCAATTGCCGATAGCCAAAAATGCTTTCCACCACTTCTGAGCGCCCCGCCCCCATCAATCCAGCAATACCAAAGATTTCGCCTTCCCGAACCTCAAAGGTAACGCTTTCAAATTCATTTTTTCTACTCCCATTTTTTACGGCGAGTTTTACCGCACCTGGTTCTAAATCATGATCAGGGTAGCGACCTCCAAGCTCCCGACCGACCATTAATCTGACGATCTCATCAAAACTCGTCTCAGCAATGACTTTCGTGCTCACATAGTTTCCATCACGAAGGACTGTAATACGTTGGCACAAGGAGAAGATTTCTTCCATTCGATGCGATATATAAACGAAAGTCACTCCTTTCTCCTGCAAGCCACGAATAACAGTAAACAATGTATCAATCTCCCGGTCTGTTAGTGCTGCTGTTGGCTCGTCCATAATGATAATGTCTGCATTTGTCATAAGGGCTTTGGCAATTTCAATCAATTGCTGCTTCCCGACCGATAAAGCACCTGCCCGGTCCGAAGCTTTTACTTTAAGACCAAGCTCGGCCAGCTGTTGTTCAGCATATTCGTTCATTTTTTTTGCTTTAAGCCAACCCGTTTTTCCAACGGTGTACTCATTGCCAAGAAACAAATTCTCTGCAACGGACAGCTCCGGCAAAATATTGAGTTCTTGATGAATGACAGCAATTCCGTCTTTTTCCGCATCTTTTGGGTGCGTGTAGGCAACCTCCTTTCCTTTCACACGGACAACCCCTTCATCCCTTGGATAAATGCCCGTTAAAATTTTCATAAGGGTAGACTTACCAGCACCATTCTCGCCCATTAACGCGTGAATTTCTCCTTCTTCAAGCGTGAAAGACACATTTTTCAACACTTGGTTTCCACTAAATGACTTGCTTATCTGGCTCATTTCAACAATCATAGCCACACCTCTTCTTTAGAAAATAACCCCTGCGCGTAAGATGACATTGGCGTATGGTGCACATTCGCCTGTACGGATGATTGCTTTCGCTTTACTTGTTTCCGCTTTCAACTCATCATGAGGCAAATAACGAATGGAAATTTGCCTGTTTTCCAGTTCCTGATGAATAGACGGGCTTTCTGTTCTAACTTCTGTTGCCGCCATCATTGACTCCACTTCCATATCGGCCAATACTTCTGTTAATACATCAACAAAATTTGGTACGCCTAACCTAATAGAAAGGTCGATGCATTCAATGCCAGACGGGATTGGTAATCCGCAATCTGCTATGACGATTTGGTCTGTATGCCCTAGCGACGCAAGCACCCGGGCAATATCACGATTTAAGATGCCTAATTTCTTCATGGTTGATCCTCCTGAATGCTTGATAGGTTGATCCTTCCTGCAAAAAGACACTACTGTCTTTCCAACAGAAAAGCAGCCACCTCTTCTTTACTCGGCATCCCGCCCTGAGCGCCAAATGACTGTACCGATAACGCTGCCGCTGCATTAGCGTACATCACCGCCTCTCGCATTGGCTTTCCGCTTGCAAGCGCAACAGCCAGTGCACCGTTAAAGGTATCGCCTGCACCTGTTGTATCTACTGGCATAACACGATGACCAGCAATACGCTGCTCCATCCCATTCTCTGTCCATATCACACCAGCAGCACCTTGAGTAACAATTAGTTTCTCTTTTAAATGAACATTCGTATTTGCAAACAACTGTGCCTGCTCTGACTCATTAGGCGTAATCCATGTACTATTCTCATACGATTGTTGCGATAACTTCTGTGCTGGCGCTGGATTAAGAATGACCGGCACTTGATGTTTCTTGCAAAGGGCAATTGCATACTCAACTGCTTCTAATGGAATTTCCAATTGAATCAACACAATATCACTGTCTGCAATCGCTTCTTCACATGTGGATAAGAATGCTTCGTTCACATGTTCATTTGCTCCAGCCGTGACAATAATTCGGTTATCTCCCTCTGAAAGCAGAATCGTGGCTACTCCGGAACTACAGTGTGTAACGGGTTCCACATGGTCGACACAAACGCCTTCATCTTGAAGCCCCTGCTTTAGCAGCTCGCCAAAGGCATCATCGCCCACACGCCCTATCATGCGGACGTCAGCACCAAGCCTAGCTGCAGCCACAGCTTGATTTGCCCCTTTACCTCCAGGCACTGTTTTAAAGCCCTTTCCCATTACGGTCTCTCCTTGAGCTGGCACATGGTCCGTACTCGTCACCATATCCATGTTAATGCTGCCAATGACAACCACCTTTGGTTTAACCACTAGGCACCACCTCCTTTTGTTGTTCCTCGTATTATTAAAGTTGTCGGCAGTTCATGCCAATACGATGGCAAGGACCTTTTTTCTATTAGTTGCACCAATAGTTGTATCGCCCGCTCGCCCATCTCGTATATCGGCTGTTGCACCGTAGTTAACGAGGGCACCAACATATTGCCAAATAAAATGCCATCAAAGCCTACAATTTGTAAGTCTTCTGGAATCGAGCGTTTTAATGTATGAGCTGCTTTCATCGCTCCAGCCGCTGCCACATCACTGCTTGTAAAAATACCATCAATCGTCGGGTGTTTTTCAAGCAAAGCACGAACCACTTCTTCCGCTTGTTCTATTTGAAAGCCCGTTTCCACGATGATATGGGCAATTCCATTCGCTTCAACGACTTCCTTAAACCCTTCGTATCTCTCATCAGCAGGATTCAGTCCTTTCGGTCCACGCAAATGAGCTATAAATGCACAACCTTGTTCTATTAAGTGCTCCGTAGCAGCCTTTGCCCCATTTTTGTTTTCAGACACAACAGTCGGAATGTTGGCGCTAACAAAACGGTCCAACGCAACTACAGGCAAGTCAAGTGTCTCATAGTGTTCATACGTCCCTGTGCCGGTCGCTAAAATAAGCCCGTCTACATACTTTTGTTGAAGAGCGTGGACATAATGTTGCTCTTTTTTTAACTCGTTATCGGTATTGCACAGCACAACCGTGTACCCTTTCTTGAGTGCCACATCTTCAATCGCTCGGGCAAGTTCGGGGAAAAAAGGGTTTGCTATATCAGGGACAAGCAGCCCAATCATTCCTGATGTTTTATGATAAAGTGTACGCGCTACAGCGTTTGGTTTATAATTTAACGTTTCAATAGCTGTCTTCACAGCCTGTTCAGCTTCTTTGCTGACATAGCCTTTTTGGTTTAACACGCGCGAGACGGTCGCCACGGAAACCTTAGCGTATTTCGCAACATCCTTAATTGTCGTCATACTCATTCTCCTAACACATGTAACCGGTTACAGATAATATATGACGGAAGTGCTTGTTTGTCAATGACTATTTCTTTCATTTAATCGTTATCCACCATTGACTACAGATGGCTAAAAAACAAAAACGGTTTCCCCCTTTTCACGTAAAAGTGCTTCAAACTCTGGAATAGGCAAATCGTTTGTTCGAATGATGCGACTCATTTTCGAAAGGCTCTTGTCCACCAAAATAAAAACATGAGAGGAGATGCGGCTGCAAGGAAGGTTGAAAAAAGGGTTCAAGTCAGCTCGGATCTCCTCGACGTGTCTCTAGCTGTTTTCCACTTCGATTACAACGCCCCTATTCCCGAACCTTTTAATTGATCAAACAACATGTTCACCACAATCGAACAGTAGACGTTGATTTCGGAAATAGAAGAACGCGTACGGGGAATACATAAAATGCATAGCAACGATTTGTTGTTGGCTGCTTTAGTTTCTTGTTAAAACATCAAGCACATTTGTCCGAAAAACAGAAAAATCTAGACGAACGGCTATACGTGGGCAGTAAGGTCCACTGCATGCGGCCGAGGCAGGGCGAAAATCAGCGACACTTAGTCCAGAGGAGTACCGGCCTTGATCTTCAACCTGAACGTTGCGTCGTTTATAGTCTAACAAATTCGGAATGTCCATTGCAGCCATCAATGCAGTGAGATCATGCTGTGGCGTTCCCTGAATACCAGGTTCAAGAACTTGGTAAGACTCATAATAAAAATCAAGCAGCGGCTTAATGGTACGAAGCAAGGGCGTCGTTGCTTTAGAGTCGATCAAATTGACATCGGCAGGCGTAAGCAACGCATCCCTCGTCACATTCAAAGGGACAATTGTTACATTTGGCGCATGTGTACAAACAAAATTGGCGGCAGTAGCGTCTCCTAAGAAATTTGCTTCCGCTAATTCGGTCTCATTTCCCGGCACTAAAAATGCGCCTCCCATCAGAAACGTCGCTTTCACCCGTTTCATAACAGCAGGATTAATGATCCATGCCATTGCCAGCGTCGTGCAACGGCCGAGGACGACAATCGTTATTTCATCTGAATTCTCTTTAATTACTTGAAACAAGCGGCTAAAATTGGTTCGATCCGCATAATGCTCTGCTGGAATAGGCGGCCTAATCGGCCCAAGTCCTTCTTCTCCATGGATATCCGGGAAGAATTCCGGTTCTTCTCCATTTAGCGCTCGTGTCGCTCCAGCAATAACCGGGACCCCTTTCTGATCGGCCAAACTTAGCAAATACGATGCATTGCGCAATGCCTGATCGCGGCTTACATTGCCAAAATCCGCTACAATGCCTGCCAGTTCCACGTCTGGATGCTGCAATGCGTAAATAATCGCCATCGCATCATCGATCCCCGTATCTGCAAATACCAATAGTTTATTTGCCATCTAATCATCACCTCCATACACGTTATGACAGAGAGGACAAGATGGCTTAGTTTAACAACCGTATCACACTAAATTTGAGTGATTCGTCCCTATAAGTACGATAAAGCAATGTCCGATTTTAGAGAACGCGATGGTATCAAGAAAACGGACAACAGGATTGGATTGAAGTGTTTCAGGAAGGTAGATGAATGAAGCAGGTAAATGGGCAACCTCCTTGGGTACCATCACCGAATGAATGTGGTGAGGATTATAGAGGGGTTGGATGCATAATGAGATTAATAGAAGCAGATGCTTTGTGCATCTGCTTCCCTTCGCATGTAATTCTTTTTATAGCTTTTTTGTTTCTAACTTATTCAACCGCTTTTCAATTTCAAGCTTCCATGTTTCTATATCAAAAATCTTTTGATTCATAAGGATTTGGCCGTTTTTCACTTTTTCTACCTGTGCGAGTTCTTTTCGAATCTCTTTTAATTCCAGCTCGACGTGGTCAAAACGCAATTCAAAATGATCGACTTTCTTTTCCAGTTGATCTGCTTTGCTGACTAAACCCGCCAGTTCCATTCTCATGCCCTTGATATCGCCGCTAATTCCCATTAAAATATCGCGTAGTTCATTATCCATTTTAATGCTCCTTTTTCATTTGTATGCTGCTTCCAATGATAAGCGCTCGTCCATTCAAAAGGATTGTCCGTTCAGTTCTGGTTGGATTCATTATAACATACTCACCTAGTTGTATCGTTAATATCGAAATGATAAAAAGCAGATTTCAGTCCTATGGGAACAACGCCAAATACTGCTGAAGGCTCGCTTCCTTCTAACTCAGCAACCAGCTTAATAAAAGGTTGGCAATTCCTCTTGGCTCCTGCTAAATCAAGCGCTTCATAGTACGATACTCGGTCTTCTACTTTAAACAAAACAGGCAAGTAACTTGCTGACAATAAACTAAAGTTTAATAACAAACGTGCTGTCCTTCCATTGCCGTCTCGAAATCGGTGGATATTTACAACCTTGCTGTGCAAAGGGCTTGCCCTCTCAACCGGGTGCAAATGACTGCTCTCCTTATACCATTGCACCAACTGCTCCATCTCGTCTTGAATGAGGTGGCTTGGCGTCACATCATGGGCCGCACCAGCTATCCGTACTTCCTCTTTGCGATAGGCACTGGCTGCCTGCCGATCAATCCCGCTCAGAACAAGGGCATGAACCTCTTTTATGAAACGCTCTGTCACAGCTTCCTCTAAATGTTCTTCTATATATAGACTAGCTTCTTTATGATTGATCACTTCTAAATGTTCTCTTAACGATTTGCCGCCTACCACAATGCCGTCTTCTAAAATGGCTTTTGTCTCAAAAATAGTTAATGTATTTCCTTCAATGGCATTGGAGTGATGCGTATTTCGCAATAAAAAAATCTTTCTTCATTGATTGGACGGTTTCCGTTGGAAGAGGGCGTTGTATGTATTCGTGGTGCAAATGTTTGGACTGGTTGCTTTGAAAGTCGTGTCCATTCGATAAGCAGCTTCTGTGAGGAGGTCGGGAATGAACTGTTGGCGGGATTGCATGGGATCACCTCAAATCCGTACGTATAAGCGTACAGCTTTTGGAAATAGTATACCGTACGCTTATAAGTACAGCAAGTACTTTATAATAGAAGGTGACCCCTATGCGTAAAGTTGAAATCGCGATAAACGATTTACTTCATAAACATCAATTAACCATTCACGCTCTCCATCTAAAAACAGGCATCCGCCGCGCTACGCTCAGCGAAATGGCAAGCGGGAAGCGCGAACGGATTCAACTTGAACATATTGAGAAGATTGCCGATGCGTTGGATATTGATGATATGAATGAGATATTGAGGTTTAAATAAGAAAAATTAATTTATTGCGGCCCTAAGCATGTCTACTTCGATATTTAAAATCATAAAATGCAGAATAATTCCCTTAGAGCATTATGAAAGCAAACAGAAACCCTAAATTAAAACGGTAAGTTTTCAATTTTTTGTATATCTTTAATACTATTAACTCCACCAAACAGTATATTTTTACTAGTTATTTGTAAAGCGAATTTTTTTGGTATTTTTAATGCCTTATTTACTCTACTAACAAACTCTTTTTTTAAATCATCATTATCCGCATAGTCAACAATTACGATTTTAACAGGTATTGGTTTATCTGCTCTTCTTGCAATTTTCAATCTCTCGGCAATCGCCTTATTAATATGTTCATCTCTAAAACTATAACCAATAATATAAATTTCATTACAAGTGTCATCTTCAATTACCATTCTTTTTTTAAATTCATTGTAATAAAAATGAAAAGGATTCTGTTGTATTTTATTACTTTTTCCTCCACCTGTTACAATAGAGGGAACAATACCGTATTCGAATATATTTTCATACAAG
Source organism: Shouchella clausii (assembly GCF_001598215.1). Taxonomy (GTDB): domain Bacteria; phylum Bacillota; class Bacilli; order Bacillales; family Bacillaceae_D; genus Shouchella; species Shouchella tritolerans. The sequence continues at coordinate 634,286 of NZ_BCXJ01000001.1, read as the reverse complement.
TTACTATCTTTTAAAGCCTCTGTTGTAATCTTAAAAAGCCTTCCGTTTTTTAAATCTTTAAAAGAAGACAAAGAACCATGTAAATGGTGCAACCTTACATTACTAGCATAATTTGCAGGATGTATTTGCTGGCTTCTATCGGGATCAAAGTAAAATTGTCGTTTATTGTCAATCGCGCCCCATTTTTTACCCTTAAAATGGAAGTCCGCAAAATTATCTTTTGTATAATAAGTCAATAAAATCGTTTCTAAAAGTAAATCAAAATTTAATGTAAATAAATCAATCTCATCAGATAAATCAATAGTCTCGATCAACCAATCGACAAAAGGTTGCAATTTACGAGAAATATCCTTCTGCCTAACGTTGTCAATTATTAAGTCAAGTATAGATGAGGTATATTGGTGAATAACTGTTTGAATTGCAGTTATATGGTGCTCAAACTCATTATTATTTAACTCATATGCATTTAAAAAATTTCTTCCTTTTTCTCCTTTAAGAAATTCATCATAATGTGCTAAGGAGTCATAAACCTGTTCAATAGAAGCAATAGCTTCCTCAAAATCTAATTGAGAATAGTTATCCTTCATATGATGCTTAATAAACTCCTTATGATTCTCATCTAATCTATTAAAAAACCTTTCGGTAATTGACTTTAGGCTGAAGTCAGAGTTTAATGCTACCGATAAACCATTACCTGTAAGTACTACTCTTTTCATTAAATCTTCTCCTTTCCTATTGTAAATAGGAATATTTATTTATCATTATCATGATCATTTTTCACCTTTATAAGTCTCCATATAAAAGTATTAACAATTATTGATCCAATAGCAAAAAAAACTGACACTATCTTATTAGTACTTATAAAAAAATAAAAAAGACTATTTATTATTAAAAAGAAAATCAAAACTAACTTATGTTTCTTCCAAACACTTTCTATCTCTGTAAACAAAACATCTAATAAAATCATTAAAGTCATAATACTTACAGTATAACTTATAATCCAAATGAAATTTATAATTTGAGTTAACAGCGATTCAGTCTGCTGCAAACCTATTGTAATTAGAGAGAAGTATAAGCCTAAAAAGATAACAGAAAAAGTTAAAATAATTGGAACAAAAATTGGCGTAAACCATATTTTGTTTACACTGCCTATAAAGTCAAATATGGATCTTTTAGTGTCACTCACAGTAAAATCCAAATTAGCTCTCTTTTTAATATGAATTAATTCCTTCTCTAAAAGCTCTTCAACTTCTTTCATGTTTTCGGTTGCATACTGATTATTTATGGCTATAAGTTTATTTCCTAACGGCTCACTTACGTAAATTAAAACTTTGGAAATTAGTTTCTGAGCCTCTAGACTAGCAAGTTTATCTGGGCAATTTTTTAAATAATAATTTAAAATGTATAAGTTCTCCACTAAGTTAATTCTTTTTTCTGATTTTATTTTTTCTATTTCGATGTAACGATTTCTAAATTGCTTAAATAACCATAGACCGATGATAGTAATTGTTAACCATATCAAGAATTCAATTGCGTCCATATTTAATTGTTCCTGGTACAGCTCCAAGATATAATTTGGCACCTTTTTCACTCCTGTAGTTCTTTATATTATTAAACTACTCCATAACTCTCTCCTTCTCCAGCCCCCTCCAAAACGTCCACCCATTTTTAGAAGTCCCACTGCATAAATCTGCTGCTGCACTAGGGCTTGAGCAGACGACATCCTGAAGAAGACGAACTGTGCCTTCGTCAATCACCTCCGCTTGCTTTACATCGATTAGCTGGTCAATCCGCGCATTCAGCTTATCATAAAGTTTCCCTTGATCATTCCAGTTTTTCAGACGTTCCTGTGGACGATGAAGGATTGATCCTTTTGTTAAGAAGAACTGTCCGTCACGTATGAATAAAAAAGCCTCTCTTTCCCCTTCAGCAGGAAAAAGCTTCCGGTCGTTTTCTTTCTCTTCTTCTTGAATAGAAACGCCAAGCGCTTCAAGAAGAAATACGATTTGATTCGTAAATGTATTCATGGTTGCATGGGCAAACCAATTAATTATCGGCTTTGTATTACGTAGGTCACGGTTTTCAACAATAAAGGATGAGCGTTTAAACAGTTGAATAAATTGGTGTTCTAAAAAATCAATGGCCAGTTTATCAAAGCTGTTATTATCAGTTACAAATAAGATGCCGTATTGCCAAAAATCTTTTTCTCGTAGATGGTCTCTCAGTCGTTTAATTCCTTGGGTTGATTGGCCAATGTAGACACTAGGATTTTCTAAATCAGAAAATAGAAAATAAATAGCGTAGTTGTTTGCATACTCAAGTTCTTCTACTTGTGCCAACAAACTCTTTTTAAAGTAAAACGCACGAATTTGACTAGTTGGTTCTTGAAGGATTTTTAATGATGATGCTTGTTGACTATTAGGAAAATGCATCATCACAGTACGGTCAGTTCCCTGCATCGCAGTTCTCCTTGTTTCTTTTCGGTATATCCTTGAATTAAGCTTTGGCTTTACATAATTTCCTTGCCAGACAATCAACTAAAATATTAAGCAAAAACAACGACTTCTTACACAGGTCTTTTCCATTAGTTTACTTTAAATCAGTAAGCATTGCTAGTAGTTTATACCAATTGATTAAGGTAGTTTTAAAAGACTTGACACTAGTGTTTTTCTAGCTACCTTAGATCTTCCACTATTGATAGAAGAACGTTCATTGTCTTCTATTATTTAGTTTTTTAGAAATACGAAGACATAACAAGCCCATACTTAAGAAAACAAAAAAAGGGATGATGGCCCATAAGGGAGTTACCACTGTCCAGAACAGTAGATAGGTACTAATAGCGATACAAAGCCAACCACAAATAAGAAGAAGGCTCGAAATAAAATCTTTCATATCAAGACACCGTCCTTTAAAAGTACACGTGTTACGACTACGACTAAATTAGACTTACAATCGTTTCACACACATGCTTTATTTTGAATAGAACATGGCTGTGCATCAAATAACCCCATAGTTGCGCGTCCCTTATATAAAGACTTATAAATGAACCAACTCTTCCCCCTACACAAATTAACCCATGACGATAGTCTGATAGTTTGTTACAATTACCATATTACAACACAAAGGAGGAACTAGCTTGAATACGTTTTTTTACATTTTGTTTACGCTTTCCCTTTTTGTTTTTATTCTAGGATTGGTTAAACCGCGCTTGATCCGGCTTCCTTCAAGAAGTCGAGTATGTTTATACGTGATTCCAGCTCTCATTATTACTTCTATCTTATATAACAGTACGCTAGATCCAAATAAAGCCCAATCCGCCCAACTTACCAAAATCGAAACATTAGAAGCATCCTTGCTAGACAAAGAAACAGAGATTGAAGATTTGACTGTTGCGTTAGAGGAAGCAGAGGAATCGTTAAAAGAGTCTGAAGAGCAGTTGGAGCTCGTACAAGCTGAAGAAGGCGATACTGACGATTTGATTGAAGAGCAATTAGAGGAAGCCAAACTCGAATGGGAAGAGGAATTTCGGGAACAGATCGAGGAAGAACTGGAAGAACGAATCACTGCTGAAATCAGCGAAGATTACGAGGACAAGCTTGCTGCATTAGACGATAAAATCAAAGAAAAAGAGCAAACGATTGAAGAAAAGGAATCAGCGATTTCGAAGTTGGAAGAAGAAGTGGCCAGCGCCTCAACTGATAGCGGAAATGAAACCGCTACCACAGAAACGGAAACCGCACAGTCTTCAGAAAGCGCAAGTACCGATAGTTGTGGCCCTGGAACGGTGAAAATCAACAGTGCTTCCGAGTCTGAGTTGCAAGCGATTTATGAAATTGGCCCAGACCGTGCCGCCCAGATTATTCAACTCCGGCCATTTTCTTCTTACAATGACTTGAAGCGAATTAACGGAATTGGCGACGCACGTGCTGAAGCGATTAAAAACCAAGGAATTGTGTGCTTTGATTAAAACGACTGAATCTAGTGCCACTAGCACAAAATGCTAGTGGCTGTTTTTCGGGGCAGCGGGTAACTGAAAGGAGACCACTGCCCCTTTGTCATTCGATGCTTGAACGTTTCCGCCATGTTTTTCGATTATATGTTTGACAATGTAGAGCCCGAGCCCTTTATGGGGGTCGGCACTATCGTTATTTTGGTAAAATTTTTGGAAGACATAATGCAAGTCCGATTCAGTGAATCCTTTTCCATTGTCGCTTACAGTCACTTTTACGTAATCGTCATGGCATTCTGCGCGGCAATCAATATGGCCATCATTTGGTTGGGCGAAACGCAAGCTGTTTGATATAAGGTTATCTATCACTTGTGTAATTTTTTGCACGTCTATTTGAATTGTGTTCGCTGTTTTTCTGTAGTCGAGGACGGAAGTGTGAAACGTCAGTCCTTCGTTTTGAACAAAATCTTTGTACTTTGCAAATTCAGTTTCAAAGAAATGTTTCGGTTCGACTGCCTCGGTTTCAATAGCGAAAAAAGACTCTTCGTCGTTCATTTTTGTATCAAGCTCTTGTACGAGGTTTTCCGTCCGCTCAATTTCGCCAATCATATTAGCAATATATGTTTTGTTCCGATCATCCTTTATCTTTCTCTCCAACATTTGCGCGTTTGCTTTCATGATCGTCAATGGCGTTTTTAAGTCATGGGAGACAGAGGAAATAAACTCAGAACGGTTTTTTTCCAAGTTCCATTGCTGATAAAGGGAGTCTTGCAACGCTTGTTTCATTATATTGAAGGAAGTCGAAAGTTTTGTGATTTCATCATTTCCGTCGGCCTCGATTTCAAAATCTAGATCTTGCTTTCGGACCAAATCTGTCGCGACAATCAACTTTTGGATCCTTGCGTAATAGTTTTTTCCTAGTTTGCTCGCATAATAATAGGTAAAGATCATAATAAAGAAAAATGGCGTGAGGAACAGGCAAACAAAAAAAATATTAAATAAGGCTTCGACTTCTGATTCTAGCTTATATTGAAGTACGACGCTGCCAGCAAATGAACCATTTTGGTCGACAATCGGGATAAACGTTGTGGCGGTGTTATCTTCCAAAAATGATTTGTTGACCTTATTTAGCAAATGGACGTCTTCCGTGTTGACGTTAGCGGAAAATGAACCGTACAAGAATGTTCCTTGTTCGTCTAGCACTTGATATTCCATTCCTGGGGTGGGAATGGCCTTTTCTAGTTGTTGTGCCCCCAACGCTTGTGAATCGACGAGCTCTCGATTCAAACTTTGCACTTCATCGGTTATTTTGGGGACTTGGCTCTCATAGTAATTGGCATAATAGCGGTCATCGATGCTCATGACAATCGCCCAACTTGCCAAAACAACAATGACGGTAGCTAGGAAACTAAGTAAAATGGTCTTGGCTATTGTTAATCGGATTTGCTGTTTAATGGTCGTTCTTTTTTTATTCAAGTTTATAGCCCACTCCCCACACGGTATGGATCAGGTTTGCCATTGGATCGACCTTATGAATGCGTATCCGGATATTTCGGATATGTTCAGTCACAGTGTGTGATTGTCCAGTCGCTTCTACTCCCCAAATCGTTTCGTATAAATGGTCTTTCGAAAAGACTTGTTTTGGATTGCTCATTAACATTTCCATAATTTTAAACTCTTTGTTTGTGAGCAACAATGGGGTTTCGCCATAGCGGAGCTCATTTGTGCGCCGGTCAAGTGTTATTTTTCCATAGACAAGTTCATCTGTTGGTTGTTGTTTCCGTTTTTCCCGCCTTAAATGGGTTTTGATTCTAGCAAGCAGCTGTTCGTGGGTAAACGGTTTGTTTATGTAGTCATCTCCTCCTATGTTTAGCCCATTAATTTGGTCGTTGATACTTGTTCGAGCGGTAACAAATAAAATCGGAACATCCGTAAATTCCCTTACGCTACGGCAAACGTCTAACCCGTTCACATAAGGCATCATGATATCGAGGATGATTAAATCAAAGTCCTGTTCCTTGATCAACTTTATCGCGGTCATTCCATCGTTGGCGACTGTTGTATGGTAGCCTTCTTCATGTAATAGCTCTCCCACAATTGAAGTAATTTGAACTTCATCATCGACAATCAGAATGTGTTCCATTTTATCCCCTCGCAAACGTTTATTTAAAATCTTGCCTTACCCATAATAAGCTTGAAATCCCTCCGCCAAGCAGAGCAATCAAAGGCAACACCATATAAAGCAATGGCATGTTGCTTTCCGAAAGCGAAATAAAAATGGATTGAGTGGGCATCAAGAAAAACGACAACTCATTTGAAAAATAAATCGGCACCACGTAGGCAATCATCAATAGGAAGTAAGCAATGATCGGGTTTGGTGCCAAAATCGACATAACACTGGCAATAGCAATTCCAGCGACCATGACCGCCCAAAACAGAAAATAGAGCTTGGCTGAATAGATGTACCCATTCAGTACAGAGTAGCGTGTTAGATCGCCATAAAAAGTCACATAATCTGGAACTTGGTAAAAGAAAAAGCCTAGCACGACCCCAATGAGCCAGATAAACGCGGTAATGAAGACAGCAATCAAGAGCAGCGTTCCCCATTTAGACAGTAAAAATTCTAAACGGTGAAATGGCCGGTACAACACTAAGTTGTACGTTTTTGCTTTTATTGGTGCGTTCAAAACAATCACACAAAACAATGGCATGATGACTAGTGTCACAAAGAAAGAGACTTCCCTTAACAAAAACCAGGGAAAGTTAACAGCATTTAACGGCGTTTCACTATCTGCAGTATAAAGACCTAAATCAAACCAAGTCAAAAAGTGAGCGGAAAAAAAGGAGATCCCTATGAGCAGCAGTAAGAGGATTTTTATCATTCTCATCCTCCAAAGCCGCTCGAATTCACTTGCAATTAAATGTTTCATCATACGGCTCCTTTATGCATAATAATTTCGGCGAGTAAAAATCAAATATGCTCCTACAAGAAAGACCAACAAATAAAACAAAATAACTGCTATTAGCCAACCGCTCAATGCCCCGCCTGAAAGCAATAACGAGATACCGGTGTATTGAATTTTTGTTATGGATGCATATACCACATAAGAAACATTGCTTCCTTCGGCAAAAGCGGTCGATTGCTCTAACAGCTGTGGACCGACAATGGAAAAGAAGAGGATGCAAATGCCGCTACCTAATAAAGCATTGACAGAGGGCATTGCAATCGCAATAAAGCAAAATAAAGAGAGTGCCGCAAGACTAGTAAGAAAAGCAATTCCATAATAGTTCAATGCATAAAGAACCATCTCACCATTTGTAACGACTGCTTCAGAACCAAAAAGAATCGACCTTTCTGGCGTTTCAAACATCATCTGCCCAACGGTGAAGGAAGACAAATAATAAAGAAAGAAACAGATGAATAAAGAAGTGGCCATCACAATGAATTTAGACAGAAAAATTTGGCTCATGGAATAAGCACGAAGCAAAATTAATTTGATTTGTTTTTGCTGATATTCCTCTGTTAGCACATAAGCACAAATAAAAATGAGCAGAATGTTAAACGTGATAAACAAATGTTCTGATATGCTGAGAATAGGAAAATTTATGGCGGTTGCGTAATCAACAGCATCTATTGAAATGTTGCGATTATGGTTTCGGAAATAAACACCAGTAGCAATGACTAATACCGGCAAGGCCAATACGAGCAGCCGAATGGACCATCTCGACCATAACCGTTCGAATTCACTAATGATTAGCTGTCTCATTATGACATCATCCCAATAAAAATCTCTTCTAAATTATTCTCTGCCTTGTTATAAATCTCTTCTTGTTTTCCATAAAAAAGGACATTTCCCTGCTTGATAATAATGAGCGTGCTGCATATCTTTTGGAGTTCGTCGAGCAAGTGGCTTGATAGTAAGAACGTAATATTTCTTTCCTTATTTAATTGCAAGATCAATTCCCTCAATTCCCTCATCCCCATCGGGTCTAAGCCGTTGGCAGGCTCATCCAATATGACAATCTCTGGGTTGCCTAACAGCGCTTGGGCAATCCCTAAGCGTTGCTTCATTCCTAAGGAATACGTACGTATTTTTTCATCGCCGCGGCCGCCTAACCCAACAATCGCCAATGCTTCTGCGACTTTCTCTTGCCGTTCCTGTTTGTTCAGGCCATGGAGCCGGGCAAGATTTAAGAGCATTCCGCGGCCCGTCATGAACTCAAAGAAAATAGGCGATTCAATAATGGCACCAACGGAGCGCATCGCTTCCTTTCGTTGTTTATGCACATCCAATTGATTGAGCTTCACTTCTCCGCTTGTAGGGATGAGCAATCCTGTCAACAGCTTCATAATTGTTGTTTTCCCAGCGCCATTGGGACCGATAAGACCACATATCTCCCCCTTTGCGATGGAAAGATTGATTTCTTCCACTAACGGTTTTCCTTTTACTTTCTTTGTTAAATTCTTTGTCTCAATGACCTTTTCCATTGGCTATCACTCCTTATTCTAAAACTGATTATCCCTTTTCCCTGTCAGAAAAAAATCAAAAATTTAACCATTCGCCAAAACACAAAAAAGCCGGACGCTCCGTACTGCGTCCTAGCTTTTTTCTTTTACAGCCATAGCTTTATCCATTTCTTGAGCGATGGTATACATATCTGGAATAATGAAGTTTTTACGAATGCTTCCTGAAGCCACTTCATATGCTTCTTTCTCCACTGGAGGAATGATCATATGTCCTCCCTCTTCAAGTAATGCCATGTTTCTTTTTACAAAGAAATTGTTCCACATCGCCTCATTCATGTTTGGGCAAAAAAGTACAGGCTTCGTAGAAGCTAATATGGTTGATGACAGCAGATCCATGCCTAAGCCATTAGCAACTTGGCCAATTTTATTTGCCGTAGCAGGAAGGACAATAAATAGATCTGCCCACCTAGCTAACCCGACATGGCTCGACTTGTTTGGATCTATGGTTTCATTGTGATCCTGGAAAATGTCATCACAAAACAACGACAAGGAAGAAGCCGGGAACAACTTATTGGCTTGCTCTGTGATGATGACCTTGACATGGCCATACGTATGTTTAAAAAAGGCTAAATAGGAGGGCATGTTTATGACAGAGATCGATCCAGAAATCCCGACTAGTATGTTTTTTTCTTCCTTTTCCGGCACATCCTCACCCCTAACTGATTAAAAACGCTTTATCCCAGAAGAAATCACTGTCGTCACGGACCATCGACAATAAGGCCAATCCAACGCCAGCTGCCCCTTCCAATAAGCCCGCTTTATCTAACTCGTTTGTTCGGCTTCCGATTTCAAAATCTTTAAATCCCAACGGATGCTGATCCTTATACTGTCCCTTAATCCCGTTTTCCAATTGAATGATGAGCTTGTCAAAGTCATTGATGTTAAGGTCGTTTTTCATCCGCACCATGATTTGCAACAAACCACTCTTTCCGTGGCAAAACGTCGCACTTTGCAAGTCTAGCTCTTCTAATGTTTTTTCCTTAATGCCAAGGAAACATTTAACCGCCATGTCTTGATAGGGCTGATGGTTCAGCGCTTTTCCTGCTAAATAGAGCGACCGGGCAACACCAGGATTGCCATAACACCAGCCTTCCCGTTCATCTGTGACGGTATAGTTGTTGGCTATGGCTTCTTTGACGCCTATGCGGTGAGCCCAAACTGGGGCGCCAGTTGAATTGCTTTTAGCATGACGGACGAGCCAATTGCCAATCGTCGTTATTGCTTGCCTTTGTCCTGGGATCTCTATTCCTTTTAGTAGGCATAAAGATAAAAAACTTAACGGCCCTGGGATGCCATGGGCGAGGCCCAAATTGAAGTTGCCAAATGGATAAATCTTTTTATCCTTCTCTAAAAATTGATTGTCTTGCGTAACATACCAGCCTGGAATCTCATGCTCTTCCCATGTTATGGTGGCAGCCATTTCAACAAACTGTTGCAAAATCGCTTCAATTAAGCCGTTAAAAGATGGCGTATCTTTCCTCCTTTCAAGCAGATACCTTCCAATTCCAGCATACCCCTGGATCACATCATAAAAAGTTGGCAGAGCCCCGACACAATTCCTCTGTTTTTCTTCTTCGATCTCAGCCTCTGCTTCTCTACGAATCACTTCATCCAGTTTTACTAATAAATTCTGGTACCTTGTACCATTTTCGGAGGCATTGAACACGGCAAAAGCAAAGCCTGTAATTCCTCCAAATAAAGAGATAGAATGGACCCCATTTTTTAGATAGTTGCTAGCGTAGACAATATGGTTATGGGCCACATGATCCCACTTTTCCTCGGGATACAATTTATGCAATTCAGAGAAAAATAAAATCGTCCCTGCAAAACCATGGGATAAAGAAACAGGGTCCCACGGATTTACTTTGCTAATCGTAGTGACATTGTGCTTATCCATTACAACCTCTTCCACTTGTTGTGGGTCGCTTAGTTTCTCGGTCAAATGGGCAATCATACGTTTGGTTTCTTGGTCATCAACTACCTTCTCTATCACGGTGGATCACCTCATACGTTTAATGGTTGTCCTTTCGTTTTGTTCCAATGCTTTTGGCTTTCAATAATTTGACGCACAAACGCCATTGCTTTTTTCTCCCTATCACGGTCTGTGCCGAGCAACCGGTTGCAATGCATATGGATCAAGCTCCCGACAACTCTTTCCTCTGTATTTGTCATCGGCGTCTTGTCCATATTATGGGAAAGCTCGTGTATGATTGCTTCATTTTTGGAAAACAGCTTAAAGAGAAAGCCTTTCTGCTCCTTTAGAGCCTTCCAGTTTTCTTCTTGGTCTAGCCATTTAAGCACATCGTTCCGATAAGGCCTAAACTCTTTGGAGTAAGCTGGATCTTCGCTCCACTTGGAAATCCACTCCAATTGCCTTTCATGGTGCCAACCGTATTCCGTTAAAAAGTAAACAACATACATAGACGCGACTAATTCTAGCGGTTCTTTGAATGCTTGCTTACTACTTAAACCAAGCAAATCGGATGTCAACAAACTATCTTTTTCAAAGTATCGCTCCATTAGAGGCATGAGCGAAAGGCCGCCGTATCGTTCAATTTCCCGTTCATACGGCTCAATCACAACTTTTTTAATGTTCCCCGCAAGACGCTGGGCTGCATACCATTTTTGAAATATCGGCAGTGCGCCAGCCAACAAAGCTTTCGGATCTCCGTGAAACCTTAGCCGCAAATGGGGCTCATTGTCATAATAGCGAATAAAGAACCAGCTATTTATGAGTTTGTGGTTCTCTAACTCGGCTACAAGCGTTCGAATTTGTGTAGAAATCAGTTTTTGCTGCTTGTGGACAGGCCCATAAAGCTTAAAGTAGAGCCAGTCTGTCCCAGGTTCTTTTTCTCTGCATTCAATTGGCACTTCTGCAACTGGCTTAATCATCACCGTCGGTTTTGCTGGCACATGAGGCCTTTTCTTGAATGGAACAATTAATTCGGCGTTATGTCTGCCTAAAGGGCTTTTTACCCACTGCTTCTCCCCATAATCGCCGATCATTTCTTGTAACTGCACCCTTCCTCTGCGCCTTAGTTCCGACCTTAATTCTTGCAAATGGTTGTCGTTTTTTAAGTGGATGTACAATCGGTTATCCCCATAAGCCATAAAGACCCGTTCTGGTACCTGCATTTTTTTCATCCATGTTGAAAATCGCTCAATCCATTGATCAAGTGGCGCAGAGAAATCAGACAGTTCTTCCATTTGATCGTTTAATTTCCAAATTGCCGGCGAGAGAATGACTTTTCCAGACGTAATTCTAGGAATAAAAGCAAACTCTCTAAGGCTTCCCAAATTCAACCCTTGAATCGCCTTTCCATCTTCTAAAGAAACTTCCCTTAAAAACCGGAAACAATTTGGTGCATTCTCGTAATTAAACATGTTATTTGATGTAAATACGAGACGTTTATTTGATTTCTTCGATTTTAAATAGAACCTCCCAAGTGTCGCCCCAACTAATATATCTTCTAACAATAGCTTTTTGTTTTGGCCGTTTGCATTGGTGGCAATGGTTGTATGTAAATCCCGTGTGGATTGCGTAATGGAAACGTTGCTTGCACGGCCACTTTGGGGCAGAAAACTCAACTCTACGTATTCGGTTTCAACATCCGTAAACGTTTCTTCTATTTTCTTTTGTTCTTCCATCAAGTGCCTATTCTCTTCGATAGCGATCATGTCCGAGAAACGGCCGAATGTTTGGCCTAGCTCTTGGGAACCGACATTGGTTCCTATTGCCAACTGATAGTTGCCTTTATCAATTTCCTCTGCTGATGAAGCAAGCACTTCAACAAATAATTCCCCTGAATTCGGAGCAAAAACGTCATCTGTGTCGTTATCCATTAGCTTTTGCAGGTCAGAGGCGGTCAATGATATTTCCTTCGCATTCTCCCTTAAACACTGGATGTATTTTTCCATTAACAAACGATGAGTGCTCTTCGTTTGAGGCGGTTTAACACTTTTTGTTGAAGGTGGGTATTTATAGGTTGGCGGTGCCCCTAAACCTTTCTCATCGCTTAACAAGTCTAGCAGAGGAATTTCTCGATTTATCCCATATTTCTCAAGAAATTCAACATGGTATTCCCGTAAATGGGCGATTCCAGTCTCATTTTTTGAAAGCCTCCACAGCCACTCTGCCGCATTGGCCGCTTGTTCGCCAATTGAACGATTTATCTTAACCTTTTCTGTACATGTTAAGCTCAGGTCCACTTGCAACGGCTGTTTGCTAGGATGAATGTCTTGCATTTTAGCCGTTAGCGCTTGAAAGAAATCCAATCCCTGTCCGATAGGCAATTGGTTATACGTTTCTATATCGCCTTCAATTCCTTTTAACATCGCCCCTATTCCCTTCGCTTCGGGGATGGACTCAAGGATCTGTATGATATAGGATAAAGGCGCGCAGTTAACGATTGGCGGCCTTAATTCACTGATAAGAAATTCTTGTTGGAATAAATTCCAAACAAACGATTCAATTTCGTCTATAGAGGCGCTCGTATATGTTAATTGAAGCTGGTTCATTAATTCAGAAATTGAAATCGGTTTTTTCGCTACTGATTGGACAAACTCTACCACCACCGTTTTTCTGATGGAAATATTGTCTTTGCGCTCTTGATTTACACTGCTTCTTAACTGCCCACAGTTAGAAAAATAATGAAGGTAGACTCGATCGTCCGTCTCATACACAGCATCATTAAAAAAAACATTAAGCTTTCTAGCGATCGTTTGGTTTTTTTCTATTTTGCTAACTACACCAAGCAACCACTCCATATCTGGACGCGCTCTCTTTTGGTGTTGCTTCGTGTCAGATAAAGATCCCACTGTCTTATCGCCAAGTTCGCCTATAGCTATGCCTGAAAACAAACCAAAAGGAGTTGGACGGCTAGACATCCTTATTAAAAACTTTAACAAGCTGGAAACAGCGTTCCTCGTTTTTTTGGAACGGGGATCGCCATGAATTTTCTCTAAAGACTGAAATAAATTAGGGCTGGCGACTGCTAGTGCCTCTTTTATTTCAGGCCGTTCTATGTATTCTTTCAAAATGGGGATAATATCGTCTTTTGACGCGTTTTGATGGTCATGCGATAATGACAAAATCGGTGCTCTCAACATGATTGTGTCTACAGGCTCATATAATAATTGTTCGCTTTTTCTCATCGCCATGAACTCCCCTTTCAAATGAAAAACAAACAGGATTGCCCTTGCTCAATTTTATAAATCTGTATTTTAGAAAAATACAAGATTTTTGAGGGGCAATCCCATGTAAATGATCAAAAGCCTTTTTTCTTAGCAGCAGAAGCTATTAAAGCTACCTGTTTCCCCGCAACCAGGAGTACAGAAACTAACGCTTGTGAAATCTGGTTCTACATCCTTCGCTTTCGTGTGTACTACTTCCAAATCCAAGTCAAATGCTTTTTCCATTTGATATTCCTCCCCTATTTTTTTTGCCAGGGAAACCCCGGCGCAAATTAACTGTAAAAAACATTTTAGCAAAATGGAAACATCGTTTTCAGTCATTAATTCGCTTAAAATGAACAATGCCAAGGTTGAGCTTGTTTTTTGACAGTATCTCTTATAAATTATGACAATTAGAATAACTTTGTTTGTTTTTTGAAAATGTCATTACTATAGACCCCATTTTTTTGGAAAATAAATGTTGAGATTTGGTTAATCTGATATATTTCTGATAAATGCCTGATAATCTTTCGATAACATCCTCACTTAAAAAAACCAACTAATACAGGTTATGATAAGGAAGATGCATATGATGGATAATCGAATTGGCATGGAGATCCGGAACTTAAGAAAGAAACTTGGCATGTCGCAAGAAAATATTAGCTCTAGCGTTGTCAGCCAATCGGCAATAAGCAAAATTGAAAATGGAAAGTACGTCCCAAACTTACACGTGCTTGAAGCCATTGCTTCTAAGCTAGGGGTGCCTGTCGACCATTTTTTAACGCTCACCACGTGCTACAATAGTGAATACATCGAAACCACTTATGAAATGATTGAGCAACTCTCGTTAAATGAAGAGTACGAGGAACTGAACAGGCTAACTGCACAATTAATTGACTGTGGCGAGGCGGTGGAATTCCCTAATTGGTTTAAGGATTATATAAGGATCCATCATCTATTCTCTGAATTCCAATGCAAGAAAAAGGATGCTAAGACCACATTAAAGAAATTAAAATGCATGGCTGGCTGTTTGCCATTTGAACAGTCTATTCAAACAAAGTTCCATTTATATTTAGGCATTATCCATTCCCACATGAAAAAATATTCATATAGCGAAACGTTAGACTACTTACAAAAAAGCCTTGCATCCGTTGAAGGAATTAAAGGAAAGAACACCTATTTGCACAAAAAAAACTTAAAAATCTATATTTTGTACCAAAAAGCAATCATTGAACTGAACTACCATCACTATGATGCTGCTTTAAAAGATATAGGACAAGGCCTGCAATTATCCAGGAATTATGCTTGTACGGCGTATGTCGGGCAATTTCTTTATTATAAAGGTCTTTGTTTAGAAAAAAAAGGCGTTCCCTTCAAAAACATTTTAAAGCACTACCAGGAAGCCCATTTTTTTGCTAGCTTTACAAATAATTTGCCTTTCAAAAAACTGCTATCAGACAAACTCTCGGTCAGAAAGGAAGAATCATATGGGTTCTACAACTGAACGACAGGTTCAATTAAAAGAGTTCGTTTCCCTGATGCATCTTTACCGCCCCTCACTATGGCTACTTGGGCTAGCTCTGTTCTTAGTCCTGATGGAGACGGCGCTATCTCTTGCTGTCCCCCTATTAACAATGAACCTTGTGGACATAACCGTTGAATCAAATTTCAGCGGCACAACCGCTGCCCTAATCGCAGGCGTCTTTATCGTGCAAATCATTCTGTCAGGCATCTCTATGTATATGATGATCTACATTGGCCAGATAATGGTGGCAAAATTACGTAAAGATCTTTGGCACAAAGTGTTACGATTGCCAGTCTCATTTTATGACCAGAATAGCTCTGGAGAAACAATGAGCAGAATTACCCATGACACAAATGTTATTAAAAATTTTTTTACCGACCAATTGATTCCTTTTTTATCGGGAACGATTAAAATACTTGGTTCGATTATTATCCTGTTTGCATTAAATTGGAGCATTACGCTTCTCTTATTATTGATTGTCCCTGTGTCGCTAGCTGTATTAAAACCACTAGGTAGAAAAACATACAAAGTGTCGAAAGCGTTGCAAGATGAGACAGCTTCATTTCAAGGGGATTTAGGGCGTGTGTTGTCGGATATCAGGTTAGTCAAATCGTCTATAGCGGAAGACCCGGAAACGTCTCAGGGCAACAACAGAATCGATAAACTGTTAAAACATGGATTAGATACTGGGAAAATAATGGCGATCATTTCTCCATTGATGACAACCATTACCTTGTTAGTATTAGTCGTCGTCTTTGGTTACGGGGGGATACAAGTTGCCAATGGGGTCTTATCGGCCGGCACATTAGTTGCGATTGTTTTTTACATGTTCCAGATTATCCCTCCAATCTCACAAATGGGCCACTTTTTTACGCAATTGCAAAAAGCAAAAGGCGCAACAGAACGGATCACGTATATTATGGAGGAGGAATTGGAATCTCAATCGGTGTCAGGTGTATCTTATACACACAATCAAGAAACAGTTGCCCGCGTAAACGGCATTCGATTTGCCAATGTGTCTTTCTCCTATCCGAATGGCAACCATATCCTGAAAAATGTAAGTTTCACCGCCAATGCCGGTGAAGTAACGGCAATTGTCGGGCCTAGCGGTGCAGGCAAAACCACCTTATTTTCATTAATTGAACGATTTTATCCACCAAGCGAAGGGACGATAGAGTACGATAATCAACCAATCAATGACTTTGATGTCCATGATTGGAGACAAAACATTGCCTATGTTGCCCAAGATTCTCCGCTAATGGCGGGTACGATTCGCTACAATCTTACGTATGGCCATGCTGAAAAAAGCAGCGATGCCGACATTCACGTAGCCTTAGAAAAAGCAAATTTATCTTCGTTTATTGCCTCTTTGCCAGACGGCTTAGAAACAGAAGTGGGTGAAAGGGGCATTTTAGTATCTGGCGGGCAAAGACAAAGGCTTGCAATCGCTCGGGCCATTTTACGAAATCCGCAAATTTTATTGTTAGACGAGGCCACCGCCCATCTTGACAGCCATTCGGAATTTTTAGTACAAGAAGCGCTCAATCAACTCATGCTTTCTAGGACAACGCTAGTAATCGCCCATCGATTGTCGACCGTGCAGCATGCAGACAAATTGGTCGTTGTCCAGAGCGGGGAAATAACAGGCGAAGGAACACACGATGAGTTAATCGAGCACCACCAATTTTATCGTGAACTTGTCGATCGCCAATTATATAAGAAAGAATCTCCCGAGTTGATCAACTAAAAGAGCACGCTAGACTTTTAAAGGAAAGTAGTGAAGATTTGTGTTATCCATTATCTTGTTTTGTTTAAGCGTTCTTTTGTATTATGTAAGCACTCTTTTTCAATTTGAGCCGACATATACGATTGGCTTGTGGACATTGCTCTCTATTGTTGGAATCTTGTTCGCGTTGAAAGCCGCCAAACCATCTGTCAAAATGATTGGGCTCATTTTAAATGGCGCCTTTCTGCTTTTCTCTATCCTGTTGATTATCGCTTTGTTCATTCAAGCTTAGAATAGCTAACCTATTGAGCTTGAAGATATAGACGATAACCTACTATAAAATGAGCTGACTTATTGGTCAGCTCCCTTTCATTTTTCGCGCAGTCCTACGGATGAGCAGCATCATGCTGTCTGGTTTCTCTCTTTTTTGACGAGAACATGAAATAGTAAAACGCAAACGTCGCAATGGCTGTGACGCTTGCGTTATTTGCTGTTCCTATTTCGTTTTAGCTAACAACGCTTCGATTGTGTAAGCCAACAGCAGGGCACGTTCTTCGAGCGATTCGATTTCCAAATATTCTTCTTCGCTATGTTGGTTTCCCCCGACTGGGCCCATGCCGTCAATGGTCGGAATGCCGAGGGCCGATGTGAAGGAAGCGTCGGAACTGCCGCCTGTTGCTGTTTCTGTTACATGTAAGCCCATTGATGTGCCAATGGCTTTTATGAGGGAAATGAGTTCCATCGTGTCGCGATTCCGTTCCATTGGTGGCCGTGTTACTCCGCCTGTTACTGTAATGGTGGTGCCGTCAAGCCATGGTTGTTGGCAAATGGCGCGAATGCGCTTCTCCAACGGTTCTGCTTGGTTCAGCTTCGAAATGCGGACATCGATTTGCGCTTTTGCACGGCTGGCAACGGTGTTGACGGATGTGCCGCCTTCAATGAGGCCAGCGTTAATACTGATGCCTGCGTCGTGGTCAGAGAGGGCGTGTAGTTTTATAATTTTAGCGGCTAACTCAGCAATGGCGCTGCGGCCTTTTTCCGGCTCAACACCGGCATGGGCTGCTTTGCCGCTGACATCTAATGTAAACCGCCCGCCGCCTCGCCTTGCGGTAACAAGGGAGCCATCTTTTCTCGCTGGTTCCATGACGAGCACGGCTCTTTTCCCTTTTCCGTGTTCTTCAATCAGCGGCCTGCCTGTAGGAGCGCCGATTTCTTCATCACTCGTCAGCAAAAGGGCGACGTTTTTCGCTGCTTGAGGGTTGGCGCTACACAATGCCTTTATTGCTGCGAAAGCCGTGACGTGGCTGCCTTTCATGTCAATCACCCCTGGCCCATACGCCCGTTCTCCTTTCACGGAAAACGGCCTTTTTTTGACGGTGCCTACCGGATAGACGGTATCCATGTGGGCCAATAGCAAAATCGTTGGTTGCTTTGCTTCCGTATGTTGTACCAGGATGTGGTTTCCATAGATTGACTGTTTGAATATAGCTGCTTTAAACCCTAACGGTTCATAAGCGCCGATTAATTCTTTACCGAGAGCGTCCACCCCTGTTTTATGGTACGAGCCGCTATCGATGTTTACAAGTGTTTCAAGCAAGCGGAGCATGTCCGTTTTGCCAATGATGTTCATCTGGCGCACCTCCTGGCCCTTTTAATAATGGAAAATGGCAAGCGACTTGATGGCCGGCTGCTTTTTCAACCAATGCAGGTTCCTCGACAGCGCAACGCTCTTGGGCATACGGGCAGCGTGTATGAAAGCGGCAGCCGCTCGGTGGACGAACGGGGCTTGGCATATCGCCTTCAGGAATGATTCGCTGTGGTTGATGGCGCTTTCGCGGGTCAGTGACCGGCACGGCGCTAATTAAGCCTGCCGTATATGGGTGGAGCGGCTGGTTAAATAAATCCTCTTTGTCGGCAAGCTCGACGACTTTGCCTAAATACATAACAGCGATGCGGTCACTAATATGCTTAATTGCCGGGAGACCATGGGCAATAAACAGAAACGTTAATTGAAATTCTTTTTGCAACCGCGCAAGCAAATTTAAAATTTGCGCTTGGATCGAGACATCCAGTGCCGACACGGGCTCATCGCAAATCACCAGTTTCGGCTTCAAGGCGATCGCTCGGGCGATGCCAATTCGCTGGCGCTGTCCGCCGCTAAATTCATGAGGATAGCGCCCAGCGTAGGAACGATCCAAACCGACAACGTCAAGCAATTCATAAACACGTTCAACCAATTGTTTGCCATGTGCTTTTTTATGTGTCTTTAACGGTTCAGCAATGATATCCATTACTTTCATACGTGGGTTTAAAGAAGAGAACGGGTCTTGGAATACCATTTGCATATCGGCGCGCTTTTGCCGCAATGCTTCTCCCCTTAACGTTAAAAACGGGCTACCGTCAAATGTCAGTTCGCCGCTTGTTGGTTCAAGCAACCGCATCAAGACATTCCCTAATGTGGACTTGCCACAGCCAGATTCACCAACAATACCGAGTGTTTCCCCTGAATAAATGGTTAAATCAACGCCATCCACCGCACGGAGCAGCGCTTTTTTGCGTTTGAGGACGCCTTCGCTAACCGGAAAATGCTTCGTAATTCCCTTTGCTTCCAATAATACATCGCTCATATAGCCGCCCCTCCCTTCTCCTCAAACAACCAGCAGCGGACATAGTGGCCCTTTGTTGTTTCGAACATCGGAGGGGCTTCCTGTTTACAGCGAGCCATCGCCTTTGGGCAACGGGGTGAGAAGCGACAGCCTGTTGGCATCGTGTCTGGTGTCGGCACTGTGCCTTCGATCGAGGGCAACGTTTGTTGGTGTTCAGTGATTTTCGGCGTGCTTGCTAACAGCCCGACCGTATACGGATGTGCTGGCTGTTCAAAAAGCGTGATGACATCGGTTTGTTCGACTACTTGACCAGCGTACATGACGATCACTGTGTCGGCCATTTCAGCAACGACGCCAAGGTCATGGGTAATCAACAAAATCGCTGTACCGTTTTCCTTCACAAGCGTCCGCAGCAATTGCAAGATTTGTGCTTGAATCGTGACATCGAGGGCAGTCGTCGGTTCATCGGCAATGAGCAGTTTTGGGCTGCAAGCTAAGGCGATTGCGATCATCACACGTTGGCGCATGCCGCCGCTTAAAGCATGGGGATAGGAACGATAGACTTGTTCCGCTCTAGGAATACCAACTTTTTTGAGCATCTCGATGCTTTGTTGCTTGGCCTCTGCTTTCGTTACGTTTTGGTGAAGCAAAATTACTTCCGACAGTTGGTTGCCGATTGTAAATAACGGGTTTAATGATGTAAGGGGCTCTTGGAAAATCATAGACAGCTCATTCCCACGCAACTTGCGGTACTCACTGTCGCTGATCGCTGTCAAGTCGTTGCCGTTAAATTGAATTTCGCCGGCGACGACTTTTCCTGGAGCGCTAATGAGCCCCATGATTGAGAGCGATGTCACGCTTTTTCCGCAGCCCGACTCGCCGACGACTGCCACTGTTTCCCCTCGTCCGATGGAGAATGTAACGCCATTTACCGACGGGATGGCGCCATGTTCTGTATAAAATTCGGTCCTAAGCCCTGTCACTGACAAGAGCGCTTCTTTTTCCATCTGATCCTCTCCTTACCGCCGGCTCTGGCTACGTGGATCGAGCACATCACGCAACCAATCACCTAAGAAAATAATGCCAAGCACTGTAATCGTGATCGCTAAGCCTGGAAAAGTGGCCAACCACCAGCTTGTTGCCAAATAATCGCGCCCGTCGCTCAAAATTCCGCCCCAAGACAAGTCAGGCGGTTGGATGCCAAGTCCTAAAAAACTGAGCGATGCTTCAAGAATAATCGTCGTCGCTACACTGAGCGTCGAAATGACAATGAAGGCGGGCAGCACATTCGGCAACAAATGGCGAAACATGAGCATGCCATTTTTAACGCCAATCGAACGGGCGGCTTTCACAAATTCTCTTTCTTTTAACGACAACACTTCCCCGCGGACAAGGCGGGCATAGTTCACCCAATTGGTGACGCCAAGGACGATAATCAATGTCCACACACTGGGACCGAACACGCTTAAAATGACAAGGGCAAATAAGATGTTCGGAATAGACAAAAACGAATCGACAAGACGCATAAAAAACGAATCAACCCAGCCGCCATAATAGCCGGAAACGATGCCAATCGTCACACCAATTAAACCAGCAACGGCGACAGCGGCAATCCCGACAAGAAGCGAAATTTGCGAACCGTAAATGACGCGGCTTAAAATATCGCGTCCTAAATTATCAGTCCCAAGAATATGGACAGCTGTTCCCCCATCAACCCAAACAGGGGGCTGAAGCATGTTGGCCGGGTTCATTTCGTTGGGATCGAAGGGCGCCAAGAGGCTAGCAAATACGGCCATAACAATAATAGCGACCACAATCGCCAATCCGACCGTCCCGGTTTTGCTGCGGAACAGGAGCCGTGCCCACCGTTTTAAGGCGCGATGGGGATTTCGTTTCTCGCTTCTCGGGAGCCGTTCCAATTGCAATGCCATCGGTTTGATTTCCCTCCTAGTCGTATTTAATCCGTGGATCAAGGAACCGGTAAAGCACGTCTGCAAGCAAATTCATCGCGATCACGAGAAGGGCGATCACGAACACGCATGCTTGTACAATCGCCATGTCTCTCGTATTGACAGCTTGGATGAGCAACTGCCCGATCCCTGGCCACGAGAAGACCGTTTCTGTAATCAACGTCCCGCCGACCACAGTCGATGTTTGCAAAGCAGTGATCGTGACAAGTGGAATGAGCGAGTTGCGAAGGGCATGCTTATAAACGACCAACGTTTCACGGATTCCTTTGCTTCTGGCGGTGCGAATATAATCTTGGCTTAAAATTTCAATCATGTTCGAACGGAGCAGCCTCGTCATTTCTGCCGCTATCCCTGTTGCCAGTGTGATGGCAGGCAGCAGCAAATGGGCGAACGTCCCTCTGCCCGAAACAGGCAACCAGCCGAGTGTAACGGAAAAGAGCAAGATCAACATGATGCCAAGCCAAAAATTGGGCATCGCTTTGCCAAGCACTGCCCCACCGGCTGCTATCAAGTCTAACGGTGAGTTTTGCTTTGTCGCTGACCAAATTCCCAGTGGAATCGCCACACATACAGCTAGCGTTAAAGCGGCCACAGCTAGTTCCAATGTGGCTGGAAGCCGCTCAAGCACAAGGGGCAAAGCGCTTGTGTTGTAGCGGAATGAATCACCAAAGTCCCCTTGAACAAGATGAAGGAGATAGTTGCCGTACTGGACAATAAATGGCCTATCTAAACCAAGCGAGGCCGTCAATTGGTCAATCTCCTCTTGGGAAGCGTCATCCGGCAACATGAGCGCTACGGGGTTTCCGGCTATGTAAACGAGCGCGAAGATGACAAACGAAATAATGAATAGCACTGGAATCATTTGTGCCAAGCGCTTTAGTAAAAAAGGGCCCATTGGCTCGCCTCCTTTGCAAAGGCCAGGTACCCCCGGCCTTCGTTTTTATTTTCTCTTAATCTCAGGCGCATAGATCATTTCGTCCATTTTCGGAACAAAATCAATCCGATCATTGACGCCATAATTGACGGTCTCTTGATGAAGCATAATATGGGGTAGCTCTTCATCGGCAATGCGCTGGATTTCTTTCAGTTGCTCAGCACGTTCGGTTTGATCCATATTGACAGCCGAAGCTTCGAGCAGCGCATCTATTTCTTCATTCTTATAGTCGGTTTGGCCGACAAAACGATCCGAGCGGTACCAGTCGACACTATAAGCGCCGTCAAACATTGAATTTCCTAATCCGATCAAGTAAGCATCTTTATTGGTGCCTGCTTGGCGCATCTCGACGAAATTGCTCCATTCCATCAGCTCGATATCGACACTGACATTGATCGCTTGCAGCATGCCGCCAATCAGCTCGGCAATTTCAGCATCTTGCAAATAGCGCCCCCTCGGGGAATGGAGCGTCATTTCAAATCCATCGCCATAACCAGCTTCTTCAAGCAGACGCTTTGCTTCTTCAAGGTCGTAGTCATACGTATCATACAGAGATTCTTCTGCGCCAAAATTGCCTGGCGCCACACGTGTTTTAGTCGGCGTCCCTGCCCCGCGCAATGCGCTTTCCGTAATCGCTCCATTGTCAATTGCCAAATTAAGCGCTTTGCGGACGCGAACATCGGCAGTCGGGTACCCCTCTGTCGCCCGGAGAATCAGCATCATTGTCCGGTTGGACGTCTCTGATTTCATCGCTGTCCCTGCATTGCCATTGACCCGGTCCCAATCAGCAGGCGGAATGTTTACGGCGATATCGACTCCGCCTGTCAGCAGCTCCGATACACGGGTTGAATTTTCGGGAATAATGCGGAAGATGACTTCATCCCACTCTTCTACCGCCCCTTCAAAGTAATCGTCATATGGCGTCAACACAATCCGTGAATCACGGACCCATTCTTTACATTCATACGGCCCTGTCCCAATTGGATGGGCGAGAAAATGGTCCCACCCTTCTTCTTCAATGTAGCGTTTCGGCAGGATGCCTGACCCAAGTCTTGACAAACGGTGCAACAAAGAGGGCTCAGGCTCGTGGGTGATGACCCGGAAAGTCCGTTCATCGATGATGTCGACTTCCTTAATTTGCCGATAATTCGGATATTCTTGCAGCGTTTCGTCTGTGGCGACACGTTCAAGCGTAAATTTCACGTCTTCTGATGTAAGTGTATCGCCATTGTGGAAAGTTACCCCTTCTTTTAATGTCATTTCGACGGTAACATCATCGATTTGCGTAAATGTATCAACAAGCTCTGGCTGGATGACATTGTTTTCGTCACGTTTGAATAAGTAGTTAAACATGTTGTCATGCACGGCTTCTGTTGACGTATTGTTGTGGTCATGGATATCAAATGTGACGATGTCGGTGCCGAGGGCAATCGTTAACGTTTTATTGTTTTCATCCACAGACGCAGCCCCTTCATCCAAGGCAATCGGCTCCTCTTCCGCCGCCCCGCCGCCGCAGCCGGACAACACCAATCCTAAAACCGCTAAAATGAGATATGCATATTTCATAGTCAACCCCTCTTTCACAAGTGAACGACCCACTGCTTGCTACACTCGGATTGCTTGAAGTGGGGCTTTTGTGGCAATCGCCACTTTTGCTAGCTGTTGATTGATTGTAAACGTTTTTATTGATAAATAGTTGTACACATAACGAACATTCATCTTCCACTGCTTACAGAGGAAGACGTCTAATGTTATTTATCACGTATTTGGTTATAGGCGTTTTCAAATACACGCAACGCTTCTTCTAAATGGCTCGTGTCAGCCATACAATGTTGGCGGTGCCATTGCAACGCTTCTTTTACTTCGTGATACAGCCGGTCGTCATATCTTTTCCATACACACTCCTTTGATGCTTGCACGGCATTGGCTTCCATTGTCAGAAAAGCAATGCTTTTTCGGATGCCCGTGTATAAACAGGAACAGACGCTGTAGGGAATATCCGCCACTTCTTCACCTCCTCCTTGTCAATAAAATCAGTCTTTTCAAAATGAGGCGCCCTTTCAGTGGGTAAGAGGATACACGGCAGTAGCCGTACCGAATGAACTTTTCCCTCAATAGCCCGTGCAAGTCATGGGATTATGTAGGAAGGCGCTCCCATTTGTAGTCAGTTTACCCAACGTAAATTAGGGAGTCAAGCATTTTTCCCAATTTTACAGAGTGTTCATGTTCGTTTTGTTCCTTTACCCAACTTTTAGTTGTATAATTGTGACAATAACAAATAGGAAGGATTTGTTTATGGCTGAACTGAATGACCGCTTACGAGAGCTGCGAAAAGCACACCAGCTAACGCAACAAGAAGTCGCTTCGTTCCTTGGCATTACGGAAAGTGCATACGGCTTTTATGAACAAGGGCGCAACGAACCTTCGATTGCCAAATTAAAGCAGCTCGCCGAAAAATATAATGTTTCCATTGCGTATATTGCTGGAGAAACGGATATCAAAACCGCTCCGTCTGACAAAGTAAAAGAAAACGGCTCTTCTTATACGTTCACGAATTTAGATGAGGAAGAAAAAGAATTTTTAGGTGAACAGCTTGAATTGTTTCGCAGGCTAAAAAAGAAAAAAGGCGATTAATGTCCACTCAGTACGGATAGAAAGCGCTTAACAGCTCGTTTATCAGTAATAAGCAGGCTACCGCGTTTCCGAGCAACGCCTGTCTGTTAGCTGCTCCTTAAAATAACAGGAAAGGAAGTTTACCATTGGATCCATTTTCAATCGGAACGGCCCTTTATCAGATTTTGGCATTCGTGTTCTTGTTCGGCTTCTTTGGGCTTGGTGGTTATTTTCTTATTCTCGGCGTTCGCTATTTTAAACGTGAGTTAAAAAAATAAGACGAGCGACGGTTGGCACTAACCGTCGCTCGTCTGCTTGATTCTCTATTTCTCTACGCTTCGATCACATCAATCAAGTCACCTTTCACCGCCACACGCTGCTGGCCCGATAACGTACACGTAATTAATGTAATTTCCGGTTGCTCTCCATCTTCTAACACGTCCACGTCAGTCGGTTCAATAATTTCCGTGCTCTTGACCACATAAACATACGTTTTGCCATCATCGGCATGAAGGCGAATTTCATCGCCTTTTTGCACATTTGGCAATTGCCGGAAATGCCTGTCGCCTCGGTAGCCACGATGTCCAGCGACAGCAAAGTTTCCTTCTCCTGGCACTTGTTCTTGCTTTATTTGCGTGAGCGTCAAGGCCAAGTTTTCATCCGTTGTTTCGTCAAGTATATACTGCTTTAAGTCAATCGCAGGGATTTCTAGTTCCATCACTGCTTCTAACTGTTCTTTTGTCCAAGGGGATGGTGAATCATCGGTCACTTCAGTGGTCTCTTCTCCATCCGTCTCTTCAATGGTCTCTCCCGTTTGGACAGCAGCCAGCGCTTTTTCTAGTTGAGCGACTCCATTTGCCTGCTGCCACTCTTGTGATAGCGGGACGGCAACAAGCGCCAGTCCCGCAATGATGAGCAACATTCCTATAAATGTCCTTTTTCGCAAGAAATGTCCCTTCTTTCTATCCCCTTTTCCTTGCTAAACGTCCGTTCACTAATGTAAGAGCGCCAATCGCCATCAGCAACAATCCGGCAACCATAAACACGAACATTTCTGTTTCGCCTGTTTGTGGCAATTGTCCCCCTGAAGCAGGCTGTGCTCCTTTTGAAAGCAGCGGACTTGGTTCACCGCCACCTGCTTTTGGTTGCCCTGTCTTGCCTGTTCCTGTGCCGCCGTTATTGTTTTGTGGATCAGTTGGCGTTTGGCCATCGCCTGGTTCTGTCGGTGGCTGCTTTGGCTCGCTAGGCGGTTGTGGTTCTTTTGGCTCCTCACCTGGCGGAATCAACGTATTTTCAACTGTTAGCACAAGCCGTTCTGTTTGGCCCTTGCTAATTTCAAACGGAATCGGCGTGTCGTTTAGCTGGTAGTCAGCTGGCGCCTTTGTTTCAACAAGCTGGTACATGCCTGGCGCTAAGCCATCAAGCTGTACGCTGCCTGATTCATCGGTTGTCAGCCCTTCTTCAACCATGTCGCCATCCTCTGTTAATACTGTAAAGACGGCCCCTTCCAAACGCGTACTATCGCTACTGTCAATCTTCACGATTTCAACGCTTCCTGGCGTGAGCGTATTTTCAACTGTTATGACTGGAGCAGCAGTCTGGCCTTTCTCAATCGTGAACACAATCGGCGTGGCATCTAACTGATAATGCTCAGGCGCTTTTGTTTCCACAAGTTGATAATCCCCTGGCGGCAGGTTGTTTATCTCTAGCCTTCCATGTTGGTCAGTAACAAGGTTCTCTTCCAATACATTCCCCGCTTCATCCAACAAGCTAAACACAGCTCCTTCTAAGAACAACTGTTGGTCAGCTGCGTCAACTTTTTCAACAATGACCGAACCAGGAATAAGCGTGTTTTCTTTTGTGACAGAAACGGCTGTTTTTTGGTCACGTTCAACGGTTACATCGATCGGTGTGGCATCAAGTTGATAGCCAAAAGGTGCTTTCGTTTCGACAAGCACATAGTCCCCTGGCAAAATGTCACTTAAGACAAGTTTGCCTGCATCATTGGTTGTGCCAGAAGCAATGACATCGCCTGTTTTGGTCCGCAGTTCAAACTCGGCCCCTTTTAAAGCGATTGTGTCATTGTCACGGTCAACCTTGCTCAACTCGATTTCACCGCGCACCAACTTGTTGAACGCAGTCACTTTTAGCGTTTCTTGCTGGCTCCGTTCAATGACAAACGGCAACGGTTCACTTGACAATTCAAAGCCTTGTGGCGCTTTCGTTTCGATAAACTGATACGTGCCTGGGGCAAGTTGTTCAACGCGCAGCTTGCCTTCTTCGTCTGTGGTTAGCCCTTCTTCTAAGACATTCCCTTCTCCATCAAGCAACGTAAATTCAGCACCCGCTAATGTCTCGGCTGTATCGTGTTGATTGACTTTCACCAATTCTACGGCACCTGGTATTAACGTGTTGCTCTTTTCCACAACCAGTGCTTCTTTTTGGCTGCGAACAATTTCGAACGGAATTGGCTTTTCGTCCAGCTCATAATCGGCAGGCGCTTTTGTTTCCACAAATGCATATTTGCCTGGTTTTAATCCTTCAACGACAATACGGCCGCTTGCATCTGTTGTGAGCCCCTCTTTGACCGTGTTGCCATTTTCGTCAACAAGCGAGAACTCGGCCCCTTCTAACAACAGCGCATCGCTTTCGCTGTCATGCTTTTCAAGCACCACGCTGCCTGTGACGAGTTTATTCACCGCTTTAACTTGAATCGCCTCTTGTTGGCCCTTTTCGATCTCAACTTTGATTGGCGTATTGTCTAACTGATAATGCTCAGGCGCTTTCGTCTCAATAAAATAGTAAACGCCAGGAGGCAAGTCAGTGACGACAATTCGCCCTTCTTCATCCGTGGTTAACCCTTCTTCAATGACCGTTCCGTCTTCATCTTCAAGGGTATAAACGGCACCCTCTAGACGGACATTTTCATTGTCTTCATCGACTTTGATTAACGTGGCCGCACCTGGTGTGAGCACGTTTTCGACGATTAGCTCTACTTTTTCAAGCTGGCTCCGTTCAATTGTAAAAGGACGCTTTGTATCGTCAGCTTGATAATGGGCAGGTGCTTGTGTCTCGACAAAGTAATACTTGCCTGGCTTCAAGCCTTCGACAAACACTGTCCCGTCCTCACCGGTAACGAGGCCTTCTTCCACAAGTTCACCGTCTTCTGTATAGAGGGAGAACTCTGCTCCTTCTAAAGCTGAGCCGTCTTTGCTATCTTGTTTTTTCAGTTCGACTGCTCCTGTGAGTAAGTGGTTTTCGACCTTTCTTTCAACTTGAATGGTTTCCTGTTGGCTTTTCTCGATTGTAAAAGGAATTGGCGTGTCATCGAGTTTATAATCAACAGGCGCTTTCGTTTCGACAAGCTGGTAATTGCCAGGAGCAAGCTGCTCAATCGTCAAATGGCCAGATTCATCTGTTTCCAGCCCTTCCCTTAAGACATTGCCTTCTTCATCAAGCAGGGCAAACACTGCTCCTTGCAGGGCAATGCGATTGTCATCGGCATCGACTTTTGTCAAACGTATGCCGCCTGTGACAAGGGCGTTCTCCTGCTCGCCAATAAACAGTTCTTTCTCTTGGCCCGCTTCGATTTCAAACGGAATCGGCGTTGGGTCTAGCTTATAATTTTCTAACGCTGTTGTTTCGATCAGTTCATAGGCTCCTGGGCGAAGGCCGCTTACTTTTACGAAGCCATCTTTGTCACTGACAAGATCCTCTTTAATCGTCTTTCCGTCTTGAACGAGCTTAAAGGACACTCCTTCAAGTGGTTCACCCGTGGCTGCATCGACTTTTTTCAAAACAGCGCTGCCTTTGATGATGACATTCTCTTTTGTTAAAAGGATTCGTTCTGTCTGTTTGTCGTCAATCGTGAAATCGATTGGCTGATTGTCAAGTTCATAACCGGCAGGCGCTTTTGTTTCCACAAACCGATAGTCGCCAGGTTCCAGTTCGGTTAATACAAGTTGCCCGTCTTCGTTCGTAACGAGCCCTTCTTTCAATTGCTCCCAATTGTCGCCTGCTTTTTTCTCTAATGCAAACTCCGCGCCAGCTAGCGCTTGTTTTGTGTCTTCATCGATTTTGGTCAACGCAACGTCACGGATGATTTTCTTGTTTTCCACCGTGATCGTTGTCGTTTCGCTGTCTACCTTTACAGTTTCAGCATCGATGCCGACAACATAGCCGTCAGGGGCGCTGTCTTCTTTTAACAAGTAATCGTCGTAGCGCAAGTTCCTGAATATCGCTTTGCCGTCTTCATCTGTCACAACTGTCCGCAAGGCAATTTTGCCTTCTTTGTCATACAGCGTAAAGCGTGCACCTGGCAACACTTCTTTGCTGTTGGCGTCGACTTTGATGACTTCTAGACTGCCGCGTTCCCCTGAGCCACTGCCACCACCGTCAGTGAGACGGACTTTGATCGTTTCACTCGAGTCTGTTCTTTCAGTTGTGATTTGTTTGCCTTCAAATTTAATCGTATTGCTGATTTCCTCGCCATCGCTTGCATTGATATACGACTGGTATTCGAGGATATACGGCCTGCTGATATCCTCTAAGAAGGAGAGGACAAACGTTTGCGATCCGTCATCAGCCGTGTTGATTTCAAGCGTATAATCTTTGTCGCGCTCCAGTTCTTCCGCTTTTGCAAACTGCCCATTATTGCTGACCGTGGTCGCATACAGGCGGAATGAGTCTTCAAGCAAGATTTGGTTCGCTTGCTGCTGGTCAATGACTTTTGCATCGGAAACTTTTGACTGGCCAGCGTTAATGGCGACGTTCCAATCAATGACTTTGCCATTTTGTTTGCCTGCTTTTTCAACGTAGCTGCCGCCGTGTTGAACGGTCACATGGGCGTTCAAATCAACTGGCTCTCGCCCTTCGCTGCTAAGGGTAGCTGTGTTGTCATAGCGGTCGACGATCAACTCGCCTTCCACACTTGTTTTGTATTCAATGATATAAGCTTCATCCCGTTCTCCTGGAAAACTTACATGGAAACCAGGCTTCTCATCGGAAAGCAATTCTAGTTCGTATTCGCTCGGATCCAGTTTCTCGCCTTTTTTAATGCCATTGCTGCCACCGGTCAATTCAGCTCGATACACTTCGATCGACCCTTCGACAAGCGTTTGCTTTCCTTTGATGTAATCTGTGACATTCATCACCATCAAGTTCTTTAAGTCGTAGTTAATGCCGACCGTCCACGTGATTTCTTTTGTCACTGCATTGTAAGAACCATTTTTAAAGCCGTTGTTCGTTGTATATGTGTCCGGCTTGAAACCTGAAGCTGCCTCTTTCTCCCACGTTTTTCCGTCTTCCGTTGTCCACTTCATATGAACATGGTTTCGGAATTGGTCGCCTTTCAGCTCGTCATAATGGAACTTCGTTGTATACACAATCCGATGTGGTTCGGAGATCGGTTCATGAAAGCGGAGCGTAAAGCCTTCATCCGTCTGTTCCAACGTATATTCCGATGGGTCGACTTCTGTCCCTCCCCGCAACACTTTAAACGAATCTCTTACTAGCTCTAGTCCGCCGTTCGTAAACGTATCGGTAAAGAACACGTCTTTCATTTCATACCCATCGCGGTTAAAGTCGATGTGCCATTGGACTGTTTTGTCTTTATAGTTGATGTTGGAATGGCCTTTATGAAGCACTTGCTGGCTCGTGCCTTGGCTTCCATTTGCTTCTCTTCCACCTGATTTGACATTGTTATCAATCTTGCCGTCTTCCAAGACCCGTTCATTCGCTTTCGTCTTGTACGTAATCTTGTAGGCATCGTTGATGTCTTCCGTAAATTTCAACTCAAAACCGTGTTGCCCTGGCGTTACTTCATAATTATCTGCGTTTGTTGCTTCTTTTTCGTTGCCGTTTTCATCAAGGGTAATGCGCTCCACTTTAATTGAATCGGCAATCAAATCGTGGCTCTCGCTAAACGAATCGACCAACACAGCGTCTGCTTGTTTAATCGATTTTTCGTTGTAGTTGTAGTGGATTTCCCACGTAATCGTTTGTGTAGCTGGATCATAGTGGGCATTGCGCTTTGCTAGCGCTTCGCCGCGCTTTGTTGTCACGCTTGCTTCTGCCGACAGATCCTCGCTATCCTTGCCTGTTAACGTCGCTTTATTGGCATAGTTCGTGCCGTCTTCATCGGTAATTTCTGTGGAAAACACGACCCGATAAGCAGAAGAAATATCGCCAAACTGAATTTCAAACGGTTCTTCTGTGATCGTATACTCGCTCGGATCTACCCTCTCGCCTTGCTTGACACTGCCATCAAGCTGGACATCAAGTTTATAGACTTCAATTGAATCCTTTTTCAATGCTTGGTGCAGTTGAATCGGATCTTTCAGCACAGCTTGATTGATCGTCTTTAACTGTTTGTTAAAATCGACAGTCCACTCAATTTCTGTTGCATTGTAGGCACGGTTCACTTGTCCCCGTTTATCGATGTCCGATCCTTCTTTCGGTTGGAGCGAAATCGGGATGTTGGCCACCACTTCATCTTTGACGTCAAACACGACTTCACGATCGACGTCGCCTACAAGGTCCTCACGAATAATCGTCCGAAAGTTTAGCAGCCCATGGACATTCGATAATTCCTCAATTTGTTCGTTGAATGTCATGACAACCGTGCCGTCTTCCTTTAACGTAAAAGAACCGATTGTCGTATCTCCAAATGTGAGCTCACCATTCACGTCATTATAAACGTGGAAAATGTCTGGCAATGAAAACGTAAATGTCGAACCGCTTCCATAGCCATGGCCATTTGGAAGCTCCCAGGTGATTTCGATTTGAACATCGTCACCGAGCGCTGGCTTGTTTCCTGGATTTTCATCAGCGTTGATCAAATTGCCGTCCCCATCCCTAAGGACGATGCCCGTAATAATATTTTTCTCGATTTCCCCGACAACTGCCTGGCTCACTACATTCGCTTCCGCTGCTTCTCCAGCTTCCGCCTCTAGATCAGTCGCCTCTGCGTCTTCTTTATTTTCCTTACTTGCTTCTTCTTGCTCTTCCTTATTTGCTTCTTCTTGCTCTTCCTTACTTGCTTCTTCTTGCTCTTCTTCAGTAGCGACTTCTTCCTCGTCTGCCTCTGGCGTTTCCATTTCTTTTTCAGTTTCAGGCGCTTGCTCTTTCGATTCAGGCGTGTCGCCTTCCTCGTTCACTTGTTCCTCTTCGCTGGACGCTGGCGCCTCTTCTTGAACTGGCTCTTGTTCAAGTTCTTCCTTTACCTGAAAAGACACTGGAATGACTTGTGCTGTGTCTCCAACTAGAAACACAAGATCGGCTTTGGCGGTTTCACCGATTGCGTCTTGCGAAAAATAAGCAGAAAGTTCAACCGTACCGCTTGCCTGTGCAGCTTCCTCTTGCTCAGGGAAAGACATGGCTAATTCTGTTCCATTTAGCGAGTATGTAACCATCTCGTCTCCATGTCCTTCTTCTTTCCATTCAATCTTGTCTGGCTGCCATTGCTCTGGCAACTTTATGTGGTATGTCTCTTGTTGTGTGTGTCCGGTTAACGACCAGTCAATCTTCACATGCACTTGGTCTTCCGCTGCTAGTGTGGCCTCTTCTGTTAATGGCTCCCCGTTTTCATCAACAAGGCTAGCCAAAGCTTCAAACGTGCTGGCCTCCGGCTCTTGTGCATACACTTGCACCGCTCCTGCTAACTGGGCAATAAATGTTTGCACCAGCAAAACAAAAATAAGCAATATCGCAGTAGCTTTGTTCTTCATTCTTGTCCCCTCCCTTTTTGCATTTTCACCAAAAAACACCTTTTTAGGCATTGATCAGCCTAACGAAATGTATCAAACCCATCTCCACAAAAACTATATAGTCCTCTACACCGAATTTATTACTAGTTTTTTCAAATTTCAGTAGGTTATCTGGGAAGAAGTTGCTATAATGAAGAAAAACATTGAAAAGGGGGTTCTCCGTATGAAAGCTGTGCTCGTGGATGATGAACCTCATGCACTGACTTTCTTGGAAAACCAGTTGCTTGGGGTTGGAGAGGTTGAAATCGCTGGATCATTTACTTCTGCTTCTACAGCGCTCGAATGGGTGCTGAGTACACCGCCTGACTTGTTGTTTTTAGATATTGAAATTGCCAATGTAAACGGCATGGAACTTGCCGAAACAATTTTAAGCAAACACCCTGATATTCAGATTGTGTTTGTCACAGCCTATCAAGAATATGCAGTCAAAGCATTTGAATTAAATGCTGTCGATTACATCATGAAACCAATCAGCAAGAATAGATTAAAAAAGACACTGGAACGCCTGCAAACAAAAAAACAGCAGGAAAGTGTCCCTGCTGAAAAAACAACGATATGTTGCCTCCCTTCGTTACAATTCTTTTCTGGAGAAAAACCGATTCATATTCATTGGCGAACCTCCAAAGCGAAAGGGTTGTTTTTATTTTTACTACACCATCTTGGACACCATGTCCGCAAAGACGTGATTATCGAGACTTTTTGGCCAGACAGCGATTACAAAAAAGCCTATGCGCAACTATATTCTTCTGTCTATTTGATCCGAAAAACGCTTACTAGCGTATTTCCTTCCATTCGAATTGACAACTTTGAACAGAGCTACACATTAGAAGTAGGCGACATCCACATCGATTATTTGGAATGGGAAAAGAAATGGAGCCAACTTCCAGCGCTTTCGGACAGTACACTTTCTGCTTACCTTACATTACTGGATGAATACCGAGGTGATTATTTACGCGAAGAAGATTATCTTTGGGCCGAGAACAAACGTGAACATTTAAAAAACCTGTGGCGCGAAACAGCGACTGCCGTGGCGAACTACCTTTTCGAGCGAGGCCAATACGAGCAGGCTGCTAGGCTAGGCCAAAAAATCCAAGAAATGTACCCATTTCTGGAGGAAAGCTATTGTATGCTCATGAAAATTTACGCAGCGTTAAACGAGCCTTTTTATTTCGAAAGGCAATATAACAAACTGGTCCACATGCTTGATGAAGAATTTGCCATTGACCCCTCCCCTGAACTTATCAAACTACGTGACGAATGCAGAAAACAATTGAATGAATAATCATCCCTACACCATCGCAAATGAACAGGCGCACCTACTTTCTTTCAGAAAGTGAAAGTTGCTTGGATTTTGAAGGAGTCGCCTATGTCCACTAAAAAACAGCTTCTTATTGTATGTGTGTTTTTACTTACTCTGCTTATTATTCGTTTAGCTTGGAACGCGATGACAGGTTTGCCAGATCAACCAACAGCTAAAAACGGTGTTCTCGACTTAAACGACTTTGTTTTTTCCCAACCTGGTTATGTGTCACTGGAAGGGGAATGGCAGTTTACACCATTAAACGAAGAAGAAAAGACGATTAAAACACTTCTAGCACCATCCAAACGGGAAACAGAGGGCACGTACCAGCTCGATTTGCATGTGCAGGACACTGAGAGCTTTTATGGGCTCTACATCCATTTGCCACACGGGATTTTTTCAGTGTCAGCAAATGGGCAACGCTTGTATCAAACTTCGGCGGAAAACCGGGATATGTCACCGGTGGTCCTTTCCTCCCTTCAACCGGACGAGAACGGGCTCATCCGCCTGACGCTTCAAATGGAGGAGGTGGCGCTTTATTCTAAGTTTCCGACTCCACGGTCGCTTTATTTTGGCCCAAGTAAAAACATCGTTGGGAAAAATGCAATTGAGTCGCTTTTGCAAATGACGGTAGCCGCCATCATGCTCATTCATGGCGTATATGCTTGTATTTTAAAGATCATCAAACCTTCAAAAAAGGGGATTCTCTTCTTTGCGTCGGCCGCTTTCTTTGCGGCGGCGGCCGTCTTGTTATCAGACAACAAAGTGCTCGGTTACTTTATTGCGTTAAACAGTGAATGGGATAAGCGGTTGACGTACTTTTTGTACGCCGGACTCTCGTTCTCGTTTTTGTTGTTCGTCTTGCGCACATTTGCTCCTTCTTACAAACGGACAGCCATTGTGGCTACCACACTGTTTGGCATGTATTTTGCTTATCTATTGTTTGCGCCGCTCTCTTATTTTTATAAAACAAGCTTTTTGTTGTCGATTGCTCTTGGGGTTACATTTACCATGATTGCTGTGATCATGTTGAAAGTGATGCTCGCCCGAGTAAAAGGGGCATTGCTCCTCTACTTGGCGGCGCTGGCTGTTGCCTCCAATGTCCAATGGACCATCCTATACGGGTACGCCGATCGTATTGCTACGCCAACACTAATGTTTTACCCTGTTGATTTAACAGTTGCGTTTCTATGTTTTTCAAGCTTCTGGTTTTTGCGCTTTTTCCAGTCTGAAGACGAAAACGTAAAATTGTTGGAGAAGCTGCAACAAGAACATAAACAGAAAGACCAATTTCTTGCCTCCACTTCCCATGAAATGCGCAACCCACTACATGGGATGATGAACATCGCCCAAACCGTCGCAGCAGAAAACAAACAAGTTCTTGACCAAAAAAGCCAACAGAGTTTAGAGTTGCTCGTTTCAATTGGCCGTCGCATGTCTTACTTGCTCAATGATTTAATCGACCTAGCTGTATTTAAAGAGCGAAAGTTGACATTGCAACAAGAAGCAACCCAACTTGAGCCAATTATTCGCCGGACTGTGGATACATTGAACTTTTTAATCGATAATGAAAAAACCCGTTTCGTTGTCGCTATCCCGAAAGATTTCCCGCTTGTGTTTGCCGACGCCAATCGCGTAAGCCAAATTTTGTTTAACTTGCTTCACAATGCTGGCAAGTTCACGAACGAAGGCACGATCACGATTGCCGCTTCACATTCAGGGAAGCTAGCAACGATCCGCGTTACCGACACAGGAAAAGGGATGGACAATAGCACAAAGGCACGCATTTTTGAACCATACGAACAAGGGGCAAACGCTGACAACGAAGGGTTAGGGCTTGGACTGGCGATTTGCAAAGAGCTAGTCGAAATGCATGGCGGTCAAATCAACGTCGTCTCGTCACCTGGCCAAGGCACAAGCTTTTCCTTTACATTGCCGCTGGCAAACAGCACAAACCAACCAGCAGTCGCCACCGTGCTAGCAACTGAACAACCAAGCGATGCTGCCGCCGCCCAAGCGCCACAACAGACTCAAAGGGAAGCACCATTTCGGATACTGGCCGTTGACGACGATCCCGTCAACTTAAAAGTGTTGCGCCATGCCTTGTCGACAAAGCCATACCAGTTGGTGACAGAAACGTCTCCTAAAGCAACGCTGCGAAAAGTAGCAGAAGAGCACTGGGATTTAGTGATCGCTGATGTGATGATGCCGGAAATGTCAGGCCTTGAGCTCGTCAAGCACATCCGCCAAACCTATTCCGTTTCCGAGTTGCCGATTTTGCTTGTTACAGCCCGGACACAACCAGAAGACATTTATGCAGGCTTTCGTGCAGGGGCAAACGATTATATTGGCAAACCAGTCGATTTGCTTGAACTACAAACACGGATTGAGGCCATGCTTGCCTTAAAGCAAGCGATTGAAGAGCAGTTGCGCCTCGAAGCAGCTTGGCTGCAAGCGCAAATTGAACCACATTTTTTATTTAATACGCTAAACACGATCGCCTCCCTTAGCACTGTTGACACAGATAGGATGCTCGATTTAATCGCTGAATTTGGCCGCTATTTGCGCGCCAGCTTTAACGAAAAAACCTGTCTCCTGTCATCCCGCTAAGTGAAGAACTCGACTTGCTCCGCTCCTATCTTTACATCGAACAAGAACGATTTGGCGAGCGCCTGCAAGTCAAATGGGCGATTGACGAGCATGTTGATTGCCTGGTGCCGCCCCTTTCCATCCAGCCCCTTGCCGAAAATGCCATCCTTCATGGCATTTTAAAGCAAGAAGCAGGTGGAACATTAGAAGTGCATGTGTACAAAAAAGACGAAAAAGCGCACATCGCCATTAAAGACGACGGAGTCGGCATGGACCAAGACACACTGAATACACTCTTCACACAAACCAAAACAACGAAAAAAAGCATTGGCCTTGCCAATACAAACTTACGGCTCCAAAAACAACTAGGAAACGGCCTTTCCGTTTCTAGCGAAATTGGCAAAGGCACGACCGTTTCCTTTACAGCGCCCCTTCGGTAACAAAAAATGGCCGTAGCACAAGAATCGTTCTTATGCTATGGCCGCTTCTGTTTTCCAGTAGCTTCGCCTGGCTGCACGGGGCGACAAGCTGACAAGCCTATGAGTTAATTTCCTAGCCGGTTCGTTTCATTTTATGCAGCATACGACATCACTGTACTTCTAATACAAACACGTAGCTAGCATGCCCCTCGTGCCATTCGCCATACAACTCAACAATAACTGAATCCATCCCTTTATAATCAGTTAACAGAATGTCACCGTCGACAAAACGTCGTTTTCCGTCTTCCCAAATATAATAATCCATCGGCTTTGGCGGATTGACTGAACCAAAATCAATTTCAAGATCGTCTTCCCCAGCCACAGCAATCGAATCCATATGCTTTGCCTGCTCATGAGGAGGAGCCATGTCAACTTCAGCCCTCGTCATGGTGCCATCGCTATTTTCAAATTCCCAAGAATAAGCGCCAAGCGCTGGTTGAAATGGTTTGTTGCCGATTGTCATCGTTGGAATAGGAGGCTCGTTAACACCGGCTTCAAGTTTCGGTTTTTCTTCTATTTCTTGTCCTCCCGCTGCAAACATTCCGCACCCAGCTAAAGCAGCGCTCAGCCATACAAAGAGAAAAACCATTCCCATCTTTTTAGCCATCCCTCTATCGCTCCTTGAATGGTTTTTTTAGCGTCTAACATTCATTTGCTACATGCTATGCTCCATTCGTTTCGCTTATCTTCTTTTTCCAGGGGCCAACCTCCTTCTTTTGCTACGATAAATCTATGGGAAGAGACGTGTTGAATCGCTTCTTGTGTTCCCATCTTAGTTGGACAACGGCGATGGCTTCGTTCCTCTACTCTCGCGAATTTGCTCATTTTTTCACATTAATGGCTGTTCACTTCTTTGCTTTTTAGTGTGAAATAGGTCACTGCAAACCCTATTCCAACTGATAAGACAATGCCAAGAATCGCAAACCAGAAGTACGGCCCGACATAAGCGACAAGACTAACAATACTTGAAAGAATGTACCCGTAAATACGGACACCAAGAAGCGCAAAGAATGTCGCCCCAGCCATGCTGGCAATCGTACAAGCAATAAACGCTTTTTTGTATTTAATTAACACCCCAAACAAAGCAGGTTCCGTGATGCCGAGCACAGCAGATACTCCAGCCGACAAAATCACCGATTTTTCCTTTTTGCTTTTTGATTTGAAAAAGACCGCAAACGTTGCCCCTGCAATCGCCATGTTTGTCATTAAGAACATCGGCATCATCATATCAAACCCGTTATCAGCGAAATTCTGCAAGGCAATGGGTGTCATCGCATGGTGCATGCCAAACACAATCGCAATTGGACGAATGCCGCCAACTACTACGCCCGCTAAAATAGGCGAAAGATTAAACAACAGTTCAATAAACGAAGCAAGCAAACTGCCAACATACGCACCTAGCGGACCTGTGGCAATTAGCGCAAATGGAATCGCAATAAACAGCGTTAACGTCGGTGTAAATACCGTCCGCAGCACATTTGGCATATATTTATCGACATATTTGTTAATATAGCTTAACGCCCAAACAGACAGGATAATCGGAATGACCGTTGCACTATAATTTATGACAGGCACAGGCAGTCCAATAAAACTAAATTGGGTCACTTCACCTAGTTTCGCTGCATCCAATAGCGATGGATACATAAATCCACCTGCGATCGCCAAGGCTAAATACGGATTCGTTTTAAATATCTTTGCTGCCGAAGCTGCCAAGAAGAAAGGCAAGAAATAAAATACGGAGCTCGCCACGAGATCAAGAATAATGACGGCATCACTCTCATCCGATAGCACATCCAATGCAATGAGCCCCGCCAAAATTCCTTTGATCATCCCCGCTCCTGCAATCGCAGGCACGATCGGGCCAAACACACCAGAAACAACGTCTAACTTCGCCCCAAAAAAGCCCTTTTTCTTCGCAGGCTCTGAACCGCTTTTGGCCCCTGCATCAAGCCCTAGCTCTTCTGTCAAGGCTGCATGGACTTTTTGCACATGCGTGCCAATGACGATTTGGTATTGGTCATTGGTCAGCTGATCTCCTAATATGCCCTGTAATTCTTTTATTTGATCACGTTCTATTTTTGAGAAATCATGCAAATCAAACCGAAGTCTGGTCATACAATGCCATACTTGTTTAATGTTGTTTTTACCGCCTACGTATTCAATGATAAGAGGGATAAGTTCGTTGTCTTTCATAAAAGCAGCCTTCCTTCACTTTCGAATTTGATGATCATCGACAGGCATATCGTAGCATAAGAGCCCCAAGCTGAAAACGTTTCAAAAAACACCAATAGAAACGGAAAATCCTTATTTATCAGTACTTACACAAACATTCACCCAAAATTGGTATGGGAAATACTCGTTTTCCCCAATGCATTTCTAACCAAATTGACCCCTTGATTTCCATATGCTTTAATCAACAGGAAAACAGGTAGAAACTATGGCCTCATGCCGTTCTATAAAAAGGAATCAATGAGAAGGAGTGCATCCCGTGGAACCAAACATCATTACATCGATCGAAGCATTTGTGACCAACCCCCATCGCCATAATTTTGTCGTAGTAAAAGTCGAGACAAACCTAGGCCTTACTGGCTATGGATGCGCCACGTTCCAACAGCGCCCGCTTCCCGTCAAAATGGTCGTAGACCAATACTTAACCCCGCTTTTGATTGGGCGTGACGCCCACGATATTGAAGATTTATGGCAAATGATGATGGTGAACGCGTACTGGCGCAATGGCCCAATTATGAACAACGCCATTGCCGGCATCGACATGGCGTTGTGGGATATGAAGGCAAAGCTTGCAAACATGCCGCTTTACCAATTATTTGGCGGAAAATCGAAAAGTGCGATTGCTGCATATGCCCATGCAGACGGGCTTACTTTGGAAGAATTGTTCGAAAACGTGGATGGACTAATCAAGCGTGGCTTTAAACATATTCGTTGCCAACTTGGCAAATATGGCGGCAAAAACCAAGACATGCACTTACCAGAAGAGCAACTAGAAGGGGAATATTACGATCCTGATATTTACATGAGGGATGTTGTGCGGATGTTTAAAGCACTCCGTGAAAAATACGGCTATAGCCT
Organism: Shouchella clausii; assembly: GCF_001598215.1. Lineage (GTDB taxonomy): Bacteria > Bacillota > Bacilli > Bacillales > Bacillaceae_D > Shouchella > Shouchella tritolerans. The sequence continues at coordinate 594,042 of NZ_BCXJ01000001.1, read as the reverse complement.
CCATTTTCTTCACGATGTCCACGAACGGCTTTCGCCGATCCAAGCGATCCAGCTTGCCAAAGAGTTGGAACCGTATAAGCCATATTTTTTAGAGGACGTTTTGCCCCCTGACCAAAATGAATGGCTCGCCCAACTACGCGCTCAGTGCACAACGCCAATCGCCACAGGCGAATTGTTTAATAACCCAATGGAGTGGAAGCACTTAATTGCCAACCGGCAAATCGATTACATTCGATGCCACGTTTCACAAATAGGCGGGATTACACCCGCATTAAAACTCGGTGCGTTATGCAGCCAGTTCGGCGTGAAAATAGCCTGGCATGGCCCGTCGGATATGACGCCCATCGGCGTAGCGGTCAACACACACTTGAACATTCACCTCCACCAGGCTGCCATTCAAGAAATTCAAGAACCGGAAGCCATCATTGAGGAAATGTTTCCTGGTTCGGTCCAAGTCAAGCAAGGCTACATTTACCCGATTGATGAAGTTGGCATTGGTGTGTCATTTGACGAAACGTTGGCGCAAGACTACCCAGTTGTGTACCGAAAACATGAGTGGACACAGGCCCGCCTGCCAAACGGCGCCATTCATACGCCATAACGATAAAAGCCTTGCTTGCAGTGTGCAAACAGGGCTTTTATACTAAATGAAACGATTTCTGCATTTTTATGAGGGGAGAAACATGAAGAAAAGACAATTTGTCGCCGATGACTTGCTAAGCAAAATTTATCAAAATAAATATGCCCCTGGCGAAAAACTGCCAACGGAGAGAGCCCTTGCCACACACTATCAAGTCTCTCGTTACACCATCCGAAAAGCAATCAAAAAATTAATAAACATCGGCAGTGTACAAGTTGTGCAAGGCTCTGGCATTTTTGTCACAAAAACAATTAGGGAAAGCCCTCTTATTTATAACTCATTAACCGAAAAGAAATTTAAAGACATTCAATCAACGATCATTACAATGCAAAAGAAAAACATGACACCCGAAATAGAAAATATATTTGATATGAAAAACGACTTTGTATGGGAGTTTACACGCGTACGGATCGTCGATTACCAAAAGGTCCAAATTGAAACGACACAGCTTCCCTGCTCCTATTTCCCTGATCTAACAGAAGAAATTGCCGCCGGTTCCGTCCATGAATATGTCCAACAATGCGGCTATGACATCTCCCACTTTATTACCACTTACAGTGCCGTCAACGTGACAAGAGAACAAGCCAATTTGTTAAATTGCAAAAAAGGCATCGCAGCCATGAAAATTGTCAATCGCGGCATTCTTAACGACGGACGCGTCTTTGAATACAGCGAGCTCATTAACTTAGACTACGCAGTTTCATACTTCACCCCGTTTAACCGCTTTAAACACCAGTTCAGAAAAAAATAAACGAACGAAACCAAACACCAACTAGCTAGCAAAAGCTGTTCCAGGAACAGGCGTTATCCGCGTCCATTCCCTCACCTGGAACAGCTTCTTTCATGTTATCCAATAGGCGGTTAGTTCAATCGACGCACTCACTAAGAGTGCGACCAACTAAAGCCGAGAAAGACAGTGTTTTTCGCATATTTCAATCCACGCACTCACTAAGAGTGCGACGACGCATTAAACCGATTTACAATTTCGATAAAGATTTCAATCCACGCACTCACAAAGAGTGCGACTAACCTCGACCAATTGACGGCCCTGCTCGACGCCTTATTTCAATCCACGCACTCACAAAGAGTGCGACAAATACTTACTCGCAATCGAGGCAGAGACATTAAAATTTCAATCCACGCACTCACAAAGAGTGCGACCTGACTTTGGATTTACTGCAGCTCCATTTTTGCATTTCAATCCACGCACTCACAAAGAGTGCGACTAGCTGCCTAAAGGGAGTAGAGGGAAAGCAGGACATTTCAATCCACGCACTCACTAAGAGTGCGACTTGACCAGGATCAAGCAGGAAAAATCATTGGTAAGATTTCAATCCACGCACTCACTAAGAGTGCGACATTCATGACCCAGACAGCATTTCTACGGTAGCCCTATTTCAATCCACGCACTCACTAAGAGTGCGACAGCAAAATTTTCCTAATTATTGGAAGAAAGACAATCAATAATAGGAAAAAGTTGCTCTTCCCTCTATCATACCATGGGACATATACAACATTTTACCATTTTAACACATATTTTTTCGTAGTTAGGCTCTTTTTTGGTGCGGGTGATCTAGTGATTTTATGTGCGCTTGGGGTTCGCACCAAAAATGCGGCTTCTTTGTTCCCTGTTTCTTTAAATATTAGGAAGACAACCTGTTGATGTTGTTCTCTAATATCGTTCTTTTCGATCTATTGGCCTTCATACAACCTATGTTTCTTTTATAATAAACAGGAAGAATGGCTGTTTCTTCCGTATAACAAAGCACTCACTGCTTTTTTTATAAAGACTGACTAGCATCTACACCAGTGGATCTTTTCCCTTTCACCTGTTTTAACGTCGCAACAATCAGGAAACTAACAATTACTAATAAAAGCCATGAACTCACCTTCCCCAAGTGAACGAGACTCCATGCTTCGGTTTGGTTCGGATATTCCCAAGCCCCAAAGAACGTTGCAATATTTTCGGCTATCCATATAAAAAATCCGATGAGCACAAAAGAGAGTGCAAGTGGCATCCGGTAACGAGTTCCATTCACCTCATATGTAACCCATGATTGCCAAAAGACGATGATGACAAGCCCCGCTAACCAAAAACGGATGTCAATCCAAAAGTGATGAGTAAAAAAATTTAAGTAAATCGCAGCGGCAAGAGGGACAACCAGTAACAGCGACGGCCACTTCACCAATTCTATCTTTAATCGCCTCCATGCCTGGCAAAGATAACTTGCTACGCTTGCATACATAAATCCGCTATACAAAGGGACGCCAAATACCTTGGAATACCCTTCCTCTGGGTAGGACCAGGAGCCCATGTGTACTTTAAAAAGTTCAAGAGCCAGCCCAATAAGGTGAAACAATGTAATGACTTTTAATTCGTCCCATGTTTCAAGCCCAGAACGCACCATCCACCACTGCATAAAAAGACAAATGATAAGCAGCCAATCATACCTTGGCAAAAAGGGAAGTGGCACGAACTGTGTAATTGCCAAAGAAGCAAATATAACGACAGGAAACAAGCAGGAAAGGGCTTGCTCCCAGCCAAAACGAACGAGTTGTTTTAATGGCCTCATAATTAATGCCTCCAATTTGAATAAGTCTATCTTTTCCTTCCACCTTCATTCATCATGGAGGTTTTCATCACTTTGGTACTCTAAAAGATCTCCAGGTTGACAATCTAAGGCTTTGCAAATCGCATCTAACGTGGATAGTCGAATCGCTTTTGCCTTTCCATTCTTCAATATAGAGAGATTCGCCATCGTTATCCCAACTCGTTCGGAAAGTTCGGTAACGCTCATTTTCCTTTTTGCTAGCATCACATCAACATTGATTATAATTGCCATGGTTTTCACCTCAAACCGTTAAATCATTTTCAGATTTGATATCAATCGCTTCTTGGAAAAGTCTTTGAAGAACAGCAGCGAATACTGCGATTACCGTTGAAGCAAAGAGAGGGACTACTCCCATAAATAGGAGACCAGGGGCATCATCTCGATCTGCTAGCAAGTAAAAGAATGGCATAATAGCTACATACAAACCACTGATGATGACTGCGCAATATTTAATATTTTTCAACGCTCTCGTAGACAGTTCAGAGAACGATTGATTCTTGTCAATGTAACTCAAAAGTTTAAAAGCCTGAGACAATGCAACAAAAAATGGTATCACTGTTAAAAACACACCGATAAAAATAGGATATAGGATATGGTCATAATGTGGATCTACCGGATGACTAGGTAACCATACCAACCCAAAGATACACAAAGCAAGAACAGGACTTCCCATAAGCATCACCGCTATCTTTAAAAAAAGCGTAGAACCTCGTTTCATGAAAAACACCTCTATTCATTGATTATCCATCTGATTTTACCATAAATTTATCGTTTATCAATAAATTATTGTTGTATTTCATACTTCTAGTCAATCAAGCGATTCACTTTCCTCTAAGAAATTGAGGCATTAGTAAGTCGCAAATATGGGGATTTCTGATCGTGATGAAAATCGAGAGACATTTACCGATAACCAAGTCACGCATTAATTCCGCCTACAAGTTGATTAGTTTAAACTTGATTACGTTGATCCATTGCTGTAAATTGAAGTGTAAATAAGAATGATTTTGATTTATCGTTTGATTTTTTGGGGGAGAGTATATGAAAAATAACTTAAGAAATTTAAACCTACCAGATAAAAAGGAAAGGCACCGGCGTTTTGGTTCTGTTCCACCTATAATAGGCGTTAAACCATGCAACAAAGATGAAATGATAGACTTGCAAAATACTCCAGATGATTTCTTATTTGATTTACAGAGTGTAGGAATTTGTAATGTTCAGCATCCAATTACACTTCAATCTTCACATTCACCAAAAACTCAGAACACAATCGGTACATTTAAGATGACTACTAGTTTGAATAGCAATGCTAAAGGCATTAATATGAGTCGATTAACGGAACAATTGGATCACTATTATCGGGAAGGGTGGACCGTCGATTTTCAAAATCTTTATATATTCACTAAAGAGCTTACAGAACGAATGGACCAGCTTACAGCCGAAGTTGAGGTCAGCTTCCCCTGGTTTTTTGAGAGGAACGCTCCTAAAAGTGATAAAACAGGATTAATGAAAGCAATGGGTTCGATCAAAGTCCGTTGTGATAACAAAAACGGCTTTTCACATGAAGCTCAATTATCGGTTGGCGTCACCACCTTGTGCCCTTGTTCTAAAGAGATTAGTGAATACAGCGCTCATAATCAGCGTGGTTTCGTGACCATGGCAATCGAATTATACGATCCTTTACATTGTGAAAAGGATTGGAAAGCAACTCTGTTGCACGCAGCAGAGTCAAATGCCAGCGCTATGATTCATCCCGTACTCAAACGACCAGATGAGAAATTTGTAACTGAAAAAGCCTACGAAAACCCTCGATTCGTGGAAGACATGGTTCGGTTAATTGCTGCCGATCTTTATGAGATGGAATTTGTGAAAGGATTTACTGTGGAATGCCGTAATGAGGAATCGATTCATCTCCATGATGCCATCGCCAAAGTTTCTTATCAAAAATAACAATTTGTATAAAAAAAGAGCCTGAGTAAACTAGAAAAAGAACGGTACCCGACGTTGATTTCGTGGGTCCGTCCTTTTTTTGTATGAATATCGCGATTTACTTGGTTAAACTAAAGCTTTGCTCAATTAAGTGATAAACGTCCTCTTCTGAATCGATACGTTCCAAAACAATTGATATCCAATTTTCCTTATCCATATGGTATCCAGGTAAAATACTCTTTCCATTTCTTAAACTGCCACTTATTTCAGGAAGACATTTTAAATTCAGAATGTCTATTTCGTCATTACCATCCAACCCTAATTTTTCTGGAAGAACATTCATTACAAGACCATACCATTTTCCATTCGATCCATGTCTCAAAGCGGCATAGGTTGGAAATTTTTGAAATGGATAATCAGGCGATGTACGGAATTTTTCTTTGACGTGCTTAAAGATATCTTCCCTTGTTAACATGCTGACTAATCCCTCCAACAACTTAAATAGATTTTCGGCATTCGCCGTCCCAGACGAACCAATGGTGAATATTTGGAAGTCATCTTCATAATCGCTCTTAAGGTAGACTAATTGTCAAAGCTTTGGGCTGTTGTTCTACCATCACCACGAAGACCTTATTTTTCCAGTACCTCTACAACTGTGCATTTCCTTCAGGAGCAGTGGTGGTGAGGGTGCAATCCATGCAGTCACGAAGAGTGCGACTATCCAGGACGTTGTAGTAGAGCGAGAAATTAAAAAATTTTAATCCACGCACTCACGAAGAGTGCGACGCAACGGAAAAGACGGAATATAAAAGTGTATGATATTTCAATCCACGCACTCACGAAGAGTGCGACACTATTCCAAAATACGTTAGGAGATGACCAGCAATATTTCAATCCACGCACTCACGAAGAGTGCGACGGAAATTTGCCATTTTAACAGCCCGAATGACTGTATTTCAATCCACGCACTCACGAAGAGTGCGACAGCATTTGTGCAATGGAATCTTGACAGAACACACATTTCAATCCACGCACTCACGAAGAGTGCGACGCAAGCTGATAACTTGTGGAGACATTTCTCCAACATTTCAATCCACGCACTCACGAAGAGTGCGACGAGGGAGTCGACGAAGTTATAGCCGCGCTGATTATTTCAATCCACGCACTCACGAAGAGTGCGACCAACAGAAAGCCAGGGAATCTATTCAGAGCGAATGGATTTCAATCCACGCACTCACGAAGAGTGCGACCTTTGACGGTCGGTCAGTCAAAACGGCCACTGAGATTTCAATCCACGCACTCACGAAGAGTGCGACGCGTTTAAAGCATTGTCTGATGAAGCTATGATTATTTCAATCCACGCACTCACGAAGAGTGCGACGGACCACGCGGAGGCCGGAAATACAAGAGAGGTACATTTCAATCCACGCACTCACGAAGAGTGCGACGCAGTCGAACAAGCATTGCTTGCTGATGGGTATATTTCAATCCACGCACTCACGAAGAGTGCGACATGCGCAAAGAGGTGGCGCAGTTATCTATACGTATATTTCAATCCACGCACTCACAAGGAGTGCGACAGCGAAATTCCCCTATTTATTGGAAAGCAATTAATGAATAATAGAGGAAAACTGCTCTTCTCCTCTATAATACCATGTGACGCCAACAACATTTCACCACTGTTTCACACATTAACACATATTCAAGCTTTTTTTTGGTGCGGGTGATCTGGGGATTTTATGTGCGCTTGGGGTTCGCACTAAAGAATCACAGGCTCAAAATACTAAAATGAATAATTGTAAATGTTCATCTCCCTGGTCAATTGTGTCTGTCTCTACTACTGTCTATTTTACTATATTTGATAAGAAAACTCTTGTTGGCGTAAGGAAAGTTCCTTGCTTATACACCTATTCGATTGGGTTCTTCTCTCCCCTTCCCAATTAATGAAAAAACACCTCCGCTAGTTAGGCTATGGGGCTAACTAGCGGAGGTGAAGGACTCCGGGCTTACGCTTTTCACGCAAATGCTGGCACTACCGTGTTTTCACTGCCAACCATGCGGATTTTTGATTTCGCCATTTCTTTCGCTGCTTCTTTTGCTGTTTGCAAATATGCTCGTGGATCGAGGCTGTCTGGTTCGCTCGCAAAGTGGTCGCGAATCGCTTCGGAGTAGGCATTTTTTAGTTCTGTTGACACATTGACTTTTGCCATTCCGAGGGCGACACAACGGCGCACGTCGTCTTCTGGCACGGCCGAGCCGCCGTGGAGGACAAGGGGTACGTCGACCATTTCGGCGATTTTGGCGATTCGCTCAAAGTCAATCTCTGGCTTGCCTTTGTAAATTCCATGGGCAGTTCCAATCGCAGGGGCAAGTGTCGGCACGCCTGTTTCCTCGACAAATTGGCGGCACTCTTCTGGAATCGCTTTTTGGGCGTCGGCTTCGTCTACGACGATGTCGTCTTCCACGCCGCCGACTTTGCCGAGCTCTGCTTCCACGTTGACGCCAAGGGACGAGGCAAGGGCGACGACCTCTTTCGTCCGAGCGACGTTTTCTGCGAATGGATGCATGGAAGCATCCATCATCACGGATGTATAGCCAGCGCGGATCGCGTCTTTGATTACCTCAAAGTCTGTACAGTGATCTAAGTGCAAGCCTGTTGGCATTTGGTAATGTTCCGCTGCGGCCTTGGCCACTTCAACAATGTTTTTTGCACCGAGTGACTTGACCGTCCCGACTGTCGTTTGCAGGATCACAGGAGACTTCAATTCTGCTGCTGCTTCGAGCACCCAAAAAATGCTGTCAAATGAATGGACATTAAACGCGACAATTCCGTGTTTGTTGGCTTTTGCTTTCTTTAGCATCGGTGTCGTTGACTGTAATCCCATTTATTTGCCCACCTGCCCTTCGTTTTCTGCGATTTGATATAGTAGTTTAATCGAATAATTGTCTGGGTCTTTCATTGCTTGAAATGGCTTGTCGCCATCTTCCAGTTTAAACACGTCATGGATCAGAGGCTTGACATTGATTTTGCCAGACGCGATGTAATCAATTGCAGCCTGCCATTCATACCCTGGGAATGGTCCAGAATAGCTCATCCAGGAACCTGTGATTTCCAGTTCTTCACGTAAAATTTTTTCAAACGTCGCTGCTGGAAACGTCACATCCCCTGACGCCGTTCCAACAAACACAATCTTCCCTTTTTTCTCCACTAAAGCGACCGCTTGCTCTTGGGCGCTCGGCACGCCTGCTGTTTCGATAACAGCGCCGGGCTTGCCATGTTTGCTGGCGTATTGAACCGGGTCCTCTTTTAAAGAGTTAATCGTGTCGTCTGCGCCGATTTTTTTGGCAAATGCTAGTTTCTCGTCGTTGATATCAATCGCTGTTACTTTCCCTGCCCCGCGCGCTTTTAAGGCGAGAATGGTCATAATACCAATCGTACCAGCTCCTAGAACATAGACGTGTTCGCCTGCAGGTAGCACAATTCGCTCAATTCCGTGGATCGCGACCGTTAATGGTTCGATTAGCGCGGCCTCCTCCAACGTTACCGTTTCCGGCAAAACGAGGAGATTTTCCGCTTTTACGACTACGTATTCGGCCATTGCCCCATTTTCCCGGGAACCAAGAAAACTGTATGAGCTACTTAAAGCTGGGCTTCCCTTTTGCATAAAGGCATCCTCTTTATTTGGCAAAAGGGGGGCGACGACCACACGGTCACCAACCGCTACAGATTCGACGCTTGCGCCGACGGCCTCTACCGTTCCAGAAAATTCATGTCCGAGAACAATGGGGTAATTGTGGACTTTGCCATCGAAGTACCGTGCCAAATCAGAGCCGCAAATGCCGCAATAGGCAACCTTGATTAATGCCTCATCCTCTTTAGGGACAGGTGTTTCAATGTCCTTTATGGTAAATGATTGATTCGCTTCGAGAACGAGCGCTTTCATGATCTCCACTCCTGACTCATTTAATTTTTATCTGTCTCTGCTGGGAGTAATTTGCCCCGTTTATGCTGAACAATCGTAAATACGACACAGAATCCATAAATCGCTGTCACGACAATAAGTGGAAGTAGATTTTGCCATGTTACTAGTTCGGTCATGATGAATTGAAGTGGGCTGCCGCCTTGGTCAAGGGATGCCACTTGCCCACCGGAAATCGTTCCTGTGTTGAGTGCAAGTGACGTATGGACGCCGACCATCATGTTTGCAATCCAAATCGTCATCGTCATAATGAGCGTTCCAGAGATCAACGTTCTAAACAAGTTTCCGCCGTGGATGCCGACTGCAATCGAGATGAAAAAGCCAATTGTGGCTAAGTCACCGAACGGCAGAACTTCGTTTCCAGGAATAAGAATCGCAATCACAAGTGTAAGTGGGACAAAAATGAGGCTTGCCGCTACCACTTGTGAATTTCCGAGCAAGAGTGCAGGATCTAGACCAATATAATAGTCTTGCCCTGAGAATCGTTTATCGAGCATTTCCCTTGCGGCTTCGGCAATTGGCATTAATCCTTCCATAATAAACTTGACAACGGTAGGCATTAACAGCATTACCGCCGCCATTTGAATGCCCAATTGCAAAATGGCTGATACCTCGTAACCTGCCAAGGCACCGATGACCGTCCCGAGAAGGGCACCAATAATGGCAGGTTCTCCGATTGGTCCGAGTCGGTTTTCAATCTTATCTGAGTTAATATTCACCTTTTTCAAACCAGGAATTTTTTCTATAATTGCGTCAGTGACAACAGCGATTGGCGCCATTATCGCCCCTGTGCCATGTGGAATTGAAATTCCTTCTAAGCCGTTGTATTTATGAATGATCGGCGCAAACCAATCTCCTAGCTTATAAGCAAATGCCGCATAGATGACTACGCCAAGAACACCAAGCCAAAAGCTTCCTGATGCGGTTGAGACAATCGCACCGGCAAATGCCATGTGCCAGATATTCCAAATGTCAACGTTTACAACACGGGTCCATTTCAACAACAACATGACGACATTGACAAGAATAGCAACAGGAATGGCGACCGTTCCTATATTAGAAGCCCACGCCATCGGAGAAGCTCCTGGCCAACCAACATCAACAATCGATAAACCAAGATTAAACCGTTCTGCCATTTCTTGTGCGGCTGGCCCTAAGTTATCTGTCAGTAAGCTAATAACCAGAGTAATGCCCACAAATCCGACCCCAATCGTGATCCCTGATCTTAACGATTTCCCAATTCCTTGGCGCAACAACAGGCCAAGGACAAAGATCACCGCCGGAAGCATGACAGCAGGCCCTAAATCCAATATATATTGCAGCACGTTCATGATGTCTCCCCCTATCAGCAATAGGTTATTTTAAAATATCCAAAATTTCTTGTTTCGTTTTATCAAGGCCAACGCCTGAAATGAAAGGCAACCCATGGATCACAGGAACCCCATAATCACGATCGACTTTTGCCGTTGAGATGATCAAATCAGCGCCTTGTGATTTTGAACTAAGTTCGCTGACACGACATTGAGTGACGTCCGCTTGGATATTGTTTTCTTTCAAAATCGCTTTCACTTTATTTGCAGCTACAGTAGACGTAGCAACAGCTCCACCACATGCGACTAATACTTTTTTCATGTTTATTCCCCCTCGAGTTGTTTAGTAATGGAAGCGTCCAATAGGGCTAACGCCTCGTCTTTTTCTTGCACAGAAGCCAACTTCTTTACAAAATGAGCATCTTGAATGCGTTCCACAATTGTTTGCAGCGCTTTCAAATGAGCTGCACCATCAGCTAGGCCGAGCAACAATACAACGTTTACATCGACTCGATCGTTTTCCGACCCCATTACACCAAACGAGACAGGCTCATTTAACGTCAGCAATCCGATTTTGCTTTCCAGAACATAGCTGGCATCGGTATGAGGAATCGCAACACCAAACGGCTCGGTTGGTATCCCTGTCGCAAACGACTGCTCTCGCTCTTTTAAACCGTCAGCGTACGTCTCTTTCGCAAACTGTTTAGCTTGCATCGGCGCCGCTATCGTCTCTAACACCTCTTCAACCGTTTGGCATGTTTGGTTTAACAAAATCAAGTCTCGATCAAGTAAAGCATTACTCATCTCCCTCACCCCCTTCAGCTTCAACAACGATGACATTTCGTGCTTTCTCTTGAATCGCCTTCAACATCTCTGCATCGGCCTTGGAATCCGTAATGAGTGTATCAACTTCTTCAATTGCAGCAACTTTATTCATATGGATGGAGCCGAATTTTGAGTAGTCAGCCATCATCACGCGCCTTTTCGAATGTTGCACCATAAGGCGCGATACTTCAGCTTCCCCCATATGGATGTTCGTATAGCCTACTTCTGGATGCAAAGCACCAATGCCGAAAAAGCCGATATCGACATACAAATTGGCAATCGTTTGGTTGGCAACTGGCCCATACAAGGAACGCTCATTTTTTCGAACGTTGCCGCCAATGATAATAATCGAGAAATTCGAGTGCTCCACAAGCTCATTGGCCAAGGAAAGCGAATTGGTTACAATCGTCAGCCCCGTTTTTTTCAAAATAAGCTCACGAGCAAAATAAAGGGCGGTCGTCCCATAATCGATATAAATCGTATCGTTATCAAAGACAAACTCAACTGCCTTTTTCGCAATCGCCCGCTTTTCCCACTCATTGACAATTTTTCTCGAGCTATAGTTCGTCTCAAGATTTGCCTTGTTTAACACCGCTCCCCCGTGCACTTTGCGAATGAGCCCTTTTTCTTCTAGTTCGTATAAATCTTTGCGAATCGTTTCTCGCGTCACATCTAGTTTTGAGCTAAGCTCGGAAATTTTCACAGAATGATATTCATACAATTCCTTCATGATCAAATCTTGTCTTTCCTGTGGAAGCAAAGAATCATCCCCTTCCCCTATTACTGAAATCGCTTACCTTGGATTATAAGTGATAAAGCCAAATAAAGCAAATATTATTTTTGCTTTATTTTGCATTAACCCAATAATATCTTTGCAATACTTGGTTTTTATTATATGATTAACTCAAAATGCAAACCAATGCAAATAGAGGTGTGTACTCAATGATCCATATTTTATGTGCCAATCCAGCCCTTGACCGAACCATTTACGTTCAAGCTTTTTATCCAAATGGCGTAACCCGTTCGAGCGCCTCCCATGAAGGCCTTGGCGGGAAAGGATTCAATGTCGCCCTTCCTTTTATTGTCACAAATGAGCAAAAAACGATTCACATGCACACATTTTTCGGTGGGCCCGTAGGAGAACAATTAGCACAGATGATGAAAAAAGCCCAACTGGCAGGTGAGACAACATTCATTGAAGGCGGTAACCGATACTGTACCATTCTCGTAAACGAATCGAAGCAAGAAGCAGCACTGATCAATGAACAAGGACCTTCCATCACAGAGAAAGAACAACAACAGTTTTTGCAATCGCTATTTCACTCACTAAAAGCAGGCGACCATCTCGTGCTTTCAGGATCACTCCCAAAAGGGACGCCCATCACTTTTTACCGGGACATCATTGCCCAAGCAGAAAACCGCGGCGTCCAGACCATTCTCGATAGCAGCGGCGATGCACTAGCATACGGAGCAGAGGCAAAACCATGGCTAATAAAGATCAACGGGGAGGAATTTTTAGACTTAATGGGGATAAAAGAGGAAGCCGCAAACAGACAGCAGCAAATCGAAGAATGTTTAAAAAACAGCCCTTACCCGAACTGCATCGTTACATTAGGCGGCGAAGGAACAGTCGCCAAAATCAACGGAGACATTTGGCGTGTCACGCTCCCAACGATTCACGTAACAAATGCCACCGCCTCCGGCGATATTTTTCTCGGCACCTTTATGCGCGAGTGGAGAAAAACGAACGATGTAAAAGCAGCTCTCTTAGCAGGCAGCTCCCTGTCATTGGCAAACTGCCTCCACTGGCTGCCAACAATTGATTTTTCACAAGCCAAACAGTATGAGCAAAAGATCCATATCGAACGGATATCAGCCGTTTAGTCGTGCATTTAATAATGATTTAGCAAAGCCAAGGGAGTTTGTGCTTTCTTGAAGCAGACAGAGCCAGGAAGAAAACCCCTGGCTCTCATTTTATGTGGACACTATCTTCGATACACAAGAGGGAAGCTGTCGTGTGGCCTAATGGAAATGGGAGAAGGAAATCATGACATTGCATTATATTAAATGTTTCTCAAACAAAACTCTGTCTTGGTGTGGTCCATCATAGTCGGTGCTGACAAAAACACCGTCAATCGTTTTATCGCCCTCTTCAATAGAAAATCCCATCTTCGTATGAAAGGCAATGGAAGTTTGATTGACAGGAGAAGTTACACAGCGAACAATATTTCGTCCGTTTTGCTGAACCACATGAAAAAATCGATTGTATAATTGGTTGCCAACGCTTTGCTTTCTATAATCAGGGTGGACGCCAACGAAATGTATATAGGCTACTTTTTGATGGGATTGAGAAAAGAATCCGATTAGGAAGCCGATAAGTATTCCATCCCTTTCAGCAACAAAACTTGTATTGGAAAAATGGTCGAAAAATAATTTCGGTAACTTATCCGACATCTTTCTTCCACCCCACCACTTATTAATTAGTGGGGAAATGACATAGTAGTCAGAGCCTTTCACTGTACGAATTTCCAATTTCGCTTCCTCCTGTAGCTAGTCTTTTTCTATATTAACACGAATGACAACAATAAATACGGTAGCTACACTTTGCGAGGTACGGGGAATTGGGAGATTACAAGAAAAGGGGATTTTTTGCAAACGGGAATCGGTAGCGGAATTCGATAGGTAGAATTTTAGCGATGCACTCGTAAAGAGTGTGACAAGGGAGCAGCGCGAGGGGCCTGCTCTCCGCCCCATTTGAGTCAAAGCACTCGCAAGGAGTGCGGCAAATGATTGACACGAAGAGTGCGACCCGTGAAAGAAGGCGACACGGTACAATTTAAATGATTTCAATCCACACACTCACAAAGAGTGCGACTTCGGCACTGAAAAAAGCTGCTAGTTCAGCTGGATTTCAATCCACGCACTCACGAAGAGTGCGACTCAGGACTACGCAAAGGCGATCTTAACGTTGATCATTTCAATCCACGCACTCACAAAGAGTGCGACAAAAGCAAAAGAGCGAGACTTTATATGCGCTCATATTTCAATCCACGCACTCACAAAGAGTGCGACGAAGGTCGAGATAGATGGTGCACAGAAGAAATCCAAATTTCAATCCACGCACTCACAAAGAGTGCGACAGCGAAATCCCCCTATTTATTGGAAATAAATTGATGAATCATAGAGAAAAGCCGCTCTTTTCCTATATAATACCACGGGACACGAACAACATTTCAACACTTTTTCACACATTCATCCATATTTAAGTGCTTTTTTGGTGCGGGTGATCTAGTAATTTTATGTGCGCTTGGGGTTCGCACCAAAATAGTAGTTGTTTGTTATTGAAGTTAAAACTGAAAACGATCCATTTCCACATTTTTTTAACGAACCACTTTTTTAGCTAGTAGATGACCGAAAGCCACGATTGGGATAATGGTCAATCCATATGGGATACTGGCAATAAGGTCAAGAACCCGAATATTATATTCCGCTTCTAACCGGTAAAACAAATATAGTGAATATGGAAGGGTCACGGTAATGGCGGTAATGACGCCTGGTGTATACATTCTCAGTAGCAGTGCTTGCCCTGCATGCGTAAATACATGCAAAAAAACGATAACGTTAAAACCGAGGAACCAGGTAAACATTTGCTGTTCTGCCGCTAAATAGGTAACAGGGATAAATACAATAAACTCAATAAATACGGCAAAAGCAAATTGCGAACTAGTCATTCCGTTAAATAGACGAAATATTGGTCTATAAAAAGAGGGGATCGTTTGATAGACCGAACCGTAGCGTTTTTTTGCCCATCCTTCGACAAAAATAATTTCCTCAAAATCATGAATCATAAAAAACGCCAAAAATAACCAAATGAGTGATGGAATCGAGACCGATTGATTCAATGCTTCGATCACAGGAACGACCCCTTTCTTATGAGAACATGTGTCCCCACGCCATTAATGTTCAAACAAATTGGTCCGAAACGGGGGCAAGTTCGCTGCCTTTTCCAGCTCGTTCAACAGACCCTCCAAATTCGTTCGCTTAAAAGAAGCAAGGTATACCGCCAACGGGGCTTCCCCTTCTTCTTCCGCACCAGAAAGTTCAAACACGATCAGCACATCATCTTTCACAAAGATTTTCCACGTATTGAGCTTGGAACCTTCTTCTATCTCATCTTCTCGGTCATCTAGACGCATCCAGTCGCGATAGTCGGACAAGTCCCACATGCTCTCATCAAAAATCGCCCAATACGGCAGCCGATCTTCAACGCCCAGTTGAACTAGCGCTTTGCCAACGAGAAAACGGCTTAGTGACTGATTCTCTAACTGCCAGTCAGCGAAGCTCCAAGCGCATAGATAAACTGGCGGGTCTTCCTTCTCCAAATCGTCCAATCGGATCCCACAGTAGATCACAGATTCTTCCACTTGGTAGAAAATCAAAAATGCTTTGTCTGTCGTGAAAAAAGTGCTATTAGGAATAAACAGCTTTTCCAGCAGCAGCGGCTCGTATTGATTGTTGCACCCTTGGGTGATGCGTGGAGACCGTCCCAACGCTTTGTAGTAATTCCGTAGCACCAGCGGCAAGGAAAAACCAAGCTCTCGTTCCTTCGCCTCGATCTCACTCTCTGGAATCCCGTGATGCGGCTCGTGCTGGTCTCCCAATAGACGAAGGAGGTTTTCGATGCTCGCTTTCATGATTGTACGCCTTCCTTTCTGTTAATTGTAGACTGCCTTAGCCTTATAACAATATAAATCTACTGGAACTACGTTACTTCCTTACCGTTGCGGCTAATCAGCCCGCGCAAAAGTTTCAGGACTAACTGAATGTCGGAGTCTGTTAGCAAATAATAAGTGCTTACAGTCCAAGTCTCTCTGTTCTTCAAGTGGAAAATCAGTTTAGGAAACTGCGGAAACAGCCATTTTTGAATAGAAGGGCCGCTGTAGCTGATGTTTGCAATGTCTGCCCACGCTACTGTTTGTTTACCGTCTGAAATAGCCTGTTGGTCATAAGTGAGTAACGGCGTGTTTGATTTCAATGCCCGTGGCAAGCAAACCACTAAATATCCACCAAAAAACGGAATCCCTATGATAGCGGATGTAATACAAAAAAATTTACGAATCCATGTAGTATCCATAAAAAAAGCCCCGTACAGCAGAAACAGACAAACTAGCACAAACACTAAACTGCCTAGCGCTTTGCCCCATGCCACGGATTTTCGATAAGAAATTGCTTTCATTTATCAAGTGCCTTTCTAATATGGTTTCATATTGATGGTGACTACATTATACAAGATTAGGTGATTTATTTGCCTTTTAAGACAAACAAAAAAGGATCGAGACGTTTAGTATAGTGTAGAGGAAGAAGATTGCCCTAAAAAAGAAGAAGAAAACAAGGAGGGCGAATAAGCGCTAGACTAGTCTATAATGTTTCTATCATTTCAGCCACTGCTTTATGCAGCCGACAAGTTTCAAGACATAGCCGACTCACCCTTATTATTTCTCCCACTGTTCCATTTTCCACTCACTGAATTTCCTCACAATAATATCAACAACAATGTAAAACGGCAAAAAGCTAGAGTTGTCGACTTTGTTATACAAATAAAAAGGAGTACTGTTTACATAGATATTAAACATCGCATTTTGGGCGAGTAAATTATTTCTTAATGTGGTCAGGCTGACACATTTAATCTTTCTTGTTTTAATCGCGTGAATAATTTCATCGAGGTTTTCCGATTCGCCGGATAAAGAAATAATAAACAAAAGATCATCTTCGCCCATTTTTCCGAGTCCATTTGTAAAATCCCGTTCACTTCGTATGACTTGAGATTTCTTGTGCAGTGCCCATAACTGCCGCTGAACATCATTCGCCAAATCCAACTGCGCAGCTCCCGTGCCATAAATATAAATATATGGGGCGCGGTCAATCAGTTGATTTAATTGACAAAAGTCTAGTTGCTCCATGTATTTCCTCGTCTGGTGGATATCCTGATCAAGCAGTGCCATTAAATCTTGGCTCGTACCTTCCGTAAAATTGTTCAATTTAATATAAGATTTTAAGTCGCTGTAGCCGTCTAAACCAATTTTTTTCGTGAGACGGTGGATGGAAGAGATAGAAGTGTGGGCATAAGCAGCGAGATCCTGAATTTTCATCGTCTTCATCTCATCAATATGGTCATAAATCGTCTTAATGATATGCAAGTCATTCTCGCTAAGTGATTCAAAATGCTTATTTACTAACTTGTCCAGAATCATATCGCTCACCTTCTATGAAAATATTTTCCTTCTGTGAAAATATAATCTAATGGTACAACTTGATTTCTAAATGCGTCAAACCTATTGGGTTTTGAAAGCGCTGCCTTTACAGTTAAATTGTAGATCACACAAAGGAGTTTTGCTTATGAACGCAATCAAGCGGTTTGGCAGCGCGATGATTGTCCCTGTTCTCTTATTCGCATTTTTTGGCATTGTTGTCGGCCTGGCAACTTTATTTAAGAATCCGGCGATTATGGGGGACATCGCTGCAGAAGGGACGATGTGGTACAAGGTTTGGTCACTGATTGAAAGTGGAGGCTGGACCATTTTTAATCATATGGAGCTGGCGTTTGTTATCGGCTTGCCCATTTCACTGGCAAAGAAAGCGCAAGCACGGGCCACACTTGCGGCATTGATGGTTTATCTTGTTTTCAATAATTATATCAATGCGATTTTGACACTTTGGCCGTCCACTTTCGGTGTCGACCTATCACAAGGGGTCGAGAACATAACAGGTGTTAAAGAAATTGCCGGTATCCCTACATTGGATACAAATATCATTGGCGCGATTGTCATATCTGCCATTGTGATTTGGATCCATAATCGTTTTTATGATCAAAAGCTCCCTGAAATGCTTGGCATTTTCCAGGGTCTCGTCTTTGTTGTGATCATTGGCTTTTTTGTGATGATTCCTTTCGCTTTTCTCGTTGCTTTTGTATGGCCGTATGTTCAGCAAGGAATTGGTTCCCTCCAAGGGTTCATCTCACAAGCTGGCTATATTGGCGTCTGGCTGTTTCATTTCTTGGAAAGGGTTTTAATCCCGACGGGGCTGCATCATTTTATTTACACACCTTTTGAATTTGGTCCGACTGCTGTAAATGAAGGGTTAAAACCATATTGGATTGCCCATTTAAATGACTTTGCTACTTCAACTGCAGCGTTAAAAGATCTTTATCCATATGGGTTTTTACTGCATGGAAATATTAAAATGTTCGGCTGTTTAGGGATCGCACTCGCCATGTATTTTTCCACACCGAAAGAAAACCGGAAAAAAGTGCTTGCCCTCGTATTGCCTGCAACATTAACAGCGATATTTGCGGGAATTACAGAACCGCTTGAATTTACATTCCTATTTATCGCGCCCTATTTATTTGTGATCCATGCCCTTCTTGGCGCGACTATGGTGACGCTGATGAACATGTTTGGTGTCGTCGGCATGATGGGCGGCGGGTTAATTGAAATAGCCGCGTTAAACTGGATCCCGCTCGCTTCCAACCACGGAGGCATTTATATCGTCCAAGCCATTATTGGGTTTATATTTGCAGCACTGTACTTTGTCCTATTCAGATGGATGATTGTTAAATTTGACATTCCATTACCAGGGCGAAAAAAGGAAGAGGAGGCTAGGCTATACACCAAACAAGATTATCAGAAGGCTAAAAAAGGGAGCAATTCTGAAAAACAAGCTGCCGCAACTTACGAGTCTGAGTATGAAGAGAAGGCGGTCTATTACTTAGAAGGCCTTGGCGGCAAAGATAACATCAAAGATGTGACAAACTGTGCAACGCGTCTGCGTGTTACAGTGATTGATCCTAGTTTGGTCAAAGACAGCGATTACTTCACAAACAATAAAATGGCTCATGGGTTGGCTAAAAGCGGCCAAAGCATACAAATTATTGTTGGCTTGAGTGTACCGCAAGTGAGAGATTCCTTTGAAGCAAAACTTTAAATATAGAGGAGAGGGAGAGATTTACTATGAAAACATTTAACATTACCATCGCTGGAGGCGGAAGCACATTTACACCAGGGATTATTTTGATGCTGCTCGACTATTTAGATGAGTTTCCGATTGATACGATTAAACTCTATGATAATGATGGAGATAGACAAAAGACGATTGCCGATGCGTGCGCCATTTTATTAAAAGAACGTGCCCCAGAAGTACGTTTACTAGCAAGCACAAATCCAGAAGAAGCATTTACGAATATCGATTTTGTCATGGCCCATATCCGTGTCGGCAAATACGCCATGCGGGAACTAGATGAGAAAATTCCATTGAAACATGGCGTTGTCGGACAGGAAACATGCGGACCTGGCGGTATCGCTTATGGGATGCGTTCGATTCCAGGCGTATTGGAACTAATCGATTATATGGAAAAATATTCACCCGAAGCCTGGATGCTGAACTACTCAAACCCAGCAGCAATAGTCGCAGAGGCAACACGTAAACTAAGACCCCATTCTAAAGTGTTAAACATTTGTGATATGCCAATTGGCATTGAAGAACTAATCGCCAAAAACTTAGGATTAGCCTCACGCAAAGAAATGGAAGTCGACTATTATGGCTTGAATCACTTTGGCTGGTGGACAGATATTCGAGATAAAAAAGGAAACAGCTTAATGCCTGACGTGATAAAACATGTGAGCCAGCATGGTTATGCGACAGACGGAACATCCGAACTCGAACAGCAAGAAAGCTGGAATAGCACACTAAAAAAAGCAAGAGATGTACAAGCACTCGATCCAAAAACAGTGCCAAACACGTATCTAAAATATTATCTATACCCAGACTACGAAGTGGCGCATTCAAATAAAGAATATACACGGGCCAACGAAGTCATGGAGGGTCGCGAAAAATTTGTTTTCGGTGAATGTCAAGCTATTATCGACAAAGGCACGGCAAAAGAAACAAAGCTAGTCATTGACGAGCACGCTTCCTACATCGTTGATTTAGCAAAAGCCATTGCCTTTAACACAAAAGAACGGATGTTAATGATTGTCGAAAACAACGGCGCCATCCCGAACGTCGACCCAACAGCAATGGTAGAAATCCCTTGCATCGTCGGCAGCAATGGCCCAGAAAAACTGGTTGTCGGAGAAATCCCTAGATTCCAAAAGAGCCTAATGGAGCAACAGGTTGGCGTCGAAAAATTAGTAGTAGAAGCGTTTGAAGAAGGGTCCTACCAAAAACTATGGCAAGCCATCACATTATCGAAAACCGTGCCAAGTGCAAAAGTAGCAAAAGATATACTAGACGACTTAATCGAGGCGAATAAAGCATTCTGGCCAGCGTTAAAATAGGCAACAAAGACGAAAATAAGCAATATGGGCGTAGGTGCGCTCATATTGCTTATTTGGTTTACCAGACTTTTTTTACATATTAGTTGCTGTCGTAAGCGAAAGTCAGTTCATGTGGATTTTAATTGGCGCACTTATAAGAAGTGCGAAACACAGCCACACCGTACAACGATCTTAAAACGACATTTCCATCCACGAACTCACATAGAGTGCGACGATTCCTCAACCCGTGTAACCCTTTCGGCCAAATGAATTTCAATCCACGCACTCACATAGAGTGCGACCAGCCGAACTTGTAGAAAAAATCGAAAAGTACCAGATTTCAATCCACGCACTCACATAGAGTGCGACAGCGAAATTCCCCTATTTGTTGGAAATAAAACCACAGACAATAGGGAAAGTCGCTCTTTTCCTTCATCATATCATGGAACACGAACAATATTTTCACATTTTGATACACATTTACTCACATTCTCACTCTTTTTTGGTGCGGGTGAGCTAGTGATTTTATGTGCGCTTGGGGTTCGCACCGTCTGATTTAAGCCGTTTGTCTGAATAAATCTTTTCCTGCAACTTTTACTTCAACGCCGTTAATGTTCAATGACAAATTTCTTTAAGCTGATCATATTAAACAATTGCTCCCAAATATCCTTCTAATAAGCAAGAAACTCCAAAACCCAATGTTTGGAGTTTCTTGTTCGTTTTATTTTTAAAGGTATTCCAGGTCTTCTCTAACTAATTGCTCGACCTCTTTATTCGAAAATGTCAGCTCAATATCGCCCCTTGATTCACCAACGTGTCTTGCAAGTGCTTCACATCAATTTCTCGCGGGAGGCACTTTTCTTTTGTGGCGATGGCAGCGGCAGCTCCGGCGGCTTCTCCGATTGCAAGGCAAATGGCTTGGACGCGGAAGGAGCCTAATGCTTCGTGCGTCGCTGAGATGCAGCGGCCAGCGACGAGCAAGTTGTTTAGCCCTTGTGGCAGGAGGGAGCGGTACGGGATGTCATAATGGGTGCCTTTTGGCAGTTTGTAAATTTCCGTCGTTGACGAGTCTGGCGAGTGAATGTCAATCATGTAACAGGATTGAGCAATGCAGTCGTCAAATTGCTTTAATTCGACAATGTCTTCTTGTGTGATGACGTAGTCGCCGATGACACGTCTTGTTTCCCGAATCCCGATTTGCGGGGCTGTTTGAAGGAGCTCTGCTCGCTTGAACCCTGGCACGTATTCTTTCAGAAAAGCGATTCCATCTAGCACTTGTTCTCGCCCGATGACTTCCGCATCCGTTAAGTCTTGTGGGTCGAGGGCGTTTTTGCCTTGAATGCGTCCAAAGTTAATGCCTACGACATTGTCCATCCATGGCACCGTGAAGATGGCAGCGACATGGTCTCGGTTCACTTTTGTTAAGAAACCGTCGCGCTTCGCCTGTTCGATTTCATCCGCGAAACCGGTTGCGTTTACGTACCTATACCCGTCTTCTGTTTTCCAGTAGCCACGTCGCCCTTCTTGGTCGAGCTTTTCGCCAAGTGCTGCTGTATCGACATTGCCAAGTACATACATGAGCGAGGAAGGCTGCGTGCCTCCGTCTTTGTCTCTGCCGATTTTGCAGAGCGCACCGGCTCGTTCAGCGACATCTCCATCTCCCGTCGCATCAATGACGTGCGTCGCAAGCAAAGCTTCTCTGCCTGCTTTGCTTTCAATAATGATCGCTTCAATCGTGCCTGCTTTTGTGATCGTATCGACAACCGTTGTATGGCAAAGGAGCTCGACACCTGCTTCTGCCAATAATTCAAACGCGAGAATCTTGTATTGTTCGGCATTAAACGGCTCCCAGCCTTTGCGATCGGTCATGATCAGCCCGCCTCTCGCATAGAGCTTTTGACGAATCTCTTGAAAGATGCCTCCGGTAATAAAGCGCTCCTTATCATGATAACCGTAGGCAAAAGAAGTCACCATTCCAGCTGTCCCCATCCCTCCGAGAAAGCCGTGCGCTTCGAGGAGAATCGTTTTGGCGCCGTTTCGGGCCGCGCTTAAGGCAGCGCCAATCCCTGCTGGTCCCCCTCCACAAACGACCACATCGGCTTCCGCGCGTACACGTACTTGTTTTTCTACTTCCGTTACTTGTCTCATCTGTTTATTCCTCCGACTCATACGTTTTATTCCTTTGATCCAGACATTGCTAGGCTCTCAATAAACTGCTTCTGGGCAAAGAAGAAGACTGTTAGAACTGGCAGTGTTGCTAGGACAGACGCGCTCATCAATGAACTCCAATCGGTTCCAGCCTCGTCGGTAAAGAGAGACAGAGCCAGCGGCAAGGTCATTAATTCTCTTGAATTGATAAAAATTAAAGGTTCGAGAAACTCATTCCAATTCGTTAAAAAGGTAAAGATCGTCACCGTCGCAAGTGCCGGCTTTGATAGAGGCAGCATAATTTGAACAAAGATGCGGAAACGAGAGCAGCCGTCAATTCGGGCGGCATCTTCAAGTTCAGCTGGGACTTGTTTAAAAAACTGCCTCATCACAAAGATGCCAAACGCTCCGCCTGCGCCAAAAATGGGGATGATAATTAAGGGCAAATGGGTATCAATCCAGCCGAGTTCCCTCATAAAAAGAAAGAGCGGGATGATCGTTACTTCGCCGGGGATCATCATCACACTTAGAAAAGCAAGGAAGATGACATTTCGCCCTTTAAATGGAATCCGGGCGAAGGCATACCCCGCAAGCGAAGCGAGCAATACCGTTCCGATTGTCACCGCGGCCCCAATGTAAATACTGTTAAACATTTGCCTAAGAAAGTGGGTGCTACTAAGAACATTGAGATAGCTATCCCACTGAATTGGGTTTGGGATAAAGGTTGGTGGCAACGCGAAAATTTGGTTAGGGTCTTTTAAAGACGTCGTGACCATCCAAATAAACGGCAACAGCATAATCGCTGAAATGATGGTTAATAAACCATAACGAACGACTGTAGAAACCGAGTTAATCTTCATTGTAGACCCACCTTTTTCGAAGCCACCACTGAATCAATGTGAATACAAAAATGACAAAGAATAAAATAAACGCTGCCGCAGAGGCGTAACCCATATCAAACAACCGAAATGCTTTTTCCCAAATATAATAGACAATGACTTTTGTACTGCTCTCTGGACCACCTTTTGTCATAACAAAGATTTGCGCAAAGATCTTCATCGCTCCAATAATCGTAATAATCGTCGCTAAAAAGACGGTAGGCGAAATGATTGGGAGCGTGATGTTTTTGAATTGGCGCCAGCTTCCAGCACCATCAATTCGAGCAGCTTCGTATAAGTTTTTCGGGACCATTTGCAAGGCGGCTAAAAACAGCACCATGTTTAGCCCGACGTTTTTTAAGACACTAGTTAAAATAACAACAGGCATCGCTAAATTTTTGTTATACAACCACGCTTGTGGCTCAATGCCAAACCATGCAAGAATCGAGTTAATGAAACCAAAGTCAGTCGCAAACATATAGCGCCAGACAATCGCCCAGACGACAAGCGTTGTGACCACTGGCACAAAAACAATCGTGCGGAATAGGCCCATTCCTGGTAATGGATGTCGTAAAAGCAAGGCTAGCCCTAGAGCGAGAATGATATTGAAGGGAACTAAGCCCGCGGTAAATAAAATCGTATTTTTCATCACTTGTTGAAATTCAGGGTCTTGCACGATCGCTTGATAATTGGCCGTTCCGATAAATTCCGACTGGCCGAGTAAGGGCCAGTCGGTGAAGCTCATATAGAAAGCAAAGCCAATGGGAACAAACATAAAGATCGTAAATCCGATTAACATCGGGCTTATAAAGAGCCAACCAGCTAGCTCATCTCGTTTAAACATCGGTTTTCGAGGTCTTTTCTTTTTTTGTCTCCATTCTGCCTGAACATCTGCATTCATTTCTTATCCACCTCGAAGCTCATTCTTGCACCAATGGATTGATGCTTGCTTCCATTTGCTCAAGAATGTCAGCTGGTTCTGCCGTTTGGCCGAATAAATGGTCAAAGCCTTGGAGGATGTGGTTGTCGATGTTCTGCCATTCTGGATGAATCGGTAACACACGTGATTCTTCGCTTAAGTTTAAAATCGTCGACTCCATGCTCGCTCTCGGCGGATTGCCTGGTTGTTCAATAAAAGCATCTGATTCAAGTACCGACGCCCGTGGTGGCGCGAAGTACGTCGAGGTCGCTTCCATCCCTGTTTCGCTCGCAAAGTAGCGAATCAGATCGAGTGCTTCTTCAGGATGCTCCGTCCCTTCAAACATGACATAGCCTGCTTGCCCGAGAATAGGCGATCTTCCTTGTGAGCCAAGAGGAACAGGGGCGATATCCCATTCAAAATCTTCGATCCCCCGAGCCGTTGAAACATAACTGTAGACATCAAAAAACATACCGACGTTCCCAGCTTCGAATGCGACTTGGTCCCCTGCACGAGGATGTGAGCGGTCCTCGAACATCATGCGATCAAGCATTTCCAACGTCGAGATTCCGGCATCGCTATTCCAAGTAAACTCAGTCGTGTCTTCGTTAAAGAGGTCGCCCCCTTCTGCTCGCGTATGTGCTAAAAGATTCTCCCATGTTTCCCAAGCTCTAAAGAAATTTGCCCCATATACGCCTTCCTCCTCAGCGATTACAGCTGCGGCTTCTTCAAAAGCTTCCCATGTCCACTCGCCTCGGCTTTCCAATTCTTGTGGCGTTTCTAGTCCATTTTTTTCAAATAAGGTTTTATTGTAGAAAATAATATGAGGTGGGCTTGAGAACGGCACACCGTAAAGAGCTTCTCCCACTTCATATTGCGTAATCGTCCCTGGCAAAATGTCCTCAAAGTGAAACGACTCATCTTCACGGAGTGCAGATAAATCAGCGAGTATGTTGTTTTCAATAAATTGAGGCACCATTCGCTCAGCCGCCCATCCGATATCCGGCAGCTCTTGCCCCGCTGCAAGCACCGTCATGTTTTGCTGATAGTCAGGAAAAGGCGTCGTTTGGATCGTTACATGTACATGCGGATGATCCACGTAATACGCTTCTAGTAATTCTTCATAAACGGCAATATGGTTTTCGTTGCCCCAAGTTGAGAACGTTAATTCAATTTGTTCTTCTCCATTTGCATCCGTTGATCCACCAGGCGATGAACAACCCGCCACAACGAGCAACAGGCCCGCACTTATGCTCCATCTCTTCACTTTAAATTCCCCCCCCTTTGTTCTACCTTCAGTTTAAATAAAGCGCTTACAGTTTAAGAGGGTGTTCGTTTTCGATTTGGTATCCTTTTCTCAGGTTTTCGGTAACCGGACGGTCACCTTTGTCCCTCGTCCCAGCTCACTCTCGATCATGAGTTGTGCCTGTTCCCCTAAAAGCAAGAGAAGTCGTTCTGATATATTTCCAAGGGCAACTTGATTCCCTACGCCACATTCAGGTTCTACTTTCATTCGTTCAATCGTTTCTTGCTTCATCCCTTGGCCACTGTCCCGAACTTCAATGTACGAATAGGCGTCATCTTGCCAGCCTTTTATGGAAATTTCCCCACGCCATTCCCCATGCTGATGCCCGTGTTCGATTGCATTTTCAATTAACGGTTGCAAGATAAGTTTCGGAATGGAAAGGGAGCGCATCGCTTCTGGAACAGCGATCGAAAAAGTCACTTTTCCTTCTAATCGTTTCTGTTGGATTGTTATATACGACTCAACGAAAGCCAACTCTTCTCTTAGCGGGACAAAGCGTGTTTTTTGATCAATGCTGTAGCGGATCAGGCGCCCGAGTGAGGCGACCATGTCGGAAAGCTCGTACGCTTGTTTTGTAATCGCCATCATATTAATATGTTCCAATGTATTGTAAATAAAGTGTGGGTTCATTTGCGTTTGGAGTGCTTTAATTTCTGCATCTTTTTCTCTAATCTCCGTTTGATACACTTTTTCAATTAATTCATTAATCTGCTTCATCATATGATTAAATCCAATCGCTAATTGCCCCAGTTCATCCTTCGTGTTTCGATTCATTCGATGATGAAACTCTCCTTTTTCTGCTAGCGCCATTACTTGGCGAAGCTCAAAAATTGGCTTTGTTAAAGAACGTTCAGCTACAAGGGCAAGCATTATCACAACTCCTGAGACAGCCAGCATCAGTCCGATTGTGAACAAGCGCAACGATTGTGATGCCCCGACAATATGATGCTCAGGCAAGAAGACGATCGTTTGCACGTCTCCACTCGAATCATTTCGAATAACAGGCAAGTAATCCACCCCATCTACCGTGATACTCTCACGCTCAGCAAGCTGCCAAACATCCTCTCCTTTCGCTTTTAAGAGGGGGTAAATGGCTTTCCCCGTTTCGTAAATCGGTTCCCCATTTCTATCAATCATCGTAATCGATGCATCTTCTGATAAATCAACATCCTCTAGAAGGGATTCAATGAAGCTTAATTCAATGTCGACTTTCATCATGCCAAGGGGACGAAAGCCATCAGGGTCACGGAGCAATCGCCCAACGGAAAAAACAGACTTTTCTGCTCCTAGCACGTAGGACGGAGAATGGGTTGGCAGTAACAGAGACGCGCCATTCCCTGCTTCAATCGCCTCTTGCCAATCAGACGTCCCTTCGGCTAAACGATGCACCGTGCGAGGTGAGCCAAGATCACTAAACAAACTCCCGTCTCGCGTAATGATATGAATACCAGAAAGCTCTTGCCGATTATAAGAGAGTGTCGATAAAAACGAGCTCATTCGTTCGAACTCCTCAGTCTGTGGATAATAGGAATGATGGACGTCGGACCGGTTTTTAAGAATCGCTAAAATCTCTCTGTCATATAACGGCAACAGCGACAAACGGTGCATCTCCTCAATATAGGCATTCACGTTTTGATTCACTTGCCCAATCACTTGAACCGTATAATGGTAGGTTTGGTCTTCAAGCGTTTTCGAAAAGTAAGCATATGTGATCATCCCTAAAAGATTTAACGGTACTAAAACAATCGATAAAAACAACAAAATAATCTTTGGCCGTAACGACACCTTACGTCCCCTCCGCTCCGTTACAATAAGGCTCTTTGCCTATACTGGGTAGGTGTACACCGTTTTTCTTTTTTAAATAGTTTCATAAAGTGCTTTTCACTCTGATAGCCCGACATTCTCGCTACCTCATACACACGGAGGTTCGTTTGATGGAGCAACGTTTCAGCCCGTTCCAGCCGTTTTTGCGTGACATAGGTTGAAAAATTTTGACCGGTTTCATTTTTAAACCATTGACTGAAATAAGTAGGATGCAAATGAACGAGCTTCGCTACAGCCTGAAGGGTAATATCTTGATCAATATGCGTTTTAATATACGAATCCACTTGTTGAATTAAATGGTTTTCATGATCCTCTTGTTCTGGCTCAACGAGACCTCTCTTTATCTCATCAAAAGCAAGCACCACTTCGGTCCGGTCAATGGGCTTCAATAAATAACGACTCACACCATGTTGGATGGCCTGTTGAGCATACGTAAACTCTTCATGCCCGCTAACAATCACTATTTTTACATGGGGATGATAGCTCCGCGCTTCTCGAATAAGCGATAACCCATCACGCTTTGGCATCCGAATATCGGTTAATAAAACATCAGGACAATCATGGGCAAGCAACTCCAGCGCCCGCTCCCCATTATCGGCTTCGCCAATAACAGTAAAGTCAGTGACAAGCTGATCGACGATCGTCACCAGCCCTTTTCGAATCATCTTTTCGTCTTCCGCAATGACAACTTTGTACATTTCTGCTCCCCCTTTAAAGAAAAGAACCTTCATTTAACAGAAGGTCCCTCCATTCTTTATGGCGCTGTATTCGTCTGAATCCGCAATGCATCCACTCTCAAGGCCGCACTTCCTTGTGAGTCAGCTCCCACCTTCACTAAATTTTGCCCAGCTTGGGAAATCGACGTCGACCGAAACAAAAACTCATCATTTCGATAAACGTCGTACGTGGTTTGTCCCGTTGACACCAATTGATAACGCGCTCGCTCCGTTGGATCAATCTCAACCGCGACAGTAGGTTGGAGAAGCCGATCTTGAATGAACCCTTGGTTACCGTCATACGTGATGAATAGAGACTTTTGACGGTTGCCTTCTCGGATGCTGATTTCATTGCCCTGGCTCGGAGCAAAGACCGACAGCTCCGCCTCTAAAGTATAAAGCGAATCTGGCAAGGAAAACCCATCATACGTCAAGTAATGGAAAGCGCCTCCACTTCTGCGGTTTTCAATAATGTCAACGAACCCAGCACCTTGCTCAATCGTTCCTTGCGCAGCGCTGCCTTTGGCAATCTGCCACCGTCTTGTGTAATCGTCAAAGCGTTCGTCAATGACATTCCACACCTCCCCATCGCGCACCTCTAGCGAAAGCGATTCAGTTGTTATAACTTTTCCTTGATAAGAAACTTCTGCTCGTACTTCTGCGATTCCTTCTACACCAGAATAAAGGCGCTGACCGTCCACCCTCACAACTGACGGATCACTTGAAAACAGGGAAAACGAAAGCTCCTTTTGCGCAATCGTTGTTCCATCGTAACGATGAGCAAGAACATCAAAATCAATTTCACGGTCGGTTGAAACAACTCGACTTGGCAATCGCAAAGAGGCTGACGCCATTTCCACTCGCTCATCGCCAACAATCGCCCGAGCAAGGGCAATTTTCGTTGATCCCCGTTGCCCGGCTTCATACACCATGTATAGCTCATCTTCCGAATAAATATAAGACCGCGACGCCGCACGTCCGTTTTCTGGAGCAACGGCTGACGGCTGATAATAAGATCCTAAATGAATTTCCTGGTCAAAGTTCTCGCCAACATCCACCACATACTGATTTCCTGATCCCCCGTGCACAGTAACATAATGATGGCCATTGTAAGGAAAGTAGTAAGCTCCTGACAAATTCCCTCCTTGCCCAGGCTGCGGGGAAATGAGCGGTTCTTGTTGCGTCTCCCACTCCCGCCCATCAGCTGACCAAGCTAAATAAATCCGCCGCGTCCCATTATTGTTCCCCATTAACATCATCACATAGCGATTGTCCTTTCCGTCAAGCTCATGCTCGAATACACGCGCATAAGAGGCCTCACTTATATCTGTAAAATCAGACGTGTCAATCACGACCTGTTCATAATCAAAATGAATGCCGTCTTCAGAAGAAGCAAGACGAGTCACTGAGTTTTCCCCGTGAAAATACAAAAACAACTTATTCTCCTCTTCATTCCAAATCGGATGAGCAGAAGCAACATGTGAAACATTGTAGTGGGGCTGCCAGTTTCTTGAGATCACAGGATTCGAGGCGTATTCCGTCCAAGGTCCAGTTATCGAATCCGCATACGCAAGCGCGATCCCCCCTGGAGCATCGTGGGGACCATAATACATGTAATACGTTCCAAGAGGATTCTCAAAATAATCAGCCGCCCGAATAACCGTCGGAAAATCAACTTCTCCCGTTGGATTATACCGCATCTCACTCGGCTCAATAAGCGTTTTTTCAAAATGAAACAACGGCAACTCATGAGCCTCCATACGATCATCGCTCAGAACCAGACCGGCCAACAATAAAATCACCGAAACAGTAAGCGCTTTCAACAGAGATTTCATTTAACTCCTCCTCTCATATGTCTACCCATTATAGCGTCAAGCAAAGGTGTAGATATTCCTGTTGCATTAAGATCTGGTAGTGTTTTTTTAAGGGGTTTATCCCTACTTGGGTTGTCCCTTGGAGTTGCTACAACTTGATCCGTTTAAAAAATAACTAAACGGAAATAAGAAAAATTAGATAATGATGGTCCTAGATGAAAGGGGAATATAGGAGGGAGTTATGAGCGCTAAATCAAAAAACTCTATTAAAATGCAATTGTTGAACGGTTTACTCATTCTAGTCGGTTTAATGCTTATCTTTTCAGTGGGCCATAATTTATATGTGGGGAAGTTTAACCAGACATTGCTAATTTTTTTAACAGTTATTTTTGCTTGGGTCTTATTTTGGAGAGGTTTTCGAAAAAAGAGAAGTGAGTAATACTTACTATGCGATGTCAATGCAAAACTTGATAATTTATTTTAGGTTTAGTACTTTAGTCGATTGGTGATCGGTAATCGAGTGAATCATAAAGGCTCTATGTTTAAAACCAGTGATATAGTAAATAAAATAAAATCAAGTTCGTATAAGGATAGCGAAAATCTCCCAATAACCCAGTATAAGAAAAATTAAGGCTCAAATTAGGAGATTTTCATTGACTCTATTTTTCCTGAAATTTATTCCATTTTATTGCAGTTCTCTTTGGGTTTATGTGTGTTTAGAGTTCACACCTGTTTTTTGCATACTCCTATTAAACATCTCAACATAAGCCATATGCGGAAACAAAATTGGGTTATTAATTAACATAAGCAATTGATTTAATTGAAAAATTAAAGACAATAAGGAAATTTCTTCAGTCGATTCTTCACTCGTATGAAATATTCTATAGTTCTCAATGCCTAATGCTTTTTTAAAGTCCTTTGACTCATTTTTAATTTCGAACTCTCCCTGTAAATTTTTATAACGCGAATCGTCTACATGATTTAAAGCCTTATACCAATCAGGAAGCTCTCGAAATTTTGGAGATATGTTTACCTTTAAGCGCTTCTCATTCTTATCAGGTGAAATATTAATATCAAAAGGTTTTATAAAGCTACTAATGCTTTTATTCGTATGACAAAGTATTTGAATGGGGCGAGTTGATGTTTGAGCTAATTTCTTTTTGTCAGGAGACTTTAAGGCTTCGTTCTTTTCATCCCACTCATACTCATATTCACCTAATGCCATTCCTCCATATAACCTCGAAATCGATTTTAATGATGTCTTTAGATCAGAAATGCTTTGGCTCCAATCTGCAAGATTTTCCTGATTCTTTGTACCATTTACATTATCACTTTTACATTGAATCACAACGGCAACCGCCTCAATTGGAATATACTTAATCCGACCATGACGAAAAATGTAAGGTGTATACTGCTCATCAAAGATTGCTAGATCTACTTCCTTAGATACACGCCCTTGTGAATCAATAATAAATATTGATTGTTCAATAGAAAATTTACGGGGAATGATTTGCTCAAACAGCCCTTTCCAAATATCTTCTCTAAACGTTCCACTAGTAACGTGATGTTTTTTTACGCTCATTTTTAATTGACTTGTAATACTTTCTTCTAGTCTTATGTAGTTTAGACCAATCTCATTAATAATTTCTCTTTCTTCTTGTTTATGCTGCTCCATACTTGATCCCGCTAAGTCAGTATTATCTGTTTTCACTAAAATTAGCCTCCTTTATTTTCATTCTTCCATAACCAGCATTCGTTTTACCTCCAACACCTTCGTGCTTCAGTGCCTCAACTAATATTTCTCTTGCTATCCTCAGCCATTGTTTTGCGTATTGATCCTCTACCCCTGGATGAGAGCATGTTACAATAAACCGAAAATTACCTTGTACCGAAATAAAAGGTATCGGTACTGGATCGTCATCATCACGCGGAGCTATCAGCCCTGCTTTCTTTTCCGAAGTATTCCCCACCTGGATTGAATTATACTCCTGATGGTGGGGCGTCATTACATCAAGCATCAAAGAATTGGCTAACGAATCTGGCGTAATCCAAGCATCATGAAATTCAACCACTCCAGCCTGGGTTTGGGAACCAAAAATTGCTGTATGATATTTACCACCTATCTGATACATTTCATCCTGTTTACCCAATACTAGATGACAATAATGAGAGGTTAATCCCTTTATGGCCGTACCCGGGATGTAGGGCACTCCGTAGATACGATGTAACACCAACGAAGTTTCTAAAACCGATGTGTCACCACTCCCGATGATCATAGGGGAAATGCTCTCTAACACTGTAGACACAATTCTCCCTTTTGAAGCTAGACTTGTCCGTAAGTTCTGTTCAAAAAAATCAAAGCGGTGCTTATACCATTTATTCTCAACTTCACTATTCCACTTTGAATTAAATTGATTAATCATCTTATGATAAAATTCACTTTTCTTAGCCTCGGATTGATCTGTTTTGTTACTGTTAAAACTATCAGAAGGAAAGAGAACCAGGTCAACTCTTTTCGTTAACGATAGATGCGCATTCATTGCTACACCTCCCACCAATTATTCGTTTATTGCTTCTACTTTTAAAATGGCCTCGGCATAACGTTTGAACCAGACGGAAGCACTTATTGCCTTACGTGTTAGATCCATGCACTGGCTAATTTCTGATGGAAAGTCTTTAATTGTTTGATAAGGAAATTCTATAGTTCGGCAAAGGTCTTCTATAAATCTCTTATAACAGGAGGTGCCTCTACTACCTGTATGTTTATCCTGAGCCGCTTTACTTTCTAAGAAAGCAAACGTTAGTTTTAAGCCATTTACCTGTACCATAGAGGGAAATACAAGGCACAACCTCCCGTAATCCTTGCTGTAATTTTCGTCCTCTTTATCTTGTACCGACTGAATACTGTTTAACGCCTGAATTGCGTAGGTATGAGCAATAGATTTCATTGGCTCTCCTCCTGAACATATGAGCACCTGACTCTTCCTTTTCCGACTGTTGCATTTCCGCCGATTTGTAAAAATATTTGATTACTGAGTGGTTTCATCAGTCTTTTGTGTACTTCCTGTTTGGATAAGTTTGGTGATGGGTCGCACCATATAATGCCGTATAAAATGGATTCTGCAGGAAGATACTCCTCATTCCACAACGCTCCTTGTTCAACAATCTTTACACCCTCTTTAATTCGGATACGAGGAACAACTTCACTGCACATCGTTACAAAATATTGAAAGGCATTGTCACTTACAAGAATGACTCTTTCTTTAAACATTGTTTGAGATATTTCGTCTTGTGGAAAAGAAATCTTAGCTATCCAATCGACCAAATTAGAAAAATCTTGTTTATGTTCTACATTAACATCAAATTCTTCTAGTATAACTTTTTTAAAATCCTTGTTATTCTTCCAAATTATGCTCTCGTAATAAACCAATCCACAATCATTCTGAAGTTTCATATCTGCTATCTTTGCAATTACGTCGAACACTTTCTGAGTTTTATCAAATACTGTTGTCGCTTGCAGGTCTCGATACAGTCGCTTTAACACCAGAGGACAAGTCACATATGCAAACGTTCCATGACCACTGGCAACCGGAAAAGCTAGCATTCGTGCATCTGACATCACGAGTGCACCAGCGTTTCCATTAAAGTCGCTTCCTTCGCTTACGATTTCCGTACCTCCATATCCTGATCCCCCTGGGATCCCGAAGGCTGTCCCCATCCATTTGTGATCGT
This sequence comes from Shouchella clausii, assembly GCF_001598215.1. Taxonomy (GTDB): domain Bacteria; phylum Bacillota; class Bacilli; order Bacillales; family Bacillaceae_D; genus Shouchella; species Shouchella tritolerans. The sequence continues at coordinate 560,101 of NZ_BCXJ01000001.1, read as the reverse complement.
AATTGCGGCTGCGAAAGTACTCTCGGTGCACCCCTTTTACGCTTGAACCTGGGATATAGGGCCATTGTGTGACTTTCTCTCTAATCATCGGCATGTCAATCGCTCCTACACCTTGCCCAGCACCAACGTGTACAGGAGACATACAGTGAAGAATGTAGATCATATTATCTATGTTCATGGTTTACGAACTCCCTATAAATTTATTGTGGTTTCCATATTCCCCATGTGGCAATTCCATACCCGTCTTCCCTGTCAAAAAAGGCTTTCCTCCTATCACGATCAGAAAGAGACTGTAACCAAAACTTTTCAACAAATTCAACGGGATCCCCATCCAGTACTTCAAAGAAATAAACGCTACCCGCTGAAACCATTCTTCTTACTGCCTTTGGTTTTGCTTCACCATAACTCCACCCTGAAATCGCCTCCCAGCGGGGAACACACGCCCAACGTAGTTGTAACTTTACAGGGTTACTCATTCTAATGCGCTCATACAGTTTATCTGTAGACCTGAGATGTTCATCCAACCAACCGGGTATCCACCCTTTGGAAAAGAAAGCTGGCGTCGTCAAAATCATACGTAGAAACTTGGGATGCTTTTGTATTGTTTCTAATATTTTATCAGGACATGTCCAAATAGATTCCGTATCACCAGTTATACCTAGCTCAGTAAAATGCGCCAATCGGCGTTTGCCGCCAAATGAATGAAGCCGGTCAATAGGCCGCTGTACATTTTCTAATTGTTCAATATTAGAAGTATTTATTTTGGCAATCAGAGATACGTCGGTTGGTAAAACAATTGACTCGGTAGAGAATAAATGTTGATTTTTGGCTGTATTTGTTTCCTCGTCTATGGCTGTATGTGTTCGGACCTCCTTTGGAAAAGCCGTAAGGAAATAATCATCTATGTTATTCGAGTTATCTTTTGGCTCCTCCTCTTCAGCCTGATCTGATTTCCACTGACCGATATATCTACTCCACGTGCGATTATCTAATTTATCGCATAACCACTCAATCATTAGACTAGATGAGATACAAGCCGGAGTAGCTTGTAGTGGTTTCATTATTGAGTCAGGCATAGCTACCGGCCACAGCTTGTCTTCATGGAGACCTGTTACACCTGTACCTAAGAATCCTGAATCTACCTGGTTCCGTTCTTCTCTGTACATTGGTCTTCTTATGGATGCCATGATTTTGCCTTCAGATTGTCTGGTAGTCGAAGATTCTACGACTGCCTGCCCCTCATAGAAGCCAACATCTTGAGGCATCGGAAAAAATACATTATTTCCTTTTACATATAAAGGTCCACGAACATCTACTTTAGCAACCTGTTTGGAAGAAATTTTGTTCGTATCATTCTCTATAACTGTGCCTCCCAAACTCTTTCTTAATAATGTACGAAGGGTTCCAGCAACTACACTCGATGTAACAATCCTCAAACTACGCGCCCGAATACCTGGACTGATACCAAATGGCCGCCCATCCCGAATCATAAGCGGATCAAGTGGTGTAATTCGAATTGTACGTTCATGCTTCATGCATATCCCCTACTTTCTCCAGTGTAATTGCTATAATGCACTGCTCAGCCAGAAGCTTTAATAACTCAAGGGGTTTCTGTAATCTGGTAGATCCTTTACAGTGAAATATAGACAAAAGTTCGTCAAGCACTTCTCCTGACAACTTTTCATTAGGGATATGCTCCTGCCGCTTCTTTAAAAGCAGTCGACGAATCTCAAGCTCAAGTACGGGAATCCACTGTTCTACCGAAAAATTAACTCCTTTTTCTTCCATTCGCACATACTCAAGGTACATTGCCCTCAAATTATAAGCAAAGGAAGAAGAAATGTATCCGCTTCGGTATAAATGTTGTAATTTCATTATGTTTTTCACTGGATCTGCATCAAATGGCACACTGATACGCATCTCTTCACTGCCGCCTCTCCTCTGAAAGTGGATCGCTAACTCATTACGGCGTTCTTTCGCCAATTTCTCCGCTAGCCGTGCCATATTTAACGAGTCTTCTAATGGTTCTATCATATGTACAATTGCTACTCCAACAGACAGAGTAGGAGAAATACTTGAGTCTAATCCGGTATCTTTCATCTGTTTCGAGAAAGCTTGTTGTATCATCTGTACTGCATTTAAACAGTTATTTAAGGGGAGTAATGCCATCAGGTCGTCTCCGCCGCTATAAATCATTTGTCCTCTATAGTTATTTGTAACAATACGCTCAACATTGGATGCAAATTGGGATAATTTTTGACTGAATTTCTGATGCTCTTCTACAGTAATCATACTACGCAGACATTCCCCCATCCGATCTCCATCTCCAACAATAAGCGCATAGTAGGAGGTAGGACGCTTTCCTAATTCCTTGTAAAAATTCTCCAGAACGTCTGTCAAATCTTTAATACAGTTAGAAATGACAGTGTTTTCATTGTTTCGGAGCATTTCGCTAAAACGCTGTTTGGGGATAATCTCAGTAATAGCTTCTTCCATTCGCTCTGGGTAGTAGTAGTTGTAAAGATCTTTTAGTTCATAAGGTTCTTCAGGAATTAGACGATAATGGCGAAGTATCGACTTTATTTTCTTTTCGTGCACTTTTAACTTTTCGTTCAAATTCCCTTTGATCTCGATCTCCTCTAAAAATTGTAGGAAGGCGATTTCACAAACCGACTTGAAATCCTTTTGATCATTTAATATATAACGAGACATTCGTTTTACTAAAGAGATGGCATCCAGATACTCTGATTTTTTAATTCCGTACTTTTGATAATCTGTATACCGACTGATTTTCAGTACAGATTCCCTGCCACCATCCAAACTCGACTTGGTATCCCCAAGTAGGTCAGCCGGTTCGTTTGGTTTAAAATCACGGAGCGTTTTACGTGCTGACATTAATTGCTCCGTCTTCATCCATATCTTCTGATAATCTTGCTCTTCATCAATGCGTGACCATACTGCGTAAAATTCAATTAGATCCTTAACTTGCCTATCCCACATGGGACCGATCACAACATCTCCTAACTGATCTTTGGCCTCCTTAGCAAATTCTAACCACTTACGGTTTACCGCTTTCCTAACATCAAGCGCTACACTTCGTGGATCATTTGTCGATACAAGAGCTACTACTTTGTTAGCAACTTTAAGTTCATCTACACTTGTTTTTAGTATCTTCTGATCCAAATAAGGAAAGATTAATTGGGCATTATAGACCTCGGCCAAATGAATGGCCGCTTTTTTACTGATCTCAGATAATACAAATGATCCAAACCATAAGTCCCGTGTCTTACGTGCCTGAGCGATAAACTCTTGTACGGGGCCGATTGAGAAGTTCATTAGTTTTTTTTCGTTTTTGGCGAACTGTGATTCATTCGAGATCCCTGTTTCCAACGCTGTACCTCCTCACTTTGCAAAAATGCCTGGGTTGCAGAATTTGTGCTACTTACTTTCCCGTATTTCATGAATGGATTATGAGGATAGCGAAGCTGTTGGTATATATATTCTTGAGTAAGAGGAAATTTAGAAATAAGCTCATTTATTCTCTTTTTTTCTAACTCAGTTGCTTCACTATCAACAATTCTCAACTCTAAATTCACCGGTTTTGGCTGGTTCAAACGAACAATGATACCGACACCCGTTTTCTCACTTGTGGCCATTACTTTTGTAATTATTGGTGAAGCTAGTCTGTTTTTGTCTTCAGGCACTAACTGTAGTGTGTAAGGCTCGCGGGAATGGTCACGAGAAGCTATCCATTTATAATGAAATAAAATCGGCATACCAAATTCAGCTCGAGGAAATGCAATACAGGTTCCTTTCTCTTTTGGAACAGGCGTTTCATGCTTTGTTGCACTCATCTGAGTGATATGCCTAATAGCATCAGCTTCAGGCCATGCACTTCTCCTGCCTTTAGGAGGCTTTTTCGATCTGAAACTCTTATAAATTTCAACAACTTCTTTCCATACCTGAATAGCATTACCAGTTGAATTCTTGGCAATGATGTCGGGTGGAAGGGTTGGCCATTCTTTGGCTTCATAATTTAATTTTAATTTATACTTCTGCTGCTTATACTTATACCAACTCTCATAAGTTTTAACCTGATCAGAAATGCTAGGGGTAAATTGGTCATGGTTACAATATAGACTTCCACACCCTCGTCTAGTTCTGGCCCCTACTCCGCCAAAATTCATCCAAGCCCATAAAGCTGGTAGAATCTCCTCATCCATCTCTCGCTTATCTACATCGATGTATTGAAGATATAGTTCAAATTTGCAGTGAATTAAAACTTTAGCGTTGTTATCTTCGTTTAATGAGAAGAGAGCATAGTCTGAATACTCACTTTTAATTTTATTCCTCCATTTGCCTTTCTTGTTTTGTTTTTTTACCTTGGCGTTAGTTGATGAGGAACGATTTATATATTCTATCCAAAGCTTCACTTTACTAGGCAACTTGGTATCTCCGAAAATCTCACTTTCACGCTTACGCAGATCATAAACATTCTCAAATGATGCTCCTCTTGTAGCTCGCCACCAAAAACGCAAATGTCCCCTAATTGTAGATATACGAATTGGATCGGAATCATTTATCTTTCCTGCTTGAGCACTTCCTCCAACCATTGGAGTTACAACCGTGATCTTAAAGGTATGGTCAGCAACTTTCTTAGAATAATTCTCCAATTGAGATTTTACATTTTCTAACAAAGGGGGTGTGACTCTCTCTTTATTCTCCAATTAAAGATTCACCTCTCAAAACGAAATTTCGAAAATTGCAATCATAATTCATAGACAATATACACAGCCAAATCCCTAAAAATATCATTTATCTATGTATATTTTACCATCTTCTAAGCCGAATATCAGCAAATATTAGACAATATTCTCTCTTTTTCTACTCTATCATTCTTATAGATCGTTTTTATAGAAGTTCAAAAGACTAAAAAAGCAATGAGTTTTAAATGCTAGTTTAGTTGAAATGAACATCTCAATTGTGGGGTTTTATTAAACAAGAAATGTCTTCTCCCGATTAGTTATCAGAAAAAGACCATACATTTTTCCTCTAAATTAAATTGACAATTAAACACGTGATGTTTGTACGAGGGAGTTTTTACTTCTTCCCACATATTCACAAACCACCGCATTTATAATAGGGTTTTCTTTTCTTAAGAAAAAGGGTATACTGATCATAAGAAATGAGTAAAGTAAAAAGACTGAAGGTGCTGTAACACCTTCAGTCAAACAATAGCTCGGTTCCCTGCAAGGGGGTCGGCCGATGGTTACGAATAATCCACCTGAGCCACTAACTCAAGGGTGGATGATTTTTTGTGGTTGTGAAATGACAGCAATGCAACGATCAGTAGCCCGAACGTCAACATAAGGGAAATTCCTTCAAATACTGTCATACAGCAACACCCCCTTTCGTGGGAGTGTGCCGACCACCCTTGAGTAACCGTTATGCTATTGCTCTTTAATTATAGCATGTTCCCTTATTGTTAACACTATCTTTCGGAAACAGGTCTTGGCCGTTCGATCAAATAATAGGATGAACTGTCAGTAAGCATATCTACACTGGCCTCACTACCACTCATAAATACATGCTTTCCCCAAAAATACAAAGCCCGCCAGCAAAAGTAGCCGGCAGGCTTTGCTCAACTTTGTGGCCCCTTCCTATTTTTCTTTTCTAACGTTATTAATCCACGCTTTGTCTTCATCCATCATTTTTTTGGCGGCGATAATCGTCAGTATTTGAATCGCGATAATGGGGATACCCATTAACCCGGATAACACTTCAAGTGGCGCCAATCCACCTATGTTCATGAGCGTTAGCGCAAGCACGGTAATAACCATAGCGACAAATATGCGAAGATGCTTTGAAGGGGCGCGTCTGCTCATGTCCTGTGTTGACATATAGGTCGCAATTGTATACGTCGTTGAGTCTAATGTCGTGACCAAGAAAATAGCGGCAATAATGACAAACACCGCAATGGATATTTCCGGAAGCGGCACAGATGCCAAGATTTGCGGTACTGCGGCAACTGGTTCTTGTTCTTGGACAATATTTAAAACAGAGACGTCCCCGCTTGTGTATCGCTCAACGCCGAGGCCTCCTAAAATCCCTGTCGCAATCCACGACATCAATGTAGGCGCCAATAGATACGTTAAAATCATTTCTTTAATGGTCCTTCCTTTTGAGACCACCGCTGCAAACACACCGTGGAGCATCGCCCACGTCGCATTGTAGGCAAACCAAAAGACCGTGTGGCTTTCAATATGAGAACCTCCTCCCTCCGTATTAAGCGAGTTTGTATAGAGGGAAAAGTCTAGATAGCGTGAAACCAAGACGCTAACGGAATCGGTAAAGAAATTAAGAATAAAAATGCCTGGGCCAACAATCATGATAAACAAAGCAAAAACCCCAGCAATGTACATATTTATCGTACTCAAACGCTTGATTCCTTTGTCTAACCCTACATAGGCGCTAAAAGTAAAAACAAACACCCAAATTAAAGTCACGATCATCGTTAACAAAAACGTAACCTCTATATTGAACAATTCCGCTAAGTTCTCTGTCACAATCGGTGTTCCTAGCCCTAATGTCACAGCAGCGCCTGCTAAAATGCTGACTAAAAAGAGTGTGTCCAATACAATACCGCCGAGGCCATCCGTGAATTTATCGCCAAAAATGACTCGGCACGCTTCCGAAATACGCATCTTTGGCTTTTTCCGGACGTGAAGGATGTAAGCCATCGCAGGAGCGGCCATTACGAATACAGCAAACGTTTGGAAACTCCATAAAAACATGCTGTAGGCATCGCCTGTCAGGAGCGCTTCGCTAGAACCAGCTTGTAAGCCAAATGGGGGATCGACCGCCACTTCACTCCATTGAACCATTCCTGTCCGCATCAATGTCGCGCCGACGCCCATTGCCACTAAAATTGAAGCGTACTCAAACAGTGTAAATCTTGGCTTTACCGCCGGATCGCCTAAAACGACTTGTCCGTATTTCGAATAAGCTAACCAAACACCCGCTACAACCATAAGAAGGGCATACCAAATATAGCCCCAAGCAAAGAGATCGACAATCGTATCAAAGATATTGTTTAATAACGTCATCGATTCTTCAGTATAAATGGCAAATAAAAAACTGACTATCGCAATGATTAGAATAGAAGGAAAAACAATTTTGTTTTCCACCGTTCTTTTTTTGCCTATCGGACCGCTTTTCATCAAATCTCTCCAATCTAAAAAAGCTATTCCAATTTGATCAGGGGGCAAGCTCCATTCATACAGGGGGAGAAACCGACACCATTCTCCTTTGTCCAATGGACCGGCAACCGTCTCGCCTTCAATCAATTGCTTCCTTTCCTGTAAACCAAGGCTAGCCCCCATTGCTGCAAGCCACCACACGTTCAAGCCATTTGCCAAAGCAGCAAGCACTGTATTTATTCCCGTTAAACAAAAATTAAACCTTGTTTTTTCAGCGCAAGAAAGCATCCTTAAACGGAACGATAAAAAAAGACAGCGCTTCATGTGACGCTGTCTAGAGAAAAAGGAGTGTATGTATCGTTATAGGAAGGATATGACATTCATAAAATTAGCCATAAGCTAGCTTTTTCTTTCATTTTTCGCTTTTTCAATTGCTTCTGTCATTTCTTCATAAGAGGAGGCTTCTTTGTATACAAAGCTATCTGCATGGTTTAAGGAAAGGGGGATGGCTAAAAACAGATCTGAACACGCCTCAAATTCCTCCTGAATTGGAAAAAGCAGACCTGGCCCTTCATTATCAGGCTTCGACGTCACAATATAGCCAGTTTGGTCTTCATCGGTCGTTATAAAAAACAAAAAATGTTTGCCCTCTTTTTCTTTCAGCTCTTCCAATTCAGTAGGATACAGAACCAACGCGCCGTCCGGTGCATCTACTTCCAATCTTTTTGGTTTCTTGTCCCTTTTGAAAAAAAACATCGAATCCCTGCTTTCTTTGTTATCAATTTTTCACTAAACAAATTTAGGAAAAGCACTCCCTTGCCTATTTTCATTCGAACAAAGACTCGGCCATTCTAAAATAAACGTAACACACCAATGGATTTTTGCGCAAAAGAATAAGCGTTTTCACGTGATAGCCTAAGGGCCTTATGAACAAAACATAATCGTGGCCTGGCTTTGTTGCTGCTAACGTTGCATTTTTCACTTCCTAACAGTCCGGATATGCCAGTGTGAGCTTGAAATAGCGGACGACCACAGACCACCACTTTCCGTTTGTTCCAGCGGATGCAATGGACTTTAACCTGTATTCTCTCGTCGCGTAATCACCACAGTTTACCAACGAATAGATCCCGTCGGAGATGGCGGACAAAACAGTGGGCACGATCACATTCGATGCAATGAATCGGTTTTCTGCAAATAAAGGAAGCGTCTTAACAAAATAATCTGCCTTTTTGCATACAATTTCTATATAATAAGATCTAGGCAAAGGCATGACAGTGTACTTGCAGTGCTAAATTTTCATGGAAAAAAGACGGAGGTGAAACATTCATGTCTAATGATCATGAGGTTTTATTAGATAATGAAAAACAAAATGAGCCCGAAATCAAAGTGGAAAGACGAGAAGGGGAACCAACTGCAGCCTTCAAAGGGGCTGCTTGGGCTGCGTTGGTAGTAGGTGTCGGCTCATATTTTATCGGCTTGTTTAACGCAGCCATGGAACTGAACGAAAAAGGATATTACTTTGCCGTTTTAATCTTCGGCCTCTATTCAGCCGTATCTTTGCAAAAGGCAGTAAGAGATAAAGATGAAGGCATACCTGTTACGAGCATTTATTATGGGATTAGTTGGGTTGCACTTATTGTCTCTATTTTATTAATGGGTATCGGTTTGTACAATGCTGGCAGCATTGTTTTGAGCGAAAAAGGATTTTATGGCATGTCTTTTGTCCTTAGCTTATTTGCTGCCATCACGGTCCAGAAGAATATTAGGGATACACAACGGGCAAGAGAAAGAGATTGAGTAGTCCGTTTTTAACGATTTTGCCTTACATGTAACATGTGATCTACATAAAAATGAACCTTGGACGGGGTTCATTTTTTTGTTGTGCTCGTTTCCAAGTCTTCCGTTAATGACACTCGAAGGTTTGATTCCGTCCACAAATCCGCTTCATGGCTCTGAAGGATACGCAGGTAACTAAAGCGCCTGTCTTTAACGAGAAGACCAATCGTTCGCGCATCTTTGACATCGTGCTTTACCTTGAAGCTTATCGTCGAGCTCCTTTGGACTTCGAAACATGCATCGGGTTCCCCATCACCAACAGAATGCCACGGTCTTCGAGGAAATAAGCCAAGTTCAGCTAGAGGCCAGTCAGTTTTATTATTAGTCTTGTGATGGCGGACCATCGTCGCCTGAACGTGTAAAAGGGTTTAACCCGCTCGTCATGATTGTAAGGGCACGAATTTACTCCAATTCTTGCTCGTTGACACTCCAGACACTCCACATCCTCCCTAGGGGCTCTTTTTGTTTCAACCCCTTCTAACAGGTATGCTCCTTTCGATACTACTAATTTTATTTTAATCCCCTATACCCCTCTTGGTTCATATAAACCGCTTAGTGACTTCAGATTAGCTTGGTTTCTTCTTTATAACCCATTAAGTTCATATAAAACTCGCTCCCGAATTCCAGAACACGATGAATGTCATTTATTTATAACCCACTAAGTTCATATAAAACTGCTAGCGCAAAAGACGACTTATATAGTGCTCTAAGGGACTTTATAACCCACTAAGTTCATATAAAACTATAGCCACACCCAATCTTTTCCGCCTAAATAATAGCCTTATAACCCACTAAGTTCATATAAAACACTGCCGATCTCTAAAAAATTGCTTGAAGTAGAAGCCTTTATAACCCACTAAGTTCATATAAAACGCGGTAGCTGCGCTAACAGCTGTTATTACGTACCTCCTTTATAACCCACTAAGTTCATATAAAACGAATGTTTCTAAATCCAGAGATCGCCACCACATTCGTCTTTATAACCCACTAAGTTCATATAAAACGGATTAAAGCCAATCCTGTTGCAGCCACCTACCCACCTTTATAACCCACTAAGTTCATATAAAACAAATCGTGTGATTTCAGGCTTTCCGCGATCAATTCGCTTTATAACCCACTAAGTTCATATAAAACTGGGACGACAACCGAATGCACGAAAAGCTACTCGCAGCTTTATAACCCACTAAGTTCATATAAAACTTATCCAGGTTAAGTATGCTTTCAGCCATGTGTTTTACTTTATAACCCACTAAGTTCATATAAAACAAGTGTCCTAAACAAAACATCAGCTATGTTTAACACCTTTATAACCCACTAAGTTCATATAAAACCCGATCAGGCTAAACGGGGAACCGAGCAATATACAACTTTATAACCCACTAAGTTCATATAAAACTTTTTGCTGAACATCCAAGCAAAAATCACAGTTTTCACTTTATAACCCACTAAGTTCATATAAAACTTTTGTTAGGGCCAGTGGGTTTGATTGTGACAGGCGTCTTTATAACCCACTAAGTTCAGATAAAACTGAATCCACCCCCAGATAAAGAATGCAACAGGAATACTTTATAACCCACTAAGTTCATATAAAACAGACTCTACTGAAAAGAGGTTTGAAGAACTATCCAACTTTATAACCCACTAAGTTCATATAAAACCTAAGACAGTCAATCTAATCAAATCTTGGGAGTCCTCCTTTATAACCCACTAAGTTCATATAAAACTCATTTTCCGTCCAGTCGCAGCGCTATGTTAAATTCTTTATAACCCACTAAGTTCATATAAAACCGAAAGGGCATAAAGTAATAGGGATTTCATTACATACTTTATAACCCACTAAGTTCATATAAAACTTATGTCATCAATTAAGGAATCGCTGGTTGGAGTCGCTTTATAACCCACTAAGTTCATATAAAACTGTCATTGAGCAGCGCAGCCAAAAGATTAAAGCATTACTTTATAACCCACTAAGTTCATATAAAACGATCCAGGAACGGTTTAAGAAAGCCAAAACGTTAGACGCTTTATAACCCACTAAGTTCATATAAAACCGTAGAATATCAATCTTACATCCACGTGGTGTAATGCTTTATAACCCACTAAGTTCATATAAAACAAGTAAACCGCCATAAATCTTCTTAAACCCATCAACCCTTTATAACCCACTAAGTTCATATAAAACTGTTGCGGATAGTTTTAAGTCTAATGGGTCAGCATTCTTTATAACCCACTAAGTTCATATAAAACTCTCCCTTAGCCAAACGAATAGCCTGTTTTGTCCGATCTTTATAACCCACTAAGTTCATATAAAACGCAGAAAAGGAGAAATTCGAATGGAATCAATTATAAAGCTTTATAACCCACTAAGTTCATATAAAACTCGCATCCATCCTTCTCCCTCCTTACCATCTATTTTTACTTTATAACCCACTAAGTTCATATAAAACGAATTTTATAATAGCGAGTATATGACACTATTCACCGCTTTATAACCCACTAAGTTCATATAAAACCCTTCATTTTAGCCAACAAAAAACCTTAAAACAACGGGCTTTTTCACGATTGCCTGTCCTATCAAATGTCTTCATTTTGCAGTGGATCGCCAGTCGTGTATTTAGAATCACTTCAAAATAGCTTGAATCCCTTAAGGGGCAAGCGATTCGCTCATTTTACATCAAAACCGATTCACGGCAAACTGTGAATGTTTCGTCTCATTTTATCATTTATAAAAACAAGTCGGAAGGGTTTCTCTCATGGCCATGGATAATCTTCTTTAAATTTCTTGGATTGGCAACCTGATATAAATAGATAGAGTCTGACTCTCTTTTGATAATGGTATCGAGTTCAGCCATACATTTACTTAATGTTCCTTTCGTTATCTCTCCTTCAAATACGGAGTTTTGGGTCCAGTCCAGATATTTTCGCAGCGTTTTGCATACTTTTCCAACTCGCTTTTGGCCGACATCGTACGTTATAATGACAAACATGTTACCACCACGCCTTCAATGGCTTGTAGACTTCATCATCAATTACATGTTTGATCAGTTTATAGCATTCCAGTCGGATAAGATAACGGTACGTTGTTTTTCTCTTTAATTTTCGATGCATAATGCTTGTTTGCAAGCGTTCTTCCCAGGCTCGAATAAATCGTTTTTTCCCTTCTTCGTTTAAATAACAAACTTTGCCTTCTAAATAGTCAAAGTGCTTTTTCGTAATGATTTTTTTGTTAATTAAAGAAAGTATGAGTGGATCGACAATCAGTGGCTTAAAAATTTCTGCCAGGTCTAAGCTTAATGAGAAACGTTTGGTCGATGGTTCATGGAGAAAACTAACAGTTGGGTTTAACGATGTACGATAAATTTCCGATAATACTGTTTGGTACATCATAGTATTGCCAAAAGAAAGAAGAGCATTAATTGGATCATTGGGAGGTTGCTTCGTTCTTTTCGCAAAAGCAAAATCTTGTTTGATTAGTTGTCGGAAACCTTCATAATAATGCTTACGAATTTGCCCTTCTTTTCCCATCAACATTGTAATATCTGTGCAGGTTTGCAAACTTGATTGAACCCCCATGATTGCTTCGATAATATCTGACGTTTCTTCTTTTCGTTTGCGGAGATTCCGCAGCATATGATGAGTACCACCAGCAATAAACTGATGGGCTAAAAACAAGCGTTTGTATTTATGGTTATAATGTTCTGCTTGATTCACTATAAGAAAACCGGAGACATTTTTTGTACGTGGATAGTACGTCCCTGCATAAAAGCCGTAATAGTTGTAAATATGTAAACAAACATCATACTGGCTTAAGTAATTTAACAGTTTTGTATTCATATCCACTTCACCAAAGATATGGAGGTTACGAATTTTTTCAATAGGGAGTGGCTTACGACCACCCTCTTCTGCTACATAGTAAATAGTATTTTGTTTTCGCTGAAGCCGACCATTTGTGAAAACATAGTGGTCACGCATCATCATCATCCACCTCCAAAGCGTAACAAAAGGAATAATAGGCACATTTTTTGCAATAAGGAAGCCTTTTCACGACTGGCGGTTTTGGTTGTTTTGTTACCTCATAAGCCTCAGCGATTGCTTGTTTGACTTGTTGTTTTTCCTTTTCCCCAAGCACCATTTCAAGCGTTCGCTTTTCCTTTGTATAGCTAATTAGTCCTTTTTTCTTTACCCCTTTTTGATCAAGCTGGTAAAGGTAAAACAGCATTTGCATTTTATCCGAGTCTTTCATTCGGCTTGACAGTTTTACTTCCCGGACATATTCACCGTCGATGGCGTCAATTTTAAATGCGTTGTCTATGAGAATTTCCCTTGTTTCGACCCTTGGATAAGCTGTTTCGTGAAGCACCTTCCCTTCTGCGACTCGATCAGACTCATTTTCCATGGAAATGCCATGTTTAAACAGCCACAGTTTCCTTTTGCACAGCGAGAGATAGTGTATGTCCACCCCTCCAATCGTTTTCTCCTGCATAGTGCTCCCTTTCCTTTTCTACGAAAAGAAACCATCTGCTTCTTCCGTTAATAATCCCAATTTTGTATCGTACCGGCATTCGGCTATATACAATCCTTTTATCCCATAGAAGTCACTTATGCTTAGATTTTTGAACTTATTTATGCTTACGGAGTATTGTTCAATCGTACGTCGAGCCTTTCGTTTTGCTCGTTTGATGTCCTCCTTCCGCTCAAATCGATTGTTGGCATTTTCCCAATCGTTGATCGCCTGCTGGACCTCATCCAATTCTAAGAACATGGCTGGAACCACCTGGTTTTGTTGAAAGTCTCGTAACAAAGATTGTGCTTTTTGTTTGCCAATTTCATAAAGAGGTCGAGATTTCAGTTGTCTCAATGTTTCATCAAACTCTGCTTTAAAGGCAGTGCCCACTAAAGCTTCTTCATCATACAAACGTTGAATCAACTCATGCTTTTTTGTTTCTAACAGTACACCACTCTGCTCACTTAGCAAGTCCAAACTGCGCTGATAAATGTCTTGATCATAAACGGAGCCGACACCACTCACGTCGTTAATCAAGATATAGACATTTGTCATATCTATTGGTTTTATCCCTTTGCGATTGCAGCGACCTAAGCGTTGAAACAGGCTATCAAGAGAAGCCATTTCGCTATAGAGTACGTCAAAATCAATGTCAAGGCTTGCTTCCACAAGCTGAGTTGTCACCCAAATGCCAGTACCCTCACTCTCAGCAAATGCGAGAATTTCTGCTTCTAAACGCTTTCGGTCCTTTTGGATAAACCGAGAATGAAGCAAGTGTGTATCAGGGTGATGGTTTACAACTTCTTGGTACAATGTTCTTGCCTGATCAACCGTATTGCAAATCATTAAGACTTTTTTCTTCTTCCCTGCTTCAGCCGCTTCTTGCGCACAATCGAGTATCGACTTTTCCCGAATCGAAACGTTATGCCGTTTAACCCGGTCATCTATAAATTCTCCATAACGCAAAGGCTTGTTGGGCTGCTTTAATTCCCGCTGGAGCGCTTTATAATAAAAGTCAGGGAGTGTTGCTGTCATGATTAAAAAGGAACCGCCAATTTCATCGATCATGGCCATAGCGCGTACAAGCAGTGCGGCAATCTTTGGGTTATACGCTTGCAATTCATCAATAATTAGTTTGGAAGAAGCCATCGTCGCATATTCTTTTTCAAAACCGAGATAAAAGAAAGGAAATTTTAATACTTGGTCAATGGTAGAAACGACCAATTTATTGGCAAATTCTTTTGATTGCGCATGGACTTTTTCTAGCGTGGAATCGTCACCCTCTATCGTATCCAACAAATAGTCCAAGCTAGTAGAATGCAGAAGACCGGTTGCAGTCTCTCCATGGTCATCTGTTATTTGAGAGAACCCAATTTTATCTGGGTTAACAATCCGATCGTACATCGCATTTAAACTAACGCGAAGAGGCAACGTAAAAAACCCTTTTTCCTTTCCGAGCCAAAGCAATCCCGCTTCTGTTTTTCCCATCCCAGTCTGGGCCACAACAACAACATGCTTGTCTTGATGGGTCTCTGTAAACTGCTGCAGCTCCTTTTTCGCGCCATTAAACTCTCGCTCCATAAAACGGTTGACGTAATCGCCAACAGCCAAGTCATGACTTAATTCAATTGGGACATGAGCTGAGGCGGCGTGGTCTAGTCGGTGCAATAATCCTTTTAATAGTACATATCGATAAAAAATTGGACCGTGACTAGGGGTAAACCGTTGGGATGTGCTTATGCGATCAAACCGCTTTTGTTTCATTTTCCCTTCAATTTCAATCCCCATATGTGTACTCAACTCGTCACGAATCGGTAAAATATTTTCGCGATAGTTAGCGACCGCTTCTAACACGTTAACAGGGCGATCCCGTTCATGGTGATAAGCAATTGCCTGCATAACAAGTTTTTCCTCTTCTTTATCTAGACCTAGTTGCTTTACGGGGACAGCAAGGATAGATAAATAGTTGTGCTGCACGTCAAACGAAGAGGCCGCTTGAAGCAACGGCTTCCCTAAAGCGTTTCTTATTTTATTCTGAAAAAATGTATCTGCTTTTCCAACATCATGATAAAGCACCATGACTTTTAACAAGTACCAATCCCGCTCTGTTAAAGGTAGGCGATCCCCATACTTCACTTTCAATTGTTCATAACGTATAAATAGCTCTTCTGTATGCTCGCGAATGGTTTCTACAGGGTCAGATTTTGCAAAAAAGTCCATAAAAAAACTGCCTCCTAGTTAGCAAAAAAGAAGCCAGCTGTACTGACTTCTTTATTCATTTAATTATGAAGTAATATACAGTCTCCGTGTGAATCAATAAATGGTTCTTCTATCGTATAACCTGGTTGAACGTAACCAACAGCAATCTTATCCCATACCCTCACTTTTCCGCCTAAGGACCGATAGGTAGAATTTAGCTTATATGGTATGTAGTCACCTTCATCCAACCAATTTTCTGGAACAAAAGCACAGTAAGACTGCAAAGTCACATCGTCGTCTACTTGTTTAGCCTCCACCACCTCACACTCATCAACGCGGACAAGATCTTCCCAACGTCCGAGGCTCAGATGGCTGTCTGACGATAAAATGGCCTCTTTTAATTGATAAAGAACCTCTTCCTCCGCGCTTACATGAATCAGCAGTTCTACATCGTAGAGCAAATGCATGTAAATCGGCATTGAAGTCAAATCCTTAAATTCCCGTTCAATTCCTAGCCCGGCTGTCGTCAACACAAATTCCTCCGTCTTGCTGTTTTTGAAGAAATAATGCGTTTGGTAATCAGTTATAAGCGTATCGTACTTTCCTTGGATACTGTAACGCATGGGAATCAGAGAAGTGGCCTTTAATGCCGCATGAAGCATTCCTTTTACAGTGGAATAAGGTGGCAAGGGATACGTTTCTGAAACTTTAAAAGCAAACGGTTTCTTATAACAAGCCGTTTCTTGGTAGAGCTTTAAACGAAGAACTTTCATTAACTTGTCACTCCGTAATACTGTGCCACTTCCTCTTTTAAACCCTTAAAGAATGCTTCTACTGTTCCCGCTTTGCCCTCAGCTGCTTGCTCAAATTGACTCTCATTTCCAAATTGACCTGTTACAAATCCAATTCGTGTATAATCGCCAATTCGGTCACTGCCAACTGTTGTATCCATCACATCCGCAATACTGTCTAAATTCAAGTCCCACGTCCGCGAATCAGGTCTTAGTTGAACACGGCCCAAAAAGAATGGATTCGCAACGGGATAAAGCCCACCAATGGCAAACAAAGGAGACAATGTTTCTTGCCGTCCGCGAATATGGCGATTTAATAATTTCACAACATCCAAGAATTGTTGGACACGGTCACATTTTGTTTCGGATGCTAGTTCTTCCCCCTGATCATTTCCGACTCTAGCTAAATCGATCGTAATTGTATACGCATACAAACTTTCATGCTGTTCAATGTTTGCTAAGTTGGCAGTTTCACCAATTCGTTCGGCCAGCCCCATATTCGTTAAAAACTCCATGTCGTGGCGGTATGGTTCAAGCGAAACAGCATGGGAAAGACGCACGACTGCTGGACGTTTGATTGATTTTTTTCCTGTTTTTAAATAGCCAAATAAGTCCATTTCCACTGAGTCCGCAATCGTTGCTTTATCTTTAAATTGAAGCGTACCCTTTGTTTTATCAACGGTGTCCAGATTCCACTCAAACAACTCGTTGCCAAGCCGGACAATGTCATAACGTAAACTTTGCCGAGACGCAAATGTATGAACATCGCCATTTCCACGATGAATTTTTTTCAATTCAGACACATTGCCAACGCCTTCCCCGTAGTTCAACGAATTTGCTTTAAAAACAACTGTAAATGAAAGTGCTTTACCCATTTGCTTTTACCTCCTCTTTATTGTTGGAACGATCTTCTGCTAACAAGCCTGTTATAAATGCACTGGCAATTGTTTCAAAATCCAATCCTTGTTCCTTGTTAATGTCAGTGAAAATCGTTGGAATCGATAAACCGGTTCCCATATACATTCGGAATACAGTATCCATAAACGCATGCCGGTTTCCCGCTTTGACTGAATTTAAAAGCCTGTAGGCGATGCCTTCCAATTTCTTTTGGCCGCTCGCTTGATAAATGCCCGTTTCTTCTGTACTTGTTGATGGCCTTACATACTTGCTCCTTAACTCTGCGCCCTTCATAAAGATAAATGAAATTCTCTTATCCTGGTTTGTCAAATCGCTCACTCCCTTTTTCGCTTGATTTAACCGCTTTCTTTCCTTTACTGCTGAGAATGCCCCAACGGCATGAAAAGGCTCTTTTATCGCTACACGAATGTAGTCAAAAACCACTTGCTTTGTATCGATTCCTTTCATTGACATTCGTACAAAGCGATCACGTAATTCAGCGTGTTTAAATTGAAACAGCGAACGTCCGTGGTTATTTAAGTAATCTACTAGGTAGCTTGGCATATGGTAGTAGTCAAGAAGCGTCTTTTTTGCTTGATAGTTAGAGAAAAATTCGACGTACATGTACGATTGGGCCTTCTTTTCAGCTTTAACGGAGGCATCTCCTAGCACAGTCAAAATCGCCTCTCCAAATGTGGTGCCCTTTAATTGCCGTTCCGCGAATAATTGTTCATTCTGCTTCACAATTTCTGGAAACAATTGTTGCGAAAGAATCAAGCCTGAAAAGCGTAACGTCTCACTTGAAGTCGTTGATCCGACTTTTCGTGTATAGGTTGCTAAGCCAATCGGTACTAAAAATAGAAGTAACCGCGCTAATCCACTAATTGGCACAGGCGTGTTCCTGTTAAATTCCCAGTTAAAATTAGCCGCTTTCTCTTTCGATAACGCAAGTGGCGAAAACACCATTTCTTCAAAGGACTGTGTGGCAACGAGCCCTGGGACAAACGAACAAGGCAGTTGCTCTTCTGTAAAAAATGCATGAAGCAATTCAGGCGAAGATGCCTTTTTCAGTTTTTTAAGCCAATCCTTAAATGGCTTGTATTCTTCCCTCTCTTTTAAAAATGGAAGAAGAGTCTCTAACTGATAGCCGTCTTTCACCTGCTCATAAAATTCAAAATCCAACTCTGCGGCATAGACAAAGTCTTTATAAAATTGTTGTTCATAGGCTTCTCTTGTATCTGCACTAAACGAAACGTTTAAAAAACTAGGCATGCCATAAAGTGGGCCAAGGATAACTGCTTTAACATAATTTAATGTTAGCTTTTCATTGATAAAAGCGGTTGACATAATCTGTTTGTATTCGTTGACCGCTTCAGCTATGACTGAATCATCATCCTTTGCCTTAACTGCTTTAAGCTTGTCCAATAATGTTTTTAATTGGACGGCTTCATCTGTATCAGCAAAATACTTTTCGACTTTTTTCGCTTGTTCCCCCATCATCTTTCGAATTTCTTTAGCACAGTCCTTCACTGTTTCCGGCTTTTTGTTGGCTCGGTTAACATGCCATTGCATACGATCAACATCACGGTCTACAATGCTAAAATGGGTTAATAAATAATCAAAGTATTTTTTAGGAAGTTCCTTTAAATGATGCTTTCCCAAACTGACACCAGTGGAAGTGATCACTTCCTCCCCACATAGACGGACTACACCTATTAAGGCTGCTGTCATTACCCAATCTTCCGCCTCAATATGTATCACGCTCATGACTGCCCCCCTTCTCCGACATAGTCTAGCATCCCAAATCCTTGGGAAACTCGTTTTCCTAACCCACCTTGATAGAGAAGCTGCAAATCTTCTGGATGTCCGCTACACTGAAACACTCCTTGATAAGCAGTAAATGTCAAGTACCGATTAGCTTGACTTTCCCGGAACTTCGAATTGCTTTCCTTAATGACGCGCCTCTTTAGGTTGCCAGGCACAATCCGTAACTCTTGGTAAGGTTCACGGTTAGCGAGCGATTGAATCCGCAATGATGCAAAATAATTGAGCTCCTGTTCATAGTTTGGATCGCCTGGGTGGACGGGATTCCCATTCCTATCCTCAATCAGTATTGGAGAAAGGGATTTCAAAAAGATGGTGTTATTAAAAATGCTCGCTTCCGGTAGCCATTTCATCGTCGTACGTATCCACTCGTGTTCACCAGCTTGATAGCTTTGCAGTTTTTGTAAGCCATTAAAAAGATGGAGCATAAACGTCATATCAGGCGAACTGATAGTAACCGTCATTTCTGATAGATGAACTTCTTCCTTTTCGATAGAAAAATTCTTTAAAAAAACGGAATACGAAAAAGGCTTCATTTTTCTCGGTTCTTTCCCATAAAGCTCATTAAAATAAGCTTCATCGCCTCGCCTTATTGCTTCTTTAATAAAGCTTAGCACCACCAAACGATAGGCAATCGGTAATTTCTCTACTTTGTACGTTACCGCAATCCGCATAAGTCACCTCCGACAAGGAATTTATACCCATTATAAATATACCAAATTTTTGGTTACTCTAACAATAACCACTTGATTTCAAAACCGATAATTCTATCATAGTTTGATCGCTGACAGCTTGTGTCAGTAGTAAAAAATTTTTTTGAAGAAATTCTAGCCACGCTATCCCTACATATTTCTCATAATAAAAAAGACCTACAAACATTTAAGAAATATCTTTTTCGCTTATTTAGATTAATGGTAGAATAGGAGAAGGACATTTCACTGATTGCCGTGAATCGATTTTGATGAGGAATGGCTGAAGCCCTTACCCATTAAGGGATTCAGACTATTTTAAAATGATTCTAAACACACGACTGGCGATCTACTGCAAAATGAAGCCATTTGATAGGACAAGCAAGCGCGAAAAAGCCCGTTGCTTTAAGGGTTTTTGTTGGCTGAAAAGAAGGGTTTTATCTGAACTTAGTGGGTTATAAAGGTGTCTGTGGTCTTAGCGATGTGCCGCTTCCTCATCGTTTTATCTGAACTTAGTGGGTTATAAAGGCATATGTGAATCAAATTCTTAACGGCGTCAAAAGCGTTTTATCTGAACTTAGTGGGTTATAAAGTTCGTTTAGCTCTGTATTCAGCCATTCCAGTGCGCGTTTTATCTGAACTTAGTGGGTTATAAAGCAACTCCGGTGCTATCTTAAGCGAACTCGTTTCGCGTTTTATCTGAACTTAGTGGGTTATAAAGTTGACGTACTTTGCCCCGTCTTGGACAGCTTAAACGCGTTTTATCTGAACTTAGTGGGTTATAAAGTTGGAAGCACAGCGACCCGACAGCCTACGGCCCCGAGTTTTATCTGAACTTAGTGGGTTATAAAGGGGGATACCGACCGAACCGCTTGTTTATCGATTTACGTTTTATCTGAACTTAGTGGGTTATAAAGGCATAAGGGACTGGTACAAAACTACCTCAGCAAGCACGTTTTATCTGAACTTAGTGGGTTATAAAGAAATGTCAGTTCTTGCGATTTCCTCACCGTCAAATAGTTTTATCTGAACTTAGTGGGTTATAAAGAAAATACGGGCATATAATCGGCTAAATAATTCCGGCAGTTTTATCTGAACTTAGTGGGTTATAAAGTTTTAGAGGCGATGAATGAGCAATCTAGTGAGTTATCGTTTTATCTGAACTTAGTGGGTTATAAAGGCAGACATGTGCACTTTAACGTTTCCATCGCCGAACGCGTTTTATCTGAACTTAGTGGGTTATAAAGTTGGCTAGATCAACAATGTCATTAAACTTATCCTTGTTTTATCTGAACTTAGTGGGTTATAAAGCTTTTACGAACATAGGTTCTGTGCTATACTGACACGTTTTATCTGAACTTAGTGGGTTATAAAGTCGCTTTTCTTGCGTCATATTCGTCGAGTAGTGACCGTTTTATCTGAACTTAGTGGGTTATAAAGAAAAGTACAGTCTCAGACTGGCGGAACTCGGAAGTAAAAGTTTTATCTGAACTTAGTGGGTTATAAAGCTGACGGCGAAGGCGGCACGGACGCTGACCGGCTATTGTTTTATCTGAACTTAGTGGGTTATAAAGATGAGACTATATCGTGTCGTTGAATCATGTTGTTGGGTTTTATCTGAACTTAGTGGGTTATAAAGCTGAGGCAAATCCTTTTATAATTGGTGCCGTACTCTCGGTTTTATCTGAACTTAGTGGGTTATAAAGTTGACTCTAAGCGGAATTTATCAGCGCTCTTTTTAAAGTTTTATCTGAACTTAGTGGGTTATAAAGGCTCCTTTTCTACATCCGTAAATTGCACTTGATGGGCGTTTTATCTGAACTTAGTGGGTTATAAAGTGGAAGATTCCATGCTTCGGGCAAAATTGAAAGAATAGTTTTATCTGAACTTAGTGGGTTATAAAGATAACTGCCGAAGAAAATGTAATTGGATACCATTATGTTTTATCTGAACTTAGTGGGTTATAAAGACTCATGTTCGATTCATTCTGGATGAATTTGCAAATATGTTTTATCTGAACTTAGTGGGTTATAAAGAATGAGGGCGATTGGGGCTTTATCGTATATGAGCCGATGGTTTTATCTGAACTTAGTGGGTTATAAAGTCGAAATCCAGGCTCGCGTCATAGCAATCGAATACGGTTTTATCTGAACTTAGTGGGTTATAAAGGTGCATACAGCACCTTATTGACTCCGTCTACTTTTGTTTTATCTGAACTTAGTGGGTTATAAAGTCCACTTTCGCCAGCATCGATACGGGATGCCTTACGTGTTTTATCTGAACTTAGTGGGTTATAAAGCTGGTGTGCATGGCTAAAAAGCGTTGGAGTGACGCTGGTTTTATCTGAACTTAGTGGGTTATAAAGACTATGCCCACCTTGCTTCCCTTGTCGCAATGGGTTGTTTTATCTGAACTTAGTGGGTTATAAAGACAACTGACAAAGATAAGCTCTTGAATCGTTCTGAACTTCGTTTTATCTGAACTTAGTGGGTTATAAAGTTGTCTAGATTGTAATAATGGGTAGGCATATCTACCGGTTTTATCTGAACTTAGTGGGTTATAAAGCGTACACCGATACGAATCAGCTCCTTTTTGTCATGGTTTTATCTGAACTTAGTGGGTTATAAAGAAGCGCATTGAGCCGGTACAAATTCGCTAACAATCGTTTTATCTGAACTTAGTGGGTTATAAAGGGAACCAATACACATGAAAACCACCAGAAGGCGTAGAAGTTTTATCTGAACTTAGTGGGTTATAAAGTCGGAAAATGTGGATGTTCTGGTAATTGACGCCGAAGTTTTATCTGAACTTAGTGGGTTATAAAGCGGATGACTTTTTTATGAAAGGGGGGTCTAGGACCGTTTTATCTGAACTTAGTGGGTTATAAAGTCACATAGGAGATCTTTTAGCCAACGCGCCTAACTCGTTTTATCTGAACTTAGTGGGTTATAAAGATAGCGGACTTAATAAACTCGTAAGCCCCGATCAAGTTTTATCTGAACTTAGTGGGTTATAAAGTTGTTAATTACTTGTTAAACGGAAATACAAAGCATTAGTTTTATCTGAACTTAGTGGGTTATAAAGAAAGAATCAAAGGTCGGCATCACCTTATCTTTATAAGTTTTATCTGAACTTAGTGGGTTATAAAGTACGATGCAACTTATCTAAGTCAAGAAATGACTGAGTTTTATCTGAACTTAGTGGGTTATAAAGGGTAAAGATGGCGTAGACGGTAATGATGCTGTTATTGGTTTTATCTGAACTTAGTGGGTTATAAAGTGGCCTGACGATAAGCGTCTTCGTTGTCCCAAATAGTTTTATCTGAACTTAGTGGGTTATAAAGTGGCCTGACGATAAGCGTCTTCGTTGTCCCAAATAGTTTTATCTGAACTTAGTGGGTTATAAAGACGCACGCAACGACGGCAACTGGGACGGCGTTTTATCTGAACTTAGTGGGTTATAAAGAAAGGTTGGCACATCTTTGCGAGACAGTGTGTTTTTAAGTTTTATCTGAACTTAGTGGGTTATAAAGGAAGTAGCTGCTATTGTCTCTTTTTTGCATGCCCGTTTGTTTTATCTGAACTTAGTGGGTTATAAAGTTGGGTACTAACGGCGTGTAAAACTCTGATATGACAGTTTTATCTGAACTTAGTGGGTTATAAAGTGAGTTATAACCCTATTCATACTATCGCCGTTAATCTGTTTTATCTGAACTTAGTGGGTTATAAAGACGTAAAGAGATTCTTTCAAAAGCCTTGCCGCCTCAGTTTTATCTGAACTTAGTGGGTTATAAAGCTCGGCCATACAGCACGCTATCAAGTAAAAACGATTCACGTTTTATCTGAACTAAGTGGGTTATAAATCTTCTTCGTCGTCATCTTCTTTAAACGCCCAGGCAAGTTTTACAGTAACCTAGTGGGTTATAAACCGAAGAAGACTTGTTATTTACATGCTTTTCAGGCTTTTTTATCCATTTTATCCCCTTCACTTCAAGCATCCAACCTTCTTTGACATAGTTATCCAGAACAAGGTACACTAGAAACTAGAGTCATAGGGAGGCGGTATTATGGGAAATGCGAGACGTGATTTGCAAAAAGTCGAACGGATTTTTACCATTTTAAACTTGCTGAGAGAGCGAGATACCATTACGGCAAATGAGCTGGCTGAATATTGTGGGACAACACAACGGACTATTTATCGTGATATGGCGTTGCTTGAAAAAGTAGGCGTACATTATGTAACAGAAGGAAAAAGCGGTTATCGGCTTATTTCTGGTCCTGTTATACCCCACCGCAAACTGACGCAAGAGGAATGGATGGCGCTCACTGTTTACCCACTGGTAACAAATGATTTTCTTCATAATGACCACCCGGTACATGATGCCTATCGTTCTGGTTTCGAAAAATTGAAGGGGCTTACACGTGATTCCACTACCACGCAGTTGCTTGCTATGAGTGAAGAACTCGGCGATCGTATCCGCCTACATGATCAAGTTGGTCAGAAAGACACGAACCATGTCATGCCGCTTTTGTTTCAAGCAATGATTGAAAACAGAGCGATTGAAATAGAATATTACGCTATTTATCGTGATACGACCGCAAAGCGTGTGATATACCCTTACTACATTATTCCAAGGAATGGCCATTTGTACGTCCTTGCATATTGCACCATGCGAAAAGACTTCCGAACATTCCGCTTAAATCGATTTTTAGCAGTTATGCTTCAGGATGAGACTTTTGAAATAGACCCTACTTTTAATGTTGATGAGTATTTGGCAAAACGGTGGACGATTTTTGCTGACGATGCTGAGGAAACAAAATTTGTTGTTCGCTTCCACAAAGAGGTTGCCCGTTATGTCGATGAATATATATTTTATACAGAAACTATGATTAAAAAAGAAAAAGACGGATCTATCCTTCTTCAAGCAACAGTCAAAAGTCGGAAGGAATTCCTTCGCTGGATACGCGGTTTTGGGCTTAATGCCGAAGTGCTTGAACCGGTTGAGGTTAGAGAAACCTTACATACAGAGTACCGTCAGCTAATGGAGCGCTATCAATTTGCCGATAGGAGTATCACGGAAGAAACGGCTTTAAACCTCTAGACTGGTAAAACTCATTCACAAGTAGCGCAAAAAAATTGAGTTTATCGTGTTTGCCTTTACGTATACATAACTATTTGCAAGGTGAGCTCCACAGAACGTCTGATTGTTTTCTCCCTGCTGATAGTATCGACACTTTTAGATCAATAGATAGATAGACTGTACTAAGCAGCTACGGCATATCCAAATTATAATTCAGCTGTATTTTTAACCTTCAGGAGTTGTGCATAAAATTGAAATTCACTTTTTTACGCGCAATAAAGCGATCATTTAAGAGATTTCCTCTTCCCTTACGAGCGCCGATACCGTTTCTCTTTTTTTATCTCTTTCGATTTGCAGCAAACGCCATTTGGCAAAGAAGCGTGTACGGGCAACGAGATTGTCTTCGTTATCATGTTTTATGCATTCTAGATGCTGGCTAGTTGAACGTGCCAAAGCGAGGGCTGTATGCGACGTATGCTGGGTGCACACAATGGTTAGTGCTGATTTCTTGCAAGCATTGCGAATCGTTTCGGCCCCATCTTCATATGGGTTGCAAATAGTCACATGTACACCGTATTGTTCTAAACGTTTTTTATATTGTTGCATGCGTTGTGCACCTATTAAACATACGCGAAATGTGCCTATTGGAATTAGCAATGGCTTGTCTTTAACTTGTTGTTTTTTGACTTTTCGTTTGCAACGTCTCATTTGTTTTGGCATTGCGCTGTAGGTTTTGATGATTTCTACTTTATTTTCGGAAACACGCTTTGCTTTGACGGGCAACTCACTACGATCACCTTCATGTTGGTGCTCCATTTGATAAACTTGACCATCTAAGTCTCGAAACAGAAGACTTTCTGTTTGGTGCTGCCTAAAGGTAGTACCAAATAAAAGCGAACCATCTTGGCCTGGCTCTTCTGGTGTTTGTTGCTTGTTTTGCTTTTTCTGCCGATTGGCTAATATTTCGATGTCTTGCACAAGCTCTGCAAAAAGGTGTCGGCCGTTCGGCAAATAACTTTGTATTGTTTCAATTGTTAGCTGTTGGCACAACTGTTGGTGCATCTCAAACACGGTCGGTTCTTTCTTTTTCTTTAATCGCCGGATACAGCGTTGTAATTGTCGGACTTCCTCTTTTCGTTTTTTTAGTTGTTGTTGCAATCGTTCGTCGGGAGGTTGCTGTTGTGCAATCAGCTGCTTCATTTGTTCTTTTAATGCCTTGTTCTCTCTTTCTAGATTACCAATCTTCTTAAGATGATTGTGATGTAACGCTAGTTGGTTACGAGCTTGTCCTATTTCGTTTTGCAGGTCTAGCAGTTCCCGTTTTAGCGATTGATTCTCTTCCGTTATAGAGGCCGACGTTTCTTTCACTATTTTTCCGGCTGCTTTTGCTTGTTCAAGCTGCTTGCTTAATTGGCTAACTTGTTTTTTAAGTTTCCCCGTCTGTGCTTCTTTTTTTGTGAGTATAGCCGTTGTTTGCTCAATCTTCTTTTCCATATGAAGTAACTGCTTTGATAAACGCTTCCGTTTTTTCCTTTCTATCTGCAGCCGTTCGCTAATGGACATTGTCGGTTGATCCTGTGATACAGATGGTTGCTTAACCTGTTTCATTTTCGCACGGAATTGGGCTTGAACCGCATTTTTTTTGTGTTCTTTCTCCCTGTCTTTTATTTGCTTTGCTTTTTCCCTCATTTTTGCTCGACTCATATCTAACCCTCGCTTTCAAATGTTTTTCTAATCATGATACAAACTCTCCTGACAAGGAATGTCAGGTTTCGCCATTCTTTTTATACGAAAGAAGAACTAAACCTGTTTAACACATTAAAAAACACGCTAGCTTCCCTAAGCGTGTTTTTAAAAATGTTTCGCCGTATTTCCTTTTCAAAAGCTTCTTATTGATGTAACCGGCTTAACTGCTGGCCTTCATTTACTTAGCGCTGTTGCCAAACAATGCGAAAACGGCAACAGCCGAAAGCAGTCCGACGACTGCTTCTTAATAGCAAAACCCCAGTTGGGCGTTTTTTGTCCCGACTGGGGTTTTATGGATGATAGGTCTTCGATCAATTGCTTTTCTACGTTAAAGCGCAGCAAAATAGTAACAATGGTCCTCTACTTTGTGCAATTCGACTCGATCGCCTATCTGGACCGGCCCATTTAGCATCCTTCCTGTCACGCGCAGGCCGTGCTCCATCTCAACGAGTACGATCAAATAAGGTGCTTGTTGTGCGAATTGTTTTGGTGCTGCATAAATCTCTGTATAAGAGTACACGTTGCCTTTGCCGCTTAGGTCAATGGAATCGAGGTTGTCACGGTCACAATCAGGACAGTAGCTTCTTCCACTGTGAAATAAACGGCCGCAATCAGGGCATCGGCTTGCTGTCATATTCATAGCTCTTTAGCTCCCTTCCTTAGCGAATAAGTGGACAACCGAATACGCGCCAGTGCCGCCTAAGTTTTGGGCAAGACCAATGCGCGCTCCATCTACTTGATTGCAGGCAGTGCCGTTTAGCTGTTCTGCGATTTGTACGATTTGGGCGATGCCTGTGGCGCCGATAGGGTGGCCTTTTGATAGCAGCCCTCCGCTTGTATTCACAGGAACGTTGCCACCATGCTGGGTCAGACCTTGCTCCACTGCTTCCCAGCCTTTGCCTCTTTCGGCAAAGCCAAGCTCCTCAATCGCAATCAGTTCGGTAATGGAAAAACAGTCATGAAGCTCGACCACATCAATGTCTTCAGGACCGAGACCGGCTTGTGTATAAGCTTGCTGGGCGGATAGATGGGTTGCTTCGATTCTTAGCAAGTTGTCGACTTCCTGCATGAGCGGCGTGCCGCTCGCTTGGCCTGATGACAACACATGGACGCCTGATTCACTTTTTTGCAGGACGACCGCTGCCGCTCCGTCGGAAATCGGTGAACAGTCGAGCAACCGCAACGGGTTAGTAACCGGCCTTGCCGTTAACACATCTTCTAAACAAATGGCCTTTTGAAATTGGGCGATTGGATTTGCTTGGGCGTACATCCGGTTTTTCAAGGCGACCATGGCCAAATGTTTTCGTTGTGCTCCATATTCGTGGATATAGCGATTGGCCACAGCGCCAAAATAGCCTGGGAATGTTAGCCCCGTCGCGCTTTCGTTCGATTCTGCGTCCATTGCTGCGTTAATGGCATTAGTGACGGTCTCTGTATCAACGTTTGTCATTTTTTCAACGCCTGCGACAAGGACAGCGTTGTATTCGCCGGCTTTTATAAGTTGGTATGCTTGCCTAAAAGCAATGCCTCCAGAAGCACAGGCGCCTTCTACTTTCATTGCTGGAATGGGGCCTAGGCCTAACTCATTGGCAAGGATCGCTCCGAGAATTTCTTGCTGGGAAAGGGTCCCGCCTAAAAAGTTGCCGACAAAGACAGCATTGATTTTCGGCCTGCCAGCAGCAGCCAATGCTTGACGGCTTGCTTCTACTAACAGCGCCTTAATCGATTCGTTCCTTCTTCCAAACACCGTTCGTCCAGTGCCAGTTACAGACACTTGCCCCATGTTCAGACACCTGCCTTTTTGTATTGGTTTCGCAATGTTTTCCGCACTATCTTTCCATAGCTGTTTTTTGGCAGTTCCTGTACAAATTCAATCACTTTCGGCTTTTTATAACGGGCCAAATGCTCCGTGCAATGGACAATGAGCGCTTCTTCCGTGACAGGGGCAGCGCCAGCCTGCAATACGACATGGGCACAAATCCGTTCTCCCCATTTTTCATCTGGGCCACCAAAGACGCACGTTTCTTTCACAGCTGGATGTTGATTGAGCACTTCTTCGACTTCTCGCGGATAGACGTTCAGACCGCCGGTAATGATAACGTCCTTGGCCCGATCCATAAGATGCAAGTAGCCTTTGTCGTCAAGCCAGCCTAAGTCGCCGGTATAAAACCAGCCATCCCTTATTGCTTCAGCCGTTGCTGTTTCATTCTGCCAATAGCCGTTCATCACAAGCGAGCCACGGCAGGCGACTTCGCCGATTTCGCCAACGGGCGCCTCTTCGCCGTTTGCCGCGACGATTTTCACTTCTGCAAATGGCCCGATCGCCCCGCAAGAGCTCGGCCTCGTCCCGAGCTGCTGTTTTGGCATTATCGTAATTGCCATTGGCGCTTCAACGAGGCCATACGTTTCCGCAAGCTTTGGACCGAGAGCCGTTAATGCTTTTTGCAATTTAGGGACAGCAATCGGCGCGCCAGCCATATTAATCGATTTAAGGCTTCGCAATTTAACAGGATCAAAGCACGGGTCATGAATCATTAAGTTGACGAGTGTCGGCACCATGAACATTACCGTCACTTGATGTTCTTCCAATTCATCGATAAATCCGCTCGGCTCAAACTTTTTAAAGACGACTTGCTTCAGCCCATAGAACCATGCGGTTTGCGCCAAAAAGTTCGTTCCGTGCGTTAAAGGGGCGACATGCCCGATCGTGTCGCCATACGTGATCTCACAGGCTTGAATAAGCGAAAGCGCGCCCGCTATCATGTTTCTGTGTGTGAGCATCGCCCCTTTCGGTTTCCCGGTTGTCCCTGATGTGTACATAATCGCAAAAAGGTCGTCTTCTTCAACAGCGGTATCGGGAAAATCGTCGCTTTGAGTTTGTAAAAACGGTTCGTACGCTTCCTCTATGTCGATTCGTTCGACGTTCACGGAGAGGCCTGCCAGCAACTGCCTCTCGCCAATGACGACGCTCGCTCCTGCATTTTCAATGATATAAGTCGCTTCTTTTGGATGGAGGCGGTAGTTGACTGGCACTTTCACTAGTCCAGCAAATGCGATCGCCGCATCGATTTCAATATGCTCCTTGCGGTTGGACATGAGCGTAGCCACTCGGTCCCCTTTTTTTAATCCACTTTGCAATAAAGCATTGGCGAGCTGGCAGGCGCGTTTCTTTAACTGGCCAAACGTAAGCGCCCCTCCTTCATCGATGACGGCAACGTTATCAATATGCTGGAGCATGGCTTTTTTGGCGAGCGCTCCAATCGTTTCCATTTAATCCCCTCCTACATCGCTATGGTGAAAATTGATAACCTTGTAACCTAGACTCGGATCGTAGTGGCGTTTCCCCGTTACATGGCCAGCGCTAATGACGCAATATTCTGCCGTAATGCATACTTTGTTGTAACCCCTTAAAAAATGGCCCGCCCATACCGTTTCATCTTGTTTTTCAATAATGCCATGTAAATGAAGATCCAGTTTTCCATGCTCATCTTCACAAATAAACCCAGTTGCTTGAATCAGTTCCACCGGTTCAGCAATAACGGTAGGTGGGGCATAGCCGTCTGGACGCCCGTTTTTCATTTTAAAAACCGTGAAACCGGCTTGCTTCAGCGAGCCAATGCAGGTGACCATCCCTGAACGAATGCCGTTTTGTTCACTTAACTCAAGGATTTTATCCATCAAGTCTTCTCCAGCACAAATCGAACCGAAATAGGTTTGGCTCTCCGATGCCTTAAAGAGATGAGATACACGCTCCTTCATTTCATCACTCCCTCTTGTTATCCGATCGCACTTCCTCCGCATACTTTTAATACTTCGCCTGTCACATAGTCGGCTTGGGGAGACGCTAAATAGACAACGGCTGCTGCAATATCTTCTGGCGTTCCCATCCGTTGGATCACTTGATTGGCCAATGGGTAGTTCATTCCTTTCGTGATCTCCGTTGCTACTGGGCCTGGCGCAATGCTGTTGCATGTAATCCCTAAACGGCCTACTTCTTTGGCGACCCAGCGGGTAAACGCAATCACGCCACCTTTGGAGGCCGCATAAGCCGGCCCTGATCGCTCCGCTTTTTCGCCCTCATTAAAGGCAAAAGGGCCGCCCATAATACCAGAGATCGAACTAATGTTAATGATTTTGCCGTTGCCTTGTTGTTTCATATACGGATAGATCGCTGTCTGTGTCATTAAAAAGGTCCCACGCAAATTTGTGTCAATGTCTCGATGCCACATTTCATCTGTCATCGATTCCAAGTCGTAACGGCAACAAGTGCCGGCATTGTTGACGACAACATCCATTCGGCCGAATTGGCGATAAACCGCCTTCATCAGGCCTTCCACTTCATCGCGATTTTTTACGTCTACCTCATAACAAACAACTTGGGCAGCAGCAACATCGTTTGCAATCGTTTCCTTTGTCTGTTCACAAGACAGCACATCGACTAAAACGACATCGGCTCCTTCCCTAGCTAATTCAATTGCAGCAGCGGCGCCAATTCCCCGTGCAGCTCCTGTTACGATTGAGACTTTCCCTACCATTTTCGACATTTCTGTCCACTCCTTTTTATTTAGAGATTCAATAAATCAGGCAACCAATTGGATACAGCTGGAACATACATCACGATTAGCAACACAATGATAGAAGAGATTAGAAATGGACCAATTCCCTTTACAATCTGTTCAGTCGGTACACCGGAAATGCCACTGGCCACAAATAAATTCAACCCTACAGGCGGCGTAAAAAGGCCAATTGCCAATGCGACCGTCATAAGCACGCCGATCGTAGTCGGGTCAACACCAACTTCAAGCAAAATCGGCATCAAAATCGGCACAAAGATATAAAATGCGGAAATCGCGTCTATAAACGCGCCAATCACTAACAAAATCACAGCAGTTAGAAACAAAAGAAGTACACGGTTCTCTGTCACATCTAACACTGCTTGTGTCATTAATTCAGCTACATGTTGCGTCGTCACGAGATAAGAGAACAACGAGGCAGCGCCAATGATGAACATAATGACCGCTGACTGTACAGATGCATCGACTAAAATCCGGCCGAGATGTTTAAGCTTTATTTCTCGATAAAACACAACGCCAACGAGCAATGCATAAAACACGGCCACAACGGCAGCCTCCGTTGGCGTAAACACGCCTGAATAAATGCCGCCCATAATGATGACAGGAACGAGCAACCCAAAAAGAGCCCGATAAAACGCTTTCAAAATCGATGTCAAAGAGGCGCGTTCAATGCTGGCTGCCGCTTCATCAGGGCGCTTGTTCTTTGTTTGTAAGTGGGAGGCGCGCTTACTCGCAAACATGCTGGCGCAGAGAAGGCCAGCGGCAAGCAAAAGGCCGGGGATGATGCCAGCGACAAACAGGCGGCTAATCGAAATGCCAACAAAGTCATTGGCAATCACGCCAAAAATGATAAAGGCAATGCTTGGCGGCAAAATAATCCCTAGTGCGCCTGAACTGGCAATCAATGCCGAAGCACTGTTTTTGTTAAAGCCATTCTTGACGAGTGCAGGAATGAGGATCGCCCCCATAGCGGCGACTGTCGCCGGTCCCGAGCCAGAAATAGCTGAGAAAAACAACGCAGCTACAATCGCGACGATGACAATGCCGTTTTGCTTATGGCCAAAACAAAGGTAGGCAAAGTCAACAAGCCGTTTGGAGATGCCTGAATAGCTCATAATAACGCCAGCTAACACGAAAAATGGGATTGCCAATAACGTAAATGAAGAAATGGAAGAGTACATAATGCTAGGGAGAAGCGCCAATGACGAAAATCCAGAGTCCAACACAAGAATGACCAATGCTGATACGCCTAATGCAAAGGCAACAGGCACATGGATCAACAACAAACAGAAGAACAATACAAAGAGCAACGCCGATAACATTACCCATTCACCTCTTTCGCTGCCATTTCCGCCTTCCGATCCTTCTCTCCCCCTTGCGTGAGCCTTTTCCTTTCGTTCACCCACATTTCAACCGTCCTTACTAAACAGAGCAGGCTACCGAGGGGAAGCGCAGAAGTAAACAGCCACTGGGGTATGCTTAAAGCCGGCGTCACCCGGCCCCGTTCTGCCTGTGCCAAAACGAGCTCAATGGAGAAATAGAGCATGCAGCTGAGAAAAACGACCATCAACAAACAAGTCGCCGTTAAAGCCATTCGTTTCCACATTCCGCTCAACTTGTCATAAATAAAACGAAAACCGAAGTGTGCATGTTGTTTAATCGCAATCGAAGCGCCAACAAACGTCATCAACACAAATAAATTGATCGTAATCTCTTCAGCAAACGAGAAAGATGTATGAAACAAATAACGGGATAATACATTGGCAAATGTAATCACCGACATCGTCCCAAGTGAGACGGCAACCAACACATATTCAAAAATCGCCAAACCCCTCAAACAAACTCCCCCCTAATCCTGTACAGACGCTTCTTTTAGAAACGTTTGCACATTTTCTTTCCCCCAAATGTCTTCAAAATGCTCGTATATGGGCTGAGCGGCATCACGAAACTGTTGAATTTCTTTATCCGTTGGGTAATAAATGTCCATTCCTTTTTCCTTTAACTCTTCTAATTGCCTTTCTTCTTTGTTTCTTGCGATCTCAATTTGATACGCATTCGCTTCCTCGGCTAGCCTCGAAATCAGTTGTTGATCTTCTGGATCAAGGGAGTCATACAACTGCTTATTCATGCCAAGGATTAAAGCGTCATATACGTAATTCCACATCGTCATATAGCTTTGCACTTCTGAAAGTCCAGAAGAATAGGTAACATCGACAGGATTCTCTTGGCCATCGATGGTGCCTTGTTGAAGAGCGGTATACACTTCAGAAAAAGCCATTGTCATTGGATCGGCTTCTTGATTGCGAAAATGAGTCGTAAACACCCCCATACTTGGCACCCTGATTTTTAAGTGTTTTAAGTCTTCTGGCTTTTTAATCGGCTTCGTGTTATTTGTAATTTGCCGAAAGCCGCTTTCCGCAAAACCAAGGGGTTCGACGCCTCTTTCACGCAACATATTTTTGATTAAAGCCCCTGACTCGCCATTCAGCATCCGTTCTGCATCTTCATAACTGTTTATTAAAAACGGCGCGCTTAAAATGCCAAACCGAGGGTCTATGCCTGCGTAGATGATGGTGGAATTGTAAGAAAAATCCTTCGTGCCATCCATCAATTGCTCCACTCCGGCTTCCGGGCTTCCAGCTGACAACTGTTCATTGGTAAAAATCGCTATGTTGATTCTGCCATTTGTTTCAGCCTCCACATCATCGGCAAACTTTTTTGCCGCTTCATACCATGTCGAGCCACTGCCTACTGTCACCGTCATTTTCCACTCATAATGGGGTTTTTCATTTCCAGCAACGGACCGTTCACTACAGCTTCCAAGAAACAGTGTAAGCGCTACCAAAATTATGCTAAGCGCTTTCGTGCCCATAAGCGCTCCTCCTCTCTAACGTTTCCACCCTAAGTCAAACGAAATCAATTCCGCATAACGGAGCAATTGTTCAATCGTTGCTTTGCTTTTTTCATCGTCAAAACGCAAGGAAACGCCAGCCACACTTAACGCTGCGATCATCGTGCCTGTCGCCTCCCTAATTGGCGCCGCGAACCCTTTTAAGCCAATTTCATACTCCTCCTCATCGATGGCATAGTTTTGCGCTTTAATGTGCACCAACTCCCTTCTTAATTGTTGTTCATCTGTAAACGTGTTCTTTGTAAAAGGCTTTAATTCTGCGCTCGCAAAAAAGTCATCAAGCTGCTCTTGAGACAACTGTGACAAAAACAGTTTTCCAGACGCGACTGCATAAGAAGGCGCATGGCTTCCTGGCCCTAGAACAATTCGCACCGTTTGCGAGCTTTCAATTTTGTCTAAATACGTCACTTTAAACTGGTGAAACGAGGACAGCAAGACGCTTTCCCCTGTACTGTCAGCAAGCTTTTTTAAGTAAGGTTTGGACAATGCCTCAACATCATAATGAGCTTGCGCCATTTTCCCTAGCTGGATAAATTGCTGCGTCAACCGGACTTGGTTGTTTTTCAACTTTTCTGTGTACCCCATCGCCTCTAAATTAGCCAAAAAACGATGCAATGTACTCGGATTTAAATTTAACTTTTTCGACAACTCTGTCGCTGTCATCGGTTTGGCACAGAGGGACTCAATGATTTCAAACGCTTTTCGCAAACTTTTGTTTTGGTATTCCATTCCTATCAGCTACTTTCACATAGTGAAAACTAATTTTCCTTATATGAAAATTATAACTGTACATGAGGAGAGCGTCAACAATTTTTCTGAAAATAATTGCAAAACATAGACTGGCCCTTCACGAGGCACATTCTCGCTTAAACAAAAAAGCCAACTTAATGGCTATAATATTAACGGAGGAACCCGCAAGGAGTGCGGCGAACGCCTAGTAGGAGGCTAACTTGAGCTAAAAATGTCATCCACACACCTACTTAGAGAGTGGCACCCTTAAGAAAGGGAACGAATACGAGGGAAAAGCCACTCATATGCTTTATCGTATCAAGGTTATGAAACGGCATGAACACTTCTTTATACATATTTGATGCGCGATTGGCTGTGTGCTTAGGGAGCGCATGTAAGTAAGCTCCATTTTCTCGCCTTTTCGGGACAAGATTGGTACTCGTATTTCTCCTTGTCGCTTTTTTGTTGAGAATATAAAAAACTCTTACTCTATTACGGCTTTACTACTATAATAATTTAAGTATGAACGATGTCGTCGTCGATCCAGAGGGGGGAAGTAGACTATGTCTGTGGCCTTATCACCGGAAGAAGTAGGGGCTAAAATTGTTGAGTGGTACAGCTGTATTATTGCCAGGTCTGTAGAACAATCGATTCAGCTTAAAGAAGAAGTCGATAGCATGATTGAACAAATGGAACCAAATGACCGGATGCTATCCTATTATTCATTAGTTGAGTTTCGGCATCATATTATGATGAACCAGGTAGGCAAAGGCGGGAAAGACAATCATGCCATGCAACAGGCAAGTACGGTTGTAGAAAACTCAATGGATCATTTGCTTAAATATCTCTATTTCTTTGTTAGCGGACAAAATGAATTCATGAACGAGCGTTACCGCTCCGCCATTCGTCTTTTTCGTAAAGCAGAGCGCCTGCTTGAAAATATTGAAGACAAAGCCGAAAAAGCCGATTTCCACTACTATATGGGTTCTTCCTTATATCGGATAAGCCAATACCCATATGCCGCCTCCCACATCGAAGAAGCCTTGGTGGCGTTCAAGCGTTTAGGTTTCACGGAAAGGGTTGTCTTCTGCCAAGTCATACTTGGCGGCATTTATTCAGAAACAGGGGAGCACGAGAAAGCCTCGCGTCTATTCAAAGAAGCGATGATGGCGGCAGAAAACCATTCAACGGCAAAAGTGATTGCGTTAAGGGCATTAGGATTAAATGCCGTAAGGGAAAAAAATTACAGGAGCGCAAAGCATTATTTTGAAAAGGCCTTATCTGTTAAAGAACTAGGCAACCACATTCTTGGAGCGAAAAGCGAACATGACTTGGCCAATACGTTGTATCGCATGAATTTACCGGCAGAAGCAGAGCCTCATTTGAAAAAAGCATATACAGGAGCCCACTATTTTGACAATCATGAATACAAAGCAAAATGTTTAGCTACTACCGGTTTGTATGTAAACTCTGATCCATCACTCATTGACAAAGCTTTAAAAGATCTTGAAGGCCGTGGCATGGACTTTGAAGTGGATGAAATCGCCGAGGAAGCAAGCACGTTTTTTGCGCAAATCGGCCGTGAAGAATTAGCGTTAAAGTATTTAAAAATTGCCTACCATGCACGGCAAAATTTCTTTAAGCTAGGAGTCGATCAGGAATGAAAAAGGGATTGCTCGTATTCGCAGTTGCATTAGTATGCGTCTCGATTGCCCCTCACACATGGGGAGAAAGCCATCCATCCGTCATACAGACAGATGGAAAAGTAGATTCTGGGCATTAACATCGTTTGGCCTACACTAGATAAGTGGGCGCGCCACGCTTCCTTCTTTAAATGCTTGCGCTCGCTTTGAAGAATTTTCCTATATAGGCAACTTCCCCATTTGTTTTGTCGTGCATATACTGCCTACACCAAGAGGCAAAGGAGAGATCAAATGAGCAACAAAGCTGAATGGCAATTGCATGATCCTTATGTGTACGGCATGTTGGCGAAACAAGTAGGCACCACCATCGGTGTGCAGACGACACGGGGGGCGTTGAGAGGCATACTTAAAGCGGTCCAACCTGACCATCTTGTTGTGGAAATGGGCGGGACTCCCTTTTATGTCCGCAGCCAGCAAATCATCTGGGTGCATCCAGCTAAGGTACACCAAGCTAAACAGAAAAATTGAACTAAGACATCCTCCCTGGCGCATATGCATGAGCGTATGGGCTACTGAATAGGGAGGAAATGCTTATGATGAAACGAGTGAACAGAATTGCGATTGAGTTGCCGCGCCCAGAGCATGGCGATGCAAACGGTGCGGCAGCCGTGCAAGAGTTGATGGGCGGCAAGTTTGGCGAAATGTCGACGTTAAACAACTACATGTTCCAATCGTTCAATTTTAGGGGGAAAAAGAAATACAAACCGTTTTACGATTTAATTGCTAGCATTACGGCTGAGGAGTTTGGCCATGTCGAGTTGGTCGCCAATGCGATTAATTTAATGTCGTATGGAAACACGTTCCCAGGGGATCCAGACACAGCGCCACTGCAAAACGGCAAAGATAAACGCTATTCCCTCCATTTTACGACAACCGCGCAAACGTCCTATCCAGGGGACGGCATGGGACGCCCATGGAACGGCGATTTTGTCACTAATTCCGGTGTATTGGTCGAAGATTTACTCCATAACTACGTTCTCGAAATAGGGGCGCGACTACATAAGATGCGCGTGTACGAAATGACAACTAACCCAACTGCAAGAGAATTATGCGGCTATTTGCTTGTGCGAGGAGGCACGCATATTATCGCTTATGCGAAAGCGATTAAAGTCGCTACAGGCGTCGATATCGGAAAAATGCTTCCAGTCCCCCATCCCGACAACAATGCGTTTGAAACTGCCCGCAAATATATGGACCAAGGCCTCTACAATGTCCTTTATACATGGGATGAACCTGAGTACCGGGACATTCGCCAAATTTGGAAAGGGGAAAACCCAGAAACAGGCGAGCCGCTTCGCGTCATTGATGGCATGCCTGAAGGGGCGCCTGTGCCAGACTTTGAAGAAAAACCGGAAATGTTTGCGCCAGGAATTGATCCTGATGACTATATGAAAATAGTAAAACGTTTAAAAGAAAACCTATGATGAATGTTAGCCAAGTGGATCAGCGAGGTCCTTTGGCTTTTTGTTTTGACCCCTTGAAGAGAAAGCCTTTTCATGCTCGTAAAAATCATGTACGATGGACGAAATACTCAAATCTTAGGAGGAAAAAGGATGAACGCTGAACAGTTTCCTTAACGTCAATACCCGATTCGCGGGCCTCCTCTATCCAAGCAAACCAGCCTTTAAATGACAAAAACAGATGATGGAGGAGAACAGGATGCGAACGTATAATGAAATGATTGACTTGTTGCTAGGTGTGGCCGAATCAGACGAACGGATCAGGGCTGTATGTATGAATGGATCTCGAACCAACCCAAATGTCCGAAAAGACCCATTTCAAGATTACGACATTGTCTACATTGTCCGTGACGTCCACTCTTTTGTCTCCGACACTGGCTGGATTGATCGTTTTGGCGAACGAATCATCATGCAGACGCCAGAAAAGATGACGCTCATTCCACCAGAAGGCGACGGAACGTTTGCATACTTGATGTTATTTACAGATGGAAACCGGATTGATTTGACACTTTGCCCACTCGAAAGGGGCACGACATGGAACCAAGGCGACCCCTTGTCTGTGGTGTTATTGGACAAAGATGGAGCGTTGCCGCCATTGCCTGCGCCCACTGATCGTGATTATTGGGTCCAAAAGCCGAACCAAGACCTTTTTTCAGATTGCTGCAATGAATTTTGGTGGGTGTCCACCTATGTCGCAAAAGGATTATGGCGGCAAGAGTTTACGTATGCATACGATCACTTGAATGTCATCCGGGCTATGCTTTTGCGCATGCTTGAATGGACAGTTGGGATCGAAAACGAGTTTCGCGTCAGCGTTGGCAAACATAGCAAATACCTTGAACAGTATGTGGACAAAGAACGGTGGCAGCTGCTTCTGTCGACTTTCCCGCGCCCCACTTACGAAGATATGTGGCGCTCCCTATTGGCAATGGCACACCTTTTTGAAGAGCTAGCGCAAGAGGTTGCCGCCTGCTTTTCGTTTGACTACCCACACACAGATGCCGAAAAGGTAAAAACGTATTTGCAGCACATTCAAGCGTTGCCCGAAGATGCAACGGAGATTTACTAAAAAGATCGGAGCCTTATCGATGGATAAGGCTCCTTCAACTGTAGAGCAAACGCGCTTCGCCTCTAAAGTCTAGGTGCAGCAAACGCGCTTTAACGAGAAGCTAGCATAAAATCACGCGCCTCGACCGCTTGCTTTTTCAACCTGTCTTTATCGATGCCGATCAACTGGCCGTTGCGCTTTTTTGCTTTGCCTGCGACAAAGACGCTGTCGACATTTCCTGGGTGGGCCGCTTGTGCTACGGCACCAAATGGGTCCGTTACCGGCAGCAAATTCACATCATCACAACGAAGCATAATCAAATCGGCTTCTTTTCCTGGCGTGAGCGTGCCAATCTTGTCTTCAAGCATCAATGCTTTGGCCCCCTCGATTGTGGCGGCTTCCAGCATCTGTTTCGTCGATAACGGCACTTGTTCAGGCATGATCCCTTCATCCAATAGACGTTGGTTTTGTTTTGCCCGCTCTGCTTGCAAGGCAAACTTCATTTGCGCAAATAGATCACCGCCAGTGGATGTGACAACGTCAACCCCTAGTGCAGCAGTTACGCCATGTTCAATCGCGGCCCCTGTCATGGGATAGCCGTGGCCCATCATCATTTCAATTTCAGGCGTAATCGACAAGCTTCCGCCGAAATCGCGGAGCAGTTCCAACTCCTCGTTCGCAATCGCATTCCCATGGACAATGTTCAGATCAGGCCCAAGGAGGCCAGCATTGTGCAACTTGGTGACAGAACGGTCATGTGCACCCCAGTTGCCAAAGCCGAGATGCATGCTGCAAACGAGGCCAAGGCGGCGCGCTGCTTCGATTTCAGCAACTGTCGCTTCCCAAGAGGAAAATTCCGGCCCACGAATCGCCAGCGCCATCGTCACAAGCTCGTCGTCTGAGGCAAAATAAGCGTTTTTCACTTCTTCTGCTTTCGCCGCTAAGTCGAGCCCGCTCTCTCGGTTCCAATAGCTCCCTTCACCAGGTGAACCATAGGCAAAGCGGGCTCGGATGCCCGAAGCACGCAACCCAGCTATAAGCTGTTCGGTATGTTCATCCGAGTTAATCATTGTCCAATCTAAAAGCGTTGTTACTCCTGCATCGAGGGCCTCGACAGCACCTAGCCATTGGGCAATGTAATCATCTTCTGGCCGCCGTTTGCTGCCAAGGTTGCCAAAATAGATGGACTGTAAATACGTCTGCAACGACCAATCACTGCCAATGCCCCGGATAATCGACTGCCACGTATGGCGGTGGGTATCAACAAGCCCTGGCATAACAATCATCCCAGCAGCATCAACGATTTCGGCGTCAACTCCCTCGATCGTTTGCTCAACAGCAGCAATTTTCGATCCTTCCACAAGCAAATCTGCCCCATTCAGAACACCCAACTTGTGGTCAAGTGTGAGGATCGTTCCACCTTTAAAAAGCACTTTGTCCGTCAATGAAAATCCCCCTTTGTTTATCGTTGCCAAAACAAATGATTGGCGCGTACCGTTTCGTTTTTCGTAAAATAAAGGAAACGACTTGATTGGAGGGCTGCTTTTATGGAAAACTACCACCCCGATGAATGCTTAGTAAACACAGCGCTGGCGCCGATTATCGGCAAATGGAAAGTGTTGATCCTTCTTCACATTGATTACCATACAACATTGCGCTTTAATGAGTTGCGCCGCGCCATTCCGGAAATCACCCAAAGAGTGCTAACCGCCCATTTGCGTGAGCTTGAACAAGAACACTTAATCGAGCGCCGCGTTTTTGGCGAAGGTCGCCCGAAAGTCGAGTATTCGCTATCAGAGCACGGCCAAACACTCCAACCGATCTTGCGGCAACTGCATGCATGGGGCAAAGCACACCATGCTTATCTGGCGGCGCAACAACAGAAATAGACATTATTGCGAGGGCGGGCCAAATTTGCCAGCGCGAAAATCAGCATAGGCTTCTTCAATTTCCTCGATCGTGTTCATGACAAACGGACCATGGGCAACGACCTGTTCGCGCAGTGGCTTTCCTGAATAGACAAGCACTTTTGATCGCTGTAAGGCACGGACACGTAGGACGCTTTCAGTTTGCCCCGTTTCATTTGGCCAATTGAACAAACCGACACCCGTTTTTTCTAAAACGACTTCGTTTGCCTCTGGCCCAAAAGCCAACTCCCCTTGCAGGACATAGAGATGGCCATTGTCCTGTGCAGGTAGCGTTAAATCGTACTCCGCCCCCGCCTGCAACGATAGCTCCACCATCTGCACAGGAACTGCTGAACGCAGCGGCCCAGTCACACCGGCCGTTTTCCCGGAATAAACACGCAGTGAACCGCCGTCTATTTCTACTACTGGCGCTTCTTCCAAACGGACGTCCTGGTAACTGGCAGGCGAGCGCTTTAATGCTTTCGGCAAATTCACCCACAACTGCAACGTATGAATGACATCATCGGCAAATGCCTCCTCCGCATGGCGGGCAGCGTAACCTGCATTCATGTATTGCACATCGCCTGCGTCCAAAACCGAATAACCGCCATGGTTATCGGAATGTTCCAACCTGCCGTCAATCACATACGTGATCGTTTGAAAACCACGATGAGGATGGTCGGAAAACGTCCCCCGTTTAAACCAGTCATCAGCCATCACGACAAAAGGATCAAAATCTTGCTCTCGCCCTGGAGGCAACACCCATCCTTGTTGCACATGGGGATACCCATTTTGCCTATACTGGACATGCCAATGCTCGCGAATCGTACGTTCGATTTGCTCTTCCATTTTTCTGCCTCCTTTACCTTAAGTATAAACAAGTTCTACACCGGAAAAAATGAGGCACTTTCAACTCTGTAAGTTCCTTTGGAGATACTTTTGTTTTTTTGAAATGATGGAGAAACGACTTCACATGGAATGATTTAACGTGGACATCGACAAATAGAAAAAAGAGCTACCCGATGGGAAACTCTTCTTTTCTGACCTATTGATTAGCTATGTTATAAAGGTATTCATAACCCATTTAGATACCCTTCATCTAAATGGGTTCCCTGTTTGAATTATTTGTACAGTTGTACTAAAATAAGTACATGAGTAAAAAAAATAAATCAACTAACCAAAAAGGAATGTCATTCATCGAAAAAGCCCGTAGAGCTCAAATTGTGGAATGTGCGATTGAAACAATCGCTGAAGTAGGTTACGCTCAAGCCTCTTTAGGACAAATTGCAAAACGTGCAAAAATCAGTAAGGGGGTTATTTCCTATC
Organism: Shouchella clausii; assembly: GCF_001598215.1. Lineage (GTDB taxonomy): Bacteria > Bacillota > Bacilli > Bacillales > Bacillaceae_D > Shouchella > Shouchella tritolerans. The sequence goes on along the minus strand of NZ_BCXJ01000001.1, from coordinate 517,678 downwards.
ACTTTGCAAATAAAGAGGAATTATTGGAGCAAATAGCGATCGAATACTATTTGGCTTGGCAATCATATATTGCTCCACGAGTAGAAGTTCAAAAATCTCCTAAAGAAATGCTTCGGGTGTATATTGAATCCAATCTTACATTCGTAGATGAAAATCGGAAGCATGTTTTCGCTGTTATAGAAATGGTTTCTAATAAGATAACTGCTGATGGTAAACTTCAGTTTGCAGCAGACCATGATGAAGTTGTTTTACTTCCAATTGAAAATATTCTCACCCAGGGGATGCAAGAAGGAGTTTTCCGAGAATTTACTAGACCATCAGCAAGGGTGATGGCGTTAACAATAAGAAATGCCATTGACGGGTTCACCATTGAATTAATGAGAAATCCCCAGTTAAATGTTCAGGAATATACGAGAGAACTCATTACAATCTTCGATAAGTCAACTAAAAAATAATGTATCACTTAGGAGGAAAACAATGGTTTACTATGAGGTACTTTGTTATAGTTGCAAACAAAAATTCAGAGTGTACGAAGGTTCACTAAAATATAAACAATTTAAGAAAAAAGGGAATGGGATTTTTTGTTGCGAAGATTGTAGTCATAAAATACGCATGGATGCAATTAAAAATTTCTTTAGATACTCAAAGTAACAGATGTTTTAGTTCAATAACTTATCTTCGACAATCGTTTTGACTCGCGATTCTACCAGTGCTATCATGAATTACCACTTCCATAAAATGGAGGAACCCATTACGCAAAAAGGAGAGAAAGCACAAATGAATCGCATTGCTCAGCTAGGACAAAAACGCTTTGTTTCACTTGATCTCGCTAGAGGTTTTATGCTTCTTCTTGTCGCCCTCGCCCATGCATCCTTGTTTTTGGGCAGCTCCTTGTTAACCCGTCCCGAAAGTATGAGTACGTACGATACCATCGTCAATTATCTTTCTGTCTTCTTTGTTGATAACCGGGCGAGAGCGATGTTTGCGTTATTGTTCGGCTACGGTCTGACCTTAATTGTGCGCAGTTATCTAAAACGAAACAAACCGATAAAAGATGCAAAAACATCTCTTTACCGAAGAGCTTGGTTTCTCATTCTATTCGGCTTCATCCTCTCCGTTCTGATCGGCGGAAAAGACATTCTCGCCATCTATGGGACTGCCCTTCTCGCGTGTTGTTGGTTACTGTTTCGAAGTGACAAAACCGTACTTCGAAGCATCATGGCCTTATCCCTTGCGTATGTCGTTATTTTGCCACTCACATGGATAGCGATGGCCTATGCACAATTTAACGGAAACGCGATCCTTCCAGGCAATTACGCACATTACTTCGAACGAGTCACAAGTCAATTTATCCAATTTGCCACAGGCGGACCATTCATCGCTCATTTTCTGCTGCCTGTTGGGGTATCAATCCTTATAGGTATCTGGTCTGGGCAAAAAGGATTGTTAAATGAAAGCCCAAAGAACAAACCATTCCTGAAAAAAGCCGCTGTTTACGGCCTTTCCATTTCCTTAGTCGGCGCTCTTCCCCACGCCTTATACAGCAACCAACTGATTGAGTTGCCTCCAGCCTTAGTCGGCTTGACGTTCTCCTTGCATATGGCAACAGGCATTTTTGGGGGTGTCGCTTACGCCGCTATCTTTGGCTTAATAGGACTGAAAATAACAAAACCAAGCGGTATGGTTTGGGCGATCACGTCCCTTGGAAAACGATCACTTACGTTTTTTATCTACAACGAAATCATGTTGATTTTGCTGTTCTCCACACAAACATTTAATCTAGGAAACCAACTAGGCATGGCCGCAGGATGGGGACTCACTCTCTGCATTTGGCTCACAGCCCTCGGCTGCGCATCATGGCTCGAATCCAAACAAAAAAGTGGACCAATTGACCACCTGTTCCGTAGGCTCGTATACCGGAAATCGTCTCCCCATGCATCTTAAAAAAGCAGCCGTATAGGCTGCTTTTTAAACAGGGAGTGAATGGGGGTGTTTCCCCAGAACCTATCTTCATTTTTAAAGATAACTTTATTCTAAAGTTGGGAAAATCCTAAAACTATAGGCAACTCGTTCTACCTCTGCTATTATTAAGCAAAATGGGATTCATTAGGAGGCTGATGATTATATGGAGAGGACGATAAGCTCAGAAAAGGTTGGAGCCAAGATTGTAGAATGGTATAGCTGCCTCATTTCCAAGTCATACGAGCAGGCTGTTTTATTGAAAGATGAGGTTAAACACCTAATTTCGTCAATTGATCCCAATGACAAGTTGACAGCTTATTACTCTTTGGTTGACTTTAAACATAACATCCTAGTCAGTCGCTATAATAAAAATCAATGTTCCCAAAAAATAGATCCGTTTGATGCAATAACAAAAATTGATGACATGCTTAAGTATCTCTATTACTTCGTTAGTGGACAATACGAGTTTACACAAGAACGGTATCGTTCAGCCGTAAAAATGTTCCGTAAAGCTGAACGACTGCTGGAGTATGTAAACGATGAGGCAGAAGAAGCCGAATTTTACCAATACAACGGGCTCGTTTATTATCGACTCAACCAGTACTTGGTTGCCTCTTCCTACATAGAGCAAGCAAAACTCATCTTTGACCGCCTCCAATACAAGGAACCGTCGATAAACTGCCAAATTGTTTTAGCCGGCATCCATCAAGAACTTAAAAATACAGAAAAAGGTGAAAAAATACTCAAAGAGGCATTAGGACAGGCTGTTGACATTCCGATTGTATATGCGCAAGTATTGCGAACACTCGGTTTAAATAAACAAGCTCAACAGAAGTACGCTGAGTCCGAAATCTATTTTAAACAAGCGCTTGAGTACCCCGAACATAAGAACACTATTTTCGGAGTAAAAACAAGCTACAGTTTAGCCAACGCCCTTTTTAAACAGAAGAAAATTGAAGAAGCTCTGCACCATTTCCAACTGGCAAAAGCAGGTGCCGCTTACTATCAAAACAAAGAATATGGTGCCCGCTGCTTGTTTATGGAAGGCATTTTTATTGAAAACAACTTTGATTTGATCGATCAAGCCATTACAGATCTAGAAAAGGAAGGAATGGATTTTGAAGTAGGTGAACTAGCAGAAGAAGCAGCACAATTTGCAGAAGAGGAAGGAAAAACCAAGCTGGCGTTGAAGTATATGAAAGTTGCACATGATGCGCGTCTGCACCAAAACACTTTAGGAGTTGATCAATTTGTTTAAACGGATTGTTTTTCTATCGTTTCTAGTAGTTGCCCTTACTTTAGGAGTTAGCCCAAACGGTGAAAAAGTGGATATTACATTCTTACCGACAGCGTCTTCCCATCTCACATAATTGAAGGGTACTATTTCTATTTAATAGCTTTTCGCCTGTCGGCTCCCTTTTTTCGATTCGAGCCGAGTAAAGAGTTTTTCGGTTTTGTTTCTAATTGTTTTTAAATAGTAACCGCCCCTATTCTAATACTTTATCATTCATGGAATTAGGAGTGGTTGCTATTTTTTTCGTACCAATGTTGTTTATCAAGCTTTTGTAAATATTCATTTGCTTCTTCCAATAAGCTAATATCTTTTTGCTCTATTGCTTGTCTTGTCAATTCTAAACTTTCTTCAAGGGAGTATTGTATCTCACTTGAAACGTCAAATTCTTTTGCCAACCGAATTGTACTTTCATGATGATCTAGCACGTTTTCAAATTCTGCTAAATCTTCATCAGTGAAATCAAATGTTTCCTGTAGCGTCGCATGATAAATCATCGCTGTATTATGAATACCGTCTAAAACCGCCCTGTGAATATTCTTATCATTACCTGAACTGCTAGCCTCTACGTCTTCATTTTCTTGACTGATTTCTTCCTTTATTTCCTCTTTAGCCATGTCATTTGATGGAGCCGCACACCCTGTCGCAATATACGTCATTGTTAATCCTAGCATTAGCGTTTTTTTCATTGAGATACCCCCCCTCTTGAAATATTGGTACGCCTACGGTTTTGACAAATTGCGAAACTGCGGACCTGGCTAATTTTGATGGCGATTCCAAACAACCCCTCCATTAAGTCAAAAGCGTGTTTGCTACGTCAATAATTGGCAAACGGATTAATTATTATGCTTATTTCTTAATTCCTCTAATACTTGTTTCTCCGTTTCGAGAATTTGTTCAAGTAGACTAATAGACTTATTATGAAACTCTTGGGCATTTTTAATTGCTTGTTCATTTAATTTTTGTGTTCTGGCATTGGCCATTGCTGCATGTCCTACAAGAACTAAAGCCAATACAAAAACAAATACAATAAAAATACTCACTTCAGCCCCCTAAATTTGAAAAAAATGGTTAATCTCCAATTCAGATTAGCCGAAAGGATATTAAATGTCAAACTCAATTTTTCGATGGAAACGGTGAAAACGCCTTTGAATAATGCTGCATTTCTAAAAGACAAAAACGAACCGGTTAGACTAAGTACTTGTCCTGCTTAGCCCGTCCCCTACTTACACATCACTTCCCCAAGCATAATGTTTGCGCTCTCGCTTAAAAAGGTACAAACTAATAGCAACACTTTTGAAAGGATGGGTCCAATGGATGATGCAGTCGGTTATGATATGTTAAACCAACAATTTATAAGCGCGGTAGAGTCACTTGCCTTTGCCCCGCCTAGCGATGAGCAGGAGATGGCTGCGGCAGTCTTGCGCCTCATTAAGCACAAACCTGAAGCCATCCATGTCATTGACAACGACTACAAGGAAGCGGCCATCATGGAGCACTGGACAAACTCCATGTGCAAAAAAGAATGTACGTCTGTTTAAGCTTTTTTTGAGTCACAATATAGAGATCGGTTATCGACTTTTAGCGAAGCCCCTTTGATAAGGAAGCTTCGCTTTTGTTACGTTTGGATCAGTATCCATCTATTTTATATTGATGGTTCCGTGTGTACTCAATAGCTCCACTGTATGTGATGCATCACCAATTGTTCCCTCTTTTAATTTGTCTGTACTCTTTGTTTCTTTCATATTAGCCAATCCCACTGTAATATCGGCCGATTCGCTTTGGGCAGTAAGCTGCAATGAAGCAGGAGCTTCTTTGTAAGACACGGTGATGTCTCCAGACTTTGTTTCTACAAAAAGGGCTTCTTCTTCTGTTGCTTCTTTAACAGCTACTTCACCATCTGTTGAAGTAATGTTCATCTTAGTACTTGTTACATTTGTTATATAACTATCGCCAGCCTTAGAAGCTACAATCACTTCCTGCAATGAACTATTCTCCACGTTTAATTCACCATCGATTGAAGTAAATTGTCCCTTTTCAGCTGATATCCCGGCCACTCTTTCACTTCCTGAGCCGTTTGTAACAATGAGGTTGGTCGTCGCTATATTCTTCATTTCTATATCGCCATTATTATTTGACACTGTGATTGTGTTGACTTCATTGTCTGGAGCGGAGATGATTATATTACTAAGCCTTTCAATCCTTTAGAAGTCATTGCACGCATAAAGGCCATTCTTCGGCGCCAAAAAATGTATGAACGTTCAGAGAAGAAGCCGGTTTACGATTACGGCTACTTCGCGTTTTATCCTGAATCGGCCATACTAATGGTTCAAAATCAAACAGTAGAATGCACGGCAAAAGAGCTGGAGTTGCTGCATTTTTTTTGTGAAAATCCTAATCGTATTTTCACTACAGCCCAGCTTTATGAACGCGTTTGGGGGAATGATGTGTTCGGAGAAGAAAAAACTGTGACCATCCATATATCCAAGCTGCGAAAGAAACTTGGCGATGATACGCGTAAACCAAAAGTCATTGTCAACCTTCGGGGAATTGGCTATAAATTTATCCCTCCGAATGAGGGCTTGCCATGGGAATAAAAACGCGCTTCACCCTTCATTTCGCTTTGGGGCTTACTCTTTGGTTGCTAGGGACCGGACTCTGTATAGTGATTCTCGTTGAAGGCCTTCTTCCCTTATTCAATGTGCTAGTTGGTGAAAATACGGAAGGACTACTAGTTGGATCAATTTTTGCACTAAGCACTCTTGTTTGTATTGGTCTCTTTGGCTGGTATTTTGGCGGGCCGATCGCTTTTATCATGAGATGGATCCACCAGCTCTCGCAAGGAGATTACAAGCAGCCTCCAGGCCTACGGAAGATTTACACACGAAAAGAAACATTGCGGATGCGTTATCTTCTTTATAAGGAAGTGCTCCATTCCCTTCAATTATTGGCTGAGCAATTACAAGCAAATGAAGTAGAAAGGACAAAAATCGAACATGCAAAACAGGAATGGATAGCGGGTATTTCCCATGATTTGAAAACGCCTTTAACATATATCACTGGATATTCTACCCTTTTATTAACGAATCAGTATGAATGGTCAACAGAGGAAGCCCGCTCTTTTACTCAGGAAATTTATGATAAAGGCAAACATATGGAAGAGTTGATTCAGGATTTAAATCTCGTCTTAAAATTAAATGATGGCGATCGCCCGTTCCCTATCCATACGACGAGCCAGGATTTGGTCGAATTTATGAAAAGGGTCGTTGCCGATATTAGCAATAGCCCACAAGCTGTTGACTATCGACTCCATTTTAAAACGAACAAGCCAAGAATCGACGTCGACTTTGACGACAAATTTATGCAACGCATTTTGCAAAACATTTTAATGAATTCGATTATCCATAATCCTGAACCCGTTGACATCTATATAGAGCTTTTCGATTACAACGAACAGGCAAGAATCCATATAACAGATAACGGCATAGGCATGCCGACTCACATGATGGAAAATCTTTTTCAACAATACTATCGAGGGGCAACGACAAATTCAGCCTCTGAAGGGACTGGACTTGGTATGGCTATTGTCTATAACCTTGTTCGTGCTCATCATGGGACGATCTCTGTAGAGAGCGAACCATCTAAAGGGACATCATTTGATATTCACATCCCGAAAAAAGGACGCCCTCAAGACAAAATGTCTTGAAGCGTCCTTTTCATGATCTAACCTTTCGGCTGGATACCAATCAGAATTGCCACACTTTCATACTCCCCTTTTTTCAAGCAACTGAGATTTCTTCGGCAAAACGATTTATAGTAAAATGGAGTCATTCGGAAGAGGAGGCGTATCCATTGATTACGGTTGTTGGCAGTATAAACATTGATCTTGTCGTCCACACGGGCACCATGCCTGTCCTAGGGGAAACAGTGCTTGGCGGCGAGTTCCAAACGAACCCAGGAGGAAAAGGGGCCAATCAAGCAGTAGCCGCGGCGAGGCTTGGTGCTGACGTGACGATGATAGGCAAAGTCGGCAATGACCCGTACGGAAAGCTTGTCACAGGCAACTTACAAAACGAACAAATTAACACGGATTACATAGACGTTGGTAAGGACGAACATACAGGCGTAGCCATGATTACGGTAACAAACAGCGACAATGCGATTGTTGTCGCGCCTGGCGCCAATTTCAGTTGGAAGCGCGAAGACGCCGCCCAATACCGTGATGTGTTAAAACAGAGAAACGTCCTCGTGCTGCAACTTGAAGTGCCGCTCCCTTTTATTGAGGAAATCGCTAAAATAGGCAAGGAAGAACGATGCATCGTCATTCTAAACCCTGCCCCTGCACAGCCGCTGCCGCCATCGTTGCTTGATCTCGTTGATTATATCACTCCAAATGAAACGGAGTGCCAGACGATCTTTAAGCAATCGGTTGAACAAGCGGTACAGAGATATCCAAACAAGTTGCTTGTAACGGAAGGAAAAAAAGGCGCCACCTACCACGACGGCCAACAGCTCGTTCACGTGAACGGATTTCCGGCGGATGCCATCGACACTACCGGAGCAGGGGATACATTCAATGGCGCTCTTGCCGCGGCTTTGGCGTCTGGCCAGCGATTATCCGAAGCGGTGCCATTTGCTAATGCCGCTGCTTCGCTATCAGTAGAACAGGCAGGCGCACAAGCAGGGATGCCGTCAAAACAACAAGTGTTGCACCGTCTTGGCTCATCATAAAGAAGAGGCTCTTTCCTTACAGGGAAGGGCCTCCAGTCGTCTTTTGCGCGGGGCTTTGGAGCCGTTGCTCATGAACGTTCGATTCCTATCTACCCTCGTCTGACAAGCGCGTTTACTAGTAGTCACACGAAAATGAAGCCACAAAGACGAACAAGGTGTCTGCTTATACAGCTTAATGGCGAATGGCGCCCATTAAATTAGAGGCATACACGGCTCTCTCAACCGCTAACGCCACTCGCTTTCTCAATCAAAACAGTGAATAACCGTGCCATCGCTGCATCGTTTGCTGCTAATTCTTCTGGATGCCATTGGACGCCAAGGACAAAGGGCATTCCTTCTCTGCCTTCTACTGCCTCAATGACGCCATCAGAAGCCGATGCGACCTGCTTTAACTGCGGAGCAAGCCTGCCGATTGCCTGGTGATGCAAACTGTTCACCCTTATCTCTTCGGATCCGATCACTTGATGCAACAGGCTATCTTTCACAATCTGAATACGGTGAGTCACATCTGTGCGGCCTGCTTCCTGGTGGTGTTTGCAGGCATTTGGTAGGCCTGTTTCAATATCTTGCATCAAGCTTCCTCCTAAAGCAACGTTCAAGACGCCAATGCCTCTGCAAATGGCAAAAATCGGCTTTTTCTGTTGCAAAGCGTGTTTGACTAATTCGATTTCCACTTCATCACGCTGTAAAAATGTTTTTTGCAGTTTCGGCGAAGGTTCAGCCTTATATAAATATGGATCCACATCCTCACCGCTGCTTAAAATCAAGCCATCGCATGCTTTTATCCAATCAGAAGCGAGTTCAACTTTGCCTACAGGGATCACAATCGGCACGCCTCCAGCGTTCATGATGACTTCGACGACCTTCTCAGCGAGGTCTACACTTGGAATTTGATTATGAAGGGCAATTGTGCTCGTAATTCCTATTACTGGTTTAGCCATTCGCAAGCATCCTCTCTTTCTATTGCCTGCTGTTAGTGTTGCTTGTCCGTCTGGAAAACATACCTTGCCACGCTCTTTCGTTCAAAACACCGTGCTCCTAGAAGCGCCACCCCTGGACATTGCCAAAAATGGTTTGTACTCTTCCTCCGCATAATTATTCAAATCATTCAGTAAAAAACGCCAAAAAGTCTTGACGATTTCCCAATGAATCGCTGATAATAAACGAACAAGCTTCATTCGAACAAACGATCAACACGCTATTCTGTTATGGTAAGTGGCTTCATTTTTTATTACGACTGTTGCTGTCACTCGTTTTTTTATGAAAAACGACTGAACGTAATTGAACAAATCTTCAATGAAAGGTGATAAAAGATGACCGTTGCTATTTCCCCTGAGAAAGCAGGAGCCACGATTGCCGAGTGGTACAGTTGCATCATTGCCCGTTCCGTGGAACAAGCTTCACAATTAAAGGCAAAAGTTGATGCCATGTTTAAGCAGATCGAAAAGAATGAGCGTTTGCTCGCCTATTATGCACTCGTCAACTTTCGCTACCGCCTTATGTGCAAACAAGCTAGCCAAGGCGGTGCTGACGACGAAATGTTGAAGAGGGCCGGGATGGTGGCTGAGGAATCCGTGGACCATCTATTGAAGTATTTATATTATTTTTCATGCGGACAGAACGAATTTGTCAATGAACGTTATCGCTCCGCCATTCGCTTATTCCGCAAAGCTGAACGCTTGCTCGAATATGTAGAAAACAAAGAAGAAGAAGCTGAATTCCATTACTATATGGGCCTCTCCCTTTACCGGATCAGCCAGTACCCATTTGCGGGATCTTATATTGAAGAAGCACTCGTCGAATTTAACCGTTTAGGAAATAAGGAACGCTCCATCCATTGCCAAACGATCCTTGGGGGCATTTATTCGGAAACAAAGCAATACGATAAGGCAATTCTAATTCTTAATGAAGCCCTCGCCGCAGCTGATCCGTACCCTTTTTCCAAAATGGCGGTCCTTCGCGCTTTAGGCCTGAACGCACTTAGGTACCGCAACTATGAACAAGCACGGCAATGGTTTGAAAAGACATTGTCTTACCATGAGTTCCAGCATACCCTTATCGGCGTTAAAAATACGTACAATTTAGCCAATACATTGTATCGCTTGAATTTGCCCCAACAGGCAGCGCCTTATTTGAAAAAGGCAGCGATCGGGGCAGAGTTTTATCGAAATAAAGAATACAAGGCACGATGTTTAGCGACTAGAGGGTTATATGCGGAAGGCAACTATGCACTGATTGACCAAGCAATCGAGCAGTTAAATGAGGAATGCTTTGACTTTGAAGTGGACGAGCTTGCAGAGGAAGCAGCGACTTATTTTGAACAAGCCGGCCATACAACATTGGCGTTAAAATATTTAAAAATTGCTTACCAAGCCAAGCAAAACTTATTTAAATTAGGCGCAGGCCAATAAACCTTTACTCTGACAGTCAGTCCGCCGCGTGCTGCCAGTGGCCAAGTAAAACCGAACGCTGTCGCTTAGCAAGGGAGCAACTAGTTGAAGCGGCTCCCGCAGGAGGTGCCGCCTTCTCTCTTGCTTTTCTATTTGCCGCAAAACTGCTTAGGCGACATTCCTGTGTACTTTTTAAACACTTGGCTAAAATACTTATAGTCACTAAAACCGGTTTTTTCGGCGACTTCATAGATAAGCAGCTTTTCGTCTTGAAGCAAGCTAATTGCCTTGGTAAGGCGGTAGCGCGTTACTAATTCATTAAAGCTGTACCCTGTTTTTTCCTTTAACTTGTCATTCAAGCTGACTGTGGAAAGGCCAATCTCATTGCTTGCTGCTTTTAACGTCACTTTTTCATGGTAGTGTTTTTTAATAAAATCCATGATTTCGGCGACATAGGTTGAGTGGCTGCCTATCCCCAAGTCGAGAAGATGGCTATACACTTTTGATTGTTTTGTTAAATGATCGTTGTTTTTTTGTTCCTGCAATTTTTGTACGAGCTTTTGCAAAGTAGCCTCCAATTCATGCAAATCAACTGGTTTTAGCAAATAATCATGGACGCCAATTGTGATCGCTTGCTTGGCGTACTCGAACTCGCCAAAACCAGATAAAATAATCGCTTCAAAGGAATAGTCGGCTTTGGCTTCTTTTAACATGGCCAGCCCGTCTTTAAACGGCATGCGGATGTCCGTAATGATAATGTCCGGTTTTGTTTGTTTAATGAGGTTCAGCCCTTCAGCCCCATCCTCAGCGGCACCGACCACGGTACAATCGTTGCTTAGCCAGTCCACACGGTAGAGCAGCCCTTTTAACAGGATCGGTTCATCTTCCACGATTGCCACTTTTAGCATGTTGTCACCCCTCATATGGAATGTGCATACGGACGGTCGTCCCCTCTCCTTTTTCCGGCGCTGATGCGATCTCAATCCCGTAAGATTCCCCGTAAAGCAGTTGAATCATTTGGTGGGTATTTTTTAAACCAGTATGCGCCGTCTCTTTCATTTCTCCTGCCATAATCGCTTTGATTTTCGCCACTTCTCCAGGCGTCATGCCAAGCCCATTGTCCTCTACTACAAATGTCAGCACCCCATTCCCCCAGCAGGCGCTTACATCAACTTTCAAACAGCGGGTGCTGTCAATATTGTGCTTGATTGCATTTTCAATTAGTGGTTGAAGGAGTAGTTTCGGCACACGAGCACGGCCTAGTTCTGGCTCAATCGCGATCGTGTAATCGAGCCTCTTGCCATAGCGCATTTTTTGCAAGGCAAAATAGTCTTGCAAGTAGGCAATATCTTCTTCCAACAAAACAGTCGTATCGCCAAAATGAGCGTTGTAGCGCATCAATTTCGCTGTTTTGACAATCATCTCCGCTGCGCTCTCTGGGTTAGCCAATGTTTCATATTTGATCATTTCCAATACATTGTAAAGGAAATGGGGATTAAATTTTGCCTCTAAGTGTTTGATTTCACTCAAGCGTTTTTTCTCAAGAATCTCTTCGTTTTTATCGACAAGTGCTTGAATTTCATGGACTTTATTCGTATATTCCTCGTAAATTGTTTGCACTTCAGCAAAGACATGATCGGTTTGTTGAAAATGAAGATGGTTGTTCTTTGAAGAGATTCGCGCGACTAGCGCATCAAAAGGTTCAAGCGTCTTTTTTAAAATTTTCGGTGTGACCAGCCAGACAACAGCCAACATAACAAAGCTTGAAACCACCATTGCTAAAATACCATACAACAACAGCAGCTGATACGTTTTGACAGACGTGAGCGTGATCACTTGAATGGGCTGGCCAGCGACTTCTGTTTTTGTCACGTAAAAAGGATTGCCGTCATACTGGACAAGGAATCCATCGGTTGGAATCGTTAATTTTCCAAGGGCGCCAATTCCGATTGTATGGCTATAAAAAACGGCATTATAGAATGAATCGGTGACAAATACAATTTGCTCACTGGCCGACTGGAGGGTATGTTCAAGCAAGAACAGCAAATAACCTGTACGCTCTCCCTCCCCTTCCTCTATCGCAGCGGCAAACACATAAGCGCCTCCTTGGCCAGCGTTAAGCGCTCGTTTATTGACATACTCCCCTGTAAATTGATGTTCATCTGCTTTTTGCATTTGTTCCCGCAGGACCGGGCTTTGCGACAATTGTTCCTTCTGCCCTTCATACAAGCTTGTGGAGACAATCGCCTCTTCGTTGTCCAACAAGACAAAGTCTGACTGAAACGTTTGGGCATTACGGAAATCGTAAAGCAATTGATTCGCTTCTCTGCTTTTTCCTTCGCCACGTAAAAAGGCTTTGATTTGTTCATCGGCTACTAAACGGGCCATTCCCTCTTTGTATTGGGCAAACTCAGCTTCGACCTCTTTAGCCACTCGTTCATTTGTCGCTTGGCTCGGTCGGACAATCGATACATTGAATAGAAAAAGCAAAGACAATAGATATACACACAAAATCGCGGAAATAATGACGATAGCGTTCGTTAAAAACGACCGTTGAATATCATCTTTCATCCGTCTGCGTTCCATCGCGGTCAACCCCACTATGATGATAGGACAACGAGGGGCTGCTTTTTACAAGCAGCCCTCAGACAAACTCGCATACTTCGTCGTTTGCCTCACTCATATACTTTGAAACTTGCGTTTCATGCGCAAGAAAACCGCTGCTCATGAACCCCGTTCTATTCGCATCTTCCCTCGGCTGCACTCCTCGTCTGGCGAGCGTTTTCAACCAGCCGAGTGATTTCTTCCTGCGGACTACACGTTCATTTCTTTTTTGCCTGTCAACTTAAAAAATAGAAACAGCGACAAAATCGACGTTACCGTTAAAATGGCCGAATAAGCAGAGGCATTGCCAAAGTTTCCACGGATCACTTCCGTATAAATGGAAACGGCGAGCGTTTGTGTATTGGTTGAATACAAAATAATCGACGCGCTCAACTCGCCAAGGATCGTCATCCAGCTCATAATAGCGCCCGCCAACACGCCAGGCATCATCATCGGCACCACTACCCTAAAAAATGTCCGCCTTTCGGAAGCGCCAAGACTGATGGCCGCTTCTTCCATGCTCGGGCTAATTTGGCTGACAATTGCCGTACTGGAACGAACCGTATAAGGCATACGTCGAATCACAAAGGCTAGTACCATAATCAAACTCGTTCCCGTTAAATACAGGGGCGCTTCGCCAAAAGCGAATATGAGCGCCATTGCTAAAACAGAACCAGGGATAACAAAAGGAAGCATGGATACCGTATCAAGCAACGATGTTACTTTATTTCGTTTGCGCACCGTTAAATACGCAATTAATATCCCGAGAATGACAATCACCGCGATCGCGATCAGGCCTAACTGGTACGTATTTAAAATCATCGACAAATCGCGGTTAAACAAGATATTCTCATAATTTTGCAACGAGAACTTTCCTGTATACACTTGGCCACCAATCGTTTCCAAAAAGGAAGTGTAGACGACCACGAGCTGCGGCAAAATCGCCAACAGTGTGACCCCGTACACAGCCACATGGCTGAGCAAGTTTTTTATGCCTGTGCTTTTCTTTGTTTCCATTGGCCGCAGGGCCGACATCGAATACGAGTATTGACGCGCAATCACTCGCTGCACGAGAAACAAAGCAATCGTCACAATAATAAAGATCGATGCCAGTGCTGCCGCAAAGCCTGCATCGCCCCCAACTTCGCTCATAAATTGCGTATAAATCAAAACGGGAATGGTCCGGTACCCTTCGCCAATTAGCATCGGTGTGCCAAAATCAGCGATTACGCGCATAAAGACAAGGAGCGAGCTGGCAAGAATCGTAGGTGCAATCAGCGGAACGACAATTTTAACGACGCGCTGCATCCCGGAGTAGCCAAGGCTTTCCGCTGCCTCGATCAATGAATTGTCAAGGTTCTTCAATGCCCCAGAAATATAAATGAAAATAAGCGGGAATGATTGTAATGTTAGCACAAGCACAATTCCGGCAAAACCATAAATGCCATCAAACTGAAGATGAAAGGTATCATTGATCCATTTCGTAATAACACCGCTTCGACCGAGTAGCTGAATCCATGCATAAGCGCCAATAAACGGCGGCGAGATATACGAGACAATAATGAGAATTTGGACAATGCCACTTCCGAAAATTTTCACTCGCCGCAACATATAAGCAAGAGGCAGACCAATCAAAACAGCCAGGAGCGTCGCTACTACAGTCACTTTGATGCTGTTCCACAGCGTCACCCAATAAAACTTCCGTTCAAAAAAGAGCGAGAAATGCTCAAGTGTGAAACGCCCTGCTTCCCCATTATAAATGCTCTTATTCAAGACTAACACAACCGGGAACAAAATGAATAAAGCAAAGAATAGCACAATTGACAGCGTGATCCAATTCCAGCCATTGAACGCTTTAGGCCGCATGTCACTCACCTGCCTTCATGAGCGTTTGTTCATTCGCCACATCAAACAAGTTGATTAAGTGCGGCTTCACCTTTACATAAATATTCGTTCCCTCTGGAATAATCGCTTTGTCTTCAATATGTTGTACCACTTCCACTCGCTCTCCAGTTGTAAGGGTGACGAGATAATGGGTATTAATCCCTAAAAACATCGTGCTTTCGACAACGCCAGCGATCGCACTCGCTTCTTGCGTAATCGTAAACTCCTGTGGACGGACAGATACCAGCACTTCCTGCCCATTTTCAACCGTTTCCACCACGTTATCAAGCTTTTCTTTGTATTCGCCATTAAAGACGACGAACGTATCAGTACCTTCCTTTTCGATCTTCGCTTTAATCACATTGGAAGTGCCAATAAACTGGGCAACAAACAAATTCGTCGGACGCAAATAAATTTGTTCAGGTTTGCCAATTTGTTGGATCATCCCTTTATTCATGACAGCAATCCGGTCAGAAATCGCCAGCGCCTCTTCTTGGTCATGGGTCACATAAACGGTCGTAATCCCCACTTCTTGTTGAATTTCTTTAATCGCATTTCTCATCTCAATCCGCAGTTTCGCATCCAAGTTCGAAAGCGGCTCATCCATTAACAAAACATTCGGATTAATAACAAGCGCCCGAGCAAGCGCAACCCGTTGTTGTTGGCCCCCTGAAAGCTTATCTGGCTTTTTGTTATGGTGGTCTTGAATGTGGACGACCTTCATTATATGGTCAATCTTGCTTTGCATTTGCGCCTTGCTTTCCTTGAGCGTCTTCAACCCAAAGGCAATGTTCTCTGCCACTGTCATATGGGGAAAAATCGCATAGTTTTGAAACACCATCCCCATTTTCCGCTTGCTAACGGGAACGTCATTAATTCGCTGGCCATCGACTTTAATCGCCCCGCCATCAACGGAATTAAAACCGATAATCATCCGCAAAAGCGTCGTTTTCCCACAACCAGACGGACCTAATAACGTAAACAATTCGCCTGGCTGAATCGTGAGCGACAACCCATCAATAACCGTATGCTCATCGTACATTTTGACCACATTGTCAATATCAATTGCTACACCCATCTTGTTGCCTCCTTCCATTCACAATCAGGCATGCCAGCCAAACAAGCAAGCATGCCAATGCCTTTAATCCATCGAGCCTTCAAGCACTTCGACATAACGAGCGGTAATGTCATCCATGTTCTCGATAATAAACATCTCGTCATACTCATCAAACAGCTTGATTTCCTCTTGTGGTGTCATGTAGTCAGCCACCTCTACCCCTTCACGGAGCGGCCGAACCGTCAACTCCTGCCCCGTACGGCTTTGCACTTCTTCCGATAACACATAGTCAACAAATTTCTTGGCGTTCTCTAAATTTTTCGTGCCCTTAATAATTTGGATCGACTGCCCTGGGTAGACAACCCCTTCAGTTGGAAAAACGACTTCAACTGCTGCCCCGCTTTGCTTGTAATGGACAACCGGATCTTCCCATGTCAAGCCAACAACATATTCACCGTCGGCCACACCTTTATGCACTTGGCCAGAGCTGCCTTGCACTTTGCCGTCCAAATTGGCCACAAACGCTTCGACAAACTCCCAAGCCTGATCCGACATCGGATCGCCGTCGCCCGCAGCGTAAAGCATCGCAATTAACGATTGGAATGCTGAACTTGAATTAACAGGGTCGCCAAAGGCAATCCGCCCTTTCAACTCTGGATTCAACAAATCCTGGAAACTTTCAATTTCCATATCGCCCGCTAAATCGGTATTGACAATAAACACTGTCGGATCAGAAAAGGCAGGCGAAAAATAACCAGTTGTGTTTTTAAACCCTTCCATCATATATTCATCTTCCGGCGACACATACTCCTCAAACAAATCGGTTTTATCATAAAGCATCGTGATATCGGCCGCCCACAACACATCGCCTTGCGGGTTATTACGCTCCGACTCAACCCGAGTAATCGCTTCCCCTGTGCCAGCCGAAATCATCTGCACGCGAATGCCCGTTTCCTTCTCGAATTGGGGAATCACCGCTTCATTCAAACTCTCACTACGCGTTGTATAAACGACCAATGTGTCATCGCCGCTGCTTCCATTCCCGCCGCAGCCTGTTGCCGCAACAGCCAAACCGACCACCACACCGAATTTTTTAAGCGCTTTCAAAACAATCCCTCCTTTTGCTATTCCTTATGTTAAAGCAGACTCAACCACACGTTAATCCTAAAATCGCAAAAAAACATCCGAAATTCAGAAACGATTTTTATCGGGAGAGGAAACGGACATAAGGGAAATGGTGCTGAGTTATGCAACTGCATGGGGGTTGTTTGAAAGGATATAGTATCGACAGTGGCTGGGTGTAACGATTTGATGCCAAACTGAATGGGGAAAAACGCTTTAAGAATCTTCCTAATAAATGTTGAACCATCCGCTCAAAGGAAAACAAAAAATCCGCAGCGAAATAGACGCGGAAAAACATCATCTACTATTTTGTTTCGTGGTGATACCTACCTTTTTCTATCCAAATCTTTAAACCGGCTTTCTTCAAAGCGTTCCAATCGCCACTTCATGATCGCCTAAAATCTCCCGGACTGATTTTTGGTCTTCAGACAACTGACTCACTTTGGTCACTCAAACTCTCGAGACTTCCCTCTATGTTCTTGACGTTCTGATTCGTTTCAAGCACTGCTTGTTTAATCATGATTTGCTCTTCTTTCAATTCTTTGATGTCGTGTGCCACTGCCAAATTGTGCTCTTTTTGCTCTAACAACCCCAATTCCAGATCAGTTACCTTCTGTAATAAGAGCTCTAACATTTCTTTCTCTTCCATTGTTTACTCCTCTCTTAATTGGAATTTACTTTTTAGCTATGTGTTTAGATACGTGTATTTATAGGTGTGATGCACATGCTGATCTAGTGGAGAAACGTATTATGCACTCGAATTGAGCAGGGAAAAGACTTGTTGCAGCAAGGGGTGAGGCTTGTCTTAATTTATGCGACGCACTCACATAGAGTGCGACGTTAATTAGCTGACAAACGTTGAGATATTTTCAAATTTCAATCCACGCACTCACGTAGAGTGCGACCCCTCAGTACCCGGAAGCACTATTCAGCAGCCCGAATTTCAATCCACGCACTCACGTAGAGTGCGACTAAAAAGCTATACAAATATCACGAAGGCATGGCTATTTCAATCCACGCACTCACGTAGAGTGCGACTAAAGATCAGTTGCGTGTAGTTCGGGCTTATAAGATTTCAATCCACGCACTCACGTAGAGTGCGACCGGGGGATTATTGCGGCTATTATACAGTAGGAAGATTTCAATCCACGCACTCACGTAGAGTGCGACGTTAACGCGGCGAAAAAAGGCTGGAATATGACGGAGATTTCAATCCACGCACTCACGTAGAGTGCGACTGTTATACTTTTGAATATAATCTTGCAGCATCTGTATTTCAATCCACGCACTCACGTAGAGTGCGACAGCGAATATTACCCCTTTTTTAGAAATAATGATTCGAAAACGAGTGATTGTGCTTCTAATTCTTATCATAGCACACCCAACAAGATCACATTATTACATTTTTGTACATAGTAACCCATATTCAAAACTGTTTTTGGTGCGGGTGATCTAGGGATTTTATGTGCGCTTACGGTTCGCACTAGAGAAAAGTGAGCATAGGCTATTCCTTATTGAAGCAATGGAGAATCGTTTGCCTTTAAGGCTCGTTTCCATCGTACTGCTATTCTATGATAATAAGGAGTTCCAGCTAACACCACCGCGTTTTTTACAATAAGAGACACACGATTTGTCCATGTGTTAGGATGTTGGTAACGTTTGCTTTTTAATGAGAGGCATTTTAAACATTGACTGTATAGCTGGGAAGGGGGTATTTTTATGACGGCGTTTTCTCAATCGCCTGAGGAAATAAAAGAATCTTTTCTTCTTCTACTGAACCTGATGTTGTTCCTATATATTTGTTTATTTATCCTTTGGCTTATTGCTCATTTAATATTGGCCGCTGCTTTATCGAGAATGGCCAAGAATGTCCATATCCGTCACCCTTGGCTAAGTTGGATACCGATTGCTCAGTTTTGGATTGTCGGTGAATTGATTTCGGAGAAACTACGAGGAAATGGGGGCATAAAGGTCTTACTCATTGGGTGTGTAACGATTGTCTATCGCTTTCTTCCCTTCCATCATTTATACATCCATTTATTAGTTAAAATCCCAGAGCCAATCCATCGGATCGTGTCGCTTATTTTATGGGCTCTACTTATCTACATCATATACCGTCTTTACGAGGCCTACGCAAAAAAGGCATGGATACATACTGTTTTATCGATTATTCCTTTCTATGCACCGATCGCTTTGTTTGCACTTCGTAACAGAGAAAGACGTTACTAAATACTAAGAAGCCCATGCTTAAATGTTCATAGTAAATTTAAATGTACCGAAAAAAACTCGAACCTTTATTCGTCGGATTCGAGTCTTTTTTGTTTTGTGGTAGAAAAATCAATTCTTCTTCCCCCCCACTCACTCACAAAGAGTGCGACCAAGAGGTAAAGGCGCAATCGCAAGAGCAATGAATTTCAATCCACGTACTCACAAAGAGTGCGACGATGTCTTCAGATGTCCTTGGCGATTTTGCGTCAATATTTCAATCCACGCACTCACATAGAGTGCGACAGCGAATTTTATCCAGTTTCCGGAAATACACAACCGCAAACGAATCATTTTGCTTCTATTTCCTATCATAGCACACCGAACAAGGCCACATTATTACATTTTCCTACACATTGGCACATATTAGAGGCTGTTTTTGGTGCGGGTGATCTAGGGATTTTATGTGCGCTTGGGGTTCGCACTTTGAATGTTCGTTATCGTCGTTTCTTCAGGAAGGGGGTGATCATTTCCAGTGAGTTCAATTCATGAACATTGCCTCTAGAAACGTTTAACCTATAAAGAAGCTGTCCATGCAAAAACATTAGCTTCATTTAATCATCGTTTGAATTCTTCCACGCATGTAAAGCGCCTGTTACGGTTGGACGGTTTTTACAAACAATAGAAATGCCAGGTGAAAATTGGTTTAGTTTTTCTGTAAAATGGTTGCGGACAAATTCGTTTTTCTCTAATAAACTCCCTTTCACAATGATCGGGATTGACGATGTTTCTAATCCGAGTTGTTTAACTAACCGAATGGCTTGCTGGGCTAGTTCTTCTCCTGCTTGTTCCAATAGTATTTTTGCGTCTGTATCGTCCATTTGTGCACGCCGATACACAAATAGGGCGGTATCGGCAATTTCTTTTTTTGTGGAAGAGTAAACAAACTCCTTTATCGCTGATGCGTTGGGTAATTGGTACTGAGTAGCCAACGCCTTGGCCAATTTGGTTTGAATGTTCCCCTGCTCGATTTCCGAGGCTAATTGCTTTAACGCTTGTATTCCGATGTGATAAGCGCTTCCTTCATCCCCGAGCAGATGCCCCCAACCGCCAACCATTTTGATCGTTGAATCCTTTTTGCCAATCAATACGGAGCCGGTGCCTGCGATCGCCAGTATCCCATTTTCGTCTTCGAGAACGGCATAAAGTGCAAGTTCGGCATCGTTTAAAATCAATGCAGGCAATTGGAAGTGTTGTTCAACCAATGTTTTAAATTCGCTTTTTAAATGCCCTTTTTCAATTCCAGCGATCCCTAAAACAATCGATTTACAGAGGCTGCCGTACTTACTATTTATACAAGCTTGTATGGTAGCCATTATATGTTCTTTTGCTTTTTCGCTATTAACAGCTACGTTTCCTGGCCCTGTCTCGATCGAAAAATGAATGTTTTGGTTCTGATCGATCACAGCCGCGTGTGTTTTCGTACCGCCTGCGTCAAGCCCGATCACGTACATTTGCTCACCCATCCCATTCTGAAAAGGCAAATTTGTCCCATGGCTTTAAGTAATCAATTAAGAAAATCTCTTCTTCTCTGATTCTAGCAACAACGTTTGTCCGGCCAGAATTGTTCATATCCTTTAAAGCAATTTGCAATTCGCCGGCATATTGTTCATATAATTCACTTTCTATGACGACATCCCCTCTTTTTATGTCTGTTGTATTGTGGGGTGGGAAAGCTTCCCCTCTATATTTAACTCGGCTTTGGGTAGAACGAATCATATAGTCAGAAACATCGCCTCGATAAAAATGCGGTTCATCAAATAGAATTTTTTTCTCAAGATCGCGCACAGAGTCAACGAGTTCTAGATTAAATGTCAGTTTCTCCTTGTTTATTTGGCTTAAACGCTTAAGTTCCTCTTCAGATGCGTAGGCATTGCCTATAATGACATCATCAATCAACCGCGTGGCAAACAAATGTTTCGCCTGAACGTCAATAGGCAAACCACGATGCATTTCTAGTGTCGGCAATCCTTCGACAATTGGCCACGGCCCAAACGTTGCCGCTTGCGAAGAGACAAAAGCAGCCGTCCTCAATCCAAATTTCTTAAACTTTTCGCTGCATTCTATAAAAAAATCATACGACAATCCACTATAGCGATGGGGGTAAAAATTATGACAACCGATTAACTTATTGCGGTTGGGCTGGAAGCTTAAGATATTGTCAATGTATTTCGTAGAATTGCTCATGTTGACTTCTATGAACAAGCCATGAGGGTTAAACGTCATCATGGACTCTTCGTTCCCAGTAAAACCAAGGTCTAACCGGATGCCATCCACTCCAAGGTTTTTAAAAAAAGTGAGATCATCATAGGAAATACCCAAATCCTTGAATACACGTGGATTGATGTCGCATATGACTTCCATCCCAAGCTGTTTGGCAAAGTGAATCGTCTCTTGAAAACTAGCTAAAATGTTGTCCCCTTCTACTGACAATAGACAGGTAAAAACACGTGTAAACCCGTATTGGTTAGCTACGTGTATATACTGTTTGTCCTTTTCTGCTGTTGAATGATTTGGATAAATCGATATCCCTAGCTTCTGCATGTTTACACACTCTCACTTTCCGATCTCTCTTCTAATTGAGCTACCCTGCGGAGAATGGCGATCATCTGTTCAATTAATGACATCTCGCTAATAGCTGCCATTAAGTGGTCTTGCGCATGCACCATTAACAAAGACTGTTCAACACGCTCCCCATTGATTTCGGCTTGAATTAATTTTGTCTGCGTATTATGTGCTTTTGCTAACGTTTTATTGGCTGTTTCCAGTTTCTCGTTCGCTAAATGAAAATCGTTATTTTGTGCTAATTTTAACGCTTCATAAGCAATCGACTTTGCATCCCCTGCGTTCGAAATCATGTTGAATATTTCCGCCTCTACGTTCATCTTAACTCCTCCTAAACATGTACTTCGTTCAATAAAAAAACATATTACGAAATTTAAATTAGCTTTTCTCTATAACTATATTGAATTTTTATTTCATTAACCCTATAATACATGTAAGTGAAAGCCTTTTCAAGCAAGAAGCGAAAAGACAGATTCACAGTTCTAGAGTGACATGAAGGAGATGATTGAAAATGACAAAAGTATTGTTTGTATGTTCTGGAGGCATGTCGAGCGCGATCGTAGTAAACACCCTTAAGAAAGAAGCAGAAAAACATGGACAAGCCTTGGAAGTAAAAGCGATCGGCTCTAGTGAAGTGGCAGCGGAGCTAGAAAACAACTGGGATGTCGTTATGGTTGCGCCGCAAATCAAACATCGTTTTGACAACATTAAAAAAGAAGCGGATGAATACGGAGTTCCTTGTGGCCCAATTCCACCGCAAGCCTATACGCCATTAGGCGGCCCAACATTATTGAAAACGCTTCAAGAATTAGTGAAATAAAGAAGAAAAAGAGAGGCTAACGTCATGGGGAAATTCATCGATTTCTTGGAAAAGAGAGTATCTAACCCGATGGCAAGGCTAGCGGAACAGCGGCACCTTTTAGCTGTACGCGATGGGGTTGTCTCCTCCTTGCCATTTATTATCGTCGGTTCATTCTTCTTAATCATTGCGTTCCCTCCGTTGCCCGAATCGTGGGGAATCACTCAATGGGCGACGGAAAACGCCGACCAAATCTTAATCCCTTATCGAATGACCATGTTTATCATGTCCTTATACGTGGCATTCGGCATTGGCTATAACTTAGCACAATCTTATAAAGTCGACCCCTTGTCTGGTGGACAAATCGCAGTCGCTTCCTTGCTCTTGACCATTACTCCCTCTGTTATTGAAGAGTTAGGCTTTGTGCTGCCGATGCAATATCTAGGTGGAAGTGGGCTTTTCGTAACGATCATCGTTTCGATTTTATCTGTCGAAATCTTTAGGATATGTAAGCAAAAAAATATAACGATTCGGCTTCCTGAGGCAGTGCCCGCGTCAGTCAGCCGTTCATTCGAAGCGCTCATACCTGTGGCGATTGTGATTATGCTTATGACACTCATCACGATCATTATGGGGGTCAATTTGCATACCCTTGTGGAGAAATTAACGGTCCCACTCGTTACAGCTGGCGATAGTTTATTTGGAGTATTAGTACCTGTATTTTTAATTACATTCTTTTGGTCTTTCGGGATTCATGGTGTTTCTGTTGTCGGTTCCGTTGCCCGCCCACTATGGGAAACATACTTATTAAAAAATGGCGAAGCTGTCGCATCAGGCGCAAGTGAGCTTCCGCATATTGCCCCAGAACCTCTATATCAATGGTTTATATGGATTGGCGGCTCCGGCGCAACGTTAGGCCTAGTCATTGTCATGTTGATTTTTGCACGGTCAAAGTATTTAAAAAGTCTAGGTAGAACCGTGGCTGTACCGAGTATTTTTAATATTAATGAACCAGTTATATTTGGTTTACCTATTGTATTGAATCCGATTTTAGTGATTCCGTTTATTATCACGCCAATCGTCACAGCAGTCATTGCCTATTTAGCGACCTCCGTTGGCCTTGTCTCGCCTACATTTATAAAAGCACCGTGGACACTCCCGGCCCCAATAGGCGCCTATTTAGCGACAGGGGGAGACTGGCGTTCGATTATTCTTGTCCTAGTAAACCTTGCCATATCTGTCGTGATTTATTTGCCATTTCTACGAATCTATGACAATAAAATGCTTGCTATGGAACAGAACGAAGAGCAATAAAAAAACTGGCCTTAGGGGATCCTTGCGATCCCCTAAGGTATTAGGGGGTCTGTCTTGTGGAGCAGCCAAGATTAATTCCTCGCATTAGCCCTAAAGGTGTTTTCGTATTTATGATGATCTTGTTTTTTGGAATGCTTCTCCTTTCCATTCCTCTCAAATACATTCACCTTTCTGAAGTAATGAGTGCCTTTTTAAGCGCAGGGATTTCCGCAGCTGTTGGAATAGGCATTGTGCTAACAAAAATCGACGGAAAAACAACTGACAAACGATTAAATAGACAAAGAATACGCATCGCCATTATTGTCGGCTTTGCTACGAGCGCATTAATGACGTTTGTGTTTGGAGGCGATATCATTGGGTAAAAACGGCATCAAAATCGTGACGATTGGTGGAGGATCGAGTTATACACCTGAATTCGTTGAAGGATTAATAAAACGCCATAAAGAGCTTCCCGTTCGGGAACTGTGGCTAGTTGATATAGAAAAAGGAAAAGAAAAACTAGAGATTGTCGGAAGCTTGGCGAAGCGAATGGTCAAGAAGGCGGGCCTGCCCATAACTATTTATACAACCTTTGACCGAAAAGAAGCATTGAAAGACGCTGATTTTGTTACAACGCAAATGCGTGTTGGCTTATTAGAGGCTCGGATTAAAGACGAACGCATTCCATTAAAACACGGGATGATCGGCCAGGAAACAAACGGGGCAGGTGGTTTATTTAAAGCACTCCGAACCATTCCCGTCTTATTAGAGATCGCCGAACAAATGCACGAACTATGCCCAAATGCGTGGCTCATCAACTTTACCAACCCTGCGGGAATGGTCACAGAAGCGGTCATGAAATATAGTCAACACAAAAAAATCATCGGCGTCTGCAATGTACCGATCAACACAAAAATGACCATTGCGACATTATTAGACGTCCCCCCTGACCAACTGACGATTACGTTTGCTGGGTTAAACCATATGTCCTATGGCCTTGACGTCCATGTAAATGGTGAATCGAGATTAAATGACGTCATCGACTTAGTAACAGATCCCAATAATGAAGTAACAATGAAAAATATCATCCCACTCCCTTGGGAGAAAGCGTTTATGAAGGCGCTTGGCTGCATACCGAGTCCGTATCATCGCTATTATTACAAGACGAGCGAAATCTTGCAAAAGGAATTGGAAGAGTTTAAACACCGTAAGACACGCGCTGAAGTCGTTAAGCAATTAGAAGATGAATTGTTCGAACTCTATAAAGACCCTGACCTTGACATAAAGCCACCACAGCTAGAAAAACGCGGAGGCGCTTATTACAGTGATGCTGCGTGTAATTTAATTTCTTCCATCTACAACGATAAAGGGGATGTCCAAACACTCAACACCCGTAATGAAGGGGCGATTACAAATCTCCCTAATGATACAATCGTTGAAATTAACTGCGTTGTCACAAAGCAGGGGCCAATTCCACTAGCAGTAGGGGAACTTCCTTACTCGATCAATGGCCTCATCCAACAAATCAAATCGTTTGAGTTAGTAGCGATTGAAGCAGCCGTAACAGGTTCTTATGAACAAGCATTATTGGCTCTTTGCATAAACCCGCTAATTACGAGCGACGCAAAGGCAAAAGAGATATTGGATGAGATGCTAGAAGCGCATAAAAAGGATTTGCCTCAATTTAGAAGGTAAGCAAGCCCTTAAACACGATACAAAAATCCATCTCAATCAACACCCTAAATCGAGCATTGAGTTGTAGAAATAAAGTGCAGAACTCTGTTGTTTCTTTTACAGGTTCTGCACTTTTTAAATGGATAAATTGGCATAAGCCCCTATTTAGAAAGGCTATGTTCACTCTTAGTGTTGATATATGCCCAAAGAAAAACATCTTGTTAAAAAAAAGGGGCTCTCTTTTGGACGACGATAGCCATTCTTCAATAAAATAATCAAATTTCCTGAGCTGTCTTAGCGCGTAGAAGCAGTCTCGATATAAACTCCGCTTTATAATCCGAATATGCTATCAGTGTACGATATCCTTTACGGTACGCATCTAACTTATGTTGAGCATAGATTTTGGCTTCATCTGGGTGAGAACGCAGATAATCTCGTATCAGCAAATTGTCGCGCCATAATTCTGAGTCAAATGGAGTCACTGCAAGGTTAAACGAGCGTATGCCGCGCTTTCGGCAATGTATCCGCCCAGGAACACCAGCAGTCCCGAGAACTTCATACCCTAGATACTCCAATCTTCTTCTTTGTTCATCCGACAACTCAAGAACACCAATTAGACCTATCAGTATATCCACGATGGGTTTTGAATAGAGTCCAGATACCGAGGTACTGCCAAAATGCTCGAACATTGCATTGGGAAAAACATTCAGTAGTTGTTCTGTTTCTTCTCGATACCAGATTGCCCAATCTGAATTGTATTCTGCAATTGAGATGTCTTCATCTACTTTCATCGCTACCCCCTTAACCCTAAGTTGGAGCATATAAATTACCTGTTAGTTCAACACGAAAACACTGTGCGTCGAAGCTTGACATTCGTCTCTGTCGCTGGAAACAAATAAGAACTAACAAGCATCTTCTTTTTGTTCGACGAGGTATTCTCCTATTCCTTTCTGTCTATGAATTGAAGCAAGCAATGTTGCAGACACTTGGTCGCAACACCGTTGAAGCGTTCCATCCATTTTGCACTCAATAAATCGTACCCATAGGCGCGGCTTCCACGTCCGTTGTAAAGGGGTATTCGTTAGGTTGTTGAATGTTTGATTGCCTATTTTACAGCGGTAACGTTGACGTTTTACCACTCCGATACGTGTTTTGATAGCGTATTTCCCAAACCGAACAACTGAATGGCTATTACAATACGGACAAACAAGTCCATTCTTCTGTTTTTGCTCATGAATTTCTTCTATCGCCCGTATTTGAGCAGCCAATCCTTTTCAAAACCCACCGACTTGCAAAGAATGGGATACTAAAGCCTAAGCCAATTTCAATCGATACAACCACATAGAGTGCCACAATAGAGAACTCTTGCCTTTAGGGGCTTGTTTTCCTCATTGGCTTCTATAACGTAAAGGAGTTCATCTTTTTCATTTGTCATATGATCGTTCCTAACTTTGCTTTCGATGAAGAGGCATCATAAAATATTGCTTCATGTCTATGAAAATATGGCCTATTCACTAAGCTTATTATGAACTGAGGTTGCCATTCTCCTATGTTGGACTCAAACCCACCAACAAAAACTAGGGTGTGCCCTTACACCCTAGTCTTAGATTATCCTTGAATATCACGCTTATTATAGCTTTGGAATGCGATGACGAGTAAACATGCTGCTACGAGCAAGAGTACACCTGTTGCAGCATAATTCATTTCCTCCATCGGCATTTGCGGTACATATCCAAACGGGGTCAGCTGCACTACCCAATCTGGAAACTGAAAAAGTTCACTAAAATAATTGGCAACAAACGCGAACACTAAATAGAGCCATGTAATCATGGTCGCTCGCGGGAAGCCCCCGACAAAGAGAGCCCCGAGGCCAATGATGACAAAAAGGGCTGGCACGTAAGCAATAGCGGCTCCTAGTAATTGGCTAATCTTAATCGGTTCACCCATCACCGCGTTCCCTGTCGCTCCAAGCGTCCATCCGCCGATAACGACCATGACTATGCTGACTAGAAGAGCAAGTAACACATAACTGCCAAATTGCCGGTTTCGGGACACGGCTCTGGCCAACACGTGCTCGTTTCGGTTTTTCTTTTCTTCCGCTTTCAATTTAAACATAACAAGCAATGCTGGAATCGCTGCAATAATCGCTATGACCATCATAATGATCGAAATAAACTGCTCCGTTATCGAAAATCCTGCATCAGAAGCAAACATGTCTGCCATCAGTTCATTGGATTCAAAAAATGTCTCTAAGTCTCCAAGAATGGAGCCGTAGGAGGCACCGATTAAAGCCATAGCCACAAGCCAAGAGATCATCGCTGTCCGTTGCAACCTTATCGCTAAACTGACAGGTCCGTTTAAGAAATCAGAAGCTTCTTTGCGGCCTGCGCGGGTTGGTAAAAAGCCTGCCTCTAAATCACGCCTGACCTGCAAGTATAGGGCGAAGACAAACAAAAGCAGCGCAACCGCAATTAGCAGAAGGAATGGTCCCCATTGATTATTGACATATGTTTCGGTCTTCACGGCCCATCCAAGAGGAGAAAACCAAGACAGCGTTTCATTAGATACATCGCCGATTGCACGAACCAAATACGCTAAGCCCAGGACGGCAAAGGACAGGCCGACGGTTCCTCTCGTACTTTCTGAGAGCTGGGCAAACACTGCCGTGATCGTAGAAAAAAAGAATCCCACGCCTCCTAGTACAGCTCCATACATGAGCGAACCATGTAAGTCCATGCTCTCAATCCCGAGGGCAGCCAAACCAAACCCTGAACCTATGCCGACCAGCATATTTGCTCCAGCCATCACAATGATTGCCGCACTTAATGGTGTCAACGTACCGAGCGGCAGCGACCGCATCATTTCCATACGCCCATCTTCCTCTGGGGCCCTCGTGTGCCGTGCGGTCAGCAAAATGTTCATCACCGCAACAACAATGGCGGTAAGAAGCAACATTTGATGGGCCATCATCGCCGCTTCCGTATAGTTATCCAAGCCATATGCCGGTCCAAGCATCGCGGTCATCGCCGGGTTTGCCACTGTTTGTGCCATCGCCTGCCGTTCTGCTTCCGACGCATATAAATTCGTAAAGGCAGACGCCGTTCCCACATTCACGACAACGAAACTTGCTATCCAAACGAAGAGGCGAATCCGGTCCTGCCGGAAAATAAACCGCACCATCAACCACGTATGATGAAACGCCATCACTTTTTGACACCTCCTCGATAATGACGCATGAATAAATCCTCTAATGTCGGTGGAGCACTTTCCAGCTTTACCAATCCAAAGCTGCTAATATGTTGCATCACCGTACCGAGCTCTTCACCGTCAACTTGGAAACGAAACGTCCCGGCTTCCTTGCGGAGATCGTGCACCCCTTTCATATCCGCCAGTCCTACAAGCGGTTTCTCCGTTTTTACCGTTACATTCGTTCTCGTCAAATGGCGAAGCTCTTCCAAGGTCCCCGATTCAATCACTTCTCCTTCTCGTATGATCCCCACGCGGTCGCAAAGCCGCTCTACTTCCGAAAGAATGTGGCTAGAAAGGAGCACACTTTTCCCTTTTGCTTTCTCTTCTGCAACACACTCTTGAAACACCTTCTCCATCAATGGATCAAGCCCAGACGTCGGCTCATCTAAAATATACAAATCGGCATCGGAGGAAAAGGCGGAAATGAGTGCAACTTTTTGTCGGTTTCCTTTCCAGTAAGTACGGCATTTTTTTGTAGGGTCAAAGCTAAACCTTTCCATTAATTCTTCTTTACGTACTTTGTTGTATGACCCGCGCATTTTACCGAATAAATCAATCACTTCCCCGCCAGTTAAATTCGGCCATAAATGGACGTCACCTGGAACATAAGCTAAACGTTTATGAATCGCCACCGCGTCTTTCCAGACATCCTGTTGGAAAATGGTTGCATTTCCGCTCGAAGCTTTCAAAGCACCGAGTAAAATCCGTATCGTTGTTGATTTCCCAGCACCATTAGGCCCAATGAAACCAAACACTTCCCCTTCTTGTACGTCAAACGAAACATGATTTAACGCCCTGAAATTTCCAAACCGTTTCGTTAATGACTCGCTAACTAATACACTCATCTCTCAACCTCCTCCTTTCGGTAAAAACAAGTTTTTAGTATATCTATATATTGGTAATACTCGTCGTAAAAGGGCTCAGTATCGATTTCATTCAAGTTCTCCCCTTTAAATCTTTGCATAAGCTCAGAGCGATAGCCTTCAATCGACCAGCGAATCAAATGAAATGCCTTC
Organism: Shouchella clausii; assembly: GCF_001598215.1. Classification (GTDB taxonomy): domain Bacteria; phylum Bacillota; class Bacilli; order Bacillales; family Bacillaceae_D; genus Shouchella; species Shouchella tritolerans. The sequence continues at coordinate 487,776 of NZ_BCXJ01000001.1, read as the reverse complement.
CTTACATCTACATCGTCACGAAACTTTGAATAGTCAATGTTATCGTTAAGCACCCTATGCCAATAGGTCAGCAATTCCTCAAACTTCATCCTTAAAGGCTTAGGAAGTTCGATTTCATCGACGCTCAGCCCTAAAGTCGCAAGAAAATTTAACACCTTCTCATGCTCTTTAAACACTTTCCACTTCAACGTACCTGCTTTTTTCAAGCGTTCAAAAAAATCCGCTTCCTCTACATCAATTTTTTGCAAATATTGTTCCCTTGATAGGTCAATCGCATAGTTAATTAAATAATGATACAGCGACTGTTTGTTCTCAAAATAATTAAAGAGTGTTCCTTTAGCAATACCCGCAGCCTTTACAATCCGATTTGTCGACGCGCTCTCATACCCATTTTCAGCAAATTCATGAAAAGCTGCATCTAAAATTCGGACTTGCTTCTCTTTCTCAAGGCTCTCAAATTGTTTAGACAAGGAATGCCCTCCTTTCTTAATCCCATTGACCACCCTGGTCAATCGAAGAATATCACGACTGACCGGAGTGGTCAATGGTTTTTTTCTTCTATGTTACAACCTACAAGAGACCATTATTCCATTACTTAGATAAACAACCTCCTCCCAAATGCGGCTGTTCAAAAATAGAAAAAGCCTATCCCTTTATAAGTGGTAGGGGGTAATTTAGGTCGTTGGAATGACTAAACTGAACAATTATTTTAAGAACATAGACCTGTTTAAGGTATTCAATCTCACTTTAATGAAAGATAGTCGTCTGTCACTTAACTTGGAGCCTCTGCGAGCAGGATGACGGGCCAGGAAGCCAGATATTTAAGAGAATCTTGCTCAGCCGCCAAGGCTGTCATGACCGCCACTCCAAGTAGAGTGCGCTCATTACTGCTAAATAGCATATATTTCAGCCTGGTGCTTGCGCTTATATTCACGGGGTGTTAAATAGCCAGCCATTCATAGATCCGAATATGATTAAACCAATTCACCTAATCAAATAGTTCCAGATCCAGTTCCTGTTGGCTAAAAAAACACCGTTGACAAACTCTGTTTTGATCGTCTTAAACATAGCTTCTTCAACAGCATTGTCATAGGGCGTTCCTTTTGCCCTCAAGGAACGCTCGATGTCAAAGGCCAAGAGCTTCATCGATTAGCTTATTTTTACACTCACTGCCCCGATCGGTTATGTAACAATTCGAGGCGATTAAGACTTTAGAGAACCGATGCAAAGGCATGCTGAACTAAGGATGCCGTTTTCTCGGAACCGGTACTGTAGCCAATGATTTCACGGTTATATAAATCTACCAAAATACAGATGTAATGCCATTTCTGTCTGTTCCGGACGTAGGTCAGATCACTGACAACGACCTTTAACTCCTTGTCCTAATTAAACTCTCGATTGAGTACGTTTCCAACTTCCGATTCACTGACTGAAGTGTTCTGGGGGTTAAACTGGGCTCTTTCATAATGCGCCCAATATGACAGCGTGACACTTGCCAGTCCTTCTTTTGAAGCTCAATCTTTAATTTTCTTGGCCGTATTCTCTTCTTCCTGGTCATCTCTGATTTTCGCTTCTTAATAATACGTACTTCTAGGAATTTGCAAGACGTCTCACATTGCTGATACTGAGTATTTGTGAGCGTTATTTCGAATCACATCTATTTTATCCCAAGATCAGCGCGGCTCCCTTTAAAATATTATTCTCCATCAAGTCTTTGGTTTTCTTTATGTCTCTTAATCAGTTCTTCCTGTTCAGGCGTTCGGTTAACTTTGACGGTTCTCCTTATTCCTCAGTATTTTTAGCTTTCCATTTTAGAGAAATATTGTTTGTGTTAAGCTATATAAGAGTATGATGTTCAGCAAACGGACAAGATTACTGCACAGTTTTTCTTAGTTAGAAGAGAGGAACCAATAATGAAAAAGTTAACCAGTACCATTTTAAAAACAATTATATTTTTTATGAGTTGGGCAATTTTAATATCATTTACGCCTGATATACATACAAACAGTCAGGCGTATTTACGATTATGGTGGGAGTTTACACCACTTGTGGTAGTGGTTTTATTGTCAGTGGTCTTCGTTTTTATTGTAGAAAAGTGTAAAATTACGATTCCTGTAGCTTCAAGATTCTTTAAAAGTTCTTTAATAGGTATTGTTTTAGGTATTTTGTGGCTAGGGAGTGTAGTAACTGTCTTCTTACTTACAAAAACTATGAATATACAGGGTCAAAACAGTATTGATTACATATGGATTTGGATTTTGGCATCACTGTTGAATGTTGCCACGCAGGAATTGTTGGTAAGAGGGTATTTATATCAATTATGGAAACATAAATATAATGTTATTGTGGCAACCATTTTAACAACAATTTTATTCACCGTGATGCATGGGGGCGCATTTGAAGCAGGTATTATCCCAGTGATTAATGTTATTTCGATGAGCATATTTGTAACGTTACTTTTAGAGTATACAGGAACAATAGTGGCACCAATAATTATCCATTTCATTTGGAATACAGTTGGGGCAATTATATTGGGTGGTGTTTCTCTGGCAGGTGATTATCCAAATCTTCTAATCAATACTTTTCAAGGAAGTTTGTTGATATCAGGTGGTACATATAAATTTGAAGGCAGTATTATTGTTTCAATAGCTAATATAATTCTAATTACAAGCCTGCTCGTGTTGACTAAAAGAAAAAGAAATTATAATTTAAGCGGTCTCTGAAGTAGGCCGCGATAGTTGAAAAAGTATATTTCGATTTCAATTACACTCAGAAGTGAAACATTCTGAGTGTTTTTTGTGGAAAATGATATTTTACCAGATTACTGTGCTAAATTCATACATCCATTCGTATTACTAAACTGTCTCTTGCCAAATGTCTTACGAATCAACACAGATTAGGGATATTTTCATTTAAGACATTAATACGCCAAAGAATTTCATACAATTTACAAGAGGGGAATTTTTTATGATTAAAGTATATACAAAAATGGAATGACAATCTCAGACATTGCAAGAGAATTATCCATTGATAGGGAAAAGGCCAGTACGTCCATTTTCCGGAAACAAACAATTGATTCTACTTTCTATCAAGGGGTTTTAATTTATAGAAAATAGCGACTCATATTGAGATGGATGAACCATCACTCAAAGCCATGTATAATAGGCAGAGAATATAGGTGGTGATTGTTTGAGTATCCCCATAAACGCACCTCAGAAACGTTTATCGAAGGATGCAATCAAGGTTTGGCTCATCAGTGACGCGATTGGAAATATCATCGTTCTCATCATCTTGGGCATCTTTTTTTACCTTGATGATCGTTTTTCATGGAAAGAATGGGTTGGATGGCTATTAATCGGCGCGACCGTGTTAACGATCATCGGCTGGATTTGGTCAGTGATTCGCCCCTTCTTGCTTTACAAACATTGGCGCTATGATGTCGATGAAGCATATTTACAACTAAAATCAGGGGCACTAAAAGAAACCCATGAACTTGTCCCGATGACAAAAATTCAATCGGTTGCAACCGAGCAAGGCCCGATTCTTAGAAAATATGGCCTCTGTTCCGTCTCCGTGGAAACGATGGGATCGTCTCACACCATTCCTGCCTTGCCAAAAGAAGTGGCAGTTGAGTTGCGAAATCAAATTGCCCAATATGCAAGAATTAAGGAAGTGGAGTAATGACAAAGGCAAAGCGTTATTCTCCATATACGATGCTTTTTCACTTGATCAACCTTGTACGGAATGCCTTTTTCTTTGTCATTTATTTATACGTCGTCATGGCCGGTTCCGAATCTGCCTTCATCAAATATGGGAGAATGGCTTTCTTGATCATAGTTGGATTGACCCTTTTCTCGATTATCTATAAATGGGTTACCCATAAATACAAATTGGATGATCACTCATTCCATCTTTACAAAGGCCTTTTCAGTAAAACGGAACAAACCATTCCTTTTTCAAAAATCGAAAACATCAACCGTCACACATCGTTCCTCCATCGTGTCTTTAAAAGGACTTCGATTCATTTTGAAATCGCGATGACAGGTGAAAATGCCAATATAAAATTTGAAGTTCTTTCCAAAGCAGAAGCTGAACAGATGGAAGCACACGTCAAAAGGGCAACTCACGAGGAACTAGAGGATTGGAATCAGCAATCACATGATCCAAATGACGAGGAAGAGCATCCCGGGGATCCCGATCAAGAGCGAACGATTCACTTTCAACCGACAAAAAGAGACATTTTAAAAGCATCTGTAACCTCTTTAAGTTTTTTGGTGCTCATTCCGATAATTGGTTCATTTTATTTTAAAATCAATGATCTTTTCCATGTGGAAGACACGACAGAAGGACTGATCAACAAACTAGCAAATTCCTGGTGGATTGTAGCCGTCATCGTCATCGTGCTTATTGTCGCCTCCACGATCTTTGGACTCATTCGAACGTATCTGAAGTATGGAAAATACGAAATCGCTTCAGATGCCAATCATATTTACATTAAAAGAGGCGTTATCGACGAAACCGCCTTTTCCATTTCCAAAGACAAGGTACAAGCCATTGAAATGGAACAGTCCATGATAAAAAGACTCCTCGGACTCGCAGAAGTTAAACTAACAAGTGCCGGTGGGCTACGTTCTGGAGAAGATGCACTCGAAAAAAATACGCTCTATCCGTTTCTCCCAGTAAACAAAGCCTATGAGATGATATCGGACATGTTACCGTCCTATACGATTACAACAGAAATGACTCGTCTTCCAACAAAATCCTTGTGGGTCCGCATATTGCGCCCAAGTTGGTTCTGGTTCCTTGCCACCGGTGCTTTATTTTACTTTAAACCTGCCATTTTCAATATAGAGCCGTCCTGGATAATCGTATCAGCAGCCCTTTTGGTTTATCTATTGATCGCAAGGTTGTTCGACTTTTTCCATACCCGCTATGCCATCAACGACCAATTTATCCAGTTGAAAAAAGGCGCATTCACGACCTCTTTATTTGTCTCAAAACGAGAAAAAGTCATTAAAGCAAAGATCACTCGAAACATCATTCAAAAAAGGTTGGGCCTCGCCTCGATTGAGATAACCAATCGAGGAAACCCTGTGCGCCATTCAGGAATGGATGACGTGCCAATCGAACTCGCCCATTCCTTTTTACAATGGTACAGAGGACGGGAAGATGACATTAACGTTGAAAAGCAACCATACAGCGGGGAAACTTGTTCATAGCGGTAAACTTACCTGCCAACAACAAGTGATGCTTAAAACACTGCTGAAGAATAACAGTATAGGCAAGATCGCCTTGCCTCTAAATCTAACAAAAAAACGCACCATATCTACTTGGTGCGTTTTTTTGTTGGCCGGAGATGCGTTTTCGCCATGCGGGTTGACCCTCTATCAGGCTTTTAGCATTACTCCCTATGTATCGCGTCTTCATTTTTGCTATTCGTTTTGTTCCGCTTCTTTAATGACTTCGGCGGGGATTGTTATATCTTCAATTTCGTTGATATCATCAAAACGTAGCTCCACTGTTAGGACACTGTTCGAATCACTTCCCGCTTCATCCTCATAAAAAAACTTCGTCGTAAACTCCAGAACCGTGTAATCTTCTTTATCAATTCGCAGAAACACCTCTGGTCTCTCTGTCTCTACAAAGGTTATACCGTCTGCTGTTTCAGAAGTTACTGGCTCATAAATTTCGTAGAGAGAAGCGTCTGGCCCAAAATAGCTAAGCTCGTATTCATCTTCATCCTCTTTAACCTTAATTTCTTCTATATTTTCTATTCTATCTAAAAAAAGGATGGCTGCTTCATAATCTGTCTCGTTAAATTCATAGCTATCAGACTCTTTTCCCTTTCGCCAACCTTCATCGGATTTTACAAATACGTCCCTTTACTACGATAAAGTTCCCCAGAAGTTATCGTACTTTCTGTTTCCTCAAAACCATATTTCTCTGTTATCTGAGTATGTGAGCGTTCCAGAGATTTGATCATCGAACCAGAAAGTAAGAGAAGATTGTATTCACTCCTTCCATCTTCCCATATAATTTCGTCACGAATTCCCCCCTCAACTATGTAAGAGTCCACCGATTCGGCTTGCTCGATCGTTTTCGCAATAATCGCTTCTTCTCTTGTTAGATGCTCGTCTTTCGCGTCTATGTTGCACGCTGCCGTAAAAATCAACAGTCCAAAAAAGACATAGACAAAGGCGTTCCGTCCGTCTCTCCTCATCTGGATCGTCCTTTCTGCCTGCCTCCTGTTCCTTCAGTCTCAAAACCATTACTGACCTAACTTTAGCTTTAATATGAAAAAAGAGAAAAAGCAATGAGCGTGTATTAATTTGTTTCTGAGTGGGGACCAAATACACAGGCTTTCCCTTCCTGCCCCGCCTACTCATTTGCCTCCGCTTCTTCAATTACTTCTTCGGGGATTTCGAAATCCTCTCCAAATAATCCCTTCTGAAGAGGCTAGCTTTTTCCTGCTTCCCTGCCTACTCGTTCTGCTCCGCCTCCTCAAACACTTCGTCCGGGACATCAATTTTATCGATTTCATTAATATCATCAAAACGAAAAGACCATACATAGTCGATTTCTGTTTCAACATAAGAGTCGGCGTCTTCATAGTAAAACTTTGCTTCAAGTTCTTCGACAGTTAAATCCTGTTTACGAATGCGCAAGAATACTTCTGGGGGACCCTCTTCTCTTTTTTTATAATTTATCGTATCTGTAAAAGTTCCAGGTTCTGTATACTCTACAGGCATGTAAAAAGCCTCAAAAATTTCTTGGTCATCCCCTTTGTAAAACAATTCATAATGATTTCGTTCTTCTACCATGGAAACGTTGTCTAAACCCTCAAAAATACCCAAGAGTGTTTCAGGTATATCATATTCATTTTCGTACTCAGCGGGGATGGACTCACCAAGTACTTCCTCTTCCCGAACCCATCCTTCCTCCTCAGACCTTAAATAGGTTTGGCCATCTGTGGTATACAGTTCACCCAGATAGCGTTCTTTACGAATTTCTTCCTCTTCCCTTCCGTACTCTTCCCTAGCTTCAAAATAGCTTGTTCTTGGGGACTCAATAACCTTGCCAACAAACGACTGTTCCTCAAATTCCATTGTGGGGCGAATGTAGTATTCAAAATTATTCTCCAATGAGTATGACTGAACTGTTTTTGCCTTTTCTAAACTACGCGTAATCACTTCTTCTTTCTTCAAATCATCATTTTCTGAATGAAAACATGCCGAAGTTAAAGCGAGTGCTCCTAAAGATAAATAACCAAACATATACTTGCTTTGCCTCACATCCATATCTTCCTTTCTGTTCGCTTTAATTACTTTATTGAGCACCCTTATTGCTTTGGATAGGTTAAACCCCTTCCTGCTTTCTTATCTATTCGAAAGTGGTACCCACCTATGCCACCAAGTCGTCCACAAGCTATTACCCCACCACCGAATATCTGACAAAATCAAACAATTTCAGAACTGCGCAACTAAATTATCACCTTACTCAATATCAACGCTTATTTAACAACTTCAACCAAAGAAAGTTGAGTTTATAATCTTCCTCTTAACTTGACTACCCAACAATGTAATCATAATCAATTTCGTCAATTTCTTTATTAAGATGTAATAAAGCAGCATACACTTTATCCCATTCATTATTTTCGACTGCACGCCTAGGGTACGTAATATTCTCACTTTCTTCGGCCTTTTTTTGCCATCTCTCTAATATCCCTTCAGTATAGTGGGTAGGATGAAGCTGGATTTCAGGCTGAGGTTGATTACGCATTTCCAAACGTTGTGACTCCGTGACCTCCATTTTTAACAGTTTAGCTGCTTCCTCTATTTCCTCTCCATGAATTTGGCGTTCTTCTTCGCTTTTTTCCGCATTGTGCTCTGGAACCATCATCACAATTTTTCCTGCTTCAACGACAAATTTGGGTATTTTTACAGCAGTGACCGCTGCGCCTACAGCTTTCCCCACTGTTGCATCCACTACTTTTCCAATTACAAAATTCGCTGTAAAATTTTGAAGGTCTTCTTTACGTTCTTCTCTATGGACTCGACTGAATGCAAAACCAGCACTTTGTCCTCTATAATGAGTTACTTCTGATGCAGATTGGACGATTCCTGGCTCTAATAAATGGTGCCCTTCCTTAATATACGCTTCCTTTGTCATTCCGTGTTGCTTTAACGTTCCCTCATCTACATCAGGTGACACTTTTCTCTCTATCCATTGATCGTGGGGGATGGCTGCACTTGAACCTATAAGATCATAAGCCAAACGGGAATGTATCGACACAGACGCATTTCCTTCTTGTTTCACTTCCAATTTACTTACAAATGCGCGCAATGGACTTCCTTCTAAATCAAGATGGTTGTGATCCTTTCTTATATGCGCAATTGAAGCTTGATGGTTTCTTAACGTACTTGTATACGCCTGAATCATTGCCTGCTCTTCAGGGTCGTTAGATAGCGCTGGATTGACTGCTGGCGCATAGGTATAAAACTCCATTATCATAATTTCTTTCGCTAATGCACCATCTGAGATAAATACTTCATAATTCAGACGTTCTTGCAATCCTGCTGTGTCTTCTTTTACTAGACTCGATACTCCCTGAATGACTTCACGATGAAGATAATGATAAAGCAGTGCATGTTCCACATCTGTTAATCCTTCCCCATCTACCCCCACTAGCATTTTATCTAGTAGATCATTCATATGGTCTACACCCAACAGGGAAAGAACGGCTTCGCCCTCCTGGAAATAGGCGGAAATATCGCTGAGTGTTGTTTGAGAAAGCATCGCCTCTTTCGTCGTCCATCCTTCGACTTTACGCACCAAGGCTTCGAGATGTTCTAGCGTGGCTTTGGAAGTTTCGAGCACGGTTTGATTGTTTTGGTCGGTTTCCTCTAAGTGGTCTTCCGCGTCTTCAATCTGCCCCCTCGCTTCTCTCGCTTTGTCTGTTAGGGCTGATGACTCCCAGCGGCCCGTGTTGATCAGATCACTCACCGATTCGTATGCGCTGTTAATGATGTTCGCCGAGTCCCTCGTAAAATTGATGACACGGTTTAAATCCATCTTCACTTCATTCAGAAACTCTGTCCGGACAAGGGTATTGGCATCGCCGTCATAGGAAAGCAAGTTGTCTTTCACCGTCTCGAGCTGGCTAATATGCGTTTCGATAAACTGTTGGAAGAATAACAGTACAGGCAAGTGCAGCGTTGTGAAGTAGTCTTTGATCGCTGCGCCTCCCTCTCCTTGGAGGGTTTCTAAGTGACAGATGGCTTCTACTTTAGATTGAAGCGTTTGCAATTGGTCCCGGTGATCTCGTTTTTGTTCAATCGAACGTTCGATTTCTGTGATCAGTTCATTCGTATCGAGAATCATTTCCGGCCTCCTTCCCTCTTAAAACGATTTGTATGTGAACGGTTTTGATTCTTTCCATCCATTTCTTAATATCCAAAAGGATGAAATTTCAGTGAATGAATGAGTATGATCCTTCAACTTTTAGACAATGAGTCCATCTAGGTGTTAGGAGCCCATACTTTGCGAAAGGGCTTCATCCGCTTCCCCTAATGTTTGGATATTATCCCATGCTGTTTCTGCCCCTTTTCCCAAAGCAGCGATATAACTAATGATCAGTTCGTGATACATTTCTTCGACTTCTTTGAATTGCTCAACCGTACGCAGTTCACTTATTGAAATAGAAGGAAGTTCGAGGTCGGCGGGAAATTCATTTGCGCCATTTTTCAATTGCGAGAACTTCTCTTCTGCATCGCTTTTTTCAAATAAAATCTCAGCCACGGGCTTTTTCCCTCTCTTCTCTTATGAGTAATTCGTTCAACATCATCGTGTTTTGCATCGTCTCAATGCTTGATTGCAGCTGTGCTTTCTTCGCCTTCATATCTTCTAGCAGTTGCTCAATGTGGCTTTCAGCTTCATCGAATTTCGCCTTGATGTCATCCCTTAACCCTTCGTGCTCCTCTTTGCGATTTCCCCGCCACTCATCGCCATCGAGAGCCTTGCATGTCAAAGTTTCACGGTTGTCTTGGACATTCGGCTTCTCTTCGGATATCGTCGTTCTCGCCGTTTCCAAACGTTCTATATTTCCTTGTGCCTCCCCCACACGGGCTCTTAATTCATAGTTCCGGCTCTTTAGGCGTACAATCCGTTCATTCACCGTTATTTTCTCTCCTTTCTTTCCTTCGCTCCTTTCGTCGAAGGCTCTGCATCTTCATAGTGAAACGACAACAGACACGGCAGTAAAGTAGATTTAGCATGCTCTTTTCAGCGTTTGCGCCCCACATCCCAGACGCTACTACCTCAGCCAATTTCCTTTAACCAACTTGATAACATTTGGCTAACAATCTCATATTCTATTAAATGGCAATTGCTTCATACCCCTCTATTTTAAATAAGAGTATGGATATAAAACAACCCCCTTTTTGTCATGAATTGGATTTTCAATAACTCTACGTTTACTTATCATTTCGTTTAATCGTTTTCGAATAATGTTGATGTCCACCCTATTGTGGACAAGGGCATACGCATCCTGAACATCCTATTTCACCTACTCTCCCCTCATGCATTAGCCGGCATCATTTTACACTCCACCCTCACACTTTCTACAAAGAAAAAAAGCCTCCGATCGAAGGCTTTTCTATCTTTTAAACTCCTTCATTCACTCTATACAGCTCTGAAATTCCTCCAAAACCTTCGATTTGTCCCCATACACCTTTTCCAGGTGGTCTTCTCCCCAATAGCATAAATGGTCTAGCGCTGGTTTTAGTCCCCAGCCGTAGGACGTTAACTCATATTCGACTTTAGGTGGGACCTCATTGTAAACTTTTCGGGTAACGATCTCATCCTTTTCCAAGCCTCTAAGCTGGGTAGTCAGCATTTTTTGGGTAATGCCAGGGACTAACCGGCGAAGCTCGGAGGTCCGTTTCCGCCCTGTCATCAGGTGGTAAATAATTAACGGCTTCCATTTCCCCCCCATTACTTCTAAAGCCACTTCCACGCCAACGTGATACTTCTTTTGACCACTATTTTCCGTCTGTTCAGCCATCTCTTCCCCCTCCGTTAAAAGGCAAAGTTTGCTTGGAACAACCACTCATTTTTATGCCAAAAGTCTATTTCCATGAAATGCACCTAGGGTACTTTGATGTTCCTATAGCACTTTAAAGTACGTACTTCCAGATCGTTTTCTTACTGTTTATAATAGCATCAGCCATTATTGATGGCTATATATGAGCTGTTGAGAAAGGTCGTGACGATATAAGCATGAACGTGTTAACGGTTGTTTCACATCCAAGAAAGGATTCCTTGACCTTTAAAGTCGCTGAACGTTTCGCACAAGGGCTAGCCGACGCCGGTCATGAGTATGAGCTGTTGGACTTACATGAAAGTGGTTTTGACCCTGTTTTAAAAGGGATAGATGAATCTGATTGGACCGTGGCGGAGCAGCCTTTCTCTCCTGAAGTGGAAGCGGAAATAAAGCGGTTAAAGAAGCATAATGCGCTGGCATTTATTTTTCCGATTTGGTGGTGGCATTTGCCAGCGATGCTAAAGGGGTATATTGATCGCGTTTTTAACAATGGGTTTGCGTACGGTTCGAACCACCTTCACCATCAGCATGTGTTATGGCTTGGATTAGCCGGGGTTTCGAAAGAACAGATGAAAAAGCGCGATTATGATGAAAAGATGACGCATTTGCTCAATGTAGGCATTGCCGATTATTGCGGTATCTCCAACTCCAAAGTTGAATTCTTATATGAGACACTCGATTCAAAGCCAGAACATTACGAAAGGCTGCTCGATCAAGCTTACCGCTTCGGTTTGAATTATGGCAAGGATGAATGAATGCGAACTAACTGAAGTTTGCCTGAGACATGCCGAATATTGATTTAGCGAAAAGTGTGTGCTGGAAGCTACGGGTGGGGAAGACTTATACGGATAATCGGTTTCACAACCAGCTAAGAGCCATCATTGGCTCTTTTTAAATTGGATCATCCCCTATTCCCAAACAGCGTTTATTGCTTCCTATGACCACTTTAATTAAACGTTTGATTAAGAAAAGCTGGGGATGAATGATAAAAAGGTTGCCTTATATACGATACGGGGGTACAGTATAAAGAAGGGGGTTTAAACATGAGCCAAAACGAGCATCTCGGGATATTGCTATTCGATTATGTGGATGCGTTGGATTTCGCAGGTCCATATGAAGTTTTCAACCTTACCACGTATAACAGCGATGATGTGAAAAGAATGTTTACGAACAACTTGACGGAAAAACCTTTTACAGTGAGTACCGTTTCCCAAGACGGGAGGCAAATTACTGTACATAATGGATTAAAAGTAACGCCAGATTACTCGTTTTCAAATGCACCCGCATTTGACATTGTCATTGTTCCTGGAGGACCTCTAAAAGCCATGCAACTTGTACAGAATAACGAAGAAATCATTCGTTGGATAAAAAGCTACGAGAAAAAGACGATTGCTTCTGTGTGTACAGGTGCCTTTTTCTTAGCACAAGCTGGCATCCTTAACGGAAAAAAAGCGACGACAAACCGAGCTGCGTTAAATTTGTTAGAAAAAAATTTTCCCGATGTTGAAGTCATAAGAGGTGTTAAATATGTCGATGAAGGAAATGTCATCACCTCAGCCGGAATTTCAGCGGGAATTCAAATGGCCTTGCACGTAGTTGGGAAAAGATTAGGCACAGAGACAGCTAGGCGAACTGCGCATACAATCGAACTTGACTAACACTTCCATAGAAGAAAGAAAAAAGCTAAATTCCCGGTCACCTTATCGAGAATTAGCTTTTTTGCATAGCATAGACGTTGTATTCTGGTACTTCCTCTCATGACGGTGTTAACCATTCTATAAGGGCTCTTAACATTGTTGCTTACACATATTCCTTCTAAATGTATTTTTAATCATTATATATACTTGAAAGAAATATATACGTTTGTTAAACTCGTTATATGGATAGAACAAGTTTAATTAAAGGGCATCTAGAAATGTGTGTATTATCTATTTTGTCAAAGGAAAAAAGTTATGGTTATGAAATTATGAAGGAGCTTGAAAAATACAATTTAAAACTGAAAGGAGTAGGAAGCATTTACCCTATTCTGACTAAGCTCAAAGATCAGGAATGGGTTGATACTTACCGTGAATTAACAGATAACGGGAAGGTTAGAGTTTATTATGAAATCAATGAAAAAGGGAGAAAGTATCTTCGGAAAAAAATCAATGAATGGTTGGAGTTACAACAGGACATAAAATCCCTACTGCAAAGTGGTTTGGAAGGAGATCTTTTATAATGAATATTAAATTGAATATGGAAGAAAAAAATTTTTTAAACGAAGTTATCAAAGAGTTAAAGCAATATCAAATAAGTGCAGAGGAAAGAAGGAATATAAAACAACAGCTTTTAGAGCATATTCAAGCATCTCGTGAACATGGCCAAGATAGTATAAGTCAACTGGGGAATACAACAACATTTATCAAAGATTTCCTAGAAATTAATGAAATAGATCTTCATTCTGAAATAAAACAGATACGAAAATCCAAAAGTAGAACAGGAATTTTATTTGTGGCAGGATTCTTTACTCTAATTCTTACCTATCTCAGCTCTCAGCTAATACTATCCATATTTTTAACTGAATCCTTTAACCCACATAATACTACCCATTCCTTTGATTATAATATCTTTTATCATATTTCAGATAATTCATGGTGGAATTTCTTACTAATGACAATTAGCATTTCTACTGCTTGTTTAGGAACGGTGCTTGTTGCGAAACTTTTCGCACAAAAAATGAGAATTAGGTGAGTACCGTGAAAATAATAGCGACTATATCAAAAGGTATCTTAGTATGTTTGTTATTCATTTCGTTTATTATATTTCTGCCAATCTCACAAACCACGGCAAAACAAGACATTAAAAGTACTATAAACAGCTATGTCGAAACTTTTTTAGAAGAGCATCGGATTCCCGGGGCTTCTATTGCTATTGTTCATGAAAATGATATTTTTCACTCTAAAGCATGGGGTGTAACAGGAGAATCCAAGGAAAAAGTAACTACTAAAACTCCCTTTACTTTAGGATCAATTAGTAAATCATTAACAGGCTTAGCTATAATGAAATTAATTGAAGAAGGTACCGTCCTTTTAGATGATCCGGTTCAAAAGTATATTCCATGGTTTAATCTTAGAGATGAACAAGCAGCATCTCAAATAACAATTAAACAGTTACTTACACACACAAGTGGGATAAGTACTTATTCTGGCTTATCTATATCAGATAGAGAGTCTAAAAGTTTTGGTGCTATAAAAAAGAATGTAGAACGTTTGTCAAACGATAAGCTAACTGCTTTACCTGGAGAAAAGCATCAGTATAGTAATGCTAATTTCTTAATTCTTGGTGCTCTTATTGAAGAAGTTACAAATCAAACATATTCTGAGTACATGGAGAAGCAAGTTTTTTTACCTTTAGGAATGAAATATGCAGCTGCTGATTATAACATGGCAGATAAAAAAGGATATGTAGCTGGTTATCAGTCATGGCTAGGACTCCCTCGAAAAAGTGCAGTAAAATATGATAACGGAGGCGCACCATATGGATACATAACTGCTAGCGCAACAGACATGGCTCAGTACATTATTTTACTTAGTCAACCTGAGAGTAACCATTTTTTGAGCGAAAGTACTATGAACCTTTATGTATCGCCTTACGTTCAAACTGGTGAACATCGATATTATGGCCTTGGTGTAAGAATCACTAATCCAAATTCTAAAGAAGAAATAATATGGCATTCAGGCTCAACTCCTGATTCACATGCAGAAGTATTCTTTATACCAAAAACGAGTTGGGGCGGTGTGATTCTAACAAATAAAAATCACATCTTAGAAGAAGACGCACTTATATACCTGAAACAAGGGATTATCAATATTTTAAATGGGGAAGAGCCTGTTGATATACCTAAATACAACCCTACCATTCAAATAACCATAATAGGCATAGTCTGTTTACTTTTTGTAATGTTCTTTTACCTCTTAATAAAGGCTAAATCGGGAATAATACGTAAAAGAAGCGTGTGGCGCTTCTCCGGTATAATTCTATTAATTTTATCTATTGCTGTAATTCCATTACTAATCTATAGTGTCGGATCTCCCTGGAATGCAGTAAAAGTATTTGCTGCCGATATTGCATTCCTTACTAAACTAATGGTTACCTTCTTGGCATTAAACGGCTTACTATCAATGTATATTTCATTTAAACCATCAGAGGAAGGCTATTAGTAATAACTGAAGAGACTATTCCTTAAATTTAGCGTATTATCAAAATGTTGTTGGTGCCCCAAAAATAGTAGCATACGACATGCCCTAGCTACAGTGAAAAACCGCCTATATA
Source organism: Shouchella clausii (assembly GCF_001598215.1). GTDB lineage: Bacteria > Bacillota > Bacilli > Bacillales > Bacillaceae_D > Shouchella > Shouchella tritolerans. Next base: position 472,364 of record NZ_BCXJ01000001.1, on the reverse strand, counting down.
GCCTAGATAGGCATACAGGCGGTTTCAGTTTTAAATCAGCTCTTTCTCCGTTTTTACAACCGGACGTCCCACAGAATAATAATTCAATCCAGCTTCTTTCATCGTTTCGATGTTAAAGCAATTGCGGCCATCAAACACAACCGGTTCTTTTAAATTCGCTTTAAAATCTTCAGGCGTGAGGGCACAAATCTCATCCCACTCTGTTACCACAAAAGCTGTATCTGCGCCTTGAATAGCAGCAAACGCACTGTCTGCGTAGTCGACAGCAGCAGGAAGCACGTTTCTGGCATTCTCCATGGCGATTGGGTCATAAGCAACAACACGGGCGCCTGCGAGAATAAGTTCTTGCGCTAGAATAATAGAGGCCGCTTCACGCATATCATCTGTATTCGGCTTAAACGCCAGTCCTAACATCGCAATCGTTTTGCCGCGTAACGAACCAAAGTGTTCTCGCGCTTTTTCAACAAGAAGGCGTTGTTGCTTATAGTTAACTTCAATGACTGCTTTTAAGAGCGTAAACTCATGCTCCACATTGCCGGCAATTTGCACAAGCGCGCTCGTATCCTTCGGAAAACAGGAACCGCCATAGCCAATTCCAGCATTTAAAAATTTATCGCCAATCCGCTTGTCTTGACCCATGCCCTTCGCAACATCATCTACGTTCGCATTCAATTTCTCACATAAATTAGCAATCTCATTGACAAAACTGATTTTTGTGGCTAAAAACGCATTCGACGCATACTTAATCATCTCAGCGCTACGTATATCCGTCCGAAAGACAGGAATGCCAAACGGCTTGTTGATTTCCTCAATCAAATCACCAGCAACGGTACTGTCGGCACCAATGACGATACGGTCACCGTGGAACGTATCATGTACCGCTGAACCCTCACGCAAAAACTCAGGGTTCGAGACAACATCAAACGGTACATCCGTATGCTTTTCAATGTAAGATTTAATATAATCATTGGTTCCAACTGGTACCGTGCTTTTCGTGACAACCACCGCATAACGGGTAAGATGCTCAGCAATATGGCCTGCGACTGCCTCAATAAAGCGAAGATCAGCCGTACCATCTTCCTTCTGTGGAGTGCCCACCGCTATGTAAATCGCATCAGCCCCTGCAAATGCCTGTTGATGCTTAGTCGTAAAGGACAACCGACCTGCTTTAATGTTTTTCGTCATTAGCTCCGACAAACCTGGTTCATAAATCGGAGAAACACCGCTTTGCATCAATTCAACTTTTTGTTCATCAATGTCTACGCACGTAACCGAGTGGCCAATATCCGACAAGGCAACGCCGGTTACGAGGCCAACGTAGCCGGTGCCGACGACAGCGATTTGTTCCAAAATTTAAGCACCTTCTCTGTCATAAGTATTGATTAAATCCTTTTGTCTTCTAGTTTCTATTACGAGGTTCCTAATATTTAGTATTAAAATTGTTCCTTCGGCTAATATTACCGCTAGTATCATTCCGATAACATCATAGAAAATAATTGATGGAAAAACAACGACTAGAAACACAATCGCAGCAATTGAATATGATTTGTTAAGAACTTTCGATTGGTCCATAGCATACATAATTCTTGAAAATATCGTATTCATTATTGCCATAAAAATAATAATGGAAAATAATTTCACCATATCGACTAAAGTACTGTCTACATAGCCAATAGCAATTTTGGTAATCTGACTAGAAAAGAGTGCGACTAGTATAGATATAATTAGCGCGCCCATAGTACTCAATAAACATAACTTACGTTCAAACCATAAAAATTTTTGTTTATTTGTTTCAAACAATGAGCTTATATAAGGGTAAATGGCTTGTGTAAAGGGGATAGACATCCCAACAAATGCTCCTTGTATTTTTTGCCCCACGCCGTATAACCCGGCAGCATATGAACCTACTAAGAATCCTATAATTATTAAAGGGCCATTTGTATAAAAATTAATCCATAAAGTTGTCATAAAGACATACTTACCTTTTGAAAACTCTTTTTTTAACATATTTCTTGTCAGTGAAAATTTAAAGTTCATATTTAGATTCTTTTTTACTACAAAACTTGATATTATAGCGGGCATTAAGTAGTTAAAAGACTGAAGTAACATGGCTAACCATAAATCAGATTGTTTGTTTACTAATAATAACATTAATAGCAAAACAATAGCTTTAGAGGCTATAACAATATAGGTTATAAATTTCATTTTCTCAATTCCTTGGTACAACCATATAGGAAACAAAGCATGTCCTACTACGCATAAATATCCTAAGAGAAAAATATGTTCATTGCCTTTAAAGCTTAAAAAATATAACCCTGCAGCATATACAATAAACAGCATACAAAGTAGTAAAATTTTGATGCTAATTACATTATTATATATATAGTTTATTCTTGTTAGTTTACTTTTATTAATAGAAATCTCGCGAGTAGCAGATATATTAAATCCAAAATCTACAAACACATTTAAAAACAAGGTAACCGCAATAACTGTAACAAAAATACCGTAGTTTTCAACGCCTAAAACTCTAACCAAGTAAGGAAAGGTAATTAAAGGGAAGATGTAATTGCTTCCTTGTAGTATGAGTAGCGAAATAATATTGTTAATAAGCTTATTCTTTAAAAATCGCATAAATTGACCTCTAACTTTTAAAAGTTATTAAGAAGACGATTAAGAAAGTCTTGTGTACTCCTTCCAAATTATCATACGACATTTATTATGCTTAATAAATTTCCAGGAAATCTCTCAATGCGTCCCGCCAGTTCCTTACTTTATTAAATCCATTCAACCTCAACCCCATATGATCAAGCACAGAATAAGCTGGTCTTTTCGCAGGTCTCGGAAATTCTTCGGTCGATAATGCTTTAACCTTTACATCCATTCCACCTATTTCAAAGATAGCTTTAGCAAACTCATACCAGCTGCAACTACCGCTATTGGAAACATGATAAATCCCAAATTTTTCTGTTGCCCCAATTTCTACAATGATTTTTGCTAAGTCCACTGTATACGTTGGGGATCCGATTTGATCAGCAACAACCCCAATCTCTTCTTTTTCCTGTCCAAGCTTGAGCATGGTTTTGACAAAGTTATTTCCATGTGATCCATACACCCATGAAGTTCTTACAATAAAAAATTGATTACACAAATCACGTATGTAGTTTTCACCAGCAAGTTTTGATTGACCATATACACCAATTGGTGCTACAGGTGAAAATTCATTAATAGGCTCTCTAGCTTGTCCATTAAATACATAGTCAGTGCTAACATAAACAATTTTGGCTTTATAGCGATTGGCTTCTAGAGCAACGTTTCTTGTCCCAATTGCATTCACACGAAATGCATCATCTACATCACTTTCCGCCTGGTCAACCGCAGTATACGCCGCTGCGTGGACAATTAAGTCAGGTTTAACCTCTTTAAAAACACTTTTAACCATATCTTGGTCTGTAATATCAAGATCTTGACGAGTTAAACCAAATACCTGGTATCCATTTAATGAAAACTCACTGACAAGATCATACCCAAGTTGACCGCCAGCTCCTGTTATTAAAACGCGACTAGACATTGAGTTTACCTGCATACTGTTGTTGGTAATAATTCATATAGTCGCCAGACTTAATACGTTCCCACCATTCACGATTTTCTAGATACCATTGAATGGTTTCTTTAATTCCTGTTTCAAACGTATACTTTGGCTTCCACCCAAGATTTTTTGTTAGTTTTTCTGGATCTATCGCATAGCGACGATCATGCCCCAAACGATCTTCTACAAAAGTGATCAATTCCTTTGAAGCTCCCAAAGCCTCCACAATTGTTTCGACTATGTCAATGTTTGTTCTCTCGTTATGTCCACCGACATTGTAAACTTCTCCAACATCGCCTTTATGGAGAACCAAATCAATCGCAGAACAATGATCTTCAACGTGGAGCCAATCCCTTACATTTTTTCCATCACCGTAAACAGGCAGTGGCTTTTTCTCTAAAGCATTAGAAATCATCAAAGGAATTAGCTTCTCAGGAAACTGAAGAGGACCATAATTGTTAGAACACCTAGTGATATTTACATTCAACCCATACGTCTCGTAATATGCACGCACTAACAAGTCTGCTCCAGCTTTACTAGAAGAATAAGGACTATTAGGTTGCAATGGGGTTTCCTCTGTGAAATAACCTTCAGACCCAAGCGTTCCGTATACTTCATCCGTAGAAATTTGAAGATACTTTGTTATGTTTTGTTCTTTTGCAATATCCAACAATACCTGTGTTCCTACAATGTTTGTTTGTACGAAAGCACCGGGATTGGTGATACTTCGATCAACATGCGATTCCGCCGCAAAGTTGATAATCACATCAATACTATGTTCTTGAACCAATTTCGTTATTGCTGCTTTATCACAAATGTCAGCTTTTATAAATGTATAATTTGCCTTTTCTTTAACATCTTTTAGATTTTCCAAGTTGCCGGCATATGTAAGCAAATCGACATTCAAAAATTGGTAAGCAGGATACTTATTTACCATATACTTCACAAAATTGCTCCCAATAAATCCGGCCCCGCCTGTAATTAAAATATGCACTTTTCTATTCTCCCATCAAAAATTATTTTCTGCCTGTTCTAAGTTTGGGTGTTTTACATCCTTATCCGATAAAATAGGGTTCGAAACTGGCCAGTCGATACTCAATGCCGGATCATCCCAAGCAATTCCCCGGTCATGCTCTGGTGAATACAGTTCATCTACCTTATATTGAACTTCTGTGTCTTCAACCAATGTACAAAAACCATGAGCGAATCCTTTGGGTACAAGCAATTGCCGTTTATTTTCAGCCGTTAGAATAAAACCTTGCCATTGGCCATATGTTGAAGATCCTTTTCTTATATCAACAATAACGTCATAAATCGCACCTTTTGTTGCCCGAATCAGTTTGGTTTGTGCTTTTGGCGCTAATTGATAATGCAAGCCTCTTAGCGTCCCTGGAGTTTGCGAGAGTGAGTGATTGTCTTGTATGAAATTAATTTCAATCCCTATCTCTTTGAACGTATCTTTATTATAGCTTTCCATAAAGAAACCTCGGTGATCTCCAAAAACAGTGGGTTCTAATAAGAAAGCATCATTGAATTTCGTTTTTATTTTTTTCATGTAGTAACACCCTCTAATGGATTTACTTGAAGTTGATTAGCAAGACGAATAAGGTACTGGCCATACTCGTTTTTCTTTAGCGGTTCCGCTAAGCCAAGAAGCTGATCTTTTGTAATATATCCTTTTCGATAAGCAATCTCTTCGAGGCATGCCACCTTCAAACTTTGTCTTTGTTCGATTGTCTCAATAAAAGTAGAAGCCTCAAGTAAAGATTCATGTGTTCCTGTATCCAACCAAGCAAATCCACGCCCTAGCAATTCCACATGTAAATCGCCACGCTTCAAATAAGCTTCATTCACCGATGTGATTTCTAATTCCCCTCTAGCCGAAGGCTGTATAGATTTGGCTATCTCAACCACATCATTATCGTAAAAATAAAGCCCCGTAACAGCATATGTGGACTTTGGCTTTAAAGGTTTCTCTTCTATTGATATGGCTTTTCCATTCTCATCAAACTCCACAACCCCAAATCGTTCTGGATCTTTGACATTGTATCCAAAAACAGTCGCCCCTGCGACACGAGAAGCAGCACGTTCAAGCGTCTTAGTAAATCCGTGGCCGTAATAAATATTATCTCCTAGGATTAAGGCTACAGAATCATTCCCTATGAAATCTTCTCCAATAATAAAAGCTTGTGCTAAACCATCAGGAGAAGGTTGTATTGCATAGTTTAGTTGAATACCTAAATTGCTTCCATCTCCTAAAAGCTGTTCAAAACGAGGCGTATCTTCTGTAGTAGAGATGATAAGAATATCTTTAATTCCTGCTAACATGAGAACAGAAAGAGGGTAGTAAATCATTGGTTTATCGTATATAGGTAATAATTGTTTAGATATTGATTTAGTTAAAGGGTAAAGTCTAGTTCCACTACCACCCGCTAAAATAATACCTTTCATATTGTTATTTCCTTTCTTAAACTCTTTATTTGTCCCAATATTTCTTGTGCATACTCAATTTCTTTTTTAAACTAATTGGAATATAGCGTTCTTTTTGTCCTAACTTATAACCAATGTATTTAGAAATATTTCTTAAAATAATCGAAGGAATTAAGTAGGCTTTTCCTTTTCCGATAATATACTTAATTTGTTGAAATAGAAAATTGATTCCTTCGCTTTCTGCATTAGAAAATTCCTTATTAATCCAACTTTCTTTTCCGTAGAAAACCCCGATATCAAAGTATCTTTTAAATTCTTGGGCTATAGAGTAATCATGAGAGTGGTAAACCTTAGCATCAGCGACATACGCAACTTTCAAGTTTTGTAATATCATTTTTGCGCAAACATAGGTATCCTCTGCAAGGATAACATTATTAGGAAACATTCCTACCGATTCTAGACTATCTCTTCTATATGCAGCAAAAGAATTAGAACAAAAAACCGTCTTTATTCCAAAGTTTTCTTTATTTCCCATATGCTTAATTACACTTTGATTAGGGTAGTTATTAATCCTAGCAAATTCGCCAATAACTCCTGCATCAGAATGTGGCAACTGTCGTCCATAAGTCATTCCTATACTTGAATCCTCTTTTAATGGTGTAATTAGTTTCTCTATAGAACTTGAGTCATATAAAATTGCATCCTGAGTTAAATATACTAGTATTTCGCCATTAGCAATTTGCGCAGCTTGATTTCTTGTTCCTCCGTGATTAAACTCCTCTTGTTTTATTCGTTTAACAATACACGGATATTTTTTTAGAATTTCAATTGTCTTATCCGTTGACGAAGAATCTATAACTATAACCTCGTATTGATATTGATTATTATCAAATATTTTTTTTAATGTAGGTTCAATTTCTTTTTCAGCATTAAAAGTAGGTATAATAATTGATACTTTAATTGTTTTACATCTCCCTATTTTATTTTACTTATAATTTTTACTGTATATTTTTCGGGGACCCAATTAATCATGAGTTCAAATGATACAAGAGAAAAATCTTTTCTTATATGTCTTAAAAGCTTTATACTATTAATTACGCTTTTTTTTGTTAACTGTTTATGTCGTAACAGAACATAATTTTTATGTTGTAAAAAATCCCTTTGATATTTTGAATCAAAACGGGTCTCTATTATTTGTAAACGATCCAAGTCTTTCTTCAATTTAATTTTAATATAATCATTCTTTGAAAAAATAGAATCCAATATATTTGCTCCAATTTGATTATCTTCATGTAATCTATACTTTACTAAAGGGGCCTCCACATAAGAAATTTTCCCGACAGTTGAAGCTACTAAAGCTAACCAATGATCATGTACGTAAATCTCCGAACTGGGGAAGGGAAGTGCCTGTTTTGCAACATTAGTTTTTATCAACATAGTGCAGCCTGTGATACTATTTCTGTTAAGAAAAAAAGACGTTAGGTTATTTCCTTTTACATGCTTTATCCTTTTAGAATAATTCTTAAAACTATCACCTAATTCAATACCATTCTTATCTATTAATGATAGGTCTGAATAAGCAATTACTGAACCCTCTTGATGGATCTTATTAATTAAAGTGCTAATTTTTTCTGGTTGCCATACATCATCTTGGTCACAATAGGCTACAAAATCAGCATTAGCTTCTTTAGTTAGGAGTTCAAATGTTTTATTACTGCCATAATTAGCTTTGTTTAGCTTGTAATTAAAATTTTTTTCTTTTAAACATTCGTTTGCAGTTTTAAGAATAACCTTTTTGTAACTGTCATCCCCAGAATCATCTCTTATTTGTACACTAATATTTGAATAATCTTGGCTTTCTATACTTCTTAGTAAATCCCTTAAAAAAACTAAATTTGGTTTATAAACAGCTAACAAAATAGCAACGGATTTCATCAGTTTATTTACTCTCCTCCTACTTTGTTATAGTCGCTCTAACTTTAAAATATAGTCTGCATAAAATTTGTTAAAGACATAATAAATAGCGTAATATCCTGTTTTTATAATTTTTTTTTCTCTATATGAAGAATACATAAGTAATTTATATTTTAAAGCTGGGTTTATTGGCTTCTCTCCTAATAATTCTTTATGTTTTTTTGCTAAATGTAATAATGCCTCCATATTGTTAACTTTTTTAGTTATACTATCTGTTTGTATACGAATATTAACAAGAGCATGATGGCAGTGAACTATTTTAAAGGATTCCGAGGCTCTTAACACAAAGTCCCAGTCTTGATACCTTTTTAACTCCTCATCAAACATAATTTTTTTTGCTACAGCAGTTTTTATTAAAATTGATTGTGTGCTAATGAAATTTCTAATTCTTAGCTGTCGATATATCTCTTCCGAGGCTAAAGTCCTATTGGGCAGCTTTTTATCTCCTGTATTAATGCTACAAAAGCAAATATCGGCATCGTCAGATGTTAATTTTTCTAATTGTAACTGAAGCTTGTTTTCATCCCAAGTATCGTCACTGTCTTGGAAAGCAATAAGATCTCCCTCTGCAAAAAGAATACCAGTGTTTCTAGCACCATTTGCACCTTTTTTGAATTTATTTTTTATAACCTTCACAATTCCATTGTCATACTTTTTAAGTATCTGTAAGGTGTTGTCGGTAGAAAAATCATCAACTACTATAATTTCTATAGGCTGGAGAGTTTGTTTTAAAACACTATCTATTGACTCTTTTATAACTTTTTCTCTATTATAAGTTGGTATAACCACTGAAATTCTGTTCATTTTATCATCCTTGTCACTTGGCTATCGTCAACATACTTAGAAATTCTAGGCTTTAAAAAAATTGACATCAAGAATATCCAAACTAGCTGAAAAGAAACGGGAAGGTATACTAGGAAATCTGTGAAGAAAGAAAGAGTTATTATTTGTAAAAACACAACAAAGGATAAAGTGTTATATAGATCTTTTTTAAATTTGTATTTATGATAGATTAAGCAGGCTAGTACACCCATAAGACCAGTATAAACAATTACACCAATTACTCCATAATCTAAGTAAGAATTCACCATATAACCAGAAACATTAAAGTTTGGATGAACTAAAAATAAGATTTCCTTTGGCTCTTTTGCCATAGCTTCCAAAAAAATTGTAGGTAAGAAATTATCTAGAGTATAAAGACCTTTACCATAGTCAAACGAAATATATGTAAACAAGTTATTAATATTAGCAAGAGACATGGTGAAGTACATGTAAACCCAATAAAAAATAGAGTTAAAATAGTTGAGGTCCTCCGTTTTCAAAGCAGCAACTCTTTCAAAACTTTCAATGTTTGTTCTCAAATTCCCCATTATCGCAAATACAACTAAGATTACAAACCCATACACTAAAACATCTTTGACTTTAAACTTTTTTATAAATAAATGTTGTAATAGTAGAATCTGAAATACCATTGCAATTAAAACTTGTCTTGAAACAGTTAGTATAGGTACTGCTAATAAAATGAATAATATTACTTTATATAGCTTTCTAGTATTAAATCTACTGATTAAATAAAATAAAGAAGTTACTAATACTAGGTAGCTCATAACTAATCCATTGAAAGTAGGAATTCCAAAATCAAAATAAGTTCTACTATCCCCCGTTAATAACCATATAGCTGGTAATCCTCCAGAATATATTACCTGTAAAAACATGCAAACCATTATCAGTATAAAAGAAAGCAGAAAGAAATTTTCTACTTTCTTTTGATTAAAAAAGAAACGTAAGTACTTTTGATAGTCTATAACCTTACTTTCCTTGTAGTAAGATTTAGCTTTGTACTTAGGCAAATAAAATAACATTATATAAAAATAGCCAAGTACAAATGAGCTAAATATCCCTAATAGGTACCACGTTGTTTTTTCAGAAATTGCACCTAAATGGTAGCTCAACTCCATCCTATGCAATAATAGTACAATTAACCAAACTCCAGTGAAAATAGAAACATAGTTGATCAAGGTTCTATGTAAAATTAACCCCAATAAAAAGAATACGCATAACATTAGAATTAATAATAAAAACATCAAAATTAGCACTCACTTTCATTTCTACAAAAAATTATCTAATACGCACCCTTTCTTGCCAATACATTCCAAACTGTCATAATTAAAATTTTAATATCTAATATCAAATTTCTATTTTTAACGTAAAACAACTCCACATCTACTCTTTCAGGATAAACAACATTACTGCGTCCACTTACTTGCCAATACCCAGTCACGCCAGGTTTTACAGACAAAAATTCATTCACCTTATCCCCATATTCAGCTAATTCAGGCTCCACCACTGGTCTTGGTCCAACTAAACTCATCTCACCCTTAAAAACATTAATCACCTGGGGTAGCTCATCAAGGCTTGTTTTTCTTAAAAAGGCTCCAATTTTTGTAATACGCGGATCTTCATGCGGCTCTAGTTTATAGTTATTTTCGACATATTTTTTATGTAGTTCAGGTTCCCTCTTCAAACGTTCTTCTGCATCAACAGCCATTGATCGAAATTTATAAATGTAAAACATTCTTCCGTGCTTCCCAGCCCTTTGCTGTTTAAACAAAATTGGTCCCTTTTTATCTTCAAATAAATAAGCTACCATAATAGCAACTACTATAGGAAGCACTAATATACTAATGATTAGTGCTCCTACTATATCGATAAACCTTTTAAGAAAAAGATAACTGATGCTGTCTGTTTTCTCGTTGCTAATATTTAATGATTGATCGCCATATACTACTTTTGTACGCGACGACTCCACACAAACCCCTCCTTATGAAACTCAAACTTTATTTTTGATTTCAACATACTCCCGCATCTTCTCCAACAACGCGTCCCTCAATTCCTCCCGCTCCAACGCAAACTCCAATTGCGTTAAGACGAAGCCGAGTTTTTCGCCAACGTCGAAACGTTTGCCTTCAAAGTCGTAGGCGTAGACGTTTTGTTGTTCGTTCAATGTTTGGATCGCATCGGTTAGCTGGATTTCGCCGCCAGCGCCTGTTTCTTGTTTTTCTAGGAAAGTAAATATCTCTGGCGTGAGGATATAGCGGCCCATGATCGCTAAGTTGGATGGCGCTGTGCCTTGTTTTGGCTTTTCAACAAAGCTTGATACTCGGTAAAGGCGGCCGTTTTGTGATTCTGGGTCGATGATGCCGTAGCGGTGCGTTTCGTTTTCCGGTACGGATTGGACGCCGATGACGGAGCGTTCGGTTTGGTCGTATTGGTTCATGAGTTGTTTTAGGCTTGGCGTTTCTGCCTGAACGATATCGTCACCGAGGAGGACGGCAAATGGTTCATTGCCGATAAACTTACGGGCACACCAGACGGCATGGCCAAGTCCTTTTGGTTCTTTTTGCCGTATATAGTGGAGTTCGACTTTTGATGAAGCTTGGACTTTTTCGAGCATGTCGAGTTTGCCTTTGTTGAACAAGTTTTGTTCGAGTTCAAATGAATGGTCGAAATGGTCTTCAATCGCCCGTTTTCCTTTACCTGTCACAATAATAATGTCTTCGATGCCAGCTTCAATTGCTTCTTCAATGATGTATTGGATGGTCGGTTTATCGACAATTGGCAACATTTCTTTCGGCATTGCTTTTGTGGCTGGCAGGAAACGTGTTCCAAGGCCTGCTGCTGGGATTATTGCTTTTTTTACTTTTGACATAATTGATTCGCCTCCATGTTTACAAATTGAAAAAGATAGAAAAAGGCTAACATGGCCAAGAAATGTAAGCGCTTTTCTATCTTTTTCATCCTTTTTAGTATTTTGGGCTTAGCCCTTGAGGCATCGAACCTCCCCTCACACCATGCTGGCGGCGACATGCGCCTAAGGAATGATGCTTCCCTTAGCATAGCCGAGTGCCTTCCTTGATAACGGTAAAGAAGGCGTAACCGGACTCATTCTACTAATATCGGTTAAAAAAAGTCGATTATTGACTAATATACACTAATTTTAAAGGATTTTGTGTTTTTTTTGTGTGATTACATAAAACCATTCTTTTGATCTATTTAAAAAGACAAATATGACAAAAAAGCAAACATTCTTATTTAACCCTTGCGATACTCTAGCAAACAAAACTATTTTACCATTTCCAAAGACCTTCCATCTACCTTTGTTACAAAAATTTTAGTAGTTTTTCATTAAAAAGAGATGGAAAAATCCCTTAGCTATGGCAGCTGCCTATTTACGCCTATACGCACTTGCTTCAATCAATACGCTCTCTAAAAAAATCCTCGAAAGCCTGTAAACAATTCTGCAGACGGGCCGATAAAAAAATTAGAAGCACAGCGCTTCTGCAAATCCTCAAGGATGAGGTAACAAAAAACAAAAGGAAGTGTGACGAATATGATCATCAATAACAACTTGTCTGCGATGAACGCTCATCGCCAACTCGGCATCAACCAAGGTGCTGCTGCAAAAGCACAAGAAAAGCTCTCTTCCGGCCTACGCATCAACCGTGCAGGGGATGACGCAGCTGGTCTTTCCATCTCCGAAAAAATGCGTGCGCAAATCCGTGGTTTGGATCAAGCGAGCCGTAACGCACAAGACGGGATCTCTCTTATCCAAACAGCTGAAGGCGCTCTTGACGAAACACACAGCATCCTTCAACGTATGCGTGAGCTTGTCGTACAAGCTGGTAGCACAGGTACAAACCAAGACGAAGACCTTCAAGCGATCCAAGATGAAATTAACTCGCTTAAAGAAGAAATTGGCGGCATGACGGATGGAAGCAAAGGGATTTCTGACCGTACTGCGTTCAACGGCAAAGATTTGTTGAAAGGCGCAGTTGGTGAAGATGACACTACAGGCCCTGCTTCTTTCACTTTCCAAATCGGCGCGAACCAAGGACAAACGATTACAATCGAAATCGGCGACATGAGCGCAAATGCACTTGGTACTGAAGGCGAAGACGGATTGAAAATTGCCGATATTGATGTGACACAGTTTGCTGACTCATCTGACACAGACGCGAACGATTTTGATACGCAACTAGCTGCTGTTGAAAATGCGATCAAACAAGTATCAAAACAACGCTCTAGCCTTGGTGCTGCACAAAACCGTCTTGAGCACACGATCTCTAACTTGGACAACTCTTCTGAAAACCTCCAAGCTGCTGAGTCTCGTATCCGTGACGTGGACATGGCGAAAGAAATCATGGAATACACAAAGAACAACATTCTTTCCCAAGCTTCTCAATCGATGCTTGCTCAAGCAAACCAAGCGCCTCAACAAGTGCTTCAACTTCTTGGGTAATGCAAAAAAACAGATGGCTATCCGGCCATCTGTTTTTTTATAGCAGCGTTGTTTTTCTAAGTATACCGTGAATTTCCCAGTTTCCTTACAAACGGAGCCGCGAGAACGGCTTCCACGGGCAGCTTTGTTTTATAATTGAAAAAATGCTTCTTAACTAACACCATCCGCTTTATCATCTGGTTGGAATACATTCACATCACTTGTCTGCGTTAGGCCTTGAAATCCAGTAAACGCAAATACCATGACTAAAGTCAAAAGAAGTTTTTTCATTCCTGACCGACCCCCATTGATTTTTGGTTTTGCTTGGTTGTAAACTGTCAATCTACAGGCATCTTCAGGCATTTGCTATTTAGGCTTTCTCTTCCTAAAAAAATCAGCTCACAATATCATTTTTATCATGCGGTTGAATTGGGTTCCCATTTGACTGTGCAAGGCCTTGAAATCCAGTAAAGGCAAGCACCAACACTAAAGTGAAGAGAAGTTTTTTCATGCTTGATCAACCCCCAGTGCATTTTGTTTTAACCTCGCTTCGTAAGCGACTTTCATATACTTCAATGCTTCTTGTGATTTTCCTGCTTTTTCAAGGTAAGCAGACGTCTCTTCAGCCACTTCAGCAATTTCAAACTCTAAAGAGTGTTCTCTTAGAAGATCGATGCCCTTATTGACTAATGCCAAATTTCCTTTTTCAATATAAAGCCCTTTTGTGACTAAAGACCGCGCCGAGTATTCTATATTTCTATAATAATGAATGCCTACTTCCGCTTTTTTAAAAAATTCCCGCGCTTCCAAATCTCTCTGTAAACGAAATAAGATGTTTGCCAAATTGTACTGGCTTTTCATGCTTACTGGTGACTGGCGATGTTCTTTAATCGCTAAGGCAGATTTGAAATAATGTTCTGCCTCTTCCCACTCCATTTTCCGTATTGCATTTAGTCCGCGGGCACGGAAAACAAGCGCTTTTGATTCAGGATACATATGAGCCTGTTGTAAAGCGTCTTTTAAGATTTCAGCCGCTTTTGTATACATTTTGATGTCGGAGTTAATACCCGCCATTATAATTTGACAGTTAATCGCCTTTTCCACATATCCAAGACGGTCAAAGATTGTTTTAGCCTGCTCGACATATGAGGTCGCAAAAGGGTATTGGTTTAGTCGGTAACAAACGGCTCCAGCATAATAATAAAATTCGGCCTCTTCTGCGTCGTCGTCGACATACTCTAGTAAACGTTCTGCTTTCCTGAATAGTTTGATCGCGGATTTGTAACGTTCATTGATGTATTCATTTTGCCCGCTGATGAAATAATAGAGGTACTTGAGTAAATGGTCGACTGTATCCTCTAGAATGGGTTCAATTTTCGCAAATCGTTCTTCTTCTTCCATTCCTGCGTTTTGTCTGAGCAGCATTTCATGGCGAAATTCGACTAATGAATAGTACGCTAAAATCTTGTCATTCGGCTCCATGTTTTTTACGAGGGCGCTGGCTTGTTCTTTGAGGAGAATCGCTTGGTCGATTGACCGCGAAATAATGCAACTATACCAGTCAACGATTTTCGCCCCCGCTTTTTCCGCCTGCACTACCGTAGACATCCGATCACCCCAAACCAAATATGTTGCTTTCTATTATAAATGGAATTTTCTCGTATTGTAAGGAATTTGGATATTTCCCAACATCATTCAATTGGCTGTTGCTGTCGCACTTTGTAGAATAATAGGGAAAACAAGCTTTTTTATATGGTCCTCTTAAAACATAGCTAGTTTGGACTTCCTCTCCCCTTCTTATAACCTGATTTCCAAAACTTCGTAATCAAGTTGCTGTTTAAAGCCCAAGCTTTTTGCGACAGCAATCGATGCTGCGTTGTCTTTATTACAATTCCAGAGCGGTTGTTTGCCCATGCTAAGCGCTTTTTCCATGCATGCGCTTGCGCCTGCTTTTGCATAGCCTTTGCCTTCGTAACCAGCTACTGTCATAAGGGCAAATTCAAGTTTCCTGTCTGCCGCAAAGACGGCGAGGCACCAATGGACAATCACATCGCCTTCGATGACACAGTAGCCGATTCCTTTTTTAAGAAACGATTCTACCGATGTCCAAGAAGAATCGATCCATTGCCGCAAGTATTCGCGGTTTAGCAGCGTTTCGTCTTTTAGCACGCTGGCGTTAATTGCAGTTAAAGTTGCGTGATTAGGTAGTTCTTTATTGTCCTTTTTAAACTGCTGTCGCTCTAAAGTATAGAAACGTTTGCTTTTCTTGTCTGCCTGTTTCCCCATTTCTCCTAGCTTCTTCTGGAACATGTGAGCCCATACGTCTGTTTCCGGATAGATCGTTACGTGTGGTGCTCCTGCTTTTTTCGCGATTGGCACCACTTTGTCGGCAACGTAGTTTGCAGCTTCTTGGTTAAAGCGCGTGTTGCCTGCGTCACCTGCGACGAGGATTTCAAAGCCCATGCCATTGATCATGCTTGATTTAGGGGTGAGCGTGCAATCACTGTAAACTTCTCCTTTCGTATTGCCAGCTAATATCGATTTGACAATCGGTTGGTGGGACATGTGGGCAAAAAGCGAGCCGATTTCGGGATACCGCGCTGTTGGAACACGTTGCATAGTTGATCATCCTTTCCTTATTAAATAAAACTGACCGTCCGGTTTATTTTTAGTTATAGAAAGACCCCAAATGGGATCATGGCTTAGCAATGCCTTGTAAAAATACAGCAATTGCACTGTCATAAAAGCGGTAAAATTGGTCGACATCATGGCCTAAAAATTGCGTAATGGACAGGCCGGTTAGTGTACTATACAGAATAAACGCTAATTCAGTTGCTGGTTGGTCTGGGTTCCATTCTCCTCGTTCAATCCCTTCCTCGATGACACGGCGGCAAACATCATATTCTGGCTCGATTAAATCAGCCAGTTTTTCCTGCTTTTGACCTTGTACATTTTCAGAAGCAATGTATTCGGGTACAGTTTGCGCAAGGGATGAATGCATGTCGGTCGCATAACAGCGCGCCAATTGATAAAGTTTTTCTGTTGCTGTTACGGCTGCACGCGTTTGTTCGTGCCAGTTGCGAATCCATGCTTTATTGGCTTCTTCAACCGTAAAAAGATACAAGTCTTCCTTGCTTTTAAAATGATAATAAATGCTGCCTTTGCTCATGTCGGTCGCGCTGCGGATGTCTTCCATCGAAGTCGCTGCGTAGCCCTTTTGCTCAAACAACGCTTTTGCTTGTTCTGCGATAAATTGTTTTGTTTTTTCTCCTTTTCTTTGCGCTTGGTCCACTGCTGACCCCCCTAAAAAACCGGACGTTCGTTCTATTTTTAGAGTAACGCAAAAACGGCTGTCGCGCAAGCGCAAATGGCGAACAGCCTCCGTAAAGCTGTTCGCTGCTTCTCCTATTGCCTTTTCCCCCTTATGCCAAAGTCAGTAATCGTCAAATCAACATGATAGCGGACCGTCGCCTCTGAAAAGACTTCATCCCAGTTGTCTTTATTCTTTTTCCAAAATGGGTATTGCTGGACCCGTACATATTTAACAAGCTTAAAGGGAGCTGCCTCGTATTTTGTTTGCATGTCGTTAACGAATTGGTCGACTTGCGTTTCTACCGTTTTTTCAAATAACCCTTCAAGTTTCTTTAAATAATTCGGATCGTACGTATTTTCTTGCGGATCCCAGTTTTCCGCTAGGCGTCCATCTGATTGGACATCAATGTCCATCACAAGTTTGCCGTCTTCAACGGTGGTTTTGACAGAATTCAACTCGGCGCTTAATACTTCATATACGACTCGGTAACCATCTACTTCCGTCTGAACAACGCCAGCTTTTATATCGCCTGTAAACCAGTTTAAGCTAGTAATTTGGTCAGGGGAAAGCGCATTGGCTAGGTGGACGCCTTTCTTTAAAATCTGGCCTCCGTCTAACTCTAGGTTTCCATCTTTAATTGTCACTTTTGGCAATATAATCGTGTAGCCACGATTAATGTTATCAGACAACGTCCCAAGCGTGACTGGTGGCAGTACTTTCGTCGAGCGGTCGATGTTTTGCGCGAGAGCATCTAACATTTGCGATGTAGGTGCTACTTTCGCTTCCGTTGGATACTTAAACAGTGTTTGCAACGGTACCTCTGTTACAAATACACGAATGCCCCTTCTCGCTCGCTCGTCGCGGATTTTTTGGTTAATCAGCTCTTCTGCCCGCCATTTTTTTAACGCATCCTGATGAAAGACGAGCACGAGTTGATGGTCGCTTAGTATGCCTTGATCAATTAGCTCCAGCTCGCGGGTGGCGTCTAAGACCGTTGCTCCTTTCGTGTAGAGATTCCGAAAAGAGAGCTCGGCAACGCCTTGGTCGTCAGCTACAGGCATGTACAGTTGCGTCAGCATGCCGACCTTTTCCTTTTCCTCTGCGTCAATCCCAAGCCCAATGCCCATGACGAGTGAGTAGTCTTCAATATTCGTGTGGTCCCAGCAACCTGTGAGCAGCAGCACACTGCAAAGTAGCGCGATAATCTTAAATTTCATGCCCTCACCTTCTTTTTAATCGCAACAGTGAGGTAACAAAGAAACGGCAGTACCGTAAAAATAGTCAAAAAAGCATACTGTTCCCACTTGCTTATCATTGTAATATGGTAGAACGTTTGCGGCAGCACTCCGACCACGAACACGAGAACAGCGCATACAAGCAACAAGTAACCGCGGCGGATCGGCAATATTTTATCGAGCAAGTGGACTGCGGCAAACAAGGAAATGACAACAGTTGTAAAAAATTGCACCGTCCACGTTGTAATCAGCAACGAATTTAAGCGTCCAGCAAAAAACGCTCCACTTTCTGCAGCCTGTGTCAAGGCAATCGTCGGCCACACAAGTGTTTGCACTTCAGCAACTCCTAACGAGGAAACCACAATCCCATAAATCAACACATAAACTACCGTTATCGTTGAAATCGCCAGCACACCGCTTTTTTTCGGTTTTGTGCCTGGTCTAAGAAAAGCGAATATGATCAACATGATTTCAGCGCCTTGAAAAGCTTGGAGCGCCTCTTTTACATTAGCAAGGATCGGCCAAAACCCTTCCGGAGCAACAGGGCGCAGGCGATACACGTCGACTTCTTCTGCACTAAGCCCAAGAATGAATAAGAGCACGATAAGTGAAATCGGCAGAAAAAAGAAGCAAATGCGCACAATCGTTGCAAATGGATAATAGACGGCATACACGCTCAGTATGACAATCATCGCAATCACGACATAATAGGGCGTCTCTTCCAGGAGAAAATAGCGGACCATTTCGCTCATGGCCACGGCTTGCCAACTTGACTCGACGAGAAAGTAAATCGCAATCACGAAGCAGAGAAACATACTTGCCCACTTGCCGAACGCTTTTTCCATATAAACATCAATTGAGTCAATACGATGGGCCTTGTAGGCAAAGGCATTAAATAAAAAAATAAGGCTTACTGCTGTACCGGCAAAAAAAATCGAAATCCACCCATCGGCCGTATTTAAGTTAACGGACATCGTCCGCGGCAAGTTTAACACGCCAACGCCGATAAGCGCCGTCATCATCATTGCCGCAAACTGGAAGTTGGTCAGCGTCTTCTGCGTATAAACAGTTGTCTTAGCCATGCGTGACTCACCCCTTCTTATCCTTCAGTACAGTCGGCAAACGGAGGATGGCATCGTAAATGCCATGCTTTTTCAATGAAAACTTGAGCGAAAAGTAATGGACGCCATAGTTGTGCAAGCTTGCTAAATGGGTGGTAAGCAAAATAAAAAAACAAACGACGCCAAACAACCCAAACGTTGAGGCAAAGACGATGGCGATAAAGCTAAGAAACCGAAAAGACAAGCTTAAGTTATACATTGGCACAGCAAAAGACGAAATCGCCGTCAGCGCTATGATGATCACCATGATCGAGCTGACGATATGGGCCTCAACAACAGCTTGACCAACGACAACGCCGCCAACAAGGCCGATTGTCTGCCCAAGGGGAGAAGGCAACCGGATACTCGCCTCACGCAATAATTCAATAAAGAGCGTCATGACGATGACCTCGCCAGCCGCTGGAAATGGCACGTTCATGCGTGTATTCATGATCGTGAGCGACAATTCGTCCGGTATGAGCCCTTGATGGAAAGAGACAAGCGCGATGTAAACAGGTGCGACAAACAACGTAATGAATAGAGCTATGTAACGGAGTACGCGAATTAGGGAGCTGATCATCCAGCGCTCATAATAATCGTCCGCCGCTTGCAGTTGCTGTTCAAATGTGGTTGGCACCATAATCGCAAACGGCGAGCCGTCGACGAAGATGGCGACGCGCCCTTCTTCCATGCCTCCTAAAATCCGGTCAACACGCTCCGTTGTCTGGATTTGCGGAAATGGCGAGTACAAAGGCGAGTTGTCCAAAAAACTTTCAACTTTGCCAGAATCCTCAATATTGGCGTGTTTAATGCCCTTCAGGCGCTCAGCCACTTCGTCGACAACAGCAGGCTCTGTTTTTTCTTTATGGTAAATGTAACGGATCGTCTTTTGTTTGTTTTTATAATGGACGACATGTTCAGCGACAATGAGGTTTTCGTCATCGCCATACTGGCGTACTAAGGCAATGTTTGCGTTCAGATCTTCAATAAACGATACTTTCGGGCCGCGGATAACCGGCTCAATCGTCGGCTTTTCCACATTGCGGTTCATTCCCTTTTTTAACTGCAACACATACGCAAACGGAACGCCCTCCAACAGCAAGACAACCCGATCCAGATACAGCGACTTCGCCGCCTTTTTGACATCAACTTCTACCGACTCCGTATAGCTAATCGACGGTTTTGCCCGCTCCTCCTCGCTGCCTATCTTTTTAAAATAAGCGGCTGGTAGCCCATTCAGATAGCGAAGGCAGTTCTCCATTCTTTGCGCGTCCGCTTCGCCGAAATAAAAAAAGGTCAACTGCTTTTCCAATGAAGTTGCGTACGCATATTTAATCGTCAAATCGGCTTGATCGCCTATTTCCTTGATCAGCCTTTCCTTATTTTGTTCATAATCGGCACCAAACACATCCATAAAGGGCTCCTCCGGATATTCATATCGTTAGTGTGCCAAGTCGTTTGCTTGTTATACAGGCCAAGCCTAGATTTCCATCCATATGTTTGAAATTTTATGATAATCTTCCTAATTTGTACCAAGGCTTACATAGGCGAAACAAAGGCTGCTGCTTCTAACACTTCCATGCAGGAAAACAAAAAAGCAGCCGGGGCTGCTTTTCTTTAATGATTCACAGGATAAAACAAAGGCTTTCCTTCTTTATCTATATGAGCTTTCAATTGTTCGTTTTCGAATGGATTGTAATGAAGCACATCGACAAAATAAGGAATGTCTTGTGACTTGTTTTGAACTCAAGTTTTTGCCGATAAGGGCTAAGTCAATATCCGATCCGCGCTTTTCCTGCCCCACAGCTCCACTGCCAAAAATTAACACATCATCGATTTCCTCCACCTCTCGCAAAACTTCTTTTATTTAGTAGAGTGTTTTCACCGCATCGGGCGAAAATGGCGTCAGTTCGTCGAAACGGCCATCGCGGATTTTGCTTGCCCAAGCAGGGTCAGCTAATAATGCCCGACCGATCGCTACCAGATCAAATTCCCCCTGTTCCAGTTTCTCGATCAATCCGTTAATGTTAGAGACACCCGCTCCCTTTCCTTCGGCGAAGAGACTCGTAAATTCACTGTCCAACCCAACTGAACCCACGGTGATTGTTGGTTTTCCTGTCAGCTTTTTAGTCCAACCGGCAAGATTCAAGTCAGATCCTTCAAATTCGGGCTCCCAGAAGCGACGAGTGGAGCAGTGATAACTATCGACTCCTGCATCAGTTAATGGTGCCAGAAACTGCTCCAGTTCAGCCGGGGTTGTTGCCAATTTGGCCGTATAGTCACTGGCCTTCCATTGCGAGAAGCGCAGCACGATGGGAAAGTCCGGTCCGACGGCGCGGCGGCAAGCTTCGATGACTTCTACCGCAAAGCGGGTGCGTTCTACCATGTCGCCGCCATAACGATCTGTGCGTGGATTGGTTTTATTCCAGAAAAACTGGTCAATCAAATATTGGTGCGCGCCGTGCAGTTCGATTCCGTCAAAGCCGATCCGCTTCGCTTCGGATGCCGCTTGCGCAAAAGCATCCACTATGGCGGCGACATCTTTTTCCGTATAGTCACCGACATGGCCGCGAGCCCCCATATGCCAAATCTGCGGTATGATCCGCCCACCGGCTTTGTGTACCTCAGCTACTACGTTTGCCCAGCCGTTTAATGCCTTTTCGCCATAGATGTGCGGTACATTTTCCTGATTCGACGAATCCGGATGGTTAATGACCGTACCCTCGGTCACAATCAGTCCGACTCCGTTTTCTGCTCTGCGGCGGTAATAGGCAGCTACATCAGGGCCTGGAACGCCTTCAGGTGAAAATTGGCGAGTCATCGGCGCCATCACAATGCGACTGGACAGCGTCATATTCTTAATTGAAAACGGTTGGAACAAAGCTTGAACGGATTTTGAATTCGTCATAACAACCTCCAGGTTTCATTTTGTATGTGAACAGTCAAGAAAATCATTAAAACATTTAATGCGCTCTATGCTTTTAAGTATCACCCCCTTGCAGGTTTTTCCATACACCCTTTTCTTGACTATGCAGTCAATAATTTTTTAAAAAAAGACATGCACGCATTTAATGGACCATACATGCATGTAGTTATCTATCACTCACAAGCCCATCATTCTCTGGCCTCATAAGCGCAATAGCTGTACGCAATACCACTGCGATCTGCTCTCGGGGAGCGCCTGATTTTTCCATAATCTTCGCTCCGCTAAGAGCGTTGTTCAGGTGAAGGGCAAGCTCTTTGCTTGTAAGGCGGGACGTAATCAAATGCTGTTCCTGGCCGCTGCGAATAACCTTCTCGAGCACACGTCCGACCTGGTTAAACATCAATGCGACCTCACGGTTGACTTCCTCGTCGTCGGTTCCAAATTCAAGGGCTGAATTGACGATGAGGCAGCCTCGGCTCATCGTTTCGTCGTTTTGACAGAGCGTAGCCTCGCATATGGCTTCCAATTTTTTCAAAGGAGACCCCTCCTGGGAGGCCAATTCCTCCAGCATAGCTATGCTCTGTTTCCGGTAAAGCATCAATGCACGTAAAAACAACTCCCGCTTATTCTTAAAGACACAATACAAACTTTGTTTCTTCACTTGCGTCGTGCTAGTCAAGTCATCATAGGAAGTCGCTTTAAACCCTTTCGTCCAAAATACTTCCATGGACTGGCGCAACGCACGATCAACATCAAATTCTCTTGGTCTGCTCATGGGGGTATCATATCCATTCTTGACTATGGAGTCAATTAGTTCGCTTTTTCCCGTAAGTTCCATTTATCGTTCCAATAATTTAGTCGCACATCATTTAATACCTTATTTCTTATTTACTGTTGATAGATCCATTACATGTAAATGTGTGCCCGGCTCGACTACATACGCGTCGGATGTAAATAGATTTCTCCGCTCATGCTTTATCCTCCCTTTGCGAAATGGCTTCATCGACTTCCTTTACGTGGGGCGCTTTTTCCATCAGCTCGGCGCGGAATGAAGCTTCGTTGTCTGGAGAAATTCGGACGAACTCTCTGCCGTCGTTGACTTTGATGGCGACGCCCGTTGTTACAGCGAGTCCTGCCTTGACCCCGACCATGGAAAATCCTTTTGCCGGATGAATGCTTTCCATTGTTTCATATGGAAAGAAATAAGAGTAAAAACCGGCTTTCACATACAAGCCTTCTTCTTGCAGTTCATAATACATATTCGTGATTGATGCGGTTACTAAGACAAGGCCGAATACCAACATTGGGCCAAATACATAAATCATTAAGAATGTTGCTGAATCGTCTGTGTACATAAAAAAGAGCACTGCAATCCCGATTAGCCAAACAGCGGCAATAATGGCTTTCATTGCCCAATCCCGTTTTGAGTAGTAGCGCATAGGTTGAACTCCTTTTCCCATTTTTCTATCAACAACCGTCTATTTTGCTAAACATTTCCTTCTTTTAGTCTAACGCACTTGCGTAGCCTTTTGAACAGTACGATATTCCCGGGCGCAAACCAATCGGAAAATAGAAACCATGTCATTAGACCTAGTATTTTACTTATTTTTAGTATGCGTCTCATTTCTCCCCTCTTGAAATGATTACAATAATTAACCTTATATAATAAGGGGCTAATGTGAAATAGTCTGGCGTAGTTTTTTGACCGCCAAAAAAACACCCTAAAGTAGCCTCTCATTAAAGCTGTCTTTAGGGTGTTTCTCTCTTATACTTATAAAGCGGTATAGCCGCCATCAACGGTTAGAATTGTACCTGTGACAAATTCATTCTCGGCAAGAAAAACCATTGCATGGGCAATGTCTTCCGGTTTTCCTAACCGCCCTATTGGATGTTTAGCGACAAGGCCATCATAAAAGTCGCCAAGCGCTTCCTTATTTACGGCGGCTGTCTCTACAAACCCAGGAGCTACGGCGTTGACGCGTATCTGTTTGTCTGCATATTCAACTGCCAACGATTTTGTCATTGTATTGACTGCCCCTTTTGCAGCGTTGTAAGGCAGCGCCTCAGCTTGAGCGACTGATCCGAGTACCGACGACGTGTTGATGATACAGCCACCGCCTGTTTGGATCATTTCTTTAATCGCGTGCTTCGATCCTAAAAAAACGCCGTCTTGGCATACGTTCACAATCTTTTCGTAATCTTCATATGTCCTTTCATGAGACGGGCTCATTGTTCCGAAACCAGCATTGTTTATAAGAATATCGATGCGCCCATAGGCGTTCACCGTTTCAGCGACCATGTTTTGCACCGATTGTTCGCTTGAGACATCGGTTTGCACAAATAGAACTTGTTTGCCTGCATTGGTTAATTCCTTAACAGCAGCCTCTCCCGTCTCCTTATTAAAATCAGCAATCACCACTTTTGCGCCTTTTGCCAAAAACGCATCGACCGCTGCCCGTCCAATGCCAGACGCCCCTCCGGTAATAATGACAATCTTGTTGGTTAGTTCAACCATAAGCAACCTCCTGTTTGGATCAGTACTCTTATCCTTTCCAAAACAAATAAGGACGATGCGTAAACGGCTTTAACGATGACAGAAAATCTTCCAATAAAATCATAAAATTTGCAATGATCTTCTTTTCATCTTTGCCAATACCGTTTATTATAAGAAAATAACTTAGTTGAACCAAGAAAGGAGCCGACCATCAGATTAAAATCCAATGAATTCGTGGAATTTCAAATAATCATTTAAGGAGGACGGACAGTGAGCGCAATCTTAGAGTCTATTAATAATGTTCTGTGGAGCTCGCCAGTCGTTTACACATTATTAGCAGTTGGATTGGTTTTTTCATTACTAACAAGATTCCTGCAAATCCGCCATCTAAAAAATATGTTTACACTCATGTTTACTGGCAAAAAGTCAGATGCCGGCGTTTCCTCCTTCCAAGCATTATCAGTCGCTTTGGCGGGCCGTGTTGGAACGGGGAACATTGCGGGCGTCGCATCAGCGATTTATTTTGGCGGGCCAGGGGCTGTATTTTGGATGTGGGCCATTGCCTTTCTGGGTGCTTCCAGCGCGTTTATTGAATCGACGCTTGCGCAAATTTATAAAGACAAACAAAACGGCCAATACCGAGGTGGACCTGCTTACTATATTGAAAAAGGATTAGGCGTAAAATGGTTTGCGATTCTGTTTGCAGTCGCTGCCCTTGTAGCGATGTCTGTGCTTATGCCTGGCGTCCAGTCCAATTCGATTGCCGCAGCTGTCAACAATGCCTTTAGTATACCAACTTGGGCAACAGGGCTGTTTCTTGTCTTGGTTTTAGGGCTGATTATTTTTGGTGGGATTAAATGGATCGCGACCACCGCCGCCTTTATCGTGCCGTTCATGGCGATTGGCTACATGATTATGGCAGCCATCATTATTTTTATGAACATTTCAGCTGTACCGGAAACGATTGCCTTCATCTTTCGCAGCGCGTTCGGGATGGACTCTCTCTTTGGCGGCTTGCTTGGCAGCGCTATTTCTTGGGGCGTCATGCGCGGCATTTACTCCAATGAGGCTGGCCAAGGCACTGGCCCACACCCTGCGGCGGCGGCCGAAGTGTCACACCCAGCTAAGCAAGGATTGGTGCAAGCTGCCTCTGTATACATTGACACATTGCTTGTTTGTTCAGCAACCGCATTCATGATCCTATTTACAGGTATGTACAATACACAAGGGCCTGAAGAGGGGACGCATTTATTTGAAGCGATTCCTGGCGTTGAGGCTGGGCCTCAATTTACACAGGAAGCGATCAACTATGTTTTCCCTGCTTTTGGAACGGGATTTGTCGCGATTGCCCTTCTATTTTTCGCTTTTACAACGATTATGGCCTACTACTATATTGCTGAAACAAACATTGCCTATTTGATGCGCGGACGCAATGCCGCCTGGCCAATGGCTGTCATTAAGTTGCTTTTGCTTGGAACTACGTATTACGGCGCCAACCGAACAGCTGCAAATGCATGGCTACTCGGCGACATTGGCCTCGGTTTAATGGTATGGATCAACGTCATTGCCATCGTCCTGCTCGCCAAGCCGGCGATGATCGCCCTAAAGGATTACGAAACCCAGAAAAAACAAGGGCTTGACCCTGTTTTCGATCCTAGGAAGTTGGGCATTAAACACGCGACATTCTGGGAGACGTACCAACCTGAGAAAGGGCCAGAAAAAAATGCTAGTTAAGCCCACTCGCCTTTCGTTCTTTTCGCAAAATGAAATGGAAGTGCCTTAAAGCGTCTTGAAACATAAAATCGGGAGACCCTTTGCAGCGGTTCTCCCGATTTACCTCCTGTTGTTACTAAGTTCCATTGGATCTCACAAGTCGTTGAGCGCTTCCTATACTGTTACTTTACATGTACAACTAAAACAGTCGTGTCTGTCGTAGCGATCCCGTAATTGTACTGAAGGCCTGCCACTTTGTCCATATTTGTAATGATAGTGGCGTGATCGCAGATTTAGTCTTTATGAGGTTTAAGTCAAAAGACAATCGTTTTTGGCCAGCTGTGACCTTTTCTCCAACTTTGACGAAGCTCTCAAAGCCTTCACCAGAAAGATGGACTGTATCGATTCCGAGGTATGGACGATGAACATTGTGAAAACGACAAAGGCTCCTCAACATGATTGGAGGAGCCTTCAGGCTGTATAATATGACCGCCTTTGCCGCTAGCTTTTTCCTTGCTTTTTATTGATTAATTATCCACTTTGCGTATTCAAGCATTCCGCTTTTTAAAGAATAAAGAGGTTCGAACCCGAGTATTCGCTTTGCTTTAGAGCAATCAAGCGCCCCCATTTCATCGTACTCCAACCTTCCATGCCCTTCTTTCATGGTCACATTAGGAAACATCTCGTGGACATTGGCAGCGATTTCTCTAATCGGCGTCAGCTGTCCCGTCCCGATGTTCACTACCTCTCCCCGAATGTGTTCAGCCTTTAATGCAAGCCAGATCGCCCTGACCGCATCTTTCACATAGATAAATTCTAGCTGCTGGTCCATCCCATCTACTGTGATGTTTTCCCCATTTTTCGCTTTGATAATGAGGTCATTGATGGGATCTGGCATCCTCCGACCGGGCCCATAAACAAAAGGGAATCTTAATGTGATGATTTCCAGCCCAAATTGCTTCGCAAACAGTTGCGCTAAATATTCCCCGGCTATTTTAGATACCCCGTAAATTGACGTAGGGGTAGGCTTTATATCTTCCAGTAAAGAAGCGGTGTTGTTATCGCCATAAACGGCCGCTGAACTTAAATAGATCACGGTTTTCACTTTAAATATGTTCGCGGCCTCATAGATATAATTTGTTCCAACTATATTGGTCTGCACCACTTGGTTTGGCGACCTGCTTCCTACGAGCGGATGAGAAATGCCCCCTCCGTGGACAATCGCATCAATGTGATGCTTTTTAATAACCGCCGCTAAACGAGGAAAGTCTTCTAGTTCGCCTTGTTCAAATAGATAGTTGCCTTCCTTTGCCTCTGGAGGATTTCTGTCGTACCCAACTGCACGGATCTTTTTTTCAGTGAGTAAAGATGCCAAGTGCTGGCCTATTAATCCAGAACTTCCTGTGATTAGCACATTCATGTTGATCACCCTCTGGGATCGAAACTGGTATGTTTTTTTCGATGTAAAAATTCGCCACGTCCCGGCTCACCTACTATATGATGATCTTTTACAATCACGTCTCCCCGTGACAAGACGTGCGTGATTGTCCCTTTTGTTTCAAATCCTTCGTAAACGTTGTATTCTGTTTTTTGATGCTGGCTTTTTTCGGAAATCAACGTTGTCCTGTTAGGGTCTAGTAGCACTAAATCTGCGTCACTTCCCACCTGGATGATTCCTTTTTTAGGGTATAGCCCAAATATTTTTGCTGCATTTAAGCTAATCACCTTAGCAAACGTTTGTAGAGATATTCTTTTCTCATGGACGCCAAAATGATAAAGCAATGGGTAGATGTTTTCGATGCTTGGCAATCCATTCGGCGCTTTTGTGAAATCATCAATGCCTCGGGTTTTCCCGTTCTTATACGGGTGGGAAGCATGGTCTGATCCAATCACGGATAAGGCACTTGTTTGAAGCCCTTTCCATAATGCGCTCTGGTCCTTTTTTGTCCGTAAAGGTGGCGAACAGATGTATTTCACCGCTTCTGGACGATCCCGTTTTAAATAGTCTTCGTCAAGCAATAAATAATGGGGGCAAGTTTCTCCATATACGTTCACACCACGTTCCTTTGCCCTCTGTACTTCCACCAATGCTTCTTTACTGGATACGTGCACGATATAGACAGGAGCCTGTAATAGTTCTGCAATGGTCAAGACTCGATTGACGGCTTCTGCCTCAAGTAAGGCAGGGCGAGTGTAAGCATGGTAGATTGGAGCGGTATTCCCTTTTCGTCGTTGTTCTTCAATTAACAAATCAATGATATCCCCGTGCTCAGCATGGACGTTTGTGACCATTCCTGCTTCAGAAGCCTTTTTCATTAAATGGAACAGGTCCGTATCATTGACCATGTTTGTTCCTCTGTAAGCCATAAACAGCTTAATGGAGGTGACTCCATTTTCCGGCAATTGAGCGATTTCGTCTAATACGGCATCGTCACATCGATTAATAATCGAGTGAAAGCCATAATCAATGATTGAATGTTCTGCCTTTTGTTTCCATTTCTTTAAATCGTCTAAAAATGAGCCTTGGTCAGGTGTTGGATCGGTAAAATTAATGATCGATGTGATGCCACCTGATGCTGCTGCCCTCGTCCCGCTCTCAAAATCATCCACTGTCCCTGAAATCGCTAAGTGTGCATGGGGATCTATACCGCCTGGCAGTACGTATTTTCCCTCCGCATCAATGACGCTGTCTTGACTCGTTGGAACAATACAGTCCGATAGTTTTGCAATGATTCCTTTTTCGATTGCCATATCTGACTTAAATGTATCAGTAGGTGTAACAATGATTCCATTTTTAATGACTGTAGCCATACGATCATCTCCATTAACCTTTAAGGTAATGCATAGCAACGTTGGATAGCAACTCTGTCCCACTTGCAATGTCTTCGGGAGCCGCATACTCCTTTGGATTATGACTGCCGTTTTCAGAGCGAACAAAGATCATTCCCATGTCGGTAAATTCAGCTATTAACTGGGCATCATGTCCCCCGCCACTTGGCATCTCATACGTATTAAGATTCAATCGCTCGCTTTCCAACTTCATTCGCGAGAATACGTGGGTTGCCGCCATCGCTGGATTTGCTTTTAGTTTTGTGATGAATTGATAGTGCAGTCCTCTGTTTTTGCATATATCTTGCACTTTCTTTTCTAAATCATGGAGGATCTTTTCTCTTCTTTCCACATCTACATCGCGAACATCTACTATAGTAGAAACTTTTCCTGGTATAATGTTAACCTGGCTTGGATAGACATCCATTGTCGCGGCGGTTCCTACTGCCGTTCCCCCATAGTGGTTGACGATTTTTTCGACAGCGAGAGCTGCTTCACAAGCGCCTAACAGTGCATCATTCCGCATATTCATAGGGGTGGCACCAACATGGTTTGACTCCCCTTCAAACACGATTTCTGTTAACGACAATCCTGTTATTCCAGTAATAATTCCGACAGGGATCTTTTTATCAGCTAAAATCGGGCCTTGCTCGATATGCATTTCTAAGTAAAGGCCAATGTCATTGCGATCTCGGACGGCTTCTTGAATACGATCGGGGTCTAAACCTGACTGTTTGAGCACCTCATATCTAGTTACCCCATTTTTATCACGGACAGCTAAATCATCAGCGGTAATCTTCCCAGCCATTGCTCGACTTCCATAGACTCCGCCAGATTGGAAACGAGAACCTTCTTCTTCGCAAAAAGCGATGACTTCCAGCGGCCGATTAATTGAGATATTTTCTTCATATAGATGTTGAGCGACTTCTATTCCCGCGATGACACCTACGGTTCCATCAAATTTACCACCGTTGCCAACGGAATCGATATGCGATCCTATCGCTAGCGCTGGGAGATTCGAACTACCGGCTTCTAATCTCCCAATTAAATTCCCTGCTTGATCCATCCTTACATTCATCCCAGCTTGTTCCATCCAAGAGGTGATTAGATCCAACCCTTTTTTGTACTCTTCTGTAAAAGCGATCCGGGTTACCCCTCCATCTGCCGTTTTCCCAATCTCGGCGAGAGACTCTATTCGATCATAAAGCCTTTGTTTACTTATCATTCGCAATCTCCTCCTCAGTAAGATTGGTATTCATCACACTCGAACTCCGTTTCGACCACATAAGTAATAGGTAAGTCACCCCAGCAATTCCTACGCCTATAAACCAGTTAAAACTATAGAGAATGCTCAGTGACGGAATAATCAGACCAATAAAGGCTGCAACAATGCCAATTACAAAGGATGCGATTGCACTTTTATTCCACCCACCATATTGGCCAGTGTGTATGAACAAACTATCAACATCATAATTCATTTTGCGGATGATGAAAAAGTCTACAAGCATAACGCCAAGAACAGGACCCATTGTAGCACCAACTGCCCCCATGACAAGGTCAAACGATCCTCCTTCTTGATACCATAACCAAGGAGCTGAAATCGCCCCAATAATGATGGCAATAAGGGCTGATTTTCCAAAATTCAGTCTAGTGGGCATCAAACTAGTTAGATCGTAACCTACTGCGACTCCGTTCGTTGCCACATTAACAGAAAGCGTAGACACTAATATGGAAACAGCGCCGAGAATCACAATAAGGGGGTGGTCGAAACGTGTTAAGACGTCGATCGGATTCGTAATTGCTTCACCAAACGCAATCATGGTACCAGCGGTTGTTAGGAGAGCCATGACCGAAAACAACACAAACATTAACGGCATGCCAATCCCTTGTCCGACCATATGATCTTTCTGGCTTCTTGAAAATCTTGTTAAATCCGATATGTTTAAAATTAAAGTCGCGACCGTACCGAGCAACGCTGACATTCCTAAGAAGAATGTAATCCAAAACTCTGTTCCCGAAACGGTACTAGGGATAGACACTAGGTTTCCTAAACCATTGGCTTGCTCCATTGCCCACCAGACAAGCCCTAACCCTACGATCATGACCAATGGTCCAGCCCAGTTCTCAAATTTCCTTACTCGTTCAATATCGTGTGTAATAATATAAGCATGGAGGATCCAAGTAATGACATAGGCAATAAAACTATTTAAACCCATTCCTAACAATCTGTACTCCCCTAAACTTTCCCAGAAGGAAAACGAAGCACCTAATATCGCATTAACCGCCATACTTCCTAAATACATATGGACGCCAAACCAAAACACGCCTAAAACAGCCCGAATGAAGACGGGAAGATGGGCCCCTTTAGTCCCAAAAGCAGCTCGAATTAGCACTGGAAACGGTACGCCGTATTTGGCCCCCGAGTAGCTATTGAAAAGGATCGCGATAAAAGCAACGGCATACGCTACTAAAATACACAACAACGCTTGCCAAAAACTTAAGCCAACGGCCATTAAATGCGCCGCTACTTGCCAAGCAACTAAATTATGCACGATTCCCATCCAAATGGCTGAATAGGACCACCATGTCCAGCCTTTTTTAGCTCCTGATACTGGAGCTAAATCGGCATTATGCAAAGAAGGATCTGGCTTCACTTTTAAAATACCTTTGTTGAATTCCATTCATCTTCCCCCTTCAATAAAAAATCGGATTTTGTAAACGTATACATTTTTTGGTTGAAGCATATTTAAAGCATCACATCGCCACAATTCGGTCCTAATGTTTGTCCGGTATAAAGGTTGCCATCAGGACTAGCTAAAAATACTGCTGTAGGCGCAACTTCATTTGCTTTGCCAAACCTTGGAATGACCAACTCTTTCAACTTCTTATTTCTCCATTCTTCACTCACCTCACTCATTAACTGAGTTTCAATCGGACCAGGAGCAATACAATTTGCTGTAATCCCATATGGACCTACTTCCATGGCGAGTGATTTCGTAAAGCCAATCACCCCTGCTTTTGCAGCCGCATAATGGCAATGCTCTATGCTTCCCTTTTGTCCTACTTGGGAGGAAATATTAATGACTCTCCCAAAACGTTGGGCAATCATGGAAGGAATCGCCAATCTCGTTGTTAAGAACACACTTCTTAAATTGACTTCGATCATCCGATCCCAATTGGATACGGACATATCTTTTAATAATGCCGGTGTAGAAATTCCGGCATTATTTATTAAAATGTCAATTTTCCCATATTTATCTAGCGTTTTCGTGATTAAGCTTCTTGCTGTTTCTTCTTTGGAAATATCCCCCTCAACTACACAAACATCCGATCCATAATCCTTTACTTCTTCAAAAAAGGCCTCTTTTACTTGCTCATTCCTTGCTAAGTAATGAAGCGATAATGTTGCCCCTTCCTTCGAAAAAGCACGGGCGATTTCTCTGCCTATTCCATTTCCCGGTCCAGCTCCCGTGATAATAGCTACCTTTCCTTCTAATTTCATCTTCTATCACCGCCGTTTGATTTTTGAAAGCCAAATAAGATTATTCATCATCCAATTCGGCAATTGCGTCAATTTCAATCGGAATGCCTTTTAATTGGCAGCCACAAGTTGTTCTTACTGGCAGCGGCTCCTTAAAAAACTCTTTGTAAACTTCGTTGTATTTATCGAAGTCATCCAAATCGGTTAAATAGGTATTCACCTTAACGACATGCTCTAAGCTTGCGCCAGCCGCAGCCAGTACATGTTTAATATTTATTAATGCTTGCCTTGTTTGCTCCTCAATTGTATTTGGCATTTTGCCTGTCTCTGCATTTATCGGAACTTGCCCTGCTACGTATATTCTGTTATTGACTTTAATTCCTTGAGAAAAATGCCCTCCAGGCATCGGTGCTAAGGCTGTTTTAATTTCTTCTTTCATCCTAATCTCCCTTTCTTTTCAGCAGCTCGAATTGTATCTAAATAGTTATAAAGAGTGAACTTCGAAATTGCATAGTATTCACAAATTTTATCGCCTGATTTCTTTATCAGAAACGCGCCTTTTTTATCTAAGTATTCCACCCCTTTTATCTTGTCGTCCTTGCCCATTAAAGCAACAGGCTTGCCCACGTGGTCTTGAGCTTCTTGAATCAACACATCCAACACATCATTCACATTGTTAACAAAAACCTCATTTACATCTGTTCGCAAGCCTTCTAATTCAATAAATTGATGAATGGCTGATTCAGACATCATTAAATCGGTAATATCAACATTAATACAAATACAGCCGATTGGTACCTTTTCCATATTGCGAAAATACATGGTTGTCGATTTAAGCATTCGACCACTCTTCGTTTTCGTTAAATAATTGTACTTGTCTCCTTCAACGACACTCCCCCTTAATACCTCTAGTCCTATGTTTGTTCCACTGTCGCCCACTTTTCTTCCGGTCACATGGCCATTTTCAATGTGTACAATTAAACCGCTTCCATATTCCTCGTACTGAATAAGATCCAGAAGAACAACTTCACATGAGTCGCCAAATTGATTGGCAATGCCTTTCATTAGTGAAGTCAGAAAAGGCAACTCATCTTCGATCCTTTCCACAACCTACCCTCCTACTAACTTTATATTAGATATACTAAAAAATTTTTTTAAGTATGTCAAACACTTTTTTTGGGAGCGCTCAAACTTTTTATTTCATCTCTTTCCACAATCTTTCATTTAAGTCAAATCATTCAGAAACCCTTACCCCCACAACATTAGTCATACTAGGGTCATCCAAATCAATGGATCACCTTTGCGGTTAACTGAAAAATGCACGAAAAAAGCAGGCTCTTTTTTGAAGCCCGCTTCCCCTTGCCTAAAATTGGTGTCGCCCTCTCTTCATCGTGTGTTTTATATTAGTGAACGATCCCTAAAATAAAGCCATCATAGCCTTTTTCGCCTACTGTCTGGATCGCAGTCGCCTCAATCCGTTCCTCTTGCTCCAATAATTCTACAAATGTGCGGAT
Source organism: Shouchella clausii (assembly GCF_001598215.1). Classification (GTDB taxonomy): domain Bacteria; phylum Bacillota; class Bacilli; order Bacillales; family Bacillaceae_D; genus Shouchella; species Shouchella tritolerans. The sequence continues at coordinate 438,491 of NZ_BCXJ01000001.1, read as the reverse complement.
GCCTTGGACACGGGGATCCGTGCTATGGCCGTTTAATACTTCCCCGTCGCGAATGACGTTGTCAGCAATCAGGACAGCGCCTGGAACAGCCAATTTCAATGCCCACTTTAAGTAATGGGGATTGTTAGGCTTATCGGCATCGATAAAAATGAAGTCAAACGATTGCTGCTGGTGAAGGATAGGCAAGCTTTCAAGAGCGGGGCCCACCATGATATCGACCTGATCGGCATATCCGGCAAAAGCAATGTTCTCCTTTGCACAAGCAGCATGTTTTGGTTCATATTCCAACGTAACGATTTTTCCCGTGTCTGACAGCCCTTGCGCCAAGCAAATCGTGCTGTAGCCGCCGAGCGTACCAATTTCAAGAACGCGCTTGGCCCCTTTCATTCTTGCTAACAGCGTCAAAAGCTTCCCCTGTGTTGGCGAAACATCAATAGCTGGCAACCCCTTTTGGCGGTTATTCGCTAAAGCTGCGTCCAGACCTTCATCCCCTATCCGCAAACGTTCCGTCATATACGAATCAACGAACTGCCAAGTTTGCTTTTCCACATTCCCAACCCCTTTTCGTTATTTTGCTTACAATTCTAGTGTATACTCGACATAACTATAAAAATAATCGATCTTTTTTAGGTATCTATAACAATGGTTTATATATTGGGGGTGACGGAATGAATCTTCATGGACTTCGGTTGTTTTATACGGTGGTGCGCACAGGAACCATCACCAAAGCAGCACAAGCTTTGCACATTAGCCAACCAGCTGTTTCTAGCCAACTAAAAGCGTTTGAAGCCGAATTAGACATGCCTTTGCTGCAAAAGGAGGGCAGGGGGATTGTGCCTACGCCATTTGGAAAACAGCTTGCTGACAAAGCGGAAACGTTATTCGCGGTTGAAGCCCATATTGAAGCATTTGTTCAAGAATTTCGCGATGTAGGCGCGGGGCACATCCATGTCGCTGCCACTTATCTTCCTGCAAACTTCTTATTGCCACAGTTAGCAGGAGCATTCAAAGTACAGCATCCTACAATCGATTTGCAAATTGAAACGGTCAATTCCCAACAGGCATTTGAAAAACTGGCCCGTTACAAAGTGGATGTAGCGATGTATGCAGGCAGCATCGACAAACGTGTGGAAGAATTTGTTTGGGATGCATGGTTAGAAGATGAGCTTTGGTTTGTGGCCGCTCCCTCCCATCGATTGGCCAATCAACGAGTTACGTTGGCGGAAGTGGTCGTTGAGCCATTTGTCATGCGCGAAAAAGGCAGCTCGACAAGGGCGCAATTATTTGCATTATGCCAGGCCAACCAAGTAAAACCGCCAACGATTGCTTTGCAATTCAGTGGATTGAACGAAGCCCTTTCTGCTGTTATGGCTGGTTTTGGCGTCAATTTCGTTTCCTCTTTAGTAGCGAAGGAACATATTAAACGGGGCGATTTAGCGCGCGTCTATGTCGAACATGTCCACATCATCAACAACATTGCCATCTGCACGAGAAAACAGGAGCGGCAAAATGAACTCGTCCAACGGTTTATTTCCCATTGCAAACAAACTCGTTTCAAGTACGGCAAGTGATCTTGTCCATTAAACAAACGTTTAATTAACGTTTCTTCTTCCAGCTTGCCAACAGGGCACTTGAAAATTAGACGGTATTCCTGTATGCTTACATTAGTTAAGTATTTAAGTAATTTCTTAATTACTTAAATGTATCGTGTTTGAAAGGAGGCTCCTGATGCACGAAGCATTTAAAGCGTTAGCCGATCCAACGAGGCGAAAAATCCTTGATTTGCTTAAAGAACAAGATTTAACCGCTGGCGAGATTGCGAACCATTTTCAAATGTCAAAGCCAAGCATTTCCCAGCATTTAAAACTGTTAAAGGCCGCTCATCTCGTCCAGGACGAGAAAAAAGGTCAGTTCGTCTATTACTCGCTCAACTTAACCGTATTTCAGGAACTGCTGTCCTGGACAATGGGCTTTTTTGAAAAAGGAGGAAAACAATCATGAAAAAACATCTCTTTCCGCTTTTAGCGATCACGATTTCTCTGCTTGTATGGCTTTTTGCTTATAAACACTTGCCTGCGGAAATGCCAGTACATTGGGGAGTGAATGGAGAAGTGGACCGCTATGCTCCAACGTTCTCTGCCTTCTTGCTTCTTAATGGAATCTTGATTGCCATTTATGCGATGTTGCTATTCTTGCCCCGCCTAGACCCGAAAAAAGACAACTACAACAAATTTACACGGACCTATTCGATTATGTGCAACGTGCTCATCGCCCTTTCTCTCGCCATTAGCATTGTGACGGTCCTCACAGGCATAGGCGCCCCCGTTTCAATCAATCGCGTCGTGCCCGTTGCAATAGGAATCCTCTTTATTATTCTAGGAAACTACATGCAGACGATTAAGCCTAACTGGTTTGTTGGCATAAAAACTCCGTGGACCATCAGCAATGACGAGGTTTGGCGAAAAACACACCGTCTTGGCGGCCGCCTGTTTATAGGCGGGGGCTTGCTTCTTATCATCGAACCGTTTTTGCCGAGAAGCGTCAGTGCGGTTTTGTCCGTTGGACTGATTGTTGTACTCGTAGGCGTACCGATGGCTTACTCGTACATTCTTCATAAACGAATCGTCGGCCATTAGGCGCTTGAAAGCAATCAGCTCGTCTACTGACTCATGATTTTCGTTATGCTGCTATAGGAAAGCACATCCTTGGTCAAATGGGAAAACGTTTGGTCGTTGACGATCTGTTCGCAAATGGCAGCAAGCAATGTAGCGGTTGCCCGAAATGGGGCAGAGCCGCAACTTAGCCTTTCAATTCCTATTGCAGACAACTCCGTGAGGGAGGGCATTTCCGGATCAACCAACAAATTGATCGGGCAAGAAATGGCCGCCCTCATTTTTTGTATTTCTCCCCTGTCCGTAAGCCCAGGAATAAACAGGCAATCTGCGCCTGCTTCTTGGTAAGCTTTTGCACGCTTTGTAGCTTCCTGGAAACGGGATAAAGGATCGCCGATATTTAGCCAATAGATGTCTGTACGGGCATTCACAAATAGCGACGTATGGTTGGCTTTAATGGCCGCGATTTTTTCTGTTTGTTCGGAAATGGAGAAGACAGGTTTACTAGGGTCGCCTGTTCCATCTTCAATGTTAATGCCGACTGCCCCAGCCGCTGCGACTGCTTTTACGGTTTGCACAATCTCGGCAACGGATTGCCCGTATCCTGCTTCAATATCGGCACTAACGGGAATCGCTACTGAATTGGCGATATTCCTTACAGCATCAACCATTTTAGCGCGAGGCAGATGTTGGCCATCGGGGTAACCTAAGGAAGCAGCAATGCCGGCACTCGTTGTTCCAATCGCTTTAAAACCGCCAGCTTCAAACATTTTTGCGCTCATCGCATCCCACGCATTAGGGAGTACAAACGTTGACGGTTGTTGGTGTAAACGTCGAAATGTTTTTAGTTTCTTCGCATGTAGTTTCATTTACAGATCCCCTTTTCCTATTTTGATATCCACTGCTATTGTACATGCTAGAGAATTCCATCGGCATCGAACAATCGATGTCGTTGAAAAACGAGCCTGCAGCCTATGTTTGCCAGAAGAATGAAATGACCGCTGTTGACTAAAAACGGCAAGGGCTTCTCGTTTCGATGGGCAAGCACACTTAATACAGACGCGTCCGTTTCCTCCTTTAACCTTGTTTCTCACACACTCGTTTCGCTTCTCCGTATTCACCAACTTGTACCATCAACACCCTTTTTTTTCTAAACAGTTCTTTGCAAAACTGTAAAACAAAAGTGGTTGACACATTGAGGACCTTCCCCTAAACTTTATTTATTAAATTTATAAATCATATAAAATTAATAGGATTAATAAACAAATGAAGGAGTGAAGGAGATGGTCCTTGCCTTTGATCATGTGATTCACTATGTGGATAATGCACACACGATAAAGGAGCGCTTTATTGATAAAGGCTTTCACACGGTTTATGGAGGACGCCACGAACAAAGAGGCTCATACAATACGTTGCTTCATTTCGGCATGGAGTATATTGAGTTTTTAAGCATTGATGACCGTCCCCTATTTGACAAAGTAGGAGCACAGGATGTAGCCTACAGTCCTTTTTCTACCATTGTACGTGATAAATTTACTGAAGGTTTCGCTAAAATTTGTTTGCGCACTCGGGATTTAAATAAGCTTGCACAAACATTCAAACAAAAAGGCTTAACCGTGAACGGCCCAGTGCCTCTAAGCCGGAAACGGCCCGACGGCAAACTGTTGGAATGGTCACTCCTATTCGTCGGTGAAGAAGAAGGGTCAGAATTACCCCTTCCTTTCTTTATTGACTGGCACGAAACCGACCAAGAGCGATTAAACGAATTAAAGGAAGCCCAAGTGATTGCCCCTCATTCTGCTGGTCAGTGGAAAATCGATAGCCTATTAATGGCTGTCAACGATGCAAAGCAAACCGCTTTTAAATGGGCTGAGTGGTTTGACTTAGGACACAAAGGCTCGATTTATGATCGACGCTTAAACGCCGACATCTACACATTGCAGCTTGTTGGAGGGAGTTTGAAATTTGCCCAACCAAAAGGAGCAGGGCCGGTGAAAGAGTTTTTAGAACAACGAGGCGAACGGCCGTTTCAGCTTATGTTAACAGGCTCTGGTCGTACGGAACAGTTTACGCCCCATGGGGGGCATTATGTTTTCAACGGAGGAGAGACACATGCGTAAATCAACAATACCGACTCTAGCTTTCGTTTTACTAGGTGGCGGAATCTTGACGGCGTGCGGAAGCCAGTCAACGTCCCCATCAGAAGCAAACGCTGAACAAACAATCCGCGTCGGCTTTCAAACTGGAAATACGCTAAATGTACTGAAAGAAAGTGGCTATTTAGAAGAGCGAATTGAAGAGGAAGGACTGGATGTATCGGTTGAATGGATTGAATTTGACCAAGGGAATGCCGTCATGGAGGCCTTGTCAACCAACAACATTGATTATGGAAACGCGGCCGACGGCCCTGGCATTTTTGCACAAGCCCAAGGTCGTGACATCGTTTATGTCGGTGCTAGCCTTCCTCACGAACAAGGCGTGGGGATCATGGTAAAGTCTGATTCTGGCATTGAAACAGTAGCGGATTTAAAAGGCAAAAGCATTGCGGCCCTAAAAGGAGGCAACCACCACTATTTGGCGATTCTTGCTCTTGAAGCTGAGGGGCTGAGTGCCGAAGATGTTGATTTTCATTATATGGGCGATGCCTCACAAGGCCGTTCCGCGCTTGAGACGGGTGAAGTCGATGCACTGGCTTCATGGGATCCATTTTTTGCCGGAGTCGAGCATACCCTTGACGTGAAAACACTCGATCACAATGTCGAGGGGTACCCGAACCGGACATTCTATTTTTCCACACCGCAATTTGCCGAGGAATCGCCAGAACTGATTCAAATTTTGCTAGAAGAAACGAACCGTTCCGATCAATGGGCCAATCAGAATCCAGATGAAGTTGCGGAAATGCTCTCTAACATGATTGGAATTGAGAAAGAGATTTTGGATACTGTCGTGAATCGCCGTGACTACGGCGTTGAAAATATTGATGAAGAAATCATCGCTGCCCAGCAAAAACAGGCGGACGATTATTACCGCATCGGCCTCATCGAGAACGAAGTCGATGTTTCCGAAATCATGCCTGTTGATGCAGCATGGGCAACAGACAACATTGAATAACAAGTAGGTGCCAACATGACGAATACATTTCAAAAACAAATTCTTCCTTGGATGCTGCCGCTGTTGTTCCTTGTTATCTGGCAAATCATATCGATGCTTGAAATCGTCTCTCCTAGTTTGTTTCCGGCACCGACGTCGGTGCTCGAGTCCTTCTATGAGCTGATCGTTTCAGGCACACTTTTAGAGCATATTCAAATCAGTTTATATCGAGCGTTCATCGGCTTACTCATTGGCGGCGCGGTCGGGCTCCTGCTTGGCATTTTGAACGGCTGGTCGACGTGGTCCTTTTACACGGTTGATACGTTTGTGCAAATGATCCGCAACATTCCTCACCTCGCCCTGCTGCCCCTTGTGATCGTCTGGCTCGGGATCGGGGAAGCGTCGAAAATTTTTCTCGTTGCCCTAGGTGTCATGTTCCCGATCTACATTAATACATTGCATGGCATTCGCAGCGTCAATCGAGGCTATATTGAAATGGGGAAAATGTATGGGCTACAAGGCTGGGGGCTTTTCCGCCATGTCTACCTCCCTGGGGCGTTGCCTTCCATTTTTGTCGGCATTCGCTATGCCCTTGGAGTGATGTGGTTGACATTAATTGTCGCTGAAACCATTGCCACAAGCGACGGCATCGGCTATTTGGCCATGAATGCACGGCAGTTTATGCAAACAGAAGTGATTATCGTTACCATTATCATCTATGCCCTTTTTGGCAAGCTGGCGGACATTATCGCCCAATTCGGGGAGAAAAAAGCGCTTCGCTGGCATCCGAATTATCGGAAATAGGAGAGAACGATTATGGCTATAGCAAAACAAACGACAAAGCGCGGCGTTGAAATCCGCATCACACAATTGCAAAAAACGTTTGGCGATCAAGATGTGATAAAGGATATTACACTCACGATTGAAGCAGGGCAATTTGTCGCGATTGTCGGCAAGAGTGGAAGCGGAAAAAGCACACTGCTCCGCCTCGTCGCTGGTTTAGAACAACCAAGCAGCGGCGACCTTTTATTCAATGGAGGAACATTCAAAAAGTCCCTTGCAAGCATCACTATGATGTATCAAGACTCACGATTGCTGCCCTGGAAAAAAGTCATCGATAACGTTGGGCTTGGCCTTAAAGGAAACTGGCAGCAAAAAGGCGAGGCCGTCCTCAATGCCGTTGGTTTATCAGCTTTTGCCAATGAATGGCCGAGCACGCTGTCAGGCGGGCAACAGCAGCGTGTCGCTTTAGCACGTGCCTTGATCAGGGAACCTGATTTGCTCATGCTCGATGAACCACTCAGTGCCCTTGACGCGCTGACTCGCTCAGAGATGCAAGACTTAATCGAAACAATTTGGCAGGAAAACCAGTTTACCGCCTTGCTTGTCACCCATGATGTACGAGAAGCTGTTAAACTTGCTGACCGCATTATTTTAATTGAAGAAGGCGTCATTGCCCTTGATGTCGAAAATCCCTTGAGCAGGCCAAGGGATGTCACCAACAAACAATTGATTGAACTTGAAAAGCAAGTGACTTCGCGGATTTTGGAGAAGGAGTAGTCTATGAGGGGGTGTTCCTTTAGCTGAACAGCCCCCTCTTTCGTTTCTCAAGTAATTGTAATTGCAAGATGCTCAGCTCTAAACATACATCCCTTCTGTTTGTTTACGGAAAATCGCCTCCATCTTTTCCCAAGCAGTCGATAAGTCGTGGTCTAGGCCAAACAGCCCTGAAGTACCGACGATGAACGTTTCGTTGCCTGCTTGCGCAAGTTGCTTGAACGTCTTTTCGTTGCATGATCCATCGACTTCTAATGTAAAAGCTAGCCCTTGCTCAGCGCGGAAACGTTTTGCGTCTGCGATTTTCTCCACCATTTCTGTCAGAAAGGGTTGGCCTGCAAATCCAGGGTCAATTGTCATAATCGTCAGTTTGTCAATTAAGTGAGCGAAAGGCTCAATGATCGCTAGTGGTGTAGCCGGGTTTAGGACAATGCCTACTTGGCAGCCGCGTTTTTTAATGTGGGCGATCGTCCGAAAGAGTTCTGCATGCACGACTTCTGGGTGGATGCTAATGATCGAAGCGCCTGCGTCGATACAAGCATCCACTAAAAAGTCATTGGGCTTCTCTGCCATCAAATGGGCATCAATTGGAATGGTTGCCACTTTGCTTAGTTGTTCAATAAAAAATGGGGACAACGTTAAGTTTTTCACATAGTGGCCGTCCATTACATCGACATGATACAAGTCAGCACGTCCATTTAACGTTTCAATTTGCTCGCGGAACTTTGTTACATCCATACACATTAGTGAGGGAGAAAATGCTGGTTTCATCGTACCACTCCTTTTTTGGTCTTTCTTTTAACCCCCTCTTACGAAAACAACTGAATGAAATAGCCTAGTAAAATGCCAATAATGCCGAAATCCGTGTCGCCAAACGTAGTGCTTTCAAGGCCAAGTGAACCTAACACTGGCAATAATAGCGCTGGCAAGAACGAGATTAGAATGCCGTTCACAAACGACCCTACCACTGCCCCACGCAATCCTCCTGTCGCATTCCCATAAACACCGGCGGTTGCCCCACAGAAAAAGTGAGGAACGAGCCCAGGAACAATGACCGTTAAACCAACTAGCGGGAGTAAGAAAATGGATGCAATCCCGCCAGCGAAACTACAAAGAAAACCAATAATAACCGCATTTGGCGCGAACGGGAAAACAGTGGGTGCGTCAAGGGCTGGTTTCGCCCCTTTTACAAATTTATCGGCAATGCCTTTAAAGGCTGGGACAATCTCGCCGATGGCCATGCGCACACCAGCTAAGATGATGTAGACGCCTGCCGCAAATGTAATCGCTTGAATCAAGATAAAGACGGCATAATTCGTGCCTCCACTTAACTCTTCAATGACGGCAATGCCAGCAAAAGGGGTAATCGCAAAAAACAATAACGCCATTGTTAAAGAGACAGCCACAGATGTGTCGCGGAGAAAACCTAGTGATTTCGGAATTTGAATCGTTTCAGTCGATTTTTCTGGATTGCCGACCAGTTTGCCAACCATACCAGCTGTAAAATAGCCAAATGTGCCAAAGTGTCCAAGAGCCAAGTCGTCATTTCCGGTAATTTTTCGGGTAAACGGTTGCAAGACGGCTGGAGCAATCACCATCGCTGCCCCTAAAATCAATGAACCGATCAAGACTAGAGGCACGCCGCTCATACCTCCTGTAACAAGGACAACGGCAAGCATCGCCGCCATATAGAGTGTATGGTGGCCAGTAAGAAACACATATTTAAACGGCGTAAACCGGGCAAGCAGCAAATTGACAACCATGCCAAAGATCATAATCAGAGCGGTTTCCGTCCCGTAATTCTCCTGGGCAATCGCCGCCATCGCATCTGTATTTGGCACAACGCCTTGAATTTGAAAAGCGGCTTCAAACATGGAGCGAAACGTGCCAAGTGAATCAGAGACAACCGCAGCCCCCACTCCGAGCAACAGAAAGCCCATCGTTGTTTTTAATGTACCTGACACGGTGTCTGTCGCCGATTTCTTTTGTAGCAGTAGTCCGATTAGGGCGAACAGGCCAATGAGGATGGCTGGCGTCCCTAAAATGTCATTCATAATCAGCTCAAACATGAAAACCCCTCCTAGCTGTTATAAATTGCTACGTAGCACGTCTTTTATCGCTTCGTTGTCTAGCAAATTGATTAAACCGACAACGTTGCGCGTCCCGTCGTTAAGCTGCTCGACAATGTCAGCTGCGCCTATGTAGAGATCGGCTTGCTCACTTTTGCTTGAGGCTAGGTCCGTGTGGTTCACCTCCGCGTCAATCCCTAGCTCGGCTAGTATTTTTTTAACATTCATCTCGACAATAAAACTGCTCCCTAACCCATTTCCACAAACGACTAATACTTTTTTCATGTCGATCTCCTCCTGTTAAATGGTCGAAAATTGTTGAATGAGTGAAACCACTTCTTTCGTGCTCGTCATTTCAGCCAAACGGTCAATTGCTCCTGGCTCGCCGAGCAGTGACGTCAATTGCGACAAAGCCCGCAAATGGGTAACGCTGTCTATAGCGGCAAGAACGATGACGATTTTAACTGGTTTCGTGTCTTTATTTGAAAAGCGGACGCCTCCTTTATAGGTAGCGAGCGACATGCCAAGGCGCTTGACCCCTGCCTCTGGCCGGGAATGGGGGATCGCCACACCAGGTGTAATGACAATATAAGGGCCATTGTCTTCAACAGACTGGATCATCGCATCGACGTAGCGACCCTCAATCGCCCCGTCTGCCAATAAAGGCGCAGCCGCTTTTTTTATCGCTTCCTTCCAATCCTGGGCGGTCTGGTGCAAAAAAATGGTCTTTTCCGTCAGCAACTCGTTTAACACTGGTTTCCACTCTTCCTTCCATTGTCGGTGGGGTGCTTGCAAAATCGTTTTTAACTCAGAGAGAAGTGCTTGCTCGTTATGGACAGTAGCATGCTTGCGGACTGCAGCAACCACCTTGGCAAGCGTGATATGTTCCTGATGGCCGTTGCTCGCCTCTCCGTATTTAAGCAATGTTTTTTTATCATGATTCGAAAAAATTGGATGAACGACGTGGACTGGCTTTCCTTTTGGCTCAACGGGCGTTGTTGCCACAACAAAGTCTACGGCAACCGAGTCAAGCTTGCTGTATTCCCGTTTTGTCAGAATGCCTGCAACGTTGACGTATCCAAGCAAGTCGATCAGTTGTTGTTTCACGATCGCCGATGTGCCAACACCTTCCGCACAAACAATGAGTACAGAGCAGCGGCTGACAGGCTGAAGCCCTTCACGCTTCATCCAACCGCCAAAATGCATGGCCAAAAAAGCGATCTCGTTTTCGCTTGCCGGGGCACAAGCTGCTTTTTCTAAATGGTGAACGACCTTTTTCGTGATTTCATACACTTCTGGATGGGCTTGTTTAACAGAATCGGCCAATTCGTTCACCGCATCGACATGGTATTTCATCCGGTAGTAGGCTGGTTTCAAATGGACTACTAAGTTCGCTTCCAATTTGTCACGATCTTGAAAAACAATGCATGCATAACGTTGAAATTCAAAAATCATGTTTCTGGCGATTGAGTGAATCAAGCAATGTTCTTGGGATTGTTTCGCATCTGCTTGCTTTTGCCGTTTGGCGCTTAAAAACAAGGTGCTTAAAAAATAGGCCTCTTCGTCTGGTATAGAAATGCCTGCCTCTTTGCTCGCTCTCGTCATAAACCGGAGCGCCGCCGTAAACTCATCGGTTTCTTGCAATGTCCGCATCTCTTCTGTCGTTACGTTTACGTATTTACCTCGTTGGATCCGATTAAAGTAAAAGCATAACTCCATTGAAAACGACTCGAGCGTGTGGTCGGCAAACTCAATATGAAGTTCTGTTTCACACGTGTGCAACAGCTCCTTCAGGCAAGCGACACTTAAGGGAAAATAGGCTTGGCCGATTTCAATCGGCAACTTATTGACTTCTGCCAACCGTTCAATTCGGTTTAACCATTGATGGATTTCCTGGCGGATCGCCGTTTCTGCGCCAGCAACGAAATAGCCAGCCGAAAGTTTAAAATCAAGCGTCAAACCTTGCTTAGCCAACTCGTTTTTCAACAGGCGTATGTCCTCAAGGACTGTGTTCCGACTTACATCGGTAAGCTCCATTAAATCCTCGACGAATACCGGTGCGGGCTGGCTTAAAATAAAAAGCAGATCGAGTGCCCTCCGCTCAAGCGGCGTATAGCCATATTCTGAATCACCGAGTTGAGGCAACATTTCTTTGATGCGGTTTTGTTGTTCGCTAACGATATAAAAACCGCTGCTGCGGACATGGCGAACACAATCGAATTGATGGAAGGCCAGCCAATCATTCACCCGCTTAAGCTCGTAATAAATCGTTCGCGCCGAAACGCCGAGCTCGCTTTTTAATTCATCCATGGGCACATGATCTGCCGCATACAGAAGTTTGACCAGCAAGCGTAAACCTCTCTGCGTTAAGAACATGCCATCACCCTCTCTCTGGCTTAGTTATAGTGTAGTCGCCCCTTTGCCCACAAAGAAGCCCAAATCTATGCACCGGAAAGTGTGCAGCGATTGGGCTAAGCGGCCTGTTTTTTGCACGATCGTCGTTTGCAAATTTAGTGTAGGCGTGAAACTAGTATAAAGAAAAAGGCAACCATAGGCGAAAAGAGAGTTTAAAAGAGTTGGACACTAATGCGGAGGAAGAAAATCCAGCAACGAGAAGGCCAAAAAAAACTAGCCATCAGATGATAGCTAGTTCAGGCTGAAGAAAAACGCTCGCCGCTTCGACTGCCGCGTTTTCTCCTATCCGGGAAATTTTGCCGCCATGACCGACAAACGGTGGTAAATTGTTATTTTACGAGGCCGGCAAACGGTCTAAAACGCCTTTAACAAGCTTGGTAAAAGCGGCATTTGCCTTGCCAGCAACTTCGATCACATCATCATGGCTCAACGGTTCTTCTAAAATGCCACACGCCATGTTTGTTAAACAGGAAATTCCCAGTACTTCCATGCCAGCATGTGCCGCAACAGTCGCTTCGGGAACGGTAGACATGCCGACCGCGTCACCACCTAGAATGCGAATCATCCGCACTTCTGCAGGCGTTTCGTAGGCAGGGCCGCTCCACCAGCTATAAACGCCCTCTTGCAATGTGGTGCCTTGTTCAGCTGCCGCGCTTTTGGCGATTTGCCGCAAACGGGAACTATAAACTTCCGAAAGATCAGGAAACCTTGGTCCTAGCGCATCTTCATTTTCGCCAATGAGCGCATTGGTGCCAACTAGGTTTAAGTGGTCGCTGATAAGCATCAACTCCCCTGGCGAAAAGTCGGTATTCACAGCTCCACAGGAGTTCGTAATCAACAGCGTTTTCACGCCAAGTGCTTTCATGACACGTACTGGAAAAGTGACTTGCTGCAAATGATACCCTTCGTAAAAATGGTAACGCCCTTTCATCGCCACAACCGTCTGGCCTTTTAAAGTGCCAATCACCAATTGGTTCGCATGGCCAATGGCCGAAGAGGTGGCAAAGTGGGGAATCTCTTCGTAGGCAATCGAAACTTTGTTTTCAATTTCGTCTGCTACATTTCCAAGCCCCGAACCGAGAATGATTCCGACATTCGGCGATAAGCTGCTCTTGCTTTGAATATATTCAGCTGCTTCCTTCATTTGTTCTAATAATGCCATTATGGTTCCTCCCAGGATTGATAATTTGCTATGGCTGCCATGGCCTACACTATGTATAACATAATCGATCAGCGAACAAGATGGAAGCATGATTTCCCGTTTAAAAATGAGGCTCATACAAAAAGAAGCCCGCCTAGGCTTCCCAGACGGGAGAAAAACGCTCCGTACGTGTATCAATTGTTCTTGATAGATGAATAGTAGAAAAGCTTACTTTAGCTTTTTTGTCCAATACATTAACAGCTCATCATCCACGACAGCATGGCTGCCAGCGTCGATTGGCTCCCCCCCAGCACAAATGCCATGACCGTCTGGGATGTAACCAAGCCGGGCATAGAGCCGTTGAGCGCTTCCGTAATCTTTATACAAGCCAACGCCAAGGCCAACCGTTTGATAGCCTAAATCACGGCTAAGCTGTTCGAGTGCGTGAATAAGAGCTTGGCCGACGCCCCGGCGCCGATATGGCGGAAAAACAACAAGATCATTTACTTCGGGAATGCGTTGATTGCGGAAATGGGCATACGGCGATTTTTTCAAGAGATGACCGCACCCGGCCAGCGCTCCTTGATAAAAGGCAAGAACAGTGACGCGATCGCCATTGTAGTTTTCGTCAAGGCATGTCCGAAAATAACCTTCTCTCCTCATGATCCCGTTTGCCGCAAATTGCTCTTGCGCCTCTTGCGCTAACGCCTCGTTTGTTAGATGCTTAATCGTAATCTCCATAGCTATGTCCCTCCATGCGCTAGAAATTCACGCATACTCTTTTCTTGCATGAACGTCTTCTATTTAGTTTAAGCGGTTTCACAGTTTTATATACATGGATGCCCATTGGCAGCTCTGTTTAAACGAGACGGAAATGTTTATAACGGGACACACCCTTTTGGCAAGGATGATCCATCCAGAAAACAGTCAACCATTTCATTAAAAAGGGCTGGTTTCGCTAAAGAAAGGCCATGCCCTACACCTGGTACTTCAATGCCGATGCAACGCTTGTTGCTCTCCAGTATTTGCCGGGCTGATTTGGCTATGACCGCTTTTTCTTTCCCGCCAATCGCAATAAGCACGTTCGCTTCCACGTCCTTGAAAGAAGAAGGCAACTGGTAGGTCACGCTCTCTTCTATAATGTTAGCAAGCGTGCTTGCTTTCATTTGGCTGCTTTCCTCGTAGTAGCGCTCATAGTCTTTTTCATTAATATATTGTGTTTTTGCCTGGAGCTTTGAAAAGTATTTGTTTTTTACAAGTGGATGGGTCATATGGATCGCAGGACGAATCCATTTTTTCAATGCTGGAGACGGTCGAACATTGGCGCTGTTTATAATCGCCGCCTGTACTAAATCTGGACGGCTGCTTACCATTTCAAGGGCAATTTGCGCGCCTAAAGATAAACCTACCAGCACCGTCTCCTTGCCTGGAGCATACGTTTCGATTAATTCAATTAACTGCTTGGCGCAACTTTTGATCGAAAAGGGCAAATGGGCGCTCTTTCCATGGCCAGGCAAGTCGACAACGATACAATGATAACGGGAAAAGTAGTCGATTTGCTCCTCCCACATCCATCCTGCTAATCCGCCGCCATGCAAAAACAACATCATTGGCGCCTGCTTGTCGCCAGATTCCTCAACAAATACACTCATCTATTGCCCTCCTTGCTACTATTATACTGTAAACTGTTTCCGTTCGGACAGGAATATCATGATCGACTGGGGCCGAGCTCTAGAGAATATGGGGAATTATAGATAAACGTAGGTGTGTATCAGGTGTTTCGTGTAGGAGGAAGATAGGGAAACGTTGAAAAGGCTTCCTTTAGGTTTTTTGGGGATATAAATTGTGTTTAGTTCCCTTCAATCATATAATGAACATAAATTTTACGAATACTAAATTGAGGTGGCCTGTTTGAAACAAGTTTTAGTTATGGGCAGGACAATTTAATGAAATGAATCGATATACCTAGAAAAACACAAAATGGCGGTGACTAATATGGAATGTAAAAACACACGTATTGGCAATAGCCTTGGTATTACATAGCCTCAAGAAGTGCTTGATCACCTTCAAGTAAAACAAGGCGATGAAATCAAGCTACAGCTTAGGAAAGATGGCACACGATCATTTAAAAAGCAGGATGCGTTGGAAGGTATTGATCGAGAGTTTCTAGATGGCATGCAGGATCTATTCAATAACTATAATCAGACTCTCCAGAACTTGGTGGATCGTTAAATAGATGGTCAAGTACGTATACCGCAAAGAACTTATTCTAATCAATGCCATGTTAATTAAACCCATACAGTCTGTAATCGGAACGATTCATTACTTATTGAATACTACCATTCAATTTCTACAATATCGGAAAGGATGAATAACATCGAAGTATCTATCTTTTCTCTATTTGTGATCATCATCGTTGTTTTCCTCATAGCGTTTATAAGCAAGCAGAAAAAAATACCCAGTAAAATAGATATGGTGATTTTACTCATTGCAGGGGCAGGCATCCTTCTAGTAAGCCAGGATTACTACTATCTTTTAATCATTATTTGGATAGCTGTTTTTATGTATTTCGCTATAAAATACTTTATAAAAAAACAATAAGCTAAAATTGCCAGACGGAAATAGGATATTCCTAAATCACAGAGAGGATATACAAAGTGATTTGTGGAACGCTAGCCAGCTCTGAGAATTTAACGTATAAAAGCAATATGCGAAAAACCCTTTCGCCTGAAAGGGTTTTTCGCTGTCCTTGCCAGTTTAACTCATGGCATCTACATGGTATGGCTAAAGCGCAACAAGTAATTCGTCCGCTCTAATGGGTTCAACTGCCTCCGTACCTTGTGGGGTGCCTTTCCTGTCACTCGCTCGTACCCACCTGGCTTAGAGATCAAGATTCCTTCTCCGCCGGAAAGGGCGTGTATCGACGATTTTAATTGGGCTGCCGTTCGTACAGGAATGGTTCCTTCTATGAGGACACCGGCTTGGTGGAAGGCTGGCTCTAACACGCTTCCTCCTAGCTGGACGATTCGTGATAGGAGAGTGCTTAAAAAACGCTCTGGCACAATCACTTCGATTCTCTCTAATGGTTCATAGACGTATGTGCCTGCTTGCCGGAGCGCCTCCATTAGAACCAATGGCGCCAGGCCGCGGAAATCCCTTGCTGTCGAAACAGGGCTCCAATAACCTGTATGGGTGAGCGTTACGATGATATCCTCTACTGCCCAGCCTTTTAACCCTTCTTGTAATACAACTCGGCATGTGTCACGGACTGCTCGCTGAAAAGCAGGTGGCAGCGAACCAAGCTCTGCTTCGAGTTGATAAGAGAGCCCGCTCCCTTCTGGCCCAGGCTCGACTCGAAAGCCTAAAGTGGCGTAAAAAGGATTGCCTTTTTCACCAATCCATTCGACAGCAGCCCCAACGCCTGAAGGTTTTTCCATACAAACGACAAGGGGCTCGCTCATGGAAGCGGAAAGGCCATGTTCGTTTTTGAGCACCGACAAAAGCACTTCCTGCTGGACGTTGCCAAATACGCCGATAAAGTGGTCGCCTGTAGCCACGTCTTGTGTATATTGCAAAAACGGGTCTTCTGCTGCTAAACGGGACAATGCCCGGTGAAGGGCGATTGCTTCCTCTTTGCGGTCAGTGTGCACTTGTACTTGAAGCGGCGGTTTTTTAAACGCAAATGGTTTCATTTGTGGCACACGCTTACCGAGGATATCGCCGACTTGTAGAGACTTCTCACGCAACACAGCAACGTCGCCAGCACTGACGGCAGAAGCGCCAGTCCGCCCGCCGTTCTCTAACTGTTGTAGATGCTTGACTTTTACCGAAAAGGAAGGGTGGTCAGCACGGGTGACTGAAACGATTTTTCTAGCGAATAGCCTTCCTTCGTAAAGGCGGACAAGCACTTCCCGTTCGCCGTTAGGCAACTCGGTCACTTTAAATACGATGCCAGAAAGATCCCGCTCCGACGCTTCCTCTTTTGTGTGGCTAAACCAATGGGAAAGCGAGTGAAGCAAGGCGTCAATGCCAACTCCCTTTGCTGCTGAACCAATAAAAAGGGGGTAAGCCACTGCTTTTTTGGTTTGCCGCGACAACTCGTTCCGCAATTTTATTTCACTTACGGGTTCATCTTCAACATAAGCGGCCAACAATTCGTCGTTGTGAAGCGCGAGAACGTCTAGCCAGCCAGCTGTTTGCGGACAAGTGGCTTTAATAGAATAAGCCGTGTCGTCCTGTGTTTGTTCGCACATCGGGCAAATGCGGTCGTCAAGCAACCATTTGATTTGTTTCATGACACGTTTGTAGTCAGCGCCAACACGGTCGATTTTATTTATAAAAAAGACGGTCGGGATACGGTAAGCCTTTAGCGACTGCATCAAAACACGCGTTTGTGCTTGGACGCCTTCGACGGCGGATACGATTAAAACGGCGCCATCCAAAATCGTTAGCGCATGCTCGACTTCAGATATAAAGTCAGCGTGGCCTGGCGTATCAATGATATTCACCTTTACATCGTTCCAGAAAAAAGAGACGGCTGCCGCTTTAACTGTAATGCCTCGTTCTCTTTCAATCGCAAGTGTATCGGTGGTTGTGCTGCCCTTATCGACTGAACCAGCTTCCTTGATGACGCCAGCTTGGTATAACATTTGCTCGGTTAATGTCGTCTTGCCGGCATCAACATGGGCCAACACCCCAATGTTGATTGTTTTCATAGTAGTTGTAACAGCTCCTATTCATTTGTTTCTTTCCTTTCCGTTGGTTTTTCATGTTCATTTTGCGCATACTTAAACGCCTCCTGTTATTAGAATAGTCCGATTATAACATGCGTGGGGATTGCTCGAAACACCGAAAGCCCCTTACTGCGGGAAAGTTGCAGTAAAGGGCTTTTCATCTCGTTTAGTTGGATCGCGTTTGCGAATATAGCCACTCGATTACCCGTTTGTCTTCGTATACCGGCCCCCAAGCTGAATGAGGGGAACGCAGCTCTCCTGTTTTAAATTCGGTGTAGCGAATATTGCCCCCTACCTTTTCGAGAGCCTCCACCATTAGGCGAGACCCTGACACATCAATAATTTCGTCATCTTCGCCATGGAATGCCCAAATGGGAACATCTTTTATCGTCCCTGCCCTTTCAGGGTGGCCGTATCCACAAATGGCAATCGCGCCTGCAAATAAGTCAGGGTTGTTTTCAATGAAATGCCACGTTCCAATCCCGCCCATGGACATGCCATGGATATATACGCGGTCAGGATCAATTGGATAGCGGTCTTTCATCGACTCGACTAACTCAAGCACCATGCTATACGTTGGTTCTGTTGTCCATCCTTCAAGCAAAGGTACAGAAGGATCGTAAGGGGCTTGTGGCGCTAAAACAAACGAAGGATGTTGTTCTTGCACCTCTGGGCGGGCAAAGGCGACTCCCCCTTCGTTGCCAAGCAAGTGGATCTGGTTGTCGTTGCCTCGCTCACCGCCGCCATGAAGAAAAAGCACGAGCGGATAGCGTTCTCCCTCTTCTTGATTCGGCTCAAATAATCGGTATGGCAACGTTGCTCCCGCTTTATTTTTGTAATAGCCGTAAGAGAAGGACTCGACCACAGGCGAGCGTACGCCAGTTGAGACGACTTCGTCGCTCGTTGGCGGCAACTGTTGCCCTTCGTTGGTGGTGATCGCTTCAACCTGTTTAATCCGATACATTGGCGTAGGGCGACTGCTTTGATACTTGCTGCCATTCCAACTAAGCGTGCCTCCATGTAAGTCGTTTCCGCTAAATTCAATAATGACATAATGGCCTTCACTTACAGGATTGCCAAGTTCAGGCGCTTGGCCAACGTAAACATGTTCGACGTTTCTTGAAATATGATGGCCACCTTTAATCGCTTGTACGGAATAGCTTGTTTTAGATAAGCTAGTCGACGTAATCGGATCAGTATATTCAATTGCTGCTCCAACTACTTGCTCTCCTGTTGGCGTTACTTCCGTCAGCAAATCGACTCCGGCAATGGAAGACTCGCTTTCGTCCGTCTTATTTATAAGAAAAAGCACAGCAACCACTGCACTTGCCGCAACAATCACCGTGGCCAACATTGATTTTTTAAAGCGCATGGGGCTGTTCCTCCTTTTCCTTCAGTTTCCCCTATTCGTAATCGCAAAACCACCGATGAATCACTCGTCTTTTTGTCTTATTCGATAAGATGTGTTCATAGGCGTTTGCTTATCATCCCGCTTTTTCCTGAAAGCATTTCTAAAACGCAAACACAAATCGCGACCAAGTCGTAATGCGATTTAGTGAGGATGTACTATCGCCTTTTGATGCAAAGTTTTCCGAATCGTCTTCACCACCACAATCGATATTCGTATACATATCTCCCCTATCTGTTGGGCATTCTATCGTGGAAAATGAAACAAGTTAGAGCCAAACGGCTTAGAAAGGAGAGAAACAATGGGTATTTTAAGTGGAAATCCTAAAGAAGAACCTATGCACTACGGCGAAGTGTACAGCGCCTGGAGCTTTGTATTAGCAGGTAACAAAATGATTGCCGAATATGGGGTCTTATTAAACCATGTCGGCGACAACGACTTAAAAAAACTGCTTCATACCTGTATGGAGCAATGCAAGGAGGAAGTCAAACAAGTTTCTGAACTGTTGAAGGAAAATGGCGTCGCCCTCCCTCCAGCAGCACCAGAACCGCCAAAAGCAAACCTTGATGACATTCCACCAGGCGCCCGTTTTATGGACGCTGACATAGCAGCCTCTGCTTCTGCTACGACTGCAGCAGGCCTCGTGGCATGCAGTAAAATTATGGGCCAGTCGATTCGTGAAGACATTGCCGCCATGTTTGGCCAATTTCATATCTCAAAAGCGACATTGGCAGGAAAGTTTTTACGGCTGTTAAAGGAAAAAGGCTGGTTAGTCCCTCCCCCTCTTCACCAACAACCAGCTGATGAGGACGTGTAATAAGACCATTTTTTGGGTATACACATTTCCAAAACGAACGAAGGAGGAATCACCATGAAACATGTAAAAGCATTAGCGGTTAAAGGCATTATGACGCTTGTGTTCCTTTACGTAATCCTAGGTTTTGGTTTTGGGCTGTCCTTTTGGGATGTCTTTGTAATCACAATCATCCTCGGAGGGATCACCTATTGGTTAGGTGACATTCTCATCTTGCCTAAAATCACGAACATAATGGCCACTGTGGCTGATTTGGGCGTTGCCTTTTTCCTCATTTGGTTGCTAGGAATCGCGCTTGCCCCCATTGCACCAGGCACCATGGCAGGAGCTGCGGCCATTTCAGCAATTGCAATTGCTGTTGGCGAATACTTCTTCCACATTTATTTGGCCAAATTAGGTATTGGTTCAGACCGATTAAGCACTTCCTCTTCATAAAAGCACAGCACCAAAAGGAGTTGTCTATTTAGGCAACTCCTTTATAGTTTGGCATTTCCCCATCGGGTAAAACCGCACATCTTGCTTTCTGGCATAATGGAAAAGCGGCTCTTGCACTGGCAAATCGATGTTGGCAGCGAGCGCTACTTCGTTCGCCTTCACGTTGGCAGCCGTTTTTTGCAATTGCCATGGCTCATGGTCGATATCTTGATAATACAGATGCCTTGAGGACGAGGCATAAAGCCTGTACCTTTCCACGAGCCAATGCGCCAATGATCCAGGAACGGCGGGCGTTGGCTGTGAAATCGGGAAATACGACGCTGTACATTCAGCATGGCTTCCCGTGTTTCTGCGGCTCCAAAACTGGATCGACTCCTGTTGTTTTGTAAACGTCATCGTTGCGTGGACATAAGGCAAGTGAAAAAATGTCCGTGCCATCTGCACAGCAAGAAAATGGCTTGCGTCTAAACTGAAAAAATAAATGCCTGGCCTTCCTTCGTGTATCACATATGTCCGAACGTTTAATTCAGGGAATGCTTTCACCCCTGGAAAGGGAGGCAAAAACCGAGGTCGTAATGTGCTCAAATAAAAAGGCAACACACTGACCCAGGCAGTCCCTTTATACAAATCCAAGCTAAGCCCAGCAGGAAGCAGCGGCGTGAGTTGCGTTTTCGATACTTGCCAATGAGCAAACAGGACGTGCTCCCACGTTTGCGCCATGACCCATTGCTTTCTAACAAAAGAATGCAGTCTGTCCGCTATGTTGTTCATCGTCCAATCTCCTTTGTACAACCGAAAGTGTCTCCATTCTTGCCACTTCTTTAGCTAGTTTGTTCCTTATGTAGTTTGGCCCTTTTCAAACGTTCACATCAAAAAAGCATTCACTTACAAGGAGTTCAACATCACAAAACCCCTTCAGTGAATACCCCTGTAGCAAAAGCATGAAACACTGGACGGAAGCTCATCTCATATGAACAACTTCACATTTAAAAACTTAAAAATCGGTCCGCTTCCATTATGTATCGATCCCAAATAAACGATTGGCCCAAGAGAGCAAAAAAAGGTCCTGGCCTGGATAGCCAATGGCCGAAAGCCCAATAGGCAGCCCTTCAACTGAAGCAAACGGAATGGTTAATTGCGGACAACCTGCGAGCCCAGCAATAGACGTTAACTTCATCGTCTGGGCACGTATTGCTTCTAGCTCCTGCCCAGAACCGCCTATTTGCGGGGCAGGACCAGCGGCAGTTGGCAAAAGCACGATTTCGTTTGGCGCAAAGTTAGCTGCAAAGGCGCGCTTCATCGCAGTTTGTTTGTCCTTGTAGAGCGGCAGTTCCTGTTGTGGAAGGGTGCTGGCCCACTGGAATCGGGCGCCAATGTCAGCTGCAAAGGCAGGATTGGCTGCTTGCACCCACTCGCCGTGTTCCCGCCAAATTTCCCGTGCTTGAAGGTGGCGAAACGTTTCAAACCCTTCGTCGATCCTGTCGGGCGTCCATCGGGAAATTTGTTTAGCCCCGAGGCGATCCGCCGCCTGCAAGACAAGCGCTTGAACGTCAGGTTCTGCAATGCATACAAGCGCCTCATCAATCAAAAGTTGCTCGTCCACCTCTTTTTCCACTGCCTGATTGCCGAGCAAGACAGTCCCTATGTCCTTTAGCAACCCGACATCACGGGCCATCCAACCAACCGTATCGAAGCTTTCTGCAAGTGGGATCACCCCGCTTATGTCGACAACGCCATGGCTTGGGCGAAAACCATAAATGCCGCAATAGGATGACGGTATGCGGATCGATCCACCTGTGTCCGTCCCAATCGCAAAATCGGTCAGTTCAGCAGCTACCGCTACGGCTGAGCCGCTTGAAGAGCCACCTGGCACGCGGTCGGCGCCGTATGGGTTTACAGGCGTCCCATAATGGACGTTCTCGCCATTCAAACTGTACATGATCATCGGTTACCGCCATGCCGTGCAAATCAGCGCCTGCTGCCAAAAGTTTGGCGATGCTCGGGCTGTCTGACGTTGCCTGTTGCGCTGTCTTGAGCCAATCAGGATTGCCGGCACTGTTTGTGTGACCCTTCACAGCAAACACGTCTTTCACCGCAAATGTCTTTCCTGCAAGGATGCCGGCATTTGCTCCCTCTCGCTTCACGTCCTTGTCTATAAACGCGTTCCAATTCATCTGCTTTCCCCCTGTTTAATGCATATGGAGCAGCTTGCCGCTCGGTTTTCCGATGATGCCTTTTTCCTCTGTATAAATCGTTTGCCCGCGAAGAAGCACTCGCGTCACTTTGCAGCCAATTGTTCGGCCAACATACGGGCTATGCTTATTTTTATAGTAAAGCTGCTCTTTTGTGAGCGTGTAGCTTTGTTTATCGTCCACAAATGCGAAATCGGCGTCTTTTCCAACGGCGATTTCCCCTTTTTCTTGCAAGTTTATCCGTTTAGCCGGGTTTGTCGCAATGAGCCGCGCCAATTGCTCAGGAGGCATGCCATGCTCCTTAACTGCGGCATCAAACATGATATCGATGTTGTTTTGGCAACCGGAGATGCCGCCCCAAGCTGTAAGGAAATCGCCTTCTTTCAAGTCAGGCGTACACGGCGAGTGGTCAGAAGCAAGCCAGTCGATTTTACCATCAAGCAAACAAGCCCACAATTTCGCCTGTTCTTGTTTCGGGCGAAGTGGCGGTTGGCATTTTGCTAGTGGGCCAAGCTCCGCTAACTCCTCAGCAGACAGTAAGAAATAATGGGGACATGATTCTACTGTAACATCGACTCCTTCCTCTTTGGCCCGCTCAATCGCTTCAATCGCTGCGGCGGAACTGATATGGACAAAGTGGATTCGGCAACCAGTTTCCCGTGCCGCGGCAATCGTGTCGCACACCGCTTTTACTTCTGCGTCGATCGGACGCGAAGCGACATAAGCGTCAGCGCCAACTGGGCTAAGGAGCTTTGCCCCCAGCTTACTGATGATGCTTGAGTCTTCAGCATGGACACAAAGAAGCTGTCCTTCTTCCGCTAATAGACGCATGCCTGCGCGAAGGTCGTTTACATCGACATTGCAAAAGTCCCCTGGAACATCGGATCCACATGGAGAGAGAAAACACTTAAACGCGACAACGCCGTTGGCGGACAAGCCTGCCAACTCATGGAGATTCGTCGGCACAAGCCCGCCATAAAAACTGTAATCGACATAATTTTGCCCTTTGGCTGCCTCGAGCTTTCGTTGCAAATTGGCACGATTTGTCGTTGCCGGCAGCGCGTTCAACGGCATTTCTACATATGTCGTTGTTCCACCGGCGGCTAACGAACGGCTGCCTGTAAAAAACCCTTCCCACTCGGTTCTTCCTGGTTCAGAAAAATGGACATGCGTATCAACAGCTCCTGGAAAAACGTATTGCCCGTTTGCGTTTATTATACAGCGCGCTTCTTTTTTATCAATTGGGCCGATTCGGGCAATTTTGCCAGCTTGAATGCCGACATCGGTCTCCTCTACTCCTGATGGTAACACAACTCGTCCCCCAGTAATGCACAAATCGAGCATTTGCCTTTCTCCTCTCGTTTGCTTAGCCTGTCCAGCCGACCGCCTGTGCATAAATTAAAAATGCCATGCCGACGGCCATATAAATCAAAAACAGTGGTAAAAAGAATCGGACCCATTTGTTCCAGCTAACGCCAGCAACAACAAGGGCTGCCATAAAGTAACCGGAAGTCGGAAAAAGCACGTGGGCAAAGCCATCGCCAAATTGGAACGCGAGAATCGCCGTTTGCCGAGTGACGCCTAAAATATCAGACAAAGGCGCCATGATTGGCATCGTTACTAACGCCTGTCCGCTCCCTGAAGGAATAAAGAAATTGATCAACAGTTGGACAACCATCATGCCAATGGCACTAAGTGTGCTTGGAAGCTGGCCAACGGCGATGCCGAGCCCATAAACAATCGAGTCCATAATTTGCCCGTCTTCTAAAACGATCGCAACGGACCGGGCAATGCCAATAATGATCGCCCCCATCAACACTTCGCGAAATCCTTCCGTAAAAGCCTCGCAAATCTTTGTGAGCGAAAGTCCGGCAAGCAGCCCTACAACAATGGCCATGAAAATAAACAGCCCTGACATCTCAAGCATAAACCAGCCAAGCTGTGTCACCCCGTAAATGAGGATCCCAAAGAAAATCGGCAACGTCGCAATCGCGGCCATTTGCCGGCGATGAATCGGCTTCATTGGCTGATTGAGCGCGTCTTTGTATACGAGTCGTTTCGGTTTGTCTTCTGTATAAGTCAAGCTCTCTTTGGGACGAGCCTTTACTTTTGCTGCATACCGCATAATGTACAAACTGCCGATCGCGACAATGACAACAAATACAAGCAAGCGCAAACCAAAGCCCGAATACGTATCAAGGCCGGCAATTTGTTGAGAAATCCCTACTGTCCCAGGGTTCATAATTCCAGCCGTAAACCCAAGGGCTGTAGAAACAAGGGCAATCGCCGTAGCGGTCATCGAATCATAGCCGAGGGAAATAAAGAGCGGAATCAACACAGGAATGTAGACAAGCGATAGTTCTGGCGTGCCAATCGTCGTCGCCACTGCCGCAAACAAAGTGAGCAGCACAGGCACCATCAACACACTATTGTGTTTAAATTTACGAGCAAGCCTGTCGACGCCAATTTCAATGATTTCTGTCCGGCGCATCACCATAAACATACCGCCAATGATAAAGGTAAAAAAGATAATCTCGCTTGCATCGGACATCCCTCTAGGAATAGCAAGCATAAAGTCCATAAAAGATAAAGGCGACCCGTCTATTTGCGTAAAGCTGTCAGGATCAATCGTCTCTCGCCCATTTGGGCCAGGCATCCGCTCAAACGAGCCAGCCGGAATGACATAGGTAAGAAGCGCGGACATGCCGCTAATCAAAAACAACAACACATAAATATGGGGCATTCGTCCCTTCGCTTTCTGCGGTTTTGGCTGTGGCATCGGTTCCGGCGTAACGGACTGTCGGATATGCTTTTCCATCGCTCTCTCCTTTACTCAAATGTTGCTCCACATTGTAGCGCAACAAATCAGAAAAATCTTTGTGCAAAACAGCTAAACAATGAACATGATGTTGGAGGAAATGACGAGTGGTTGCTAACTGAATCGAGCAGTTGTTGGAAAAAGCTCCCCTTTGTTTGTAAGGAATGCTCACAATAAAAATGATTTCTACAGCAAGAAACGCCGATCCCTTTTAAGCCTTCTAGACGTTTGCCAGCCCTAGCCCTATGTTCCGCCAAAGCGCTAGTCATTCGCCTTTTCATGAAAGATGCCATGCCAAACAGTAGCGTGATTTGCCAATAGAGAATACTTCCTTCCTTACTTACAAGTGGGCTTGCTCCGATAACGTCTGCTGTATGCGGAGGGCCAGGCGCAAATGCAGCGTCGTTTCTGGATCTTTTAAGTCTTTCCCTAGCAATTCCTCCACCTTTTCGAGGCGGTAAATGATCGTATTGCGGTGGACATAAAGACGCTTGGCTGTTTCCGAAATCTGACAATGGGTTTCTAAATAAACCGCAAGTGTTTGCATGAGACTTAAATCGTTTACACGGGGGTCTGATAATTTTTGCAACGTATGCGAGCAAAACTCGGCGAGGTCCTCAGCTGGAATCATCCGCAACAGCTTGGAGATGTCTTTCGCTTGATACGTTTGAATAAATTGTTTGTTTCCTGACAAATGGCCAGAATGTAAGGCATTAACTGCTTCGCTATGGCCTTCGATCACATCCCAAAGTTCGTGGCAGACATTGCTAACGCCAAATGAGATCGTGCGGCCAAACTGTACTGCTACCCGTTCCTGAATAATTTCGATCGCGATTAACGTCGGTGACCATTCATCGCTCGCAAGGTCATCAGACTCTACCGCAATCAAAATCAAGCACATATCGTTCATAATAAACAAGTGGGAAACAAACGGAAAAATCGCCAACTCTCCCTCAATAAAATCGAAGACTTTTTCAACTTCAATTTGCTGCTGCTTAAAACCAAGCTGCTTTTCCTCGCTATCTAGCCTGCCAGCTATGCATTTATACTTCTGCTCAGTCGACAAATCGAATTCAAGCGCCCGGTTCAACGTTTCTTTCTTCGATGAATACCTTTTTTTAATGAAATTTAGGAAAAACTCGTTTTTTGCTCTTCTTGTATACTGGTTCAGTGCATTGTTTTTCATCAATTCAAACGCTATGACGTTGGCTGCTTGTTCAATTGTCAGCAAATCGCCGTTATCTAAAGCTGTTCTCTCAGCAAACACGAGTAGCACGCCGTTTTTTTGTTTGTCCGTCCTGACCGGAAAAGCGGTCAACACCTCGACCTGCCCTTTTCCAGTCACTATCGAAAAACACGTACAAACACTTTGTGGCAAAAATAATGAAAAGCCCATGCGGTATAAATATTGCATACCAGCTAGAACAGCGCTCGATGATTGGGAAGTGCCAACAAGCTGGCAACGTTCGTCAAGAAGCATCGTCGGGCTGCCAATCATGTTTGCCACATTTTCTAACAATTCATCAAGCCCTTTTCCAGTCATAAGATGGGCTGAAAATGTTTGGTGCGCTTCAAGCGCAGATTTTAGTTCATTGGTGCGCAAATCAAGAATCGCACTCAATGTTTGATTGACAATTGTTCCAAGTCCAACCTCTTCCGAAAGTTCAATAAGCGGAAATCCGTAAGTGTCAGCGAGCTCAATCGCTTCTTTTGGAATCTTGCCAAGAAACCGCTTTGTTTTGATGCCAAGGCCCGCACAGCGCTTTTCTATCATTGTTTCAATTAAACTAGTCAGCTTGCTCGCGTCCTCTTTGAAGTGGTAACCGGTTGTAACAAGCAAATCGTTTCCCTTTAAAAAGCCAGCAATATCAGGGGCATCCATCATGTTGACATGCTCAATGTTGCGGTCAGCTCCTGCTTGCCCTGCGGCCAAATGCGCCCCTGCAAAGACAGGCAACGTTAGTAATTGGGAAATGTCCATTTGTAATCCCCCTTCTGTTTTTCCGTGAATTAGTCAGATTGCACAATCATAACGAAAATAATTAATAGATATGCCAATGATTTATCGGTAGCTTACCAGTAAAATCAGTCTCACACAGAATCATTCGCAGCATTTCTGACATAAAAAATAAAGCGAGGGATACAATGGCGATTAAACACAGCTCAAACATCGAACAAGTCCGTTCCTATATTGATTATTTTGCTCAGTTTGGGCAAACAAGCGACGGCGGCAATACACGCCTACTTTATACACCGGCTTGGCTCGATGCCCAACAAGCGATATTCCGCCTCTTTCAGGAAAAAGGGCTTGCACCGTTTTATGATGACGTCGGGAATGCTTATGGACGTATGGAAGGGACTGAGACAACCAATAAAACGATTGTCACCGGTTCCCATATAGATACTGTTATCAACGGTGGCCGTTTTGACGGCGTTTATGGCATTATCGGCAGCTTGCTTGCCGTTTCACGTCTAGTTGCCCGCTTCGGGCGCCCGAAAACAACCATTGACGTCTTGTCTTTATGCGAAGAAGAAGGCAGCCGCTTCCCTCTTGCTTTTTGGGGCTCTGGCAACATTACAGGCCGTTACAGCAAGACAAACCCTGATACAATTGTCGATGCCTCAGGCATTTGCTTAGGCGAGGCGATGCGTGAAAATGGATTTGGCCGTGGCCATTACCAGCCGCCTGATCGTTCAGACATTGGCTGTTTTATTGAATTGCATATTGAACAAGGACAAGTGCTAGAGTCAAGTGGCAACACAATTGGCATTGCCCAAGCGATTGTCGGCCAACGGAGGTTCACAATAACGGTAACAGGTTCCGCGAACCATGCGGGTACGACCCCGATGGGGTTGCGCAAAGATGCATTGGAGCTCACTTCCATGTTGATTCCCCGTTTATTGCAAAATGCGAGAGAGTTGGATTCAGATTTCGTTGCCACTGTCGGGCAAATCGAAGCCCTTCCAAATACAGCGAATGTCATTCCTGGCAAGGTGGTTTTTTCCCTCGATATTCGCCACCACGATACCGCCATGCTTGACCGTTTTTGCGCTGCAATGGATAAGGATTTCCGCGCCCACGAACAACAGAGCGGCCTTGTAATTTCTGTGAGCCAGTGGGCCGATGTCGCTCCGGTAGCAATGGACACAAACTTGAGCACGTCCGCCTTCGAAATAGCACAACAAACGAGCTTGCCTGTACAATATATGTATAGCGGCGCTGGCCACGATGCCCAAATTTTCGGGAGCTTTTGCCCGGCGACATTGCTTTTTGTGCCTAGCAAAGGGGGGATTAGCCATTCTCCGTTAGAATATACAACCGATGAACAGCTTGAAGCTGGCGTTTCCGCACTTGCCGCGCTGTTATATAAGCTTGCTTACTAGACATGGATAGAAAAACCACAAAAGATAGGAGAATACCGATATGGACGCATCCCTCTCGCCGAAACGGACGATTATGACGCCAGGGCCAGTCGAAGTGGATCCCCGTGTCTTGCGTGCAATGAGTGCACCGATTTTAGGGCAATTCGATCCGGCTTTTACAGCCATGATGAATCAAACAATGGACCAATTGCGCAAGCTGTTTCAAACAACAAACGAATGGGCTTTTCCAATCAACGGCACGTCGCGATCTGGCATTGAGGCTGTCCTCGCCAGCCTAATTGAACCTGGGGACCGCGTGCTCGTCCCTGTCTATGGGCGATTCGGCCACTTGCTTGTAGAAATTTGCGAGCGTTATCGAGCTGATGTGTGGAAAATCGAGTGCGAATGGGGCACCGTTTTTAATGAAGAAGAGGTCATCGCCCAAATGCATGCAATCCAGCCAAAAATGATCGCTTGTGTCCACGGGGAAACGTCAACGGGATGTATGCAGCCCCTTGCCCAAATTGGCAAAGCTTGCCGCGAACAAGACTGCTTGTTTGTTGTCGATGCGGTCGCAACGATTGGCGGGACAGATGTGTTCGTTGATGAATGGTGCATCGATGCGGCCATCGGCGGCACGCAAAAATGCTTGTCCATTCCTGCTGGCATGGCGCCAATCACATACAACAAACGTGTAGAAGCGATCCTTGGGCGCCGCAAAAAAGTCGAGCGTGGCATTGCTACTGCCGATGACCAGAACACACCAACACAAGGCGCGCCGATCGCCAGCAACTATTTTGATTTGGCGATGCTGCAAGATTACTGGAGCCCAAGGCGGTTGAATCATCATACGGAAGCAACATCTATGTTGTATGCTCTCCATGAGGGTTTAACACTCCTCCTTGAAGAAGGGCTTCCCCACCGGTTTGCGCGGCATGCCTACCATGAAAAAGCGCTGATTGCCGGGCTAACAGCCATGGGCCTTGAGTTGTTTGTCACCCATGAACATAAATTGCCGATGGTGACTTGCGTCTGTGTGCCTGAGGGGCTTGACGCTGATCACGTGCGTGCCTTTATGTTGCGCCACTTTGGCGTAGAAATCGCTAGCTCGTTCGGACCGCTCCACGGAAAAATCTGGCGGATTGGCACAATGGGCTCTAGCTGCCGCAAGGAAAATATTTTGTTCGTGCTCGCGGCACTTGAGGCAGCGCTCATCTACAATGGCGCTAAAGTGGAAGCAGGCAAAGGAGTGCAAGCGGCTCTTGTTTACTATGAACAAAAGAAAAACGCCTGCTCCACTTTCTAAATCAGTCGAAATAAAAAAACCGAGTAAATGGCTTAAAGCGATTCGCTCGGTTTTTTCATGGTTTTTGGATCCTATCGGTCAGCGTCAAATTTTCTCGCTTGCTTTTTTAAAGAGGCATAGTCATTATCTAGACGCAGTACATACCACTAGACACAAACCCCATATTGCTGTATCGTTTACATTCGTTTGCATAAAAGTTAAGGGATTTTCAAAGAAAGGGGTTAAAGATGGCTCGCTTGGCAAATAAAAAAGCGATGATTTTGTTTGTTTTTATGTTAGGGACGTTTGCCGTTGGGATGACTGAGTATGTAGTCACTGGCTTGCTCACCCAGTTTGCTGAAGATTTAAATGTCGCTGTTTCGCTAACAGGGCTTTTGCTAAGCGTTTATGCAATAAGCGTGGCAATATTTGGACCTGTTCTTAGAGTATTGACGATTAAAATTCCGCCCAAGCCTTTGTTAATCGGGCTTGTCGCTTTGTTCATTATAAGCAATGTGGTCGCAGCCACAGCGCCGAATTTTGAAGTGTTGTTAATTTCACGCCTACTGTCTGCAACCATGCACGCTCCCTTTTTTGGTCTCTGCATGTCTATGGCAATCCAACTGTCAGACCCGAATAAGCGAACGGGCGCTATCGCCATCGTCCAAGGCGGCTTAACAATTGCCGTGATGATTGGCGTGCCGTTCGGCTCCTTTCTCGGCGGGATGCTTAGTTGGCGTCTTGTATTTTGGTTTTTAGTTATGCTCGGGACTATTGTGCTTCTAGGCTTAATATCCGTTGTGCCAAATGAGCAACACCGGCAACTACCACAACTCAAAAAGGAACTCGGGGCACTAAAGAGCAAAAACGTGCTCATGGTGCTAGCAATCATCGTGTTTGGGTATTCCGGCGTATTTACTGCCTATACCTTTAAAGAGCCGATGTTACGGGAAATTGCTGGGTTTGGCGTTACTGGCGTCACATTCGGGCTGTTTGCCTTTGGGCTTGGCGCGGTAATTGGCAACTTTTCATCAGGACGCATCGTTCCTAGAGCTCTTACAAAAAGCTTAATGGTTTCTCTTGTCTGCTTATCCGCCGTGTTAGCCTCGTTTTCATTTATGTTGCAAATTCCCAGCCTGGCCTTTTTCATTTGCTTCCTGTTTGGAGTAGGTACGTTCGGGACGACGCCGCTGTTAAATGCAAAAGTGATTTTGGCTGCCCGGGAAGCACCGATGCTTGCTGGAACAGTAGCTGCCTCTGTTTTTAATGTCGCGAATGCACTCGGTGCCACACTTGGAACCGTATTTTTGGATGCTGGATTGAGCTACAGGATGATTACTTTAGCCGCAGCTGCGATTGTATTGTTCGGCTTGTTATTAACGATCATGGCAAGCCGAGTTGAGGATAAAGAAGTCTTTCAGTAAACAACAAGGGATCATCCCGCCTGGTTGCCAGTACGGGATGATCCCTTGTTAGCGTAATCATTCACCGATTTTGAATCAACTATATTTCGGCGCCTACAATTTTTTCATAATATATAACAGATAAGGGGCGCCAATGATCGCAACGAGCAAGCCAGACGGAATGTCTTTTGGATAAAGGACCAGCCTGCCTAGCAAATCAGCTGTCACAAGTAGAATTCCGCCTAGCAACATGGAAACAGGGACAACGAAACGGGTTTTGACGCCAACGATTCCCCTAGCAGCGTGGGGAGCAAGAAGGCCGATAAAACTAATCGCCCCTGCCACGGCCACCGCGGCCGCTCCAGCGCCAACCGCCAAAAGCAAGACGAGGACGCGGACAAGCTGAATACGCAAGCCAAGTGTAACCGATACTTCTTGATTTAAGGCAAGAACGTCAAGTTGACGGGAAAACGAGTAAGAAATAGGAACGAGCGCGATCAGCACGAAAGCGAGAAACCAGACATCCTGCCAATTCATCCCATAGGTGCTTCCTGCCAACCAGAGGAGGACAGGCGCAACGCCGACCCCTGCCTTTACAGTTAAAATTTGAATGATGCCTGACCCCATCGCTGAGACGGCGACGCCCATTAACGCCAAAGAAATCGGTTCCCAATTCGATCGTTTCGTCGCTAACAGAATAACAGCGATTGCCAATCCCGCGCCGGTGGCTGCCCCTATAGGCACCCAGGCAAACGATAGTGACGGAAACAGCACTAAAACAGACAAAGCGCCGACGCCACCGCCAGAAGTAATTCCCAAAATCGATGGGTCGCCAAGTGGATTGCGGAGCACACTTTGCAGCAAAACACCGCAAAGGGCTAACAACGCACCAACGAGAAAGGCAACAAGCACCCGCGGCCAGCGGAATTGTACCGTGACTGTATCGAAAAGGGCCCCTGATGCCATTTCCGAAAAACCGTAAAAGCTACCGCCACCGAACGCTAGCGCACATGTCGCTACTACGAGCAAAACCGCCACCATACTTGCAATCAACCAAGGAAACGACAGCTTGCTCCGATTCCCACGCAGCGTCTGATTCTGCCCTTTATAGCGTTTTCCCGTCCGGTAAGCTAAATACATCAGCCATGGCCCGCCTATCAAAGCAGTGATCGCGCCAACGGGGATTTCACTTCCCGGCTGAATGAACCGAGCCAGTACATCTGCAGCGATGAGCAAAAAGGCGCCCCACACAAAGGCATGGATAAGCTGCTGCCTATGGCCGCGAATGCCGAGCATCCGCACAATGTGTGGCGCCATTAAGCCAATGAAGCCAATTGGTCCAGCGACGCTTACTGTCGCAGCTGCCAACACGATGGCCAACAACCACCCAGCTGCTTTAATTCGCTGAATAGACGCGCCAAGGCCAGCAGCAGCCTCTTCCCCTAAAAGCAGCAAGTCAAGTTGTTTCCCTAATAAAAGCAAAAGCAGGCCGGCACAAACAATGAACGGAAGTGCAAACCGGAATCCAGACCAATCATTCTGGATCAATGTGCCTGCCCCCCATAAAAACAAGCCGTTCGTCTCTTGCTCAAACATAAGCTGCAAACCGCTCGTCACTGCCGCAAACAAAAGAGAGACAATCATTCCCGTCAAAGCAACGCGAACGGGATCCATTGCTCGTCCAGCAAGTGAGAAGACAAGAAGCGCCGCTAATGCAGAGCCGAGAAAAGACACAATAAATGGGTACGAACTATTTATGCCTGGCAAGAAAACAGCTGCAACTACGACCATAAAATAGGCCCCTGCATTAATTCCAAGCGTCCCCGCCGAAGCAAGTGGGTTTTTCGTCAGCGTTTGCAGCACGAGGCCTGTCATTGCCAAAGCGCCGCCAGCCAATAAACCGACAGCGACCCTTGGCATACGGACGCCAAAAATGACACTTTGAATGCGGCCATCTCCTTCCCATAAACCAAGCACAAGCTCCTTTAGTGTAAACTGTGCTTGCCCTTGTGTTAAATGAAGGCCGGAAATAACCAACAACAAGGAAAGGCCTACTATTAAAAGAAAAAAGGAATAAAAAACGCTCTTGCCTTGTTCATTCATCGCTTACTGGTCTAATGCTTCAACGGTGCGGTCAATCAACGTCATTGCCGACAGAGGACCACCGTACGGCCACGTGTCACCGCCAAGGGCATAAACCCGGCCCTCCTTTACAAAATCCAAGTCATTCCAAACCGCATTGTTTGCCAGCCCTTCCTCAAACAAGCCATCATCGTCTTGGACGATATGGAGGAAGTTTGCGTCTTCGACTGAGAGCAGCTCCTCTACCCCCGTCGTAGCGTACCCGTACAACTCAAAGCTTCCTGAATCATAGGCATTGTTCAAACCAATTTTTTCTAAAATCGCTGGCGCCATTCCATTCGGATTAAATAAGCGGAACACAGGCGCCTGGTTATCGGTATAGGCCATCGTCAACACGAAATCTCTCGTCTCCAGGTCCATAGACTCGATTTTTTCCTTGCCTTCTTCATATTTTTCATCAAGTTCAGCCAGTACGGCTTCCCCTTCCGCCTCTTTGTCTAACACTTTTGCCATTTCGCGGAATGTCGTTTCCATTTCTTCATAATGGGTAATGCCTTTGCTTTCTTCAGGATAAGGATCAAAGATGAGCATTGGCGCAATGTCTTTCAGTTCCTGTTCAATGTTTTCAGAACGATAATTTGCTGATATAATAAGGTCTGGCTCTAATTGGGCAATGGCTTCCAAATTCGGCTCAGTTCGCAAGCCTACATCGACGACATCGTCTGAAAGCTCTTCGCGGATATCTACCCATTTGTGGTAATTTTCGACGTCAGCCACTCCAACTGGCTGGACACCAAGGGCCAACAAATTTTCCACATACGTCCAGTCAAGGGCGACAACACGTTTAGGCGGTTCTGTAAACGTTTGCTCTCCTTGTATGTCTGTAACCGTAATTGAACCCGTGTCGCCATTGCCAGCTTCTGACGTATTTTCTTGTCCATTCTCATCGCCACTGCTATTGCATGCCGCTAATAACATAAACGCGCTGGCGGCAACAATTAAATGCCTCTTTTTCATCTATTTTGCCCCTTTTGTTGATAACAATTTTCATTCTCAATAACAATATAACGGCTTCGACTGAAATCGGCAAGCCTTTTTCCAATCAAATCCGGCGAGAACTTCCTATTTGTTCATAGCTAGCAGCTGTTTCATCGCTATAAGCTCTTCTTCCTTCGCAACGGCCATGCTTTTGTCGAGATACTTGCTTGACGTTAAGTCGTGGTATTCGTGCATAGGGACAATGTGAACATGAAGATGGGCTGGTCAAAACCGGCAATGGCAACGCCGACTTTCTTAGGTCTGAGTGTATTATTCACCTGTTTGCTTAAAAGCCTGACTGCTTTCATGACATCGATATATTCCTGTTCTCCCAGCGTATGGAGTGCTTCCCGATGTCTTTTTGGAATGACGAGCATATGTCCTGGGCGGATTGGCTGAATATCTAGAAAAGCGATAGTCTGTTTATCTTCGTAAACAATATGACTCTTTACTTCCTTTTTGGCGATTGCACAAAACAAACATTCCATTAGGATACACCGCTTCCTCTCTTAATTGTTTTTTAAGTTCAGACTGTTGACAAGTGTTTTCGATCAATCTATCTAATTTTTGCCGACACCTTTCTTAACCTTATTTTTACTCGTTATAGATTGTTTTCCTTCTTTATGCTAATGGAACACAAATTATTTGATTATTGCTATTACTCTTAAAAGTGCTGCGCTCTTATAGAATTATGCTATTCTAATAGTGTGTGAAAAGGAGAATGAGCGTGATTCAACGACTCACGCATCTTAGTCAGCATTCACACCTAGATAGGAGAAAGCAGGTATCGTAATGGAAAATCGTTCAG
Source organism: Shouchella clausii (assembly GCF_001598215.1). Classification (GTDB taxonomy): domain Bacteria; phylum Bacillota; class Bacilli; order Bacillales; family Bacillaceae_D; genus Shouchella; species Shouchella tritolerans. Next base: position 403,228 of record NZ_BCXJ01000001.1, on the reverse strand, counting down.
CTGCTGCATTGTGGCAGTCCTTTAAAAACTGTTCTCGAAACGCGCCAGATCACTATGAAGCTTGGGCATTCGGCAATACGGAAGAAATGGCCGATGAGCTGGCCGAACTCGTACTAGCTGGGAAGAAAACAGCCACTTCTTCCAATTACACACTATATGAATTGGAGCAAGAACCGCTGCCAAAAGTTGGTCAGCATCATGTGCTGCTCAATGGCAAAGGGGAAGCGGTCGCTGTGATTATGACAACGGCTGTTACTGTCATTCCCTACAATCAAGTGACAGAAGAACATGCTTTTTTGGAAGGAGAAGGAGACCGTTCCCTTGCTTATTGGCAACACGTGCACGAACCGTTTTTTACATGGGAGCTTGAATCTCATGGGCTGGCCTTCCACCATAATATTCCCGTTTTATGCGAACAGTTCAAAGTCGTGTATAGGCGCTAAAGAGCTGGCTTTCTTAATAGAAAAACCAGCTCCTGAAGATTCCTTATCTAAGCTCGCCATGTTGGTTTCATTCGTCTTCCTTCCTCATTGCTAGATGTGTCTATACTTTGTCATTCACCGCTTTTATGTCTGCTAAATCCAATTTGGGTTTTCGTTTTTCATCAAGCAAACCGTTAATTTCTTGCTGAACGTCCGTAATTTGCGTATAGCAAAAACCGGATACATAAGGAAGTGCTTTAATCGCATCGGTAATCGCTTCATAGCGCTGCAAAAAAGCTTGCTTGGTTGCGACTTGGTTGCCGTACCCCCAGCCGTCTTCGGACTTGAAAGCAATGCCGCCATATTCACTGATTAAAACAGGCTGGCCATTATAGTGGTAGCCTTCGGCGAATGGGTATTTGTCATGATTATGAGGGTATTGGTTGCTTAAAAGCGCCTCTTTGTCCTCATATCTTGCCAGAAACGATTCGGCAAACTCCTCATAGTCATGAAGCGTGATTAAATCAGAAATGGTATGCTCCCAACCGTCATTTGCAATAACAAGGCGCGTCTCATCTATCGACTTTGTCAAATGGTAAATTGCTTCAGTCAATGCTTGTTGTTGTTTGCTTTTTAACACGTCTTTGATACCCCACGATTCATTAAAAGGCACCCAGGCGATAATGGACGGGTAATGGGCAAGCTGACATACCACTTCCTGCCATTCGCTCGTAAAGGCGCCCACTGCTTCTCGTGAGAACGTATAAGCGGACGGCATCTCTGCCCATACGAGTAAGCCTTTCTGGTCACATAAAGCATAAAACCGTTCATCCTCAATTTTTTGGTGTTTGCGCACGCCGTTAAAACCCATTGCGATGATGGCATCAATATCTTGTTCGAGCGCTTCCAGTGATGGCGCCGTCAAGTGCGTATGTGGCCAATAGCCTTGGTCTAAAATCAATTTCTGATAGATAGGGCGATTGTTTAAAAGCACTTGGCCATTTTTCGTCGAAATTTTTCGCAAACCGAAGTAAGAAAATGTTTCATCTACCGCTTTTCCGTCTTGGTAGACAGTGAACGCCACATCATATAAGTGGGGATGTTCTGGTGTCCAATGGGCCACTTTCCATTCATGGATGTCAGCCTCTAAATCAACCGTTAGTTTCATGTAGCGGCTTTCGGGAGAAAACGAAAGGCGGCGCACTTCTTTTCCTCGGAAAGAAACAACTGTTTCGATTTGCACCCCCTCAACCTTGTTCGTATTCAGTTCATAATCAAACTGAACGGCATGTTCGTCAAAATTCGGTGTAACCGTGACGTGTTTTAAATAAGTATCGGCGACAAACTCTAGCCATACGCTTTTCCATATCCCAGTCGTTTGCACATACCAGCAGCCGAAATTTTCATCGGTCCACCGTTGCTTCCCTCGTGGCTGGGATGTGCTTTTGCTGTCTTCTGCCCTGACGACAATCTGTTGTGTTTCCCCTTGTTTCACATACGGTGTTATATCAAAAGAAAACGCGGTATTTCCGCCAACATGTTCGCCTACAACTTGCCCATTGACCCATACCGTTGCTCGATAATCGACTGCTTGGAAATGAAGGAGAACACGTTTGCCTTTTTGTTCAGCTGGAATATCCACGTCTCGGCTGTACCATAGCACAGGATGAAAGGCATTCTCGCCAATCCCGCTTTCTGGCGATTCATAGGAGAAAGGCACACGAATCGTCTGTGGAAATGCGCTCTTCAACTGCCACTTTTCCATGACCCCCTTGTTTTGATCATCAAATTTAAAATGCCATGGCCCATTTAAATCCATCCAGTGTGTGCGCACAAGTTTTGGACGTGGAAATGCTTTGTTTGCCAATGCCATTTGCCAGCACTCCTCTCGGTTTTTGATTTCCCATTAAATAAAGCGCTTTCAAATAATCGCAGTAATTGATCACAAAAAATATGTTTATAAACACATTTTTTGTTTAGGTCGATCATACGCTTCCCTATCTTCATTGTCAATATTTTTTGTTAAAGAAAGCCGCCCATTATCAGGGCGGCTTCCGTATGATTCTGGAAAATAACATATCTAATTTTTTAGGTCGCTTCACTATCGTTTAATTTGGACGAACTAAAATCTTGCACTCATTTTTGTCGTTTATAAGTTTCCCAAATCCGTCTTCTACAATATTATCCAAGGAAATCACACTTGTTATGAGTGGCTCAACTTTTAAGTGATCCTTTTGATAATAAATCAATTGCTTTAGCAAAGATAATTATTATAACCGAGAGAAGAATTAATATTTTTCTCACCAACTACTTGCACTGTGGGATGATAATATTCAATTGGATTTGCAAACAGACTGACAATCATTAACTACGGTTCCTTTAGCGGCCTTTGGCTCGGGTGTTTGCGCAACCTTCACATTTAGAACCGTAGTAAACTAGTGCTTTCAAAATAATTCTCCTTTATAATCAATGAGTATATCCCAGACTTAAATTATTTACTCATTTATTCTTTAATATTTAAAAATATAGAATTAAGCAGAAGTAGTTCCTTGTCCGCCATCGATTCGGTAATAAGAACCTGTGATAAAGGATGCCTTTTCAGAAGAAAGGAATAGCATCAGATCAGCGATTTCTTCTGCTGTAGCATAACGATTCATCGGTACACTCGCTTCAAAGCCTTTTCTAGCTTCTTCTTCATGCCCTTTAGCAGCATTTGTTTCGATAGAGCGCATCATCGCTGTATCTACGGCAGATGGAGCAACCGCATTGACACGTACCCCATAGTCCGCTACTTCCAAAGCAGCCGTTTTATTGATTCCGATAAGTGCATGTTTTGAAGCAATATAAGCGCTCATGCCTGGAGCACCAAGCAAACCTCCGTTAGAAGCTGTATTCACGACAGCACCGCTCTTCTGCTCTGTCATTACTTTCAATACATGTTTTAATCCAAGGAAGGCACCTACTACATTGACAGCCAAAACCTTTTCTAAGTTTTCAACAGTTGAATCAACAATATTTGCAAATTCTCCGTTGATACCAGCATTATTAATGAAGACATCAATGCGACCAAACTTTTCCTTAGTTTTTTGTACATAATCAATTACGTCTTCTTCTTTCGCAACATTTGCTGCCAGCAAGATTTTCTCTGCATCAATGGATGCTGTAGCTTCCTCTAGTGCTTCCTGGGAAAGGTCAACTAGAGCGAGTTTGGCTCCCTCTGCTGCAAACTTCTTAGCAGCTGCGATTCCGATTCCGCCTGCTGCTCCTGTTATAAGTACTACTTTGTCTTTGAAATCCATCTCCGATAAGCCCCCTCATATATTACACACTGCTTATTATAAGTAATTTAATTATTTATAATAACCAATCTGACTTGTTTAATGATTATAAAGTAGTATCCCCAATCCAGTTTTTATTATTACTACCTTGTAGAATAACCCCTTGAGTACGATCATTTACATTCAATTTTTTCATTAAATTGCTGACGTGGTTTTTAACAGTCTTTTCACTAATGTTTAATTTCTCCCCAATGTCTTTGTTTGTTAGACCTTCTGCTATATTTTTATTTTTTGCTGGCGAAAATCGGGGTCTTTATCATCAATAAACGATGTCAAGACCCAAATAATTTTTTTCTTGAAGTGATAGATCTTGGGGTGTTTCATTTATCTGCACTCGAAACGGATAGCTCGCATCCGACTTTGCTTTTCGATAAAATACAGATTGATCATAATAAAAAGGAAGTGGCAGGATGCAATCAATTAAAGGAAAAGTGGCGCTTATTACAGGCGCAGGACGTGGAATCGGACGAGCTACAGCCGAGGCTTTTGCGAAAGAAGGGGTCCATGTTGGTCTCGTTGGCCGTACGCTAGAAAACCTTCAGAAGGCTCAAAAGGATTTGGAACAATACGAGGTGAAAACGGCGCTCGCAACAGCAGATGTTGCCAATTTATCTTCTATTTCTGCAGCAGTGGCAGCGATTCGTGAGGAGCTTGGAGCCATCGATATCCTTGTGAATAATGCGGGTATTTCAAAGTTTGGTGGGTTTATGGATTTAACCCCAGAAGAATGGACCCATATTATTGATGTGAATATTAAAGGGGTGTATTACACAACCCGTGCAGTATTGCCTGAAATGATCGAGCGACATTCAGGTGACATCATTAACATTTCCTCAACCGCAGGGCAAAAAGGTGCACCGGTTACGAGTGCCTATACAGCTTCTAAAGCAGCAGTGATTGGACTTAGTGAATCATTAATGATGGAAGTTCGTAAAAAAAATATTCGTGTTACCACTCTCACACCGAGTACAGTAGCGACAGATATGGCGAAGGAGTTGAACCTAACGGATGGCAATCCCGATAAAGTCATGCAGCCAGAGGATTTAGCAGACTTCATGGTAGCTCAGCTCAAGCTTCACCCCCGTGTCGTTCTAAAGCATGCAGGACTTTGGTCTAATAATCCTTAAGAGAATTAACAATAAGACTAGATCATATCCTCAGTAAACTACCCGACATTCCTTTCGCGGGTCCGTTCTTTTTTAGCTAAACACAACTAGATAAAAGAAGTACGCTCATCCGATGAGCGTACTTCTTTTCATTTCATTTCTTGGCTGGTTTTGTCCCAATTTCTAGCGGCTTTCTACTCGTCAAATTCAATGATTAATTTCAAGTCTTGGGGATGATCGCCAAACTTTTTCCCAAATAAATTGATACCCCCTTTGTGGAGCGCATTTTCCTTAATGCCGATACGCACAGTAATGCAAGGACTTTCCTCTAGTTGCAAATCGGCAATCGTAACTGGATTAACAGGCAAGTGGTCGAGCAGCGCTTGTTTTTTCGTCACCGTCCATGTTTTAAGGGCGCCATATTGTGTTCTCGTATTGTTAAACCAAGTTGGCGGGTTCTGCTTGCCTGGACGGTCGCCAAAGTCGCCTGGGCTTGTCCACGTGCCAATATCAACGCCATTAATCCAAACGGTAATGTCAGACGGCCAGTCATGATCATAGTTAGGCGCCTCTGAACACAACTCACAGGAAAAAAGCAAGCTGGCTATTTTCTGCTTTGGTTTTAGGGCAAACGGAAATTTATACTCAAAATAGCCAGTCCTCGTCCAAATGATTTGTGCGGTTGAACGATCTGGATGGTAGAATTGGACGGGGTCGTCTTCATTTAAAACGACGCCATCGCTGTTTGCCATGCCGCATGTCGGTGTTACGGAAAAGTCAACATAGTGCCCAATCGGCATATTTATTTCGTATGTATGCTTTTCAGTTCTTTGCCCACCATCATTTAAGGCGATATGGATGTCATCAAAGTTGCGTGTACACACTTTCATGGCACCGCGGCTAGCTGGGCGCAGTTCGGTTAAAATGAGCCCTGCTTCTTGTAGCACGTTCACGTTGGAGGCCGCTGTAGAAATAGGGATGCCGATGAGGGTGGCTAACTCATGCACGCTATATGTTTCCTTGCTTAGTAGTTCAATCATGCGAACGCGGACATCCGTCGACAACGCATGGCACACTTTGCGCAATTTCACTGGTTCATGAATGGACAACTCTAGCAAAAACGACACCTCCTGTTTCTTTCATTTTAGCATATACGGTTACAGTCTCCTTTTCCATAGCCTTTTTTCGCCCCTAGCCAATAAGAGCAAAACGGATTGCATCCGCAACCCGTTTTGTTAAGCCAGCCCAACCGTTTATTTCCTGTCGCTGAGCATCTTATCGTTAAAGCCAAACAGCCAAGTGAGCACGAAGGCAACGACTCCTGCTGTTACGTTGCATAAAATATAGAGTGGAAGCTGGCTGTTCAAATATAATAGCGTCCCTGGAATGACTGTAATCGCCATTCCAGTTGCACTTAGCTGGAAAGTCGAAGCCATGAAGCCCCCGATGCCTCCGCCGATTAAGCCCGCGACGAACGGCTTTACATACCGCAAGTTTACGCCGAATATAGCTGGCTCTGTTATGCCGAGAAAGGCCGAGAACGAAGAAGGCAAGGAGAGCGCCTTTAATTTGGTGTTTTTCGTTTTCAAGCCGACGGCAAGACAGGCTGCGCCTTGTGCCGCTATTGCGGATGTGACGATCGCGTTGAATGGATTGCTTCCCGTTTGCTCGAGAAGTTGGATTTCTAAAAAGTTGAAAATATGGTGAACCCCTGTAACAACAATAATTTGATTGAAGAAACCGATTAGCAGCCCAGCGATTCCGAACGGAAGATCCAGCAAATAAGTTGTCGCATTTAGGACGACTTCTTCAAACGAATGAAAAATCGGGCCAATGGCAAACAGACCGAGCGTAATCATGACCAGTAACGTCAAAAACGGCGTCACGATCAAGTCAATGGCTTCCGGAATCCGCTTTCTCAAAAAGCGTTCAAACTTTGCCCCAATAAGTCCGATGAAGAATGCTGGCAAAACCGAACCTTGATAGCCGACCACAGGTATGAATCCAAACATAACAAGCGCTTCCTCGGAGCCGTTGGCAACACTGTAGGCATTGGGCAGCGCCGGGTTTACGAGCATCAATCCAAGGACAATGCCTAGCACCGGATTGCCTCCAAAAACTCTAAAGGCCGACCAGGCAACCAAAGCAGGTAAAAATGCAAACGCCGTGTCTGTTAATACTTCCGTAAACATCAGGAAATTGGTCGAAATATCATCTGGCGTCATGCCAAACCAAGCTAGCACCGTTTCCTGGGTGAGCAAGCCGCGTAAGCCCATGAACAGTCCCGTCGCTACCAATACTGGAATGATCGGCACAAATACATCGCCAAAAGTGCGGATCGCCCGTTGAAATACATTGCCTGTCTTTTTTGCTTCTGATTTCAATTGGTCTTTGCTTGTGCTTTCTACGCCTAGGCTCTCAATCGCATCAAAGACTTGGTTGACAGTACCGGTTCCAAAAATGATCTGGTACTGGCCAGAGTTGAAAAAGGCGCCTTTTACTTTGGCGATCTTTTCTACTTTCTTCTCGTCGATCTTCTGTTGATCATGGACCATAAGTCGAAGCCGTGTCGCACAATGGGCAAAGGAAGCAATATTGTCTCTGCCGCCGACGGCTTCAATCACCTGCTTGGCGATTTCCCGATTATCTGCTGCCATATCATTCATTCCCTTCTATACCGTTTACCGCATGACTCAAATCCCACTTGGTGACGGTTAAGTGGGCATTGCCTTTGTTTACGAAAAATCGGATCCCCTTGCTGTTGGGCTGAGGAAAAATCCGGCTTGTAAACACTTCTTCGCCATCATTGATAAACAATTCGACTGAAGAGGTGTCGACAAACAAGTGAAATTGAATCTGTTCTGCCACTAGCCTGCAGGACCGAGCCGCTCCGTAGCTACTGTTGATCATTTCCCCTGCCATTGAACGATCCATCGTCACCTTCTGCTGAACCGTATCGTAAGTAATAACAGTACGCTCTTTTTCACTGGTGCGGATTTCGATTCCGACGGTTTTGGCATCGATTGGATCAAATGTACAGATCATCTCAAAAGCGGCGCCAGCAATGCCATCATATGTTTTTGTCTCATTTGTTAATGTATCCTGTACGTCGCTTCGCTTTTGTCTCAACTTCTGTAGTTCTGCTACTGGCTTTTGCAGCAGTTTGCCGTCGCGTAACTCCAATGTTCTCGGCAAAGTTAGGCAATGTGCCCAACCATGGGAATCTGTCGGATAGCCGATCTCCGGCTGCCCCATCCAAGCGACCATAATCCTTCGCCCTTGCCTATCTTTCATCGTTTGTGGCGCATAAAAATCAAACCCTCTATCGAGCTCACGAAAGCAGCCATGTTTAAAAACAAGCGTTTCTCGGTTCAAAGGCTTGCCAATGATGTAGCCCGACTGATACAGGTTCAAAAAGCGATCTCCTTGAGGCGCTAAGCCTTGGGGACAAAACAAGAAAACACCTTGCCCGTCCAACTCGAAATAATCTGGGCATTCCCACATATAGCCGAAATCATTCAAGTCGGTGTTTATCTCGCCAACGAACCGCCATTCCAACAAATCAGGCGACTCATACAAGACGGCCGTGCCAGTCAAGTCATTTCGCTGAGTGCCGATGACGCAGCGATACATATCTTCGTCCTTCCATACTTTCGGATCGCGAAAATGGGCTGTATATCCTTCTGGAACTTGTTCAATGACAGGCTTCTCCCATTTTGAGACGGCTCCATTTGCGTCCATTACAGCCATGCACTGGAACGTTTGCCTGTTCCAGTCTTCGTCCCTTGCATTGCCCGTATACATCAAATGCAATTGTGAGTCTTTGGCGATTCCGCTTCCTGAGTAGACGCCATGGGAATCAAAAGATCCGCCAGGCGCGATCGCACTCCCAACATTGCGCCAATAGACAAGGTCTTTTGAAGCCGTATGGTACCAGTACTTGAGCCCATGGTACGTTCCAAGGGGAAACCACTGATAAAAAAGGTGATACTCTCCTGCAAAATAAGCAAAACCGTTAGGGTCGTTTAGCAAGCCGGTAACAGGCTGAATGTGATACGTTTGCCTCCACTCGCTTTCCTGCACCTGCTTTTGCAAAGCAGCGATTTCTTCAGGAGAAGCCTGTTCTAGGCGGCGGTATTTCTGTTCTCTGTCCATCCTTCTTCTCCTTGCCGATCTGTTCTCTCGATGTTTAGGAACCGGTTCCAATGAGATGAAAAAATAATGAACACAGTTCCAAAGCCTATTTCACCCTTCTTCGGAACCGGTTCCATAATTAATATAATCGATGTTCCCTCTTGTTGTCAACGCTTTCACGCTCTATCAATTCACATTGCAGGACTGTGAGGAGGTCAACACGCTCATCGTGAACAAGTTTTATAATGTGCCGCGCGGCCAAACGCCCGCCTGCTGCATATCGATATTTCACCGTCGTGAGCCCTGGATGTATCACTTCCGTCACATCATACCCACCGACACCCGTAACCGAGAGATCTTCTGGAATTCGCCATTCTCTCATCTGCGCTGCCTTCATGACGCCGAGTGCAATGCTGTCCGTTGCGCACACAATCGCGGTTGGAAGCTGCCTGGAACCATCCAAAATAAGTGAAGCTGCTTCTACTGCTGCCGACACCTTAAAGCCGCTCTCATAAAACTCAGCTGTGGCGCCGCTTTGCTCCTTCAGCGCTTTTTGAAAGCCGCACTTCCGCTCAACGCCTACCGCTACGTCCTGTTCCGTTACACCTAAGTAGGCGATACGATTATGCCCTTTAGACAAAATGTAGCGACCGATCTCGTACCCTGCTGCATAATCATTGTAAATAATACTGTGGACGTTCGGATGCTGCTGGCCGTGGAAAATGACAGGAATCCCGATCTCCTTAATTGCCGCCAAATGGACATCGGTAATTTGAGTAGCCAATAGGACGATTCCTGATATTTTTTGCCTTGCTAAGTCATATAAGGCCTCAATTTCACGGGACAAATCTTGGTTCGTGTTAATGATGAGCATCTGGTAGCCATTTTCTCTAAGCTCTTCTTCCATGCCAGTAACAGTCTGTGCCACTGAGAAAGAATCGAGCCGCGGGACGATTGCACCGATGATGCTCGTCTTCTTTGCTTTTAAGCTTTGTGCGAAAGAGTTTGGAATGTATCCCGTTTCCTTGATTACTTGTTCGATTTTAAGCCTTGTCGTATCGCTGACCGAACCACCATTTAAATAGCGGGATACCGTACTTTTGGCTACCCCTGCGATTTTGGCGATGTCTGCAATTGTAATGTTCATTCGCTCCCTCCAGCTGGCCTGTTTCTTGTCCGCCCTCCTGTTATTGCTTCGATTTGGCTATACACAAAATGCTCTCCCTTTCCTCAACTATCTCTTCTTAAATATAACATGCAGGCAGATAAGAGCAAAACGACACTATCAGTCATACACCTATGTCTTTGTCTATTTTTGCTTCGATCGATAAAAGTTTGTGCTCCAAGCCCCTTGAAACATAAAATCAGGAGAACCGCTTGAGTGCGGTTCCCCCCTTATGTGGCATCTGGATCACCTTCGAATAGCTCCCCTAGCAAGCGATGACCATTCCTATTTCCCTTAGTAAACATTTATTGGCAAACCCTTTAACAGCAGCACTTATTTACTGCGTTTGAACAAGCAGGCTCTCATTAATCACGGCAGCGAGAGCATGATCACAGTGATGTTTTGTCATTGAAACTGCTATTTTTTTTAGGACTGGATGGGCGTTTTCTACAGCTATTCCAAAAATCAGCGTTTGTTAAAAGGGAACAATCATTTAACTGGTCCCCGATCGCAGTTACACGGTAGTCAGCTAACGCAGCCAGCTGTTTTAAATCCCGCAAAGCTTGTCCTTTTGATACACCAGGAGGAAGAAGTTCTAAATAGGTAGTATCTGATTGGACACATTCAGTGAGTAGCGCTCCTACAGCTTGAATCGCTTCTGTTATCGCAGACCCGATGACGAGCAACTTATTAAGCTTGGGTGGAGGGGCCATACTCACTTCACATTGTACATTTTCCTTGCTTTCATAGTTTGAAATGAGTGTATTTCGCCTCGGAATAAGGATGCGATCATCAATGTAGGCAAGCACAGCTACTCGTACTGATTGAAGCCTCCATAGCCTTTCAATCTCCGATTCTCTGTTTTTTAATATATAAGAGCGAAGCAATCTCCGTTCCTTCGGGCAATAAATCTGCGTTCCATTGCCAAGGATGACAGGGATTTGGATATTGAGCTCTTCCATGTAAGGCAGAGCGGCAGAGAGCATTCGCCCTGTGGCAATCGTGAATTGCCCTCCGCACGCTTGAAATGCTTGAATAGCAGCCTTATTTTCTGAACTAATCTGCTGCTTTTCATCAAGCAATGTACCATCCAAATCGGAGACGAGTAGCTGCTTATACATAGACATGTAAATCCGTTTGCTGGCTTTGTGTTGGTACGTTGTTCAGACGTACACCAGAAACGCGGTCGTAAATGTTAAGACCTTCTGTATTGGCTGTAACATATACTGCACTGTCTGGAAGATAGGATCCGACCCCTATTTCCTTTGCTAACAGAAGTGTATCCCCACATTGAATATGGACAATGGTCTCCGCTCCTGCTGGTAAAACGGTTTTGACTACACCCCTCACGGCCCCTTTTTGAGGCGTTTTCGTTATTCGAAGATCCTCTGGCCGAACTGTTAAAACGACATCCTCAACCCACTCAGATATCGATTGCTTATTCACCACAAAGCTTCCAAGATCAGATTGTATTTGTATGGTCGTTGGGCCATTTTCGGTACATGTTGCATCTAAAAAGTTATTGGCCGGATTGCCGATAAATTGAGCGACTGTTAGGTGGTTAGGATATTGATAGAGTTGAATCGGCTTATCGACTTGTAAAATCCGCCCTTCAGAAAATACAGCAATTTTTGTCGACATGGTCATCGCTTCAATTTGGTCATGGGTGACATAGATCATCGTTGTTTTTAATTCATGGTGCAATCGTTTTAGCTCTGCTCGCATCTCTACTCGTAGTTTGGCATCCAAGTTCGATAAAGGTTCATCCAGCAGTAAGATTTTTGGCTCTGTCACGATCGCCCTCGCAATCGCGACACGCTGTTGCTGTCCCCCCGATAGCTCAGAGGGGTAACGGTCCTTATAAGCTAGGATCTGCAACTTTTCAAGGGAGGTTTCGACTTTTCGTTCAATCTCATTTTTAGTCATTTTGCGCCCTTCAAGGCCAAACGAAACGTTCTCAAACACAGTCATGTGGGGCCACAACGCATAGTTCTGGAAAACGAGATTCAATTGACGTTCAGCAGGTGGGGCAAAATAATGAGCTTTGCCGTCAGCCACCCGTTTATCCCCTATGGCAATCACTCCCTCTTCTTGCGTCTCAAGTCCGGCAAGCAATCGCAGCGTGGTCGTCTTTCCGCAGCCAGATGGTCCAAGAAACGTCATAAAATCCCCTTCTTCAATCTCAAGGTTTATATCCTTTAACACATGCTGCTTATCAAAGAATTTGTTAATTCCCTGCATTTTAATGAACGTCATTTCTTACCCTCCGATTCCTTTCGTAAAATCAACCTTCCCGAATTTGCTGGCAATATAGTAGGTGATTAAAATAATCACGACAATGATCAGCATTAACGCGTTGGCATATTGCTGAAAACCTGATTCTGCATACTTAAACATGAGCGTAGGCAGCGTATTATTCTCAGGAGTCATTAATAGAATAATTAAGTCTAATTCTTTAATCACACTAATAAAGAGCAACAAAAAGACGGAGAATAATGTTTTTTTACTTAATGGAAGCAAGATTTTAGAAAATCGTCTAAACCAAGAAGCTCCTTGTACGTACGCTGCTTCTTCGAGCTCCCCTCCGATTTGGTGCATCGTACTTGTACCGGAACGAGTCGCAATCGGGAGTTCATTCACTATACATATTAAGATGATTAATGTTAACGTTCCGTACAATCCAGGCATAAGCCAGCTTGGAGTAGCAAACATCGATAAATAAATAGCTGAAAAGGCAATGCCAGGAATGAGATAAGGCAAATAGCTTAGTTGTTCAATTAAACGCCCATCTAACCGATTTCTTCTTTTAGAAATAAGGTAACCAAATACTAAGCCCATCAAGGCTGCCATGCTTGCTGCAATAAACGCGATTTTTAACGAGTTTCCTATTGCAGAAAATAACGCATCATTTTTTAGTACGCCTACTTCACCTGAAGCAATCGCTGGGTTCGATTCCCCGATCCAAAAATGAAGGGTAAATTGGTCGAATGAAAATTGGCTGTTTGTCATCATAAATGTTTGCAATGTCAAAACGATGAGAGGGACAGCCGACACGGCCCCCATTCCACCAAGCACGAGCCACGTAAGAGGGCGCCGCCATTTATTGAGCGTGTATAGATGTTTGCGCGCGTCCTTTCCCGTAATCGTAGCAAAGCTTTTTCTTTTGCCAACGGCCTTTTGATTAAAAAAGATCAACAGCGCACATACCATCAGCAAGACAATGCATAAGACATACGCTTCTGCTACCATCCGGTTTTGGATGCTTGAATGAAGCATCGTAGCGATTGTGTAATATTTGGTTGGCAGTCCTAAAAAGGCGGGCACACTAAACGATCCTAGTGATTTAGAGAATGTCAAAATAAACGCGGAAGAAATCGCCGGGATGATCAGCGGCAACGTAATTTTGCGAATCGTTCTCCCATTGCTTGCGCCTAGAATACGAGCGGATTCTTCCAAACTGGCATTGACTGCCCCTAGGGCGACTGACAGCAATAAAAAGAAAAATGTAAAATAATTCAAAGTCATCGTTAACACAATAGGGACAAAACCATACGCCAACCAATCAGGGGGACTTATTTGGAACAGGGAATAAAACAATCCCTGCCCCCCGCCAATCCGATCGTTTTTAAAAACGGACATCCACGCAAATGCCATCACCCATGAAGGCAGCATGTAAGGCAAAATCGCCAACATCGTTACCGTCTTTTTATAGCGAAAGTCAGTGCGCATCACTAACCAGGCAAGCCCTCCACCTAGCAGAAACGAAAGCAAGGACACACTTATGCCAATCGATATAGAATGCATTAAAGGTTTATAAAAGAGCGATTGACTAATACTCCCTGAAAAAACATTCACCCAATTTTGGACCGTAAACGCGTCTGTTCCTCCTGAGCGGGCATCCCCTTGCAAGCTTTCTAGGAGAATTTGCCCGATCGGGAAGGCAACCATGTAAGTTAAAAATAGAAGAGCAATGGCAGACATAAGATAAATCGGGTTTGCCAACATGAGCATGAGTCGATTTACAATTGGGTTGCGCGAATGAAACTTGGAAATCCTCTTCACCACAATCCCTACCTTTTTATTGATTTTCTAAGATAAAATTCCGGACTTCATTCGAGTGCTCATATAGGTATTCCCCATCATACGGCCAGAGATCAAGTTCATCACTTGAGCGCTGCCCTTCTACAGATACATCGGTTCTCGTTGACCATGAGCCTGGCACATTATAGGGGCGGAACCCCTCTCCTTGTCCATCCGCCTCTCCTGCCATCCAACGAATCAGTAATTTTGCGGCTGCTGTATGTTCAGCCTGATTGGCCATATATAAATAGGAAGTACCAGCGACTGACATTTTAGGCTCAACATCATACAGGAATTCTGCCTTGTAGCCCTGCTCTTCAATATGGCGTGATTTACTAGATGTCGTAATTCCAACAGGAGGATTCTCCTGTCCTGGTGTACCAACTGCTTCCACTACTTCATCGCCAGAGCTGACAAATACCGGGTCATTCGCTAATAGTTGTTTAATAAATTCATAGCCTGCATGATCTGTGCCGTTGAGCTCAATGTCCTTTCCATATTTGTCTTTATAAGCCGCTTCCATATCGTCAGCATTTTGAACGATTGTCGTTAACAAATCCAATGTGTCGGAGGAAAGCAATGGATCGTCCATGACAATTCTGCTCTTCCATTTCTCGTCCGTAAGGTCCCACCAATTGGTAATAGGTGATTCATCATAGACTTCCGTATTCACAAATATTGCTCGAGTCGAAAAATAAAAAGGCAGACCCGGTTCATCTAAAAATGGCGCATCTAAGTTTTCAACTAAATCATCTGGCGCATACTTATGCAACATCCCT
Organism: Shouchella clausii; assembly: GCF_001598215.1. Classification (GTDB taxonomy): domain Bacteria; phylum Bacillota; class Bacilli; order Bacillales; family Bacillaceae_D; genus Shouchella; species Shouchella tritolerans. The sequence continues at coordinate 388,204 of NZ_BCXJ01000001.1, read as the reverse complement.
TCGTTGACAAGCTCCCCAGAAACAATGCCCCCTCCATCTTTCACAAACACCACATCGGCTGTATTTAACCCGGCCTCTTGCTCGCGAGTTACTTTTTCCACGATTTCAATTGTCCCTAAATCAAATGCCTCTACTTGAATACCAGGATATTCTTTCTCAAAGCTTGCCTTTACGTCCTTAATTCGACTCGATTGGGAATAAACAACGACTTTCCCTTCCTCTTTTGCCGCTTCATATAGCTCTTCAGGCGTTTCGTTTGCTCCAAGGTTGGCTTGCTCAAGCCAAGTATTATCCTCGGCAGTCGCAGTGCTCGATTCACTGTTCCCGCAAGCAGAGATGACAAGTAAAGATGAAAAGACGAGTCCAAAAGCCGGCCGTTTATAAAGTTGTTTTTTCATGTGCGGTTCTCCTTTAGACACTCTTAACTGAGTCTTGTTTTTTATGTTTCTTCCATACATTCTTCATTGTTTCTGCTGCCCCGACTCTTGTTTTTAACACAGGCGATATTCCGATGCGGTAGGCGTTTGCTTCAATAGCCGCCTTTAACTCGATAGCCGTCTGACAATCGTGATCGAAATCATTGTAGACCGCCCCGTACTGAATCGGTAGATGGGTGTCACTGCCACAGACGACCGGCTTCCCTATTTTTTTGGCAAACGCTGCCACCTCCAATTGCGTTTGTTCCAATCCTTGGCGGAAAAGGTCCCGTCCATTTAAATCAAATGCATCTAGTTGTTTAAGAAGTTCTGGGTCAATATGAGTAAGAGGGGTTTTTTCCCTTAAAGGGTGAGCCCCAATTCCCAATAATGGGTGGCTTTTTCCAAGTTCCATTAAGTCAGAGAACGGGATAAAGTGTTCTTTTTCAGTATTCGCCTCTAGCTGTAACCGTATGTCTTGAATGGATGCACGCGGGCCAATAAAAAGGATATGGCCGCCTTCCCTTACATCGACCTCCATGCCCGTAAACACTTTAAATCCGTGCACATCATAGTAATCCCCTACGTACGGGTAATGCTCATCCAGAACATGAAACAGATCAAAAAAGTGATGTGTGTTAAAATGCTCTGTCAGTGCTGTTGCATCAAGCCCTGCCTCTCTCGCATTTTCAATCATTTCTTCAAAATACAGCAAAGAGAAGTCTGACTGTTTTGTCCATTTTCCGTGTGTATGAAAGTCGATCCTCATAAATAGCCTCCTGAATGTAACGTCTACATTCTTAGCATGCACTTGTAGTATTAAGGAAATATAAATTCATTGTAAAAAAAGAATCATCATTCAAAAGTGTATTTTTTTATACATTTTGTCATTGTATACTTTCCTTATTAGCTTGTTAGAAAAGGAGGTTTTAACGGAATGCAACCATTTGAGACGCATGAGCTAACGAAAAACCAACAGCGAATTGCAAACTATATCAGCAAAAATATTGAGAACGTCGCTTTTTTAACAGAGAAGGATATCGCAGACGCGTGCTTAGTCAGCAGCGCTTCAGTCTCCCGCTTCTGGGAAGCGGTCGGCTTTAAAAATCTCAAATCGTTTAAAAGAAGTCTCCGCGAGCAGTACCTTTCAACACCTGCCGCAAAAACGGAAAAAACGATGCACAAATTTGGGCAACATCCATTTCTTCCGATGATGGAAGCCCATATTCACAACCTAGAAAAGACGTTGACACGATTGTCAGATACGGACTTCCGATCAAGTTCGTCTTTGCTGATCGAGGCAGACACCATTCATGTATACGGCAATGGAGCGGCTCAATTCATGGTAGACTTGATCGCTTTTCGCCTAAGGCGCTTTGATTGCAACGTACATACTCTTGCTCCTAGCGGGCATGAAATCTTTGAAGATTTGATTCACATTCACCCATCTGATGTCATCGTGGTGTTTGGCTTTATCGATTTTTCTCCTGAGCTTCAGGTAATTTTTGATATCGCACAAAAACGGAAAATTCCAATTGTCTTAATTACAGACCGCCTCATTTCTCCTATGAGAGAAAAAGCAGCAGCGATTCTTTATTCAGAGAGAGGCGAAAACAATGAGTTTCACTCACTTGTGTCTACATTGGCTATTGTGGAAGCACTAATACTCGAGGTATGCCGGGGAAAGGGCGATTCAGCTATTTCGAAGCTTAAAGAACTACAGGATCTACGGAAGCAATACGCCAGTAAATTGCCGAAGCAATAAAAAATGAAAAAAAGAAGCACTGTGTTCTTAAGAACAGTGCTTCTTTCGATCAGTGGTTTACCTTCCCTATGACTGGTTTACTCTTCTCTACCTCCAAAAAGTGATCTGTTCTGGACTTAAACGAACAGAGTCATAGCCTTGTTCCGCCGCCTTTCCAATTGAAAGAATGAGTACAGGCGTGTATCGTTCTGGATCTAACGCAAAGGCCTCTGCTAATTGATCGGCCTCAAAGCCACCAATCGGGTTTGTGTCATATCCATATGCTCTTGCTACGAGCATGAGTTGCATGGCAAACAAGCCACTATCTACTTTAATGACATCGTTGATCTGCTCTTTCGGTAATGTTGGGTAATGGGACTGAATTGCGGCCAATTGCTGGTCGCGAACTTCTGGCGGCATCTTCCCTTCATCAACCGCCTTATTAAAAATGTACTCAGCATTTTCATAGGACTTAAAGTCTGCAAACACTAATAACATTGCCGATGAAGTATCACTTTGTTTTGTATTAAATTTAACAAGCGGACGGAGCTTTTCTTTGCCTTCATCACTCTCCACCACAACCAAACGCCAAGGCTGCAAGTTTGCAGAAGATGGAGCGGACGCAGCATCCTCAATAATACGTAGGAGCTCCTCTTTTGGTATTTTATAAGTCGAGTCATACGTCCGAATCGAACGGCGCCCCTTGATAATCTGCATAAAGTCGTTGTTTGTTAACGTAGATGACATGGATATCCCCCACTTTTTCTGGATTTAGTGAAGCTTAAGCACTTCACTACAAAAATCCTAAACTATAAAGTATACTTCATAGCAAGAAAAAAGCGGGGGGATTGAACATGAAAATTAGTGAAGTCGCCAAAACGTTAGACCTGCCCATCTCGACCATCCGTTACTACGAAAAAATGGGCATCGTTCCGGAACATTATATGACCAGGGACGAAAATAATTATCGCCAGTATGATGAAACGATCATCCACCACCTTCAAGTCGTCAAAACACTCTTAGCAGTTGGCTTTTCCATTGGTGAAGTGAGGTCGATGATTGAGCGGAACGGATTTACAAAGGAAGAGCATACTCGGATACTCAAAGCGAAAATTGATGAAATCGAAAAAGCACAAAGGAAATTAGAGCAGTCTAAGCAATATCTTTACGACATTCTCGCCTCAGATATCTCATGTGAAAAAGGGTTTGGTAAGTTGGATTAGCACTCACAATCAACCTCACAACAAGATAAATCTTCAAGCAGCATTTGATTGTCTCTGTACTCGGACATCACATCGTCGTCTATTTGCTCTCCCCACTTGGTTAGCAAATGTTTGATTATCACAGCAAATCTTGCTCTAAATTTATAAATAAAGCAAAAAACAGCGGAGTCGTGTTCGACGCTTGGCCCCGCTACAAACAGATTGTTAACAAGTGTTGATTCATCTGCTTCCTCACTTAATTGGGGCTTCCCATTTTCTTTCCATTCAAAGAACGCTTCCATTTGCTTGGCGCCTGAATGAAAGCCCGTCGCAAGGATTGGTTGCAGCGATGTGGAGATAACTTGCCCATCTTGCAGATAAACCTCATATTGGGCACCTTGCTGTTCGATCTTTGTGACTTTTACATTCTCTACAAATTTAACGCTCCCTTGGCCTACTGCTTGCTGTATCCGCTCAAATGTATAAGGAGAAATGGTCCTGCTCGGATCGGCAGCAAAGTCCTTTAAACGTCCTGCTAACAAAACCGTTACCTGGCTGCCATACTGTGATAAATGATAGGCGGCATCCATACCACTTTCGCCACCGCCAATCACAATACGATTTCCTCTTTCTAATTGCTTATAAGAATCAATAGAACCATTCCTTAGCCCGTATTCGGCCCCTTTTATGCCGTCTGTGTTCGGGAAATGGAATTCACCCGTTGCCCAAATTAACGCATCACACGTCCATGTGCCTTGTGAAGTTTGCAACGTAAATATGCCATTGGCTTTCGTCACATTCGAAACAGCCTGTTCTTCTTCCACCTTTAAGTGAAAATGATCGGCCAGTAAGTTCAAATAATCACTGTACTCTTCGCCTGTCAGATGCTCTTTTCGAAACGAATAAGCAGGAGACGTTCCAGGAGTAATCGCATTTAAATCGAGCGCACCAAACCCCTGGCCTGTAAAAGAAGGCGTAATGAGTTTCATCTCGGTTGGCCAATGGAGAAAAGATGAACCGATGACATCAGCCTCCAAAATGACATACGAGTCAAAACCTAATTTTTCTAATAAAATCCCTAGGCCAATTCCTGACGGTCCAGCGCCTACAATAATGATTCGTTTATGTTGAACCATAATTCCCTCCAAAGTGCTTTTTACCTTCATTCGCAAAATGCAACTTAACGATTTGTTTTGACATAAAGCTGAGCCATGTATTCCAGATAATCATGGATAGATTCTTCGTTAGGTTCCAGCTGCTCAAATACCTCATGAAGAATATCGATTTCATCATCGGAGGCATCGATGATTTCATTGATGATAAAGGTACTATCGATCAAATGTAAGCAATCATCAACGACAAATCTGTAACGCCTTTGTTCCTGTATATGCTTATCTAGAAAGCTCTTCAATTGGCTTCTATAGGATAATGGTTTCACCATTTTCCACCTCCGCAAATCGTAATCATTACGCTTTGTTGTTAAGTATACTCGAACATTCTCGGTAAACACAAGCGTATTTTCTCAACCTTTATTCAGAAAGATCGTTGAAAAAACGGACAATGCTTACGACGGCACCCATTTATCCCCTGAGAAAATCGATGCCGTCCGAATGAAAAACGCAAAGCTAAGGGAGCATGATGAACGAACGGCGGACATGGTCACACTAGCTACGGCGAGACGGAGTAGCTAAATTCGAAAATGTCCCTGTTTATCATCTGCTAGCAGATCCATATGGCGACGGCACAATGGATGAATTTAAACGGATTGAAGCTGTCCTTGAAGTAGTCGGCTCTGGGGAGAATTTAATGGTCGATGTAAGTGGAGGCTTTGCGCTTGGTGTTAGGTTTGAGGTGAAGAATCACTGATAGGAGTTGTTGCAGACGCTGTGAAATTTTCATTGACTGACTGTGGAGTTGGAGAAATGTTTCTCTTCCAACTCCTTGTAGCTCGTTTTTAAAGCAGCCTTTCCGGTGGCATGCCTTTCTCTTCATGTTACTCTGTTCGCGCCGTTAGCTGTTTCCTGCTTTGACGGCAATGCCATGGCGTTTAAGCTCTCCTTTCAGCTGCTCGGCAAATGCGACCGCATGGGCGCCATCGCCGTGAATACAAACGGTTTGTGCGTCAATCTCTACATCGGTGCCTTGCTGTGTCCGGACTTTCCCTTCCTGTATCATCCGTAGCACTTGTGCAGACGCTTCTTTTGGATCGGTTATTAGAGCGTTAGGGTCACGTCTTGATGTTAGGCTGCCATCTGCTTGGTACGTACGATCAGCAAATACTTCGCTAGCTGTTTTCAGCCCGGTTTTTTCCCCAGCAGCAATAAGGGCGCTTCCCGCAAGGCCATAAAAGACCAAATCTGGGTCAACATCGTAAACGGCGTTGGCGATTGCCTCAGCTAGTGCCTGGTCAGCTGCAGCCATATTGTATAAGGCGCCATGTGGTTTGACATGATGGAGCTTGACTCCTTGCGCTTTCGCAATCGCCCATAAAGCGCCAATCTGGTACACGACCAGTTCATACCCTTCTTGTGGGGAAATGTCGATTTTTCTACGCCCAAAACCGCCAATGTCAGGAAGGCCCGGGTGTGCGCCAATCGCGACACCATGTTCCAATGCACGTGCAACCGTTTCCCTCATCACATGGGCATCGCCTGCGTGAAATCCGCAAGCAATGTTGGCTGATGAAATGTAAGGCATGATTTCTTCGTCGTTCCCTATCGTGTAGGCGCCGTAACTTTCGCCTATGTCGCTATTTAGATCAATGGCATTCATCAATGTCTCCTCCTTATGAGCTAGTCCATAACGTAGCGATGCCTTCTAATGCGATGTACCCTGCAACCAATGTAACGAGTACAGTAACCGCGCCAAAAACCAATAATGGCGTTGGATGATGATAGTCGCCGACAATTTCTTTTTTGCGCGAGGCAATTAAGATCGTCGTCAATACGATTGGCAAAATCAGTCCATTTAAGGCGCCAGCTACGATCAACAGCGTTACCGGCTCGCCGATTATTAAAAAAATGCTTGCCGAGATTGCAATAAATCCGGCAATAAACACGCTATTATATTTAGAGAAAAGTGGATGGAATGAACGTAAAAATGAAATGCTTGTGTACGCACAGCCAATGACAGAACTAATGGCAGCAACAAACAGAACAAGCCCGAACATATAATAGCCCATGTCGCCTAGAATGACCAAAAACGCTGTTGCCGCTGGATTGCTTGCATCGAGGCTAAAACCTGCAGACACAACGCCTAGCACTGCGAAAAACAAAAATGTGCGCATCATGATGGTAGTGACAATTCCAAGCGATGCTGCCCTTCCGACAAAGTGGACGTTTTCTTTTCCGGTGATTCCGGCATCGATAAGGCGGTGCCCGCCAGCAAAAGAAATATAACCTCCGACCGTTCCGCCAACAATCGTCACAATTGGCAATAGCAGCGCCAAAGCGTCATCGGGTACAAATGCCTTTATAAGCGCCTCTTGATAAGGAGGGCTTGTCCGCACCATAACAAAACCAACCATGGCAAGCATCACTACACCACATATTTGCATGATACGGTCCATAATCGGACCAAAGCGCTTAACTAAAAATAGCCCGATTGTTAATGCCGCGGCAATGAGGCCGCCTACATTTAAAGGCATGTTAAAAAGGACATTTAACCCTAAGGCAGCACCGCCAATATTGGCAATATTAAAGGCAAAACCACCGAACAAAATTAAACCGGCAATGACATAACCAAGCCCAGGCAACAATTTGTTCGCTATTTCTTGTCCACGCTTGCCTGAAACGGAAATCACGCGCCAAATATTCATTTGCACACCGATGTCAATAAGAAGCGATAATAAAATCGCAAATGCAAAACTAGCAAGGTATGTTTCCGTGAAGCTTGCGGTCTGCGTTAAAAAAGCGGGCCCGATCGCCGAAGTAGCCATTAAGAAAATAGCGCCGCGCAAAAACCGGCTGCGCTCCTTTTCAGATAGTTGCTTTTCCATTTAAACACCGGGCCTTTCATTTAAATTTGTGATGACTTGCCAATGAAAGTGATCCAACCTACAACGCTTCTCACTCTTTCTAAAGGAGGCACTGCCGCTGTTTGCCGTCGTTGGTTTTTTCATTCACTTGTTTCGTTGTGCAAGCCATTCTGCCCGTTTTAGCGCAATGCCTACCTTTCGTTGTTGCATCGCCATTTCCTGCTGTAAATATAAATATTGCGCTTCTTCCAAAGAAATTTTCTTAAATGAAAATGTATCCCCCGGCCGCATTTGCGCAAGCTTATGCAAATCTACTGCAGCAACTTGCAACATGCGAGGATAACCGCCTGTTGACTGCCGGTCAGCCATTAATACAATCGGCTCGCCATCAGGTGGCACTTGCACGGTCCCAAACGTGACAGCTTCTGACAACAACTCCTCCTTCGTTTCACGTATGAGCGGCGCTTCTCCCTGAAGGCGATAGCCCATTCGGTCGGAGTTGTTTTGGATCGTGAAGGACATGTCGAACACATTCGTTTGGCTCTCTTTTGTAAACATTGAAAAATGGCTGCCAGGAATTGCCCGGACAACGGTCTCGCTCAAAGAGGCGGAATCGCTCAATGAACCATTCACATGCCAATTCGAAACAAGGGGACAACCTTGCTTATCTGCTTTCTTTAGTAAAGGGTCAAGGTGCTCGGCAACCTTTCCAACCGGGAGGAGATCGCCTTTTTCCAATTTCCTTCCTTCGAATCCACCGAGCTTGGCGCGTAAATAGGTACTCCGGCTTCCTAGAACAGCAGGTACATCAATTCCACCGGCGATCGCTAAATAAGCCCTTGCTCCTTGCCTGGCCGTTTTAAAAGTAAGCTCTTGGCCAGCAGGGACAGAAATAGCCGCTCCCAACGGGTATGGTTCCCCTTCCATGTAGGGGGTCATTCCTTTTCCCGCTACACAAATGAGACTCGCTTGTTTAAATAGCATCGTAGGGCCGAGAAGTGTCATTTCCAAGCAAGCCGCGCCTTCTTCATTTCCAACTGCAAGATTGGCACTGCGGAGAGCTAGCTTGTCCATTGCCCCGCCTTCAACCACCCCTTGATGGAGATAACCTTTGCGGCCAAGATCTTGAACCGTCGTCAACAGTCCCCCTTTTAAAATCGAAATGCTCATCGTCCCGCCTCTTTCATGTGTTCATATGTTTCCGCTGAAATCGCCTCAAACCGGACGCGATCTCCTGGGGCAAGCAAGCTTGGTTGCTTGCGCTCAGTGTCGAATAATACAAGCGGTGTTCTGCCAATAAGCTGCCATCCGCCAGGCGTTTCCAATGGGTAGACACCAGTCTGGCCACCGGCAATTCCGACCGCGCCAGCAGGAATCACCGCTCGGGGCTGTTTTCGTCTTGGCGCGGAAATGGACGGGTCCATCCCGCCGAGAAACGGAAAACCAGGGGCAAATCCGATCATATAAACGAGGTAGTCGCCAGCACAATGCCTGTTGATGACATCCTCTACGCTCAAATGATTATAGGCGGCAACCGCCGCTAAATCTGGCCCATAGTCGCCGCCATAGCATACTGGGATGGCAATCGTTTTTCCAGTTGAAGCTTGTTCCCTTTCCCCTAAAGCATCAATCCGTTCCCTTAGCAAACATTCCACTTTTTCACAAATACTGCTCCCCTTCATTGCTGCGCCAGCAACAAGAGCAGGGTCAAAAAATACCGTTACTCCCGTATAACTTGGGACTGCTTCAATATAGCCAGGAAAACGACGCTTGTCCAAATCGTTCATCAACTGCCTAATCCGCGCATTTGTTGTATCACGAATGCCAGCGGCGAACGATACCGTCAACGCTTCTTCGCTTAAAGGATAAAATTGCAGGTGTTGTCCACGCATTTGCTCTCACTCCCTCATTTGTGGCGGCAGCCTCGCATTCGCAGATGTTTCAAAATAGTATATCATTCATTCCCGTAGCAAAAAAGCGATTCAGCCAAACGAAACGATGTCTGAACTTGTTTATTTAACATCAACAGACAACCTCGACGCATATAAATAATGAAGTCATCCGTTTAAGGATTGTGTAGCAACAAGGAAGGATTTAGCAAAAGGAAAGCGAACCATTTACACAGTAATGTAAGCGTTTACAATTTACTAAGGAGGGACTTTCATGAAAAGATCGGTTAAACCGCTGCTTATTGTGCCGCTGCTGCTGCCGTTGTTGGCCACTGGAAGCTGTGCGAATGAAGAGGCAGTGACAACAAACGAAGTCGAACTAACATGGCTTGTCCGCAGCGACCCAAACTTAATTGAATGGGAGCACCGGGTCATTGAAGAGTTTGAAAAAGAGCATCCTGGAATTAAAGTCCGCCTGCAGACGATTCCCCAAGGGGAAATTGACCAAAAGCTGCAAACAATGATTGCCGGCGGCAATGTTCCAGACGTTTGGTCGCCAAACTGGGCTGATTCTGGCTTTGGTGGTTACCATAAGCTAGGTGCTTTAAAAGATTTAACGCCTTATATCGAGCAAGATCCAGAAGTGGTAGAAGGCATTGACGAAACATTGTTGGATATTTACCGCACAGAGGAAGGGACTTTTGGGCTACCGATCTTATCGATGGGCTCTTTTCTTTACTACAATCGGGACTTGTTTGATGCGGCTGGCATCGAACCGCCGCCGACCGATTGGGAAGATAAAAGCTGGGACTGGGACGCAATGATTGAAGCAGCAAAAGCGATTACGAACAACGATCTGCCGCCGACCCAGCGCGTTTATGGGATTTTGAATGACAATTCCCCTAACCGGGATGCATGGATGTTTGGCGGCGACTTATTCGCTCAGGAAACCTATGAAACAGGAGAACTAGTCGAGCCGACTGTGACAACCAACCCGCGCAATTACGAAGCCATCCAAGCACGGTACGATTTGATTAACGAACACGAAGTGATGCCGCCGCAAAGTGAGGTGGCCGCGCTTGCGCAACTAAGTGACCCATTTTTAAGCGGGCGCGTCGGCATGGTCATGAAAGGCGGTTGGGGGACACGCCAATACGCCAATACTGACTTAAACTGGGGGCTTGCAGCTTATCCTTATACGAACGAAGACCGGCAAATTCCCCTTTACGTCGATCCGTGGTCGATTGGCGAAGGCAGCAAGCATCCAGAGGAAGCATGGGAATTCCTCAAATTTTTAATGGACCCAGACAAAGCTGCCAAATGGATGGTCGAAATGACGTTAGAAAGCCCCGCTCATAGCGAGTTGAAAGAACTTTGGTATGAACTGATTTCCGAGCGAACAGGCATTTCAGTGGATGATTTGCGCAAAGCAGATGAAGGCGCACTCAAATATGGGCGCCCGACAGACAACCACTTAATTTCTAATTTTGCGCCTATCATGAAGCACCAAAACATGACCGTTAATGCTATTTACGACCGGCGCAAAGGCGTAGAGGAAGGACTTGAAGAGCTTCAGAACAACTTAAAGGCGCTAACTTATTAAGGAGGGATGATCGTGGCACAACCAACCTATCCAAGAGCGTTGTCAAAGTCAGCAAACAAAACTGTATCGATTGGGGCACGGCGTGAAGAAAAGTATTTTTGGCTGTTTATTTCCCCTTGGCTCGTCGGCTTTTTGCTTTTTATTGGCGGACCCATTCTTGCATCGCTGTACTTTAGTTTTACCGATTATGCCATCATGGACACAGCCACTTTTGTCGGCTTGCAAAACTTTATTAACCTTTTTTCCGACCCACTCTTTTATCGATCGCTATTTGTGACATTCGCTTATGCAGCGCTCGCCATTCCATTTACAATGATTGTCGGACTGGGACTGGCGATGCTTCTAAACATGAAAATAAAGGGGCAAGCATTTTTCCGCACATTTTTTTATGCCCCTTCGATTATTTCTGGCGTCTCCGTCGCTTTTTTATGGATGTGGATTTTAAACCCCCAATTTGGCATTGTCAATTCCATTCTCTATGAACTATTCGGCATTCAAGGGCCTGGCTGGTTTACCGACCCTTATACCGTCATTCCTTCCTTCGTACTCATGCAGCTGACAGCAGTCGGCAGTACCATGATTATTTTTCTAGCGAGCCTTCAACAGCTGCCAAAAGAATTGTACGAAGCGGCGGCCATTGATGGTGCCGGAGCATGGCGGCGGTTCCGCAATATCACTGTGCCGCTCATATCGCCTGTGATTCTTTTTAACGGCATCATCGCGCTCATTTCTTCCTTTCAAATTTTCACTCAAGCTTACGTCATCACAGATGGCGGCCCCGACTGGATGTCTTACTTTTACGTCTACTATCTGTTTGAAACCGCCTTTTTCCAAAATCGCATCGGCTACGCGTCTGCACAAGCATGGATTTTGTTTTTAATCATTTTCGCGTTGACGTTCTTGTCCCTCTATGTGTCAAGAAAATCGGTCCACTATGAATATGACAAGTAAGGAAAGGAGGCTTTCTTATGAAAGGAATCTTTCGCAAAACCAATTATGCGCCTGGGGAGCTATCCACCGCCGGTAAAGTCTTCACTTACGCTGCACTAGCCCTTGGCCTTGCTTTCTTTTTGTTCCCCGTATTATGGATGGTGTTTACGTCGCTGAAATCGCTAGAACAAATTGTTTCAGAGCCATTGTCATTGCTGCCGAATAACTGGAATTGGAGCAATTACATCGAGGTGTTTCAAAACCACCCTTTTGGCACCTATTTATGGAATACAACGTGGTACACAATCGTCACCGTTTGCGGCACTGTGTTCTTCTCTGCCTTCATTGCCTTTGGCTTTGCCCGCTTCCGCGCAAGAGGAAAAACATTTTTATTTGCGATCGTGCTGAGCACGATGATGCTGCCGCCACAAGTGACGATGATCCCACAGTACTTGCTGTTCAATAAAATTGGCTGGGTCGACTCTTACTTGCCATTAACTGTTCCCATGCTAGCTGGCAGCGCCTTTTTGATCTTTTTGTTGCGCCAGTTTTATATGGGGTTGCCAAAAGAACTAGATGAGGCTGTCACTATCGACGGCGGCGGCTATTTTACGATTTTTTTCCGTATCATTTTGCCGCTGTCGTTTCCGGCAATGGCCACTGCTGCCATTCTTGAATTTATGTTTCGCTGGAATGACTTGATCGGACCACTCATTTATTTGAACACGCAAGATTTGTATCCGCTTTCATTAGGGCTCGCCAATTTCACCGCTGCTTATGCAGCAACACCGTGGCAGCTCTTGATGGCCGCCTCAGTGATGGCCGTCATACCGCCGCTCGTCTTGTTCTTCTTGGCGCAAAAATACTTTATCCAAGGTGTCGTGATTTCAGGGACAAAAGGGTAATGGTTTAGGGAGAGAGCTGGCTTTATACGTTTTCGGCCAATCGCTCTCCCCTGCTTTTTTAAGCAGTTCGATATTAATAGAACACCATTCCATTAGGCGACAAGCCTTCTCCTTTTCCAACATCTATATTCCTCGATTCGCCAGTCGCGAAGCCCTTTAACACCAGGCTTCCGACGCACACTAAAAATAAAAATTTTTCCACTCTTCTTTAATGAGTCCGACTTCATGGCAGAGCGCCATTAGTTTTTGAATGCCCCAAAATTGGTCTCGGTTGCGTTTGTGGAGTGTAGACAATGCCTGTTCTGTCATTTTCTGTGCTTCTTCCATGCTGTGATGTTCAAGGGCGTGAACCACTTCTTTTATGTTCTCAAGAAAATAGACAGTCCGGCGCATCGTACGAATCAATAAAATTTGCCGGATATGCATGGGAGTGAACAATCGATAGCCATTTTCGGGATGACGGTCTGGATGGATCAGCCCTTCTTTTTCCCAATGGCGGATAGCCGAAGGAGGGACTTCTGTCAGTGTCGCAGCCTCGCCTATCGTCATATGGCTTTTTAACTTCTTCCCTTCGATTGGCGATAAATCTGGATTGCGGAGCAAGACAAGCGTTTGTTCAGCAACCGTTTTTTCGTTGTAAAGCTGTGCCTGTTCTCCGCTAACAAGCCAAAAAGCCTTGTCCACGTCTCCGTCCTGGACGGCGCGGAGCACTTTTGCTGTCAACGGAAAACCAAAACCAGGAATCATAGCGCGAAGACAACGGAAATAAGCGAGATGTTCATTCGTATAAAGGCGGTACTGATTGGCCGCCCGTTCTGGCGGTGGAATGATTCCCCAAGACTCATAATGGCGGAGTGCACTCGTGCTAATGTTCAGTTCACGCGCAATATCAATTGGCCGGTAATGCGTCATTGATGCCCTCCTTGCAAATTCGTGTTTTTACTATACCAATTGGCCAGCGTTCCCGCAAACCTTCTTACAAATCCTTAAAGTGCTACCCTAATGTTTTTTACAGCAAATCGCTTCGCATAGGAGAAACTTTGTTCAAACATTATCACTTGCATGACTGTTATAGAATAAAACTTGCTCCCTCTAAAAGAGCACAACCATTTAAGGAGGTTTTTGCATGAAGGATATGATCCGCATTCGCGGCGCACGGGAAAATAACTTAAAGAACGTGTCACTTGATATTCCAAAGCATCAGTTTGTCGTTGTCACTGGCCCCTCTGGATCAGGCAAGTCGACACTGGCACTTGATTTGTTGCAACGAGAATGCCAACGCCAATATATGGAATCAAACGGAGAATCAGGAGAGTCGCTTGAAAAACCAGATGTTGATTCAATCGATGGCCTGTCCCCGTCCATCGCCGTTAACCAGCACCGCACCAACCGCAATCCTCGTTCAACAGTTGGCACGGTGACGGACATGTATACGTATTTACGTCTCATCTTCCAAAAGAAAGGCGAAAGACGGTGCCTAAACTGTCAAACACTGATCCCTCCGCCTGTCGACGAGCAAGAGGCAATCCATTGCCCTGCCTGTGCCCGTGTCCATGAACCGTTAACAAAAGCAGCGTTTTCATTTAATACACCAAGCGGCGCCTGCCCTTCATGCAGCGGCCTCGGCACGGTGACAGACATCAACAAAGATGCCGTCTTCCAGATGGACAAAAGCCTTGAAGAAGGCGCAGTCACCTTCTGGTACGATAGTGTCCGGCAATATTACACAGCTATCCTTGAAGCAGCAGGGCGCTATTATGGCCTCGACATCCGCGGAAATAAAGCGCTCAACGCATATAGCGAAGCTGAAATCGATTTGCTTTTCTACGGCGTAGAAAGCGACGCGTTTGCACGCCATTTCCCACATACAAAACCGCCTAAAACCGTAAGCAAAGGCAAATTCGAGGGTGTTCTGACTGGCATGTGGCGCCGCTACCAAGAAAAGAACGGGCAATCTGGCGAGGCTGCCTACTTTATCCTACAAGAGTGCCCAAGCTGCAAAGGTGAGCGCTTAAAAAAGGAAATAAGGGACGTCACCGTCTGCAGCCGAACATTGCCTAGCATTTGCAAAAGCTCCATTCATGATCTACACCAATGGATTGGCGACGTGCAACGTTTTTACAAACAAGCTGATGACTCGTTGCTTCATACCGTTCTCCATGACTTGTCTGTCAAAGTTGAGCGTGTGATCCGCGTCGGCCTTGGCTATTTGTCTCTCGACCGCAATTCAGTTACACTTTCAGGCGGAGAAGCTCAACGGCTTCGCCTTGCCTCAATCCTAGGCTCGGGTCTCACAGGCGTCTTGTATTTGCTGGACGAGCCTACAGCCGGACTCCACCCTAAAGACACTGATGGTCTGGTCGACATTATGAAGCAGCTCTGCAACTTAGGCAATACCGTACTCGTTATTGAACATGATCCACGTGTCATTGCTGAAGCGGATCACGTCATTGACGTGGGCCCGGCCGCAGGGCGGTTTGGCGGAGAAATCGTCGGCCAAGGAACGTTGTTCCAGCTAATGAATCAACCTGCTTCCATTACAGGAACCTATTTAAAACACGAGCGCCACCTGCAAGGGGCAAAGCGGCCTCGGCCTGGAAATGGAAAAACAATCACCATTCACAAAGCCAACAAGCACAACTTAAAAGACGTCACCGCCTCTTTTCCATTGCAAACATTAACCGCCGTCACAGGCGTTTCAGGGTCAGGCAAATCATCGCTTGTTTTCGATGTTCTTGCCGAGGCGACTCCGTCCCATTTTGAAGGCTGCCAACACATTAGCGGGCTTGAACAGGTTGACGCGATCATTCGCGTAGACCAAGCGCCCCTTTCCCGAATGCAGCGTTCGAACGTAGCAACATACATGGACTTGTTCGCCCCTCTTCGAAAACGATTTGCCGCATTGCCGGCAGCAAAAGAGCGTGGATTAAGGGCAAAAAGTTTTTCATTTAATACACCAGGTGGACGCTGTGACCGTTGTGAAGGACTTGGCCAAGTCGCCGTTGACATGCATTTCCTTTCCCACGTGCAAGTGGAATGCCCCGTTTGCCACGGCAAACGCTTTAAAGAGGACGTACTTGCCGTAACATTTAGCGGCTATACCATTGCTGACATGCTAAACTTACGGATCGAAGAGAGTTTAGCGCTATTTGACGGCCAGAAAAAATTAACATCGCTACTCCAGCTCCTTTGTGAAGTCGGCCTCGGCTACTTGCAATGGGGCCAGCCAGTCACAACGCTTTCCGGCGGTGAAGCACAGCGGTTGAAACTAGCAAAGGAACTGGCCAAACAGACAACAGGCCATACCCTTTACTTGCTCGACGAGCCGACAACGGGCTTGCATCCTTCTGATATTGAAACCTTGTTCGTTTTACTTGGAAAGCTTGTTGACGCAGGCAATACCGTCGTCGTGGTCGAACATACAACAGAATTGATTGCCGCATCCGACTGGGTGATTGATATGGGGCCTGGCGGAGGAGAGGCTGGCGGGAAAGTCGTTGCAATGGGAAAGCCACAAGACATCGTGGCCGAAAAAGGCTCATTTACTGGCGCCTTTTTGGCTCCTTATCTATAAGATTAAAAAGAAGCTCACACAGCAAGTGTTGTGAGCTTCTTTTTTTGTTCGTTTTGGGGGTTCAGGCATCGATTGCTGTTAAAGATAGAAACTTGGATAGTAAAGGTACCACCCTTTCCATGCAACATGTTTAACTGACAGTATCTAAAAGAGGCTACAAACAATAGAGACTAATGGTAAAACGTGCTATAATTTGAGAATAATAGCATAACGGTTTACTCAAGGGTGGTCGGCACACTCCCACGAAAGGGGGTGTTGCTGTATGACAGTATTTGAAGGAATTTCCCTTATGTTGACGTTCGGGCTACTGATCGTTGCATTGCTGTCATTTCACAACCACAAAAAATCATCCACCCTTGAGTTAACGGCTCAGGTGGATTATTCGTAACCATCGGCCGATCCCCCTTGCAGGGAACCGAGCGATTAGTTGACTGAAGGTGCTGGAACACCTTCAGTCTTTTTACTTTACTCATTTCTTATGATCAGTATACCCTTTTTTTGAGGAAAAGAAAACCCTGTTGCAAACCCAACCGGTGGAGCTTTGAAAAAAGTTTGATTAAAACGGCTTCGTGTTTCAACAGATGTCAATGGGGCTTTTATCACTGTGATCTTACACAATCGCAATTGCTAAATAAGCTAAACAAAGACCGACTCTTCCTCCTGCTTTTTCCTAACAGGAACCCAAATTTCTGTCTTTGTATCGTTTCCTTTAACAAATTCAGGAGCTTTAGTTAATTCATAACCCGAGGTAGGGAACCACTCGGTATACACGCGTTCCCATGTCTTTAATAATGCGCCTGGCATTTCTCCTGAGACTTGAAATACCGCCCATGTGTGTGGAGATATCTCCAACTGCTCAAGTTCTTTGGGACAGGGCTTGGTAGTAGCTGTAGCAACATAGTAATCGACGTCGCCATTCTCATTTGTCAGTGAAACATGTAATATTCCCGAAAACGAGGTATTATCGAATGGCCTAATTTTTTCTTCGATCTCTTCGAGGTGCTCCCACAATTTTGGATTGAATTCGCTCCCACTAGACGCTACCGTTTCTTTTTTTCCTACAACGGTAAAAGCTTCTTTCTCAACAAATCTGTAATTCATTTCAACATCTCCCTTAATAGCAATTTGGAAGGTCATTCGAGGATAGGCTTTTAATAAGACGTCAGAATTTTTGACTGTATTAGGAGTTACTTCGTGTAGCATTTGAAATGCCCTTGAAAATGAATCTGGCGATTTGTACCCATACTTGATGGCTACATCAATCACCCTCATGTCACTATTTTTTAAATCAAAAGCAGCTAAGGTCAAACGTCTTCTACGAACATATTCCGACAAAGATATTCCTGCTATGAACGAAAACATTCGTTTGAAATGATGTTCAGAAAAGCAAGCGATCTTTGCAACCTCTCCATAATTGATCTCCTCATCTAGATGGTTTTCGACATAGCTTACTACTGCATTCATCTTTTCAAGCAAATCCATTTGAAAAACCTCCTTTCGCTTTTAAGGATAACAAGATGATCATTCAATGATCCGATAAAACCTGTTCTCATTTGTAGGATGTGTCTATAAAACACAGCAAACGTTGTCGGCTTTTTATTTCACTTGTTTATGTAACTTGCTTTTGTTCGCTACAGGGCTTCAGACATCGATTGCCGTTAAAGATAGAAATTTGGATAGTAAAGTTATCCCCTTTCAATGCAACATGTTAACTGACAGTATCTAAAAGAGTCTATGACCAATAGAGAGGAATTTCCCTTATGTTGACGTTCAAGCTACTGATCGTTGCATTGCTGTCATTTCACAACCACAAAAAATCATCCACCCTTGAGTTAACGGCTCAGGTGGATGATTCGTAACCATCGGCCGATCCCCCTTGCAGGGAACCGAGCGATTAGTTGACTGAAGGTGCTGGTATACCTTCTGTCTTTTTACTTTACTCATTTCTTATGATCAGTATACTGTTTCCACCCTTTCAACCATTCTCTTTTACATTATAGGTTGACCCAGGCTCCTTTAATTGTTTGTATGGGAAGCTAGCCTATTCCTTCTCCCTTCTGGGAAGGCTATCATTCTATAAATCCGTCCTTTGCTGTCATTTTCCAGGGACCAAAGAGTCCTTTTTATGCTTTATTATTCATTAATCCTGAAGTTAGTTTGTACGCACTATACGAAAGAGAGAATGCTCCTGTTATCCCTATAATGGGCCCCACACTGTTAGAACTAAAGAAAATACCTACCGTAAACAGGACAACCCCTACGAATCCAATGAGTACGAGAATAATTGGCTTGCGTTCGATCACTCTTCACCTCACTTAAGTTACGTTTTTTATCGCTCACACAGCCAACGTTGTGTGAGCTTTTATTTCGTTTGTTTATGTAACTTGCTTTTATTCGCCTGTGGATAATGGAAAAGGAGCCGGATCAAAAGCACCAGTATAAACACGATGCTCACTCCTACCCAAATTTCAGCCCATGTCTCATTTACGAGCAAGCAAGCACCGTAACCAAGGATCGGCAACGTTGCCGCAAAGCAAGCAATTTTATAAAGCATTAAAAACGTTAATTTCCGCTTAGCCGCTAGCGCGATCGCCCAGGCCAATGCTGTCACAACCGCTAAAAGGCTGTACACGGAAAGGGCAAATAACGGAAAATAAACAAACACAAAATAGACAAGAAACATAGGCAACGCCAAATCGGCAATAATGCCTTCTGACTGTAAAAATGTCTCAATCGACAATGGGATACAGACAAAGGCAAGCAGCAAACCAACATATAAAAACGGGACGCCGATCCGTTCTTTGTTCAGTTGGAACACCGCCTGTTTTTGCGGAAGTTGAACTGCAAGCCGCACACGTTTTAAGAATGAGTTCATCGACAAGACCTCTTTGTAAAAGTTATCATCCGTTCCTTCTATTATACACGTGCCTAAACGGATTCGCTGCTCCGATGCTGTTTCCATCTTTTCAATTTGAAAGAAACAACTTTTCGCAGAAATTTACAAGACAATCAAATACGCAGAGCCTTGACTAGTCAAGCGTACCAAACTAATTAAGTTGCCAATAGCTAACAGTTGCTAGTTTATTGAATGTCAAGGGGCTATAAATTCCACATACAAAAATAGACTCCGTTCACTCATCGTCGTGATGAATGAACAGATGTCTTGGTTTATTTTAGAATCTTATAAAATTACTACTATTTACTCGCTCGTTTATTCCTTGCTACGACTTCAATAATTTCCTTGAAATTGTCTGGGTCATGTCCAAATCGACCAACAAATACACCATCGACATTCTCATCGGCTATAATAGCACCCGCATTTTCTTTGCTTACGGAACCACCATAGATGATGCGAACTTTCTCTGAAACCTTTTGTCCATACAATTCATCAAGCAATTGCCGAATCATTTTATGAATCTCATGAACATATTCTGGAGCTGCTGCTTCTGCCTGACCTATCGACCAAATTGGTTCATAAGCAATAATGACCTCTTCAAGCTTTGCTGAATCAATTGCCGCTAAGTTGGATACTAATTGTTGTCGTAAATGATCTCTGGCTCTTTCTTTTTGCTCGATTGATTCTCCAATACACAAAACTGGTGTCATCCCGTGTTCAAGCACCAAGCGTACCTTCTGGTTAATCATTTCATCTGTTTCATTAAAGTTTGCTCGCCGCTCTGCATGACCCAATTCCACCAAAGTGCCACCACATTCCAATAACGATTCAATCGAATACTCTCCTGTAAACGCGCCATTGGCGACAGGGGCAATATTCTGTGCTCCATAACCGATATTAGTATTCTCTAATAACTCTGCAACGCAAGGTATCGTGCCTAAACTTGGAAAGATAAAAACTTCTAACTTCGATATGTCTTGGCAAAGCGCTTTCAGTTGCTGTACATACGCTCGTGTCTTTGCTACCGTATTCATATAGATTTTTAAACTGATCCCAACGACCGGTTTTCTATCCATATTACTCACCGTGAGTTTGTTGCTCATATTGACAGATCTGATTGATCTTCCGTTCTGAACCTGTCCCTGATTGAAAGCCGTTGGCTAAATACTCTTTGGCAAGTTCTTTTGCGGAGGCAATGCCTTGCACAAATGCACCAAAGGTAATAATCTGTGCATTGTTGCTTAATTGAGCTCTCTGCGCGCCATACGACTCAAAAATTTGAGCTGCACGAATTCCTGAAACTTTATTCGCAGCAATCGCCATCCCAATTCCTGTACCACAGCACAAAATTCCTCGATCAATTTTTTTGTCTTTAATGGCTTTTGATACCTGAAAGGCGATATTAGGATAATCAATATCTTCTTCACTATATGCACCAAAATCAACGACTTCATAGCCTAACTCTTTGACGTAGGCTAATAATTCTTCTTTAAAATGAAAAGCATTATGATCTGCCCCAAATCCTATTTTCATTTGAATTCCTCCCTTACAAATTGATACATTTCATCCATCATAATAGCGATAGAGGTTGCGCCTGCGTCTTGATAACCAAGCGAACGCTCTCCTAAAAACTTAGCTCGCCCAAATTTAGCAACATAACCTTTGGTCTTTTCCGCTCCCTGTTGTGCTGCACTTTTGGCAGCCGCCAAAGCTTCTACAAAAGTCGCGTTTTTATATTCTGTCAAGGCCGCGCTTGCAGGCTCTAACGCATCAAGCATTGTTTTGTCTCCGAGACTGGCTCTGCCTCTTATTTTTATATCATTAACAGCTTGACGGACTCCTTCGGAAAAGCTTGCCACGTCTATTTCAGAAGCTTCAGGCCCTATTTTTCCTAAGGCTAAAAATAAGCTACTAAACAGCACACCAGAAGCACCACCCATGGATTCCATCATCGCCGTGCCTGATTTCTGAAAAACTTGGTTCACACTTGTGATTTGCAGCTCTTCTAGTTCTTTTTGAATCGCTCGGGCACCAGTAGCCATTCCGGCTCCATGATCGCCATCACCTATCTGTCGATCAATCTCTCCTAGCTCGTCTTCTTTTTGAATCAATACGTCTGCAATACGAAGCAGCATATCTTTGACTTGCTCCATTGTTAACTGATTGCACATTAATAGCTCTCCTTATGAAAGTAATGGGGACTCATCGCTTCCATTTGATAGAGTTCTTTTATTTCTTCTGTCAATATTTGAACAGTGAGTGAAAAGCCAGCCATTTCCTGAGTCGTACAAAAGTTACCCACAACCGTATCTAACACTAGAAATCCATTGCCTTCCAAAAGATCAATGAACTCATTTGTGATAATATACAGCTCCATTAAAGTCGTTGAACCTAAACCATTTACACAGACGATTACTTCTTTTTCCGAATAACCCGTAATCTCTTCATCAAAAACCGAATACATTCTTTTAACGAGCTTTTCAGCCGAAAAAATAGGCATTTTTTCTATTCCAGGTTCACCATGAATCCCTAACCCAAATTCAATTTCATCATCGTTCAATGTAAAACTTGGCTTTCCATTGACTGGATTTGTACCTGGTTTAATCCCTACCCCAATTGAATATGTTCGCTGATTGCATTCTTCGGCAATTCGGTGACACAGCTCTAATGAAGAACCTTTAGCAGCTGCTGCAGCTACTTCCTTTATTACAAATAAATCGCCAGCTATTCCCCTACGGTCCGCCCGATATTCCATTGGAGCAGAAGCTATATCATCACTAATCGCCACATTCACTACAGCAATCCCTTCAGAATCTGCCATTTCCTTAGCCAAATCAAAATTCAAGACGTCACCTGCATAGTTTCCAAACAGGCAGATGACCCCTGACCCTTGATTCGCTTCATGGATCGCTGCCAAAACGGTTTGTGGTGTGGGTGCGGCAAACACATTTCCTACAGCCACAGCATCGGCTAAGTTTTTCCCTAAAAGTCCAAAAAACAATGGTTCGTGACCACTCCCGCCACCAATGACAATGCCAACTTTCCCTTCTTGCTTTTCTTTTCGATACAATACTCGATCATGTTCTTTCGATACAGCAATATGATCTCTTTCTGCTTTGATAAAGCCGTTTAACATATCAGAAATGATCGTTTCTCGTTGATTTAAAATTTTCTTCACTGAGTCCCCTCCTTGTCTTATAAAGTTTCGAAAACGCCTTCACTAAGGAGTTTTCATCCAATTCAGAAATTATCTATCTCTAATGTCTCTCTTTACATTTGGATTTGTGAACAAATCAAATTCATCAAAGCTTGGTGAAGAAAACTCGCTGATTACAGCGCCTTCTTTTCCCGCTTTAAACCAATGCTTTGTGCGCGGAGCAATCGTATATTGCTCACCAGCCTTTAAATGAATTTCTTTACTTGCGGTATAATATGGCTTATTCTTTTCAGGAATCGAAACACTTATTTCCTCTGGTACAAGCTCTTTGTCTGATTCAACATACAGGTATACCTCTCCCCAACGACATCGGAAGGTCTCTTGCTTCCCTTCTCGATTTTCCAAATCAGGATGCCAATGCTCTGGGCAAGCCTGGTTTGGCAATAGCGCCATCTCCTTCGCACAGTAACGATCGTTGTTTACATATAAAATTAAATTTAATCCTTCTTCTTCAATATTGTCTAATCCAAATTCAGCATAATCAATACTTGCTAGCTCCTGCTCCGTTAAAACAATTTGTGATTTTTGAAAGATTTCTTTTACACGCTCTTTATACGCATTCGATACGATCGTCATTCTTGCTTCCTCCAGTTAGGTAATTTTCAGCTCTTTGATATCAATTTCTCGCTCATCCTCTTCTGTCAGCTCTTTTACATCGTCTAATGATACTGGCTTTTTCAGTACGTACAAAACAATGGCGGTAGCCAATGAGCCTACTAGCAAAGAAGCGAACCAAGCTAACGGATTGGTCATTGTGACCATTGCAAATAAGCCACCATGCGGAACCGGGGATGCTGCAGCTAAATACATACTCATCGCACCTCCAATGGCTCCCCCAATACCTGTTGAGAGAATACAGCGCCATAAGTCATTGAAAATAATCGGATAACAGCCTTCAGTAATCATACAAACCCCCATAGGAAATGCGGTCTTAAGGGTTTCTACTTCCATTCGCACATAAATATTTTTGCCAAAGACTTTTTGCATATAATACGCTATTGTCATTCCAAATGGGGTAACCATAGATGCTAGCATCAACACGGCCATTGGTTCATTAATGCCCTCTGATTGAAGTGACAGCAAGAAAGCGAAGACGACTTTATTAATTGGCCCGCCATAATCCACACTAGATAAAATACCGATAACCAAGCCGAATAATAGTTTTTGGCTTGTATCTAAGCCCAAAAGGTAATTATTCAAGGCATCGGTCAAAATGGAAATAGGTGTTCCTAAGACATAATACATAATGATTCCTACCGCTAAAGACGCCACAAATGGAATCAACAGCATCGGTTTAAGCCCTTCTGCCCATTGGGGAACCTTCATTTTGTCCTTTAGAAATTTTGCAATATAACCAGCAATAAAACCACCGACAAATCCTCCGATAAAACCAGAATTCATGTTAATTGCCACTAATCCCACTAGAAAACCTGGGGCAATACCGGGTTTATCTGCAATGGAGAAGGCAATCCCAGTAGCAATGACGACGGGTAGCATTCCTAGAATAAGTCCACCCATCGTGTACATCGTGTCAAAAAACCCAAAAGAATCCTGGATATTCTCAATTGTTACTCCACCAAAAAGACTACCGATTGCTAACAGAAAACCACCACTAACAACAACTGGAATTAAGTACGAAATGGCTGTTAGTGCATGTTGCTTCAGATTAGTAAATAATTTACCTGAAGTTTGCTCTGCCATTATGCATCAGCTCCCTTTTGCATGACCTCTTCAACCATTTTAATAAACTTATTAGGAGATTTAATCACCACTTCTGTAGGAACTTCAATTATTCGTATATGCTTAAATCTATCTTTGCCACCCACTTTCACATCAGCTGCAATAATCGCCACATCCGCTTGATCAATCAACTCCTGCGGGATCTCATCTTGTACACCAATGGTTCCTTGTGTTTCTATATGGATGCGATGACCCGCTTTCCTAGCTGCTGAAACTAGTTTTTCACGAGCAATATACGTATGTGCAATTCCTGCCGTACACGCTGCAATCCCAACAATGTTCAACATGAACAATCTCCTCTCATTTCCATTTAAGCGAATGCTTGCTTTAATTCATGTACTGTATTCGCTTTCAATATGTTGTTTACGACCTCATCATTGCCTAGTTTTCCTGCTAACTTGGCTAACATTTTCAAATGCTCATTTTCACGCCCATCTCCAGCTTGTACGCAAAAGAGACAAACAATTCTCACCCCTTTTCCATCTAATGTCTCCCAAGCAATTTCATTCGAAAACTTACCAATAGCGACTCCATTTTTTAAAGCGCTTTCACTAAGTCCGTGGGGAATGGCAATAAAATTGCCAATACCCGTTTGACCTAGCGATTCCCGATGATAAATATCTTTTACAAATGACGGAACATCGTTAATATAGTTTTTCTTCTTCAACAAATTCGCCAAGGTGTTTATGGCCTCTTCTTTGGTAGTACCTGGTAAATTCACTGCCATAATTTCTTCATTGAGAATATCCATCTGTTCACCTCTTAAGTTTAAGTTTTCATTTCATTTATACAAATGGATTTTATTATCCGTTTTAAATAGCTTAATTTTTTCAAGAGATGTCTGTTTAGCTGCTGCAATACAGTCAGGAAAAATGACATTGGGCTCGCGAATTTCCGAATCGCCATTGTTCAATATTTCTCTCAATTTATTTGTAAATGAAATTTTAATGTCAGAAGATATATTAATTTTAGCGATACCGAGGTCGATCGACTTAGCAATTTCCTGATCAGGATTACTTGATCCACCATGTAATACTAACGGAATATCGATTAACTTGTTAATTTCCTCTAAAATGTCTAGACGGAGCTTAGGCTCAGCATCCTTTGGATAGATGCCATGAGCTGTACCAATAGCGATCGCCAATGAATCAATGTTTGTTCGCTCAACAAATTCCTTTGCTTTTTTTGGATCCGTGTAGATGATTTCACTCACACCACCTTCCACTGTGTTACCCGTATCCCCAATCGTTCCTAATTCTGCTTCAACTGAGACACCAATGGAATGAGCAATCTCAACCACTTTCTTAGTAGCTGCAATATTTTCTTCGAATGGTAGGTGCGAACTGTCAATCATTACTGAAGTAAATCCTAATTGAATGGCATGAACAACTTGTGCAATGGATGCACCATGATCTAAATGAATAGCGACTGGAACCTTGGAATGTTGAGCTTCATATAAAACCTGACTAACAAAACTATCACGTAAAAAAGCTAATTCAGCTGGGTGGATCGCCATCATAAACGGTGCCTTTGCCTCTTCGCATGCTTCCATCACCGCAGTCAATAATTGACCACTTCCTGCATTGAATGCAGGAACAGCAAAATGATTTGCCTTTGCTACATCCAACATTTCTTTACCTGTGATTAACATAGACACTACCTCTTTCTTTTTATTTTCTTTTTATTTCTTTTACTTTCTTTTTAAGGTGATTATAGTCCTGAAACAAAACCAAGTCAACATCTTTTTTGGTTTATTTTTTTTTATTTTCGGCTATAATAAATTTAAAATGTAGTTAGAGGTGGCGTTGTCATGTTTGCTAAAGAAAGAGAAGAAAAAATAAAGAAGGAGATATACCGAAAAGGAACTGTTTATGTTAAAGAATTAGCAAAGACATTTAATGTCTCAGCTCCCACAATTCGAAGTGATCTGGATAGAATCACGGCAGACTCGGATGATTTTGAACGAACACATGGTGGGGTTATTTACAAAAGAAAAAAAGAAGAAAGTAAAGAAAAAATCGTAATGTATAATATTCGTGCTTCCATTAATAAAAAAGAAAAAGAAGAAATCGCTCAAGTAGCGCTATCTTTCGTAAATGAAAGAGACACACTCTTATTAGACTCAAGTTCAACCTGCTTTGAATTTGCTTCATTATTAGCTGACCCATCCTATAAAAACAAAAATACTATTCTAACAAATGGGCTATCTACCGCGATGATTTTAAAGCAAAATCCAAATTTAACCGTCATTATTTTTGGGGGCATTGTACGGACAGATTCGAATACAATCCATGATGAATTTCAAGATCCCATTTTAGACCGATTTAACATTGATAAATACTTCTTTTCCGCATCTGGTTTATCAATTGAAAGTGGTTTTTCAGAGTTTAATATTGAAGAAGTTAAAACGAAAAAAGAAAATTTGAAACGAGCCAAGTTAAAAATCGCTCTCATCGATCATACAAAGTTTAATCAAGACTCGAGTTCAACCTTTGGCTCACTAGATTGTGCCGATATTCTTATTTCTGATTCTGGCTTAGATAAAGCTATTCAAAACAAATATAGCCCATTGATTCCTTTGCGGACCTATGGACATAGCATCAAGCGCTAAGTCGTATTTGTGATCTTTATGATGGATCCATCTTTTTGGGGAACACTGAAAAGTAAGAAGTATGGTTATATATTAGACATTTGCGAAACTTTCTCTTGCGATAAGTGAGTACATCACTTTTATAATTGTCGTAGATATAAACGATTAAGCGGCCTTCGTTCTATGGAGTATAGAGCTAGGCCGCTTAATTGTTTTAATTTCCACTGTCTACTTGATGGAATACCAATCAAACGTAGTCAACTTGTTCTGACCTCTTTGCAAAAAGGGATCACCCGTTGCTTCTATTAACCACGTGCCTAAACCATTTGGCTGCTCGCTGCTGTTCTCCATTTGAAAGAAACGACTTTATCCATTTAATTCAGAATTGGATAGAAAATCTAACGATAACAGTGATTTTCAATTATTTCTATCATATAGTTTATGTAAATACCAGCTTGGGCCTAACTGGTACTGTCAAAAAAGGGAGGCTATTATATGGAACGATCGGAATCCATCCCATTGAATTTCCAAGAAGTCGAACCGCCATTATCTACCCAAGAAGCGACAGACGAAGCAACGAGGTGCCTTTATTGCTATGATGCACCATGCATTTCTGCATGTCCTACAGGAATTGACATCCCCTCATTCATTCAAAAAATCACAACAAATAATTTGACTGGCTCCGCTCGGACGATTATGGAGGCTAACCCAATTGGGGCTAGTTGCGCCAGGGTTTGCCCGACGGAAGAACTATGTGAAGGCGCATGTGTTTTGAATCAGACATCGAAACCAATTATGATCGGAAAATTGCAGCGTTATGCGACCGACTGGGCGATCAAAAATGAGAAAACACTGTTTACAGCGGGCAAACGAAACGGACAGAAAGTAGCGGTTGTCGGCGGAGGGCCAGCAGGATTATCAGCCGCGCGGGAGCTTGCTTTGCTTGGCTATGCGGTGACTGTTTATGAAGCAGAAAGCGAAGCCGGCGGCCTTGATACGTACGGCATCGTCTCGTTCCGCCTGCCAAAGCGCATCTCTTTATGGGAAGTGGAACAGGTCAAGTCTCTTGGCGTATCGATTCAGACGAACACGCGTATTGGAGTCGACCTTTCTCTGCCAGAGCTACAGCAATCATTTGATGCCGTCGTTTTAGCGGTTGGCATGGCACACGTGCCACCTCTTGGCATTCCCGGCGAAGAACTTCATGGTGTTTATGACGCAATTGACCTTGTAAAAGCAACGAAGTCCACAACATTGCCCCAACAATTCAAGGGAAAGCGAGGCGTTGTTATCGGCGCCGGCAACACAGCGATTGATGGAGCAACATGCGCCGTCCGTTTAGGGGCGGAAAACGTCAAAGTTCTTTATCGCCGCACAGAAGCAGAAATGACTGCTTATCAATTTGAATATGAGTTTGCCAAACAAGACGGCGTTGAATTTCGCTGGCTTGTCTCCCCTATTGCTGTCCTTGGTGATGAAAAGGGGCGCGTAGCTGCTTTAAAATGCGCCGAAATGGCTTTGGCTGAAGCAGATGCAAGTGGACGAAGAACACCGATTCCTACAGGAGCGACATTTGTCATTAAAACCGACTTTATCATCAAAGCGATTGGGCAAGCGCGCCATCGTTGGCTCGACGATGTTGGCATTGCTACACACAACGGTGTTATTTCAATTGACCACAACTATGAAACATCTGTAAAAGGGGTTTTTGCCTGTGGCGATGCAATATTCGGCCATGGGCAAGGCGAAGCAATGGTTGTCGCGGCTGCCGAACAAGGAAAGCAAGTCGCGTACGCGATTGATAAAAAACGACGCAGCCACCGGGCTGAAACGAGTGCATAAGGAGGAAATCGATGGCTGACCTCATTAGCAATTTAGCTGGCATCACATCACCTAACCCATTTTGGCTTGCCAGCGCTCCGCCGACCAACTCTGGCTATCAAGTTCAGCGGGCATTTGAGGCTGGTTGGGGCGGGGCCGTCTGGAAGACGCTTGGTGAACCGATTATCAACTCAACCTCCCGTTTCGCTGCCCTTCACTTCAATGGCAAGCGCGTGGCAGGTTTTAATAACATTGAATTAATATCAGACCGCCCGCTGGATATTAATTTGCAAGAAATCGCCGATACAAAAAAACGCTTCCCCAACCATGCCATTGTCGCCTCATTAATGGTGGAGCCTAAACAGGAAAAGTGGCATGAGATTGTCAAACGCGTTGAAGCAGTAGGCGTTGACGGCCTTGAACTAAATTTTGGCTGTCCCCATGGCATGGCGGAACGAGGTATGGGTTCGGCCTCTGGCCAAGTGCCAGCGCTCGTTGAACAGCAAACAGCTTGGGTAAAAGAGGTAGCAACGACACCTGTTATCGTCAAACTGACACCAAATATTACTGACATTACCGCCACTGCCGAGGCCGCTGCTCAAGGTGGCGCTGATGCCATTAGTTTAATTAACACAATCAACAGCCTTGCCGGCGTCGACATTGACACTTGGCAAACGATACCGAATGTCGATGGCCTAGGCACTCATGGCGGCTACTGTGGCCCAGCTGTTAAGCCAATTGCCTTGCATATGCTTGGCGATTGTGCGCGCCATCCGAATGTCGATATACCCATTTCAGGAATTGGCGGCATTGCTACTTGGCAAGATGCAGTGCAATTTTTGCTGATGGGCGCTTCAAACGTGCAAGTGTGTACCGCTGCCATGCACCACGGCTTTCGCATTGTCGAAGATTTGCTTGATGGGCTATCAGCCTATTTAGATGAAAAAGGGCTTGCTTCTGTGCAAGATTTAGTTGGCCAATCGGTTCATCGCTATTCTGAATGGGGCAACCTCAATTTAAACCATCAAGTCGTTGCTCGAATCAACCCGGATGTATGCATCAACTGCAACAAATGCCACATCTCCTGTGAAGATACGGCCCACCAATGCATTGGCCGCTATGCAGACGAGAACGGTGCTCCTTACTTGAAAGTCGACGAAGACGAATGCGTTGGCTGCAACTTGTGCTCGATTGTTTGCCCAGTAGAGGGAGCGATTGCAATGGTGTCAAAACCGAACGGGCTGCCACCAATGTCTTGGAATGAACGGCAGGCTGCTATTGCCAATGACTAAATCGAGCTTAAACACAGCTAGAAAAAGGAGGAAACCAATGAAACGACTGATTCAAAACGGGACGATTGTAACCGCTTCTGATACGTATAAAGCTGACTTGTTAATCGAAGATGAAACGATTGCGCAAATTGGCCAACAATTGGCTGTTCAAGGGGTAGACGAAACAATCGATGCAAGCGGCTGTTTTGTCTTTCCTGGTGGCATTGACCCCCACACACACCTGGACATGCCATTTGGGGGCACCGTTACAAAAGACGACTTTGAAACAGGAACAATTGCGGCTGCCTATGGCGGGACAACGACGATCATTGATTTCTGCTTGACTGAGAAAGAAAAGCCGCTGCAATCCGCAATAGAAACATGGCATAAAAAAGCGGCAGGAAAAGCAGCCATTGACTACGGCTTCCATTTAATGATCGGCGAAATCAATGAAGCTGTGCTCAATGAATTGCCAGCGATCGTCACAACAGAAGGCATCTCTTCCTTTAAAGTGTTTATGGCTTATAAGCATGTGTTCCAAGCCGATGATGCCACTCTTTTTGAGACACTCACAAAAGCGAAAGAACTAGGCGCTTTAGTCATGGTCCATGCCGAGAATGGCGATGTCATTGATTATTTAACAAAGCAAGCGTTGAAAGAAGGAAAAACGGCGCCGATATACCACGCTCTTACTCGCCCCGTCGAAGCGGAAGGAGAAGCGACCGGGCGTGCTTGCCAGCTCGCTTCCCTTGCACAGTCGCAGCTGTATGTTGTCCATGTGACTTGCCAAGAGGCCGTCCAACAAATTGCCGAAGCGCGTAAGCAAGGGGCAGACATTTGGGGCGAAACATGCCCGCAATATTTAGTGCTTGATGAAAGCATGTTGCGAAAGCCTGGATTTGAAGGAGCCAAATATGTATGGTCGCCGCCGCTGCGGGAAAAACAGCACCAAGACGCCCTCTGGAAGGCGCTAAAAACGGGGACGTTGCAAACCATTGGCAGCGACCAGTGTTCGTTTGACTTCACTGGCCAAAAAGACTTGGGCATGAACGACTTCACGAAAATCCCAAATGGTGGGCCTATTATTGAAGATCGCTTTTCACTTCTGTATTCAGAAGGCGTAGCCAAAGGGCGCATTGGCCTCAACGAGTTTGTCGACCTCGTCTCGACGCGAGCTGCCAAACTGTTCGGGCTGTATCCGAAAAAAGGCTGCATCGCTGTCGGTGCCGATGCAGACATCGTCTTGTTTGACCCCCAGGAAGAGCGTGTGCTATCAGCTCGTACACACCACCTCGCTGTTGATTACAGCGCCTTTGAAGGAATGCAGGTAAAGGGGACGCCACGGACGGTGTTGTCGCGAGGAAAAGTCATTATCCGCGATCAAACGTATGTCGGCACTCCAGGGGAAGGGTCGTTTCTAAAACGGGCGCGTTATGGGGAGTTATGGACGAATGATTTAGTAGGCCAGCGCTGATAGCGTGTACACCCTACCCGTTATTCCTCAAAGGCACCAACATGAAACGTTAGAAAGGAGAGGTTTGATGGCTGAACACACCCACTTTCAACAAGAAAAAGGAGCAATTGATGCGCTCATCGGTGACGGCTATAAAATCATATCCATTTCCGATCATTTAAACGGCTCAACGGTATTGTTCACTAAAGCGGGGACAACCAAAACCTTTTTAGCAGCAAACGCTAATGCACGCAAGTATGCTTCAACCCTTTTTTGTAAAGGGCAAGTCTGGCCAACTGTTACTAGCCAAGGAGGCAATGCCCATGAACACCAATAAGTTAGCAATCAATCGCGAACGGCTTAAACAAACGCTCCAGGCGTTCGCAGCATTCGGGGCAACGGCCAACAATGGCGTGACGCGCCTTGCCCTGTCTGAAGAAGACAAGCAAGCGCGGGCTTATCTGCGCCAGCAATGTGAATCGCTCGGGCTTGAAGTAACAACGGACGATCTCGGGAACATGTACAGTATAATCCCAGGAAAACAGCACGATGCCCCGCCTGTCTACCTTGGTTCCCACCTTGACACGGTTAAAAAAGGAGGGCGTTTCGATGGTGTCCTCGGTGTTGCAGGCGCCTTAGAAGTGCTGCGCACAATAGTAGAACATAAGCTTGAATTAAACCTGCCTCTAGGGCTGATCAATTTCACAAACGAGGAAGGAGCCCGTTTCGAGCCTTCGATGATGGCATCAGGAGTTTTGGCTGGAAAATTTAGCAAAGACGCAATGATGCAATCAACGGACCAAGATGGTGTTTCTTTCGGAGAGGCTCTGTCGGCGAGTGGTTTTGCTGGCTCCGCCCACAATCGGCTGACGAACGCAAGCGCTTTTTTAGAACTGCATATCGAACAAGGGCCGGTTTTAGAAGCAGAAAAGCAAACCATCGGCGCCGTTGAGTGCGTTGTTGGCATGGTTTGTTACGAAATCGACATTTGCGGCAAGTCCAACCACGCCGGAACCACGCCGCAAGGGATGCGTCACGATGCACTAACCGCAGCCAACGCCTGCATGACGGCTTTCCATGAAAAGCTGGCACAGTTAGACGACACGCTCGTTTATACGATCGGCCGCTTTAATGTGTTCCCGAACATCCATACAGTCATTCCTGGCCGTGCTGTCTTCACTCTTGAAGCTAGGCACCAAGACGAAGCCGTGCTGGCTGCAGTAGAGACTGTGATTCATGAAGTCGCCGCAGCGTGCACCCTTCCTTGTAAGGCAACAAAACGATGGAGCCGAGAGACGGTTTGGTTTGACAACAGCCTTGTCGCCCAAATAGAAGAATCGGCAAAAACGCTCGGTTATCCTTATAAACGCATGGTGAGCGGTGCTGGCCACGATGCTCAATTTATTTCTTCCCTTGTCCCGACAGCGATGATTTTCGTACCAAGCCAGGGAGGAATCAGTCACGCGGAGGAAGAATGGACTTCTTGGGAGGACTGCGAAAAGGGCGTCAATGTCCTATTAGAAACAGCATTGAAACGAACAATGAGCGAGGAGGCGATTAAACAGTGAGCACTGGAATGGAACCGACATTGGCCCAAAAAGACGAGCAATATGTTTGGCACGCCATGCAACGTTCAGGGGCAGCGCCCCTTATCGCCGATACTGGTGAAGGGTCGTGGTTTACGGATACAAACGGCAACCGCTACATGGATGGTGTCTCTGGGTTATGGTGCCTAAATCTTGGCCACGGGCAAACGGAAATCATTGAGGCAGCTACCGAGCAAATGAACAAACTCGCCTATTTTCCCCTTTCCCTAGGTCATCAGCCAGCGATCGCATTGGCTGAAAAATTAGCCGCTTTGCTCGGTGGCGGTTTTCGTACCTTTTTTGCCAACGGCGGTTCTGACGCGAACGAAACGGCCTTTAAAATCGCGCGCCAATACCATAAGCAAACCGGCTTCCCAGAAAAACAAAAAATCATTTCCCGTTACCGGGGCTATCATGGCAATTCCCTTGGCGCCCTCGCAGCGACAGCCCAAGCAAACCGCAAAATAAAGTACGACGCTGCCTTGCCTGGCTTCTTGCATATTCCACCGCCTTACGCCTATCGATCAAGCTTTGGCTCTAGTGCCAAAGACGACCAGCTAGCAGCCGACTTTCTCGAACAAACGATTTTATGGGAAGGCCCTGAAACAGTAGCCGCTTTTATAATGGAGCCCATCATTTCCGGCGGCGGCGTCATTTACCCACAATCAAACGACTATTACAAGCGTGTCCGCGACATTTGCGACCGCTATCAAGTCTTGCTCATTTTAGATGAAGTCGTCTCTGGTTTCGGGAGGACCGGCAAGCTATTCGGCTTTATGCATGGCGATGACGATTTCAAACCTGACATCCTCACACTGGCGAAAGGACTTACGAGCGGTTACCTCCCATTAGGCGCTACTTGCGTTGCCGAAAACGTATACCAAGCATTCGATGGAAAAGGCGAAACTAGCCATTTTCGCCACATCTCCACCTACGGCGGACACCCCGCGTCTTGCGCGGTCGCGTTAAAAGCGATTGATATTATTGAGCGTGAACAGATTGTCAATCGAGTCGAAGCGTTAGGCCGCACCGTTCTTGGCAAATTGAAACAGCTTGAACAACTTTCGATTGTCGGCGAAGTCCGTGGCATTGGCTTCCTTTACGGCATAGAACTTGTTCAAGATAAACAAACAAAGGAACCAGCCGGTGACGAAACCATGAAAGCGATTGTAACTACCTGCCAAAAACAAGGGCTGATCATCGGCAAAAACAGCGACACCATCCCAGGAGGGGGCAATGTTCTCATTATCGCCCCACCACTCACTTCTAGTGAAGATGATTTAGCTTTCCTCGTTGATACCGTGTCCAGCGTTCTGCGTACGTTTGCATAAGGACCACTCTGTGGCGAGCGCGTTTGCTCGCCTATTTTCCCATCCGCCTCCCGTATACACTGGCTTAGTACTTTCCAACATTTATACGCTGCTGTCTTCCAGTTAGCCACCTTTACAGCAGGAAAATACATTCCAACCGTCAACGCCCCCTTTTCTTTCTTGCTAAAAAGACGAGCCAATCCCCGCCAATGATCGGTTCATTGATAGAGGCGAAACCATTTCCAGCAATATACGTGTAAGCATTTGTCTCGCTTTCATCTGTATAGACAGTGCATTCGACACGCTCGTACTCATTTTCACTTTTGCCTTCGGGATCGTAGCCTTCTAATTTGTCAATACAGACAAGTTCTTCGCTGGTGACAGCATAAAGCTCGCCTATGATTTTCTCCTGGCCGCGAAAACGGACAATCGGATAGCCAAATGGTGTATTGTGCATTTCCCCTATGATCCAACACATACCCTCCACTAACTCGCTGTGCTGCAAGTAATGGGCGTTTGCGCCGCCTTTTCGCAATGTCCCATAAACGAATAGGAGATTTTTGTTTTTTCCTTGCATCACACCACACCCTATTCTGACAGCTTGTTATACGGTCTCTTCAAAAAATCTGGTTATTATAGTTCTTCACCTACAACGGAAAAACGGCCTTTTAATACGGAAGCTTGCTCCACTTCATCGGCGACGGCAATGGCAAAGTCAGCATAGCTAATGTAACTGTTGCCCTCTTTATTCGTTGTTAGTTCTTCGCCAGCTTTTGTATAAGAGCCTGTTCTGCCTCCACCTGCCCGAAAATCTGCTGCCGGGCTAATAAACGTCCAATCAAACGCTTTGACATCCCGAAGGTCAGCAAGGTTTTTGCTTTGCGCTTCAGCTATCGGCTTAAACATATCTGGAAATGAAGGCATATCTTTCAGCATCCGGCTATGGTTTTTATCAACGTAAAGACTGCCAGCACCACCGACAACGAGCAGCCGAGCCGTTTTCACCTCGTTAAAAATAGCGATCAGATGACGACCAACTGTTACGTGTTGATCTGAGTGTTCAGACGGGAAGCCAATTGCATTGACAACAGACTGAAACGGCATCACATCTGTTGCGGTCAAATCGTTGACATCCTTTTCCATAACATCATCCACATTAGCAGTGAGGTTGCTTTTATTGCGGACAATCGCTGTTACATGATGACCCCGTTTTTTTAATTCCTGTGCAATTAATTGACCTGCTTTCCCTGTGGCTCCTATAACGGCTGTTTTCATACAATCAATCTCTCCTTTTTATTTTTGTAATCGAAATAGGTACATTTAAGACAGAAAAAATCCTATTGGATTTTTTCTGGAAAACTAGCAAGCACATCTGCAAGCGTCATGCTAGCTAACACTTCTTCCATTGCGCGCTGTGCTTTGCCTAACATTACTTCGAGCACCCCTTGAATATTGGCGCCGACGTAGCAATTAGGATTGGGCTGACTATGAATATGAAACAGCTCATTGTCAGCAACAACTTGGACGGCTTGGTAAAAATCGAGCAATGTGAGCTCGTCTGGATCTTTTGCCAGCTTGGCTCCGCCCGTGCCACTACGCCCTTCAATAATCCCTGCTTTTTTTAATTGAGCAGAAATGCGGCGTATAACAACAGGGTTTGTATTGACACTTGCTGCCATCCACTCAGATGTCAAAACGGCTGTCCGCTCAGTTGCAAGGAGGGCGCCGATGTGGACCGCTACCGAAAATCGAGAGCTTATTTTCATTAGCGAATCACCTCTTTGTAACCATTATAGTTACAACGCTAGAGGAAATCAAGCATCTACCCTTTACTGAATCAACTGGAAATCGTTTACGTATCGAAAAACACGCGCAAAAGCAGCAGCTACTTTAGCAAAAAACATTCTTTGCCTAACAAACGCAAAATACAAAAAACACTAATGTCTAAGCGTTCGTGTTTCAGTTTCTATATTACGTTCTTGTATTACATCTTTCGTAATAGGTTTCGTGTTACTGTTTCTTGTTTCATCAGACTGAATACCTTCTGACTTCAGTATGTTCAATCCATCAGCCTTTTCTTGTTTTGATTGTTGTTTCTTATTTTTGGTTTCATTAACAGTAACCGTATTAAAGGTTTAATAGTGATATAATACTATAGGGATAATTTACCGTAATACGATGGGAGGTCTAAGGAATAAAGCTTTTAAAGAAAAAACAATTGACAACATTTTTGGTAGTTTCTGCTGTATTACTTTTTTCAACAGCTTGTGGTGGCGAGGACACAGACGATTCTGCAGACAGCAAATCCGAGGGTGAAACTGGTGAATCAGTCATAACCACTACTTCGGGGAAAGAGCCTAAGTACATGGAAAGACCGAGTAAAGAGATAGAAGAGATGACTGAACGTGTCAGTATACTTGATACAAGTCAGGGGGACACAATAGAAATTGAAAACGCAGACAAAGATTGGAAGCAGAAATCGTAAAAAACTATTGCTAATCGATATACCAGGACATCTCTGGAAATACACTTGATGTGCGTGAACAAGCGAGTGATGCCCTAAAAACCTTGTCAGATCGCAACGGGACTCGATTGGAGCGAAGGAAAACCCGACAAAGACGATGAGGGTAACACCCTCGGCTATATTTGGGTAAGCCAAGACGGCGCAGCTGCGGATATAAATTTTGCTCTTGAGAAACGGTTTGGCAAAAGTCGTAGATGACCCCGATCCAGATGCAAAATATTTGGAGGAGTTCCGCGAAGCTGAGCAAAAAGCAAAAGACGAAAAAGAGGGTATCTAGTCCGACGAAGCTGAATAAATTGAAAAGTGCTAAACAAATCATACGCATACCACAATCCAGGGGTTCTGAACCCATGGATTTTTAATTTCTTTGCACGAAGTCACAGACATAGTAGGAGGTGCACTTAATTCGCCGCACCTCCTGATTGATCGCCTTTTCGAATATGTTCCTTTGTTCCTGGTTTTTTCAAGAAAGCTTTTATATGCGTAACACGGATATGTATATATAGTCTTTTATTAAAAGAAAGAGGAACAAAGGAACATGATGGCTAGACCCCTTGGTAATAAAGGATTTCGTTGTTCCTTTTATCTGTGACCAACCAGGGACATCCAAGGGACATTCGGAAGCAAAAAGGAACAAAACCAAATGAAATACTTGCGTGTACGCAAAAAGACCGTTCAGCCAAATAAGTTTGATAGTCTTACTCAATCTAAAAATACTTGCACACATGCAAATACCACCTTAAAAAGTAACATTTAAAGCCAAAAAAGGAACATTTTGACTCTTAATAGGAACAAACGAGGAACAAAAATACATGAAATCAGATACGAAATTCGCCCAGCGCTAGCAGTTGTCAAAGAAACTCATTGTTTCATTATGAGCAGGTGTGGTAAACTAATACCAAGAAGTAAGGAAACCAAGAAACAAAGAAAAAAGAATCAAGGAACTTGGTATAAAATGATAACAGGAGGGAATAGACTATGGTAATAGCGCAGAAAGAATTGGAGAGAATTCCTATGTCGAACCCTAAAAGAGTGAAACGAGTTGCCGTTTCAAGTAAAAGGCAAATAAGTATTCCAAAGGAATTTCATGATGTTTTGGGTATTGGTCAAGAAGTTGTGTTAGAACTCCATGGAAACCATATGGTATTAAAACCAGCCCACGAAAATTTCGATGATTTCTCTGAAAACATTCTTCAGGACCTTGTTCGTGAAGGGTACAACGGAATTGAATTGCTCACAGAATTTAAAAACCGAAAAGGCCAATTGCGCAATGCGGTCAAATCATTGGTTGAAGAAACAAAGACTAAAGGAGAAAGAACTACGATTGAAGAGCTTTTCGAGGAAGAGGACGAAGATGAACTTTGAATTAGTGACTTCGCCTGCAACCGAGAAATTCATAAAAAAATTGAAGGACAGACCCTTGAAGGAAAAGTTCAGAGAAGCCTTTCAAGAAATCCAGCTAAATCCCTTTGAAGTGGGCGAGCAAAAGAAAGGTGATTTAGCTGGCGTTTATGGATACGATATTTACCACAATCGCACTAGTTTTGAAATCGCCTATATGGTTGAACAAGACGAAGAAGGTAATTTCGTTTTAATAGCAGGAACCAGAGAACAGTTTTATCATGAACTAAAGCGATACATAAAAGCGACTAAAATACAGAACAATTGAACTCCTCTAAAAGATTTTTAAATATTTTAAAGGAATAGGGGATATGGGAGGACTGAGATGAATTCTTCGCGAAAGTCTATAAAATCAATAATAAGTAATGCTAAATTAACAAAAAAAGAAAATGAAATTGCAGAGTATATATTAAGCAATTTAACAGATGCGTGTCTCCTAACATCAATTGAACTGGCCCATAAATTGGAAGTAAGCAATGCTACTATCATCAGATTTCCTAAAAAATTAGGATTTTCAGGCTATAGTGAATTCCAAAAGTATCTTAGGGAATACTGTTATGAGGGCAGTTTGACTATATCAGATGATGTTACAATTCCCTCCGAAAGATTGAAATTAAGTTATGATAAGGTTATAGAATCAGAATTTGTAAAAGATAATTTAAAAATCCTCGAAAACAATATTCACTCTATTTCTAATCGAAACTCAATAATTGAATTTAACAAAGTAATTAAATATATTATTGAAGCTAGAAGAGTATATATTTTAGGGAGTAGAGCCAGATCAGGTTTGACTGAGATTATGGGATTATTCCTTAATCAAATTATTGATAATGTAGTAATTAATAACACTAATACCTTTACACCATTTGACACCTTAGCTTCCTGCAAAGACTCTGATTGCGTCATCATCTTCTCATTTCCGCGATATTCAGAAATAGACTTCGCAGCAGCCAAAATGGCGAAGGAGACCGAAGCAAAGGTTGTTATTATCACTGATAAAGCGACAGCTCCTATAGCACATTTTGCAGATGTTCTGCTGCTAGTTTCAGTCGACAGTAATGCATTTTTTAATTCATATACGCCGGTTTTATTCTTAGCAGAATTAATATGTACACATGTGAGTAATGCTGTAGTTAATCAAGGGGAAGAAAAATTAAATAGAATTAACGATCATATAAGCAGATTTGGTATGTACTAATTAAAAAAGACATTAGATACTCGTTTATAGTACCTAATGTCTTTTTGTTCAAATTATATATCCGTCAGTTCCTTTTCAAGCGCGTCATCAATATTCTCGTAATCAAAACCAAGACCATCAGCAACTGCTTTGTAGGTGATTTCTCCCTTAACAATATTGACTCCACGTTTCAGTGGTTCGCTATCTGCAATTGCTTTATATATACCTTTATTGGCAATCTGCAGAGCAAATGGTACTGTAACATTTGTAAGTGCTATGGTAGAAGTTCTTGGAACTGCTCCCGGCATGTTAGCCACAGCATAATGTACAACGCCATATCTTTCATATGTTGGGTTGTCGTGAGTGGTGATATGATCCACCGTTTCTACAATCCCTCCCTGATCAATGGCAACATCTACAATAACAGAACCAGGTTTCATCTCTTTAACCATTTCTTCTGTAACAAGTTTAGGAGCTTTTGCACCCGGAATTAAAACAGCACCTACTAACAAATCAGATTCTGCTACTACCTTTGCAATATTCAATGGGTTTGACATTAAGGTTTGAACTTGGTTACCGAAAATATCATCTAATTGGCGAAGTCGATCTGCACTCAAATCAATAATAGTTACATCAGCACCCAAACCAATCGCCATTTTCGCTGCATTCGTACCAACAATTCCTCCACCGATGATTGTTACTTTTCCACGGCTAACTCCTGGAACACCAGCAAGCAGGATACCTTTTCCTCCATTAAGCTTTTGCAAAAATTGAGAGCCGATTTGAGTAGCCATACGACCTGCCACTTCACTCATAGGTGTAAGCAAAGGGAGAGCGCGGTTCGATTCAACTGTTTCATAGGCAATCGCAATCACGCCTTTCTTCTTCAGTGCTTGAGCTAAAGCCGGCTCCGCTGCTAAGTGTAGGTAAGTAAATAAGATTAAACCTTCACGAAAATATTTATACTCACTTGAAAGAGGCTCTTTTACTTTCATAATCATTTCAGAATTTAACCATAGTGTTTCTGCATCTTCTATAATTTGTCCGCCAACATTTGCATAGTCTTCGTTTGTAAAACCACTACCAACCCCTGCGCCTTGCTCAACTAGCACCTTATGTCCGGCTTTTACGAAGGAAATTACACCTGCTGGTGTAAGAGCCACCCGATTTTCATTATTCTTAATTTCTTTAGGTACACCAATAATCATTAGTAATTCTCCTCTTCTTATAAAATTTTTAATTTAATTCTTTTTTAAGCTTTAAATCTGGAGATTTATTTTCATCTTCAATCATATTCTCGCCACGCGCTATACACAGGGTACTTACTACATCGCCTGTAACGTTGAGTGAAGTGTGTCCCATATCTAGTATTCTGTAGATGCCAGCAATCATTCCAACTACCTCCATTGGCAGTCCTAGTGTGGTTAACAACATAATTGTCATTACAATACCGCCTCCAGGAATACCTGGTGAACCTACAGAAATTAGAGTTGTCATAAAAATAACAAGTAACTGCTGAGTGATTGGCATTTGAATTCCATATATTTGAGATACAAATATAACGGCAGCGGAGTAGTATACAACTGCCCCGTTCATATTCATGGTTGCACCAACAGGTAAAGTAAATCTTGCTAAATCATCCTTAACTTTATAATCTTGAGCAGTAACGGAAATAGTTACAGGCAAACTTCCAGAACTGCTTGTTGTACTCGCTGTCACAACCCATATCTTTCCTATCGATCTAAAAAATCTTGTGAGCGGTATTTTAGCAATAAACTTTAACATGAATAAATACAGCACAACAATTACTACAATCATCCCTATATAATCTACTAGTATAAATTTTCCCAACGCACCGAATATTTTAAACCCATATTCTCCAACAGTACTAGCCATTAATGCAGCTACTCCTGTAGGAGAAAATTCCATTATAATACCTGTTAATTTATACATTACTTCTGTACCCTCTTCAAAAAACTTCTTAAGGGTATCTGACTTGTTTCCAATTAATACAATTGAAATGCCTAAGAAAACTGCAAACATAATGATTTGCATAAGATTCCCTTCAGCAAGTGCCTGCACAGGATTTGTTGGAAACATACCTAAGATGGTCTCGCTAAAACTAGGAATTTCAGTTGTTTCATATTCTCCTGACGCAGCATCCAAGTCAGAAAGATCTACTCCACTTCCAGGTTGGAATAGATTTGCAACCACTAAACCTATTCCCCCTGCAAGAAACGTAGTTAAAATGTAATAAAGTAAAATTTTTGTTCCAATTCTCTTTAATTTTTGAACATCTCCAATACTGAAGATTCCTGAAGTGATGGAAAAGAATATAAGTGGAACAACAATCATTTGAATCAGAGTTAAAAATATATCTCCAATGGGTTGAATAACTAATATATCTTCTTTGAAAATGAAACCTAACACTATCCCTAACACAAATCCAATAAACACTTTTGTACCGAGACCGAGTTTCTTCATTATTTACCTTCCTTGCTTATGAATTTGTAAATTATTGGGTTTCTGATAATTCTTTTGTAATACGTAAGAATTTATCTATATCCTCTTCTGTGTGACAATGTAGAGGGGAGACTCTTATAGCTCCCGTTAGGCCAATTGCTTCTAGAATGCGTTTGGAATAAACACTTGAATTAACGCGTTCATATACTGTAACTCCTTTATCCTGATAATTTTTCCTTAATTGTTCGTTATCTTTTCCTTTAATTCCAATTGCAACGATAAGATCTCGTTTCGTCAAATCAGGATAATCTACAAACACTTCTATATTATCCATATGTCTTAATCCCTTAATTTTATCGCTTCCTTCTAGCAATCTGTGAAGCAGCGCTCTTTCATGCAGTACTATTTTTTCCATACCTTTAAGGTATAATTCTCTCCTAGACAAACCTTCTTTGGCATCATACTCGCCTAACCAACAAACATAGTCAATAACAGCTGACATAGAAGCATAAAGTGAAGGTGTTGGTGAACCAAGTTCCCATACATTATCATCCTTTGCTAGCAATTTTTGATGTGGAAGTTTTGATAATCTATCCGAAACATAAGCAAAACCGATACCTCGAGATGCCATATATTTATAAGGCGCAAAGTTCGCCCCATCTATACCCAGTTCTTCTACGTTTAGAGTTCCGTGTGGCATATGTTGGACAGCATCCACGATTATATAAATATCTGGATTTTTCTTTTTTGCCGCAGCGATAATATCTTTAAGGTTCATTATATTTCCCGAAATATTACTTGATGCAATAACACTAAGCAAAATGGTGTCCTTGTCGATTTGTTCTGCTATTACTTCCGGATTAACGAAACCAGTCTCGATATTTGCCTTAGCAACCCTGAATTCTTTATTGTTCTTTTTACAGTAGAATTCTAAAGAGTCGTAAGCAGAAGGATGCTCAATATTTGTTGTTACAGCGTTAGTACCTTCAACGTTTTCAATAATAGTTGATACCATCTTATACATTGTTTGAGATGCAGTTAAGTCTGTAATTAGAGAACCGGATTTAGCCCCAAACATCACATGCATTATATCATTCGTACCTTTGTGTATTATGTCATTAAAATCTGTTGCCCTTTGATGGTACCTTTCTGGACAATCTGGCAATAAATCAATTCTTTCCTTAACTTTAATCGCCTCTTTAAGTCTTAAAGAGCCACCAGAGTTATCAAAGAATAACCTTTCTCCATAATCTGGATCATAATTAAGAAATGCGAACTTCTCACGAAGGTCATTCATTAAATTTTGATTCATTAATTTACCAAATTTATTATCTGACAAAATACATCCTCCTAAGCCTGAAATCACTTAATTCTTCAATTAAATTCAAATAAGAAATAAATTCTTCTTAATTAATTTAGCTTAACCGATTTCTCTGTCAGCTGTGCTGACAGAGAACCTAACAAGTTTCTTATAAATCAATGAAATTTCTTTTTCGAAACACATTACGTTAATAAGCCAATCTTAACACCCCGTTAGATAAGCGCTTACATTTATTCATTTTTAAAAAAATAAGAAGAAATTTCTTCGTTAATTGACTTTATCATAATTCTTTTTATATTTCAATCGAAAAGATAAAAATTGATTCGCATTTAAAAGCCTTTGCTTCAACATTAGTCGGCCTTCCTAGTGTTGGCATATAAAGAGAAGTCGTAACCCCATCAGACGACTAATTAAAGTGTGGGCAGGATAGAATGAAAAAAGGCCGTACACTCCAGCAGTGTATAGCCTTTTTATTATATAAGGATTAACCAAGTTTATATAGCTGATTAAAAAGTTGATTAAGTTCCTGAATCAAGCGAATTGATTATCGTCTGTTAAAACATTGTTTAACTCGCTCTAGAACACAAACTATGGTGGTCTTGTTTTAAATATTATAAAATTTGTGACCAAGATCATACTAAAAAAGAGGCCGGGACAAAACCAGCCAAGAAATTATTACTTCTATCTACCAATAATTTAACTACCCCAACTCACTGATTAAACCCCATCTGAATATCGCTCGCAAATACCACATTGTCAAACCCGCCCCGTAAATAGTAACGGTATCGCTCTTTGTGTTCGAGCAGGGTCTTTAAGGCAATCGGCACCTCCTGCTTGAGCGCCTGCTCATAATCGGCAATTGTCGCCTTTGTCATTCCACCGAGAAGCGTGTAATCCGCGCTTTCGAATTGGTTAAACGCACGATCGGCAATCATGCGCTCCACGCTATTATAGATTAACACGGCTCGAGCCCATTGTCTTAAAGCTGATCAAACTTATCCCGAACATACTGTTTGATACCAGGGGCTAGTTGTTCTGCACCGAAAATCACCACGTCTCCTTGAGTAAGAGACCCCACAGCGAAACCCAATGCATTAACGAACTGCGCCATCATTACACCACGACTACGCTTGAGAAGCGAGCTGAAATCGTAAATCACACGGTTGGAAATGGCTGCACGGTCAATTTTCGTTGACGTGAGTGTGTTAAATAAATCGCCATTCGAGTCCAACATGTCACGAAATACGGCCTGTAAGAAACCGTAATCATTCATGACCTCGGGGTCTTTGTTACGAGTGTTCACCTGAGCGGTGTATTCCATGTCAAGGTACGCCAGGAATTCCGGGAGTCGCGGCACCTGTTTGTGTGGAATCCCGACAAGGCGCAAGCTACCGCGATTTTTTTGTGCGTTCTTTGCCCACATCCGCTTTTCGACGTAAAAGTCGTTTAAACTCTTCTGGAGGGCCGCCTTAATACGAGGCCGTTTCTCCTCTGTCATTGGCTGTAATTGTTCAACCATGAGCAATCTTTTCCTGATGTGCTGGAAAAATGCTGAGTTCTTG
This sequence comes from Shouchella clausii, assembly GCF_001598215.1. Lineage (GTDB taxonomy): Bacteria > Bacillota > Bacilli > Bacillales > Bacillaceae_D > Shouchella > Shouchella tritolerans. Next base: position 343,633 of record NZ_BCXJ01000001.1, on the reverse strand, counting down.
CTCTCTGTCGCCAAAAAGTTCGAATGGGTTAATGTCTCCTCGTGTCATGTCCACACTTGATGTGACATCAGATAAATCTACACCTATTTCTACAATACGCGCTCGGTTCAAGATCAAATGAACGACGCGCCTATTACGGAGGAGCGGATTCATGCCGAGCTTCGCTCCCCATACATCCACACCCCGCTGCCCTTTAAAGTCCCAGCCAGAAAGCGTCTGGGCTTCAGCTTTTCCTGCAATAACGACGTGAGATTCGTAACGATCAATGTCCATGAGCACCGCAGAGTTATTCACATCGCCCTGCATCTGTCCGATATACTCGCCCTTCGGGTCCTCTATTTTGTACAAGAATTTCTTCGTTATGTCGCCGTGCCTGGCTTACCTTGTGTTTCCACTGGGACAGCCGTTTCGGCTTTGGCTCCATTCTCAATAAACGGTACAAAAATAAAGCAGACGATTACGACCATGGCGATCATTCGTTTCATCGTTGTTCAGCTCCTGACCCTAAAATTTTCATATTCGTACGGTAATGAAGCGCTTCCTTCATGTAATAAAAGGCCTTTTCAAATAACGATTGTTGTTTATAGTATTCGGCAATCTCTTCTGCTAGTTCGGAATACTCAAAGTAGAGCTCTTTCTCAAGCAAAAGTTGCAGCTCTCTTGTAAGTTGCTCGTCCCCCCCTTCGTTTATGTACAATGCTTCCGTGATGGCACAGCGTACCATATATTCTTCGAGATGAATGGCTGCCGCTCCTGCTTTTGCTTCTTGCAATAACGTAACGGCTTGTTCATTATTGGGATTCTGGCGTAAACGCACATTGGCTAAGTCTGCTATTGTTTTCAATCCTTCGACACTTTTTTTGAACTGACCAATTTCCAGTGCCTCCACAAAATACATTTCCGCTTCATGTAACTTTTTTTGGCGGACACGATTAAGCCCTAATGCCCTTAACAGAAGAGCGTGCGTCGTTGGATAAGGCGTTGCGTCAGCAAGTGCAGATTGGTACTCTTTTTCAGCCTCATCAAACAGATTCAGTTCTGTTTTTATAGCTGCTAAAAGCAACCTACAATTTAAAATCCGCTCCAAATAAAATTGTTGTTCCTCAAACAAATCAATTGCCTGCTCAAGATAAGAGACAGCAAATGTATATTGGTCAATACGAAAATAACTTTCTCCTAAACGGAAATAAAATTCGGCTTCCTCCGATTGATCGTGGACGTGGTCAATTTTCTGTTCAGCGATCTTATATAAGCGAAGCGCTGATTGATACCGCCCTTCATAAAACTCATATTGCCCACTCATAAAATAATATAGAAACGCTAACAAGCCATCATAAATCGTATCCTCTACATTGACAGCCTGGAGGCTCGTTGGTTCAACCCTTTTTTGTTGCACATCTTCGGTTAGTAGCTGATGGCGAAACAAAACAAGCGAGTAATAGGACAACACTTTTTCGTCGGATCTTTCAAGCTGGTTGACCAATTGGCCAATTTCCTGTTTATATTCTTCTGCTTGTTCAACCTCACGAGAGACGATACAGCTGTACCATTCGACAATTTTTGCACCCAATTTTTCAGGTGAAATAGAAGAAGCCATGAGCACCGACCTTTCGGAAGTAATTGGTAACTTACCCTGATTATATCCAACCGTTTTAAAGGTGTATATCATGTTGGCTGTTTTCCGAACATAGCGAAAAAAACTGGATAGCCTACAGGCCTAACAATAAACAACGATTAGCGTCACGATAGGCAGATACACGCCCGCTCTACAAAAAGAAGAACGAATCAAGTAAAATTGAAATTATCTATTTTTTCATGGATGGAGGCCCTGAAAATGAAAGTTGGACAAGCAGACGATATAGCGGGGTTGGTTCAATTTAATCAGTTAGTAGCCGAGGCAAGCGATGAACAGAGTATCCTGCGTCTATTGCTAGATACAGTTGGTATCTTTTTCCCTCATGTGGATATGGCGATCGTCTATTTATACGACGAGAACCAAAAGGTGCTTCGGCTTGGCGCAGGCATAGGCGTCTCTGTACAAAGTTTGCGGCGGCTCGCTTTTAAACCCGGTGAATCGTTGACGGGAAAAGTGTTTCTCAGCAAAAAACCGTACCTTTGCCTCGGCAAACATGATATTAAGCGGAAAATGGCCAACATCTCACCAGAAAACTGGAAGTGGTTTCGCGAGGGCACATACAAACTAGACGTTACAAGCTCCATTAATGTGCCGTTTCTGTCCAATGGCCGTTGTCTAGGCACATTTACATTAAATCGCTATTCAAGCAGCATCCCTTTTCGTAAAAAAGACGTTGCCATTGCTCTCGGGCTTGCCCACCAGGCAGCAATGGCGATTGATAACGTCCGCCTCCATCAGGCACTCGCCTGTAGCGATGCAAAAGAAACACTCGTACAGTCGTTGTGTAAAGGTGGTGCAAAGCAAGTCCTTGCCCAGTTGGAACAGCTTTTACACACACCTTGCACCATCGAAGCGAGCGTGAAGGAAGACGAAGCGATTCCGATCGTACGCAATCGAAGACGCCTCGGTTATCTCCGCCCCCGGCGGCCATTGCTGACTTTATCAGCGATCGAACGGAATACCCTTCAGTTTGCTGCGTTAATCCTTGCTAGCGAGCTAGAAAAACAGCATGACGATTACGAACAAGGGCTTCACAGGCGCAATTGCGCGTTCCAAAACCTATTGAATGGAGACTATGGTTCTGTAGAATACTTGTCCCACGCCCCTATTTATTGTTTCGTACTTGCAGGCAGCGTTTGCGACAACATTGCACTTACTCGCCAAATTGAAACAACTGTCCAAGCTTACTTCCCAAATGGGCATTTTTCTGTTTACGAAGAGCGTTATGTCGTCCTTGCCCCTTCTTGTGCCTATATCGATCATCTTGCGACTTATTTACAGCGCCACTATCATCTTGTGGTTGGCCTAAGCCGCCCAAGGATGATTACTGACGTCGCTTCTTCTTACCGGGAAGCGGTGCTTGCTGTCGAAATGAAAGGCGACGCCCCACTAGTTCGTTATCAAGACCTTGGCTGTCGCAGGCTATGGCCTTCTTTAGACGAACAGACGAAGCGCGATTTTGTGATTGACTATTTACAGCCACTGCTCGACCTAGAACCTGATTACATGGCCACTCTTGCTTCATTAATTGAAAATGGAAGAAGCGCCCGGCAACAAACGGCTAAGCAACTGCACATCCACGTCAACACGCTCTATCAACGAGTGAAACGAATCGAGCAAGTACTAGGTATTTCCTTTCAAAATGAAAGACAGTGGCTACAACTCATGATTGCTTATGAGTTGTATGTAGACGGCCACACAGAAACGGGCAAAAACATGTAGACCTCCATATCCCGCTTGTTTCGTCAGAATATTATAATCATAGGTAAGCAAACAAAAGAAGTTGAGGTGATACCGTGCAAACATACTTAAACTACATTGGGGGCGAATGGAAAGCGTCTATTTCAGGAAATGTCTTTTATGGCCGCAACCCTGCCAATTACGATGAAATCCTCGGCGCCTACCAAGCATCTACAGCAGAAGATGCTCGGCTCGCCATTAAGAGCGCCGCTGCCGCTTTTCCAAATTGGAAAAACAAAAGTGCGATTGAACGGGCAGACGTGCTTTACCAATTAATGCCTTTACTAGCAGCAGAAAAAGACACACTGGCAGCAATCATCACAAAGGAAGTTGGAAAAACGATTGCCGCCGCTCGAAAAGAAGTAGACGCAGCTATTCAAGCACTCAAGCATTTTAGCGGTGCTGCAAATAGGCTGGCAGGAGAGACTGTACCTGCAAACAATCCCGAGACATTTGCTTATACGATTAAAGAACCGCTTGGACCTGTTGGCGTCATTACCCCTTTTAATTTTCCTTTAGGTATCGGGATTTATAAAATTGCCCCTGCTTTAATTGCAGGAAATACAGTCGTTTACAAGCCTCATAATGATACCGTCCAAATTGCCACGAGGCTCGTTGAGTTGTTTATCCAGGCAGGAACCCCAAAAGGAGTTTTGAATCTTGTCACTGGCGACGGCGACAAAGTGGGACAGGAATTAGGCGAAAACCCAACATTAAAGGCAATTTCGTTCACTGGTTCTTCCGATGTTGGTTTGCTATTAGGCCGATCTGTTACAAACCGAGGTGGAAAAATGCAAGCGGAGATGGGCGGAAAAAACGCGACCGTTATTTTAGAGGATGCCGACTTGGATAACGCCGTTTCGGGAATCGTCATTAGCGGCCTGCTGAACAACGGGCAAAGCTGCACAGGAACCTCTCGCGTGATCGTGCCTAAAAACATCGCCAAAACGGTTACCTCCAAACTCGTTGAAAAAGCAAATGCCATTCGCGTAGGCGATGGGTTTGATGAAAATGTAGAAAACGGACCTGTTGCCAATGAAAGACAGCTTCATAAGTACATCCATTATGTAGAGGTTGCGATCAAAGAAGGGGCGAAGTTAGAGTGCGGCGGCAAGCGTCTTTACGGCGAAGGGAAGGACAAAGGTTATTTCGTCGCGCCGACCGTGCTAAGCGGCGTTACGCCAGAAATGACCATTGCCCAAGAAGAGGTGTTCGCTCCGGTAGTAGCGATAATGGAAGTCGATTCTTTTGAAGAAGCGATCGCCGTCGCCAATCAGACAGATTTTGGCCTCTCTTCGGCAATTTATACAACCAATTTGCAAAAAGCCCATGAATTTGTCCGCCAAGTCGAAACAGGGGTGACTCATATTAACATCCCTTCCAACCATTACGAAAACCAATTGCCTTTCGGTGGCAAGAAAAACTCAAGCATTGGGCCGCGGGAACAAGGAAGCACTGCCCTTGACTTTTGGATTGACACAAAAGCAGTCTATCTCAAACCTTAGGAGGTAACGATGAGAACAGTTGGCCTTATTGGCTGTGGCGCAATGGGAAAAGGGATGGCCACATCCCTTTTGAGCGCCGGCTATACCGTTTATATTTATGACAACATGTCCAAATGGCGAGAACCGTTGGAAAAACAAGGAGCATGCTTTGTCCAAAATGGCGATGCTGTAGCGAAAAAGGCAAAGTATGTCTTGCTATCTCTTCCTTCGCCAGAAATTGTTGCTGACACAGTTGCAGGCAAACAAGGGTTGCTTTGTCATTTACGGCCGGATAGCTTTTTACTAGACCTTAGCACGACAGATGTGCAAACGACCATAGCAATGGAGAAAGCCGCTGCTGCTAAAGGCATTCATTACCTAGACTGCCCTGTCAGCGGCGGTCCTGCTGGAGCCGATACAGGAACACTGACGATCATGGTCGGCGGCGACAAACAAGCTTACTTTAAGATAAAACCGATACTTGACATACTTGGCGACACCATTCTGTATGTAGGCGATTCTGGAGCTGGGCAAACAGTCAAGCTGTGCAACAACATGCTTGTTGCTGGCATTACGACGCTACTGAGCGAAACAATGGCTGTTGCTAGCGATCATGGCGTGTCTAGACGGCTTCTTGCCGAAATCATCCAACAAAGTTCTGGTCATAATCGCGTTCTTGACGTTTTTGGCGAAAATTTAATTTCCGGCTCATATGACAATGTGCTGTTCTACTTGAAGCATATGGCTAAAGACCTTGAACTCTACATGGCGTTGTCGCAAGATTCGCTAAAGCCCCAGCATGCTGCTGGCACAGTCAACCAGCTATACCGCTCAGCGCTCCATCAAGGCAAAGGCGATAAAGACGCCACTGCTGTTTACTAATTGGCTAGCCGAATCTCTCGTACATTACCTGTAAATCGTTCTGCTAAGAAACCCCTATCTTGGCTATCGATTTGCCATGTTCATAAGAAAGGCGGGAACTATGAATAAACGAAAACCTTTCCTCACCGACTGGAGGCTTCACTTACTCGTTTTAGGCATTGTTGTCATTGCAGAAATGATTGGCGTGATCGAAATTCGCTTAGGAGCAGGAATGATCATGCTCTTGCCGATGCTGTTTGCCCTTGTATTCGGATTGGCCTTGTATTTCACGCCACTCGTTAAAGAAACACAGTCCAAACATGCAGAGCCGATCATTACCCTTAGTGTAGCGCTGCTGATCGCCAAAATCGGCGTCACTATAGGGCCCGACTTAAAAAATGTTATTGCTGCTGGCCCCGCCTTGCTATTACAAGAAATCGGCAATTTTGGCACCCTCTTTATAGCGTTGCCCGTTGCCGTTTTACTGCTTGGAATGAAGCGGGAAAGCATTGGCATGACCCATTCCATCGGACGAGAGCCCAATTTAGGGATTATTTATGACAAATTCGGCTTTGACTCTCCAGAAGGCAAGGGTGTTACAACAATTTACGTTTTTGGCACTGTTTTTGGCGCTCTTTTTTATGGACTTGTCTCTGGTTTTTTAGCTACTTTCACTCCACTCCATCCTTTATCATTGGCGATGGCTTCTGGCGTTGGTAGCGGCAGTATGATGGCAGCAGCAAGCGGGTCACTCATTGCTGCTTATCCAGAATATGAGACACAAATTATTGCTTTCGCTGGCGCAAGCAACCTACTCACCTATGGTACCGGTTTATTTGTGAGCGTCTTCATTGCCTTGCCGTTAACAGAAAAGTTGTATGCGCTGTTTAGGCGTTTGAAAGGAGACAGACCATAAATGAAGTCCATCCAAGAATCGATTATTCTCTTCTTTATTGTTGGTCTTGTTGCTTTTATTGGCAATTGGCTTGGCTACCAAGCATTCTCTGGCGAGGCTGCCTTAGGCATGCTTCTTTTAATCGTGATTGCCTGTGTTGGGCAAGTTCTTGGAAAATCGCTGCCTTTCCCTATTCCTAGCGTCGTTTATATCATTGTCATTGGCATCGTATTGTCTTTACCAGAGACGCCGTGGGGCCCACTCGTCATTGAGTTTACATCCCACATCCAACTTCTTTCCATTGCCACACCGATACTCGCTTATGCTGGGATTGCCATAGGCCGTTCATGGGCTGACTTTGCCGCGATCGGTTGGAAAGCAATGGTCGTTTGTTTACTCGTTCTTTTTGGCACACTAATCGGCTCAGCGATTATCGCTGAAATCATTTTGCGTTATCAAGGAATCATATAAAAATGGTGAAAATAACGCTTACCATGTATAGCCTCTTATTTAGTGGATATACTAAATAACACGTATCCCCCACCTGCCGTCGGACAATCCGGCGGCTTTTTTTATGCATAAAAAAAGCCGCCACTACAGGCAGCTTCAGATTGTAGATAAATGCTTGCAATACGTCGCCGTTTACCGCGCTCAGATGCTTTGGAACGATCGTTTCATGGGCAAATTGCAGTTCGCATCTTCCTTCGGCTTCACTTCTCGTCTGACAAGCGCTTCCTATCCGTCTGGACTAAATGTTTCCCACTCTTACAAGCAACTTTCTAAATTAAAACAAACCTAGCCATTTTTTTCGTTTTTTTACGACCCGTTCTGGCGGCTCAAGGTACACATGCTTGTCTTCAGCAATAAGGCGGGCATTTTCTTGATAGCTGTAAACAAGGTCTTGGCCGTATTGTTCCTCCAATACGTGGAACGCTTCCTGCATCCGGAATGTGCGGTTCACTAAATTGTGGGCATCTGAAGCTAGCACGTGAACGAGGTTGGCTTCGACAAGCTCCATGCTAAAGGTAGCGATGTCTTTACCAAAGTAGCCTGTCACACTGGAAGAAGTAAGCTGGGTAAGAGCGCCATTTTTAACAAGTTCATAGAGCTTATCTGGATCTTCCTTGAATACTTTATTCCGTTCTGGATGGGCAATAACGGGAATATACCCTTCACTGCCTATTTCATAAAGCAGCCTCGCTGAATAAGCAGGCACTTCTGAACTCGGGAATTCAATCAGTACATATTTGCTGTCGGCCAGTGCAAGGCCAGTCCCGCTGGCCAGCCCCTGGGTCATCTCGCCATAGAGGCGGAGTTCCTGCCCTGGCCGAATCATAAGATCTATGCCTGCTGCCTGTAAATCACTGTTTAGGGCAGTCACTGCTTTGCGGACGGAAGAACCATCATTTTGAAAAGACGGGTGTTGGTGATGGGGGGTGGCAATGATTTTAGAAATCCCTTCTTTTACGGCTTCGCGGGCCATCGTCAAGCTGTCTTCACGTGTTTGCGCCCCATCGTCTAGACCGGGGAGAATATGGCAATGGATATCAATCATTCGCTTCCCCTCCTTTCATGAAGCTAAGCTGGCTCAACTGGCAAAAGCAATCGCAACTTTTTCGTTATTTGTAATAATAATAGGTTGTATCGTCAACTGGTTTATTGTTTAACACGACGCCAAGCAAATGAGCATTCGCCTTGACGAGGTTTTCTTTCGTTTTTTGCAACTGCTCCCTGTCTGTCTTGCCGCTTGACGTGACAATAATGGTGCCATCGACTTTGTTGGCGAGGATTTGCGCATCGGCAACAGCCATTACAGGAGGCGTGTCCAAAATAACCATATCATATTTATCTCTTGCTTCTTGTAAAACAAGCTCCATCATTTTGGAGTTTAACAATTCAGCCGGGTTAGGCGGGATCGGGCCGCAAGTCAACAGGGAAACATTCTCGACGTTTGTTTCCTGAATCACATCGTCCTGCTTTTGTTGGCGTGTCAGTACATTCGTCAACCCACGGTTGTTCATGAGCCCAAATGTATAATGAGCCGTCGGCTTTCTCATATCTGCGTCAATAAGCAAGACCGTTTGCCCATTTTGGGCGATGACAACAGCTAAGTTGGATGCCGTTGTTGATTTCCCCTCCCCAGGGCCAGCAGATGTGACAAGCAGCGATTTAATTTCCGTGTCAACTGCCGAATATTCAATGTTCGTCCGGATCGTGCGGTATTGTTCAGTAATGGGTGAACGTCGATTTACATCGGCAATTAGTTGCCGTTTTTTCTGGACTGGCTTTTTCTTCGTGCGTGTTAGACGTGCCATAAGTCACCTGCTTCCTAAAATCTAAGACGTCTTTTTTGCAGCCGCATCGACGCTTTCCATATTAGAGACAGCGCCAAGAACAGGCAAATCAATGATGTTTTCGATGTCTTTTTCCGTTTTTATTGTCGTATCCAAGTATTCAAGCAAAAAGGCCAAACCGACCGCAGCCATAAGGCCGACAACAAAAGCAATCGCCATATTTAACAACGGTTTTGGGCTGACTGGCGTTGGGTCTTCGCCAATTTCTGCTTCCGAAAGAATGCTAACATTGTCGATGCTCATAATATCGGGAATTTGCTCTTGAAAAACAGTCGCAATGCTATTCGTCAAAAGTGTGGCATCAGCCGGGCTTTCTGACTCGACCGTAATCGTCACCACTTGTGAGTTGCTTTGGCTACCAACGGAAACGGCCGCTTCTAAATCGCCGTAAGTCATGTCAAGTCCTTCAGTCTCAATGACTTCATTTAAAATTCTTGGACTTTTAATAATCTCGCTATATGTATCGATCAGTTCGAGATTGTTGCGGACGACTTGCTGGTTTAGTTGCCCTTCTGGAACAGCCTGGTTCACGAGAAGCTGCGTAGAACGTTCATACATGGGCGTCAGCACAAACGAGCTGACAATCGCGCTCACGAGCATAGCAAAGAGCGGAATGGCCACAAGGAGCCGCCATCTTTGTTTCAATGTTTGAAAGATTTCTTTCAAACTTATGGTTTCTTCCATTTGTTTATATACCTCCTAGACGTCACTTCCCTGACTCTTTACGAATTATATCATAATTTGCAAAGAAATTACCCTGAAATCTAGCTTATCTCCAAGAAACTTTAGTCCCTCGTTTTCCTACTTTTCCGCCAATAAACAGGCCTTAAGGCCCACGACTAAAAGTTCAATTCTATCAATTTTATTTTTCACTTAAAAATACAAAAAGATAGGGTTGTGGAATGATAGTAAATTAATTATCCTATTAAGAAAGTAGTTGCCTATTTCCATATCTTCAATTAGAAAGGCGTTATCCTTATTATGAAAAAGAAAACTGTTTTAAAAGTCATCGCCCTTATTTTCGGGCTCCTGTTTCTGAGCGTTATTGCTTACGGTGTCTATTTGTACAACGACATCCGCCATACAGCCAATGAAATGTATGACCCTCTTCCAAACCGCGAAGGCGCTTCACCCCTTCGCCCCGCTGGCCTTCAAGTCGGAGAACCAATGTCGATTCTTCTTGCTGGAGTGGATTTGACAGAAGGCCGGGAAGACGAAGTTGTTGGCCGAGCCGACTCCATCATGGTACTGACGTTAAACCCGGCAGAAGGTACAACGAAAATGGTTAGCATTCCTCGTGATACCCGAGCAGAAATTGTTGGTCGCGGCACGGTGGAAAAAATCAACCACGCTCATGCATATGGCGGCGCACAAATGCTGATTGATTCAATTGAAGAAGCGTATGGCATACCAATTGACCATTACGCTAGTATTAATATGGCTGGATTTGAACGTTTAATTGATGCTTTTGGCGGCGTCACGGTTTACAATGATTTTGAGTTTGAAATGGATGGTTCTCATTTCCCTGAAGGAACGATTGAGTTAAACGGAGAAGAGGCGCTTAAGTACACACGCATGCGTTATGACGATCCTCGCGGCGATGCCGGACGAGCCAACAGACAACGAGACATTATTGACGCGCTCATGCAAGAATCCGCCTCTCTCGGCTCGATTACAAAAGTCGGCGAGATTCTAGATGTGCTCGGCACCACTGTCCGGACAGACTTATCATTAGATGCCATGTGGGACTACCAGTCTGAATACCGCCCTGCTCTCGGTTCAACCGAACAAATCGAAGTTTCCTATACAGGGGAAACGATTGACGGCATTTGGTATGCGATTGTCAGCGATGAAGAAAAAGCCCGCGTGCGAAGTGAAATGCTATCACACTTGGGACTCGAATAAGCTAAATTCCTTTATACAAGGAGGGATGGGATGCATCCACTGGCAAAAAAAGCATTCTCTTTACAAGCAGCAGGGAAGTTAGAAGCGTCGCAAGAAACATTTGCCGCTTTGCTTGCTGAGCAGCCCAATGACCCCCTCTCCCACTACTACTATGCCTCTAGCCTTGATCGGCTAGGGAAAGAGCGCCAAACTGTTCCTCATTATGAACAGGCGATTGCCTTAGGGTTAACAGGCGATGATTTAGAAGGCGCCCTTTTAGGCCTCGGCAGCACATACCGTGTGCTTGGCGAGTATGACAAGGCGGAAAAAACGTTGAGTAAAGGCTGCTCGCTCTTTCCGCATAGCAACACATTGCCAGTTTTTTTAGCAATGGCATTATACAACAACAGCAAGCACAAAGAAGCAATGGAACGGCTCTTGCATACCATTGCTAATACGACAAATGACACTGCCTTAAAGAGCTATGAAAAAGCGATTCGTTTTTACGCAGATAAACTTGATACCGTCTGGGATCAGTAATGGCCAGAGGCGCTCAAATGAGATTACATTTGAGCGCCTTTTTTTCCGCATTCCCCTCCATCCCCGCTCTCCATTAACGCAACGAAGGAAAGAATTGTCTGTTGTTGTCTCATAGGTCTTTACGCCCGCAAGTTCATCCTTTTTGTATAGTTCTAAAGAACCAATAGATTAAACCGGTAAAACAAACCTTCAACGTGATTACGGCTGAAGCATGCTTCCTACCTATTCTTTTCAGGGAACTTGGTCATTAGCATCCATCATGTATACGTTCTTATTATAGATAAGAGATTGTAAAAAGGCTTAAAGGAACGGGCAGTATTGTTGGAGTAGAGTTCACTTCTATAATCAATTGTATACATTGGAGGAGGAGCGTAGTGTGTTTATTAAACAGATCACTTGTAAAGTAAAAAAGAAAGATGTTTTTCTGATGGTCAAGCTAAATGGGATTATTTAAATACATTGGAAGGCTTTGTAGATCAAATTGGAGGGTGGACTGATAAAAAGGCTCATACGAATGACTTGCAAAACACTTTCCATAGATTGATTAAAGAAAGTGACGTAAATGCTGATGTATCGACGATTTATGGTGATCAAGTTGTAGTAGAAAAATCTTGGTTGCTTTATTAAATAGTTAACGTAAAAGATTAGTGGTGAATTATTCGTTTTATACCTCGCACCTAATAGGGAGAAATGAAGGAAGCGGAAATAAAGCAATATGTTTCCGTTCAAAAACGCCAGTTTTAAAGCATATGACCGAGGCAAACGCTCGCATACTTCGTCGTTTGCCTCGGTTGACAAGCGTTTTGTCTGACCAATAGTTACCGTTGGCGGCCTAATACTCGGTTTTTGTCGCAAGCGCCTCCCACATTTGGAACGGGCGCTTTTTTTCGGTTATCTCATACGCATAAAACGGAATTGTCCGCTCCTTGTAAGGTTTTTCAATCTCTTTGTAAATAAATGCATCATCAAATCCGACTGCTGCTGCATCCTCTTGTGTTGCCGCAAAATAGACCGCCTTTGGCCGGGCCCAGTAAATTGCGCCCAAACACATCGGGCACGGCTCACAGCTTGTGTAAAGCGTACATCCTTCAAGCTGAAAGTCGTTAAGCGTGTTGCACGCATCACGAATCGCAACCACTTCTGCGTGTGCTGTCGGGTCGTTGGTGTTCGTCACGGAGTTAGTGCCTTGGCCAATAATGGCCCCATTTTCATCCACGATGATCGCCGCAAAAGGGCCACCCCCGCATTGAATACTTTCAGCCGCTAGGTTAATCGCTTTGGCTAAATACATCGAATGATCCATCATTGCCTCTCCTCTCTTTGTGCTTCATGCATTTCAACTTAATCCAGTTACTGTCCCTTCAAATACATTTATCTTAGCGCAATATGCTTGTTAGCAGCAACGGAGTAGGGAGATTTTCTCCTGAACGGGCAACTGTACTGAAAGAAGGAATGGCAGCTAAGGACGGTCAGGAAGATAGTAGAACACAGCCAGCACACACAAGCAATAATGTTAAAGACGCTAAGAAACCAAAAGTAAATTGCTCTGTTATTTCTTAGTTCAAGGCGAGGGGCATGCGATTGGCAATAATAGGATAACTATATATGTGCCTATAAGGCTCCATCAAGCATAATAAAGGAACGATCTACAATAAAACGTCTCAAAGTAACGCAGTAACGGTTATAAGCTTCAAAACCAGACATAGTTCGATCTATAAAATTCTCTCAATGAATTCTTGTAAACTTCTACTGCTTAATACAGTTGACAATTTTTTTTCTTCAGTAAGTAAAACAATTAATTTATCGAAAACCTCTCTAAATACACCCTTAGTTTCTTCGTTTATCGCGAATAATAAAACCAAGTTCACGTTCGTTTCTCCCCAAGGAATCGGCTTATCAAAAATGGATATAAACATCTTTGTCTTTAAAGCATTCATTTCTAATGAATGTGGCACTGCGATTTTCCCCCAAGCCGTAGAAGATAAATTTTCTCTATTAATTACCTCCTGTTTAAATTTTTTCGTAACAATATCATTTTCCTCAAAGGTATCTGCTACTAAAGCTATCAGCTCACTTGAATGTTTGACAGCAGGATTAATCATAAAGAACTTATCTTCTGTAATGCTAGATAATAACTTTTTTAATCGCGTGTGCTCTCTAACTCCTTTTAAATTACTGATTTCCCTTTTCAATATACTTATATCAAAACTCGTTAATAATGGGTTAATAACAATTAATTTTTCCTCTGTCTTAAAGGAGAGCGTTGATATAACAAGGTCGAAAGGTTTATTATCCATTTCTAAAAATTGATCAACTGAAGTAAAAAGATTAGATACAGTTATATCCGGATTAAACTCTTCAATTCTTTCAACAAACTTACTAGCGAAATTGTAATAATCCGGAAAAATAACTGCTGCATTAAATTTATTCTTCAGCTTCTCATGATAATCAATAATTGCTCCAAGATGTAATACTATATATGCAATTTCATCATCACTGATATTATAACCAGTATGATTAAGGATCGTATTAGACATTTGAACAGCACAATCAAATAAAAACGGAGTAGTATATTTAATATGCTCTGTCATGGGATTTTTATTGACATAGTTTGCTTTCAATCGTAATAACATATTATTTATGTGAAGCGAAAACTGTCTAAAAAAACTATTGTCATACTCATCAAAATAAAAGTATTCTCTTAGATCTTTTAACATTAATTCAACTAAATGCAGTGTCTCTTCGCCTATTAGGCTCTGAAACATTTCTTCATTAAGCTTGTGGTAATCCGAGGACATAATATTACTAAGTATTAGTAACCGGAGTTCTTTTAACTCAAATGAATTGTATGTAATGTTAAAAAGGGACTCTAACTCCTTGGAGATTTCAGACACTAAGGTTATTTCTCTTATACTACTAAAATCTATATCAGGTTCTATTTCAGCTTCAATATTACTGTAAAAGTCGTTTTTTATACGCTCCATTCCGATGATTATATACATTACAATGTTTACAACAGAATAATGATTCATGAAATAGTGATACTTTTTAGTTAATCTGGTTATTACATTTGCAATCACATTAACATTGTAATTTGGATAAGCTAATTGCACGGACTCAAAGGTAATTCCTTTGTCTTTAACTTCAGAAAAATATAGGTTGTTGATTGCTTTTTGTTTCATACGTTGACTACCAGATAAAACAATTTTTTCATTCTTTGTTTCTAATCCTAATTCATAGTGAGTCAAATGTCTTCTTATTTTAGCTAGATCTTTATAAATTGTTGCCTCGCTTACATTTAGTTCCTCACTTAAATCATAGATATCAATATTGCCGCTTTTATTAGCTATATCCGATAATAAAACCTTTTTGATAATATAGTGAAATCTACCGTCAGGAGTCTCTGGTATTAAGTTTCTTGATTGATATAAAATATTATCTACCCTACTCTTATCAATCAAGTAGCCCACATTGGAAGATATGATGAAACCAGGAAATTTTTTATTGATTACGCGGATATTATCTTTTACACTACGCTTAGATATGTGTAACTTATCTGCCAAATTTTGCGATGTAGTTTCTCGATCTTCTGAAGCTAATATTAAAATTAATTTACGCTGTACTTCCTTCATATTATCACCCTAAGATCATCAAAGAATAAACAATTCCGCTCATTGGTACACACCTGCTATCAAGCTCTATTTACAAATTTATACCATTTGTTTTGATGGTTTCTTGTAACCAATAAAAACTCTGTTTTTTTATTCTTTCTAATGAACCATTGCCATTGTCATCTAGGTCAACATAGATACAACCATACCGTTTTGACATTTCAGCAGAAGAGCAGCTGACAATATCAAAGGGAGTCCATAAGCAATAACCGATTATATTTACTCCATCTTTTATAGATTCTTTTATTTGTTTTAAGTGATCCTTTATATATTCAATCCGATATGAATCATTTATCTCTTTATTGCTAGAAACTACGTCCCGAGCACCAAACCCATTTTCTGTAATAAATAATGGGGTTTTAGGGTATCTATCGTTATAAGTATTTAATGCTGTCCTTAAGCCTAATGGATCAATTTCCCATCCCCATTCAGATTGTTCTAAATACGGATTTACTGATTTTTCAGGAGATGTTAATTTGTCTTTAGTCGAATCATTAATCTTTGTATAGTAATAACTAAAGGATAAGAAGTCCATTGTATAGTTTCTTATTAACTCTAAATCATAACTGTCTATATTTAAGTCAATATTATGATCAGAGAAAAATCTTATACTATATCCAGGATATTCTCCTCTAAGAGTTACATCTGAAAAGAAAAATTGCATCTGGTTTTTTCTTAGATTAAACAAAACATCTTCAGGCTTGCAAGTAGCAGGATGGGCAATTTTATCGCTTAGCATAAGTCCTACTTGCAATCCTTTATATTTAGTACTAATTTGTTTTGCAATAGCAGTAGCAACTAATTGATGATGTACAGCTTGATAGATGTCTTGAAGATTATTAGATAAAATGCCTAGAGAATTAAAAGTTAACAAGTTAATTTGATTAAATGTGATCCAATATCTCACCTTTTTATGATATCGATCAAATAAAACCTCACAAAATCTCCTGAAAAATTCAATCAATTTTCGATTTGACCATCCCCCATACTTCTTAACTAAATTGATGGGCATCTCATAATGTGAAATAGTCATAATTGGTTCCATGCCATTCAGTATTATTTCATCAATTAGTTTATCATAGTACTCTAATCCTGCTTCATTACATTGGAGATCGTCGCCATTCGGAAAGATTAATGACCAATCAAAGGAAGTTCTAAAACTGTTCAAGCCTAGCTCTTTTAACATCTTCAAATCTTCTTTATAAAATTCACTAAATCTAACAGCAGTTTGTTTTGGATAATAAAAGTTTTTATTAATTTTTAATGAATCTATATTATTGGGGATGGTTGAGTCTTCTTTCCTGTCGTTACGGTTTTCTTTATAGAAATAGGGATGGCAATCAGCAATTGAAATTCCCTTATCAAATTTACCGAAGAGTCCGTCAGCTTGATTAGATGCAATGCCTCCTCCCCAAAAAAAGTCTCTTGGAAATTCATCTTGCTTTTTAAACATACTATCACTTCCTATTTTTTTAAGTTCTGAAAGATCACGATAAACTTTTTTGTAAGATTATACTCTGTATAAATAGTCATTAATGTATCTTGCGCGTGAGCAAATAGTAAAGTATGAGGGATATCTTCCCCAGCTACTTCTTCCTGTATGATTTTTGTTTGTGCCTTGTGTGCTAATTTAATTTCTTCATAAGCGGTATCCATTTTTCTTTCAGCCTTGTCATATTGTTTTATAGCGATTAATTCCAAGGAATCCATTATCATAGCTCTAGCATCACCAGCATGTAAAATTATCTTCATAGCTGCTTTGTTAATGTATTCCAATCTTTCTTCTTTAGATTGAGTGTCCGACATCCGAGTTTTCCTCCAATTCTTTTTTTGCTTCTTGTCTGTCATAAATTTTAAAGAAAGGGTACCAAATAATTGTTGCGATTGCTAAGTTAATAGCTACTAATAATACAGCAGTAAATGATTTAGTAATTAACCAAGCACTCACTCCAGCTGGTATATACCACATATTAAATACTTCCGCAGGGATTGCTACAAATCCTGAAGTTAGACTAATATAAGTGACAAGTGGCAGGACTAATCCAATAATCCACATTGGCACCATCATAATAGGGTTCCAAGCAATTATCGCAAAAACAATAGGTTCATTAATGTTTAGAAAGCTTGGCACTATACTTGCTTTACTAAATGCTTTTAATCGTTTTGACATAGCAAATAACATCATAATAGCTAAAGGTAGTGTTGCTCCTCGACCACCTAAACTTAGGAAAGCATACATAGTTTCTAATGTATTAGGTAATACGGCTGCTTCTCCTCGCGCAACGGAATCTATATTAGCTGTAATGGCCATCAACATGATAGGATTCAGAATAGGTTGGAAAACCCATGCACTTATTCCCATCGAATAGAAAATAGTTGGAATTAAAAAGAGCAAAACCATACCTGGAAGCGATTGGGCAATATTATTTAGTGGTGAAAAAAAGCTAACTATTAAATTAAATAAATCAAATTCTAGATGAATAACTAATAGCCAACCTAAAGTGACTACAATTGCAACAGGTAACATAGAATCAAACCATTGTTTGACGAAATCAGGGACGACTGAATCCTCACCAAAGAAACTGAAATTTAAGAAAAAATTCATTACTACTGCAGTTGTTAAACCGGCAATGATTGCAACAAACATCCCCCCGGCACCAAAACTTGCAAAATCATATACATGCCCTGCTTCTGTAACTGTAGGGTTAACACAAATCATATATAATGAAATACCTGTAAAACCGGCAACATATTTATTTTTAGGTTTCTTCTTTAGATCTAAAACAGTATATGGAATTAGAAACACGATAAACAAGGCAATTAGACCAAATGTATAACTTCTAATTGGTGACAAATCGGGAATGTCTGGAAAATAGGCTTTAATAACGTTGTAAAGTGTAATAAGAGACCCGACCAATATCATTGGTAGAGTCTTCATGATTGATGACTGTAAAGCTGAAATCCAAACGTTTTTTGTTACTCTTTCCATTGCGGGTGCAACAGTTTCACTCATCCAATCTAATAATTTCTTCATGTTTACATTACTCCTTATAAGTAATTCATCGCTTTAGCTAGTACGCCAGCCCCATCTAAAGAGGCGTAGTGATTTTTATCTATTAACAAAACTTCTATTGAATTGTCACCTAAGCTATCTTTAATTTCACTTAATTTGTGGGCTAAGTGTGGTCCAAGAAATAAAACACTCACCCCTTCGATATTTTCTAAAATTTCAGTATCGCTTACTGCACTAACTTTTACATCTATTTTTTGTTTTTTTGCGGCTTTCCTCATTTGTTGTGCTATGAAACCACTTGAAGCTCCTGCACCACAAGCTAATAGTATTTTTTTCATAATCATTCCTCCTAGTAAATTTTAACTAAATTATAGGTGCTTACAGATCGGTAAACAAATAAATATTTTTTTAGCGGTGGTGCAAATTTTTATTTTCAATTTAGAAGCTACTGACCTGACCTTCATCTCAACCCTTAATACGAACACGATTCTAAGATACAAATAATAAAGAGCCACACTAAGTGGCTCACCTATTTCCTTATGGCACTTCGAAGCATCAGTTGTGAACACAAGCCCCTTCATCAACTCGGTTCATTGCCCTAGATGCTACTTTTCATCTATTATTCGCTGGTCTATAGCTACTGCACAAGGCTTCCCCTTACAAACACGGGGAAGATGGGCGAACCTAGAGAGGCAGCTTAAATCGCTTTCCTTTAATGGAGAAAAGCGTCCCTTTGTCTGAGTCGATGACTTCATTGTTTGACTTGAACATATACGTTTTTTGCCTCATGCCAATATTGAGAACAATGCCGATGGCAAGCATATTCGTCATGAGCGCACTGCCTCCATAGCTAAGGAAAGGCAATGCAATGCCAGTGACAGGCATTAGCCCAATGGTCATGGCGATATTTTGGAAAATTTGAAATGTCAACATGCCAGCAATACCAGCAATGATCGACGTTCCGTATAAGTCATCACATGAGTGAGCGAGCATAATCAGGCGATAAATAAGTAAAAAATAGACGCAAATGACAACCGTCGAACCGAGAAAACCAAATTCTTCACCAATCACGGCAAAAATAAAATCGGTATGGAGTTCAGGCGTAGAAGCATTAGCAGCTTGGACACTATTTAAGAAGCCGCTTCCCGTCAATTGGCCAGAACCAATGCCTCGTATCGCATTTAATGTTTGCATCGCATAACCTGATGCATACTCCTCTGGGTATAGCCACCCGAGGATCCGTACAAGCTGATGTTCTTCTAACACATATTTTGTAATCAGTTCAATATGGTTTAAAAGCAAATAATAAAGAAAAGCGATTCCTGCCCCTGCAAGTGCAGCCAAACTGGCTAGTACTTTATAGGAAACATTGGCCATAAGAATGGCAGTGGCAATGATGACAGCAAGGACAAGTGCGCTTCCTAAGTCCGGTTGCTTTAAGACAAGATAGAAAGGCGGGATCCCAAAAGCAGCAAGCCAGCCAAGCTTTTTTAAATCGGCTTTGAGTCCTTTTTCGGAATAACGTTGATTCAGCACCACGATTAAATGGGCAAGCGTGAGGACAAGAATGATTTTCATCACTTCTGAAGGCTGGTAAATCGGCGTGCCATTAATGCCAATCCAACGCGTGGCGCCTTTATTTTCAACGCCAAAAAATTGCACCCATAACAACAAGATCATGCCAAAGGCAAAAATAGGGATTGTCAAGCGTTTTAAGTATTCATAGTCAACAAGCATTACAACAACCATTAACACGAATCCGATCAAAAACCATTTTGCTTGCGAAAGGGCAAACACATGGCGGTACTTTTCATAGTCTTCAGCACTGAAAAACTGGGTGGTTGTGCCTGCGTAAATGGCCATGATACTCATACAGCCTAACACAAACACGAAAAACAAGAGCGTATAGTCAATCCTATCACGCCACGATTTTTCTTGCTCCATTGATCGATTCAGCCCCCGGGATTTTTCTTTTATTTTACCAGGTTTTTCATAAGGATTGTTCGTTCTTTCTTCTATATTTTGTTTCTTGCATTTCTGGTATACTAGAGTGAACAACACTTACTTTGTATACCGTGGAGGGAATACTATGTCCATTCTCGTTACAGGCGGTGCCGGCTACATTGGCAGCCACACTTGCGTTGAACTCTTAACAGAAGGCTATGACATTATCATTGTTGATAATTTTTCCAACAGTGACCCTGATACTGTTAACCGCATTGAAGAAATCACCAACAAAAAAGTGAAGACGTATGACATTAATTTGCTTGATTCCTCTCGTTTAGAAACGGTTTTCGCTGAAAACCACATTGAAGCGGTCATCCATTTTGCCGGTTTAAAAGCTGTCGGCGAATCGGTCGAAAAACCGCTTCATTATTATGAAACGAACATAGGCAGCACGATTCATTTATGCAAAACGATGGAAAAATATGGTGTATACAAACTCGTTTTCAGTTCATCAGCAACCGTGTACGGATTGCCTGAACAAGTTCCAATTGAAGAAAACGCGCCGTTAAAAGCAGTCAACCCTTACGGCAATACAAAAATCATTATTGAGGACATGCTCCGTGATTTAGCGACTTCTAATAGCAATTGGCGCATTTCGCTACTACGCTATTTTAACCCAATCGGCGCCCATAAAAGCGGCCTTATTGGCGAAGAGCCAAGCGGGATCCCAAATAATTTGATGCCTTATATTACACAGGTAGCCGCCGGCGTGCGTGAAGAACTTTCTGTTTTTGGCGATGATTACCCGACAAAAGACGGTACATGCATCCGCGACTATATCCATGTTGTTGATCTTGCTTTGGGTCACTTGCAAGCCCTCAAAAAAATCGAAACATACACAGGTGTGCAGGCATATAACTTGGGGACAGGCACTGGCTACAGCGTTCTTGAAGTGGTTGACGCCTTTGAAAAAGCGACTGGCATCACGATTCCGAAAAAAATCGGTCCACGTCGTCCAGGTGATGCTCCTGTCAGCTATGCCGACCCAACGAAAGCAAGAACCGAACTTCAGTGGGAAGCAAAGCGGACGCTTGTAGAAATGTGTGAAGACTCTTGGCGTTGGCAAGTCCATCGCAAAGCACGGCTTGAAAGCAAGTAAATGAAAGTCGAATAGATGTTGAATGCAAATGGAGCCTTTCGCAGGAAAGGCTCCATTTGCAGATTGAACCAAATCGGCCCAACAGAAAATAGCTTGAATAATGAAACAGAGCAAGCTATTATCGATATTGACCGACATGCATAGCAGCCTCTTGCTAAACGTAAATGCCCCACACAAAAAGCCATGCTTTTCATACGTGTTTTCAATTGCCCGTATACACGCCGTTGCTTCCGTTGAGACTAAGGATGCACAGCAACTTTGTTTTTTGCAGCTTGCTTTTTCTGAAAGCGGGTATGGAAAAGAAAGACGTTTGGAAAGGATCGTTTTTTGATGAAATCGTACACAAAGGGAGTCATTGCTTGTTTGGCGGTCGGCTTGCTTTTGTTTGTTGGCTTTGGCTATTCCATGTATGAAGCTGTCTTAAATGCCAACGATAACATGCATACCCCTCTTCATAGCAGAATAGACAACGGGGGCATTTCTGAAAAGCGGCAGTCAACCGCAGAGCCAGGCGAACCACTCGCCTTTCTGATTGCCGGCGTTGATAAAACAGCTGGATCAGGCTATGGCCGTTCGGATGCATTAATGGTAGCAACGGTCAATGCCAAAGCACAATCGGTGAAGCTTGTTAGCATCCCCCGGGATACGAAGGTACAGATTGCTGGCCACAGTATGGCCGATAAGCTGAACCATGCTCACGCTTATGGAGGGCCCGATTTAATGGTGCAAACGGTTGAGGAGCTGCTTCATATTCCTATCGATCATTACATGGCGGTTGATATGGACGGCTTTGTTGATGTGATCAATATCCTTGGCGGTGTTTCTGTGGTTAATGAAAAAAGCTTCTCGATCGATGGGTACGATTTTCCAAAAGGAACACTCTCACTGAATGGCGAAAAAGCCCTTGCTTATGTACGGATGCGTAAAGAGGACCCTGCCGGGGATGCAGGCCGGACAAGCCGCCAACGCGATGTCATGGAAAGCGCTATTGATAAAGGTTTGCAAGTTGGCAACTTGGCGAACATCCCTGCGTTCCTACAATCCCTTAGCGATGCCATCGAAACGGATTTGACACTTACAGAAATGCTCCATTATGTTTCTGCTTACCGGCCTGCCGCACAGTCGATTAAGCAGCTAGATATCGTTTACCGTGAGGAGACAGTGAACGGCCTTTGGTTCGCCGTCTTGCCACAGGAAGAAGTAGAACGCATTGGCCATGAGCTGCGCACTCATTTAGCGATCGATTAAACGCCAAAACCAAGGAGAAAACATGAATATTCACAAACAACCTAAACGTTACTCGTTTAAGACAGAAGCGGGAAAAACAGTAGGCGAATTAACCTTTTTTGAAGAAGACAACCATATGGTCATTGACCATACCTTTGTTGATCCTGATAGTCGAGGATCAGGTATTGGCGCAAAACTCGTCGCCTCTTTCGTAGCCGATATGAAAAAACAAGGCAAAAAAATCGATCCCATTTGCCCGTTTGCGAAAGCCGAGTTTGATAAACATCCAGAATACCAAGAGTTGGCGATTAAATGATTTTCTCGTTCTAGTATTTCATTCATGTTAGAATATGGAACAGTCAACAAATGATGATGGAGGAACAGTCAATGAGGATACACCCTTTTCTTCGCCAATCATTGCGAACATTAAGCGGTTTCAGCCTCTTTGCTGCTATATTGCTTTCTGGCTGCCAAGCCCCTGAAGCGAGCCCCGCTCCGAATAAGGACGATGCTTCCCAAGGCAATGGTGTCTCTGAGGACCAACAACCAGAGGGGCAAGCGTTGACAGTTGTCAACGGAGATAAAACCGACATCCTTTCCGCTCGGGCAGCAACAGCTCCGTTTGATAAAACCTATTTAGTACCAGATGGCTTTGAAGTCGTTGAAACAGCCAATATGTTAACATTTGTGTCGGATCAAGATCCTTCTTTTCAAGTTTCCGTCAGCACGGAGCCGCTCCCTTCCGATAAAGATTGGACGTTGCGCCATGATTACACAACACTTGCGCTTCGTTCCAACGAAAGCGAGCCTGTGGAAATTGATACACATTGGTTTCCTGAGCTTGGTTTTGATTATTATTTGACCGTTGATGACAGCCATGGCATCGTTCATCGTCTTGTCCGCTTTGACGAAAAACGAGATCATATGTATGTAGCTGCGCTGTCTTTGCCTGCCGATTTAAGCAAACAAGACGGCGAAACTTATGAAGAAGCGGTTAGCTTGTTCCACGCGATTCTCGTTTCTGCTAATCATGAAAGCGACAAAGGCGAGAGTTCCATTGATGAGGACTTGGCTACGGTTCCTTTAGCTCAAAAATTAAGTGGCAAGCCTAGCGCCGAAGCAAACACGCCTGAAGAAAGCCCAGTTACGGAAGTGCCTTTCTTCTATGATGGTGAAGACCATTCCTTTCTTGCTCATACATTTGTGCTGTTTGACACACTTGAGATCCAATTGCCTGAAGGCTACCAAATGCGTCGTTTAGGTGAGCAATCTTAT
This sequence comes from Shouchella clausii, assembly GCF_001598215.1. GTDB lineage: Bacteria > Bacillota > Bacilli > Bacillales > Bacillaceae_D > Shouchella > Shouchella tritolerans. The sequence continues at coordinate 319,947 of NZ_BCXJ01000001.1, read as the reverse complement.
AGTTTTTGGAATGAACAAAACCAAATGTTCGTGCCGATTTCCATTATTATCGGCCTCGCCCATCCAGACGTACCTGCCGATATGCACATCAACGCGCTCCGTTCCGCACGCACAGAAATAAAGTGGCCGCTAACCGATGCCTTAGATTGGTACGATTACGCCTTCGCCGACGCGAACAGTGAGGATGAATTTAGCAGTATCACGCTCATTAAAGAACTGGCAGACGGTCGTATCCTTGATTTATCGGTCCATACAAGCGAACAAGCGATTGATTCCCTTATCTTGGAACAACTTCTTGCCTGCCTTGCAACGGCCACAGAAAAGCAACCAGTGAAATGAGTGAAAATATCAAGCTTCCTGACCGCTTCCTAGCACGGGGAGCTTTTTTGAATAGCTCATTTATAATGGCCACCAATTTTTTGGCTTCTGTCTCGAAGCTGTGACGCTTTTTGCAACGAAGAAGCACGCTGGATCGCGAGCTTCCCATACTTTTGGCGGATGCCGTCCATCACATAACCAATCGTTGACAGACGATCCCTACTCGCATTGTCGTCAAATAAGCTAAGCTGCCAATTCTGGTCACTTTGCAAGTTGCTCACGCCTACGCTTAAACGGCGGATTGGATAGCCGTCCCAAAACCGTTCAAGCAACGCGCACGCCGCTTCGTATACTTCCATTGTAATGTTGGTTTCAAAAGGAATCGTATACTGCCGGTGAAACCCACGTTTTTCAACAAAATCGGCACCATTGACACTTAGGGAAACCGTACTCCCCATCCAGCCATCTTGCCTCAAACGCGCGCATACTTCCTCGCATAACTCAAGCAACACGACACAAATGTCCTCCTTTTTCACATAGTCCCGAGGCAGCGTCATGCCATTTCCATATCCTTTACGACGGGCGTGGGCGGCCCTCGTTACAGGTGAGTAATCTTCGCCATTGGCTGACATCCACAAGACTTGGCCATGGACGCCAAAACGTTTTTTTATCCGTGCGCCATCCGTTTGCGCCAGTTGGCCAATCGTTCGAATCCCCATATTACGAAGGTGGACGCTCATTTTTCGACCAACGCCAAACAGTTTTTCAATCGGCAAGCACCATAAATCAAGATCAAGGCTGTCTTTTCTAAGCCAATAAATCCCTTCACTGCTTTTTTTAGCAAAATTGTCGCATGCTAGTTTTGCCAATACTTTGTTTTCACCGATCCCAACTCTTGCCTTTACGCCAAAGCGGTCCATAATGGCTTGCTTCACTTTTTCTGCTATCTCATAAGGGGGACCAAACAACTTTTGGCTCCCAGTCACATCCATAAACTGTTCATCAATCGAATAGGGCTCAACCAAATCGGTAAACGTGCCAAGAATTTTTGAAATTTGTAGGGAAATATCAACGTAGCGCTGCATATGTGGTTTCACAACAACTAAGTCTGGGCATTTTTGCTGCGCCTCAAATAGGCGCTCAGCATTTCGCACTCCCTTAGCCTTTGCTAATGGGCATGCCGCCAAAATGACGCCGCTTCTCCGATTCACGTCACCAGAAACGACAAGGGGGCGCCCATCGTACTGGGGATTGGCCGCATGTTCGATCGACGCATAAAACGATTCCATATCAACAAGAAAAATGACATTTGCCCGCTTCATGTTTGTTGCCCTCCCCTTTGTTTCTGATTCTAGTATATGCGAATATGCGTTCCCTATTCAAGAGAAAAAACGAATAGACGTTCGGTATTTTTTGCCATTACTCTTCTATTATCTGAGCAAAAAAAGAACCAGGCAAAAGCCTGATTCTTAATGAAGGCGCTTAGCACCTAAGTATCTTGGTTTCCAGTAACTATTGTTCATGTCAGCGACTTCAACTCCCCGTGAAGAGCCAGCATGAATGAATTTATTGTCACCTATATAAACGCCATTATGAGAAGGGCCAGCTTTATAGGTTTCAAAAAAGACAACATCGCCTACACTCGGTGAGCTAACAGATGTGCCCTTATTCCATTGTTCCGCAGCAGTCCGGGGAACGCTAACGCCATTTTGCCGGAAAATGTATTGGATAAACCCACTACAGTCAAACCCAGACATAGAAGTGCCTCCCCAAGCATATGGGACGCCAATGGCCGACTGCGCGCTAGAGATCAAGCCTGAGACAAGCCCGCTTGCGTTTTGGTTCGTCTGAGAAGGTTGATTGTTGTTTACTGTTTGGTTTTTGTTCACAGGGGCAGGGTTGTTGCTAAGTTTCGCAAATGTTTGCGGCCCAGCAATCCCATCAGCGGTCAGACCATTGTTTTTTTGGAATTCACGCACAGCCGAACGGGTCACCTCACCATAATAGCCTGTTGCATTCTGATTAAAGTAGCCGAGAGAGCGCAGCTGATTTTGCAAATCGGTCACTTGGCTGCTGCGATCGCCGAGACGAAGCACGCCCGTTGACGCAGGCTTGTTTTCTGAAGAGGTGTCATTTCCTGAAGCACGATTACCGCCGTTTTTAAGCGCTGCTTGTGTGGCCGGTCCAGCAATGCCATCAACTTGCAAGTTGTTCGCCTGTTGAAAAGCACGCACCGCATCACGGGTTACCGTGCCATAGTAGCCCGTAGGAGATTGGTTGAAGAAGCCGAGCTTGCGCAGATCTTCTTGTAGCGCTGTCACACTGCCGCCGCGGCTGCCTACGCGCAGAAGGCTTGTCTTGCTGGATGGCTGCGTATCAGCCGTTTTATTCCCATTGTTATTCGGTGCCGATACAGCCGCGCCTTTCAAAGAACCTAGCGTCTGTGGACCAGCAATACCGTCAACAAGAAGGTTATTCGCTTTTTGGTAAGCAATCACCGCATCTCTTGTATGCGTACCAAAATAGCCTGTAGCAGTGCCGTATGTAAAAAACCCTTTTTCTTTTAGAGCATTTTGCAGTTCAGTCACATCGGGATGAGACATGCCCTGACGGAGTGTACGGTCGCCGAGCGCTGCATCTGCATCTTGTGGGGCCACTACGGCAATACCCGCCACAACGGCAGAAGAGAACAGCACTTTATTGAAAGTAGATTGTGCCAAGAAAATGCCTCCTTCTAAAGTGATTTCAATCCATTTTCCTTTTTCGACAGAATGTTGCCTTCGTGAATTATATCGGCTATGGAATGTAAATTTTAAACGAAATATGGTGGCTGCACTACCGATGTAATTGAAATGTAATATTACAAAAGTGCCTCCCCTTCTATCCTTTTTTGTAAAAATCAAGACTGGGCGGGGTTTCGCACAGGTTGGGAAAATCCTTAATAGGATTTCTCAGTCAAAAGATGGAGAGGCGAATGCACCAAAAAGCTGAAGACGCTAAAGGCATTTCCTGGTATGGTGAAATAAAAATGAGGAGGTAATTTAAAAATGGCCGAGTCAAAAGTCTATTTGCAGCTATTGGGACTAGAACGGCAACCCCCTTCACTCTCTTTTCTCAATGCGATTTGTACAGCCCACTTGCAAACATTCCCGTTTGAGAACATGAGCAAATTGGTCCGTTGGCAAAACGGGATGGAAGGATTGCCGACTGTAAATGAGTTTCTCCAAGCGCGGCGCACACTCGATGCTGGGGGAACTTGTTATTCAATGAACGGAAACGTCCATCTTTTATTAAACCAACTCGGTTTTAACAGCCAACTGATTATGCTTGGCGGCGAGCACATGGGCATCACCGTATTGCTCGACGATACTCGTTATTACGTCGATTGTGGCGCGGCGGCACCATTCTTTGAAGCAGTGCCTCTTCACTTGCGAAAAACAGAGCGCAAATTTGGCAATGATGTTGTTGCAATTACCGCGAGAGAAGATGGGTTATTCGATTACAAACGCTACCTGAATGGAGCACAAACTGGAAAAACGTGGTCTTTTCAACAGGAGAAAAACGACCAAATCGCTGATTTCCAAGGGCTCGTTTCTGCTTCTTATCAGCCAACAGCGACATTCATGGGACTGTTGCGTTGCCAATTGTACCAGCTTGACCAACAAAGAAGCGTCTCGCTTGTTAATAACCGCTTTACGATTAGTAAAAGCAATGGCGAACGGACAACTACGACCCTTTCTTCCGTTGAAGCGATTGAAGACGTGCTGGCCAATGAGTTTAACTTGCCAAATTTGCCTGTTCGGCAAGCAATCGCTGTACTCACTAAAATCGGAATCGACCCATTTGCTAAACAAGCCTAAAACTACAAGCGGTGAGAAGGTTTTTAAAGTCCCGTAACGAATTAGTATGTAGCGTCAATTAACCGAAGGAGCTGGACGTATGAACGCGAGCCAATTATATGATTACCATGTGTGGGCCAACAACCAAGTTTTTGCCCATTTGAGCGCCCAGGAAGTAGGACTGTTAACGCGTCAAGTAACGAGCGTGTTTTCTTCAATAGCGGAAGTGCTTACCCATGTTTACATAGCAGACATTACATGGCTTAACGCCATGCAGGAAAAAGACTTTAACGATATCGTCGACATAAGAACCGAAAAGAGCAAGCAAATGGATGGTGCCTCTTTGGCCTTCTATCAGGAAGCTTACCAAGAAGTAGCACAAAACTTTAGACACTTTTTCGCTGCCAACGACCTAAGCCGGACGATTAAAATTGAGCACCCACGGTTCGGCAAGATGGTTTGTCCATTAGAAGACCTCGTTTTCCATGTCATCAACCACGGTACTTACCATCGCGGCAACATAACGGCAATACTGCGGCAACTAGGGCTAGCAGGCGTGCCAACCGATTATGTTTTTTTCAAGTATCTCTAAAGACAAATGATGGCCTTCGCACTTTTGACAAGCGTTCGTATCTTTCATTGTTGTCCTGGTTGACAAGCGTTTCCGGTCAGTCTACATTTAACCAAATTAACAGGCTTTTTCCCGCACAACGAACGATTTGCTACAACGAGTTCATTGTATTTTTAAGCTCATTGTAATCCGTCCGTATCATTGCCATAATGATCTCGTCTGAGTATTGATTATTAAGATAAAGGGACTGTCTCAATACGCCTTCTATTTTAAAGCCTATTTTTTCATATGCTTTTATGCCTCTTATGTTATGAGAGAACACTTCCAATTGTAGCCGATTTAGTTTAAGTTGCTCAAAGGCAAATCGAAGTGCTAATTTGATTGCTTCTGTTCCGTACCCTTTATTTAAAACATGTTGATGATGCAAGGCAATTCTAAACCCGGCTTTTTGGTTGGTCTCGTCGATTTCTAAAATCGATAAATCACCAAGCACCTCATCACTATTGAGCAAACAAATCGCAAAATCAAAGCGGTGCTCATCATTGGTCATTCGCTCATAGTGTTCATACAATTGCTCCATTGTAAATGTATTTGTTGTGCCAGTCATATATCGTATTTCTTCATCTTGGACAGCATTAAAAAAGCTACTCATATCGTTTTTTTGCACAGGCCTTAAGTAAACGGTAGTGCTAGTTATCCTCATTTGTCCTCTCCCCTTTTGTGCTTTTCTATTATATCTAGAAATCGTTGATAAAGGAAACTACCCCGTTTAAAAAAAGCAAAGGAAGGGGTTTCCCACCTTCCCTTGCTCAGTCAATCAATCATCCGGCTCGACCGGGATTTTTCCGTTGTTTTTTGCATTCGCTCGGCAAGGGGCTTCTTCAGCAACAAGCCGAACAGCAGAGCGAGTACAAGAAAGAGGACAAGCACGCCAATATTGATCCAGACTGCTTCAGCGACGATTCCCCCAACTGCCTCCCTTAGCAAATTAATTGCATACGTAAACGGCAAAAAGGGGTGGATCGCTTGGAAAAATGGCGGTGCGACTTGTATTGGGAACGTTCCTCCAGCACCTGATAATTGCAGCACCATAAAAATAATGGCCAACGCTTTACCGATATTACCAAAAACCGACACTAGCGTGTAAACAATCGTCATAAAAACGGAACCAACCAATACGGAAAACACGACGAACCAAACGGGATGGGCTGCATAGACTCCGAGTACAAGGAGATCGCCAATGCTGACAATAAGCGCTTGGAAGAAACCGACTAGCAAGAACAGCACGAGGCGGCCTAGATAAATGTGGTGTGCCTTGTATTCTTCCCTCATATCGACTGGATGAACATCGGTTTTTAGCAAGTTCGCTAGCAGCAACGCGCCTACCCACAGAGATAGGGCTGTATAGAATGGCGCATTGGCTGACCCGTAGTTTGGAACGGCGTACAATTGATCCTCAATTAGTTTGACTGGTTCTGCGAAAAACGCACTCTCTTTTTCAATATCGTTTTTCAGCAATCCAATCATTTCTTCGAGATCAGTATTTTCTTCAAACTCGCGAATACGGTCAGCTGCCTCGCCAACTGTCTCCTCTAGCCCTGGCAATTCCCCATCGACAAATGTAGCGATATGATTTAACGCTTCCTCAAATTCAGGAAGAGCTTCCTCAACTTTTTCTGCCATCTCAGAGAATTCCTCTTCCAGTGATGGCAAATCGTCACGGATAAAATCGGCGGCCTCATGAATTCGTTCCTCAATTGCTGGAAAATCGTTGCTCATAAACGCGTTGATGCCCTTAATGGTCGCAATCACTTCTGGCAGTCCATTTTCAACTAAGTTAATGGCCTCATTGACACGCTCTTCAATAGCAGGCAACTCTTCCAGCAAATTGTTGAGTTGTTCTTCGCCTGTTACGCTAATCGCTGAAGCTTGATTTAACATCTCCTCTAGATCAGGGAGGCGTTCTTCAGCAGCGGCCAAATCGTCGCCTGCATCCTCAGCAGCCTGGCCTAATTGGCTAACGGCCCCTTTAATGACATCTGCCCCGCCATTTTCCATGTATTGTTGGACATGTTGGGCGGATTGAGCCGTCGCTTGCGCTTGTTCCTTTAAAGACTCTACCGTCTGCGAATCAAGCTCTCCTCCTGCTTCCAATGTAGCGATAGCAGACTGAACGCTCTCCTGTAAACTGTTCGTTTTGTCTCGTGCTTCGGAAAGGGAATCAATCGCTGGACTTAGCTCTTTTCCAGGCAATGGTTCATTTAATTCACTGAGAAAGTCGATTGCTTGCGTTAATGCTTGCCCATTTGCGGCAAGCACCTCATTGGCTGAACGAAGCTGCTCCACAAGCGCGCCAGATGAATCGTCTGACAGAGCCGTCTCCACTGCATTTGCGCCTTGCTCTACAAAGCTTGCTTGCCGGTTGATCACATCAACAAGAGGATCGATCGCCCCTTCTACTTCATTCAGGACCTCTTTGGCGCCTTCTAAATAACCTTGTGCATGATCAGCCATTTCAGCAGCGTGTGGCAGCGCCTCCTGGGCGCGCCCAATCGCTTCCTGAGCTGTCTGAACGATTTCGAGCGCTTCCACTATTTGCGCTTCCACTTCGCCAAAGTGGCTGCCGATTTCTACAAGTTTGTCCGCTGCCGCCTCTATTTCAGGAATCCGTTCTTCCAACTGGGCCAGTCGCTCGCTAAGCGTATGGATTTCCGGCAATCGTTCTTCAATCTCCAATACGTACCCAGCTGCTTCGTTTATGTCTGAAAAATGCTCATCCATCCCGATGACGCTCTCGACTTTTTCCTTGATCACAGGCCAGTCGTTTTGAAGTTCAAGCACCTTTTCCCCTAGCTCATTGATTTCTGGAAACCGTTCTTCTAGCTTGAAAATATTGCTTTCGATTTTACGAATCGTCGGCAATTCATTTTCAAGTTCCACGCCAATATCGTTCAGTTCCGTAAACAAAGCAGTTGATGCTTCTCCTAAAAATTGCTCGGAAATTTCCTCGACAATCGCCGAAGCGCCTGCTGACGTCATCTTTGGAGCAATCGCATTCAGTTTTTCATTGACAGTATAGCGAACTTCGGGAGCGGCTGGCTCCCCGTCAAGGACGCTCGTCAGCTTTTCGGAAAAGTCTTTGCTTATATACACACTTGCGTAATAATCGCCCTTTTTGACTCCTTCTTCAGCCGTGGCTCGATCGACAAACGTCCATCCCATTTTGTCGTTCCTTTTGAGATTTTCAACAAGCTCGTCTCCGACTTTAAACTGTTCTCCGTTGACTTCGGCGCCGGCATCCTCGTTCACAACGGCCACTTTGATTTGTCCCGTGTTGCTATAAGGGTCCCAAGAAGCAGCGACATTGAACCAAGCATATAATGACGGCAAGAATGCCAAGCCAACAAGCAGAAGCGCAACAAGCGGCACGCGCTTTAAATTGCGCAAATCCTGTTTTACTATTTGGCTAATTTGCTTCATTGAAACCATCCTACTCCTTCCATCATCAACATTAGTATTTCCTAATCATACATGAGCGACTCAAAATAGACAATATTTATCCACGAAGAGCATAAAAGAGAACAAACCCTTGTACAGCAAGAGTTTGTTCTCTTGAATAGGATCTGAAAGAACAACAAAAAAGATGTAAAATTTCTAGACGTCTTTAAAGGCAAACGTCATTTCTGCTTGTGCAGCCACTTCTCCATCGACGTACGCCGTCCCAGTCGCCTTGGCAATCGGGCCCTTTACACGCGTAACCTCAGTTTCTAACCGTAGTTGGTCCCCAGGGCGGACAGGACGTTTAAATTTACAGCCGTCGATGGCGGCAAACAAGCCGACTTTGTTCGTACCTTCCTGCGCTTTTGCAATCGCAACTCCGCTCACTTGTGCCAGTGCTTCAACAATAAGGACACCAGGCATCACAGCATAATCAGGAAAGTGGCCATTAAAAAACTCTTCATTGATCGTAACATTTTTAATGCCGACCGCTCGTTTTCCCGCTTCAAGCTCAATCACTTTATCAACAAGCAAAAACGGATAGCGGTGGGGAATAAGTGTTTTAATTTCTTCAACCGTTAACATTGGATCGCCTCCTCTTTCGAATCTTTCCCGCTTTATCTTACCATATTGCCTGGCTATAGGCAGCACCCCTCTATGAAAGCGATTTCAAATAGGCTATAATTTAGACGAAGGAGGCGTTTAACCATTGGCTCTCATAACGATGCAGTTCCATTCCCAAACATTAGGAAAACAAACAAGCTTGGCGATCATTTTGCCCGATGAAGCGTCACCGCCCTTCAAAACATTATTCCTGCTCCATGGGTGGAGCGACGACCATTCTGCCTGGCTACGGCAAACGAGCATTGAACGTTATGCGATTCGAGAGCAAATAGCCGTTGTCATGCCTAATGTCGATTTGAGCTATTACACGGATATGATTTTCGGCAGCCCTTATTTCACCTTTTTAACCGACGAATTACCTGAGCGGCTTGCCCGGCTTTTCCCACTCTCGGACAAACGGGAAGACCAGTTTGTTGCTGGTTTATCAATGGGCGGTTTTGGTGCATTCAAATGGGCGCTTCACCATACTGGGCGCTTTCAGGCCGCAGCTAGCTTTTCAGGTGCCCTTGATTTAAAAAGTCTATTGGAAGCGCCTATCCCTGAGAGACTGCCACATATGAAAGCTGTGTTTGGCGAATCCCTTGCTGTCAGTCAATCAGGAGGCGATCTAATTGCTTTGCTGAAAACAAGCATTGCCGAAAATGTCGCGCTTCCGCAACTGTACCAGTATTGTGGAACGGAGGATTTTTTGTATGAAATGAATACCTCTTTTCTAGAAGAGGCCCGGCAAGTAGGCGCGTCTTTCGTCTATTCTGAAGGGCCAGGGGGCCATACATGGGACTATTGGGACCGGTGCATCGACAACTGGCTTTTGTCGTTGCGAAAAGACGGTTTATTGAAATAAAGGGGCACGCATACAGGGCATGAATGAAAAAGCGCCAGTTGCCTGACTGGCAACTGGCACATGTTTTCTTATTAAAAGGCAACGGCCGCTTTTTTAACGTTTTCCAAGCCTTCAGAAATAATCGCATCGGCTTGGTCAGGGACGGCGTTATGGCCTTCAATAATGACTTCTACTGGTTGAGTGATGCCCCAGAATGCCATCGTTGTCCGAACGAGGTTTGCCGCCATTTCTGAAGCAGCCATCGCTTCATTCGAATAAACGCCGCCACGGGCATTTAACAAAGCGACTTCTTTAGAACCAACGAGTCCAACTGGACCTGTTTCCGTATAGCGGAACGTCTTGCCTGCTTGCGCTAGATAGGACAAATACGTAATAAGTGGTGCAGGCACCGTGAAGTTCCACAATGGAAAGGCAAAGACGACTTTATCAGCATTTAGGAACTGTTCTTGGTAGCGTTCAATCGTCTCCACGATTTCTTTTTCCTCGCCAGTCAATTCCATGCCTTGGGCTTTTTTATATTGGCCGGTAATCGCTGTATTCCCGTAATAAGGAAGTTTTTCAGCGAACAAGTTGAGCTCTTCGACTGTATCATTAGGATTGGCTTCCTTATACGAATTCAAAAATTGATTATACATTTTCACGCTCACGCCTTGCTCAAGACGGTCGCTTGCATTTATCATTAACACTGTTGCCATGTTACAAGTTCCTCCTAGTTACGAATAATTGTCGCATGTACTATTGTACACCCTCCATTTCAATCGTCCAGTAGGCACTTTTTTGATAGTCAGTCTCCTTTTTGAAACCGCTATTGGCTGACGCCTGACTCCACAATGTGTGTACTCACTCGAACATCGACAGCTAGCTTTTTATATAGCTGGTACCACTCTTCTTCGTTTAGCCCATTCTTTCCGATCTGTCTAGCGCCAAAACCAATTGGGTCTATTTCTTTTTCTTGCAAGTTTTGCAAAAGCCGCTTCATTCTTTCCTGCAAGGAAGCATTTGCTTCTAAGGTAATCTGTTGCAACTTCTCTTCTTGCAAAAGGCCGCCTGAGTATTCACTAAGTCGTGTCCGCAATCCGACGTCAATGAATAGTGTCCGTGTATTTAAATCCACATACAGCATCCGAGCGAAGCTCACGCAAAACGGCGACATGCTCGCCTTCATCAACTCGAACTTCAAGCACACCGCCCCTATCGTAGCCATCGGTTAACAGCTTGAGCAAAAACGATTCCTCTAGGTTCAGTGTATCAATCAAACGGTCCTGTTTAAAAAGAGCCATTCCGTCTACTTGCAAATTTCGCTCGCTATAGGAAAGGTACGGCAAAAACGGGTCATGGCCTTTTTCAAAATAAGCCCTCATAAACAAGTGCATATTCGATTGTGGCAAGTTGCCTTGGGTCATGTTATGGTCAAGCATGTCTTTTAAATAGGCACCAATTTCAGCTTGTAATGGGAATTGCACGTTTAGGAGCCCCTGCGTTGTCCCATTGGTCACACTCAAATACGCTTTCGTCGATACAGTCGGATCGCGGTAATACGTATCAAGCACATCAAAAATGCCATCTTCCGCTAACTGGTCTTCTAGCAAAATCGATGATATTTTCCCCCCCATGGAGTGGACGGGAAGACATGCTGTTAAATTTGAGCCGTAGCGCTCGCGTCGAATCAGATTCCGCTGACAGCGCCGTATTTTTCGTTTCTTCTTCAACCGAATATGAGGTCAAGCTAACAGTCCCTTTTATAGCGCCCTCTTCCCCTTTATCAAAACCAATGACCGAAATCAATTGTAGCTCATCGATAATCCTTGTCGTTACTACGGAGAAAAGGGGCACGAAAAGGAGAACCGCCAGCATAGATACTTTCAAGACCTTATACATGGGAAGCGTCCCCTTTCTTTTTCAAAAACAAGCTGACAGCCCATAAAAGCGGAAGAATACCGAAAATAAAAAGCGGACCGACAGAATTCATTCCATCGTTCAACTCGTTGATCGCTCTGCGTGTATCGAATTGAATGGTGGCGATAAACACAAGAAAAACAACCGCTTTTGCCGTCGTGCGATGCCGAACACCGAGCTGTTGTTTCAATAACCTGCTGCTCGCCCAAATCGCAAGGGCGATGTTTGGAAAGATGACAGTCAGCCATATCGCGATGCACAAATACTCGATCCGTTCAATAAAGACGAGAGACACGACTTTCCATGCACTTAGCGTCGGCCAAATCGTCAGCGTCAATTGTTCGTGACTATAATAAAGAAAGGTGACAAGCACAACGAGCAAGTAGACGAGCGTTGTACATGCTGAACCTAAATGGGCCGAAAGTTGCAGTCCTTTGCCTTTCTTTAAAAAAGGCGCATAAACAAGCAGCAATTCTGCACCTGAAAAACTTAACGTCAACAGGAACGCTGCCTCTATTTGTTTCTTCCACGTCGTGTCAAACAAAGGGGTCAAATGGTACCACTCTGCAAATTCAAGTACAGGCAGCACCGTTGGCCATAAAAGGGTCGGTATAAGGACAAATAAAAAATTCAAACCTGCCACTACCCGAAACCCTTTTACAATCGCATAATACTCGACCAATAAAATGATCAGTGCCATTGACCAAGTCATCAATTCTGGGTATATCCATACTTGGATGACTTCGATATACGTTCGCAATACGACAACCGCCAGCAGCGCGAAATAGAAGACAAACAGAAACACCACGAGCCCGCCGACCCACTTTCCAAGCGCTTGCTTGACCATGCCATAGAGATCCCCGCTCTCCGCTTTGCTGATTATCCGAAAAACCATCCAAATAATAAGCTGGTTCACAGCCCCAGCAAGCAGGACGGCAATCCACGCTTGATAACCAGCCACGTCAGCAATATAGCGTGAAAATCCGAGGATGCCTACACCGACCTGCATACCATGTACAAGGAAAAACGCCATGTAGGGAGGGACTTTTACGCTGTTTGGCAGTTCATTAGCCACAATCGTTTTCCTCCTTTAATAGCCGTCATCAATATCAGGCTTTTGCTGTCGGTTGTGTTTCGGCAAAAAACGCTTTGGCTGCTTTGCCTGCAAAAACCGAGGACGCATTGTTTGTTGCGAAATCGGTAAACGGATGACAGAGTCTTTCATGTCTTTGAAGGAAAATGGATAGATCGGCTCCATATAAGGTCTTCCTAAAGAGGTCAGCGAAAGGAGGTGGCATAGAGTGAAGATCAACATAATGGCAATGCCGATCAATCCCCATATTTGAGCAGCTAATATAAACGGAAAGCGGACAATCCGAATGGTCGTGCCCATGCGGTAAACGGGAATAGTAAAAGAAGCAAGGGCGGCGAGAGCAACAATAATCAATAAGACATTGCTCGTTAACCCGGCTTCTACCGCTGCCGTTCCAATAACAATGCCGCCGACAATTCCGATTGTCTGGCCAATTTTTGTTGGCAGTCTTGCTCCCGCTTCCCGAAGAAGTTCAATCGTAACTTCTAAAAACAACGCTTCTATAATGGGTGGAAACGGCACCGCTGTACGTGAGACGACTAGTGTTGCAAACAAATCCTGGGGAATCATTTCCGGATGGTAGGATAAGACCGCCACATACAACGGGGTCGCAAAAATAGAAAACAGAACAGCGCCTATCCGGATAATCCGCAGCATGGAGGCTGTATGCCAAGATAATAAATAATCTTCAAATGCGACAATAAATTCCAGCGCTGTCACCGGGGCAAGCAGCGCTTGAGGTGCTCCATCTGCCAGCACAGCTACTTTTCCTTCAAGCAATGCCCCCGCCGTCCGATCAGGTCGTTCTGTATCGACAAGCTGTGGGAAAACCGAATAGTTATTGTCTTGAATCACTTGTAAAATCGTCGATGAATCGGGAACTTGATCAATTTGCAAGCCTTTGATTCGTTGCTTCACCGTTTGGACATTTTCTTCATTGGCAATCGAGGCACAGTAGATGACGTACACGTCCGTTTTCGTTTCGCTCCCAACGACGAGTTTAACCATGTGCAAATCGGACGAAGGGATTCTTTTGCGCAGCAACGCTAGATTCGTTTCCACTGTTTCAATAAACGACTCCTTAGAGCCAAACACACTGAATTCAATTTCCGGGACATTCATTTCCCGGCCTTTCATGTAGGACAAATCAACTAACCAGTTTTGCCGTGCTCCATTTTCCTTAAAAGTAATGAGCACGCTCCCTTTTAATAGCCGCTTTTCTATTTCCATTGCGTCCTCAAGCTGTTCCATATCAGCGCTATATAACGCTTCTTTTAATGCTTTGTTGGAAATGCTGGCGACTTGTTTAAGGGGATGTAGCACATTCGAGGCAATGCGCTCCATGTCTATTAAAGATTGATAATAGTAGACATGAATAGGCTCCCCGTCCTTGCTTGCTTCCACTTGTTCCACAAAATCGCTTGATTGCTTTGCCGCTTGCAGGACTTCCGCAAGAGTAGTAAGCACGGGAAATGTCGGCTGTTTCTTTTTCTTATGTAAAAAAAACGGCAAACGGACACCCCCTTCTTTTTCTGTTAGTATGCGAAAGAAGATTGCATTCATACAAAAAAGGAGACTGCGTTTTTCTCAGTCTCCTTGAATATTAGCGATGATGCGATACCAAAGATCGGGATCGAGGGCATCCCACATATTCTCCCCTTCGCCTATCACGCCATAACCGATGACAAGCCCACAAAGCAAGCATGCGCCTGCCAGCACGATCACGACAATCAGGCGCAGCCAAATAGGGAACAAGCGAATCCGTTCATGTTTGTAGAGATCAGCGGCATGCCTATCTTCTCGCTCTTCCGTCGGGTCGTCGGTTTTATCAGGGGTGGCATTCGGCGACACATCAAGGCGTCCAACTGCCTGCTCTGTTTCAACATCGGATGGTTCCTCGCCTGGTTGCAAAGGCTCATCTGCTTTTTTAGTTTGTCCGTCTTGAGCCAAGCACGCCACCTCCTCACTCCATTAACGGCGAATGTTATTCGCTAAACCGGCCATATCATCTGCAAACGAGTAAGCCCTCGCTTGAAATTGTAATAGGCGCTGCGTCTCCATCAATTCAGCCATTTCTACGCCTAAATCGACATTGGCTTGTTCGAGCATGTTTTGTTTCATATGCCCGTCTGTGGCCTCCACTTCTTCTGAAACGCCTGGAAGCTCCGGAAGAACATACACATTGTTTCCGGCAGATTCAAGCGTTTGCGGTCGCAGCACTCGTGTCAGCGCAAAAGAACCAACTTGCTGCTCTCCTCCGTTACCGAGTTGGGCAAACAAATTGCCGTCCCTCCATTCCAAGGCAACCGTATCCCCTGGCATGACAATCGCCTCTCCATTGCTGTCAAGCACACGGTTGCCATCGTTCGTTACGAGTTCCAACCCGTTGCCCACTGCCTGTGGAGAAAAGTAAAACGTGCCATCACGCGTGAGCCTCGTGCCTGATACGGTCTCAATGTTATAGAAGAGATCTGCTTCGGTCAAGGCAAAATCGAGCGCACGTCCTGTTTCACGTAAAGTACCTTGTTCTAGTTGAATTTGCGTTTGTGCTAACTTTGCGCCTGTGCCGACTCGCAAGCCATGGGGCGTCTGCCTATTTTCATTTGGTTGGTTCAAGTACTCTGAAGTCAAGACATCCGCAAACGAAGCAGACCGCCGCTTAAAGCCGGTTGTTTCCGCATTGGCCATATTGTTGGAAATCGTGTCAATCTTCGCTTGCAGCTGTGAAAGCGTAGCTGCAGCTGTATGCCCAATACTCATTGATCGTCCTCCCCTATGTTAAACGTCCTACCTCATTAACTGCTTTGTCCATACTTTGGTCATATGCCTGCACCACTTTTTGGTTTGCTTCAAATAACCGGTAAGCGCTAAGCATAGCGTTCATTGATGCCGCTGTGTCGACGTTGCTCCGTTCAATCGCTGCCTGACGAACAGAAAAATCAATTGCCGGATTGCCGTGGGCGCTTGGCAACTCTCCATTTTCCAGCATATACAGGCCATCGCCTTCACGCTCTAACTCATTGGTGTTGTCAGCTAGTACGATCTCAATTGTACCCCGGTTTTCACCATCTACGACAACAGCGCCGCTTTCATCGACTGAGAATGCTTCTGAGTCGACCTGGATCGGCCCGCCTTCTGTACTTTGGAGCAAATGCCCCCCTGCAGTTGCTAGCCGCCCTTGGCTATCCACTTGCAAGTCGCCATTGCGTGTATACCGTACGCCATTTTCCGTCATCACGGCAAAAAAGACAGCGTTATTCTCCTCAAGTCCGGTTTGGAGAAGCGCTAAATCGGTCGTATTGCCTGTTTCTTGAATATCGCCTTGCCGGGCATTTGTTTGTTGCTCTTGCAAATAAACGGCTGTTGATAAACTGCCAAGCCCTTGTTTTTGCACAGTGCCAGCCTTAGAAACGCTTTGCGCTTCCATTAAAAACGTTGGAAAAGCTCTGGAAACCGATTGCTCTGCTTTATAGCCAGGCGTTTGGGCATTGGCTAAATTATTGGCTAGCATGTCTTGGTGGTATTGGGCAGCAAGCATTCCACTCGTTGCTGTATAAAGGCCTTTTAACATCCCGTTCCTCCTTTACAACTGTACTTTTTTACTGGACATCTTGTCCAAGTTTTCTAAAATGATGCCTGTTCCCCTGGCCACACAATGCATTGGCTCTTCTGCAATGAGTACAGGGATCTTTAATTCTTCTGCAAGCAGCGTATCCATTCCATGCAACAGCGCTCCGCCCCCTGTCAACATCACGCCCTTATCAATTATATCGGCAGACAGCTCTGGAGGTGTTTTTTCTAATACTTGCTTAGCTGCCTGGACAATGTATTCAACAGACTCTACTAGTGCCTTTTCAATTTCTTTCGTCGAAATCGTAATGTTACGCGGCAAGCCACTTATCATATCGCGACCTCTGATGTCCATTTCCTCCGAACGTGCACCAGGAAAAACAGTAGCTACTTGCTTTTTTATTTCTTCGGATGTTCGTTCTCCAATTAACAGTTTGTACTCTTTTTTTATGTACGATAAAATGTCAGAATCAAAACGATCCCCTGCCACCTTAATGGAAGAGGCGGTGACAACATCACCCATCGAAAGCACTGCTACATCCGTTGTGCCGCCACCTATATCGACGACCATATTGCCGCTCGGTTGAAAAATATCCATCCCAGCTCCTATGGCCGCCACTTTTGGTTCCTCTTCCAAATAGACATTCTTTCCACCGCTCTTTTCCGCTGCCTGGCGAATCGCTTTTTGCTCAACAGACGTAATATTCGTAGGGCAACAAATTAAAATGCGCGGCTTTGAAAGAAAGCCCTTTACTTGAATTTTATCCATAAAGTGCCTTAACATTGACTCTGTCATCTCAAAGTTTGCAATGACGCCATCCTTCATCGGCCGAATGGCTACAATGTTTCCTGGTGTCCGTCCAACCATGCGAAACGCTTCTTCTCCAACAGCAAGGACGCGGTTTGTTGTCGTATCAAGAGCAACGACAGAAGGCTCATCTAATACAATGCCACTGCCTTTCACATAAATAAGCACATTCGCTGTCCCTAAGTCAATTCCAATATCACGGCCAAACATACATCGATTTCCTCCTTATTCTCCTTAACATGTAAACATAACGAATAGTTGTGCGCCTAGATGATTTAAGTATGTATCGAACAAACGTATAGGTTAATTGAAACGCGCACATATGCCTAGTATAAATAGTACCATAAACACAGGAGAAAAGAAGAATTTGTCGAAATTTTATTGTCGTGATTTTACAATTGGCTGGTCCCCCACTTCAATTGTCTTCTTGTACTTGACTTTTGTCGCTTCACCGCCCCGCAAGTGGCGAATGGACTTGTGGTACTCAAGTATCTCCTTTACGTCATTTGCAAGCTCTGGATTGATTTCCGGCAAACGTTCGGTGAGATCCTTGTGTACAGTACTTTTTGAGACGCCAAATTCCTTTGCGATGGTTCGCACCGTTTTTTTCGTCTCAACAATGTACTTGCCAATCTTGATAGTTCGCTCTTTGATGTAATCGTGCACACGACTCGCCTCCCTAATTCTGTATGGGTGATTGGTAAAGTGTATTAGGGAGGCGTCCCCGTTATACCATCTTTTCATAGGTCAAGCTTCATTTCTTGACTCTTTGGCCTGCTTCCTTTCATTCCACGATCACGCTTTATGAAGTGTACGAAGAGAAAGCACCTTAAAAATGTTTTGCCCCATAATAAGGCTACCTGATCGTTCGATTAACTAACTGCTTTTAAAGCAACAACCGAACCCAATATTAGGAAGATAAAAAAATCCTTGGAGCGGTTTTCGGCTCGCCATAAACAAACATGCCGATTGCCGCTCCCCCGAAAGCCCCTATTCCCGTCCACACAGCATAAACTGTGCCCATAGGCAATGTTTCCATTGCGAGTGACAAAAGGACGAAACTCGCTGAAAAACCAATAACAAGCAACACCAATGGCAACAGCTTTTTTTCAAGTTTAAAACGGTTCATCATCGCCAAACCAAACATCTCAAACAAGCCAGCCACAATCACATACACCCAAGCCATCTCAACTTACTCCTTTTTCCGATTTAGGTTTCTCCCCTGGCGTTACCAGTTTTAAACCGATGACGCCAGTTAATAGCAAACCGATTAATAGTGCCTTTACTAACTCGAATGGCTCTCCAAACAGGAGTGTTTCGGCGATAACGGTTCCTGCCGTACCTAGCCCGACAAAAACGGCGTAGGCGGTCGCAACAGGCAGCCTTGCTGTAGCAGCAATTAGCAGGACAAAGCTTGCAAATATCGCCACTACGGTTAAACTCCATTCCATAATCGTTGAGGCATGTTTTAGCCCGATGACCCAGCCGATCTCAAAACAGGCGGCCACAACAATGAATATCCAGTGTTTACTCATTTTATCCTCCCATTCTTGCGCACACAAAAAGCCCAGGAGCTATTCATAGAATGTCTCCCGGGCTTTTATCCCTCCGTGTCACGGCAGACGCCGTGTGCACCTCTCGGACCAGCCCTTGCAAATGAAGCGGAACCCTAGGCGCATTGTGCGATCATTTTCCTTTAGTCTAGCACGAAGTGGCTTTCCTCTCAAGAACAAAATCCTGCATATCAAGGAGCATGAAAGCAGTAAACAAAAAGAGCACCTTTTAGGCGCTCACAGACTGTAGACAAACGCTTGCATCCTTCGTTGCTCACCTCATTCATCTACTTATGAACCCACGTTCTATTCGTATCTTCACTCGGTTCCGCGCCTCGGCTGACAAGCGTTTTCTATCAGTCTGGACGATTTTGTCGACGTTGTCGACAACCTCAGAGCACCTTTTAGGCGCTCTAAGGTTTATTCTTCGATTTCATTTGGCTTATTTTCAGCCGGCTTGTCGTTCTCATCTTTATCTTTCTTAGAATCGCCGTCTTTTTCATTATCCTTGGCTTTATCATTTTCGTTTTCCTTGGCTTTGTCATTTTCATCAGGCTTTTCGTTCTCTTCGCCTTTCTTATCCTTTTCGCCTAAAGGAAACGCATCATTGATGTCTTCAAGTGATTTGTTAAACGCATCGTAAGGGTTCATGGCCACTCCGTCTTTACGGATTTCAAAGTGAACATGCACACCTGCTTCCTCATCATACACATTGCTTCCAGCATTACCGATTACATCGCCTTGGCTAATTTCTGCGCCTTGTTCGGCTTCAATGCCTTCTAAACTAGAGTAGTGAGTGGTGATGCCGTTGCCGTGATCGATTTCAACTACATAACCGAGGACAGAGTCCTTCATCGCTTTCGTGACCGAGCCACTCATTGCCGCCTGAACAGGGAACGTTTCTTGGTCTTTGCTTGCTAAATCAATCCCTTTATTTTGACGGTAAACATTGTCATAAAATACAAGCGCTTGTTCTTGCTCTTGTGCATCGGCTTCTGGATCGTAGAAGAACCCTACTTGTTCAAATTCAGATTCGTTCGCCACAGGCATGTGCAGTGTCTCATCGCCGACATTAACAGGAACAGTTGGCTCATCTTGCTGATTCTCCTGCTCTTGCACGGGCATTTCTTCCGGATCTGCGCTATCCTCCCCATTTTGCAAAAAGAAAACAGCACTTAAGAGACCGGCGCCAACAACCAAATAAGCAGCAGGCATAACCCAACGTTTGCGCATAAAACTTTGGATATCGACTTTTTTAGAAGAATTTTTTTCTTCTTTCATTTCTCATCACCTCTGCCAACCATTCTGAGCATTTTGCTAGAAATATATACATGGCAGAGGAAAAATTTTTTCCAGAGATATTCGCGCCGTACCGCCGCTGCCTAAAAAGCCAGCAGCCCTTGTTTACAAGGCTGCTGGCTTCTACTCTATGAATGGTGTTGCAATCGGCTTGCATGTATTAGCTAGTAGGGACAAGTTCGTCCATGCTTTCAATTTCGACATCTTTGTAGAAATATTGGATAATGTCTTTGTACGTTTTTCCTTCTTGCGCCATCCCGTTTGCCCCATATTGGCTCATTCCCACACCATGTCCCCAGCCTTTCGTTTGAATGACGACATGGCCATTGCTTACATGCCATGAAAAGTCAGATGAATCAAGTTCGAGTGCTTCCCGGACTTCTCGGCCTGACAGTGTTTTATTTTCAAACGTTACAGTCTCCACTCGCCCGCCTGCTGTTCTCGTTGCAATCGTGCCAATCGAACCGTCATTTTTAAGGGTGATCCCTAAAGCAGCTTCAAATTCACCTATAGGAATGACTGTTTCATTAGCAAAACGAGGAGATTGCTTATCCCATGGACTAGGTACACTTTTTAAGTAAGGCACCTCTTGTTCCCAATAATCTTCGGCATTTTCGGTAAAGCCGTTGCTTGTGGAAAAAAAGGAGGCTGTAATCGGTTTACCATCATACGTGATAATTTCCCCACTCGTGGCCCGTACTGCTGTTTCGATTTTCTCCCAGTTTGAGTCGAACTCACCTTCCCATTTCTCTTTTAATTCATCTTTGCTTTGATAGACTTGATGGGCAACTGTATCCGTTACCAGTGCCCCTTGTGGAACATCCTCATCTTTGTCGCTATTTTTCATTTTCGCGACAGCAAATGTCCTGGCGGCTAACGCCTGTGCCTTAAGAGCCTCCACTTCATAGTCAGCTGGCATTTCAGACGCTACCACACCGATCACGTAATCCTCCAAAGCCATTTGTTCCACCGATTCAGCGTTAGAGCGATAAACGGCAATGTCAGGTCCATTTGTGTCTTTTGCTGCAACTTGCTCAGAGCGTACTTCTGTTTGTCCTGCTTCCTGTTTTTTTTCAATCGGGGCTAGTCCAAAAGCTGACTCGGTTAAATCTTCACCGTCTTTTACAAGTGCAACCATTACAGTGGGAACGATTAGCACAATAACGATCAGCATTGCTGCAAATAGGATTATCCGTTTCATGGCAGACCTCCATTATTTGTTCCAACACTATAGTCTATGAACGTCTGCCCCAGAAATGAATGCAAAAAAGATTGTCGGCCATACACAGTATGTCAGCAAATGTGACATACTCCATAATGACAAACAATCTTTTTTGACGGTATTCGACCATTTCCCCGGAAATAGATTAGATAAGTTCAGCAGCTTCCAAGGACTCATTTTCTTGATGTTCTTCAACACGCTCAATGTCTGCGCCTAGTGCTTTCAATTTCTCTGTTAAATTGACGTACCCACGATCCAAATGCTTTAATTCCGTTACGCGTGTATAACCGTCAGCGACTAGTCCCGCAAGCACAAGAGCTGCACCAGCCCTTAAATCCGTTGCTCCGACTTCTGCACCTTGTAGACTTGTTGGCCCAGAAACAATCGCCGAGCGACCTTCAATTTTAATGTTTCCGTTCATGCGACGGAATTCTTCTACATGCATAAACCGGTTCTCAAAAACAGTTTCCGTAACGACACTCGTGCCCTCTGCCCGAAGAAGCAACGCCATCATTTGCGCTTGCATGTCTGTTGGAAAACCTGGATGTGGCATCGTTTTAATATCAACAGCCTTGAGCTGTTCAGGACCGATTACCCGAAGACCCGCTTCTTCTTCAATAATATCGACGCCCATTTCACGCATTTTGGCAACAAGCGGCCGCATATGCTCAGCAATTGCTCCCTCGACAAACACATTGCCTCCTGTAATCGCCGCCGCAACCATAAAGGTGCCTGCTTCAATCCGATCAGGTATAACGGAGTGGACTGCCCCTTGGAGAGCGTCTACGCCGTCAATGCGAATAACGCCAGTCCCTGCGCCACGCACCTTTGCGCCCATGGCATTAAGGTAATTGGCCAAATCGACAATTTCTGGCTCTTCTGCGACATTTTCAATGATGGTTGTTCCCTCTGCCAAAACAGCAGCCATCATGATGTTCTCTGTTGCCCCCACGCTTGGGAAATCCAAATAAATCTTTGTTCCTTGGAGTTTTCCATCAATGCGTGCTTCAATAAAGCCATTCCCGATTTCAACCGTTGCTCCCATCGCTTCAAACCCTTTAAGATGCTGTTCGATAGGACGTGAACCGATGGCACAACCGCCTGGCAATGCGATTCTCGCACGGCCTACACGTGCCAAAAGCGGGCCCATCACTAAGAAAGAGGCACGCATTTTGCGCACATATTCAAACGGAGCTTCGGTTTTTAGTGGGCGGTCTGCACGAACGGCAAAGCGGCCGTTTTCATATTCGACTCCCACATTCAAATTCGCTAGTACTTCCTTCATTGTATATACATCTGTAAGTGATGGCACTTCTTCAATGATGCTTGCACCACGCTCAGCTAATATCGATGCTGCGATGACAGGCAGAACGGCATTTTTAGCGCCTTCTACCTTCACGGAGCCGTGCAGCTTGTTGCCGCCACGGACAATGATTTTTTCCAACGTATTCCCCTCCGCGTCAGTATTTTTTCTCTTCTATATTATCAATATTCAGTCGTAATTATAGGCGTTCCTAAAGTTACCCTTGTCTGCTTGCCCAAGTCTGGGTTTTGTCTCAAGGCAACTTGAACATTCATGTTGTTTCCGTTTACTAAAGCAATTCCAGTGTCCCATTCATTATTGTACGCAGACAAAGACACAAACGTTTCTTCTTTCAGCACTTCTTGGATTGTTGCCCCAAGCTGCTCAGTGTAACGTTTGCCAGTTGCGAACAACGAATCGTCATTTAATGTGGTTGTTTCAGCTGTCAATTGGTAAAAAAGCAAAGCTGACTCCATTTCCAAACGGTTAAGGCGTTCCTTTAATAAGGCTTGATCGAAAACGGATTCTTCCGCACTCGCTATAAGCTCGTACGACTTCACCAGGATAATTTGGCCTTGGTCCTTTACAGCAAGCCACTTAACGACTTCTTGCAGGCCATTCCCCATATCCTGAATGAACACTTCACTCCAACTGTCCCGGTTTGATTCCAAAAGTTGCCGTTCAAAAGTTGGATGCTCGGCTGCAAAGGCATCGACCTTTTGCTCATACTCGCCTTTAGAATGAAGGACTTCTTCATTTCCTTTTGCTCGAACTTGCCAACTAATGACATGCAATTGTTCTTGTTTCGCTAATTCGAGCATCGCTTCTGCTTTCGCAAAAAGCAATTGATCCTTGTTTTTTTCATGTGGGGGCGCAAAAACCATTGCACCACAAATCCCAATCACAACTGCCAAAAAACCCGCTTTGATCATCTTTTGCATGTACGTTCTCTCCCTTAACGCCATGGTCTTATTAGTACCATTTTTACCTTTTGGAGAAAATGCATACATGAAAGATGAGGGTTCTTTTCACTAAAATAAATAGGGCAAAAGTTGTGTTGCTTGAAAGTAATCAATGAGAAAGCGAGCGACTAAAGTACCAAGAGCAATCGCACACATGACTCGAAGCAACGCAGCTTGTTTGCTTTTTGGATTTTTAACGAACAGATCGAAGCGAAACGACTCAAGAGCCCACCAAGCGATTACAAGACAAAGAAGATTCACGACAATATGTATGAATGCTCCCAAACCTAATCCGTCCGTCAAAAAAATGACCCCATTTCTTGCTATTGATTGCAGTTAAGCACTTGTCAAGCCAAACGATTGCAATCCATTAATCATCATAACGGATTTGTTCTAAAAAAGCCAGCGTTTAACGTCCCGATTTACCGATTTTACAAAGTTTATTTTTTGAACGTTTTGTCACAAAATGACGCAATTATTGAACGAGGCCCCATTAATGTTTTCATACCACTTCTGCCTTCTTTTTTAACCGGTTTTTCACTAAAAAAATGTCAAAAATCCCGCCAACCTTTAAAAGATTTTACGGGATTTTTGACATTTTTACGTTGGATTACATTTTCGCCAGCTTATGCGCCTTTATGTTTGGCGACATCCATTCTTGTGATCGCACGTTGAAGGGCTGCTTCCGCCCGCTTTCTGTCAACATGCTCACTTGCTAACCGCTGCTCGGCACGTTTTTTTGCCTTTTGGGCACGTTCGGTGTCAATTTGCTCGGGACGTTCGGCCGCTTCGGCCAGAATAGAGACATGGTCTGGCCTGACTTCTACAAATCCGCTTGAAACAGCGACCTGTTCTTCTTTCCCTTCTTTTATGAACCGAGCAGGGCCTACAGCAAGCGGACTGACAAGCGGAATATGTTTTGCTTTGATGCCAAGTTCGCCTTCCGCTGTCTTAACGACAACCAATTCGGCATCTCCTTCATAGACAGCCCCGTCAGGCGTGATGACACTGACTTGTATCGTTGCCACGTGTACCCCTCCTCTGTCGGCAATCAGGCGACAAGGAAACAAATACAGCTGTTTCCTTGTGCATTGATTTACGCCATTTGCTTGGCTTTTTCAACGACTTCTTCTATACGGCCAACGAGACGGAATGCGTCTTCCGGAAGGTCATCGTACTTGCCTGCAAGAATGTCTTTAAAGCCTTGGATTGTTTCTTTAACCGGCACATAAGAGCCTGGCTGTCCTGTAAACTGCTCAGCGACGTGGAAATTCTGCGATAGGAAGAACTGGATCCGGCGAGCACGGGCCACAATCAGTTTATCTTCTTCAGACAGTTCTTCCATCCCTAAGATCGCAATAATATCCTGTAGTTCCCGATATTTTTGCAATGTTTGTTGCACGCCTCGTGCAACATTGTAATGCTCTTCACCGACAATCTCAGGCGAAAGGGCACGTGATGTTGAGGCAAGAGGGTCCACTGCTGGATAGATCCCTTGTTCTGTCAATTTACGTTCAAGGTTTGTCGTTGCATCCAAGTGGGCAAATGTCGTCGCCGGAGCTGGGTCGGTATAGTCATCGGCAGGCACGTAAATCGCCTGAATCGATGTAACCGAACCTTTCTTCGTCGATGTAATACGCTCTTGCAGCTGTCCCATTTCAGTAGCAAGCGTCGGCTGATAACCTACCGCTGAAGGCATCCGCCCAAGCAAAGCCGATACTTCGGAACCAGCTTGCGTAAACCGGAAGATGTTGTCAATGAATAACAATACATCTGCGCCTTGTTCATCGCGGAAATACTCGGCCATTGTCAAGCCAGTCAAAGCAACACGCATACGGGCACCAGGCGGCTCGTTCATTTGGCCGAAAACCATCGCCGTTTTGTTGATAACGCCGGCGTCTTTCATTTCATGATAAAGGTCATTTCCTTCACGCGTCCGTTCCCCTACGCCGGCAAATACAGAGATACCGCCATGCTCAAGGGCAACGTTGTTGATCAGTTCTTGGATTAAGACCGTTTTCCCTACACCTGCGCCGCCAAATAGGCCAACTTTTCCGCCCTTTGTATATGGTGCAAGCAAGTCAACGACTTTAATGCCTGTTTCAAGGATTTCAGTCGTCGTTGTCAATTCTTCAAAGCTTGGCGCCTCGCGGTGGATTGGATCGCGGCGAGTCCCCTCAGCCACAGGCTCCTGTAAATCAATCTCTTCACCTAATACATTAAAAACGCGGCCGAGCGTTTCTTCTCCAACAGGAACGGAGATAGGACCGCCTGTATCGAGGACTTCTGTTCCGCGCATAAGCCCGTCAGTTGAACCCATTGCTACCGTGCGGACTGTATCGTTCCCAAGGTGAAGCGCTACTTCTAACGTCACTTTCACATCAACGGCGCCATCGGCTGCGCCTTGCTGGTTGACTGTTAATGCGTTATTGATTTCGGGTAGCTGCCCACTTGGGAATTTCACGTCTACGACGGGCCCTGTAATTTGAATGATACGGCCTGTTGACATTCGTTTTCCCTCCTACTAATAAGCATTTGTTTTATTCGAGTGCGGCTGCACCGCCAACGATTTCGGTAATTTCTTGTGTGATTGCTGCTTGACGCGCTCTGTTGTAGGAAAGCGTCAATTCATCAATCAATGCAGAAGCATTATCAGTAGCTGCGCTCATAGCTGTCATTCTCGCGCCGAATTCACTTGCTTTTGCGTCAAGAAGAGCGCCATAAATTAAGCTTTCTGCATAACGTGGAAGAACGGCCTCCAAAATTTGTTGTTCCGACGGCTCAAATTCGTATAAACTCGTGCTGCTTTTCTCGTCGCCTTCATTTACAGAAGCTAGAGGCAGCAGTTTTTGTTCAGTAACCCGTTGCGTCATCGGTGACACAAAATGGTTATACCAAATATACAATTCATCCAATACACCGTCGGCAAACATTTCAACTGAAGACTTGGCCAACCCGCTTACGTCATTAAAAGTAGGTTGGTCAGGGACCTCAATCATCTCTTGAATAATCGGCTGTTTCCGGGTACGGAGCAAGTCGCGGCCGATGCGGCCAAGAACGATAATCGCATACTCGTCTTCGGAAGCGTGGCGTTCATGGATGGTTTTCATCATATCGCGCAGCAAGCTGGAATTATAGCCGCCTGCAAGGCCGGTATCCGATGTCATCAAAATATAACCTGTCTTTTTCACAGGCCTCTCTTCAAGCATCGGATGGCTTGTATCACTGCCTGCCTGAGCGATATTGCCAACGACTTCGCGCATTTTTTTGGCATACACTTCATACGATTGCGCTTTTTCTTGGGCGCGGTTCAGCTTTGCCGCTGAAACCATTTGCATCGCCTTTGTAATTTGCCTCGTTTTCTTTGTGGAGTTTATCCGGTTTTTAATGTCGCGCAAAGAAGCCATTTGTTCACCGCCTTTCTGGGCAAAACTAATCGTCTATTCGTTAGAAGCGACAAAACCTTTCTTAAACGCTTCGATTGCTGCTTTCAAATCGCTTTCTTCAGGCAAATTGCCCGTTGTGCGGATATGCTCAAGCAATTCATTGTTGTTGCTTTCAAGATATGTGAATAGTTCAGACTCAAACCGGCGGCAATCAGCCACAGGCACATCATCCAAATAGCCCTTCGTCAGCGCGTAAATAATCGCTACTTGCTTTTCGACCGGAAGCGGCTGGTGCAAATCTTGCTTCAGCAATTCGACTGTGCGCTCACCACGGTTCAAGCGCGCTTGTGTTGCCGCATCCAAGTCAGAACCGAATTGGGCAAACGCCTCGAGTTCCCGGTATGCAGCCAAGTCAAGACGCAGCGTTCCCGCTACTTTTTTCATCGCTTTGATTTGTGCTGAACCACCAACACGAGATACAGAAATTCCTGGGTTTACTGCTGGGCGAACCCCTGAGTGGAACAAGTCGGACTGTAAGAACACTTGTCCATCTGTAATCGAAATAACGTTTGTTGGAATATAAGCAGAAACATCACCGGCTTGTGTTTCAATGAATGGAAGCGCCGTAATCGAGCCGCCTCCTAAGTCATCATTCAATTTCGCAGCACGCTCTAACAAGCGGGAGTGCAAATAGAAAACATCCCCTGGGAAAGCTTCACGACCTGGCGGGCGGCGAAGGAGCAATGACATTTCCCGGTAAGCAGCTGCTTGTTTTGACAAGTCATCATAAATGACAAGCACATGTTTGCCGTTATACATAAATTCTTCTGCCATGGATACGCCTGTATACGGAGCCAAGAAAAGCAATGGCGCAGGGTCAGACGCACTTGCAGAGACGACAATTGTATAATCAAGGGCGCCCCGTTGACGAAGCGTTTCAACTACACCTGAAACGGTTGATTCTTTTTGGCCAATCGCTACATACACACAAATCATGTCTTGGTCTTTTTGGTTGATGATCGTATCGATGGCGATTGCTGTTTTACCTGTTTGGCGGTCACCGATAATCAATTCCCGCTGTCCACGGCCAATTGGAATCATGGAGTCAATCGACTTAATCCCTGTTTGCAATGGTTCATGGACCGATTTCCGTGCCATGACGCCTGGCGCTGGACTTTCAATTGGACGCGTTTTGCTCGTATGAACTGGTCCTAGGCCGTCTATAGGCTGGCCAAGCGGGTTGACGACGCGGCCAAGAAGCTCGCTTCCTACTGGTACTTCCATAATCCGGCCAGTCCGTTTGACTTCGTCCCCTTCACGAATGTCGGTATACGGACCTAAAATAATAATCCCAACGCTGTCTTCCTCCAGGTTTTGGGCCATCCCCATTACCCCAGTCGAGAACTCAAGTAGCTCGCCGGCCATGACATTGTCGAGCCCGTGAGCGAAGGCAATTCCATCCCCGACGCGAATAACAGTCCCTACGTCCTGCACATTGACAGTTGTTTCAAATTGGTCGATCTGTTGCTTAATGAGCGAGCTAATTTCTGTCGCTTTAATGCTTGCCATTCGTTTCACCCCTAACTGACAGTTTCTAACGTTCTTATTGTCCTGCTACCAATTGCTTTTCGAGGCGTCTCAGCTGCCCTTGGATGCTACCGTCAAAGACACGGTCGCCTACACGAACTTTTAATCCGCCTATTAAAGCAGAATCGACGACATTGACAATCCGCAGCTCCCGTTTTCCAGCTTTTGGGGCAAACACGGCAGCAATTTGATTCTTTTCACTGTCCGAAAGCGCCTTAACCGAGAAAACAGTTGCTTCAGCAATTCCTTTTTTGTCATCGTTTAACTGTTTGTATTCACCAGCGAGACCAACAATTTCCGTATAACGGCCCCGTTCCATTAGCAAGTTGATCGTATTCATCACTGCTGGGCTTAGGTGAGCCTGAAACGCATCCCGGAGGAGCGCTTGCTTTTTATCAGCAGCGAGCCCTGGTTGGGCTAACACCGTTTCTAATTGAGGTGTTGTTTCGAACACTTCTTGCACCAGCTCAAGCTCCCGTTCAAACACATCCGTTTGCCCTTTTTCTTCCGCTAACTCAAAAAGAGCAACAGCGTAACGATTTGCTACTGCCTTGTTGCTCATAGCTCTTCGCTCGCTTGTTTAAGATACTCTTGGACAAGCTGGTCTTGCTCGCTTGCGTCAAGTTCTTTTTCAATAACTTTCTGTGCAATTAAGACAGAGAGAGACGCAACCTGTTCGCGAAGAGCGGCTACAGCCTGGTCTTTTTCGTTTTGGATTTCCGCCAACGCTTGCTGATGAATGCGCTGTGCTTCTTCTTTGGCGGCGCGGACCATTTCCTGCCCTTGCTGTTCGCCTGCTTTTTTTGCATTTTCAATCAGTTCACGCGCTTCGACTCGCGCCTTTTGCATTTCTTCCCGCTGTTCTGCAAGCAGTTTTTCAGCTTCCTTGCGGTTTTGTTCCGCTGAATCAATTTGCTCATTAATCATATCTTGCCGTTTTTGCATAACGCCAAGAAGCGGCTTGAGGGCAAATTTAGAAAGAATTAAAAGCAACACAGCGAATGCCAATAGTTGGTAGAGGGCTGTGCCCCATTCGATGACCATGTTTACACCCCTTTTGCAGAAGTAATCGTCCTTGCATAAATAAAGGCGAGAGGTTCTGTTTTGTAGAACACTGTCGCCCCTCTAGTCAAACTATAAAATGTTTGCGTTATCCCATAAAGAATAGTAAGAACGCAATAACGATCGCAATAATCGGAACGGCCTCTGCAAGTGGCGCACCAATAAACATGAGCGTTTGTAGCGTGCCGCGTTGTTCTGGTTGACGTGCAGTTCCTTCAATTACTGCCTTAACGATAATGGCTACGCCAATTGCTCCCCCGATTGCTGCAAGACCTGCTGCAATCCCAATCGCTAATTCTGTCATTAGATAAATCCTCCCTTAAGGTTTAAATTTTATAGTAACTAAGCTCTGAAATTGAGCGAGAATCACGAAATATTAATGTTGTTCCACTTTGTGGGACATATACACCATTGCCAACATCGCAAAAATGTACGCTTGCAATGAACCAATAAAAATACTGAATGCTTGCCAAACAATGAGCGGCACAAAAGCGAAGATCCCCCAGTAAACCGCTGTCGTTCCTAACGAAACAAGAAGAAGCATGAGAATTTCTTTCGCATAAATATTCCCAAAAAGTCGCATGCCAAGAGTTAATGCATTTGACCCTTCCTCAATTACTTTAAATGGAAACAAAAACCATTTTGGCGCAAACCAACTTTTCCCGTAAGTAGACGGCCCTGTCACCATGATTCCATAAATATGGGTCAAAACGACAATAAAGACAGCCATTGTCAGTGTTAGAACCGGATCAGACGTCGGCGATTTCCAAATAACGTTATGGCCTTCTTTGGTTACTAATTCAAATGGAATGCCCATCATATTAGCAACAAACACATAGAAAAGCAGCGCATACGCGAGGACAATAAAGCGGCCGCCCACTTTCCAATCCATGTTCGCCTTAATGATTCCACGACAAAAGTCCACTACCCACTCGATAAAATTTTGCAGCCCAGTCGGACGCATGGCCAATTTGCGACAGCCAATGACTGTAATAATGACAACAATGGCCATTGCAATCGTCGTCGTTATCATGGTTGTCCCATTGAAGAGCAAACCCATGAATTCAAATTGATATTGATGATGTTCCGGCAAACTATTTCACCTCTTTCGTATGAGAGCTTTTATGAACATGTCGACCATCATCACACCGTATAGCAGCCCTAGCCCAACCACAACCGCAACAATATGGATGTTTTCAGGAAATTGAAGAGCCAGCCAAATCGCTATGAACGCAAAGATGAGTCGAAACACAAATCCCAATCCCGCGAAAACCATAAAGGGTCGTTTCGACGGAGCGACGCTCGTTCCTATGACGCTTGCGTTGTGGTAAGTGATCCACAAATTCAAATAGCTGACAGAGACGCCTAGTAAAAGGCCGAGGAAAATCGTTTGGAGTGGTGTAAAGATAGAACCTATAACGAAAATGAGACTGATAAATCCAACTATACACGAATAATGCCACATTTGCTGTTTTAAAAGGTTCTTCGGTTCCGGCACTATTGATCGTCTCCTAAAAATGGCTGAACCGCTTTATAAATGCCATATGTACCAGTCCCTAGGCCAGCTAACAAGCAAATAATCAAAAAAAGGGGTTCTAACCCAAACAATTTGTCGAGCCAAAGTCCAAGAAATAACCCGCCAACAACACCACCAACAACGTAGGAAGTGATGATGGACACAAGCGCAAACGCACGCATCGGATTCCGGTTTGGTTTAGACAATGAAACGACCTCCATCGCATATTGCAAACCCATTCATAACGCACATGTAACCCTTATCATGAGGACCCTTATAATCGTACAATAGCCACCCCCCGGTGTCAACGAATTTTACAAGGAAATCACAAGAGTTATGAAAGAGCCTCTATTTGTTCACACAACTGTCATAGTATTGTTTGAGATTTCCCAAATAAAGCGCTATCCATATAAACAGAGGCATTTTTTTGCCCTAGCCGACATATAAAAAATCCGATCCCCCTAGAATTCGTCTGCAGGAAGGGCGATGACCAATTGACAAAACGCTCTACATATGTCCAAATACACGAAAAAACCGCCAGTAATCGCGGTTTTTTCGTGTATTAGCCTTCTATCGGGAAAAGGGGCGGCTCCCCGACGTCAATGAAAGCCTCGATTGTATCTTTTACACCTTCACTTTTCGCAAACACTAACGCTCTGTATCGGCCTGGAGCTACATCCAAATCAGATAGTTCGCCACTCACCATTCCACGCTCAGAATTTTCATGGGAGACAAGGATATCTACAAATTCAAACGTGTCAGGATCAAACAAGGCGATCCCTGATTCCTCTGCCCCTCCTGGCAAATAGTACTCGTAGTAATAACTGTTTTTAGCATCGCCATGGGCAAATTGAAATGCCATCACCCGTGGGTAATTCGGTTCTTCCATAAACAACACATATGGGAGGCTGATCGTGTCGCTCCCGCCTGTAATTTCGACCGTGCCGGCATGGAGCCCTTCTTGCAAAAGCGCCGGATCAATGTCAGCAGCAAGAGTCACTTGCTTCTTTTCAGTGGGCCCAACGGTTACCGAAAAAGGGGTTTCCCATTCAATTCCATCCAACTCTCCTAGTGGCGGAGCAATATGGTACACTCTCGCTTTGCTTTCCATGTTTTCAATCGTGATCGTCAGCTCTCTTTTTGTGCGTGGGGCTTTTTTTTCCCAAGTGCCGAATGTAAGCGAACTTGGGTATACAAGCGTTTTCGTTTCAAGCGCCTTGTCTACTTGAAGCCTTCCTGCACCTTGTTCGTGGGGCATGTACTCCCTTCCCTGCTCATCGACTAAGCGCTTCGTTGTGTTCATTAAAGCCGCTTTTACTTGTTCAGGGTTCCAGTCTGGATGTTGTTGGATCAAAAGGGCCGCCGCGCCTGCCACATGGGGACTTGCCATGCTCGTTCCGTTTAAACCTAAATAACCTTTTGGCACGGTACTCTGGATTGCCACTCCTGGAGCAACTAGATCTGGTTTCACTTCCCATGTTTCAGTAACTGGCCCTCTCGAACTAAACGACGCCAGCAAGTCTTGCTTTTGTTCATAGCCAGTACGCACGGACAATTCTTTTTTTGAATGGGCAAGTTGTTCAAGCAGCCATTCGCCGTCTTCTTTGCTTAGGCTTGCCCCGATTAAATCAACTGGCTGTATAACGCCCCCTGCAAAACTTCCTTTTAAATTATTGTAAATTAAAATCCCAGTTGCGCCCGCCTTTCGTGCAGTCTCCATTTTTTCAGCAAAAGTAGAGCGACCCCTTTTCACTAAGACGAGCTTTCCTTTTGCATCAACGCCCTTATAATCAGATACTAGCCCGTGTCCCGCTTCGACAATAGGAATGTCGCGCTTAAGCTTCCACGGTCTTGCGCCAACGAGTGGCGTCAATTCAAGCCGGTGCTCCTTTTCATTTGTCAATGTCATATAAGGAATTTCCACTGGCGGAAGAGATGCGCCAACAGAGATCGCTTTCGCCGAAGTCCCAGGTGAACCGACAGTCCACATATTCGGTCCGCTGTTGCCACTTGAAGTCACAGCGACTACGCCTTTGTCAACTGCACGATCCAAAGCAAGGCTAGTTGGCCAATCAGGTCCATTCACCGTATTTCCAAGTGATAAATTTAAAACATCCACCCCATCGGCAACCGCTTTTTCAATCGCTTCCAAAACTTGCTCAGTCGTCCCTTGCCCGCCTGGTCCAAGAGCGCGGTAAGCATAAATTTCTGCTTCAGGGGCAACTCCTTTTATGCGGCCATTGGCAGCAATGACGCCAGCAACGTGCGTTCCATGGAAAGTCGGCTCTCCTTGGTCCGCTTTTGTTTCCATTGGGTCTTCATCCTCATCGATAACATCGTAACCACCTTTCACATTGGCGCGCAAATCAGGATGTTCATAATCCACTCCTGTATCAATAACGCCGACTTTGACGCCTTTGCCAGTCAATGCTTCCCCTCCTGGCCCCACGTGGCGCTTTTCGCTTTTCCCTGCGCCTACAAATGGAATACTGCCTTCAAGGCTTGGCTGGTAAATAGCAATATCATCAACACGGGCAATACCGTCTAATTTTTTTAAAACATTGATGTCTTCTTCTAATAAATCTAGCGAAAATCCTCCGTAAACAATTTTAAAGACATGCCTAATTTTGGCTGAAGGAACCGCATCCTTTACTTGTTCTACTGCGTTGTCAACATTCCCTTTCGCCGATACAATGACGACTCGCCTGCCGCTTTGCTGCTCGTCGGACACTGTTTCCGTCGCCCTTGGCGTAACAGGATAAGTTTCGGCAGCCGCCATGTGCGGAATAAGTCCTGAACAACCTAATAAAACCAGCAGTATGCAAGCTTGCACTCGTTTCATTATGATCTCCCCTACTGCGTGTCGTAACGTGTAGTATGTGTACAGAAACGGCGCACTATGCAGGAAAGCGATTTTTGTGCATAGAATGTTTATAACTGTGGATAAAATCATGTTTTTCTGTTGATAACTAATGATTGCTGTGGGTAATTCTGAGGGTTATGTGGATAATTGAATTTGGAGGGAGCGCAAATGAACATGCTCATTCGCGAATCGGTCCAACACGATGGACCATCCTTATGCAAACTAATGATGGAACAAGGAAGCCCTGACGACAAACATAATTTAGAGCACCGGTTTAAGCGATACTCCAACGATTCACACCATTATATTGCCGTCGCCGAAGAAAAAGACGAGTTAATCGGCTACGTGTGGGCACAAGATTTTGGCGTGCATTTACGTACCGGTACGAAGCTATGCCGCCTTCATGAATTGTACGTCCTTCCTGAACACAGGTCAAAAGGCGCAGGACGGCAACTATTTAAAGGCGTTCTTCGATGGTCGCACATACGCCATGCTACTTGGCTGCAATGGCATGCTTCTTTCAGCGCGTCCGCCTTTTATGAAAGGCTCGGCTATCAACCTGTCCACCAAGAGGGACAAGGCTTTCCTTGCTATGAAATCGACTTTTCTACAAAGGAGCGCCCACATTCCCGCCATGCATGAATGTGAGCGACTACTCGTTCGTTATTTTGTTCCAAACAACCGATCGCCAGCATCGCCAAGTCCTGGCACAATGTAGCCTTTTTCATTTAGTTTTTCATCAAGGGCAGCTAAGTAAATGTCGACATCAGGATGTTCCTTTTGTACGTAAGCGACACCTTCAGGAGCAGCTACAAGGCAAATGAGACGCATGCTTTTTGCACCGCGCTTTTTCAAACTATTGATTGCTTCGACGACAGAGCCACCTGTTGCCAACATTGGATCGATGACAAGCAATTCCCGCTCTTCAACATCATTCGGTAGCTTCACGTAGTACTCATGGGGCTTTAGCGTTTCAGGATCACGATACAAGCCGACATGGCCAACACGAGCAGCAGGAATCATACGCAAAATCCCTTCTGACATGCCAATACCTGCGCGCAAAATCGGAACCAAACCTAATTTTTTCCCTGCCAGCTTTTGTACTTTAGCTGGACCGACAGGTGTTTCGATTTCTGCAGCCTCCAAAGGCAGATCACGAGTCACTTCAAACGCCATTAAGGCCGCAACTTCATCAACGAGCTCGCGGAATTCTTTTGTACCTGTATGCTTATCACGAATATAAGATAGCTTATGCTGAATCAGCGGGTGATCCAAAACATGCACTTTTCCCATCTCTTACACTCCTTTTCCTATATCGCCATTTTTCGACACACTCTGATTGATTTTACATGAAGACCCCTTTCTCCTTCAAGTGAAACTTCAAAAACACACGATTTGCCAACAAAATCAACAGACTGATAGAAAACGTTTGACAGACTAGGAGTGCAGGCGAGGGAAGATGCGAATAGAACGGGGGTTCATGAGGATATGACCGAGACAAACGACGACGTATGCGCGCGTTTGTCTACGGTCTGCAGCCTTCTTGTACAAGAAGGCTGCTTCAATTTACAAATTTGGGTACATCGGGAATGTTTTTGTCAATGCGGCAACACGTGAACGGACGCTGTTTAGCGCTTCTTCATTATCGATGTTTTTGAGCGTCATCGCAATGAGTTCGCCAATTTCATCCATTTCGTTTTCCCCTAAGCCACGAGATGTAACGGCTGCAGTGCCAATTCGAATGCCACTCGTTACAAATGGCTTTTCAGGATCAAATGGAATCGCATTTTTATTGGTTGTAATGCCAACAGCGTCCAACGCTTTTTCAGCGACTTTGCCAGTCAATTGCAAGGAACGCAAATCAAGCAACAGCAAATGGTTATCCGTACCACCGGAAACGATGTCCACGCCTTCGGCTTGTAACTTTTCGCCAAGGCGCTTTGCATTGGCAATGATGTGCTTAGCATACGTTTTAAATTCATCTGTCAATGCTTCTCCGAAGGCAACCGCTTTTGCAGCGATCACGTGCATAAGCGGGCCGCCTTGAATGCCTGGAAAGATCGATTTATCGAGCTTTTTCCCAAATTCCTCCGCCGTTTCCTCATTGCACAAAATCATGCCGCCCCGTGGGCCACGCAACGTTTTATGAGTCGTTGTTGTGACAAAATGGGCATGTGGCACAGGGTTTTGATGCAAGCCTGCAGCTACAAGACCGGCAATATGGGCCATGTCTACCATAAGATAAGCGCCAACTTCATCAGCAATTTCCCGGAATTTTTTAAAATCGATTTCACGGGGGTAAGCACTCGCTCCGGCTACAATTAATTTAGGCTGATGCGTCTTGGCTGCTTCTCTAACAGCTTCATAATCGATGCGCTGGTCATCTTCACGGACGCCGTATTCCACAAAACGGTATTGGATGCCACTAAAATTGACTGGGCTGCCGTGCGTTAAATGGCCGCCATGGGACAAGTTCATGCCAAGCACCGTGTCTCCATGTTCAAGAATAGTAAAATAAACGCCCATGTTTGCTTGTGCGCCAGAATGCGGCTGAACATTAACATATGCGGCGCCAAAAAGTTTTTTCGCTCTGTCGCGCGCGACGTCTTCAGCAATATCGACATACTCGCAGCCACCATAATAACGGCGACCAGGATAGCCTTCTGCATATTTATTCGTCAAGACCGACCCTTGTGCTTCCATAACCGCTTCGCTGACAAAGTTCTCTGAAGCAATCAATTCAATTTTGTCTCGTTGCCGGCCAAGTTCTTGGCGAATCGCTTCAAATACGGCTGGATCTTGCGTTTTTAAATGTTCCATCATACCCTGCCCCTCTCAACAACATTCGTTTTTTGGTCTAATTGCTTTTCATTTTATCGTATATATCACTAAAAGAATAGGTTTTTCCGTAAGATAATAACCGATTTTTTTCTTTTATTCAGTTTCAACCGTTATCCATTTTCATTTAAAAGGACGTTGCCATCTACGTTCCATTGTTTACACTGGCAGCAACGCTCCATTATAGTGGATCGCCGCAACCGTGATAGCGCTAATCATTAAGGGAATAGCGCGCCCGTTCCCCGCCAATCAATTTCGGCCTAGAATAGGCAAACGTCACGTGGGCGCTGCCTAATGAATTTGCTGAAACGCGCACAGGTACAGCGACCGGCTTTAAATGCATGCCGATAAACGTATCGCCAATGTCAATCCCAGCGTCGCAGTCAGCTTGTTCAACTAGAACAGGGTTTTGCATATGCTTATAGGCGTACGCAGCCATAGCACCGCCAGCCCGAGGTACAGGTACAGCCGCTACTTCTGTGAACCGAAAGGCATCAGCAATGGCACGCTCTACCACTAAAGCACGGTTTAAATGTTCACAGCATTGAAAAAGCAGATGGGCCTCTGTTTCCTTGCTAAAGTGAACGAAAGCGTCATATAGTTCGGCGGCAATCTCTTCTGAACCTTGTTTTCCGATCCGTCCGCCTCCCACTTCACTTGTCGATGCGCCAACCACAAAAAGTTTCCCCGCCAAATTAGGCGCTTCATTCATAAATTCGCTAAGCAAGTCGATCAAGCGCGTTTTTAGTGCCGTCATAAGCCTGCCTTCTCTTCATAAGCAGCAATTTTGCCAATTCTCGTCTGGTGGCGTCCGCCTTCAAACGCTTCCCCCAGCCATGTTCGCACAATTTCGACGGCAAGTCCGGGGCCTATAACTCGCTCTCCTAATGCAATCATATTTGTATCGTTATGCTGCCTTGTCGCTTTGGCGCTAAACGTGTCATGAACAAGGGCACAGCGGATCCCTTTTACTTTATTGGCAGCAATCGACATGCCGATGCCTGTCCCGCAAATTAAAATGCCCCGGTCAAACTCTCCTTGCGCCACTTTTTCTGCGACAGGAAGGGCATAATCAGGGTAGTCGACAGAGCCTTCACAATTGCAGCCAAAGTCTTTATAGGAAAGCCCCATTTCCTCTAACATCGCTGTAATTTCTGCGCGGAGCCTGGTTCCGCCGTGGTCTGAAGCAATCGCAATCTTCATTATTGGACACTCCTTTTCGTTTAAAAAAAAGCGTCCCCTATCGACGCTTTTACTAGGTTGATTCTATTGTAAACTTTTCAATCGTTGTCTTCAATTGCTTGGCTTGATTCGCTAAGTCAAAGGATAGCCTTGCCGCATCCTCTAAAGCTTGGCTTTGTTCCTCTGTCATCGCAGCGACTTCCTCTGCTCCGGCAGATGTTTCTTCTGCAATTGCTGCCACTTCCTGTGTTTTTAATGAGCTTTCCTTAATCGATTGTTGCTGCTTGTCTGACAATGCCGACACTTCGCCAACCAATGCCGCCACACGTTTCACAGACGCTTCCATTTTGGCAATTGCTGTAGTGGTCTGCTCGCTTTCCTCCCTCTGCTTCTGGGCAACCGCTGCTTGCGCTTCAATATCGGCCACAGTCTGCTGCATTTCTTCTTGGATGGCAGCAATTAATTCCCCTATAGAAGCGACAGCACGGGCGCACTCATCTGCCAGGTTTCGCACTTCGTTAGCCACTACGGCAAAGCCTTTGCCATGTTCGCCCGCTCTTGATGCCTCTATCGACGCATTTAAAGCAAGCAAATTCGTTTGTTTCGCGATCGAGCCAACGAAACTAGCGATTGTTTCCACTTCTGCCGCTTGCTGTTCCAAACGGCGAACAGACTGCAAAGACGCCTCTTGCTTTTTTGATAGCTCGCCCACTCCGTTCACGAGCGCATTTGTCCGTTGACGGCTTTCTTCGAGAGTCGCGACCATATCTTCTGCCTGACCTTTAGAGGAGTCTGCTTTTGCTTTCATTTCCGTCGCCATACGCGTCGTATCTTCCAAGGAGGCTGCTGTTTCCTGAATCGCCTTTGCAGAGGCTTCAGCGCCACTAGCGATCTCTGCCATTGTCAAACCAATTTGTTCACCTTGGCTCGAAGATCGTTCAGTAGCATCAGCAAGTTGTTTGACACGCTTATCGGTTTCGACAAAGTTCGTCTCAATGTCCGAAGTCATTTGCTTTAAGCTGGCAAGCATATCATTGCAGGCAATCCCTAAAGCCCGTAGTTCGTCATCTGATCTGGAAAGTTTTACTGATGTATTGACAGAACCAGCAGCTGCTTGTGTGACAGCTCGTTCCAATTCGCTTAAAGGTTTTGTAATCAAGGGGGCAAGCAAATAGCCAAAAATCGCGCTCCAAATGACACCGACAAATAAAGTTAACGGTATCACCAACCGGGGGTCAATGGACATCGCCTGGGCGAGATAATCAGCAAGGAAATATAAAATAAACGCGCTGCAGGCAAATGTCACAACGGCTACTGCGCTGACCCCTACTACTAACTTTTTGCGAATGCTGAATTTATATGTTCTGCCGACACCGTTCCCTTCCACATCGTCACCCTCTATGCTTCGTTTTTTTCAATAAATTTTAATACGGCCGCTTTAATTTCTGCGGCAGTTATGTCATACGTTTCCGTAGAGCCACCAAATGGATCGGAAATGTCGCCTGTTTCGCCAGCAGCCTCTTTCAGCGTCTGAACCTCTACCTGTTCGTACATGCTTTCGATCTGCGCTTTATGGCTTTGTGACATCACCAACACGATATCCGCCCAATCAATCAATTCTGCTGTCACTTGCTTGGCTTCATGCTTGTACAACAAGCCTTCTTTTTCAAGCACATATTGAGAGCCGCTCGAAAGCCCGCTTCCTGCATGAGCAAAAAGGCCAGCAGAGCGTACTTCGTAGGCGCCATTCCCTTCTTTTCTTAAAAACGCTTCCGCAAGCGGCGAGCGGCATGTATTCCCAGTGCATACAAACAATACACGTTTTTTCATTCGTCGTTTTTCCTCCCAAAG
The DNA here is from genome assembly GCF_001598215.1 of Shouchella clausii. Lineage (GTDB taxonomy): Bacteria > Bacillota > Bacilli > Bacillales > Bacillaceae_D > Shouchella > Shouchella tritolerans. The sequence continues at coordinate 280,262 of NZ_BCXJ01000001.1, read as the reverse complement.
TCGTTTGTTTTAGTCTACCATATCTGCTTTGGAGGGTTAAACGAGCCCAACCATTATGCTATGGAAACATCGAGATGGCCCGTTCGCTTGGCATCAGAGGGGAAGCATAATCTTTAAGCCAAAGCCAATCAACACAAGGCCGCCTAGCAGCTCGCCATATACACCTAAAAACTTTTGAAAATGAGAGCCAATGATCAAGCCAATCCATGACATCACCATGCTCATCGCCCCGATCATTCCGACTGTCAAATACATTTCTGTGCCAAGAATGCCGAATGACAGTCCGGCTGAAAAGCTGTCAAGGCTGACGCCGACAGCAAATAGGAGCAACCCCCAACCAGTGGGCTTCATTCCGTCAGCTTCATGATCAGAAAAGGCGTTTAGCGCCATTTGTACGCCAATCACCAATAGCAAGCCTCCACCAATATAAGTCGCAATGACATCAAAGTGGCCTGAAAGCCATTGTCCGACAGTCATTCCAGCAAGGGGCATGGCCACATGAAATAAACCTATTGTCAGGCCGATTCGAAAAATTTGCTTACCTGACAACTTCAACATGCCCATTCCGAGCGCCACTGAAAAGGCATCCATCCCTAAAGCTGCCGCCATTATACATATCGTCACAAACTCGTGCATTGTTTATCCCCTCTTTCGCAAAAAACATGCTATTTGAACATATGCACGTCCGCGAAAATTTAGACAAGCCGAAAGCGGTTGTCCAAAAAGGAGCAGGAAAAAAGCCTGCCGCCATAAGCGACAGGCTTTCATCTATTCTTCTGTTTCATCGGTCATGGCGCTCCAGCCATCCAAAATAGCGCCGAACTCCGTTGTCAAGTCTTCGAGTTCCTTTAATTTCGCTTTAACGGCTTTGTATGTAAGCACCATTTCTAATGTGCAGGAAAGGGCGTAGCCTTGTTCTTCTTCATGGAGGCTTATTTCAAATCCGTGTTGGCTCACTAGCCTCGCTGCTTTCTTCGCCATTCGTTTGTTTTCAATTAAAAGCATGAATTCCACTTCCCGTGGCTTCTCCAAATCGCAGCCAGCATTTTTTAACTGTTGTAAAACGATGCCTTCCTCGTCATTAGGGAAGTCAACAGGGACAGGCAATGCTGTCGAGTAAAAATAAAAGGCTCTGCTTTCGTCATCAGACAGAAGTTCTTTTTCAAAGCCATGGTCTTCCAAGATCTGAGCGATCACGTCAGCATCGGGACGAGCCACATCATGAATATAGCCTACATCTTTCAAGCCGCTTAAGTGGAAATAGCGCTGCCACTCTTCAAGCCAATCTGAAAATGCCTCCATGGATGCAACCGCTTCAGGAAACGGCTTCAAAATCACGACGCTCTCGAGCTCTGCATCTGTCTCGTTATAAAAAAACGAAATCATATCTAGAATCTCTTGTAATTCGCCTCGCCCGTCAAACTCTCTTCGTTCATGGGCAAATACGTCATCCGATACAATATAATAAGGAACGTCCCATTCCTCACGGGCAAGCTTTACTTGTATCGTCCCGTATATTACGTCTGTTTCTTTCTCTACAAACGTAGAGTAGTTCATCTTTGCCTCAAACCTTGCCATCTTTCCCCTCCGTACTCACGCTTTTCCTGATCATACCATAAGCGGTGGTCAGCCAACAGTCTATTTCGCCGACAAAGGCATTTCAACACATAAACGCTACACCCTTTTGCCGCCTGCTGCTTTTTCGAGCCTGTTCATAATGGCACGGCCGACTCCCTCAGTAGGAACAGTTTTCACATAAATGACTTCTGCTCCTTGCTGGTCAAAGTCGCGAAGAACGCCATACAAAATATGGGCGACATGCTCAAGCGACTCACCTCGGCGAACAATATCCGCTTTATAATCGGTCGTTCCTGTCGTTGCGAACACAGCGACTTTTCGCCCTTCTTTTCTTGCTTCTGCCACTAAATGATGGAGTGTGTCATCACTGTCAACAAGTGTTACTTCTGCATTTGGTGCATAATGGGTATATTTCATCCCCGGCGATTTTGGAGCACTGTGCGTCGTCCCCAAGGCCGGATCAATGTCGATCTTACCAATAACCGCTTCAATTTCTTCAACAGAAACCCCGCCTGGTCGGTAAAGCATGGGTGTCGGTTTCGATACATCCAGCACAGTTGACTCAAGGCCAATGCCCGTTGCTCCACCATCGACGATTCCGTCGATTTTGCCGTCTAAATCGGCGATCACATGGGCCGCCGTTGTCGGTGAAGGACGCCCAGACACATTTGCGCTCGGAGCTGCAACGGGCAGCCCACATTCCTGTAACAACTTTAAAGCTACGGGATGGGAAGGCATGCGAACACCGACAGTTGATAGTCCGGCTGTTACATTTTCAGCAATGGCTTCTTTGGCCTCTAAAATCAATGTTAACGCTCCTGGCCAAAAAGCTGCCATGAGTTTGCTGGCGTTTGCTGGAATCGATTTTACCAGCTTGTCCAACTGGCTGTTGTCGCCAATATGGACAATCAGTGGATTATCGCTAGGGCGCCCTTTTGCTGCGAATATTTGTGCGACCGCCTCGTATGAGAGGGCATTGGCGCCAAGCCCATAGACCGTTTCAGTTGGGAAAGCAATCAGCTTATTTTGTTTTATCCACAGAGCTGCTTCTTGAATCATCTCGGTTTGTTCGGCAGAGTCATATTCCTTATCCACAATCCATTGTTTCGTCTGTTTATAATTCACTCGTGTTCGCCTTCCTCTCGCTTTTCCATCCACATTAATCAAATCGAAAAAATCCTTTTATGTCAATGGTTATCACTTAAAGTCTCATTTATCAAAACAGAATGCCAGCCGTTGAAAACAGGTTACCCACACCTGTGGATAACCTGTTCATAAGTTAATAGATCGCTATTTTTGTTTTCTTTGACTCAACTATTCACAATCATTATCCACAAATCCACAGTTAGGAAGAAAAAGGCGAACAAAAATAAGCCCAAATGGAAACGCCATCCTGTTCCACTACCGTTTGATAGTGCTCAATTTCCTTTATTTCATTTGGGATGGCATCGGTTTCTTGACGCTTAAAGCCGAGCAGTTCAAATAATGTGGCGTTGCCTTGACTGGCAGCAAACACGGTTTCTACTCCTTCTGTTTGCGCATAGGCTAGCGCCATTTGGATAAATTCAACCAACGCACTTGAACTCATTTTTGCGCTGTCCATGACCATTGTCCGGAGCAAACCGTAGATGTTGGCTTTTTCCAGGCCCACTGTTGCAATCAATTCGCCTGCGTCATTTTCTACGACAATTAATGGGTCTTCTAACGTGACTGGTTGTTTTGTTTGCATCCGGGCAAATAATGCCTGAACAGCTAGCAGGTCTGTTTCTTCCATTTTTCGAACGGTAAAAGCCATCTCCGCCCCCTCCTTTTACTTCATCCTATGAGAGGGCTTGTACAAATATGCCTATTAGGCAAATAACCGATCCCAGATCGATTCAAACCATTCTACAAAGAAAAACGATGTTTCCACTTCGTCAGCTTCCTCGGTGCCGTTGTCTTGGTCGCTATTGTTATCTTCTGCCGCTGTATTGGTCGCTTCGCCGTTGTCCATGTCTAAAAAGCATAATGGCGGAAACAGCACACACCACCAATTTTCACCTTGGCCTTCCCCTAACGTAATAAGGACAGCGTGGTACAATCCGGCAGGGTATACCATGTTTCCGTACAACTTCGTTGGAAAGGCAACCTCTTTATCAAACGCAACGGAATAGTCTTGGTCGACGCCTTTTGCTGCTAGCTGATCTGCTACGATCGCTTCAAGCTCAGGAACACGTAAAGCAATTTCAGCAGCAGCTTCCTCCATCGTTGCCATTTCCCCGATCCATTCCCCAATAGCGGCATTTACTTCGTCACGAATTTCCCGTTTTAGTGCTTGATCGGCAATCGAGTCGCTATTGGCTAATATCCGTAAGCGGATAGCATCATCCGCTGAAACTTGTCCATGGTAGGCGCCTTCCGCCTGTGCATTCTGTGCTTCCCAACTCATTAAACCTACAAATAAAGAGATTAATAGATACATAATAGCTCTTGGTTTCATTGATTGCACCGCCCTTTCCTTACCAATGTTGGTCAGGAAAAGGCCGTTTTAAACAAAAAATCATTCGACAAAAACAGAAGATCGCTAATCGACATTGTGGCCTTGCCGTCCCAGATTGCCAGAAACAAACACAATCCGGTCTTTCCCGTTTATGTCATAGACAATGTTTATGTCAGCAAAGGGAAACGCGGCAGCAAACAACGCTTGAACTGCTTCGCCTTGGCCAGCGCCAATTTCGACTGCGACCAATGAGCGCGGATGGATGCAAGCGGGCACTTCTTCCGCCAGCCGCCGATAAAACATTAGCCCATCTTCTTCAGCAAACAGTGCCATTTCCGGTTCGAACTCACGCACATGGACCGCAAGGCTGTCCCGATCACGATAAGGAATGTAGGGCGGATTGGACACAATGACATCAAACACCGCTCCTGCTACTGGCGCTAGTAAATCGCCTTTGGCAAACGTTATCTCGGCACCGAATCGCTGGGCATTTTCCCGGGCAACATCTAACGCTTTCTCGGAAATATCAGTCGCGGTTACATGGCAATCGGGTCGCTCTAGCTTCAACGTAAGCGCAATCGCCCCACTGCCCGTGCCGACATCAAGGATGGCTTTGGGACCAGGCTTTAATTTATTAAGCACGAGCGCGACAAGCTCTTCTGTTTCTGGACGGGGAATAAGGACGTCGCCATTCACGAGAAACGTCCGCCCATAAAATTGTTCGTAGCCGATTACGTGTTGGACAGGAACCCCTGAAGCAATGACGGCCACATCTTGTTTAAATGCTTGCCAAACTGGTTCTGGAAGGGGGTCTCTTAAACTTGCCAATAGTTTGGCCCGTTCCATTTTCCCATGGTGCCGCAACAGCCATTCCCCTGCTGTAGGTTCAACTCCGTTTTCCTGCAAAAAAGACGAAGCCCAGCGAAGAGCTTCGTGAATCGTAATCGCCATTATTCCTCTGCCTTTTTCATTGCTTCTGATTGCTCGGCAACTACAAGAGCATCTATGATTTCATCAAGCTTGCCTTGCAAAACTTGCTCAAGTTTCTGCAGCGTTAAACCGATGCGGTGGTCCGTTACGCGGCTTTGAGGAAAATTATACGTACGGATCCGCTCTGAGCGGTCGCCTGTACCGACGGCAAGTTTGCGGGACTCAGCGTATTCTGCTTGTGCTTCTTGCTGAACTTTGTCAAAAATACGGGCGCGGAGGACTTTCATCGCTTTTTCTTTGTTTTTAATTTGCGATTTTTCATCTTGGCATGAAACAACTGTATTTGTCGGCAAATGGGTTAACCGAACGGCAGACATTGTCGTGTTGACACTTTGCCCTCCTGGACCGCTCGATGCAAATGTATCAACGCGAATATCTTTTTCGTGAATGTCAATTTCCACTTCTTCTGCCTCTGGCAGCACGGCCACTGTTGCCGTCGATGTATGGATGCGGCCGCCTGATTCCGTTTGCGGCACCCGTTGTACGCGATGGGCGCCATTTTCGTATTTAAGCTTTGAATAAGCGCCGCTGCCATTGACCATAAAGATAATTTCTTTGTAGCCGCCTAGCTCAGTCGCGTGGGCTTCAATGACTTCCGTTTTCCAGCCTTGCATTTCTGCATAGCGGTGGTACATTTTGTAAAGGTCAGCCGCAAAAAGCTGTGCCTCATCGCCGCCAGCAGCCCCGCGAATTTCGACGATTACGTTTTTGTCATCATTCGGGTCTTTTGGCAACAATAAAATCTTCAGGCGTTCTTCCAATTCGGCCTTTCGCTCGCTCAGCTCATCTAGCTCTTCTTTTACCATTTGGTACATGTCGTCATCGAGCTTTTCTTCGAGCATAGCTTTCGCATCTGCCAATTGTTCTGTTACTTGTTTATATTCTCGGTACGTTTGTACAGTTTCTTCTATTTGTGCTTGTTCTTTTGAGTATTCTCTTAATTTTGTTGCATTACTAATCACATTTGGATCGCTTAATTGCTCGTTTAAGTACTCATAACGATCTTCTACTGCTTGCAATCGTTCTAACACGACGTCACCTCATTCTTCATTGCGGCACTCCTTCCCCATTATAGTATACGCCTTCATTAACGGTCAATCTAGCTAAGGACAACGCGGTTTGTTCATTATGTTTGCGGGAATACTATTTGTACTTTGTTCAAAAGGCCGTTTTTATTAAACCTATGCACAGAAAAGGCGGGATTCATGTGAAATATATCATCATCGGCGGTGATGCAGCCGGAATGAGCGCAGCCATGCAGCTCGTTCGTAAAGATGCACAAGCCGATATTACTGTATTGGAAAAAGGCGAACATTATTCGTACGCCCAGTGTGGCTTGCCCTACTGGATCGGTGGGGAAATTGAATCGGATCGCAAACTTATCGCACGGGATGCTGACACGTATCGCCTTAAGCACGGCATCGACGCCCGTATTAACCATGAGGTAAAAGCGGTTGATACGGACCAAAAAACCGTATCTGGGGATGGTTTTTGCCTTCCTTACGACAAGCTGTTAATCGCCTCGGGAGCGAGTCCTGTCATTCCAGACTGGGAAAACCGCGATTTAAAAGGGATTTATACGTTAAAAACGATTCCAGATGCTAAAAAAATCGTTGCTGCCCTTGGTACGGAAAAGAAAACCGTAACCGTAATCGGCGGCGGTTCAATTGGGCTGGAAGTGGCTGAAAATCTCGCCAAAGCGAGCCACCATGTGAGGATTTTGGAACGGGCCAAGCGGCTGGCGATGAATTTTGACAAGGAAATGGCTGATTATATTCATGAAAAAGCGATTGATGAAGGGATTGAGCTTGAGTTAAACCACGAAATCATTGGCTTTAGCGGCAACAAAGACGGCCACGTCACTGGCATCCGTACCAACTTGACTGAATGTCCCACTGACATCGTCATTGTCGCTGTCGGCGTTCGCCCAAATACCGACTTTTTGCGAGATACCGATGTTCACCTCAACAACAACGGCGCCATTCGTGTAAACCGCTATATGGAAACAAACGTGCCTGACGTTTATGCAGCAGGCGATTGTGCAACGCAGTACCACCGTCTGATCAACAAAGATATGTATTACCCCCTTGGCACGCATGCCAATAAGCAAGGGCGGATCGCCGGCCTGAACATGTGCGGGCACCCCCGCGTCTTCATGGGTATTGTCGGCACGCAAATTTACCAGTTTTTTGACTTAGCGCTCGCACGTACTGGTTTGTCTTCCCGTGAAATCGAGGAAATCGGCTATCCTTACAAGTGTGTGCAAGCCAAGCTTCCCCATGTTGCTGGCTATTACCCAACAAATGAAACGCTCCATATACGCCTTCAGTTCCATGCAGAAACAGGCATCGTCCTCGGCGGCCAGTTCATCGGGACAAAAGGCGTCGACAAACGCTGTGATGTCCTTGCGACCGCATTGTATCATGGCATGACGATGCAAGATCTTGAAGAACTTGATTTAGGCTATTCCCCTCCTTTTAACAGTGTATGGGACCCGTTGCAACAAACAGCTCGGCGCCGGCCATAAAAAACCAGGCTGATAGAAAACGCTTGTCAGACGAGGAGTGCGGCCGAGGGAAGATGCGAATAGAACGGGGGTTCATGAGCATATGAGTGAGGCAAACGACGAAGTATGCGAGCGTTTGTCTACAGTCTGAAGCGCAAAGCCAATGGCTTTGCGCTCCTTTTAACGGACATGGACTTGATAGCGAGGGATTTCTGCCTCAAATGCACGTTTGAGTTTCTCCATCCTCTTGCTCGTCTGTTCTTTGCTCCAGGATGGTGGCGGGTACGCTTTTACATAAACATCCCCGCCGTTGACAATCGCGGCGCCAGAACGGAATCCTTGGCTCTCAACAATGCCTTCCACTTGCGCGGCATCGTCGGCAAGCGTACGGTGAGGCACACTTGCGTCTCGATAGCTTGTGCCAATATTCGTTAAGCGCGGATCATACGTTTCGTGTTTCATATGCTCAAAATTAAGCGGTCCTGGACCAAAGGCGCCTTGTCCGTAATGTTTGTCATGCTGGATGTGCTGTGAGCTGAAATTGGCGTTTGAACATCCAGCGAGCAGAAGAGCCATTGCGATCCCTGCCGTTGCCGACTTCATCCGTCTCCCCCTTTGTGCAGCTTCTAAAAAGAAGCGTGCATCACTAGGGTCCCACGCCCACAAAAAGACATTCATTTTTTAGGCCGATTTTCATCTTGCTCTGCTAGGGCATGATTATACATTTAAAGGCGGGTGTTGGTGGCATTTGCGACAAACTGGATAATACGTTTCGTTGCCACCAATTTGAATTTGTTCTCCGTCATAAATTGGCTTGCCCTGCTCGTCTACACGCAAATTCATGATTGCTTTTTTATGGCAAAACCAGCAAATCGTTTTCATTTCTTCAATTTTATCTGCATACAGAAGCATGTATTTGCTTCCTTCAAATAATTCGTTGCGAAAATCATTTTTTAAGCCAAAACCCATTACCGGAATGTCCAATGTATCGACAATATTGGCCAGTTGGAGGACATGCGCTTTTGTTAGAAACTGCACTTCATCGATTAATACACAGTACGGCTTTTGTGGGCAGCTTTCAACATAGTCAAAAATATTCGTGTCATCGAAAACTGGCACCGCTCGGCGGCGAAGGCCGACACGGCTAGACACATAGCCGACTTCATCCCGTGTATCCATTCCTGATGTAAAAATCAAAACTGGCTTTTTTTGTTCCTCGTAATTGTTGGCCACTTTTAAAATCTCAATCGACTTTCCGCTGTTCATTGCACCATACTTAAAAAAAAGCTGTGCCATAAGCCCCTCCATAAAAAAACAGGCAAGAGACTCTTGCCTGATGATAACGCGTTTTTCTTATTAAAGATTGTATTTCTTTTTGAAGCGATCGACACGGCCACCTGCGTCGGCAAGTTTTTGCTTGCCTGTATAGAATGGGTGCGAATCCGAAGAAATTTCGACTTTAATCAATGGATACGTATTGCCGTCTTCCCATTCGATCGTTTCGCTAGAACCGCGAGTCGAACCAGTCAAAAATTTAAAGCCCGTGCTTGTATCCATAAATACAACTTTTTGGTAAGTTGGATGGATTTCTGGTTTCATGATTTCATCTCCTTTTGCCCTGAATCTCTTCGAAACAGAGTTCTCACATAATCGAAATTATATCAAGTCAACAGACCGTTTGCAACCTAAAGTTTGTCCCAGTCAATTCCGCTTTTTTCCTGCCATTTCCGATTCCATTGCCTCAAAGAATTCAATATTTGTTTTTGTTTCTTTGACGCGGCGGATGAACTGGTCTGTAAAATCAGCAGACTCATTCATTGTTTTGCGAATCGTCCATAATTTGTCCAACTGCGACTTCGGCATTAATAGCTCTTCTTTCCGCGTTCCTGAACGGCGGATGTCAATCGCTGGGAAGATACGGCGTTCAGCTAGGCGGCGGTCAAGGTGAAGTTCCATATTGCCTGTCCCTTTAAACTCTTCATAAATCACATCGTCCATCCTTGAACCCGTTTCAACAAGGGCAGTCGCTAATATCGTCAGGCTGCCGCCTTCCTCAATATTGCGCGCTGCGCCAAAGAAACGCTTCGGACGGTGAAACGCGGCAGGGTCTATGCCGCCTGAGAGCGTGCGGCCGCTCGGTGGAATGACAAGGTTATACGCCCGTGCCAACCGAGTAATCGAGTCCATGAGAATGACCACATCTTTTTTATGTTCGACTAAGCGCATTGCCCGTTCAAGGACAAGCTCCGCTACTTTAATATGGTTTTCTGGTACTTCATCAAACGTAGAACTTACTACCTCGCCATCAATGGAACGTTCCATATCGGTTACTTCTTCTGGGCGCTCATCAATTAGCAGTACGATTAATTCCACATGGGGATGCTTTTCGGCAATGCTATTTGCGACTTCTTTCATTAGAGAGGTTTTGCCTGCTTTGGGCGGGGCGACAATTAGGCCGCGTTGGCCAAATCCGACTGGCGAAACCATATCAATAATGCGTGAAGAAATTCGTCCCGGCTTTGACTCAAGGTCAATTTTTTGTTCAGGATAAAGAGGTGTGAGCGCAGGGAAGTGGGGACGTTCACGGGATGTCTCTGGGGCTTCTCCATTGACCGCCTCAACATGGAGCAAACCATGATAGCGCTCATTGTCCTTAGGAGGTCTGACCTTGCCAGAAACTTTGTCGCCATTACGCAAGTCAAACCGGCGGATTTGCGAAGCAGAAATATAAATGTCTTCTGTGCTCGGCAAATAATTGATTGGGCGTAAGAAACCAAAACCTTCGCTTTGGATAATTTCAAGGACCCCTTCCATAAACAAAAGCCCATCTTGTTCTGCTTGCCCTTTTAAAATAGCAAAAATTAATTCTCGTTTTGTTAGTTTGCTGTAATAAGAGACTTTAAACGCTTTTGCGTGTTCATATAATTCTTTCAACGTCATGCTCTCTAAATCAGCAATGTTTAAGCTCATATAAGGCCACCACACTTTTTTGTAAATAAAATAAGGCAGAAAGCGCCCGCCTATCATGCTGTTTTTGAATTCCACTACGATTGGATAAACATAAGGAAGGTCTATGGAGAGTACATCTTAAACAAGAAGGGATAAAGACTTGCTAAATCCTATTTTAACCATAGTTGCTGAAAATAATCAATCAAAAAAGGGAAGAATCGCGCCCTTCCCTTTTATATTGTTAGCGAATGACGAGTTTCGGCTTCTTTTTCATGCTATGAGTGCCGTCAACGAAGCGCACGGTTCCTGATTTTGCTCGCATGACTAACGATTGTGTAATCGCTTTTGTCCCTTTGTAGCGTACGCCTGTCAACAATTCACCGTCTGTTACACCCGTTGCCGCAAATATGCAATCATCGCCGCTCACCAAGTCTTCCATGCGGAACAGCTTGCTTGTATCCTCAATGCCCATTTGTTTGCAACGCTCAAGCTCTACATCCGATTGGGGCAGGAGCCTTCCTTGAAAATCACCGCCAAGGCATTTCAGCCCTGCTGCTGCAAGGACACCTTCAGGGGCGCCGCCAGAACCCATTAGCAAATCGACGCCTGTGTCGTCAAAACCGGTATTAACAGCAGCCGCCACATCTCCATCAGGCAACAATTTGATTCTGGCCCCTGCTTCACGCACTTCATGAATGAGCTTTTCATGGCGCTTACGGTTTAAAATGACGACGACAAGGTCTTCTACGTCTTTGTTCTTAGCTTTGGCCACCGCTTTTAAATTATCGATTACCGGGGCATCAATATCGACGTTTCCAACAGCCTCTGGCCCTACTGCAAGCTTGTCCATATACATATCAGGCGCATGGAGCAAATGTCCATGGTCAGCGACAGCAAGAACGGCTAGTGCGTTCCATTGCCCGTATGCGACAATATTTGTCCCTTCTAAAGGATCGACGGCCACGTCCACACGTGGACCATAGCCATTGCCGAGCTTTTCGCCAATATAAAGCATCGGCGCCTCATCCATTTCCCCTTCCCCAATCACGACTGTTCCTTTCATGGGGATTGTGTCAAACACATCGCGCATCGCTTCCGTAGCCGCACGGTCAGCTTCTTCTTTATTGCCAAGGCCCATCCAACGCCCAGAAGCTAACGCTGCTGCTTCAGTCACTCGGACAAGCTCCATTGATAAACTACGTTCCACTCTATCTCCCCCCACGTTTTGAGCAAAAAATCGTTAAGACTGTTTCACTTGCTCAAGCTCTTCCTCTGTCAGCTCTTCCCGCCATACTTTAGCACCTAGACTTGTCAACTTTGTTTCAAGATGTTCATAACCTCGGTCAATATGCTCAAGCCCCGATACTTCGGTGATGCCTTCAGCCATTAATCCGGCAATGACTAACGCAGCTCCGGCGCGCAAGTCGCTTGCCTTGACTTTCGCCCCTTGTAAAGGCGACTTTCCATTCACGATCGAGGAACGCCCTTCTACTTTAACGCTAGCCCCCATGCGTCTTAGCTCATCGACATGCTTAAAACGGGCATCATAAATCGTATCTGTCACAATGCTTGTGCCTTCTGCGCTCGTTAATAGGCTTGTAAACGGCTGCTGCAAATCAGTCGGAAAACCCGGATATACAAGTGTTTTTATATCAACACCTTTTTTGGCGTCCATGCCGTTAATGATCAACTGGTCATCGTACTCTTCGACAATCGTCCCCATTTCCCGCAATTTGGCCGTAACCGACTCAAGGTGTGTCGGGATCACATTGTCAATGTGGACACGCCGGCCCATAGCCGCGGCCATAATCATGTACGTACCTGCTTCAATCCGGTCAGGGATAATGGAGTGGCGGCATCCTTGCAAATGATCGACACCGTCAATTCGAATCACATTTGTCCCTGCCCCTTTGATTTTCGCTCCCATACTCGTAAGCAGCGTCGCCACATCAATAATCTCTGGTTCCTTTGCCGCGTTTTCAATAATTGTTCGGCCCTTCGCCCGAACGGCAGCAAGCATAATGTTAATTGTCGCCCCCACGCTGACGACGTCCAAATAAATTTTTGCGCCTTGAAGCTCATCAGCACGCAAATAGATCGCGCCTTGCTCATTCGTCACTTGTGCGCCAAGCGCCTCAAATCCTTTAATATGCTGATCAATCGGCCTTGGGCCTAAATTGCAGCCGCCCGGTAAGCCAATAACTGCTTTTTTGAATTTGCCGAGCATGGCGCCCATTAAGTAATACGAAGCCCGCAGCTTTTTTACTCTGCCATTAGGAAGCGGCATCGCTACCATCTTTTCCGGATGTATGGTCATTGTTTGATTGCCTAAATCAACGTCTCCGCCAATTTCGCCGAGAAGCTCTGCCAATAAATCCACATCTGAAATGGCTGGTAAGTTATCAATGACAACAGCGCTGTCTGCCAATATCGCCGCAGGTATAAGGGCAACAGCGCTGTTTTTAGCGCCGCTGATCGACACCGTGCCTTCTAATGTATGGCCGCCTTCAATCAAAAGCTTTTGCATTGCAATCCCTTCCTTTTTTACTGGATCAGACGCACACATCTTTCTTTATCCAGTATAGCCAGAGTCCGCTAAAAAAGTACGAGTTTCCTTATTTTTCGACATTTTGTTTGTTCCAATCTGCAAGAAACTTTTCAATTCCTTTGTCTGTAAGGGGATGCCCTGTCAATTGTTTAATGACGTTCAACGGAATAGTCGCAATATGAGCACCACGTTTTGCTGCTTCGCTCACATGGACAGGGTGGCGAACAGATGCAGCAATAATTTGTGTTGGCAGCCCATGAATTGAAAAGATATCCGCAATATCAGAGATTAACTGCAACCCATCGTGACCGATGTCGTCTAAACGCCCTAAAAATGGCGAAACATATGTAGCGCCAGCACGGGCAGCAAGCAAAGCTTGTGGCACTGAAAAGATCAATGTCACATTCGTTTTAATACCCAGTTCAGCGAACGCTTTAACCGCCTTCAAGCCGTCCACTGTCATTGGCACTTTAACAGTAATATTTTCAGAAATGGCCGCAAGCGTTTTTCCTTCTTCAATCATGCCTTCCGCATCCAAGGAGATGACTTCTGCGCTAACGCTTCCTGGTACAAGCTTTGCAATTTCGGCAATGCGCTCATGGAAATCGACGCCTTCCTTTGCGACAAGCGAAGGGTTTGTCGTTACTCCATCTAAAATACCAAGTTCATTTGCTTCCTTAATTTCATTTATATTTGCTGTATCTACGAAGAATTTCATCTTGGTAAAGCCTCCTTATAAAAAACGATCATACTCATTTTATGTGCTAAGTAGTGGATGATTTGGCTAGGTCATTATAAAAAAAAACGGTTACAATCAAAAATGAGAATAAAAGCAGTCCCTGCGACTGCTTTTATTCGGATTGTTACGCTTTGTTCGAAGAACCAAATTCTCTCATCTTGCCAATGACAGTAGCTTTAATGGCGTCCCTAGCTGGACCAAGGTATTTACGCGGATCGTACAGTTCCGGTTTGGCGTCAAGCGTTTCCCGGACTGCCTTGGCAGAAGCGATTTGGTTTTCCGTGTTGACGTTGATTTTGGCGTGGCCAAACTCAATCGCTTTCTGGATGTCTTTTGTTGGAATGCCTGTGCCACCGTGAAGGACAAGAGGAATGCCAACGAGGCTGTCAATTTTCTTCATATGGTCAAATCCAAGATTCGGTTCGCCTTTGTAAGGGCCGTGGACAGAGCCTAGTGCAGGCGCGAAGCAATCTACGCCCGTTGCTTCAACAAGCTCTTTACACTCTTCTGGGATTGCATAAGCAGCTTCTGCATCGTCGACAACCAAATCGTCTTCCTGGCCGCCAATCCGGCCAAGTTCTGCTTCAACAGATACGCCAAGGGCGTGGGCAACGTCAACTACTTTTTTCGTAAGGGCGATATTTTCTTCCAATGGGTAATGAGAACCGTCAATCATAACAGATGTAAAGCCAGCATGAATCGCTTCCACGCATTTTTCAAAGCTTGAACCGTGGTCAAGGTGAATAGCGACAGGCACTGTTACATTGTATTCTTCCATTAAATTCGTCGCCAATCCAACGACGGTTTTAAAACCGCCCATGTAACGAGCGGCCCCTTCAGATACACCGAGAATGACTGGTGATTTTTCCTCTTCTGCCGCCTGCAAAATTGCTTGCGTAAATTCTAGGTTGTTCACATTAAACTGCCCGACCGCATACTTTTCTGCTTTTGCTTTGTTCAGCATTTCTTTCATAGATACTAAAGGCATGGTTGTCCTCCTTAATTTCGTCTGCATAGGGGTGGTAGGTCATATAAAGCAATCTCTTTCTAAGCTAACCTCTTCCGGAAGAAGTTATGTATTCCGGCCAATAAAAACGGGCCAAAATCAAGCCCACGCCTATGCCGCAATCCTTAGGTCGCCTCCATTATAGCATAAGTTCTTTAAAATTGACTTAAGAAAGAAATGGTTTTTAAAAGTAAGCGATACCAATATATACGTTCTTAGGATTGGAGATTGTCCCGAATCGTTGCCCGGACTTCTTGAATGTCAAATGGTTTAGCCATGTAGCTCACCGCGCCATGATCCATCGCTTCGTTTACTAAATTTAGTTCCCCATATGCTGTCATCATAATGACTTTAATTCCTGGTTGCTTATCTTTTAGCTTCTTTAAAATTTCAATGCCATCCATTCCTGGAATTTTCATGTCCAGCAAGACAATGTCGATTTCCTCTTCCTCCTGAATTGCCAACGCTTCTTTCCCGCTCGCAGCTTGAAACATTTCGTATCCGTCTTTTTGCAATACTTCTGTCAGTAACACGCGTATGCCGAATTGATCGTCGACTATAAGCACTTTATGACTCATACTGTGCCCCCTTCATTGGTTTCTTAGGATTCTTCTTTTTCGTTATTCATTCGCGTTATTTCGCGCTTTTTCCTCTAATTTATTTGCAATCTGCGAAATCGGTCAATAAAATGAAAAACAAAAACGCGAAAAATGTATGCTCTAAAATAAGGAGGCCATTCATGCTGAAAATATTCTCCACACAGCTATTCGGCTTAATCAAATCAATCAATGAAACGCAAGAGGAACACCTTGAAGATGCGGGGCGCCTGCTTGCACAAGCCATTATCGCACAAGGGAACGTTTATATAAAGGGGTTCGCGGAATTGGAAGCGATCGAATCGGCTGCTTTTACAGGCTATGAAACAATGCCTGGGGCTGCCCCTTTTCCTAAAGAAGGCAATCTGTCTGGACAAGATCGGTGTCTCCTGTTTGCGCCGAGCCTGGACCACAAGGGCATGCAAACAACTCTCAAAGCCTGCGAACAAGCTGGAATTGGAGCCGTTGTCGTTTCCTCACGACACGCCTCCAGCACAACAAGCCTTGCTCCGCCTCATTTGTTTCTTGATACTGGCGTCAAAGGAGGACTAGTGCCTGATGAAACCGGAGAACGCATCGGCCATCCAGGGGTCATTGCCGCCCTTTACGTGTACCATGGGCTAACATTCGTTATCCACGACATTCTTGAGGAATACCGCTGATTCACGCAGCTCGATAAAAAAGAGGATTGGCCATGTGGCCAATCCTCAAATTGTAGACAAACGCTCTCGTATATGCTAGCAATTTCCTTGCTCACCACGCTTTGGTGTCGCATTTTCACTCTCCACCTAACAACATCAGTTAGACGATTAGGCTTGTGTTTCAAGCGCGTTACGCACGAATTCACGGAAGAGTGGTTGCGGACGAGTCGGACGGGAAACGAATTCCGGATGGAATTGGCTCGCAACAAAGAACGGATGATCCGTCACCTCGATCACTTCTACCAAACGTCCGTCAGGGCTTGTCCCTGAAAAGACGAAACCAGCTTTCTCCATTTGTTCCCGGTATTCATTGTTAAATTCATAACGGTGGCGATGGCGCTCGTAAACGACTTCCTCGCCATACGCTGCACGGGCTGCAGTACCTTCTTGGAGTTTGCAAGGGTACAGCCCTAAACGAAGTGTTCCGCCCAAGTCTTCAACGTCTTTTTGTTCTGGCAGCAAATCAATGATTGGGTAAAGCGTTTGTGGATTTAATTCAGCAGAGTTGGCCCCTTCTAAACCAAGAACCGTACGTGCAAACTCCACCGAAGCAAGCTGCATGCCAAGGCAAATGCCGAGAAACGGAACTTTATTTTCCCGGGCATAACGAATCGCGGAAATTTTTCCTTCAATGCCACGATCACCAAATCCGCCTGGTACAAGAATGCCGTCTGCTTTGTTTAATAGCTCATCGACATTTTCATCATTCACTTGCTCCGCATACACCCAATCAATGTCAATATCGGCATCAACATGATAGCCTGCATGGCGCAATGCCTCGGCAACAGACAAGTAGGCATCTTGAAGCTCAACGTATTTTCCGACAATTGCAATCCGTACTTTTTCAGAAAGATTGCTTACCCGGTTAACAAGTTCTTTCCACTCCGTCATGTTTGCCTCAGGACAGTTTAGCTGCAAATGGTCGCACACAATTTGGTCAAGATTTTGCGCTTGCAAATCAAGGGGCACTTGATAAAGTGTGTCGGCATCTCTTGCTTCGATGACAGCTTCCTTTTTGATGTCGCAAAATAATGCAATTTTGTCCTTCATATCTTGTGGCACTTTCCGCTCTGTACGAACGACAATGACATTCGGTTGAATCCCAAGAGAACGTAATTCTTTGACCGAGTGCTGCGTCGGCTTTGACTTCATTTCCCCGGCTGCTTTCAAGTAAGGAATCAACGTACAATGCAAATACAAGACATTTTCCATACCGACGTCGCTTTTAATTTGGCGGATCGCTTCTAAGAAAGGCAGACTTTCAATATCGCCAACGGTGCCGCCTATTTCGGTAATTACGACGTCCGCCCCTGTTTCCCGTCCAGCCCGGAAAACACGCTCTTTAATTTCATTGGTGACATGAGGAATAACTTGAACCGTTCCGCCAAGATAATCGCCACGGCGTTCTTTTTTCAAAACAGTCGAATACACGCGCCCTGTTGTAATGTTTGAATTCTGACTTAAATTAATATCAATAAAGCGCTCATAATGGCCTAGATCGAGGTCCGTCTCGGCACCGTCGTCTGTAACAAACACTTCCCCGTGCTGGTAAGGGCTCATCGTCCCAGGGTCGACGTTAATGTATGGGTCAAATTTCTGGATTGTCACTTTTAAGCCGCGGTTTTTCAAAAGCCGGCCAAGTGACGCTGCCGTAATCCCTTTTCCAAGTGATGATACGACTCCGCCTGTCACAAATATATACTTCGCTGCCATATTGACTCCTCCTTTGAATTTGTCAGGGGATGCTTACGACGTCTGCTCTTCTGTCGCCTTTTCAGCAAGCAAGTAATAACCACTTAGAAGATGCAACGCTCCGTTTTGATTTATCATAAAAAAAACAAAAGCGGCACCTCACCCAGCATGGCTGGGGCGCCCCTTTTGTTTGTATTCATGTTCATTATCTACGCTCATGTGAAGCCCAAAAATGATTTTACCGAGAACAGATCAAGAAGTCAAGTCTACTATTAATCTTCTTCTTCAAGCGTTTCGCCTTCATCCTCATCAAATCCTGGCAGCGCATCGTCTTTATCGTCAAAGTCATCACGTTCGCCATCCTGGTCTTCTTCATCAGCCAACTCGTCCAGTTCATCTTCCAAGTCTTCAAACTCATCCTCTTCAAGCTCGTCGACAAGGTCATATTCTTCCTCCCCGTCGTCCTCGCCTGATTTGCGACGTTTGGCTGGCTTAGCAGAGTGTGTGATTTCCTCTTCCGCTTGTTCATGGGGATACCAAGAGCGCAAACCCCACGTGTTATCGCCAAGCGTTAAAAAGCGCCCGTCCAGGTTTAAATCTGTATATAAGAATGAAATCCGCTCATCCATTTCCGTTTCTGACATTCCTTTTAGCTTAGCGACTTCTTCAAGCAGATCATAAAAGTTAAAAGGCTGCCGCTTGTTCGCCATTACAATAAAGGCGGCTTCTACCATTGACATTTCGTTCAACTCTTCTTTTGTCAAGGATTGCAAATCCACCAAAGTCTACACGTCCTTTCCACATTTACCCAATTTAATCACGCTACTTTTATTGTAAGCCATTCGTAGTTAAAATCATACGTCCCATTATAAACATATTTCCCTGTTAATGCTAGCGCCAATCTTATGGATAGAAGAAGAATAGAGCAAATGGAGGCGGCACAGAATGAACGAGTAAAAGCCGCCACGTTTATGATGGCGGCATCAGACTGTAGGCAAACGCTCGCATACGTCGCGCGTCGTGCCCTACTGCTTGACAAGATAAGCGCCGAGAAGTTGCTTCATTTGCTGATTTGTATAAGTCTCAATCGATTGGTCTTTTTGCACAGCCCAGCGCCTGAACGTCCACATCTGCCCCATTACTAAAATGTTATGGGAAAGTTGGCGGCTTTCATTTTCGGAAATGGCAAGTTCGCCTTCGTTTACGCATTCAGCAATGAGTTCCTTCATAATTTCGACCATTTCCAGCTCTTTTTTTAGTACGTAAGGCAATGTTTCTTTTGGCAAGGACTTTGTTTCTTGATACATCACAAGCACTTCTTCCTGCATGTCATCAACGACGGCAAAATAAGCGCGGATTGCTGTAATCAAACGTTCTAGCGCCGTTCCAGTTGTATGAAGCTGCGTGCGGACACGTTCTGTTACTTCATCATAAATGGCATCACACACAAGGTAAAGAACGTCTTCCTTCGTGCCGATGTATTCATACAACGTGCCGATGCTAAAGCCCGACTCCTTGGCAATTTCCCTTGTCGTTGTCCGGTGAAACCCTTTTGCGATAAAGAGGCGGACAGCGCCTTTAATAATTTGTTCGCGTCTTTTTTTGATTAACTGCTGGTCTTTTACCATTGATGGCACAAATTTTTTGGACATATTAAACCTACTCCCCGGTGCATACTCGTCTTCCTCCTATCATACCATCTGCCCTTCCTGAGAACTAGGCTACTTTTCGAATTGCCTAGCTATAACCATTTGCTGGATCTCGCTGGTTCCTTCGTAAATTTCACAAGCCTTGGCATCTCGAAAATAACGTTCTACTGGATACTCCTTCATATAACCGTAGCCGCCAAAGACTTGAACAGCTTTTGTCGCTACATCCATAGCTGTCCGCGAAGCAAATAGCTTTGCCATTGACGCTTCTTTCGCGCATGGCGTTCCTGCTTCTTTAAGTCGGGCCGCTGCATAGGTTAATTGCTTTGCCGCCTCTGTTTCTGTAGCCATATCTGCCAATTTGAACGCTAAGCCTTGATGGTTAAGGAGCTTTTTGCCAAATTGTTTCCGTTCATTGGCATATGTGCAAGCCGCATCAAGGGCCGCTTCAGCGATGCCAAGCGCTTGTGCTGCAATGCCGATTCGTCCTGCATTTAGGTTGCTCAGGGCAATTTTTAGCCCTTGCCCCTCTTCGCCAAGCATTTGCGTTTGTGGAATCTCACAATCCTCAAAAATGATCTCAGTCGTTGTCGAACCTGCCAAGCCGAGCTTCCGTTCTTTTTTGCCGACAATTAAGCCCGGGGTGCCGGCTTCAACGATGAAACAAGAAATGCCTTTAGCGCCCTTGTCAGCATCGGTGACAGCAAAGACAAGGTATGTGTCTGCTTCACCGCCGTTCGTAATAAATACTTTCGAACCATTAAGCACATACATTTCACCTTTTTTGACTGCACGTGTTTGCAGCGCCCTCGCATCACTCCCTGCATTTGGTTCAGTCAAACAAAAAGCACCAATCGCTTCCGCTGTAGCAAGTTTCGGAACATACGCCTGTTTTTGCGTTTCTGTCCCGTAAGCTACAATCGGCATTGTTCCTACGGATGTGTGGACGCTCATAATTAAGCCAATTGCTGCACTAACTTTAGATACTTCATGTACAGCTATAATATAAGAAACAAAGTCCATCCCCGTGCCGCCAAATTCCTCAGGTACAGGAACACCCATTAGCCCAAGCTCCCCCATTTGCCTGAGTACATCCCGTGGAAACAATTGCGACTCTTCCATTTCTTCGACGACCGGGGCAATCACGTCATTGGAGAATTCACGTACCATCTTCTGCATCATTTGCTGTTCTTCCGAGAACAGAAGGCTATTCATACACGAAAAACCCCCTTTTCGTTTTTCTGCCTAGCCAGCCCGCCTGCACATATTGACGTAACAATGGACAAGGCCGGTATTTGCTGTCGCCGAAGCCTTGATGGAGTACTTCCATAATCGCCAAACATGTATCAAGGCCGATAAAATCAGCAAGTGTAAGCGGGCCCATCGGATGGTTCATGCCAAGTTTCATCACAGTATCAATGTCTTCTGCAGAAGCAACGCCTTCATATAAGGTGTATATCGCTTCGTTAATCATCGGCATTAAAATACGGTTTGCAATAAACCCTGGATAATCTTGCGAAGTGACAGCGACTTTCTCTAATGTTTCTGTAAGTGCTAGCACTTGTTGATAGACGGCGTCTGATGTTTGCAAGCCGCGGATAATTTCCACTAGCTTCATGCGCGGCACGGGATTCATAAAATGCATGCCAATAACATGCTCAGGCCTTTTCGTAACGCTTGCCAATTCAGTGATCGGCAATGAAGAAGTATTGCTGGCAAGAATCGCCCCTTCTCGGGCATGAGCGTCTGCACGCTTAAATAGGTGTTTTTTCGTTTCCATGTTTTCAGTTGCTGCTTCAATGACCAAATCGGCATCGGCACATGCAGCGATATCGGCAATTGGTTTGATTCGCGTCAGTGCCTGTTGCACATCTTGTTCTTCGGCATATCCCTTTGCCGCCAAACGTTCGAGCCTTTGCTTGATGCCAGCTTTTCCTTTTTCGGCCAGTTCAAGCTCCCGGTCATGCATGAGTACGTTAAACCCTTTTGCAGCAAAGACTTCGGCAATGCCAGCTCCCATTTGCCCAGCGCCAATGACCATCATCGTTTTCATGCTCATTCCCCTTTCACATGCAGCAATACAGCATCCCCTTGGCCGCCGCCGCTGCAAATCGAAGCTATCCCATAACCGCCGCCGCTGCGCTTCAATTCGTATGCAAGCGTTAGCAAGATTCGAGCGCCACTTGCGCCAATTGGGTGCCCATAAGCAACAGCACCGCCGTTGACATTGACTTTCTCTTCATCTAATCCAGCTATCTGATTGCTTGCTAAAGCCACTGCTGCAAACGCCTCATTGATTTCGAATCGGTTTATATCAGCAACGGTTAACTTTGCTTTTTCCAATAACTCGCTTATAACAAGGCCCGGTGTTTTCGGAAAGTCCCATGGTTCGACTGCAAGCCGGTGATGGGCTTCAATGGTTGCCAAAATCGGCCTGCCTTGTTTTTCTGCTTGGGCCGCTTCCATCAACAGCAAGGCACAGGCACCGTCATTGACGCCTGGCGCATTGCCTGCCGTAATCGTTCCCTCTTTCCCAAAAACCGGCTTGAGTTGAGCAAGGCTGTCAACGGTCGTTCCTTTGCGTGGCGCCTCGTCTTGACTGACGAGAACGGTCTCCCCTTTTCTGCCTTTTACCGAAACGGAAACAATCTCCTCACTAATGATACCGCTTTCAATCGCTGCGATAGCACGCTCTTGACTCCTAGCAGCCCAGCGATCCTGTTCCTCGCGGCTAATGCCTAGTTCGTTTGCCGTCTTATTTCCATACACGCCCATATGCACATCGTTAAACGAACAGGTCAGTCCATCATAAATCATTCCATCAAGCAAAGTCGTATCGCCCATTCGCGCCCCAAATCGCGCTTTCTTCATATAATAAGGGGCATTCGACATCGACTCCATTCCCCCGGCGAGAACCGTGCTTGCTTCGCCTGCGCGAATAGATAAGTCGCCAAGCGTGACCGCCCTCATGCCAGAAGCGCAGACTTTGTTGATCGTTTCGGTTTTCGCACGCCACGGAATGCCGGCAGCATGTGCTGCTTGCCTCGACGGAAGCTGACCAGCCCCTGCCTGTAACACTTGCCCCATAATGACTTCATCAACCGCTTCAGCATTTACTTGCGCCCGTTTCAATGCGTCTTCTAACACAATGCCGCCAAGTTCAGATGCCTTTAATGACGATAGCACGCCTCCCATTTTTCCAATTGGCGTCCTCGCTCCACTAACAATTGCCGTTTTCATTCTATTCACCCTCCTGAGCGAACGCTCGCTCATTTTTATTTTTGAACAAGATTTGCTTTCGCTCCTCTTGTTCGTTTTTATCATTAAATAGCCCGCTCCAATAATTCTGCCACATCAAGTGTGAGTACTTGGTCTTCTTTTTCAAGGGACTTTGTGCCGTCGCTAAGCATCGTCAAACAATATGGGCAGGCGCTGCCAATGACCGATGGTGCAACAGCAAGCGCTTGCTCCGTGCGAGCGACATTTACACGTTGCCCTTTGTCTTCTTCCATCCACATCATCCCTCCGCCTGCACCGCAACACATGCCTGATTCACGATTGCGTTCCATTTCAACAATACGTACGCCAGGAATTTGTTTTAGAATTTCCCGTGGCGGATCGTAGATATCATTGTAACGGCCTAAATAACACGAATCGTGAAAGACAACGGTTTCATTGACTTCTTTCGTCGGCGTCAATTTATTTTCCTGCAACAATTTGGCAAGAAGTTCGGTATGATGATAAATTTCGACACCGTCCAAGCCGAATTCTGGGTATTCATTCTTGAATGTATTGTATGCGTGAGGATCAATCGTTACGATTTTTTTGACATCATGTTTTTTAAACAGCTCAATGTTAGCGCTTGCAAGTTCTTGGAACAAAAATTCGTTTCCAAGGCGCCTCGGTGTATCGCCTGAATTTTTCTCCTTATTGCCAATGATTGCAAAAGAAACACCGGCCACATTTAATAGTTTTGCAAAAGACTGGGCAATCTTCTGGCTGCGGTTGTCATAGGCACCCATTGAACCAGCAAAGAACAGATACTCAAACGACTCGCCTTTTTTGCTTAATTCTTTTACGGTCGGCACTTCAATATCATCACGGCCGTCACGCCAGTTTTCCCGTTCTTTTCGACTAATGCCCCACGGATTTCCTTGGCGTTCAATGTTTTGCATCGCTCGCTGTGCTTCAGGGTCCATTTTCCCTTCTGTTAGCACAAGATAACGGCGCAAGTCGATGATTTTGTCAACGTGTTCATTCATGACTGGACATTGATCTTCACAATTCCGGCATGTCGTACACGCCCAAATCTCCTCTTCAGTAATGACATCGCCAATCAAGCGCACATTGTAACCAGCCGCTGCTTCTTGGGCGCTTTCAGTTGCCAGTGTATTTGCGCGTGTATTCGCAAAAGCATACGCAGGCATCCATGGCGTCCTTGATGTGATCGCCGCCCCTTTTTCGGTTAAATGGTCACGCATGCGCAACAACAAGTCCATTGGCGACAGCATTTTCCCAGTACCTGTCGCAGGGCACATATTGGTGCAGCGCCCGCATTCCACACAGGCGTACAAATCAAGCAATTGCTTTTGATTGAAATCTTCAATTTTGCCAACGCCAAATTGTTCGGCATCTTCCTGTTCAAAGTCTATTTTTGCAAGGCGCCCGACTTTGTGTGTACGCCCTAAAAAGACATTGGCCGGTCCTGCGATTAAATGGGCATGTTTAGACTGCGGCACATAAACAAGGAAGCTTAATAAAAACAACAAATGCGCCCACCAACATACGAAAAATAAACTAGCAGCCGCGCCTGAAGGAAGCCAGCTTGCCAAAAACGCTACCGCTGAAGCAAGGGGCTCAAACGCTGTCAAGCTTTTGCCATGCCACACGATTTCAAACCCTTTTGCCAGCGTCTTTGATACCATTAAGCCGCCGATAAATATAAGGACGAGCCCTGCCTTCCAGCCTCGCTTTAGTCGGACGAGCTTTTCCATATACCGCCTGTAAAAAGCCCACGCAACCGCCACCAAAATCATCGCAACGATGATTTCCTGAAACAAAGTGAAATACGGATAAAGAGCGCCAAAAGGCAAATGGCTGCCAGGGTTTAACCCTTTCCAAATCAGGTCAATCGCCCCGATTTGCACGAACAAAAAACCATAAAAGAACATGAAATGGATGATGCCGCTTTTTTTGTCTTTCATAAGCTTCTTATGCCCAAATGCATTGACCCAAACGGCCTTAAGCCGTTCCTTCATGGTTTTATCAAATTCTGCTTTTTTGCCAAGCTGAATAAAACGGATGCGTGTGACGACAAGGGAAGCAAACAAATAAATAGCGTAACCGGTTACAAAAATGAACAATATCCAATTTGCTACAAGCAATCCCGTACTAATACCGCCCATTAAGACCCCTCCTTCGTATATTCTATTTAAGCTGTTGTGCGTAAAACCACTTTACCGCCTATTCTTAAGCGTAGTATAACACAATCTTTGTGAATGAGCATTCAGTCAGAACAAATTTTTTTCTTTTGCATGGCCGCCTTAATTCAGGAAAAGCTATAGGCAATACTTGTTGCCAGGAGGTCTTTATGAACATCCTCTTTACGATTCTCGCCTTAGTGGTTGTTATTGGCGTTTGGCTTTATTTCGATTACAAACTGGGCCTTAGAGCACTGCGGAAGAAGTCGCAAGCCACTTCAACAGGCCCTCTTGCAAGTAAAATTGAATTGATCACAAATGGAGAAGATTTTATCGATAAGCTTCTTGACGACATTCGTAAGGCAAATAAACACATTCACATTCAGTTTTATATTTTTCGCGATGATTATATCGGAAAGCGGATTGTGGACACACTGATTGCTAAGGCGGAGGCGGGGACAGACATTCGTTTGCTCATCGACCAATTTGGCTGCAAGCTTCGACGTGGGACGAAAAAACAGTTACGGGCTGCCGGGGTTGATGTGGCAATGGCAGCGAAAGTGCGCGGCCCGTGGGTTTTCTTTTCCTTAAACCGCCGCAACCACCGCAAGCTTGCTGTCATTGACGGTCATACAAGCTACTTAGGCGGCTTTAATATCGGCGATGAATATTTAGGGCGCAATCCCTTTTTTGGCTTTTGGCGTGATTTTCATGTCCGTATAACAGGGGAAGGCAGCAGTGCCATCCAAGCACAATTTTTAGCTGACTTTGAAGCAGCGACTGGCAAACACATGGAACGAAAATCATTTTTTCCAGACTTACAAGCAGGCAGCCAAACATTGCAGTTTATAAGCACACAAGGGACGGAGTTTGAACAAACACTGCTTTTGCTTATCCACAGCGCCAAAAACAGCTTAATTATCGGCAGCCCTTATTTTATCCCAACACGGGCCGTGATGGATGCCATCATTGAAGTGGCGCAAAGAGGCGTCTCCGTTTCCTTAATTCTCCCTGAAAAAGCGGACCATCCCCTTGTTCAACACGGTGCTACTCCTTATGTGATCGAAGCGCTACAGGCAGGCGTTCTCGTCTATCACTATTATCGGGGATTTTACCATGTTAAAGCCGTTGTAGCCGATCAATCTGTATGTTTAGTGGGGACGCCGAATATCGATAAACGCAGTTTTCATTTAAACGATGAAATGTCCTGCTTAACCCATGACCAGACATTTATTGAAACAGTCCTCGCTGTACTCCAAGCCGATATGCAAGCTTCAATGAGCATTACGATAGAGCAGCTCCAGAAGCGCCCACTCCTCGACCGTGTGAAAGAAGTTACCGCCGCTCCCCTTTCGCCGTTGCTGTAATCGCTGGTAGGGCGCGCCGAAGCTAGGCACCAAAATTAACTAAAAAATGGCTCCAACCACAAAAACTTATGGTTGGAGCCATATGTTCGCAAGTGATGGTACGAATGATTAAAGACATCGTGATTAATTGTAGATTTGTTAGTAGAATAAGACCCATAGGGGGCGGTCGCATGCAACGTTCACCTCGATAGTTTATCTCCTGTGGAGGAATGAAACATGAATGAGCAGTTGCTTGAACATAAACTGGAACTAGTCAGTGCTGAATTAGGTGAACTTTCTTATCGGGAATTTGAGTTCATAACGACAGGCTACGAAAAGGATGTTTTAATCCTGGATAAAAAAGTGGTTATTTCATTCTATCGTGATGGATTTCAATTAGATTCTTACGGTTTAAGACAGGAACTAATTCACAGATTAGGGAAACACACAGTGGCCGTTTTGCCAAAATGTTTATGGATTTCTCCGACGAATAATTTTGTGGTAGAAAAATACGTGCCTGGGTATCGAATTACACCGCAGTACGTAAAGAAACATTTGGAAAATGCAAAACAAATCGGAAGAGCAGTAGGAACGTTTTTAAGGCAACTCCATATGATGTCTAAACAAGAATTGGACTTGCAAACCCATTTTGCACAGGACGTTCAAAATGACATGGAAGAAGGGCTCGGGCTTCTAGAGACCAAACTCTCCGAATCCGAAATGAGTCAAGTTATGGATTTCCTGGATGTATATTATAACTTGTCTGCATCCATTCAGACATGTGTTGTACACGGAGATTTTCATTATGATAATATTCTTTGGGATGAGAAAACTGGGCGCCTTGGGGTTATAGATTTCAACGAAGGAGGAATAGAAGACCCTGCCCTAGATTTCATGTATATGTGTTATTATCCAGAAGAATTCCGTCAGGCAGTATTTGAGGAGTATGGTTCAAAAGATAATAGCTTATATGAAAGAAGCCAACTATACGACAGAATTTATGGATTGTATGATATGATCGAAACGATCCAAAATGATCCTCGGAAACCGGATTTTCAAAAAGGGTATAAAAGATTTTTTGAAAAGAGAACCAACAAAACCCTGTAAATCGAAAAAGAGTGGCATCCACCATATAAGGTTGATGCCACTCTTTCTTTTGGCCTTGCTGCTAGAGTACTTCAATCAAAAACCAGGCAACCATCACAACCTGAACAACCGCTTTAGCAAGCGTGCCGCTTATAAAGGCGAGAAAAGAGGCAAACGCGATTCGTACTGCCTTTGCAAATGGCTGCTGCTGAAGGAGTTCAGCTATGAGAACTAGCACAAACGGGACAATGATTAGACCGAACGGCGGAACAACGAAAGCACCGACAATAACGCCGACCAACGCTGCCCGTTCTCCCCATTTTGAGCCGCCTGTCCGCTTGACGAACGCCATGTTGGCAAGCAAATCCACAACAAGCAAGAACACAGTGAGCACTGCCATGCCTACCCAAAACACAACGCTCAAGCTGCCCCCTAATGCAAATAGATAGACGAGAAAACCGCCCCATAACACGAGGACAGAGGGAATAATCGGTACGATTAAACCAACAAAACTGGCGATGAAAAAAACGGCAATTACCAGCCACCATAATGTGTCCATGGCTACATCTTCTCTGGCGCTTCCACTCCTAGTAGGGCGAGCGCATTTTTAATGGTCATTTGCGTGGCCTTCATCAATGCCAAACGCGCTGCAGACAAGTCTTTGTTTTCTATATCAAGGACGCGCGTCACATTATAGAAACTATGGAGTGCTTGCGCCAAATCATAAGCATAATTGGCGATGCGCTGTGGAATTTGCTTTGTTGCAGCTTCTGCAACAGCACCAGGAAACTCGCCAATTGCTTTTAGCAACTCGTATTCTTTTTCGCTTGCAATTGGCGACAAATCCGTGTTTGCACTATAAGAGACGCCTAGCTCTTCGCCTTGGCGAAGAATGCTGCATACCCGTGCGTGTGCGTATTGAATATAATAAACAGGATTTTCATTTGACTTTGACACAGCTAAATCCATGTCGAAATCAAGATGGGTATCTGGGCTACGCATCGCAAAAAAGTACCGAGTTGCATCAACGCCAACCTCTTCCATCAATTCACGCAGCGTCACCGCTTTGCCTGTGCGCTTGCTCATTTTGACTTTTTCGCCGCCTTGGAACAGGCTTACCATTTGGATAATTTGTACGTTAAACCGATCAGGATCATAACCAAGCGCTTGAATCGCCGCCTGCATCCTTGGAATGTACCCGTGATGGTCGGCACCTAGCACATCAATTAAACGGTCATATCCGCGGTCAAATTTATCAAGGTGGTAAGAAATGTCTGGCGTTAAGTACGTATACGTGCCGTCTTGTTTCACAAGCACCCGGTCTTTGTCATCGCCATAGGCAGTTGAGCGTAGCCATGTCGCCCCGTCCTTTTCGTATGTCTCATTTTTATCTTTAAGGACTTGCAAGCCCCGCTCGACTTGCCCCGATTCATAAAGAGATGTTTCGGAAAACCATTTGTCAAATTCAACACGGTATGCGTTTAAATCTTGTTTAATTTTTTCTAGCTCTTTTTTCAACCCATATTCGCGCATGAATGCCAACCGCTCTTTTTCATTCAGTTGGCGATAGGCATCGCCAACTTCGTCGACAAGCTGCTTGGCAATGTCGATAATGTCTTGGCCGTGGTAGCCGTCTTCTGGCATGGGTTTGTCTTCTCCGAGCGCTTGTAAATAGCGGGCATTTAAAGAGGCTGCCAAGTTTTCCATCTGGTTGCCTGCATCATTAATGTAATATTCCCGTGACACTTTGTAGCCAGCCTTCTCCATAATATTGGCGATTGTGTCGCCAACTGCCGCCCCGCGGGCATGGCCTAAATGCAAGTTTCCCGTTGGATTGGCTGATACAAATTCAATGAGCACTTTCTCGCCTTGCCCCACTTCACTGCGTCCGTAGTCATCCTTTTCATCTAACACTTGCGGGATCAATTCACGCAAATAGCCATTATCCAAAAAGAAATTAATAAAGCCTGGGCCAGCGATTTCGATTTTTTCAATGCCTGCCTGTTCACGGTCAAAGTTGGCCACTAGCTCTTCTGCAATAGCCCGCGGCGCCTTTTTAGCAATCCGCGCAAGCTGCATCGCGATATTAGTGGCAAAATCCCCATGTGCTTTGTCCTTTGGCACTTCCAAAAGGACAGATGGCACTTCTGATTCTATGGCAAGTTCCGCCTGCAAAACGGCGCGGCGCACTTCCATACGCAGCTGTTCTTTTTTGCGTTCCATATGGTTCATTCTTCATAGGCTCCTTATTTGTCTCTAATTGGTATCAATTCCATCAAGTGCTCCACACCCACGTTTCTAGCTATGGATTAGAAATGGCTGAAACCGACTTGTCTATCCGTAGTTTAGCCGAATCAGGCAACGAGCTTCAAGGGCTTCTGCCTTTCAAAGCAAAAAAATACAAGGATGGTTGGCACATTCCTTGTATTATCCTGTCCTGAGCTATTCAATTCGTTCCATTGCCAATCGGATTTCATGCTCTCCCGTCAGCTGGCCTTGCAAAAAGAATTGGTAGCGTACATAAATTCTGCCCTTTTGTTTGGCTCCTGTCGGCAGCTGCACGAGCAATGTATCCGTCCGTGCTTTTGTTTCCCATGAAGCTTCAGGCGTGACGTACCGTCCATACGTTTCTTCTTTTGCAAGAAAACTTTGCCGCATGATAATCGTCCCTTGCCGGATTAGCATTAGCTCGCGGCCATCCCATTTCATCGTTGAAAATACATCCTGTTTATGGGCATGTGTTTCTTTAAAGCGCAAATACGAGGCGTTCCCCTTTATGTAAAGGTCGCCTTCCGTATCAAACGAGAACGCATCCGGCTGTTGCCCTTCTATAAATGTTGTGGTTTGAAAAGAGATTTTCACTTTCCGCTTCATTCATCAAAACATCCATTCTATATGATCTGCCAGCCGCATACAAATCCGCGAAGCGCGTTCTTTTTCCTATTTTACTGGGTTTAGGGACATGTTGCAATCTGCACCCCCTGTTTCTTTACTTTTTATGCACCCACCCAAGAAGCATCTCACGCACAAACTTGCTGGCAGCAATGGCTGTTTGCTCAGTCGGATCATAGGCTGGTGCCACTTCCACAAGATCAGCGCCTACAATTTGAATATCCGCTTGGGATAGCAGCATTTGCGCTTCGAGCAGTTCTTTTGACGTAATCCCACCAGCTTCAGCCGTGCCTGTGCCAGGCGCGTGTGCCGGATCCAATACGTCAATATCAATCGTAATATAAACTGGCCGTCCTGATAGATGTGGCAACACGTTTTTTAGCGGCTCGGCCACGTCAAATTTGTAGAGATGCATGCCTGCTTTCTTTGCGTAAGCAAATTCCTCGCGCATGCCTGAACGGATGCCAAATGAATAGACATTCTCAGCTCCAATCAGTTCGCACGCTTTGCGGATTGGCGTAGAATGGGACAGCGCCTCGCCTTCATATTGTTCACGCAAGTCAGCATGAGCATCAATATGGATGATCGCTAAGTCGGGATATTTCCGGTACATCGCTTTAAAAATCGGCCATGACAGCAAATGTTCGCCACCAAGGCCGAGTGGAAACTTGCCGTCTGCTAAGAGTGAATCAACGTATTCCTCAACAATGTCTAGACTTCGGGCTGCATTGCCAAATGGCAAAGGAATGTCGCCTGCATCAAAATAGTTAACTTCTTCCAAGTGCTTGTCGGCATAGGGGCTATATTCTTCAAGCCCTAATGAAGCTTCGCGGATTCGCGCCGGGCCAAAACGGGAACCTGGACGAAAGGAAACGGTCCAGTCCATCGGCATGCCGTAGATGACTGCATCTGCCTCTTCATAACTGGCACGGCTCATAATAAACACCTTGCCTGAATATGCTTCGTCAAATCGCATGTAAAAGCCTCCTATTTGAGCAAGTCCTGGACAAATTTTGGCAGCACAAACGCGGCACGATGGATGTCTGGTGTATAATATTTCGTTTGAACATCATGAAAGCGCGCCGTTTCTACAGCAAGGGGATCGTGTTTTTTAGAACCGATTGTAAACGTCCACATGCCACTTGGATAAGTTGGAATATTAGCGGTGTACAAACGGGTAATCGGAAAGATCTCTTTTACATCTCTATACACATGAGACACTAGTTCTTGATGGAACCATGGGTTATCCGTTTGCGCAACAAAAATGCCATCTTCTTTCAGCGCTTTAGAAATCCCTTCATAAAATCCACGCTCAAACAGTTTAGCAGCAGGCCCGACAGGCTCCGTCGAATCGACCATAATCACGTCATACTCATTTGACGATTTAGCGATATGCATAAACCCGTCAGCGACTTTTACGTCCACGCGTTCATCATCTAAAGCACATGCAATTGTCGGCAAGTAGGTTTTCGCGTATTCAATGACCTTTCCGTCAATATCGACCAACGTCGCTTTTTCAACGGAAGGATGCTTAAGAACTTCTCGGATGGCGCCGCCATCGCCGCCACCTACTACTAGGACATGCTTTGGATTCGGATGGGTGAACAGAGGGACATGTGTCACCATTTCATGGTAAACAAATTCGTCCTTTTCTGTCGTCATTACCATGCCGTCAAGAAGCAACATGTTGCCAAACTCTTCTGTTTCAACAATATCAAGCTGTTGGAAGTCCGTCTTCTCCGTGTGAAGCGTCCGTTTTATCTTCATCGTAATGCCAAATCGTTCTGTCTGTTTTTCTGTAAACCAAAACTCCATGCTTGTCACCTCTCATATCTCGCTAGGCATATGATTTTTCCTTACGCCCAAAGCAAGTATAGCGGATGCGCTACGAATTGCAAAGACAACAAGGTTTAAAAAAAACGCTTTTTTCCCAAACTGTATACCAAACAGGTTGCTGGGGAAAGGATGAAAAGTCATGCAGACAGTTACGCGCAAACAGCGGAAGCGCTTTCGGAAAATTAGGCTTATTTGGCGCCTTTTGTTGCTTTCTCTTATCGTCATCGCATTAGGCATTATTCTTTTGTTATCTTATACGCGCATGCAAGGCCCACCGCCAATTGACGCCGTGCAAACGACACAGTTTTTAGCAGCAGACGGAACGGTTATGGGAAAAGAAGAAGCCGGTCAAAACCGCTTTTCTCTCCCTCTGACAGAAATGTCACCTTATTTGCTGCAAGCAACGATCGCGATTGAAGACCGTAAGTTTTACTCCCATTACGGCTTTGATATCAAACGAATCGGCGGAGCGCTTCTTGCCAATTTGCAATCAGGCTCAAAAGCACAAGGGGCCAGCACCATTACGCAACAATACGCACGTAACCTTTATTTGAGCCATGAAAAAACCTATATGCGGAAATGGAATGAGCTACTATACGCGCTCCGTTTGGAAATGAACTTTTCAAAAGACGAGATTTTAGCTGGTTACTTAAACACCGTCTATTATGGGCACGGCGCCTATGGAGTTGAAGCGGCAGCTCAGCATTTCTTTGCGAAATCGGCAAAAGACGTGTCACTAGCAGAAGCGGCAATGCTTGCAGGCATTCCAAAAGGCCCGAGCTACTATTCGCCACTGAATGATCTAGAAAAAGCGAAAAGCAGGCAAGAGCTAATTTTGGATAGCATGGTTGCGGAAGGCATGATTGAGGAGGCAGAAGCAGACAAAGCAAAAGCGGAAAAACTTGTTTTTGCAAACGAAACGGATAAAGAGGAAGAAGAAATCGCGCCTTATTTTCAAGACCATGTCAAGGCGCTGCTACAAAATGAAGCACAAATGGACGAAGCTACGGTTGATACAGGTGGAATGATCATTGAAACAACACTTGACCCCGCCTTGCAACAACAGGCGGAAGATTTGGTGGAAAAGCATATGCCTGACAATGGGCTGCAAGTTGCCCTAATTGCCATGGATCCACGCAATGGGGAAGTAAAAGCGCTTGTCGGCGGCACAGATTATAATGAAAGTTCCTATAACCGCGCGACACAAGCAATGCGTAATCCCGGGTCGACCATTAAACCATTTTTGTATTACGCTGCACTCGAGAACGGCTTTACGCCCGTATCGACGTTTTTAAGTGAAGCGACATCATTTTCATATGATGACGGGCGAGAAGACTACGCCCCGAGTAACTACAACGACATTTACGCCAATGATTTTATTACAATGCTTGAGGCGATCGCCTACTCGGACAATATTTATGCGATGAAAACGCATCTGTCTATTGGCACAGACGAACTAGTAAATGTCTCTGAAAAACTGGGGCTTGGCACATTTGAAAACCGCCCTTCTCTTGCTTTAGGGGCACAGCCTGTCACCGTCCTCGATATGGCCAATGCTTACGCAGCTTTAGCCGACGGAGGCAAACAACGAGAACCGGTTTTTATACGCCAAGTGCGCGACGGCGAGGGAAACAAAGTCTATGAACAAAAGCCGCCTGTCCGCCAAGTCCTCCGTGAAGATACCGCCTTTGTACTGACCGATATGTTGCGCGGCGTATTTGAACCGGCGCTAAACAGCTACACATCGGTCACCGGTGCAAGCGTGGCCGCACAGCTTACACACCCGACAGCCGGAAAATCTGGATCAACGCCCCGGGACAGCTGGATGGTTGGCTATACACCACAGCTTGTCACTGTTGTGTGGGTTGGTTTTGATAAAGACAAAGACATCAACCAATCGGTTGAAGGGCAAATCTCGAAACGGATTTGGGCTGACTTTATGGAAGCAGCGATGGCAAATGAACTGAAGCTTCCGTTTAAAGAGCCGCCAGGGGTAGAAGCCGTTGACATTGACCCTCATACTGGGTTGCTAACGAGCGATGCCTGTCCTAATGGCCGCAAGACTTACTTTTTAGCAGGAACTGCCCCTGTGAATACTTGCGCTGAGCCAGAGGCAGCCGAAGACTTACAAGAAGAACCAGAAACGAAAGACCCAGGCTTTTTTAAACGGTTTTTTAAATGGTTTAGCATTGAAGACGGTGATCCAAGTGACCCCTCTGGACCAACGATTCTTGATGAAGGCGAAGAGAGTCCCGTCACCGAATAAGAAAAAGGAGCTGCACGTTTGTGCAGCTCAGACTGTAGGCAAACGCTCGCATACGTCGTCGTTTGTCTCAGTCATATGCGCATGAAACCACGTTCTATTCGCTTCTTCCTTCGCCCACATTCCTCGTCTGACAAGTCTGAGTGAGGTGATTGACAAACACTCGCAGCTACGAGCAGTCGTGCCAATCTTATTCTAATGTATAGTATGTTTGAGAACCGACCTCAGTAAATCCGCATGTATGATACAAAGTTAGAGCCGCTTCGTTGGTACAAACGACATCCAACCACACCGTTTTGCCATTCGTGACTTCACGATGAACAATATCAGTCAGAGCCGCACGGCCTATGCCTTGTCCCCGCTTCTCTTTTGTTAAAACAAAGGCATATATCCAACTTTCCTTATCTTGGCGGCTAATGCTGAGCTTGCCAACTGGGTGGTTGTCTTCTTCAATCATATATGTAGCCCATGTAGGATTGTTATGATGAAGCGCCTTTGCTTCGTCTTTTGTCATTTGGAACCCTTCTGCATCAAGTTCATAAATCAGTTCTTCATCGTTTGATACTGCTGGCCGGATGCGAATTCCTTTTTTTGTGTAAGGAATAGGAACCTCTCGGCATACGAGCTGCTTTTCAGTAAACGCGTACTTTCCTCCAACTGCCCTCATAAACGCGATACCGCTTTCTGAATCAGTCGGGCTATTTAATAGGAATTGTTTCGTTTTTCCTTGCCAGTCAGAGGCGGCTTGATCAAGGAGCAATCGGCCTATGCCGCGCCTTCTTGCAGCCGGATCGACCATTCCGCAGCATTCCATTTTATTGCCAAAGAAATAAACTGCTAAATAACCAAGCAGCTCTCCTTTTTCATTATAATGAAAATAGTCTTCCGTGCCGTTTAGGGAACGCTCGCCTTCTAAAAGATCCCAGTTTAATTTAAGCTTAATGCCGTCAGCTTGTTCAACTTTTTCCTGAAGGCTTTGGATCGCTTTTTTTTGCTCTGACGAGAGCATGATCATGTCACCGCCTTTTTCCTCAGTATAACATAGAACATGACCGTTGCTTTTATAACTTTTAGGAATCAATTTTTGCCATCAGCCAAGAAAAATTCAAACAAAGAAGCGGAAACAAACATATTTTCAGCGATAAGTGCTACACTAGAACGAAAAAACATGCAAGGAGTGATTATTTTGAGTACATACAAATCCCGTAAAGATGTACCTGAACATGAAAAATGGGACTTAACCGACCTTTATGCTGACGAACAAGCGTGGCAGGCAGATGTAGACGAGTGCTATCAGCTAGCGGACACATTAAACCAATTTGATGGCGCAATCGAAGACGCAAAAAGCTTGCTTGATTTCCTAGAAACACAAGAGAAGCTCTCCTTCACGTTGCGAAAAGTTTTCGCCTACACGATGTTTTTATCCGATATTGATACACGGGACGCCCATGCTCAAAAATTAAGTGCCAAAGCGACACAACTAAGCGTAAAAGTGAGTGAATCCACATCCTTCTTCATGCCGTTTCTTTTAAGCTTAAGCGAAGAGACGCTCCGTGCTTACATTTCTGCGGAAAAGAAACTTGGCTATTTCGAGGACGAATTGTGGAAGTCATTCCGTTTTAAAAAACATGTACTAACTAAAGAAAAAGAAGAGCTTTTATCGCAATTAGGTGCAACGTTTCAAGCCCCTGGTGACACATACAATATGCTGAACAATGCCGATATTCAGTTTGGCATGGTGACAGACGACAATGGCCAACAAGTGCAACTGACAAGGGGCATGTATTCTAAGCTAATTGAAGACGAAGACCGAAACAAGCGGAAAGAAGCATACAAAGCTTACTACAAGCCTTACGTGGAATTAAATAATACCATTGCAACGACGCTGTCAGCGGAAATCAAAACAAATGTCACATTGGCGAAAGTCCGTCAATACGAATCGGCTCTCCATAAAGCCCTATTTGCCGACAACATTGAGCAAAGCGTCTATGACCAATTGATTGATGCGGCTAAAGCGAATATTGAACCGCTCCATGAATATGCGCGCCTCCGCAAACAAAAGCTAGGCCTCGATGAATTGCGTCAATATGATTTAAACGCGCCCATTGTTCCTGGTGTAAAAGCGGAAATTTCATATGAAGAAGCGTATGAAACGATGCTGAAAGCGCTTAAGCCTCTTGGTGACGATTATATCGCTAAATTAAAAGAGTTTAAGGAAAAGCGTTACATTGACGTGCGTGAAACGCCAGGAAAACGGTCTGGGGCATACAATATGGGCGTCTACGGGGTTCATCCTTTCGTATTGCTCAACCACCACGATGACTTAAACAGCTTGTTTACACTCGTCCATGAAATGGGCCATGCAATGCATAGCTACTATTCCAGCAAATACCAACCACAAATTACGGCCAATTACCGAATTTTTGTCGCTGAAGTCGCCTCCACTGTTAACGAAGTGTTGCTGATTAACTATTTGCTGAAAGAAACTAGCGACAAGAAGATGCGCGCCTATTTACTGAACCATTTTATTGAGCAATTCCGCGGTACCTTTTTTACACAAGTCATGTTTGCCGATTTTGAAAAGCAAACGCACGAACGAGCCGAAGCAGGTGAACCACTAAATGCAGAGAGCTTAAATGAGCTTTATGAACAGTTGTTCCGTACGTATAATGGCCCGGACATTGTTTTTGATGACGAAGTCAAATACGGCTGGTCGCGCATCCCCCATTTTTATAGGGCTTTTTACGTTTACCAGTATGCGACTGGCTTTGCTTCAGCGATCAAAATCGCCACAGCCATTTTGGATGGTAAGGAAGGCGCACTCGACTCTTATATGACCTTTTTACAAAGCGGCAGCTCCGACGATCCACTCGAACTATTGAAAAAAGCAGGTGTCGACTTGACGACACCTGAGCCAGTGCAAACCGCCATGGCACGCTTCTCTGCACTCGTCGAGGAACTAAAACAGCTATAAAAAAGCAGCGGAAGGATCTCCTTCCGCTGCTTTTTTGTCCTAGTACTTATCGTCAGGATGTTCATCCATGTCTCTAGCGTAGCCGAAGCGAAAAAAGAGTACAAGATTTTTGGCAACTTGTTCATTAGTTGTTCACATTTTCGCTTGCTTCAAGGGCATCATGAAGTTCCTGCGAAGAATGGTTCCACATTTCTTCGTTATGGTTCTTCAAAAACGCCTTTAGCACTTGGCGTGACGAATCATCCATTTGGCTAACGACCATTTTGCCTTTTAACGATTTATCCATATGGTTCACATGTTCCGGCATGCTCTTGTATCCCCGTTTCGCCTGCTTGTTGACAGTCATGTAACAGGCTGCGACTCCACTATAGTATGGCTTTTTATCCTTTGTGTCGATTGTGACCCACACAAGCCAGTACCGTTTGAGCCCTTCTTTCGGCACCGCCTCTTCGTCAGCGATAAATTTTACACGCTTTTCGACCGCCGAGCGGGCATGGAGGGCACCCATATCCACAAACGCTTCTTTCTCTTCAATATCAATAAATAGCGGCGTCACATTGTCGAGATTGATGACCCCAGCGCCATAGCCACCGTGTCCGTCAGTTGAATCATTGCTTAATATCGTAAAACTGGAAGACTTTTTCTTCGCTTTCTTTAAGTTATCATTATTGAGCAAATCCACGTTTTATCGGCCCTCCCAAATTGAATTTTAGCTAAACACTAGTGTATCATAAAACGCCACGCCCATTCATCCTCTGTGCCTTTGAGAAAGAGTTCGCCATTGTAGGCACAGGCAAGCGGATTTCGTCGTTTCTTGGCAAAAGCCGCCTCTATTATAAAATTTTTATAAAATATGAAAATAAATCGTGACAATTCAGCCATCCTGTTTATATAATTCATATGCACGAATAAAAATGACAATTGAATATAGGAGGATCAAAATGAAGAAGTCGTTATTCACAGCAATTTTCACTCTACTCTTTCTTTTTTCCGCTCCGGCGGCAAGTCTTGCCCATGGGTTTGACAATGAGGAGTTTACGGCTTATTTAGAAGATGTTGGCGTAAGCGAAAAAGACTTAGCCGAGCACTTGATGTATTGGTGGGATGGCACGACTTTTTATGATTTCAACGATGTGAGTGAGCTCGCTGAATTTCTAGGCCCACGGCTAACAGATGAAGGCATAAATGAAATCGCAGCTGAATTTGACCTAACTCGCCAAGAGTTGGACGAGCTTCTTGAAGAATGGCTCGGCCTGCCTCCAAGCGACTTATTGTTTTACAACACGTTTTACATGGTTGTCCATGTCATTATCACACTAGAAGAAGAGTGGGACAACGAACCATATTACCCTGATTTCTCAGGATTTTTGTCAGAGTTTTCTTTAAGTGACGAAGAAGAGTGGGCGCTTTACGAGCATTTTTGGTATATTCAGGAAAACAATCCGAACTTATCCGCTGAACTCGATGACTTGAAACAACGTGCATACGCATTTGATGGCTTTGAATCGATCCGCGAGCTGTCGGCTGCCGATGTCGCTGAACTGTTCGCTATTGGCGAAAAAGCGATAACTGTCCTTGACCTTCATCCAAAGTATTACCTTGACCGCGTCGGCGAAGACCCAAAGCCAATTAGCTATAAAGAGCTAATGAGCGGCAATGCGATTAAAGGGTACGACTTATTGGTCGAGCTATACGATGCCGATGGATATTTCTTAGCTGATTTTTATATAACAGCCGAAATGTTCAATTCTCATTTTGTCAAAAAAATCGTTGACGGCGTCAATCAAATTGATAAAGACCTAAAAGATCAGCCGAAAAAACCATCACTAGAATCTGCGCTTCCTGACAAGGATGAAGCCCCTATTCCAGCTAAAGCAAGCACTGACACCAATCATAATAATGACGCTGGCAAAAAGGCAGAACGGGACGAGAATGGCAAAGTAACAAAAACGGCAAACGGTGCAAAAATGCCAAAAACAGCAACGAACTATCCTCTTTATATGCTCATTGGCATCGGGATGTCCCTTGCTGGCGCCCTGATTTTCCGCCGCCTCCTTCGTGAGAAGAAGGTCGCTTAAAAGTGGCTCTTCGTAAATCAAAAGGAAAGCAGAGCCGTTTCAAAAGGAGCGCTTTGCTTTTCGTTGCAGCCGCCTTTATTGCTTTCGGGCTTTGGCTGACAACAACGACAGGCTTTAAGCTGGCGTACGGTTACTTTCTCTATAAAATCGGGACGCATGGCGACACGGAAACAGTAGCATCCGTTGAGGAGGCACCAGAAGCTATACCAGCCTACGAGAACGATCGCCAGGACGTTGCCAGCTGGCAGCCGGAAATTGGCGAAGAGATGGGGACATTAACGATCCCAAAAATTGACGCCACCCTTCCGATTATTCACGGGACAAATGAAGATGAATTGGATAAAGGCGTCGGCCACTTTGCCGACAGCGTTCTTCCTGGAGAAAAAGACAACTCCGTTTTATCTGGACACCGTGATACCGTGTTCCGCAAACTAGGAGAAGTTGGCGAAGGGGATGAGCTCATCGTCGAAACACGAAGTGGCGTCTATACGTATAAAGTCCATACGGTACGGATCGTCGATGAAGATGACCGCACCGTCATTGTTCCGACGGAAGAGGCACAGCTGACGGTGATCACTTGTTATCCATTCGATTTTATTGGCGCTGCTCCAGAACGTTATGTGCTTGTCGCTGATCTAATCGACACAAACGTTTATGAAACGCTCGCGCTTTTTCCTAAATGATCCAAGCAGCCCCTTTCTTTTGGTATACTGAATGTATTCTCCAAAAGAAAGGGGCTTATTTATGCCAATTGTAACCGTTCAACTGCTTGAAGGCCGTACAGATGAGCAAAAACGCGCATTAGTTGAAAAAGTAACAGACGCTGTCAGTGAAACAACAGGCGCACCAAAAGAACGCGTCTCCATCATCATTAGCGAAATGAAACCAAACGACTACGGAGTCGCTGGAAAACGGCCAAGCGATCAAAACGAACAATAAGAATGGGCGCCTTTTCCTACATTCTGAGGCGGACCGTCCTTAACGACGGTCCGTCTCTAATTGAAGACGTCACTAACGTCTCACAAATTTCCTATGCTGAAATAAAGCTCGCTATAAAGCGTTTTGACCTACGCTCATTCAAGCTTTCTCGGAACCCTCGCCCCACCCTCCCACACCATTTCCAACGTTTAGACAATCTGCAAGGGATATGTCGTTTGCTTCAATCGAAAAATTGATACGGGACAAGAGACCAATTTCCTTTTTTGGAATACAGTGTTAATAACTGTAAAGGAGGATGTTCATGTCTTATCAAAACCACGAGCCGTATGGAACAAACAGCCAGTCCTCACACACACCCAACCAACATCTGGCCTGGCACGAAACACTTGAGCTCCATGAATTAACAGCTTTTCAATCAATTGTTTTAATGAGATGCAAACTATCGCTGCCGAAAGTGTCGGACCCGGTCTTACAAAACCTTTATCTTGAATCGATTCAGCTGCTTGAAAAGAACCTTAAAGAGTTGCTGCCGTTTTTTTCGTATGCACCGAGACATGAAAATGCTGCAGCGCCCCATCCTGATTCAGGTTTTTGGGCAGGCGACTTATTAGGCGCAGCCAAAACGGCTGTCCGTAATTATGCGATCGCCATTACCGAAACAGCCACACCTGTGTTGCGGAATGTGCTAAGTAAGCAACTGCAAGGGGCGATACAGTGGCATGCCAGCGTTTATTCTTATATGAACGAGCGCAGTTATTACCCGTCTTACAACCTTGGCCAATTGCTGGAAAACGACATTACCAATGCTCACCGAGCGATACAAATGGACTATTAACAATGGTGCTACTCGCATTTTTGCACTCACCTTGTAAGAATCTTTGTGAAGCAAGTACAGGATAGCTCGACCAAAAACGATCGGGAAAGGGCCTTGATTTTGCTAAAAAATCAGTGTTTCCTATAAAAAACAAGAAAAAGCCATGCATCAAAACGCATGGCCGACGGGCTGTATCATCGGATTACAGTCCGTTTTTGTCATGACCTGCATGCTGCATCCGCTCATGTTTACGGTGGAGGCGTGCGGCAATGAACCAATTTATGGAAATAAAGGCGATTACACAAGCGCCGATCAATGGATAATGGAGTATCAAAATGAGAAGCAACGGAATCCCAGCCGCAAATAAAAGGAGCATGAGTACAAAGCTGAGCACGAGTGGTTCCACCCTTCTTTCCTTGAATTCCTTTCACTTTTCTAGTGTAGCGCTAAACCGCCGCCATATCTACAAAATCCTTGTCAAACAACATGTAAAATCTATGAGCGATTCTATTTAAGGACTGGTTACAACTTGGGCCAGTTTTTGCAAGTATGTATGGGCTTCATCAAAATCATCATCGCTATAATTTTGCTTTTTTTTGAGCTGACGGATTTTCTCACGCCTTGCCCCTTCTTCTAAATCGCTAAAATAAAGGATGGTAGACAACAATTCTAAGAAACGGGCAGATTGGCTGTTCAACGATTGGCACAAGTCCTTATAGCCAGCAACAGGGGGATGGTACATTTCCAAAAACGCTTGCCCTTGGGGCGAAAGCGTATAACGATATTGTGAATAATGACCTTTGTCTTCTTCGCTTTCAATTAAGAAACCAAGGTTACACAACTCTTCTAATCGCACTGTCAGCTCGGCCGAATAGGGGCCATACCGGTGAAAGTGGTAACGCTCATTAAAAGGATACCCCATCTGTTTTGCGATATAGACCATCTTTTGCAATTTTTTTCTGCCAACAATTTCACCTGACATCGCAAACAGCCTCAGAACATTTAAATGGTCATGCAGCATGGCAGTCTTCCTCCTTTATGTAGTCGCAAGTAATGCTTGAATGCTGGCTCGGATTTCCTTATCAACACGTGTATCCGTTAATACGTTCGCTGGGTAGTAAAGTTTGTGGTCGGTTCGTTTTTTTCCGGATATCGCTTCGACGACATCTGAATGGGTCGATAACTCTTTTAGTGAACCATCTGGCATTAATAAATGAATGGGCAACCGCTCGTCCTCTCCTGGACGATACACATCGTATGGCAAATCAGAAGAAGAGTCCATAACAAGATAATAACTTGGATCTACCCCAGCTTTGGCAAACAAAGCCTCAAGTTTCGGCCAGTCTTTCATTCGCTCATTCGGATGAAACTCTACATACTGGAATAATCGACGATTTAAAAAACGATTGCACAAATCTTTCAAGATGGCGTCATCTTCTTCCTGCCAACTTTGAAAATAATAGTGGACAATTGATTCATCAAGGCGCAAATAATCCTCTAGCGTTATATCACCAGCAAACAAAGATAAAAAGTGAAGCGGCTTTTGCTTAAAGGCATAGCCTCTTTCCTGCAAGTCTTTGACGCGCATTAAAATTTTGCTGAGAATGACTTCTGAGCTTCGCGTCACTGGATGGAAATACACTTGCCAATACATTTGGTATCGGCACATGATATAATCTTCTACAGCATGCATGCCACTTGCTTTAATCACGACTTCGTCATTGATTGGCCGCATTACACGCAAAATTCGCTCCAAGTCAAACTGGCCGTAGCTAACTCCTGTGTAATAAGCATCTCGCAACAAATAATCCATCCGATCGGCATCAATTTGGCTTGAGATCATGCTAGATACTAATTTATTGGTTGATGTTTTTTCAATTACGTCTGCTACAGCTTGAGGAAAACAACGGTCCATTTTCCGTAAAACTCGATTGACTTCTGTATCGCCTAATATGATTCGCCTTGTCCACTCCTCATGGTCGGTGTGAAACACTTTCTCAAACGAATGGGAAAAAGGCCCATGGCCAATATCATGCAGGAGCGCGACCGCCAAGGCAAGAAGCCTATCATCTTCATTCCAATCGGCCTTGCCGGAAAAAATCTCCGTCATGCGCCGCGTAATTTCATACACTCCAAGCGAGTGGTTGAAACGTGAATGTTCCGCGCCATGAAAGGTAAATGACGTCGTCCCAAGTTGCCTGATTCGACGCAACCGCTGAAACTCTTTTGTGCCAATCAACTCCCAAATCAACCCGTCACGTACATGGATATAACGATGGACCGGATCTTTAAAGACTTTTTCCTCATGAAGGGTAGTGAACATTCTTGCTCCCCCTTTCTATTGATTATACTTGTCCTTATTATAAATCGCGTA
This sequence comes from Shouchella clausii, assembly GCF_001598215.1. Taxonomy (GTDB): domain Bacteria; phylum Bacillota; class Bacilli; order Bacillales; family Bacillaceae_D; genus Shouchella; species Shouchella tritolerans. The sequence continues at coordinate 236,807 of NZ_BCXJ01000001.1, read as the reverse complement.
TTCTTAAAAACAAAGAGCCAGCTCATCCGCTGGCTCTTTTGCTGGGCTCTTTCAGCCTAGAGATAAACGCTCGATCGTTCGTGGTTTGTCTCATTCCTATGCTAATTGAACACTCGTTCTATTCCCATCTTCACTCGACATCATGCCTCTGCTGGCAAGCGTTTTAAGAGGCTTCTGTCACATTCTTATCAACGGCACCGCGTTTCTTTTCGCCACGGTCGACAATGACTGCAAGCACAGCATCACCGGTAATGTTGACGGAAGTTCGCAGCATGTCAAGAATCCGGTCGACACCAATGATCAGTGCAATGCCGTCAGTAGGCAAGCCAATTGTTGTCAGCACCATCGCTAGCATAATCATGCCAACGCCAGGGACCCCTGCTGTGCCAATGCTTGCTAGCGTCGCTGTCAGAACGATAATCACCATGTCAGTAAGCGACAGGTCAACTACATATACTTGGGCAATAAAAACAGTTGCAACTGCCTGCATAATCCCCGTTCCATCCATGTTGATGGTGGCGCCAAGAGGCTGTACAAAGCCTGACACTTGTTTGGAGACGCCTAGATTTTCTTGCGCCAATTTCATTGACAGTGGCAAAACGCCATTTGAACTGGACAAACTGAATGCCATTGTCATTGCTGGCATAAAGCCTTTAAAGAATGTCAACGGGTTCGTCTTTCCTAAAAAATAAACGAGCAGACCATAGACGACAAACAAATGGAAAAATAGCACGCCGGCAACAGTCAGCATATAAGAGGCCAATGATCCGACAGCAGCCCAACCAGCTTCGCCAAGTGCAGAAGCAATTAACGCAAAAGCCCCGTACGGAGCAAATTTCATCACAAACGTGACAATTTGCATCATAATGTCGTTTGCTTGCTTGAAAAACGACTTCACGGTGCTGACTTTGGTTCCAAGCACAGCCATTGCCATGCCTACAAAAATCGCAAAAGTAATAATTTGTAGCATGTTCATTTCCGACATGGACGCTACCGGATTGCTCGGAATGATGTTAACAAGTGTGTCCATGATCGGTACTGACTCAGACACCTCGTACTCTTCAGCTATGCCCTTCCCTAGTAATTCAGGATTACCTGGCTGGATAACGGAAGCAGCAAAAAGAGCGATTGATAGGGAAATAGCAGAAGTTGCCATAAAGAAAACAATCGTTTTAATCCCCATGCGGCCAAGTTGCTTTGGGTCGCCTAAGTCGGAAACCCCAACAACAAGCGAGAAAAACACAAGGGGCACAACGACCATCATAATCATATTCAAAAAGACGCTGCCAACGGGATCAAACACATATTGGTTTAGCCAATCGAACGTGCCCTGATGGATCGCAGGCAAAAACAACCCAACAACTCCGCCGATTCCAAGGGCAATTAAAATCTTTTTTGTTAAATTATTCATGGAATACCCCCCAAACACATCAACTATCATCTTTACGATACCCTAGCATGAACGAAAAATAACACTATCATTAAAACTAGTCGGATTCGACCGACTGTATCGCCTTTCTCCCGAAAAAAGAAGAGAACAGAAAAGTTGCTCTAATATAGTTTTTTGGTTATGATTTTTCAGAACATAGCCATAATACAGTTGTTGAAAAGCGTTTCACGCTAGAGTGAAAAACTTTTTTCAGTATACCTTCTTCCGGCACATTACGCAACTTCCTTTTCTTAGTGAAACTGAAATCTGGTATAATAGATAGTAGATGTTGGAGGGATTTCGAAAAATGGCAACTGGAGACCAGCCACTACGTCCTACCCATTGGAAAGTAGTGGACAATAGCAAAACATACTTAAAAGAAAGCGCGCTTCGTTCATTTGCTTATGATGATACACTTTGCACGCTTGCAGGAAAAACAGGGCAATCGTTTATCCGTTTTTGGGTTCACGAAAACACGATTGTGCTCGGTACACAAGACACACGCCTCCCCTTTATTGGTGAAGCCGTTGAATTTATTGAGCATGAAGGCTATCGTGCCGTCGTTCGCAACTCTGGCGGATTAGCTGTTTGTTTAGATGCAGGTATTTTAAACCTATCGCTTGTGTTTCCAGGGGAAGCAACCTTTTCAATTGACGAAGGCTACGAACGAATGGTAACGCTTGTTAAATCGATTTTTAAAGGCGAACAAATTGAAGCAGGAGAAATTGCCGGATCTTACTGCCCCGGAAGTTACGATTTGAGCATCAATGGAAAAAAATTTGCAGGCATTTCCCAGCGAAGGATTCGAGGCGGCATTGCTGTACAAATATACCTTTGTGTACGCGGAAGCGGCAGCGATAGAGCCGCGTTTATCCGCTCTGTTTACAATAAAGCTGTCCAAACGAGTGAACCAGCGTTTTCCTATCCTGACATTAACCCTGAAGTGATGGCGTCTTTATGTGAACTGACGAACCAACCATATACGATTGAAACCATTATTGAACGGGCAAAAACAGCCATTCTGGAAAGCGGCGGGCAATTAGAGACAGCGGTTCTTTCACCTGAAGAAGAGCTGCTGTACGAAACACAGCTAGAACGGGTCATTGACCGCCACAACCGTTGTTTGCGCTAAAAAAGAAGAAAAAAGGCCTTGGATCGTTTACTCCAAAGCTTTTTTTGCATCAAAATGGCCAAGCAGCGTTTAAACTCCCTGTCCTGTTTTCTGTGTGATAGCTTGCATTCCCGTTATTAAGCATAATTTGTATACATCGTCAACATTACAACCACGGGACAGATCGTTAACTGGCTTGTTCAACCCTTGCAAAATTGGCCCAATCGCATCATACCCACCAAGACGTTGCGCAATTTTGTAGCCAAGGTTTCCTGATTCAAGGCTTGGAAAAATAAATACGTTGGCTTCTCCTTTTAAAGGTGAATCAGGCGCTTTTTTTTGAGCAACTGCCGGAACAAAAGCAGCGTCAAACTGAAATTCACCGTCAATGATAAGATCCGGCCGGCTTTCTTGCGCAATTTTTGTAGCAGCAGACACTTTTTTCGTTTCTTGCGATGAAGCAGAACCAAGCGTTGAAAAACTAAGCATGGCGACTTTTGGTTCTATACCAAATAGCTTTGCTGTATCCGCTGTAGCAGTGGCAATTTCCGCCAATTCTTCTTCATTTGGCGCTATGTTGATCGCGCAATCACCAAAGACAAATTTTTTGTCTTCTTTGACCATAACAAAAACGCCAGACGTGCGCTTAATCCCAGGTTGTGTTTTAATAATCTGTAAGGCTGGGCGAACTGTATCTCCAGTAGAATGGGCAGCGCCGCTAACAAGGCCGTCGGCTTTTTCCATGTAGACAAGCATTGTCCCAAAATAGTTCACATCTTGTAGCAGCTTACGGGCAGACTCCTCTGTTTCTTTGCCTTTGCGTCGGGCAACGAAGGCGTCAACCATTTCATCTATTCCAGGATATGTCTCTGGATTGTAAATCGTCATTCCATCTAGTGTAATCTTTAATTTATCAGCAAGTGCTAAAATCGCATCGTTATCTCCAACGACAATCGGTTTTACAACATTATCAGCAGCGAGTTTGGCTGCTGCTTGCAATACCCGTTCGTCTGTTCCTTCAGGTAAGACGATACTTGGCTTATGAGACTCGACTTGCCGCTTAATATCAGCAAATAAATCGCCCACGATTTAACCTCCTTAAAAGTCATCATTTCTCTTCTATATTTAGGATACCCCTCTTTATTTAAAAAGGAAACCTCCTTTGCTGAAGCGTCAATTTTAAAAATCCTCATTTAGATTACGCTTCCATATAAGGAAAGGGTTTTCAGCCTAAAAGTCGAATACTAAAAGGATAAAGGAGGATGCAATGACAATGGATCAACCACTCATAACACTCCAAGTCGAAGACAAAGTTGCCACGATCACGATCAACCGGCCAGAAGTCAAAAATGCTTTAAATGACGCCTGCCATGAACAGTTGTACAACATACTTTCAGAGGCAAATGAACGGGAAGATGTAACCGTTATTGTCCTAACAGGCAGCGGTGATGCTTTTTGTTCAGGCGCTGATTTAAAGTCAATTGATTTAGCCGAACAAGAGCATTTCAATTATGGAAAGGCGCTGCGCGAAACCTATAATCGCCTCATTGCATTAATGGTACAAATTGGCAAGCCACTTATCGCTGATATAAATGGCACTGCCGTAGGTGCTGGTTTGAGCATTGCCCTTGCTTGTGATTTCCGTATCGCCCGCAAAGAGGCACGATTTGCATTAGGCTTTTTAGAGATAGGGCTTGTGCCTGATGCCGGAGCATCCTACTTTTTGCCGCGTTTGATTGGCTACCCGAAAAGCTTGGAACTAGCGATTAAAGGAATGTTCGACGCCGAGGAAGCAAAAGCAATGGGCCTTATCCATAGCATTGGCGAAGCCGCACCTTACATTAAACGCTGTAAACAATTGCCCCCTACCGCTTACCGACTCATGAAACAGAATTTCCGCGAAAGTTTTGACCACCATTTAGCGGAACTATTGGAAATGGAAGTCACGGCCCAGCGAGAAGCAGGTGCCTCTCGTGAACACCGATTAGCGCTTGAGCGCTTTTTAAAAGTGCCAGCAAACGGAAAAGCCCTAGACATGGAAGACACGACCAGCTGAACGATCCGCTGGTTCTACTAACCAGCGGATCGCTTGCATTTTCTGCAGATTGTCCTTCATTTACTTTCTGGCGTTTATCCTGCCACAACGATTTACATTTCTCCTTTAATACCCAGCGATGGTTTTTGATTAGCAAGTGGGCAGGAATGATGAAAAAACGTCCATCTATGTTATAGTGGAAGTAATATGAATATATTGGAGGTCCATCTACAATGAATGAAGCTGCAAAAACATTGGACGGCTGGTACGTCCTACATGATTTTCGCAAAATCGACTGGAATTCCTGGAAAACCGTTTCTGCCTCAGAACGGGAACAAATGCTCAATGAATTTGAAGCACTTGTGTCGAAATGGGAAGGGACGGAAAAAGCCGGAAAAGGCAGCCACGCTCTCTATTCGATTGTCGGTCAAAAAGCAGATATTATGATGATGCTGCTGCGCCCGACAATGGAAGAACTAAATGAGATCGAGAATGCCTTTAACAAATCAGGGCTCGCTGCTTATACGATCCCAACATATTCATACGTTTCCGTTGTAGAATTGAGTAATTATTTAGCCGGTGATTCAGATGAAGATCCGTATGAAAACCCGTATGTGCGCTCACGCTTATATCCAGAATTGCCGCGGTGGAAGCATGTATGTTTCTACCCAATGGACAAGCGCCGCGAAGGCAACGACAATTGGTATATGTTGCCGATGGAAGAGCGTAAAAACCTAATGCGCAGTCATGGCATGATCGGACGCGGCTACGCAGGCGTCGTGAAGCAAATCATTTCCGGTTCTGTCGGGTTTGACGATTGGGAATGGGGCGTCACGCTCTTTTCAGACGACGTCCTGCAATTTAAGAAGCTTGTTTACGAAATGCGTTTTGATGAAGTCTCTGCCCGTTACGGCGAGTTTGGCTCTTTTTACGTAGGCAACATTCTTGAAAAAGACCGGATTCCCGCTTATTTCCACATTTAAAAAAACAGCCTTGACGTGAGTCAAGGCTGTTTGATTCAGGTTAAGCTTTGTCTTTTTGTACTTCTTCCTTTGTCATATTAGGACGGACAATAATAAAGTACGTTTGCACAATCATAAACAAGTTACCGATTACCCAATAAAGAGCAAGCGCAGATGGCAAGCTGATCCCAGCAATCACGATCATAACTGGCATAATGTAAAGCATGATGTTCATTGGGTTCGGCATACCTTCGCCCAATGGATTCGCTGGCATTTGGCTCATTGACATTTTAAACTGAATAAACGTCGTAATGCCAGCAATGACAGGCAAAATATAGTCAGGGCTGCCTAAGTTAAACCATAGGAACGCACTAGCTGGGCCAACGCCAATTTCTTCGGTTCGCATAATCGCAAAATAAAGCGCCATTACGATTGGAATTTGCACAAGCGCAGGCAAACATCCAGCGGCAGGATTCACACCGTGTTTTTGATAAAGACTTAACATCTCAGCTTGTACTTCCCGTTGCTTTTCGGGATTGCCTTGTGCTTTTTTCATCTTCTCCTGAATTTCTTGCATTTCGGGACGAAGCGCCTGCATCGCCCGTGTGCTCTTTTGCGACTTTAGCGCAAGGGGCAAAATGAGCAAGCGGATTAAAATCGTCACAATAATGATGCCCCAACCAAAGTGTCCACCTGTCAAATCAGAAAAAAAGGTAATCAAAAATGACATTGGGTAGACGAAAAATGAATTCCAAAACCCAGTTGATTCAGCTGTGATCGGTTCATTCGTGTTACAGGCTGCTAAAACGAAAGCAACCATTACGACGCTAAGTGTAAGCATGACTTTCTTTTTATTCATTTCTTTCTTTTCCTCCCTTTGTTGTCTATGCAGCTATCATTTGGTGCATGCAACAAGGGTAAGGACCATCATCGTCTTGGCAGCCTTTGTCGCGGAAATAAGGAATTTTTGGCCGCGCCCACAGCGCCAAGGGGCGGACTGGAGTCATATCAACGCAGCCCGTCTTATCCGTGTCATGCACTGTCCGCTTCATCCGCATATGCATGCGACGGAGCTTAAAGTTTTCATAGGCAACCATCGCGACCACGACCATGACAGGGGCTACACTGACCCACAACATCGGCAACTCCATTAAAAGGTCAATCACATCATCCGCCTCCTTTCTGCCTCGATTCACAATATTTCCATCTTACCATACTCGTATCTTCAGAACAAACCTTTGCCGCGCTTATTTTTCCTTTTTCGACAAAGCCAACGCCTGCTTGATGCCTTCTTTCATCGACACTTTGCCATACATCAAAACCCCGCCTTTATACACACGGGCAGCCAAGATATTGACGGCGACCACACTTGCTATTAAAAGTGCAAACAAGAGCGCAATTTCCCAGCCAGCAATGACGCCCATACCAATCCGCATCGTCAAAAGCTGCGGCGTGAAAAATGGAATATAAGAGGCAACCGTAATAAATGGCGCATCTGGAGTGCTTAAGCCAAATGAAACGATAAAGAATCCAGCCATGGCGATAAAGGTCAGTGGCTGTATCGACGAATTGACGTCTTCCGTTCGGCTGACGAGGGCGCCTAATGTAGCCGCAATACCACCAAACAAGAAATAGCCAAGAATCGTTAAGAAAAACGCGTAACCGAGCAAGCTCATGTCAATGAAATCGCCGCTTAAAAGATCGCCAATCTCATTCCCGCCAATCAACATGCCGATGACTAACGCTGCCCCAATTGCAACCATATTGACGATGCCGACAAGACCAATGCCGACTAATTTGCCAAACATTTGCACGACCGGGTTCACGCTGGAAACAATCAGTTCCATCACTCGAGAGGACTTTTCGACTGCTACCTCTGTGGCAATCATGACGCCAAAAGAAACAATGATAAAAAACAACACATAGGTCACGCCTAATACAGTAAAGGAGGCCTGCATTTGCGATTCTTCCGTCTCTATCGCAGCCCCTTCTTCCAATGGTTCCTGCGCAAAGATGATCGGTTCAAAAATAGCGGCAAGGTCAGACTCGCTCAAATTTAGCGCACTCGTTAATACCGCTTCTTTGACGCGCTGTACTTCCTGCTCAATCGCAGCTACTGTTTCGTAATCATCGCCCCCGCCATAGAGAGTAGCGTTTAGTTCACTTTGCGAGCCATTTAAGTGAAGCACATAATCATAGTCGCCGTTTCGGGCGCTATCAAGAGTTGCTTTCAAAGATGCATCTTCTACGACTGAAAATGAATACAACGATTCCTCATGGGGGGTTGCAAGTATCGTTGCCACATCCCCTGCGTTTTCGGTTTCATCGATAATAGCGACTTGCTGGACTTCATTTTCCTCATCTCCTGAAAATGCAGAGATGATCGATGAAATGTTTGTGGCAATAATGACAATCGCCATGATCACCACTGTGGAAATGATAAACGATTTTGCCTTTAGCCGGCTTCCTGCAGTATGGCCGACTATCGTCCAAAAATTATTCATTCGCTCCGCCTCCCACTTGGTCAATGAAAATATCATGCAAGCTCGGTTCTTCCACTTCAAATTTGCGGACAAAGCCTTTTTCGGCAACGCGCGCAAACACAGCTTTTGCCGCTTCTTCATTTTCGACCCGGGCGATAACGCCATTTTTAATTGGCGTCAAATTGGTTACATGGGGATCGGAAGCTAAAAATGACAAATCATAATCAGCATGAATCGAGACATTTTTTATGCCATAGCTGCGTTTAATGTCAGTCAATTTGCCTTGCAGCACCGCTTTCCCACGCTTTAGCATGATAATGTCTTCGCACATTTCCTCGACATTGCGCATTTGATGGCTTGAAAACACAATCGTCGTGCCAAGTTCCTGCAAATAACGGACAGCGTTTTTCAGCATGTCTGAGTTTACTGGATCGAGGCCGCTAAACGGTTCGTCTAAAATTAACAGCTCTGGCTTATGGAGCACTGCTGCAATAAATTGGATTTTTTGTTGATTCCCTTTCGACAGTTCTTCCACTTTCTTTGTTTCATATTCTTCTACTTGGAACCGTTTAAGCCACTGTTTGACCTCTTTATGGATGTCTTGCGTTTTCATTCCTTTCAACTTCCCTAAATACGTAAGCTGGTCCCGAACAGTAAGTTTTGGGTACAGCCCCCGTTCTTCAGGCAAGTAGCCAATCAAATGGGTATTTTTATAAGAAAGTTGCTTGTTTTCCCAAGTAATCGAACCTTCCGTCGGTTCGAGCAATCCTAAAATCATTCGAAATGTCGTTGTTTTTCCAGCTCCGTTCGCGCCAAGCATCCCGAACATATTGCCTTTTTCAACGCTAACGGAAATCCCGTCTACAGCAACATGTTGGTTGAACCGTTTCCGCACTTGCTTAATTTCAAGCGTCATCTTCCATCTCCCTTTCTTGGATAAGCAACCGCAAGATCTCTGCCATTTTAAGCGGCTGCTTCATAGTGATTTCTAAACCGACGGCATGCATCGCTGCTTCTGTTTGCCCATTGTCACTTGAAATGATTTCGATTTGCGGGCCTCTCTGTATTACGGATTGAACCCCTGCCATGTTTCGCACAACATTTAAATCGGCAACTGACCAAAAGCGAGCCCAACTGCTCAGCAACGTGTCTTTTTCATAGCAACCTGTCTGTTTGCCGTCTTGCATGCAAATAATAAAATCGGCTAAATCTTTGATTTCATCAGGCACATGACTCGAAAAGACAATCGCCCTTTCTGGATCTTCTTCCAAGTAATGAAGCCATTCGGCACGAAGCCATTCTTGTGATTCAATATCGACGCCTGCAAAAGGTTCATCCATAATGAGCACTTTAGAGTTTCTTGAAAGTGCTAAAACGGCAAGTGCGACTCTCTGCATCCCCCCGGAAAATTGGCTTATTTGCTTATTGAGAGGCAAACGGTACTGCTCTACAAGCTGCAAAAAACGCTGTTCGTTCCAAGTTTGAAAGCCAATCCGGTATATGGCGGCTAAATGGGAAAGTGTGTACTTTTCAAACGATTTGCTAGTTTGTGGAATGAAGGCGAGCTGATTTTTCCATTCTTTTTCTTCCACTTGTTGGCCAAACCGTTCGATTGTCCCTGCATCGGGAAGAACCATGCCGGAAAGCATCCGCAAAATCGTGCTTTTTCCTGAACCATTTTTTCCTACGAGAGCAGTAACGGTTCCTGGTTCAACCTGCAAGGAAATGGGCCCAGTTGTAAAACGAGCGTCCACCTGCTTTTCGATCTCTATGCATACGATCATCGTTCTTGCCCCCCTTCTAAAACAGCAGCAAACCAATTGGCCAGCTCTTCCTTGCTGTAACCATAGCTTCTTCCTACTGCAGCAGCTTGCTCTAACGCTTTTTGCACCGCTTCTTGTTTTTGCTCCGACTGGTCTTTCATGCTCATCTCGCTCACAAACGTTCCTTTCCCTTGGATCGTTTTAATGTAGCCTTGTTGCTCAAGGTTTTGGTAAGACCGCCTCGTCGTAATGACGCTGCAAGACAGTGACGCGGCTAGCTTCCGAATCGACGGTAATGCCGTTCCAGCCGGAAGTTGGCCGCTCACAATCAACGATTTCAGCTGTGCTTCAATTTGATCATAAATGGGCGTGCGGCTCGACTCATCCAGTTGAATCGGCAACCGATCAGACATAGTAATCCACCTTTTCAAAGGCTGCTGTAACCACTTTGAAGGTGACGAAAAACTGAATGACAAGTAACACTAACAGCACAGCCAACGTTACTAGCGGCGATTGGAATAAAAAATAAATAACAATGCCGAAGAACCATAAACCAGTGAGCCAACCAACCAATGATAATACAGCAACCACAGGGGCTAGCCAGGCGAGAAAATCCAACCAATCCCGATGGCGGTATGTGCGGGCATAAGGCTCACATGCCACCCAAAAAAGCCCGCTCACCCACGTTAGTAGCACCCAAGCTAATGCCGCCTTTACGTCCCAAAAGGGCGAGTGCCCGATTAGAAAAGCACTAGCAAAAATCGATACATTAAGAAAGGCATTGGCCACTAAAATAAAAGCCGACATGCTTAACATCCGATTTAGCGCCTTTTCGCTATTTTTGAGTGGCATCATTTTCAAAAGCACATAAATATCAGGAACGGCCACTTTACCGTATGGATCCCGTATCCGATAAGCTTCCCCGCGCACAAAGAAAACGGGGAAGAATAGCCACATAACGAACAATACGACGCCTAAGCCTGGGGCGATAACGCCCTTTTCAATCCGTGGCCCAATATCAACGACAAGCATGCTGTACAAGACGCCCCATAGCAAAGCGGTAGCCACAATCCCGATCCAACGGCCCATACCCATTTCCCGAAACTCGACTAGCAGCAGTTTTAAGGCATTCGCCATATGCAACAGTCCTTTTTCATTGTTCATCTGTTTATATCTACATACACAGTATTACACACCTTTTCTTTCTGTGCAAGCAAAAAGTAAAGCGCGTTTTTCCACCTCCTATTTTTCAAATGAAATGTATACAAGCTGAGGTCTCTTTTCTAGGGCATATTCTTAATTGCCTGATCATATCTTTAAAAACGACTCGGTTTAAGCAGAAGCTCTGTTTTTTAAAATTTTTTGTATTATTGGCAGTTCGGATACGTTCACCAACCTTGAGTGTATTCACATGTGGAGGTGTCAAATTGGCTGTTATTCAAGCATCATCCAATGATATTGATATGCTCGCCCGTCTTATAAGAGCAGAGGCAGAAGGTGAAGGCGAGGAAGGCATGCTTATGGCAGGAAATGTGATGGTCAACCGTGTGCGCGTCGACTGTCTTGATTTCACTAATATAAGGACGATCCCGCAAATGGCTTTCCAATCCCCTGGCGGATTCGAAGCGGTGCAAAAAAGCTATTTTTATCAACGAGCAAGAGAAAGGGAACGGCGCCTGGCGCGCAGGCTTGTAAACGGGGAGAGAACGCATCCAGCTAGCTTTTCGCTCTGGTTTTTCCGGCCTGAAGGTGCCTGTCCGGCGCAATGGTGGGGGCAATGGAATGCCGGACGCTTCAAAAGCCACTGTTTTTACCAGCCACTTGAAGCAGAGTGCACCGAAGTGTTTAGCACATTTTAATGATAGAAAGGGTGGCAAACATGTATTCATATGATGGGAATGAAGCAAGTCGCCAGCAACAAGGATACGGCCCCTATGGAGGCCAAGGCCAAGGGCAACAACAAATGGGGCAACAGCCGCAATTTTCCGCTCAAGGATACCAAGTGCCTGGTTTTGTTCAGCAACAACAAACACCGCCTCCAGGGCAAGGGGGCATGTTGCCGCTAGAGCAATCTTTCATCGAGAACATCTTGCGTTTAAACCGCGGCAAATTTGTGACCGTCCACCAAACATTTGAAGGAAACAGCGAATGGAATGCCCGTGTATTTCGCGGCAGAATTGAAGAGGCAGGGCGGGACCACATTGTACTTGGAAACCCGGAGACAGGGGAACATTACTTGCTGTTAATGGTCAACCTCGACTTTGTTACATTTGATGAGCCAATCGATTATACATACCAGTATGGATATGAACCAGGCTTATCTCAATACCCTCCTCGTTAAAGAATGAACGGCTGAGCTTTGCTCAGCCGTTCCTATTATAAATGCCGTATCGCCGCCAAGCCTAACAACACCCAGCCGACGATAAACGCAACACCGCCAATTGGCGTAATCGCACCTAGCTTTGTGATTCCTGTTAACGCCATGACGTACAGGCTGCCTGAAAACAGGACAATTCCGGCCAGAAATGCCCAGCCTGCTCCTTGCACAAGCCCGGAGCTGCCTAGTTTAAGAGCAAATAAGCCGGCTGCAATTAAGCCGAGCCCGTGCACCATGTGGTAGTGAACGCCAGTCTGATAGTTGCTCATCATCCGCTCACTTATTTTTCCGTCAAGCCCATGGGCGCCGAATGCGCCAATCGCTACACCAAGTGCCATTGCCAGTGCGCCCAACAGCAAAAAGAGTTTTGCCACGCTTTGATCACCTCCACTTGTTTCGTCCATGCTTCCACTATAGCATAGTTCCTTACTAGCAACACGCCATAGGCAGCTAAGGAAATGGTATAATTGAATGAAACGTGAAGAAAGGATGAACGACTCGTGATTGCGATTAGGCGCTATAACGCAGCCGATTATGGAGCGTTGCTACAAATCCAAAAAGAAGCGTTTCCGCCGCCGTTCCCTTCAGACTTATGGTGGACCGCAGAACAAATCGAGGCACACGCAGCCGTTTTCCCCGCAGGCGCTTTGCTTGCTGAAGTCAATGGCGAAGTCGCTGGTTCTGCCACTTCCCTGCTCGTCAGTAATGCCGACCGCTCTCATACATGGGAAGAAATAAGTGACAACGGTCTCATCCGCGCTTCCCACCAGCCTGATGGAGATACACTGTATGGCATTGACTTATGCGTCCGTCCCCGTTACCGTGGCAAAGGGGTGGCCGCAGCACTCTATGAAGCGCGCAAGCAGACGGTCATCAAACTTGGTCTGACACGGTTTGCCGCTGTCTGCCGTATTCCTGGCTATCATGCCGTTTCAACAGAAGTCGGGCCAGAACAATACGTTTCCGAAGTAAAAAACGGCAAGCGCAGCGACCAAGTCCTTTCGTTTATGATGAAGCAGGGGCTTACTCCTACCCATGTGCTTCACGGTTATGTAGAAGATGCAGAATCGTTGAACTTTGGCGTTTTTGTGGAGTGGCGTCCTCCTAGCCGTTAGACGCTTAATCCCCGCCTAAAACATCGGTACCTGTTTTAGGCGGGGATTTCGTTCCTTTGTTGTTTGTCTCGTTCCCTGCTTTGGAAGAGTCATTCCATGTGGCTTGCACAGTCTGATAGGCAGATGTCCTTACTTCGTTTCATCGAGCCGCTGCTTAAACACATCAAACCCTTCCTGGACTTGTTTTGGATTCGTAGTCAGCTTACTGACAACATAAATCACAAGGGCGGCGACGATAAAGCCTGGCAACAACTCATAAACTCGTTCACCCATGCCAAGGAATGCATAAAAGTTCGTATTGGCCCAAAGGACAACGACAAGGGCCCCAGCACCCATACCTGCAAGCGCCCCCCATTTCGTCATGCCCTTCCAGTAAAGAGAAATCAACATCACAGGCCCAAAAGCAGCGCCAAATCCAGCCCAAGCATAACTGACAAGCTCAAGAATGGTACTGTTTTGTTGCCAAGATAAGGTTAAAGCGACCAATGAAACGACTAAAACTGCACCACGTCCGAGCAATACCATTTCACGATCGCTCGGTTTTCGTTTTAAAAACGTCTTATAAATATCTTCGGTCAGTGAACTGGACGTGACAAGCAATTGCGAGGAAATCGTACTCATCACGGCAGCAAGAATCGCGCTAAATATAAAGCCGATGACATATGGATGAAACAACATATCGCCCATGACAACAAAGACCGTTTCCGAGGCTTCTGCTGTCTCTAAGAAAATCCCTTCTCCTGTTAAATAAGCTCTACCGACAAGACCAGTAAACATGGCGCCAACAATAGACAAAATCATCCAAGTCATGCCAATGCGTCGTGCCGGTTTTGCCTCTTTAGCCGTCCTTAGCGCCATAAACCGGACAATGATATGCGGCTGACCGAAATAGCCAAGCCCCCAAGCGAGGGAACCAATAATGCCTACAACGGACACACCGCGGAATATGTCCATTAAAAGCGGATCAATGTGGCGAATTTGCGTAAATGCGGTTGGAACTCCGCCAACCTCTGCCAGTGCAAAAACCGGCACAAACAATAATGCCAACATCATAACGCCGCCTTGGACGACATCTGTCCAGCTCACTGCTAAAAAACCGCCAAACAGCGTATACGCAAGTGTCACTCCTGCCACAATCAAAAGCCCTGTCCGGTACTCAATTCCAAGCACGGACTCAAACACAACGCCGCCGGATACCATGCCTGCCGAAACATAAAGCGTAAAAAAGCCAATAATGATGAAACTTGATAGTATCCGCAATAGTTTGGATGTATCATTAAATCGGTTTTCTAGAAAGGCTGGAATGGTAATCGAATCGTTTGCCGTTTCTGTATACGTACGCAACCTCGGAGCAAGAAAGACCCAGTTTAAATAAGCGCCTAACGTTAAGCCAAACGCCAGCCAACCAGCGCCAATTCCTGTCAAATACATCGAACCAGGTAAAGCCAGCATTAACCAACCGCTCATATCGGAGGCACCAGCGCTCAACGCTGCTACTCCTGGGGAAAGGCCTCTGCCACCGAGTGTATAATCGGAGTGGCTAACTGTTTTTTTATAGCCATAGTAGCCAATGACTAGCATAATGAGCAAATAAATCATAATGGAAATAATAATTTCATAACGAATGAGCATCGACATCCTTTCTCATAAAAAGCCTGCCTCTATAAATGAGGCGACTTTATCAAAAATCGAGTAAATTTCGCTTTTCCTCTTGTTCACCTTCAGGTTGTGCCAAAGGGGAACCAAGTTCCTGCGTTTCAGGGGTTTGCTTTTGAACAGGCAATGGATACGAAATTGGTTTTGTTTTCTCTTGCTGCAGCCTTGTTTCAAGATGATGCCCTTTTAACAACTGACAATAGCTCTCCAACACAGCTGCTGCTTCTTTTACTTTGTAACCGTCATTGTCTTTTACGGCTTTAGCGATTCTACCCATTTGCCGTTCCATTTGCACCAGCACGTCCTCTGCGTCTATATGCATAAACGCCTCCTTTCTCATCATGCAAAAACGAATGCGACATACCACTTATGAAAGGGAGAGCCGCTGCATTTGCTCATGATGAAATCAACTCAACCATCATAGCACGGAGAAACGTCTTAAAGAAAATCGTGTTTTCACGACAAAAACCGACTCCGTTTTCATTTCTCCAGGTTAAGCTAGGTCACCTCTTTGATTCACTAGAAACGGCAACGATTCTCATTCTTCTTCTTTTATTCTCCAAAAAGAGCCTGCTCCCTTTATTTTCTTAGAGCAAGCTCTTTATAAATATCTCCGAGGCAGGAATAGCCCGCGTGTTCTGCCAGCGTAATATGTTTTGCCCAAAGTTTGGCCGTCATACGTGCATCCGCTAATGCATGGTGACGTTGGCTAATCGCTATTCCATAAGCATCGCACCATTCATCTAGTGATTGAAACTGCTGGTGGGCGGCGGTAATATTCGTTAAAAAGGTTGTATCGATGAGCCGATGTGTAAACGTACGGCCTAGCTCTTGCCATGTCGCATGGCGCATAAACTTGCGCTCATGGGCAGCATGGTGTGCAACAAGTGTTGCTGCGCCAGTAAAATCGTAGAATCGCAGCAACACTTCATTTATTGGCGGAGAATGGTCTAGCTCCTGCAAAGACAAACCGGTCAGACGAAGCACCTCCTCACATGGAGGTTGTTTTGGTTTGATCGTCTCGTAAAAATGATCGGTGTGGACTTCATTACCAGTTACTTTCACGGCCCCTATCGATAGAATGCCATCGCCTTGATCTGGATGGAATCCGCTTGTTTCTAAGTCAAATACGACAATAGGGAGCTGAGCAAAAGGAATGTGGAGGACATCGAGCTGGGCTTCCTTTTGAAAGCGCCGAAAACGCGCCATTTGGGCGGCATTCTCCGTTTCTGACGCCGACATGGCGAACCCGAGGCGGTTTGATAATTGCCGCATAAATTGCATCATGTTATTCATCATTTGCTTCCGCCTACCTCAAGCCTTTTCTGGATCGTTTCATAAAGGCGGCGCCCCTCTTTTGCCCACGTTTTCAAGTCGTTCCGTTCTTCTTTTGTCAGTTGGCCAGGGAAAATGTATTTATAGGAAGCAAATTGTTTAATCCAGTAAGCTCGCTGCTCAAACAAGCAGGCAAAAGAATGTTCTGCTTCCTCAAAACCGCTTCCCGGTGGAAGAGCTGCGAATCGTTCTAAAGTAGACGTTGCCATCATGCGCTGCTGAAGAGCGAGCAAGCGCATGCCGTTGACATAGGGAAACAGAATTTGCTCTTTCAGATTTAATGCACCTTGGTGTTCACCGCGCTGTTCGACAAGCAGCTGCCCAAATAAATTGCAAGCTTGCGGCATTCTTCCGGTATTGTCAGCAAACCGTTTCATTAAGTGGGGCTTCCGTTCCATTTGGGCAAACAATTCTTTTTTCAAGTCCAAAACGAATGCATGTTCACCTAGAACTGTCCGTGCATCAAAAAAGGTGAGAACATAGCGCACATGCTCAAACGTATCCTCTGTGAGCCAATGTTGTAGCTGCTGGAACCATTTTTCGGCTGAACCGCACCACCGTTCACAGGACGCCATCACACCGCCAACACAACGTTCGTAGCCGGCGGCTTCAAGCTGTGTGACAATCTTTTCGCCAAGTGTTAAAAAATAGGGCAAATGTCGATCGTCTTCTCCTTTGAAAACAATGCCGTGGTCTTGGTCACTGTCATAAATCTGCTCCTTGCGCCCTGCGCTCCCCATAACAAAAAAGGCAAAGGGAGCAGGGAATTCTCCCAGCTCCTTTTTTATTTCTTCTACTGCGGCAAAAACAGCAGCATGTAATTTTTGTTCATGATAAGCCTGCAATTCTGTTGCATAAGCAAGTGGTTTACTCATGTTAAGAACCTGTTCGCGTAGACTGCTTTTCAGACTGGACAGTTTCAGGGTAGCCGTAAGAACCGTGCTCGCTCATATCGAGCCCTAGAATTTCTTCTTCCTCGGTCACACGCAAGTTTCCGCCGAGAAGCCCTTTTGTCATTAATAGCAATACGTAAGAAGCCACAAAAGCAAACACACCGCACACAACAACACTTAATAGTTGGACGCCAAGCTGCTCAAAACCACCGCCATAAAACAATCCAGGCAGGCCGCCGTTCATTTCAGCCAATTCAGGCGTTGCAAACAGTCCGTTCGAAAGAGTTCCCCACACACCAGCAACACCATGAACGCTTAAGGCAAAAATAGGATCGTCAATTTTAAGTTTGTCAAACATGTTCATGCTGACGACGACAATCAATCCACCAACGATGCCAATAAGGACTGCTGCCCATGGCGCAACGAATGCACAAGAAGCAGTGATGGCAACTAAGCCGGCGAGCGTCCCGTTTAATGTAGTTGGCACGTCGGCCTTTCCATTAAGCGCCCAAACAAGAAACAGTGCTGCGATGGTGCCTGCTCCAGCCGCAAGCTGTGTGTTTAGTGCCACATAACCAAAGAACGCATCAGCCACGCCGCCAGTTGAACCGGCGTTAAAACCAAACCAACCGACCCACAAAATCAACACGCCAAGCGCTGTATACACTTGGTTATGACCAAACAAGTCATTGACTTTGCCATTTTTGTCATACTTGCCAAGGCGTGGCTTTAAAATGAATGTCGCTGCAAGAGCGGCCATTGCGCCAGTCAAGTGAACAACCGTCGAACCGGCAAAATCTTGCTTTCCTAAATGAGCAAGCCAGCCTTGGTCTGACCAAATCCAGTGTGCGACGAGCGGGTAAACAAAGGCGGAGAACAACACAGCAAAAATTGCGTATGCGGCAAGTTTCCCCCGTTCAGCAAAACCACCAAAGGCAATCGTTAACGCGATTGCTGCAAACGTAAGTTGGAAAAAGAAGTCGACCGAACCAACACCATCTGCATAATTACCAAAAAAGAAATCAGCCATGCCAATAAAGGGATTGCCGTCCCCATATATAAAGCCATAACCAACAGCCCAAAAGACAAGCGAAGCAATACCGACCGTAAAAATGGTTTTGCCTGCGATATGGCCGGCGTTTTTCATCCGAGTTGAGCCAGCTTCAAGCAAAATAAAACCGCCTTGCATAAGAAGAACTAATATTGCGGAAATGGTTAGCCATAAATTATCCATAAGTACAGTTTCCAATTCGTCTCCCCCCAGCCCTTGTTTTATATGGTCATTATAATCCGATGTCAGAATTGTTCTATAAGTATGTCAGGATATCTAACATTGTTTTTGGGGCAGATCGGGTTATTTTCTACTACGAAAGACCTACAAAACAAGCGAATCACTGGTTGAGGTTTACTGAGAGCAAGCACTTACCATTGAGGCGTACAGATGGTGGAACTGCGAATGAGCGTTTAGCTAAAAGCCCCCGGAAACGTATGTCCTTGGGGGCTTTCCTATGTTAAGAAGCGGGCTGGTTTTCCTTCTTAGCAAATAATTTGATCAGAAACGGCAAAGCGATGAATAAGGCAAGTACGCGCAGCATTTGCAGTGTTGCTACTGCGGTCGCGTCTAGTTCTAGCTGAGCCGCTGTCGAAGCCATTTCCGCGGCCCCAGCTGGCACAATCGCTAGCAAACTTGTAAAAAACGGCAGCGGCGTAAGCACGAAAAAAATCAGTGCTAGCCCGACGCTCATCACAACATAAAGGGCCAACGCCGCTGCACTTGCTGCGCCGATACGGCTAAGCTCTTTGAGTGTTTTCCGGTCAAAGCGCATGCCAATCAACGAGCCGATCAGCACTTGGGCGCTGCCAAGAACAATATTTGGCATGCTATATTCAGGCACAAGCAGCTGATGGACGGCAAAGCCAAGGGCAATTGCCAAAAACATGGGCGCTCCGGGAAACGTGACAAAGCGTGCTAAACAAAAAATAACCGCTGCACCAAGCAACGCAAGAAAAACAAGCCAGGCATCTGCTGCAAATGGCTGTGTCGCTGCAGTTGGCAGCGACACGCCTCCTCCTCCAGTAGCGAGGCCGACTAGAAGAGGGACGACGAGCACAAACAAAGTAATCCTAGTTGTATGGAACGCCGCTACAATGCGCTGGTCTGCTTGGTAACGCTCGCTTAAAGCAATGACTTCCGAGGCGCCCCCTGGCAGGCAGCAAAAGAATGCTGTATTCCCTGTCGTATGCGCCCACTTCTCAAAGCCTTTTCCAAGTAAGATCCCACCTGCAAGAGTCAATGCCAACGTCAATAAAAAAGCGGGCAACAACATCCTGTATGCCCACAGCTCCTCAGGAATGACCATAAAGCCAATCGAAATGCCGACTAACGCAAGTGAAACAGTGAACAGTTCGCTTTTGAATATGAGCTTTTGGACAAAAAAAGACCAAAAGATGCCCGTCGCTAAAGCGCCAAGCAACCAACCTGCCGGCATGCCAAGCATTTGCACCAACCAGCCAACTGCAAAAGATACAGCAAGGAAAACGAGTTTACTTCCCATAAGAATAGAGCTCTGCTTTCATAGGCAGCTGCCAATCGATCGGGGCTTTTCCCTGTTCCTGCAGCCAACGGTTGATTTTCGAAAACGGGCGGCTGCCAAAGAAACCTCGATTTGCAGAAAAAGGGCTCGGGTGGGCCGACTCGATAATCAAATGACGTGTTGCATCAATCGCCTCTTTTTTCGCTTGGGCATGCCTTCCCCACAGCACAAACGCCACTGGTTCTTCCCTTTTATTTAAGGCGTGAATGACTTCGTTCGTAAACCGTTCCCAGCCTTTGCCTTTATGGGAGCCTGGCTGCCTTTTACGGACGCTGAGTACGGTGTTTAACAACAGCACGCCTTGGTCGGCCCACGGCTGTAAATAACCATGGTCTACAGGCATAACGCCTAGATCGTCTTGCAATTCTTTATACATATTTTTAAGCGATGGTGGGATAGCCACTTCTGGTTTAACAGAGAAGCTCAATCCATGGGCTTGGTTTGGGCCATGATAAGGGTCTTGCCCAAGAATAACGACTTTCACTTGTTCAAACGGCGTATAGTGGAAAGCATTAAACAAATCATTCATATGGGGGTAGATTGTCTGCTCTTTGTACTCCTGTTTCAAGAATTCGCGCAGCTCTAAGTAATACGTTTTTTGAAATTCGCCGCCAATCACATCGTTCCAATCGTTACGAAGAATAGGCATGTTCAGTTCCTCCTCTTCATCTAGTTGTCTCTGTATCTATCATAACGTTAATGGCCGATGTTGCCAAACAGCAAAAACCAGCGGGAGAATTCCGCTGGTCATACGATCAGTTTGAGTGGTTTTAAAGCAGGAGATGGGCCATGAGTACAATAATCGGCAATGTAATGATTGTGCGTATTAAAAACAGCAACACACAATCGAAAAAACTGACAGGAATTTTGGAAGCGATTAAGACGCCTCCTGTTTCTGACATATAAATGAGCTGCGAGACAGACAGTGTGCCGATCACAAATAGTGTAAATTCGTTAGTGATGCCAAACGGTTCTGCAAGGACTGTCGGCAACAGCATATCAGCAAAACCAACTAAAATCGTTTTGCTTGCCTCGGCGGCCTGTGGCACATTCATCCATTCAAGGACGGGAATAAAAGGCACAGCCAGCCATTCAAACAGTGGCGTGTAGGTCGCGACTGCGGCAGCAAGCGTCCCAATTGTCATAACGACAGGCAACACACCAAACCAGAGATCCAACACATTTTTGAAGCCGTTTTTCATGTTACCGCCACTTTTAGCGCTCGTTGCTGCTCTGCCGATTGCTTCATTAAAGCCATGCTTCCAAACGCCTTTGACTTTCGGTTCTTGTTTTCCTGGAGAGCCATCGATGTACGTGTCTTGTTTCCAGGAAAGCGGCGGAATTCGTGGCATGATGATCGCTGCAAAAAAACCAGCAACAAACAAGGTAAAGAAAAACTGCCAAAACAAGTGGCTAATGCCGAGCTGCGATAAAATATAAATACTAAATGTAATCGAAACAACAGAGAATGCCGAAGCAACAATTGCCGCTTCCCTTTGCGTATACTTCCCGGACTCGTACTGCTGGTTCGAAAGCATGACGCCTACTGTTCCATCGCCAATCCAAGACGCAATACAGTCAATCGATGCTCGCCCAGGCAAGCGGAATAACGGGCGCATGAAGTTTTTCAACAAAGAGCCAACAAACTCCATCAGCCCAAAGTTAAGCAAAAGCGGCAACAGCATTCCAGCAAATAAAAAAATGGTAAACAAAAACGGCAATAGATCGTTCAACAATACTTGGCCGGTGTCGCCAGAGATTAGGAATTGGGGCCCGATTTGGAAGTACACCATCACTCCTAAAATAGCTCCGATGGCGCGAACGACGAGCCACCCAGGAGTGGTTGCGAAAACGCCATCCCAAAGTGGGTTAATCCCGTTGCCTCTCTTTTTTAGAACGGAAAAAACAATCGATAAGAGCCCAGAAATCACCATCGCTATGACAGTGATCAAAATAATGGTGTCCACCGTAAGGAGCGCCATTAGCCAATCGGCGGCAAGGGCTACAGGCAGCTTGACACTCGTTTCGCCTTCTTCGACCACTGTAAAAGGTGTCATAAACAACAAAATGCCAATCAGTGACGGCAGCACAAACAGCAGTGTATTTTTTACATTTACTTTCGTTCCCATTATTAGGACCTCCGAAATGGATAAGAATAAGATAACATGAATCATTATACACAACTATCCCTCTCCAGGCTATTACATTTTTTACAGAGGTCTATTCTTAGTAAAGGGAAATCATTTCCAAAGGCGCCGCTGCTTTTAAGGATGCCCATGCTTTAGTATAATGGAAAGCACGGACAAGGAAGGAGAGAGAAAAATGGAACGTTATAAAGCGTTAACGATTGCCGGCTCAGATACAAGCGGAGGTGCCGGCATCCAAGCGGACTTGAAGACATTTCAAGAACTTGGCGTTTATGGCATGAATGCCTTGACGACTGTTGTTGCTCAAAATCCGTTTGAAAACTGGGCCCATGAAGTATTCCCTCAAGATGCAACACTCGTCGGCAAACAAATAGACACAGTGCTAAAAGGCATTGGCGCTGATGCTGTTAAAACAGGAATGCTTGGATCAATTAAAATCATTGAGCTCGTTGCCAACAAAATTGAGGAATACGGCGTTAGCAAGCTTGTTGTCGATCCAGTGATGGTTTGCAAAGGTGCGGATGAGGCGCTTAACCCAGAAACAGATGCATGCCTACGCGATGTCCTCGTGCCAAAAGCATTTGTCGTTACGCCAAACTTGTTTGAAGCCACGCAGCTTTCTGGGCAACGTATTGAAACGCTCGATGATGTTAAACAAGCTGCGCAAACGATTCACCAACTAGGTGCAGACCATGTAGTCATTAAGGGAGGAAGCAAGCTAAACCACCCGCAAGCGGTTGATGTTTGGTATGATGGCCAGTCTTTCACATTGCTAGAAAATCCAGAAATCGATACGACCTACACGCACGGCGCAGGCTGCACGTTTGCTGCAGCAATCACCGCTACGCTGGCAAAAGGCAAATCGGTTGAGGAAGCGATCCACACAGCGAAAGACTTTGTCACTGCTGCGATTAAGCACGGCAGCAGACTAAACGAATACGTTGGTTCGGTTGCCCACGGCGCCTACCGCCATGAAAAACAAAACTAAATCGGTCTCTACTAAGCAAGAAGCAGGCTTCTATCACCTGCTTCTTTTTTTTGCCTACTAACTAAGCACCGCTGTTTCTTTTCCACCATTGTGAAGCCACTGTGCCATCGCTTCAATATCTTTGGCAAATACTCGATCAGCCGTAATCGTTGGTACAACTTGGCGAGCCTCGACATAAAAGGCTTTCGTGGCAGGAGCCATCGCCGCTATGCCCCGATATTCAACAGCTTGCAGCGCACAAATCGCTTCAATCGCGCATATGCGGCGTACATTTTCGACAATCTGCAAAGCATGGCGAGCGGCAATGGTCCCCATGCTGACATGGTCTTCTTGATTGGCCGAGGAAGGAATGGAGTCAACGCTTGCTGGGTGCGCCAACGTTTTGTTTTCTGAAACAAGGGAGGCTGCAACATACTGCATGATCATTGCCCCTGACTGCAGCCCAGGAGCAGGGCTTAAAAATGGCGGCAAATCATTCAGCTGTGGATTGACGAGTCGCTCGACACGGCGCTCCGCAATATTGCCAAGCTCCGCCATCGCAATGCAAAGAAAGTCCATCGCAAACGCAATTGGCTCGCCATGAAAATTGCCGCCAGAAATCACTTTTTCCCCTTCATCAAACAAGAGAGGGTTGTCTGTCGCCGCATTCATCTCAATAAGCAACTTATCCTTCACGTAGCCGAGCGCTTGCCAAACAGCGCCATGAACTTGGGGAATGCAGCGAAGGGAATAGGCATCCTGCACTCGTTGTTCCCCTTGTTTGGTAATTAATTTGCTCCCTTGTAAATGGGCCCGCATCCGTGCAGCAACGTCTATTTGTTCTTGGTAGCCTCTAGCAACGTGAACCGCTTCATCGAAAGCATCCATAATGCCATGAAGCCCTTCCATCGTGACCGCAGCAATCTGTTCCCCTTTGTACGCCAAGTTTTCTGCTTCTAAGTAAGCGACAACCCCAACTGCCGTCATCGCCTGCGTACCGTTTATAAGGGCTAACCCTTCTTTTGCTTGTAGCGTAAGGGGTTGAATACCGAGTTTGGCAAAGCACGATGCAGCACTCATACGCTCGCCACGATAACGGACTTCACCCTCTCCGATTAGCACAAGGGCAAGATGGGATAATGGCGCCAAGTCGCCGCTCGCACCGAGCGACCCTTGTGCAGGAATGCACGGATAGACCTCTTTATTGATCAACTCCAGCAACATTTCAACTACTTCTAACCGGACGCCGGAGAACCCTTTTGCAAGTGCATTAGCCCGCAGCACCATCATTGCCTGGGAAATTTCATCTGAAAAATAGCTGCCTACCCCACATGCATGGGATAAGATCAAGTTTCGTTGAAGCTCCTCAGTGTCGCCAGCAGCAACTTGAACGTCACTGAACTTTCCAAAACCCGTATTAATGCCATACACTGTTCGTCCGTCTTGGACGATCTTTTCAACGGCCCGACGGCTTGCTTCAATCTGGTTGATGCACGATTGGCTTAAGCCTACCTTCACCCCTTTGTACAAAATCGCTTCCATGTCATCCAGCGTTAGCGAACGCCCTGTTAAAATAACCATATCTTCACCCCTCTATTAGACTAAAGGCCACAAAAAAGAGGCTGCCGCTTTGAAATCCGGTGATTTCAAAAAGCGGCAGCCTCTGTGCCATAGGCGATGTATTGAATTGAGCCTCTGTGGCATCGCCATAAGATCCTCTCCAAAAGTTCCGACTATTAGGATCCAGTTTATGCTTACATGGTCCAATTGTCAATGGGAGAAAATAGCATGCTTCGGATGGTGACTGAAATGCTTCATCATGAGTCGACAGACTAAAAAAGATATTGCACTACCATCATTGTGAACACCCCTGACAAAACAGTGGCTAATAAGCTACGGGAAAAGATCGCTACTAAAAAAGTCGGTATAATGGCGATAATGTTTAAATTATACAACGAAAAGGACATATCCCCCTCTTGATTAATGAAGATTTCTTGACCTAGTAATGCAGCAATAATCGCTATAGGCACGTAATCAAGCCATTTTAAAAACCACGCTGGTAACTCCATTCTAGTAAGCACAACTAATGGAAGGACTCGCGGAATAAAGGTAACAAGGGCTGTTGCTATAATCACCAATAAAATATACGAATTTATTTCCATTGTTTTATCACCATCCCGATAGTAGTCGCAATCAACGTAGCGATAATTGCCGACCAGCTTCCTGGGATCAAGTAATGAACACCAATTACCAATACGATTGCAATCAAGGCTACAGTTAGATCAATGGCATATTTCGAACGACTGATCATTTGCAATACTAATAGACCCGCAAACATGGCAGGCAAAGCAAAATCGATTCCTAATGCGCTTGTATCCGTGACCATTTCACCAAATAGCCCTCCTAGCACATTTGCTAATACCCAATTAATATAAGCAGTTACATTTAACCCGAGCATCCAATAAAACCGGTTTCCGTTCATAGTTGGTAAACTGTTGGCTGCTACGCCAAATGTTTCGTCTGTTACTTGTGCGCCAATCAATATATTCTTCCCGATAGAAAGGTTCTTTAAATAAGGTGCTAAAGCAGCAGTCATTAGCAAATGGCGAATGTTTATAAAGAAAATCGTAATCGCAATGGCAATGACTGAAAAGGAAGCTCCAATCATGCTTGCAGCAATAAATTGTGCAGAACCCGCATAGAGAAGTAACGACATCAATGTAATTTCAAGCACACTTAAACCCGCCGTTTTTGCAACGACCCCTGCTGCAAAACCAATACTTAAATAGCCTAACAATGTAGGCACGCAAGCATAGACGCCATCCATAAATGCTGCTTTTTTATCTGTAGACTGCCAGGGATTGTCTTTTGTTTCCGCTTTTGTTTCCGCCTTCATTTTCGTCCTCCACTTCCTCCACCTGTCAATTGTTATATGTTACAATTCATTTAAACTAATATTAGAATAAAGCCGTATAACAGTAAATGAACATACATAACAGATGGAGGTGTTTTTTTGAAAATAGAAATAAATCGGCATTCTGAAATACCGATTGCTCAACAAATTCAAGACAACATTGCTGACCGGATTCGCTCCAACCTGCTCGAAGAAGGAAGCAAGTTACCATCTGTTCGTAAACTAGCAGAAAAAACTGGAGTTAGTCTTATGACTGCAAATAAAGCCTATAACCATTTAGAAAAACAAGGGTTGATTGAAAAAATCCAAGGAAAAGGAACGTTTGTCCGCAAAAATAGTGGGACAACCCAAACCGAGGATGAAAAAAAGCAGCTATCTTATGATTGGCAATTAACGGTTACAGATTACTTGCCACGTGCTCAGTATATGCAATTTAATGCAGGAAAAGAGGAAATCCAGTTTTCCTCCTCTAAGATATGGCCGAACTTACTTCCGAACCGTTACCTTATAAAAGAAACAATAAAAATCCTTTCTGAGGAACCTTATATACTTTCTACTTATGGAGAAGGAAGAGGAGACATCACACTAAGGAAAGAAATGTCTGCTTATTTAAAACATTTAAAGATAGCAATCGAACCAGACGATATTGTCATTACTAGCGGCGTTCAACAAGGCATTGATATTGTTGCCCGTAGTTTCGTTGGTCCAGGAGATATTGTTGTTACAGAGACTCCTACTTATTCGGCAGCAATTGATGTATTCAGAGGGAGAGGTGCAACGATTGTATCGATTCCTGTCGACGAGAACGGGATGAGAGTGGACTTACTGCCATCATTGAAAAATAAACCAAAGTTGATTTATACAATCCCATCTTTTCAAAACCCTACTGGAACATTGCTCAGTAAAAAGCGACGGCAACTACTGCTTGATTTTGCGCAATCGAACGAGATTATTCTTATTGAAGACGATTCTTGGAGTGAAATTTATTTTGACGGTAAACCCCCATTGCCTATAAAAAGCCTAGACGAGTATGGACATGTAATTTATTTAAAAGGATTAAGCAAAACGCTGTCTCCAGGGTGTCGAATTGGGATGATGGCTACTTCAGGTACGAATCTGAACAGAATCATAGCAGCCAAGACCATCACAGATTTAGGTACTCCTCTGTTAAACCAAAAGGCGGTACTGTCCTTTTTACGTTCGAATCGAATGAAAGAACATATAAAAAAGCTGCGAATCGCTTTAAAGTTGAGAAGGGATCGCGTTATCGACCTTCTTACTGTGTATGCTCCGAAGGAAGTAAAGTGGATTGTCCCAAAAGGCGGGGTAAATATTTGGATATCTTTTCCTCCTTGGGTTGATACCAATGAAATGCTGTTTGAAGCAAAGAAATTTGGAATCTCCTTTCTCCCTGGATCTGCTTGCTACCCTAAAGAACCTGCCATGCATCATCTACGGTTGTGTTTTGCTGCTGTTGATGATCAATTATTAGAAACAGGTATCAAGACTCTTTGTAAAATATTTACCGCTTTTCTTGAAGAACGAAATGAAGAATCAAAAGTGCCTCTTGTTTAACCAAGTCATTTTGAGACTTTCAGTCACTGGAATGGCTTTTTTGACGCACCCAGGTAAATGAAAAAGGAACGTTTAACTGTTATACATCAAACTATACTGTTATACCTAATAAATACTAGAATGATAGAAGATAGAACTATATGACATTTTAATAAATTAGTAATAGTCTACCCAAGCTAAGATAACTTACTGAAAATGGAGGACAACGCGTTGGCTAACTTAGAGATCGCTATTTCGGATGAAGTGCTCAAAAGCTACCCAGACGTAACCATTTCTGGATTGGCGGTAAAAGGGATTGATACAAAAACAGACAAATCGGAGGAACTCGAAAGGTACATGAATCATGCCGTTTATCAGCATGAAGACACAGATGACTCGTTAGCAAAGAGTGAGATACAAAACTGGAGATCTGTTTACAGTGATATGGGAGTTAAACCGAGCAAAGTATTGTGTTCATTTGAAAGTTTATATAAAAGAGTCTCTAAAGGAAAAAAGGTGTTCGGTATCAATAAGTTGGTAGATGCCTACAATGCTGTATCTTTAAAGCATTGTTTGTGCATGGGAGGATATGATCTCGACCAAATTACCGGAAGTATTTCTTTAAGGTATGGGAGAAAAGGCGAAGAAATGCTTCCTATAGGCGGTGATAAACCTATACGAATAGATGAAAAAGTGGTTGCCTATTCAGATGCAGGATCAATCTTATGTGTCTATTGGAACCACCGGGATGCTGATCATACTCAAATTACGGACAAGACCAAAAACGTTATCTTTTTTGTTGACCAAATCCAAGGGGGCGATGATAGAGCAGAATTGGCGTTAACAGATCTATCTAAATTAATAAGTCGTTTCTCAAAAAATGACGTTACAATCGATTTTTTCAGCTTGGATAAACAAAAGCCGGTGTACCAACTTTGAACATTTAGATAAGACCGATGCGTTACAAATCGATTATATCCCAAAGTTGAAAAGGAGCTAAAAATCATGAAACCTATCGCTACTGGAACAGAAACAAACAAAAATCGTTTAGGATTTCAAACAGCCTGTACACACGGAGGGGATCACTGGAATAAATCAGGTCATTTAAGTCCTCCTATTTGTCAGTCCACTGCTTTTGAATTCCCGACTACTTCAGAAGGCGCGGTTCGTGCAGCAGACATTAAGGCAGATGAATTTTATGGAAGGTGGGGAAGCAGGAATGAACGTGAGTTAGAAGCTTTGATCGCTGCACTAGAAGAAGCAGACGATGCGCTATGTGCTTCTTCTGGATTAGGTGCTATCTCCATGATTACACATGCGTTTTTAAATCCAGGAGATCATTTTATCGCTGTTCATAACTGTTACTCTGAAACGAAAATATTACATGAGTCTTTAGCAGAGCAATTATCTGTTGATGTCACGTTTATTGATTCTAGTGACATCAATAACTACAAACAGGCGATTCAACCGAATACAAAGTTAGTTTTTGCTGAAACCCCAGCCAACCCAACTTTAAGTTTAGTAGATATTTCTAAAGTAGCTGCACTCGTTCATGAACAAAGCGACGCAGTCTTTGTAGTCGATTCAACATTTGCTACACCTTATAATCAAAAACCGCTGAAGCATGGGGCGGATATCGTTGTCCATTCTGCCACAAAGTATTTAGGTGGGCACTCTGATGTTGTAGCTGGCGTATGTGCCGGTTCAACAGAGTTGATCGATAAAGTTCGCCATAAATATTCTTTCCATGGTCCACACCTAGACCCTTTTGGAGCGTGGCTTCTATGTAGAGGGATTCGAACCCTTGGGTTAAGGATGAAAAAGCATAACGAAAATGCTTTGAAATTAGCTCAATTTCTAGAGACACACCCGAAAATTAGACAAGTGTTTTATCCATTTTCTGAAAGTCATCCTCAATACAAACTGGCTACTAAACAAATGACTGGTGGCGGTGGCATGATTTGTTTTGAACTTAAGGATGGTATGAATGGCGGGCTTGGCTTAATTTCAAATGTAAAATTAAACAAGATGGCTGTCAGTTTAGGCGGGTATGCAAGTACCATTACCCATCCAGCATCGATGACACACAATTTATTGCCAAGAGAAGAACGTGAAAAAGGCGGCATTACAGATGGCATGATAAGGTTTTCTGTCGGAATTGAAGAATATGAAGATATAAGAGACGACTTATCGCAAGCGCTTGATAAAATATAAGGCATTTACGTGTGAAAAATTGGCAGTGAGAGGAGGAAAAGGAATGGAACACAAATTGGAAAAAGCTACTTTTTCAAAAGGTATTAAAAATCGGGTAAGAGCCCTCCAGGAACGAGATAACTGGCGGAATTTGTTTACGATTGCTTTTGATTGGCTCGTCATTATTGGGGCGATTGCGTTAGTGAAGACATTTCCTATATGGTGGGTGTATTTAATATCTATAACAATAATAGGAAGTAGAATGAGGGCATTTGACAACCTTATGCACGAGGCTAGTCATTTTCTATTATTTAAGAATAAAATGATGAATAAATGGATTGCCTGTTTTTTTGTAGCTTTTCCGGTGTTTACCTCGTTTACTTCTTACTGTCAATCCCATTATATGCATCATCGTCATTTATGGCATGAGCAAAAAGATCCTGACACGAAACGATATGCGTTAATGGGGTTAGATAAACCACAAGACAACATTCGGTCATTTGTCTTTAGACATGTGTTAAAACCGTTAACGTTAATCCATGTCCCAAAATACATTTACGGGACCATTAAAGTTAACATTTTGACAAAAGAAGAACCAACCTCTGAAAAAGTCGCTAAATCTTTATTTTGGCCAGTTATCGTGCTATTAAGTTTGGTGTTTGATTTTTGGTTAGAGCTTTTCCTATTTTGGTTTATTCCTTTATTGACCACATTTCAGATCATACGCTATTGGGCGGAAATGGCTGAACATTCAGGTTTAAAAAACACGCATGAGCTTTATTCAAGCAGAAACACGTTTGGGAACCCAATACAACGTTTCTTTCTCCATCCTCATCACGACAATTATCATTTGGTTCATCATCTCTTTCCAGCGGTTCCTCATTATCGTTTAAAAAAAGCTCACATGATCCTAATGGAAAATGAGAGCTATAGAGAAGCGCATCATTGTACAGGGTTCTTTAAATCTTTTTTGCCGGGGTTCTATAGTGTTATTCAGGATATTTGCGGATTAAGTTTCCGAGAAAATCGGTCAGCTAAAAAAGCAGAATGAGCCTACTGTGATTTGGATGATTAGTGGCTCAGTCGATCGATAAGATTGCCTAAGCCGAGTGACGATTAAATTGCCTTGCTGGCCGAGCTGGCTATAGACATAAACGCTTTTGCGAAAAACCATGATTGGTGCGGAATGGAACTCTACGTTTCATTCCTTATTCTATTGTTATTATTCGTTCAAACATCTTTCATAGAAGCCGACGTATTCCACCGTTTATACTTACAAAAAATCCCCTTGCACGGCTTCTTACCTATTGTTTTAGCAATAGGTTAATCGATGGGACATAAAAACCCCGAACCACTGCTTGCGTAGTACGGGATTGATTTGAAGGGAGCCCAATGCTCCCCTATTGGCAAACTAAAACTTGCTTTGGTAAGACGCAACTTCCCAAGGATGCACACTTGTACGGAAATCGTCCCATTCGCTTCGTTTTAAATCAATGTATTCTTCAAACGCATGATCGCCAAGCGTTTTGCGGCCGATGGCACCTGTTTCAAATCGATGAATCGCTTCTTCAAGGCTTGTCGGTAAGTTCTCAATCGCCCGCTCCTTAATTTCCGCGGAAGACATGCTGAAAATATCAGCATCTACAGACGCAGGGCATTCGATTTCGTTCTCAACGCCGTCCAATCCAGCAGAGGCGATAACCGCAAAAGCAAGATAAGGGTTTGCGGACGGGTCTGGGCAACGGATTTCCACGCGAGTGCCAGGACCGCGCGTAGCCGGGATGCGGACAAGCGCCGAACGGTTGGAAGCAGACCAAGCAATGTAACACGGTGCTTCGTAGCCTGGAACGAGGCGTTTGTATGAGTTAACAAGTGGATTGGTTACTGCCACAAAGTCTTTGACGTTATCAAGCAGGCCCGCGATAAAGTGATAGGCCGTCTTGGAAAGCGCATTTTTATCGTCTTCATTGTAGAAACTGTTTTCTTGCTTTTCGATATCGAACAACGACATATTGACATGCATGCCGTTTCCGTTTGCTCCACCAAGTGGTTTTGGCATGAACGTAGCGTGGAGGCCAAATTGTTTCGCAACTGTTTTTACAACCCATTTATACGTCGTTGCTGCATCGGCAGACCCTAACTCGTCTGAATATTTAAAATTAATTTCATGCTGACCGACTGCCACTTCATGGTGAGAAGCTTCAATCGTGAAGCCCATCATCCGCAGTGCTTTGTAAATAGCGAGGCGCACTTTTTCACCGTCGTCTTTTGGAGAAGGTTCAAAATAGCCACCAGCGTCTTGAGTGCGCATCGTCGGTTCGCCATGTTCATCCGTGTCGAAGAGGAAAAATTCAAGCTCTGGGCCTACGCTAATCGAGTAGCCTTTGTCGGCTGCACGCTTAACCGTTTTTTTTAAAATGTTCCGTGGATCGCCCTCAAAATCAGAGCCATCAGGATTTTTCACGCTGCATAAAAAACGTGCTTCTGAGTAGCCCTCTTCCTCCGTCCAAGGAAGAACGGCAAACGTCGTCAAGTCGGGGGACAAGTACAAGTCTGATTGGTTAATGGGCGTAAAACCTGTAATCGAAGAACCGTCAAACATGGTTTTGCCGTTTACAGCTTGATCCAATTGCTCTGCCGTAATCGTCACATGTTTGAGCATGCCTTCAAGATCAACAAACTGCATATGAAGCAGCTCGACATTTTTCTTTTCAATCGTTTCCCGGATTGTCTCAATTAAGCTTTCGCGAGTTGGCGCTTGTGTCGTCATCTCTACCACTCCCCTAAAGTAGATGAACAGTTCATCTTTTTCTTGTTTTCTACTTTATGACGACACTACCCTTTATGCAATCGATTTGTCAGATTATCTGACACACTAATATTCAGATAATAATGGCAAAACCATCCAATTTGGATGGTTTTACTGTCCGCTCAACTCTGGCTGTTTTGGTTTGCGCACAAGCGCCATAATTCCAGCAATAATATACAACAGCATTGGCAGGAATGGGATGATGAATGCAAGTGTAAAAGGGGCCATGATCGCATAAAGAAGTGTAGACCCTAAAAACAAAATGCTTGCAACAACGGGCTTTTTGCTAACAAGGACAACAGCAACAATCCCAGCAACTCCTGCTATGAAGGAAGCAAGCGTGTACATGCCAAAATTGAGTTCTTCAAAAAACGCAGAAGTCGCAGCAGCATCTTCTTCGCTGACTATAGGCGGGTTTTCTTGTCCTTCCCATAGCTCACTATCTTCGTTGGCCATTTCCATAAAAAAGTCTTCATAAAAGCCTTGGCCTTGGAGTACCGTAGCGCCTCCTAAAAACAATGTTCCGAGCATAAACAACACTATTCCGATAATGCCAAGAACACGTTCGCCAGTTCGTTTCACCATGTTTGACACCCTTTCATGTTTAGTTAGTTACATAGGTTATACGTGTTTCCTCGTCTGTTCGTTTCATCCTAATCGTACCATGTTCCTCGCCAAAAATATAATAATCGACCATCTGAAAAGAAGCAACGAGAAACCCTTTGTCTCGTTATGTTTTTAGTGATAGGCTAACGGTAAAGACCATCAACATAAAGAGGGATACAATGATACGGACATTTAGACCAGCGGACAAAGATTACATCATTCAATCACATTACGAGTTATATAACAAGGAATTTCAATATGACTTATCGTTTCGCGATTTTATTGCAGACAGTGTAACAGGGTTTATGGACAGGTCCAATCCTCGAGAAAACATTTGGATTCTAGAGATCAACGGCAAACAAAAAGGCTCAATTAGTATAAAAGAGGCGAGCGATGACACGGGACAACTCGGTTTGTTTCTCCTTGACCCTTCCACAAGAGGGTGTGGCTACGGACAGAAGTTGCTGGAAACAGCGATTGATTTTTGTAAGGAAACAGGGTTTGAGAACGTGATTCTATGGACAAATAGTGAACTCACAGCGGCACGAAAACTTTATCAGCAAAATGGATTTGAACGAACAGAAACAAGAGTCCAACTGTTGTCAAACAAAGAACTTACCGAAGAACGGTGGGAACGGGCCCTTTCGTTTCGCTAAGTGAGTGGACTTGCCTCAACAAAAAGAAAGGTCAATCAACAATGCATGCAAAACATGCCATCGTGATTGACCTTTTTCATAACGTTTATGCCCTTAAGATAAACGCTTGCCTGCCTTGCCGTTCGATGAAGCCCACTTCCGTTGATGACCGCTGCGCCGTCCGTCACGGCCCCGTTTTTGCCCCCAAGGGCGACGATCACGATCATTAGGACGGCGGCCATCACGGCCCCCTTTTCCGTGGCGCTTTTTCGTACGCAGTGGCGCTTCGCTTGTGAGTTTCACTGGCGTTTGGTCAGGTTCTTTCGTCAACAACTTCAATGCTGCCGCTAAAGCCGTGACTGCATCTGTTTCTTGAAGCAGTTCTTTGGCTGCTACTCGGTAGCTGTCTTGCTCGCCCTTCGCAGCCAATTCACGAAGTTCGTTTAAAGTTGACTGTTTTTGACCTTCAAGCGCTTCCTCATAAGTCGGCTTCGGCCGCTGAGTCATCCGTCTTTTCGAGACACTTTCAATCAATTTGACGTGCTCACGTTCTGGTTTTGTAGCAAGCGTAATCGCAATGCCAGAACGGCCAGCTCGTCCAGTACGGCCGATACGATGGACGTAGCTTTCTGGGTCTTGAGGCAAATCAAAGTTAAAGACGTGTGTAACGCCGCTAATATCAAGGCCACGTGCTGCAACGTCGGTAGCCACTAGAACATCGATTAAACCCTCTTTAAATTTGCGCAAGACGCTGTTACGTTTCGCTTGGTTTAAATCGCCATGCAACCCTTCAGCCCGGTAACCCCTTTTAATAAGAGCTTCCGCTAGCTCATCGACGCGCCGTTTTGTCCGGCCGAACACAATGGAAAGTTCAGGCGTCTCTAGATCAATTAAGCGGCAGAGAACATCAAATTTTTCCCGTTCATGGACTTCAATAAACTGCTGGGCAATGTTTTCCATTGTAACTTCTTTTGCTTTCACAGCTATCCGCGTAGGGCTTTTCATAAACTTGCTGGCCAGAGACTCCATCCGCTTTGGCATGGTTGCTGAAAAAAGCAATGTTTGCCGTGTTTCTTGAGGTGTCTCTGCCAAAATCGTTTCAATGTCCTCGATAAAACCCATGTTCAACATTTCGTCCGCCTCATCCAATACGACCGTCTCAATCGATTCAAGGCGGATTGTTTTACGACGCATATGGTCAAGCAAACGCCCAGGTGTAGCAACAATAATGTGTGGGCGCTGTTTTAACGAACGAATTTGTTTGCCAAAGTCTTCACCGCCGTATACGACGGTTGTGCGTACACCTTTGACGCGTCCAAATTGGCGCAATGCCTGCTCGACTTGGTTGGCAAGCTCCCTCGTTGGCGCCAATACAAGACCTTGGACAAGAGGGTTGCTTGGGTCAATGCGATTGACTAATGGAATGCCAAACGCCCCTGTTTTGCCAGTGCCTGTCTGGGCTTGGCCAATCACATCTTTGCCTGCAAGTACGAGCTCAATCGTCTCTTGTTGGATTGGCGTGGCTTCCGTAAAGCCGATATTCGTTACTGCTTGGACAACAGAAGCATCCAAGCCAAATTGTTCAAAATTTGCCAAGTGATAAAAACTCCCTATATATAGATTGAACGCCTTTCGTACTTAGAAAAGGCTGCCTGGATGCAAAAAGCCAGTCGCTAGGCTCGCTTTCAACATCGAGACAGCCTTATGATCAATTGCTTTCTTACATAGACGCACTATCGCTAAGCGCATACCCGCACAAAAGGCGCTCCGTTGTTCTCAAAGAAATATCATACCATAAACAAAATATGGATGCAAGAGCAGCTAGTGTGGACAACAACAAGGGTGGCTTGAAAAAACATCCATCGCCACCCAAATAATCAATTTTATTACATGCTACTCTGCTTTTGTCGTTTCGAGAAAATCACGAAACTCATCTTCCGTATGGTCGCCGACAATCCGGTCGACTTCCTTGCCGTCTTCAAAATAAATAAGCGTTGGCGTATATTCAATGCCATAAGCGGAATCATCATACTCAAGCACATTGAATTGGTCAATGTGGATGTCTTCCTCTCCGGCAACATCCATTAATTTTGGCGTCGCTTTCTTGCAATACTGGCAAGTAGGAGAGAAAAAGTAAACAACTGCATCTTCTCCCGCTTCAAGTTTTTCTGCCAATGCATCAGGCATAATAATGTTTTGGTAATTTTCATCGTTCAGCTGGTCAATTGTTGCCGCGTTTAAGTCATCTTTATCATAAAGGTCATTATTTGCTAAACGGTTGTTGTTATTCACGGTTTGAATAATGATGAGTACAATAAACAGCGCTAATACGCCTGCGCCAATAATCAGTAACTTCTTCATACGTCTTTCTCACTCCTAGCGGTTTCGAATGATATACATACTTGTTAAAAAAATCATTAAGAATGCAGTTCCAGCAAGAAAAGGAATCGTTATAAAGCCAAGCCAATTAATATATTCTCCTGTACATGGGACAGCCCCGCACCCTAAAACATTGCCTTCCTGCACTGGAAGTTTTTGAATCGAATAATGGTAAGCCGATATGCAGAAGCCAATGCCAGCAAGAACAGCAGAATAAATCGCGGCACTTGAATCTTTGCGAATGATGCCAATCGCCAAAAGGACAACTAGAGGATACATCAAAATTCGTTGATACCAGCAAAGAGTACAAGGTTCAAACTGGCGAATTTCTGAGAAATACAATGAGCCAAGCGTTGCGACTAAAGCTGTCACCCATGCAAATAAAAGCCCGTTCTCAACTTGTTTTTTCACAGCGTCTCCTTTCTCAAACTCACTTTCTATTTCTTTTCTTAAAGAGTAGCTCAGACAAGCACAGGTTGCAAATGGCGAATTTCGCAAAACTAAAAATAGCCCTTTTTGCTCATAAAATCTGGGAAACATGACCATAGTGATAACAGACAAGAAAATGGAGGACGAAAAGATGAGTGAACAACAATTAAATCTAGGGTCTGTTTGGCAAAAAGTAGATTTCCCTAACTTCCCCGCTTTACAAGAGGACATTGAAGTAGATGTCGCCATTGCTGGTGGCGGTTTGACTGGCATTACGACCGCTTATTTACTAACAGAAGCAGGCAAAAAGGTCGCCGTACTTGATGCAACTAAAATTGGCGGTGGCACGACTGGGCATACAACCGCAAAGATCACAGCCCAACATGATGTGATCTACCACGAATTTTTGAGCCACATCGGCAAAGAACAAACGAAGCTTTATTACAAAGCGCAAGACGAAGCGATTAGTTGGATTCGCAATTTCGTCAATGACCATAACATCGAGTGTGATTTTCACGACGAAGACCACTATCTTTATGCAACGACTCACCATGGTGAGCATAAACTCAAACGGGAACTAGAAGCCTACAAACAGCTCGGCATTCCAGGAGAATGGCTCACGTCGCTGCCTATTCATTTGGACATCCGCGCGGCTCTGAGATTAAGAGGCCAAGCACGATTTCATCCACTCCAATATTTGGCTTACCTATGCCAAAAAATAAGCGAAAAAGGCGGCCTGATTTACGAAAACACCGTTTGCGAAAAAGTCGTTCAAGGCGAAGATAAACGCCCGGCCATCCAAACAAGGGGCGGCGCGAAAGTAACAGCTAAAAAAGTGGTCGCGGCGACACACTTTCCCTTTGCAGATGGCGGCGGTCTGTACATGACACGCTTGCGGGCAGACCGATCTTATGTCATTGCTGGGACATACGCAAAACCTTGGCCAGGCGGCATGTATTTAAGTGTAGACCAAACAAGCCGTTCTCTGCGCAGCGCCACGATAAACGGCGAAGAAATGATTTTAGTTGGCGGAGAAGGGCATAAAGCAGGACAAGGAATGAATGCGCTCAAACATTACGATGCAGTCAAACAATTCGCCACCGAGACATTAGAAGGATTTACCCAAGAAGATCAATGGGCGACACAAGACTTGATTACACTTGACAAGCTCCCTTATATTGGCCAATTGTCTGCCCTCCAACCGGACGTACTCGTTGCCACTGGGTTCAGGAAATGGGGCATGACCAATTCGGCTGTGGCCGCCCATGTTTTGTGCGATTTAATTGTGGATGGCAACAGCTTATACAGCCAATTATTCAAACCGTCTCGGTTCCACGCCGATCCAAGCATCCGTTACTTTTTAAAAGAAAACGCAGACGTGGCCAAACATTTGCTTCGCGGAAAACTCCACCAAGATATCGAACATGTGGAGGAACTTGAAGCTGGGGAAGGCGCCGTTATTGACAAAGACGGCGAACGAGTAGGCGCCTATCGCGATAAAGACGGCACACTCCATCTCGTCGATACAACCTGTACCCACATGGGCTGCGAAGTAAATTGGAATCACGCAGATAATACATGGGATTGTCCATGTCATGGTTCTCGTTTTTCTTATACAGGCGATGTCATTGAAGGGCCTGCCAAAAAACCGCTTGGAAAAAAATAAAAAAAGCCATTTAAGGGATGCATCCCTTAAATGGCTTTTTTCGTTCATCATTCTTTTAGCGACGATGAAGCATACTTTCGATCCGCTTCATTTGCCATTGTAATTGTTTCATTTCGCGCTCCATGTTTTCCACTTTTCTTTGCATACTAGAAGGGTTTCCTGTGCTTTGCCCGTCTCTCCCATTATTCCCCGGCTCAGTAAAACCGACTGGCGGCTGTTGCGGAAACGCTGTATCGGCTTCCTCCTCCGCGGCAGCCTCTGCTTTTCGCGCTTCCTCTCGAGCTATTGTTAAGCCAACAAGGTCCATCGCCGTCGCAATTCCGCCGATAATTGCCGCGTAGTAAATCAGATCTTCAGCAAATCGAAGCACCTCTTCTGAACGCCTAGCTTCCTCTTCCCTTGCGTGTTCATCCATTTCTGGCATCGTGCCTTCACCTGCCCGCTTGGCAATAAATCGAAAACATACATTCCAGTATATGAACAAGGCATAGGAACTATGCGATTTAAAATTGAAACCTTTGCCAAAGCTCTTCGTATATAAAAATAAATAAAGTATAGAAAGGAGGGCTGTTCATGGAGCTAGATACGCTGTATCTGACGGTTTTGCTTGTAAGCGGAGGTGTAACGCTCATTTATGTCCTGCTTTCAGATATTTTTGATAGCATTGCCATTTTTGACAGTTGGCTTTCACCAGCATTTGTGCTATCGGCCATTAGTTTTTTTAGTGCAAGTGCATACTTACTGGAAAAGTTTTCACCCTTATCCAGTGTCGTTAGCGCAGGCATTAGTCTAGTCGTCGCTTTTACGCTTGCCATTTTATTTAACTTATTTATTTTAACCCCGCTACAGCATACGGAGGAGTCGACAGCATACAGCGAGGAAGATCTAGAAGGAAAGAACGGCGAAATCATTCTCTCTATCCCTACCGAAGGTTTTGGCGAAATTGTCGTTCGCCTCGACAGCGGCACCATTGCCAAAACGGCCGCAAGCATGGACGGGAAACCGATTTCCGCTGGGGCGACAGCGGTCATTATGAAAATTGAAAACAATATCGCTTACGTCTCAGAATTGACAGATCCACTACTTGATTAATTGGAGGTATATAATGGCAGTAGAAATCATGATTATTATCGGAATTGTGCTTGTTATTCTTGCTGTGCTTGTCGGCGTGTTCGTAACTCGCTACAGAACAGCAGGCCCTGATGAAGCATTAATTGTCACAGGTAGCTACCTTGGTGGCAAAAATGTCAACATGGATGAGTCTGGGAACCGTATTAAAATTGTCAGAGGCGGCGGAACCTTTGTCATGCCTGTGTTCCAGCAAGCTAAACCACTTTCACTTTTGTCGAGCAAACTCGACGTACAAACACCTGAAGTTTATACCGAACAAGGCGTGCCTGTCATTGCCGACGGTACAGCAATCATTAAAATTGGCGGCTCAATTGGCGAAATTGCGACAGCAGCAGAACAGTTCCTCGGCAAAACCCGGGAAGACCGGGAACAGGAAGCAAAAGAAGTGCTTGAAGGGCACCTTCGCTCGATTCTAGGTTCGATGACTGTCGAAGAAATTTATAAAAACCGCGAACGGTTTTCACAAGAAGTGCAAAAGGTTGCTTCTCAAGACCTGGCGAAAATGGGACTTGTGATTGTATCATTCACGATTAAAGATTTACGCGATACGAACGGCTACTTAGAATCACTTGGGAAACCGCGCATTGCCCAAGTGAAGCGTGATGCAGATATTGCCACTGCTGAAGCGGATAAAGAAACACGCATCCGCCAAGCAAATGCCAATATGGAAGCGCAGCGTTCCGAGATTGAACGTGCCACTGAAATCGCCGAAGCGGAAAAGAACAACCAATTGAAAGTAGCTGCGTACCGCAGCGAGCAAGAACAAGCCAAAGCGCAAGCGGACCAAGCCTACCACTTGCAAGAAGCCCGTTCAAAACAAGAAGTAACGGAACAGCAAATGCAAATTCAAATCATTGAACGGCAAAAGCAAATCGAGCTTGAAGAAAAAGAAATTGCCCGCCGCGAACGGCAGTATGACGCAGAAGTCAAGAAAAAAGCAGATGCCGACCGTTATTCCGTCGAGCAAGCGGCTGCCGCAGAAAAAAGCAAGCATTTTGCAGAAGCGGATGCCGACAAATACCGTGTCGAAGCAATGGCAAAAGCGGAAGCGGAGCGAATCCGCGTAGACGGCCTTGCCGAAGCGGAAGCCGAACGAGCACGTGGGGAAGCTGAAGCAGAAGTCATTCGTCTCAAAGGGCTTGCGGAAGCGGAAGCAAAAGAAAAAATCGCCGAAGCGTTTGATAAATACGGAGAGGCCGCTAAACTTAGCATGTTAATCGAAATGCTCCCTGATTACGCCCGCGAAGTAGCAGCACCGCTCGCCAACATCGATAAGATTACCGTTGTCGACACCGGCGCAGGCGGCCAAGGGAGCGGCGCTAACAAAGTGACTGGCTACGCGACTGATTTAATGGCCGGCCTCCAAGAATCACTAAAAGCATCTAGCGGAATTGACGTAAAAGAGCTAGTCGAAAACTTATCGAAAAAATAAACGCTCATTCCATTGGTTTGAATGTTTCAGGCATTTAAGCACAATAAAAGCGACAACGAAAGCTTGCTGGCGACTCCCTCATGAGAATGCCGGCAAGCTTTTTAGATGAAGGAGCGATTGCATTTTGCAGGAGGAACCAGGGGTTTATTTGCCTTTTCGATAAAAAACAGCTGCCCTTTATTTCAAGGACAACCGTTTTCTCGAATGATTAAGCTCCATCATAACGTTACGCTGTTAAAATGAGCGGTTTATCTTTGGTAATAACGATCGTGTGCTCAAACTGCGCGGCATAATGATGGTCCGGCAGCAACAGCCCCCAACCATCAGCACCCTCATCTACAAATTCCGCTCCGTCCGATACAAAGGTTTCCACTGCAAGCACCAGTCCGTTTGTGAGTAACCTACTGTCTCGTGGATCATAGTAATTCAAAATGCTGTCTGGCATCTCATGCAACTTGCGGCCAATGCCGTGCCCGGCCAAATTGCGGATTACAGTGAAGCCATCTTTGCGGGCTTCGTTGTGAATCGCCCGTCCGATGCCGCTGATCTTCGCACCCGCCTTAGCCTTCTTAAGCCCTTGGTGCAGCGCACGGAGCGAGCTCTGACATAGCTTTTCCTTGTGGGGCGAACGCGGTCCTACCACCGTCGTTGCCCCGGTGTCAGCATAATACCCGCCAAGCTCTGCCGACACATCAATATTAACGACGTCCCCTTCCTTCAGCACCCGAGGGCCTGGAATGCCATGGGCAGCTACCTCATTCACAGAGATACAAGTTGTTCCCGGAAAACCGTAGGTAATATAAGGCGCGGAGCTAGCTCCATGCTCGTCCAGCACCCTTTTGCCGATGCGGTCGAGCTCTGCCGTTGTGATGCCTGCCTGGACAGAGGACAGCATCTCTTCACGGGCCATTGCCACAATACGGCCAATCTTCTGTAGAGCGATGAGATCGTGTTCTGATTCGATGGACACGTTTTAACCTCCAGTATCTGTCATGCAACTTAAATTTAATTCCAGTATACTCGAGAAAGAGCTTTATGTCCTCTGTGCGTTTCATTTAGGTTCTTCACTCGCGTATGTTCGATGAGACGGCAGCTGCAGTAACAAAGGAAGAGGCGCCGTCAGCGTCCTCTTCCTTTAATGATGCTAGATTTTATTGCAAATTTCTTTTCCGGCTTGAAAATCAACTGCATTAAATCCCCAGTGCTGCTTTCATCATTTTCGGCACTTCGGTGTTGTCGATCGTGCCGCTAAACCGTTCTGCCCCGGCGCCGTAAGCGTACAGTGGCACGTCAATGCCTGTATGATCTAACGACGACCAGGCTACGCCTGCTTTTTCGCTGATGGCCGTATTGATCGCTAATTCCAGTGAGTCGCTTTCTTTCAGTTGGTCCAGTTCTTCTTCTGTCCATTCAAAATCCGTGTATGTTTCGAGCACTTCTTTTAAGTTGCTATAATTCCGTTCGACTTCAGCAGCCATATCGCTGCCCAATGCAGAGACACCATGAAGCTTAGACGGATCCCCTTCTTCCGAAGCATGGACGGCCATCCCACCTGTATCATGATCACCGACCATGACGACGAGCGTCTCGCCATTCTCATCTGCAAAATCGACCGCTGCTTCGACTGCTTCTTCAAAAGCGGCCGTATCCGTCATGGCGTAATAGGCGTCATTGGCGTGTCCTGCCCAGTCAATTTGGCTGCCTTCTACCATTAAGAAAAACCCATTGTCTTCTTTTGACAAGAATTCAATTGCTTTTTCGGTCATCTCCCCTAAACTAGGCTCGTCCGTCCGTTTATTAGCTGCCGGCGACAGCGCTTCTTCAGCAAACAAGCCAAGCAGGCGATCTTCTTCGCCATTCCAGTTCGTTAATTGCCGCGCTGTCTCTACAAATGCAAACCCTTTTTCTTCTGCTTCGCTTATTAAATCAACGCCATCTTCGCGAATACCGCCTTGGTCTTCAGGTACAAACTCTGCCCGGCCACCGCCAAGCATTAAATCGATATGATCGTTTGCGACCATTTGTGAGGCGATTTCCGTGTAGCTGTTCCGTGACTCTACGCTAACAGCAAAAGCGGCAGGCGTCGCGTGTGTAATCGTTGATGTAGCCACAAGTCCTGTACGCTTGCCGTTTTCTTTCGCTGAATCGAGAATTGTCGACAATGTTTGTCCATCAGGAGTTATGCCGATCATGCCATTATTCGTTTTTTCCCCGGTTGCTAAAGCAGTGCCTGCTGCGGCTGAATCGGTCACTTCTGCATTTGCCGAGTGCGTTTGCACGAAGGCGCGCAGCATGTTGCGTTCGTCCCAAATAGGCTCGCCATCTTCCTTGTATAAACGGTAATTGTTTGTATAGCCTTGCGAAAAGCCATCAGGAATTAAAAAGATGACATTTTTGGCTTGTCCGCTGCTAGGCTGATTGTCGCCTTCTCCTACTTCCCCACTGTCTGATGCAAATGCCGCCGTGTAGGTCGCTCCAAGACACACGATCCCAACCAATCCTGCCACTGCCAATTTCTTTGAACGTTTCATGCTTTTCGCCTCCCATTGGGGTAAGAATGATCTCCATTTGTAAGTATAAAGGGCCGATGTAAAGCAACCGCAAATAAACCGTTAACATTCGTAAAGATTGGCTAAAGAGGCAAGGCAGTTGTTCAACTGTGTAAAAACAGAAGTACAACAAAGCCCGCATGCTTATTTCGGCTGCATGCGGGCTTATTCCCTATCAAATCAAGAGTCGTCGCCTTTTCCGAGGCCTAGCTTAGCGAGCTGGTCGGCAAGTGCCGAATTCGCAAACTGGTCTTGCTTGTTTTGCTTCTTCATATAGTTCTGCACTTCTCGTTTTGATACGTTTTTATGTTTGTTTTGTTTACGTCGTTGTTCAAATTGCGCCTTTTTCTCGCGATGGCCGCAGACACAAGCAAACACTTGGCCTTCGCCTTCACCGCGAAGCTCTAGTTTCTTTTTGCATTTTGGGCAGCGTGCATTTGTGGTCATTGCAATGTTTTTTCGATAACCGCATTCTCGGTCTTGGCATACGCGCATTTTGCCCTTTTTGCCATTTACTTCGAGGAGAAATTTTCCGCATTCAGGACATTTTTCACCTGTTTTATTGTCGTGGCGGAAAGTGGCTGTGTCGGCTTTCACTTGGGCGACAACAGCTTTGGCGTATTCCTTCATTTCTGCAATAAACGCTTGTTTTTGCTCTTTGCCTTGGACAATCTTTTCGAGCCGTTGTTCCCATTCTGCTGTAAGCGCTGGCGACTTCAATTCAGCCGGAACAAGCTCAAGCAGCTGCTTGCCTTTTGAAGTGATATATAAATCTTTGCCTTTCTTTTCAATGTAGAAGCTAGAGAAAAGCTTTTCAATTATATCGGCCCGCGTCGCTACTGTCCCAATTCCGCCAGCTTGTGCAAGCGTTTTTTTAATCGTCTCATCTTTCGCTTCCATATGCTGGGCAGGTTTTTCCATCGCCGCTAATAATGTACCTTCATTAAAACGAGGCGGTGGGCTTGTTTTGCCTTGTGTCATGCCTACAAGTTTAACAGCCTTTTTATCGCCTTTGCTCATAGCTGGCAACAAGCGAGCCAACGCTTCGTCTTCTTCACCTGTTTGCTGCCCGCGCCATCCAGCAGACACAAGGCGTTCACCTTTGGCCCGCAGCAGCTCTCCGTTTGCCGTCGCTTCCACTGACGTTAACTCTGACTCACTTGGTGGGAAAAAGTTTGCCAGAAAACGACGCACGATTAAGTGATACAGCTTTGTTTCCTTGTCGCTCATTGCGCTTGCACTCTGAGGTTGTTCCGTTGGAATGAGCGCATGGTGGTCCGACACTTTTGCATTGTTGACCATTTGCCGTTTTGCATGGGCAAGCCCCTGTTTTTTGGCGTTTGCTACCATTTTGCGGAAAGGCTGGACATCAACGGCATGGAGGCGTTCTTTCAACGTTTCGACAAGATCAGAAGAAAGATAGCG
Organism: Shouchella clausii; assembly: GCF_001598215.1. GTDB lineage: Bacteria > Bacillota > Bacilli > Bacillales > Bacillaceae_D > Shouchella > Shouchella tritolerans. The sequence goes on along the minus strand of NZ_BCXJ01000001.1, from coordinate 192,218 downwards.
CGAATCTGTGCGCGGATACGTAATTGCTTTATGTTGTTCATACAAACGTTGTAAAGCAGCAAGCGTTTCTTTAGCCGAATAGCCAAAGCGCTTGTTTGCCTCGCGCTGCAGTTCCGTCAAGTCGTAAAGAGGCGGTGGAGGCGTCCGCTTTGTTTTTGCGTTGACGGAATCAATGACAACGGCAGACTGCTGTAACTTCTCTTGCAGCATTTTCGCCCGCTTGTCGTCAAAAATCCGTTCCTCTTTTGAGCGCCTGTCCGCCCAGCGGAATGTGACACCGTCTTTCGTTTCTACAGAAATGGTGTGGTACGGTTTTGGCACAAACTTGCGGATCGCTTCCTCCCGGTCGGCAAGAATAGCGAGCGTAGGCGTCTGCACACGGCCGCAGGACAGTTGGGCATTATGCTTTGTCGTCAACGCCCTTGTTCCGTTAATTCCGACATACCAATCGGCCTCGGCTCTTGCTTCTGCTGCAGCGTATAATGTTTCGTAACGTTTGCCATCTTTCAGTTGTTTAAATCCATCTTTAATGGCTTTATCCGTAACAGACGAAATCCATAACCGTTTAACGGGTTTTTTGACATGGGCTTTCTCCAAAATCCACCGGGCAACGAGTTCCCCTTCACGCCCAGCATCAGTCGCTATCACGACCTCTCCTACATCTTGGCGGTTTAATACGTGCTTAACAGCATGGAACTGTTTCGCCGTTTGTTTGATAACGACAAGCTCAAGGCGTTTTGGCAACATCGGCAGTTCTTCTAGCTTCCAGGTTTTATACTGCTTGCCGTAATGCTCAGGATCTGCGTGTGTTACTAAATGGCCAAGCGCCCATGTAATAATATAGCCGTTTCCTTCGAAATAACCGTTTCCTTTTTGGTTGCACCCAAGAACCCTGGCAATATCCCGGGCTACAGACGGTTTTTCTGCTAATACTGCTTTTTTCTTCATTCAATCACTCCTTGCCCGTTATTCGGATGATGAGCACTTTTAAATATTGCCCTTGAGGATAGGCCGGCGAAGTGGCAAAATCCTCTGGAAGCCGATGTTCTTCAAGCAGTTCATAGCTGCAGTTTTTGACTTTGCATGCCTGTTCTACAAATTGTTTAAATCGTTTCAATTCAACGTTGGCAGCATTGGTTGAGGCCACAATAACACCGTTTGTCGCTGTTACCGAGAGCGCCTTCTCCAACAAAAGCGTGTAGTCTTTTGCCGCGCTGAATGTCCGTTTTTTTGAACGGGCAAAGCTAGGCGGATCAAGGACTACCAAATCAAACTCAAGCCGATTTTTTTCAGCATAGGATAGATAGCGAAATGCGTCCATGACAACAATATGCTGGTCTTCAACGGCAATGCCATTAATTAAAAATTGTTCTTCTGTTTTCGAACGGCTCCTGTTGGCGAGGTCAACGCTTGTTGTGTAAGCTGCCCCGCCAAGCGCGGCGGCAACAGAAAAAGCACCTGTATAGGAAAAAAGATTTAACATTCGCGCTCCAGGGGCGTATTGGTCACGAATCCGTTTTCTTACGTGGCGCTGGTCGAGAAAAATACCGGTCATTGGTCCATCATTTAAATAAACGGCGTAATACATGCCATTTTCTTTGACAAGCAATGGAAACTGGCCTCGCTCGCCACAAACGAAATCGTCATCTTCGACATATTTGCCTTCACGGGCGAAACGTTTCTTCTCATAGATTCCTTTGTAGGCCGTACACGCAGTAAGCGCCTCAAGAACTTGGCTGCGAAATGAATAAATGCCTTTGCTATACCACGTTACCACAAAAAAACCTTCATAGTAGTCAATCGTAAGTCCGCCGACTCCGTCTCCTTCCCCATTTAAGACACGGAATGCGGTTGTCTCTTCATTGACAAAAAGCCCGGCCCGTTTGTTTAAAGCCGTTTCAATTTTCCCCTTAAAAAAACGGGCGTCAATCGGCTCGTCTTTGTTAGTGGAAAGCACCCAGCCTTGGCCGACATTCTGTTTTCCATAATAGCCACGCGCCAAAAAACGGCCGGTGCCATCTGTAATGCGAAGAGTCGTCCCCTCGCGGACGTCAGCAGGCAAGTGAAAATCATCTTTATGAAAAAGGGGGTATCCCTTTTTTAATCGAACAGCTACTTTATCACTAACCGTAACGGTTTGCTCGTAGGCTTTCATTTGCTCACCTCTTTTAAGTAGTATAACATAGACAAAATCGATAAGCTGTTTGAGAGGGAAGGCTTCTGTCTGATTGGCTTTGTCGACTTCAGTGAAGGGCAATCAATGGAATAAAGCTCTCTTCCCTTCGTGGACACTAATCTTTGCTACCGGAACGACGTCTCCTTTTAAAAGTTGACCATTTTTCAAAAAAAGCATGTTTTCTCCTTCTACGCTACATCACTGCCATGCTTGCTGTTATACTAAAGGAAAGAGTAAGGAGGGCACGTATGTTCAAATGGATTAGTTATATAGAAGGCATCTCGTTGCTGCTATTGCTGTTTGTGGCAATGCCATTAAAATATTTTGCTGGTATTCCTGAAGCAGTAAGCATTGTCGGGATGGCACATGGTGTTTTGTTTATTGTTTACATGCTGTTTGTCGCTTCGTATTTTTTCAGCCGCGCTTGGTCTTTTAAAACGGCGCTGTTGGCAAGCATCGCCTCCGTTATTCCATTCGGCCCGTTTGTGTTTGATAGCCGAATTTTAAAACAACAGCATCCTCCAGCTTTATAGCATTTTTGCTTTCCTACGTTTTAAGATTTTGAGAGCGGGGTAAGCAAAAAACAGGGAGGCGATACAACATGAAACCTGTTTATAAAGAGTTTTTCAATGATGAAGAAGTGGTCCAAGCAGTCAATGCCCTGAAAGCAAAGAACGTATCTGAAGACGACATTTATGTCATCACTCACGACGACGACCGGACAGAGCGTGTGGCCGATAACGCCGACGCTAACAAAATCAGTGCAGCTGAGACTGGGTTAGGCACTGCACTTAAAAACACGTTCCGAAAAAAAGGCGATGAGCTTCGGGCCAAACTTGAAGAAATTGGCTTTACTGCAGATGAAGCTGAACAATTGGAAGAGCGTCTTGACCAAGGCAAAGTGATTGTCGCTGTAACAAATCAAGACGCCCAGTTTACCTTTTAAGCTCTTAAAAGGCCGTCCTCTGCATGGAGGGCGGTTTTTTACATAAACATACCCATAATAGAAAAAGGAGGAGCGTGCCTTGAGCGATCAACTGAAAAAACAATTTTTAGAATGGTTTCTGAACAAGCACCATTTGAAGCATCGCGATGCACGAGATTTGCTTCTCCACATCAAATCAACACCCCACTTGCTACAACAATTGTATTTTACTGAAAAGCCACGCCCTAGGGCACGTACGCTCATCGTCGCCAGCACACAATCGGATGAGCCTGGATTTGTGTATTACTATGGAGCAAAAAAGACAGAAAGCGTCGCAAAAGCGTGGGACGACATCATCACAAACCCATCTGTTCCCTTTTATTTAATTGTCCATTTTTATGGGCGCAACTTAAACCACCATTACCGGCAGTTGCTTGATACACCCCTATCCCGTCCTTACAAAACGTATAAACAATTTCAAATGTATGAGCAGGAAACGAAACAGTTTCTCGACTACGTATCAGAGGCTAATCAAATGAATCGCCTCCGCGCCGCCATCGATAAAGCACTCGATGAACGCAATCATGAAGAGTTTGCCCGATTGACGCGGAAACTACGGCAACTACAAGAAAACCACCAACGCCCCTCTTAACCGCTTTTCACCTAAAGACACAAATAAAAGCCCAGACCTCATTGTCCAAAAAGGTCTGGGCTTCCTTCTTTTATTGTGCTTTCGTTGTCTCCTCAGGCCGTACCCATCTTGAGACAAGTCCATGCGCTGGGGAACAAATAAAACTAACAAGAAACACAGCACCTGTCATTAACGCCATCGACCCTGAAATTGAACTATCTAGCCAGACGGCGACATAATAGCCGAGAATAGCCGACAACGCGCCAAAGGCAGCACTTAAAACGAGCATAATCGATAAGCGGTTGGTCCATAAATAGGCAGAAGCAGCTGGCGTAATGAGCATAGCCACAACCATAATCGCCCCAACTGCGTCAAATGAAGCGACCGTCGTGATCGAGACAAGCGTCATAAATAGATAATGAAGCAACATCACAGGCAAACCGAGGCTTAAAGCCAATGCTGGATCAAAAGAGGTGATTTTCCATTCTTTGTAGAAAGCGAGCACAAAAAACAAAACGATCACCAACACAAGCAGCAACGTGGCCGTAGCAACAGGGATCTCAAAGCCAAAGAGCGTCAATCGATTCCAAGGAATAAAAGCAATTTCTCCCATTAAGGCATGCTTAATATCAAGGTGAACGTTGCCTACAGCTGTTGATATTAATATGACGCCAAGAGCGAATAGCGACGTAAACACAACGCCAATTGAAGCGTCGTGTTCGACCCCTTTGGAATGGAACCACTGAACGAGAAATGTGGTCAATATCCCAGCGCCAATCGCGCCAATGAGCATATGCACGCCTTCTAAGCTCTGGGTAATGAGAAACGCGATGACAATGCCAAGCAAAACGGTATGGCTGATCGCATCGGCCATCATCGCCATCCGCCGCAAAATTAAGTAGGCGCCAACGAGGCCGCATGTAATGCCGACCAGGGCTCCAGTTATTAGAATCCACCCTTCATACGAAATCATGGCTGCCCACCCCCTTCTGCTGCAATCCGCTTTGCTTCCTCGTCATTTTGGGCGCGTGCATCCCGTTGTTGCTTTTTAAATTCAATTCGTTCAGTAAGCAAGCCTTTTTCTTTTCCAAATACAAGGGAAACGAGGAAAAAGGCTGTTGCCGAAAGAACAATGAACGGGCCAGTAGGCCAGCCCGCTCCTTGAGCGCTAATAAACGTGCCAAACGCTCCAGAAAAACCGCCAAAAACAGCAGAGAGGACCATCATCCCCTTAAAGGAATGGGTCCAATAACGGGCGCTGACGGCAGGAATGATTAAAAGAGCAGCCATTAAAATCACTCCGACGGCTTGTATGCCGATTACAATCGTCGTAACGAGGCCAAACACATAGAACCCATTCATAACAGGTACTGGCAGCCCCAGCCCTTTGGCAAAATCAGCATCGAACAAATAGAGCTTCCACTCTTTAAAGGCAATCACGATAAGCAAAATAACCGCTGCCGCCAGCGCCGCCATTGTGTACACATCTTGGCGCACCATGCTCGCCGCCTGGCCAAAAATAAATGTGTCAAGTCCGCTTTGATTGCCACCAGCAGTGCGGTTAACAATCGTTAACAACACAATCCCACCGCCAAAAAAGACGGACAAAATAATGCCCATTGCCGCATCTTCCTTTATGCGTGTCGCAGACCGGATCGCATAAATAAGCCAAGCGCCTAGTAAGGCACTTAAAGCGGCGCCAATAATCAAAAACAGCAATTGTTTCTCTTGAATGATCATGAAGGCAATCACAACACCTGGCAACGCTGCGTGAGACAAAGCATCGCTCATTAAGCTTTGTTTTTTCCAGTAAGCTAGCGTGCCGAACATGCCTGAGGCAACACCGAGCAAAATCGCACTAACGAGGACCCATTGAAAGTTAATGGATGATAGCACTGACATTGCGCCCATCCCCTTTCATGAAGTGGATCGCACCGCCGTACGTTTTTTCAATATTAGCAGCCGTATACACTTCTTCCGTCGGCCCATGGGCAATAACCGTCTTGTTTAGAAAAAGCACGTGGTCAAAATAATCAGCCACTGTCTGTAAATCATGGTGAACGACAAGAACCGTTTTTCCCTCTTTACGCAACTCTTTTAATATCGCCATAATCGCTCGCTCTGTAGCAGCGTCGACGCCAGCAAGTGGCTCATCCATAAAATAAAGATCAGCCTCTTGTACAAGGGCACGTGCTAAAAACACACGTTGCTGCTGCCCACCAGAAAGCTGGCTAATTTGCCGATTTGCGTACTCAGTCATCCCGACTTTTTCAAGTGCTTGCATTGCTTTTTCCCGATGTTTTTTTTGCGGCCATTTCAGCCAGCCAATCCGGCCATACAGCCCCATCAGCACAACATCTAGAGCGTTTGTCGGAAAATCCCAATCAACTGAGCCTCGCTGTGGAACGTAACCAATCCGCGTTTTTACTTTTTTAAGGGGTTCGCCGAAAAAGGTTACGTCTCCTGACAAGTAAGGGTGCAATTGGAGCACCGTTTTGATTAACGTTGATTTCCCTGCTCCGTTTGGCCCAACAATGCCCGTTAATGTACCTGGGGCGATCTCAAATGAGACATTTTGCAACACCGTGTTTTTTCGATAAGCAGCGCTAAGCTGCCGGACTTCAATTACATTCATGTTCTGTTCATCTCCTGTTGGTGCGCTCCGCCACTAATCCGCCATCATTTAATTAGTCTTGGCCGCCTCCATTCATAAGCGCATCATAAATGGTTTCGACATTGTGTCGGTACATCCCAATATATGTGCCTTCCTCTGTCCCTGCTTCTCCCATTGCATCAGAATAAAGTGTGCCTCCTAATTCAATGTCAACACCAGCTTCTCCAGCGCCTTCAATCACAGCCTGTATCGAAGAATCATTGACACTGCTTTCTACAAATACAGCAGGTACTTGTTTTTCGACAATTGTATCAATCGTTGATTGAATGTCAGAAATGCCAACCTCGTCTTCTGTGCTTAAACCTTGCAAGCCGACCACTTCTATGTTATTCATACGCCCAAAATATTGGAACGCGTCATGGGCTGTTACTAAAATCCGCTGCTCTTCAGGAATTTCGCCTAACTTCTCGACCGAAAATGTATAGAGCTCATCTAACTCTGCAAAATAATCTTGCTTGTTTTGTTCAAAATAATCGGCTTCACTTGGCGCTATTTCCTTTAATTGTTCAACGGCGGCGTCAATCGCCTGTTGCCACATGTTTACGTCAAACCAAATATGCGGGTCTGTCGCCGAAGCGTCCTCTTCATCATCTAGCAATTCACTTTCCGCCACTTCTTCGCCAATAGCCAGTGCAGGTACATCCACATTGGCAAATACGTCAGACATTTGTGCTTCTAAATGAAGGCCATTATAGAAAATGACATCCGCATTACCAATCGTTTGCAAATCACTTTGCGATGCCTCATATAAATGCGGGTCTACCCCAGGCCCCATAATCGTTTTTACTTCCACAAAATCGCCGCCAATTCTTTCTAATGGCTCGCCAATTTGGGCAATCGTGGCGACGACTTGAATGGGATCATCCTCACTTGGTTCGACTTCTCCGCCCGCTCCATCTGAACAACCTGTCGCAGCAAGTAAGACAACTGCTGCACTTATTGAACTTATACCCCATATGTTCTTATTCAATGACATATCCCCCTTTAGCCATATTCTCTTTTCATTACTTTATGCATAAATGCAGGACACTTTCCTGTCCACAATAAAGTTTCTCTAATGCAACTTTAATAACCAATGCCAACTTTGTCAAGACTCATAGACAAAAAATATTCACAACAAGCAATACAACGTACCGAGATCTTTTCCTGTTCTTCTGCATAGCGTGCGTCTAGTTCGACGTTATCATACTTACCAGTAAAAAGAGGTTCCAGGTTTCTGTGGCACCACAAAACGAGCCTTATCCATCTTCGGTGGGACAACTGCTTTGATTGGCATTTGACAGGAAATAAAAAAAGAGCCGTCTTAAGGCCGCTTATACATGCCTTAGACAACTCTATAACCATTATATCCAGCAGAGCACGCTTTCGATTGCTCACGTCCACACTACAGCACAGCGAGCCTCTGCTTTCTTTATCCCTCACAAAATTGAGAAACCTATTTTGTCCGAACACCAAGATCTTCGTTTCCACACAGTCCGTCGTTTAATGAGAACCTGATTTCTCCTCTGCTTTCCGTTTTTCCTTCTGTTGCGGCAATACGACCCAGCGTTGAATAGCAGCGGCAACGCCATCATTGGTGTTTGTTGCTGTAATCCAATCGGCTTTCCGCTTTACAGCCTCTTGGGCATTGCCCATGGCGATACCAAGGCCTGCCTCGGTAATCATAGCAATGTCATTTAAACTGTCGCCAACGGCCATCACGTTTTGCAACGAAATGCCTAAGTCATCGCATACTTTCTTTAACGCAAACGCTTTGTTAATGCCGAGGGCATTGACTTCGATATTAGTTGGGCTTGAGTTGGTTATTTCTGTGATGGCCCGCAGCTGTAGCTCAGCAATAATTTCTTTGCGCACCTCATCATCTTCCGTATCAAATCCGAACTTCAGCCACTCGTGGCCATGCCTATCATCAGGCAACTTGCCGCGGAATATGGATTTCCTTGAAGCGCCCCATACATGAACGCCGTGTTTCTCCGTTAGTTCGTATACATGGTCAACCGCCTCTGGCGGCACCAAACTCGTATTAAAAACACTTCCTTCACAGTCATAAATCTCACCGCCATTAGCGGTCACTAAGAAAGACTTCAGCCCAAGCGATGTTGCGTACTTCCCGCAACTTGCCAACGTCCTGCCTGTTGCTAAAACAACATGGACACCTAATTCCTGAGCTTCTGCAATCGCCTCGCGATTGCCTTCCGAAATTTCGTGATTGTCATCCAGTAGTGTCCCATCCATATCAAGGGCAATTAACTGAATGTGTGGTCCTATTTGTTGGTCCATACGAAAATGTCTCCTCCATTCACAATGCTTTCTATCTTTAGTTTACTATAAATAAATCGTGCCTGATGCCTATGCAAACGAATCTTAAAGCTGTCTTCACATAGGCTTGCTACGCCATCATTGACGAATGAAAGGGAAAGAAAAGGCCTCTCGACCGTTTTGGTTACGCGTCCAAAACGTAGTCGACAGGCCGGCGACGAACATGGCGATCCGTTTTCCTTTACCTATTTGCATATTGGTTCCAAAAAGCGACAATGGTTTCCATCCCTTTGTCAAAATTTTCGAGATGAAAATGTTCATTTGGAGCATGGAAATTCTCGCTCGGCAAACCGAATCCCATAAGGACAATCGGAATATGAAGTTGCGAATCAAATGTCTCCACTACAGGAATGGACCCACCCATCCTTGTGTACGCCACTTCTGTCTTATAGACTTCCTCATAAGCGCGGGCACATGCAGCAAATACAGGATCTGTGACTGGAGCTACAAAAGGCTTGCCTGTATCATGACGCTCTGTTGCCACTGTCACTCCAGGCGGCGTATGTGCTTGGATATGGGCTTCGATTTTTTCCAATATGTCAATTGGATCTTGTCCCGGCACTAAGCGGCATGTAATTTTTGCGGTTGCTTCCGCAGGAATGACCGTTTTGACGCCTTCCCCTTGGAAACCGCCATACACACCGTTTAATTCAAGCGTCGGCCTAATCCACGTACGCTCTCGGGCTGTATACCCTTTTTCTCCGAAAAGCTCGTTGACACCAAGCTCTTCTTTCAGTGCCTCTTCCCCGCTCCCTAACGACTTGATGCTTTCCATTTCTTCTGCAGAAGGCATTTCGATCCCTTCATAAAAGCCGTCAATCGTAATTTTGCCGTTCTCATCGCGCATCGAAGCGAGCAATTGCACAAGGGCATGAAGGGCATTTTGTACCGCGCCCCCATACAGGCCAGAGTGTAAATCGCTTTTTGCTCCTTGTACGCGGACTTCTAACGCGGCAATGCCGCGCAGCCCGGAACAGATGGCCGGTTTGCCTGCTTCAAGCATCGTCGTATCGGAAATGAGCAACACATCCGCAGCTAAACGCTCTTTTTCGTTGGCCACGAACTCATCAAGATTAGGCGAGCCAATCTCCTCTTCGCCCTCGATTAAAAATTTGACGTTAAACGGCAATGTCCCTTCTACTTCAAGCATCGTTTGCACCGCTTTCAGATGCATGAACACTTGGCCCTTGTCATCGCTTGCCCCACGGGCATAAAGCTTGCCGTCGCGAACGGTCGGCTCAAACGGTTCCGTTTCCCATAAATGCAAAGGGTCAACTGGCTGAACATCATAATGGCCATAAATCAATATCGTTTTTGCCTCTGGCCCTGCTCCAAGCCACTCTGCATAAACGATTGGATGCTTTTTCGTTTCAATGATTTCCACTTTTTCCATTTTTGCGTTTAGAAACGCTTGCTTCAACCATTTTGCTGCAGCACGGATATCTGCCTTATGCTCGGAAATGGAGCTAATGCTTGGAATTTTTAAAAATGCAGCCAATTCTTCTAAATGCGCGGCGCGGTTTTGACGCAGCCGTTCCTTCACTGAACTTGCCATTCACGCTACACCCCATTATGATTAAGTTCTTTCATCGTATTGTATCATATTTTTTCGCTTTCATTCTTCGTCTGCCGTGCTAAACTTAAACATAGCCTGCAAAACCTGGGGGGATGCTACTATGACGATTCATAGACTAACTGACAAAGATTTCGAGCAAGCTTTTCAGCTTAGCTGCTACGCTTTTCAAGTTGACAACCCTGATGACCACCGCCAACATGCCCAAAAAGCATGGGAGAGATCAATTAACATCGGCGCCACTGAAAATGGCCAGCTCATCTCAAAACTAGCACTTTTGCCTTTAGCTGTCCACATCCACGGAAAAACGATGCCAATGGGTGGCCTTGCCGGCGTTGCTTCCTATCCTGAACAACGGCGCAAAGGCCATGTGCGCCAACTGCTTGACCACACATTGCAAACGATGCGCGCAGAAGGCCACTTATTGTCGTATTTAGCGCCATTTTCGGTGAGCTTTTACCGCAAATTCGGCTGGGAAATTCTTTGTGAGGAGACAACCTATAGACTAAATGCCAAACAACTGCCGAAGCCCTTGCCAATTGCTGCCGGCAAGCTAGAACGGGTCGACCCATTTGATTCGAGAATTCGTACCGTCTACGAGAAGCACCTCTCCCATGGAATGCTCGTCCGCGATGCGCAATGGTGGGAGCATCTACAAAACGGAGCGCACAAAACAAAGAAAGCCGTTTTGTACATGGACGCAAGCGGAGAGCCGAGCGCTTATATGATGTATACGATTCAAAAACGGAATTTTGCAACAGCGGAACTGATCTTTGGCAACCAAGAAGACTTAACTGCTTTGTTTGCCTTTATCGGCCAGCACGATTCCATGGCTGACACGGCTGAGTTGACTGTGCCAGCAGCAGAAGGCTTGTCGTATTTTCTGCCAGACGCAAAAACAAAAGCAGAGACAATTCCATACTTTATGGCCCGCATTGTTGATGTCGCTGAGTTCTTCCAAGCTTACCCGTTTCTTGCCGGAGAGCAAGGCGACTTTGTGTTCCATATTAGTGACCCAGTCGCGGAGTGGAACAATCGATTGTTTGCGTTCTCAGTTAAAAATGGAAAAGCACAACCGACAACCGTTGGCGGAGATAAGCCAATATTCGAAACGGACATCCAAACACTGACAGCGCTCATGCTCGGCTATAAACGTCCTACTTTTTTCAAGAATGCCGGCTTCATCCGCGGCGACGAAAAAGCATTACAAGATTTTTTTCGCCTTATTCCCGGAGAGCAGCCAGCTCTTGTCGACTTCTTTTAAGCAACTTAAAAACAGGGGTTGTCTCAAAAGATCGCTGCAAAGCGCTTTTGGGGCAACCCCTGTTGTCGTTACCATTTAAATCGCTGAATCATTTCTTCCAGTTCTTCAGCCAACGCCGACAAGTTTGTGGTCGAACTTAAAATTTCTTCCATTGAAGCAAGCTGCTCTTCAGTTGCTGCTGATACGTTTTGGACATGAGCAGACGTCGTTTCAGCTGCTTGCGAAATATCGTCATACGAAAGCATAAACTGTTCAGTTTGAATAGCCATTTGTTTCGCTTCGTTTGTGACTTGATTTATTTTTTCACGCACTTCATCCATGTTTGACTGGATAGCTGTAAAGGAAGCACCTGCATCTTGAATGACTTCGACCCCTTTTGCCACTTCGCCTTTGCCTGCTTGCATCGCTTTTCCAGCACTCATCGTCCCTGTTTGAATGTCGCGAATTTGCTCCTGCACGTTTTGGGCAGCTTCGTTTGTCTGTTCTGCTAGCTTCCTGACTTCATCGGCAACGACTGCGAAACCGCGGCCATGCTCGCCAGCTCGTGCAGCTTCAATCGAAGCGTTTAAAGCGAGCAAGTTCGTTTGCTCGGAAATATCGGAAATTAAGCGAATCACTTGGCCAATTGTTTTCGCTTGTTGTTCCAGCGACTCAATCGTGCCAGCAAGCTCAGATACATGGGCATCAATGGCATTCATTTGCGAAACGCTGCGTTCCACGCCTTTCTGTCCGCTATCCACAATCGCAGCCGCTTGGTCAACGGCTGTTTGCACGCTAGATGCAGACATGACAATATCGGAAATGCCCTGTGACACAGAAGTGGTTGCTTTCCGCCCCTGTTCCATGCTGGACGATTGGGCGTCAACCCCAGAAGAGACCTCTTGGACTGCGAGTGTGATTTGCTCAGTTGCCTGCATATTTTGCTCGGTGCTCGCTTGTAATTCTTCAGAGGAAGAAGCCAAATAAGTCGCTTTATCTTGAATATGGCTTACTGTCAGAATAAGTGAATTCCGCATATCGTCAAACGCCTCAGCAAGGGCGCCAATTTCGTCATTGGCAAGTGCCTTTCCTTCGTACTTCGCACCTAAATTGCCGCTTTTGATCACGTTTGCCATTTTAGCCAATCCGGAAAGGGGAGCAACGACGGAACGGACGACAAAGTAAATGATGACACACCCGCCCACCAATGTCGCTGCAATGACAATCAGCATCGTCTGCAAGATTGGTTGAACCGTTTGGCTTGCCTCATTCGGCAACATTGTCCCAACTAACACCCAGTCGGTTGAGCTAATTTTATTATAATTCAGCTCCCGCACAACGCCGTCTTCATCAGACTGGAATTGCCCGCTTTCATCTTCAAATTGCTGCATTAAGTTAACCGGCAAAAATTCACCTGTTTCCTTATTCGGATGTGTGACAATCCGTCCAAATTGGTCGGCTAAATACATATAGCCTGTACTGCCGATTTTTGCAGCATTGACTTGATCCGTCAGCTCTTTCAGGCTAATGCGAATACCAAGAACGTTCGTAGAGTCAGCAGTTAACGTCCCCATAATGACCTCGACGTGCTCCTCTTCCCCTTCGACTGTCAAAATCGGTTCACTAATCGACACCTCGACTTGCCTGGCATTCGCCTGTTTAAACCATGATGATTCTTGGAGCTCTTCTTCTGAGCCAAATCCAGTTGAGCTGTTATAGGCAACCGCTTCGCCTGTCTGTCCAACTAAATAGACTTCTAAAATATTCTCGTTAATGTTCGTTAAATCAACAAGGCGCTGCTCAAGTTGTTCCTCTGAGAGTTCCTTTACATTGATCGTACGGCCAGCGTAATGGACGCTATCTGTTTGCAGCTCCATAAATTGTTGCAGCGATGCATGGACATTGGCTGTCGTATGGCTTGCTTGCTCAAGCATCGTTTCTTCGACATTGTCTCTCGTGCTCGCATAAGAAAACAACCCGATGACTAAGCTTGGTATTAGTAGAAAAAGGCCAAAAGCCAAAAAGAGTTTCCATTTTAAGTTAAGCGTCTTTTTTCCGATCATCTTTCCCCTCGCCTTTTACGTCCTTTTCTTTTACATCGGCAAAAAGCGAGCAAAGTAAAGAGATTTGTAGAAAATTTGACAATCTTTTCTGCAATTGGGCACTCTGACCTGAAAAGAAAACAAAAAAAGCCGCACCAAAGGTACGGCTCTGGGATGTTTGCATATTCCCCTCTTCACCTAAAACGTGTTGCTGTTGTTACACATCATCATGTTGCCTTTTTTCTTCAATCAGTCGTTCTTTCATGCTTCTTAGTTCGTCAGAAAGGGAAACCGGATACACTTCGGGAACTTCTAAGCGCAAATACTCTTCCCAAAACGTGTTCTTTTGGCGCTGATGGTAGGCCCGCACTTCTTCTAATGTCGGGACATCGTACACGCATTTGCCTTGCTTAAAAATTTGCTTATGGAGCTCAACTGCCTCAAAATCGCGGATTTTCTTCGCTTTCAACGGATTGGTCGGATGTTTTAAGACAATTTCTGATTGGCCATCCAGGCTTTCATGGGCTAAGCAAATGTAGTCCCCTTTTGCCATTCCGTCTGGGCCGAATAATCGATACACTTTTTTGCGGCCTGGATTAAGAATTTTTTCGATGCTCTCTGATATTTTAATAAGCGGAATCCAGTCATCCTCGTTGTAGGTGCCCGCTTGCAACTCTTGGGGCAGAGGCCGTCGAGCTACAATTTTATGGACGCCTCCTAAGGCTGGGTTATCGTAAGCGGTAATAAATTTTGTGCCTACGCCCCAAATGTCAATTTGTGCTCCTTGCTGTTTTAAAGAAGCGATGGTGTATTCATCCAAGTCATTGGTCGCCGCGATTTTTACATGCTCAAGCCCTTCTTCATCGAGGCGTTTGCGCACTTTTTTCGACAAATACGCCAAGTCGCCGCTATCTAGGCGCACTGCCGTCATCTCAAAGCCTTTTTCTTGTAGCTTGCGTGCAGTCGTAATCGCATGAGGCAAACCGCTGTTTAACGTATCCGTCGTGTCGAGCAGGGGAATCGTCTTTTGAGGAAACACGTTGGCATAAGCGAGAAACGCCTCTAGCTCTGATGGATGAAACATAATATATACATGGGCTTGTGTTCCTGTAATCGGCATCGAAAACTGTTTGCCTGCTTTCACGTTGCTTGTCGCATTGAAGCCCGCAATGTAAGCCATTTTGGCGCCATATACACTAGCGTCTCGCCCTTGCGCCCGGCGTTTTCCCATTTCAAGCAAGCCGTCTTTTCCGGCAATGGTTTTAATGCGTGATCCCTTAGTCAACACAAGAGACTCAGCGTTGATAATGTTTAAAAGCATCGCCTCAATCCAAATGCACTCCCATATCGGTGCTTCTAAACGGATAAGGGGTGTATTCGGGAACACAAGGTTGCCTTCTTCGACTGCATACATATCACCACTAAAGCGCAATTTGCGCAAATCTTCAAGAAACGCTTCTTCAAATCCTTCTGGTTGCTGGCGCAAATAATCGAGATCAGCCTCCGTGAAATGGAGGTTGTTCATCGTTTCAATTAAGTGCCCAAGGCCGCCGAAAGCAACATAACCGCCAAGCTCGCCGCTAAAATCGCCTACGCCTTTTACAAACGGCGCTTTTCGGTAAAAATCATCGTAAACAACTTGCGTTTTGTGCAACCCTTCTTTCCACAGCGCATACATCATTGTGATCGCATAATAGTCAACATCTAAACCATAATCTTGCGCTGGGTTGTAATAAGGAACAACGTGGAACGAGTGATTTCCACAGCGAACGCATGCTTCTGCTGACTCTCGTTCATTTGAAAATTGCGGCTGGTCACAGCGCCTGCATATATGTACAAAACGATAGTCGGTCGGCTTAATGTAATCAAATATGGTTTTCGCTTGTGGCATCGGTGCTTCTCCTTTTGTCACGGGAACCTCTCTGATTCCGTAGTCATTGCCAGTATAACGCTGTCACGTGATGATTTCAAATCGAGTCTCCAACCAGGTTTCGTGAACTACCCACCACTTATCACCTTTGCAGGTCGCTTGAAGTGGGGGCTTCTTGGGTAATCGCCCCTTTTGGTAGCTGGAAATGAAGCAAACGAACCCTCTAGTTCCAAGAGTTGTCTTTCATTAGGTCATTTGATATGACCACCCAATAACTGAATATTCCCATTGACGACATTCGTTGTGTCGCTTTGTTTATAGCGTTTCCTTTTGAATGTTGGGAACTTGGCCTTCCCTTTGAGAGGGAGACTTTTTAGGAAGTACGTTAAAATAAAAGGACAGCCACAAAACGCCAAAAGATGGTAAGATGATGGATGAAAGCAAGGAGGAATGCCTGTGTCTATTGCATTGAAACGGAGACACCATCTCGTCTTTTTGGCGTCTGTTTTCTGTTTTTGGCTATGCACTTACAGCTATGTGCCAATATTTAGCCTTTATTTAGAACAAATTCCCTTTACGTATGCAGCGATTGGGATTATTCTCGGCAGTTACGGCATTACGCAAGTGTTGCTCCGTTTTCCACTTGGCGTCTTGCTTGATTCATTGCGACATTTGCGCAAGCATTTTTATGTAGGCGGCTTTGTAGTCGCTATCCTAAGCGGAATCATTTTACTATCGTCGACTTCGTTTGCATGGGTTTTGACAGGACGTTTGCTAGCAGGCGTTACTGCTGCCATGTGGGTGATGGCGACGATTATGTACGCCGACTATTTTGGTCCAGGTCAATCTGGTCGAGCAATGGGAACGTTGCAATTTTTGACGGTCATGCCGCAATTTCTCAGCATGGTAACGGCCGGCATTCTCGTTGAACAATTTGGCTGGAGCATTCCGTTTTGGGTCGGGATCGTCGCGGCAGGAATCGGACTCTTACTTGCCCTTTTTATTAAGGAAGTGCCGCAAGAAGCAGAGAATCATGGCTCTCAACGTTTAGGGAAACAAGTCAAGGCAGTGCTGTCAATCAAACATCTGCTGCCATTAACGTTTGTATCGCTATTTGCGCACGCTCTGTTGTTTATTTCGATTTTTGGGTTCACGCCTGTTTATGCAAATGCCCACGGCGTTCGTGAAGGGCAGCTTATTTGGCTGATGGCTGCTTTCTTTATTCCACATGCCGCTGCATCTTTAGGAGTTGCTTTTTTTAATGTTTCAAAGCGCAATGAAATCCGGTTGATTGTGCTTTCTCTCATTGTCGCTTGTTTCACTTTTTTTTGTATGCCGTTTGCTACAACACTGGCAACGATCAGTCTGTTGCACGGCGTCATTGGCTTGACAATCGGTGTAGTGTTGCCGCTGTTGCTCTCACAAATTGCTTCACTCCCACAGCCTTCTTTAAAAACGTCCGTTATGGGTTTCTACCAATCTGTCTATGCGATCGGCATTTTTATTGGCCCGTACGGCGCAGGCTTTGTTGCTGAACATATCGGCATCGCTCACATTTTCACATTGGCAGGAATTATCTCGCTTCTCGCTTTAGCGATTACAATGCCACTTTTGCGGCGAGACAAGAACGAACCGAGTAAAAGCGACGAAGCCTCTTAGGCCAAAGGTCGAAGCTGTTTAGAAAGCCGGTTAGTGCATTTAACCGGCTTTTGCTTTGCCTATAGACAATCCAGTTTAGAATGGGACTAGTAAATTTGTAATTAAAATAAACGCTAATATTGCATAATAGCGCTCACTCTTATAATTAATTTCAGAAGTTGGCATAGAGAGACTATAAGATCGATTATATTTACACAATTATATTACTTTTTTTACATAACAAATACAAAAAATTGAAAATAATACTTGCTTTATGGTAATTGGTTTTGTATACTAATTTTAATCTATTGGGAAAATTTAACGAGAAAAAGGTGAGGATAATAAAGAAAACCATTCTTTTTGCTCCAGAAACTTTTAACTTAGCTGAAACCACTAGATCAATAGAAGTTGCCAAGAAATGTTCTGCGTATTTCCGCTGCATATTTATAGGTTATTCAACAAAATATGCTTACCTCATCGAAGAAGCAAACTTTGAATTTTTTCATCTAGAGCCCCACTTAACAGAAAAACACATTGAGCAAATCATGAAAGTTGATCAGATGAAAGGTATAAAACATCCTTTTACATATAGCATGCTGAGAAAACGGGTTAACAGCGAGAAAAAAATCTTCAATGAATTTCGCCCTACAGTTGTTGTTATTGGAACGACTCTTAGTATTTTTATTTCAGCAAGAGCTTGTGAAATCCCTATCGTATATATTAAGCCTTTGGCGTACACAAGAACACACTTTTTAAAAGGACATCATAAAATACCCGCCATATTAAATAATTTTCTAGTGCCCAAAAAAACGATTTTAAACCTTTATAAAAAAATTGCTTTAAACATTACTTACAAACCAAAGTCTTTTTCTCAAATAGCAAAAGAGGAAGGAGTCAGTCTCCCTAAATATACGATAGATGCACTAGATGCCGATTATAATTTAATCACAACAATTCCAGAAATTAGCGGTATATATGATCTCCCCCTCCATTATCAATACATTGGGCCAGTTTACGCTAAATTAGATACTCCTATGCCCTCATTTGTAAAGAATATTAAGACAAGTCAGCCGATCATATATTTTGCGATGGGAAGCTCTGGAAGTAAAGATATCCTTATAAAGATCTTAAACTTACTAAAGCATTTGCCTGTAGTCGTCCTCTGTCCAATGAAAAAAACATTAGCGTCTAGCGCAAACGATTTTTCAAATGATGGGAACATTCACATAAGCGACTATCTTCCCGCCCATAAGTTGGGAAACATCATAGATTTATCGATTATCCATGGTGGTGAAGGCACGGTTCAAACAGCTTGTTTATCAGGAAAGCCCTTTTTAGGACTTGGACTCCAGCAAGAACAAAAGTCTAATATACATGATTGCGTACTTTTTGGAAACGCCCTAGAACTTACAAAAAGAGACATTACGACTAAGAGGTTAAGCCAATTAATAGAGTCTACCCTAAACAGTAAAGAAATGAAGATTAAAGCAAAGAAAATGAAAGAACTTATGGAACATGTAGACGGTCCAGCAAACGCTGCTAAGTTTCTAGTAGATCATTTTGCCCCAAATAAATAAACCATTGGAGGTCGACTATGGATAAAGTATACGACGTTATCATTAATCATTTAGCTGAAATAACAGGATATGATCTACTTGACATATCACTAACTGATTCATTAGTAAATGACCTTGGGCTGGACTCCATGATGGCCATGGATTTTTATCGGTTATTAGTGAATGATTTTCCTGAAATAAAAGAGGCCGATCTAGAAAACATATTTCAACAAGAAGATGTAACAGTCGGAACCATTCTTTCATTGGTTTCTACAGAACTAGGCCTTGACAATAAGCCTCTATCTTTATTAGACAGCTTGCCCGAAGTTATAGAATTCCATCAATATTTAAATGCCAGAGAACATGTTCCATATTTTAGAAAGAATGATGGGATAGCGTCTAACAGAATCATTATAGAAGGGGAAGAAAAAATTAATTATTCTACTTACAATTATCTAGGTATTAACGGCTCTGACTTTATTAATCAATCGGTTATAGAAGCGATAAGTCGCTTTGGAACAAGTGTTTCTGGGAGTAGATTACTTAGTGGGGAAATTAAAATCCATCAAGAACTCGAGCAAAAAATTTCCCATTTTTTAGGTTCAGAAGATGCGATTATTCAAGTGGGGGGCACAGTACAAATGTAAATATCATTGGAAACATTATGAATGAAGAAGATCTGATTCTACACGATGCCTTAGCCCATAATAGTATTATTCAAGGAGCTATACTGTCTAAAGCAAAACGAAAACCCTTTAAACATAATGATATGGGGCATTTAGAAAACGAGTTACAGAAATTAAGGCAAAAATTTCGTAGAGTGTTAATCGTTGTAGAGGGTGTTTACAGCATGGATGGTGACATCTGTAAATTACCAGAGCTCATTAACCTTAAAGAAAAATACAATGCAATTCTCATGGTAGACGAGGCTCATTCAATTGGGACTATCGGTAAAAATGGACGGGGTGTTACAAGCTACTTCGGCGTTGATCCTAAATCTGTAGATATATTAATGGGTACACTAAGTAAGTCATTGAATAGTTGCGGCGGCTATATCGCCGGCAGTAAGGACTTTATAACATACCTACGATATAATTCGCCAGGATTTATTTTTAGCGTAGGAATGACTCCAGCCAATGCTGCTGCAGCTTTAGCCTCATTAACTTTATGCGAAACAGGAGATGCGTTATTTCAAAAATTGACCGATAACCATACTTATTTTCTGGAAGGACTAAAGAAATTAGGCGTAAATACTGGTGAAAGTTATGACACTCCAGTTATCCCATTAATTACGGGAAACTCTGAGAAGGCCCTTGAATTTTCAGAAGTTTTATTCAGAAATGGAATTAATGCAATGCCTATTGTTTATCCTGCAGTTAAAGAGAATGAGGCTAGACTTCGATTTTTTATTTCAGCCGCACATACTAAAGAAGAACTTCAGATCACATTAGAAACGATTAAAGAAAACTTGAGTATTTTAATTGATAACAGAATTGCTAGTAAACTATAAATTAATATAAAAACGAAAATCCAAGACAGGAAGCGCCCTGCTTCCTGTTAATGATTCATCATCGGTCATAAGGAGGGTACCGTTGTGCAGTACGATGTGTTACTAAATAAACATGAATCATATTTCTCGGCTAAACGGCATAAAGTACCGGAGAGATCCTTCCGTATAAACCTTTTAGTGAAGCTGTCTAAAATAGTAGGCGTAAGAGATACCCCTTTATTTCAATTACTTTTATTCTCTAAAGTGAAAAACTACATAAGATTTATTTTTTTGAGCCAAGTATACAAAAATTTTATTGATGTAAAAGAAATAACAAAAAGCGATTGCTATAACCACAACATATTTAACTCATTGATGGACTTGGGCATTCAATTGGAGATGATTTCTCAAAATGGAGAAACTTACTCTCTTAATAAGAAATACATAGTGGATGAAATAAATAAAAATCAATTAATCAACTTAGTTAATGGAGATTACAATAAGGAGGTAACTACACTTTTTTATGATTATCATTTCATTGAAAATGCCATTACGCAGGAGGAACATACTTCACTTGGCAAGCTAATGAGAAAAACAGAATTTGTATATATAAAAGAAGTGCTTACCTATCTGCAAGAAATTAATGGATTAGATTTGTGTCAACAAGTATCCCCTAGTTTTTCCGAAAACTTTTACACTAATCTTGGAGAATTAGCTTTTAATATTTATACAAAAAACAATTATGTATCATTTATATCAAAAAAACAAATTACCTCTTTTTTAGATATCGGGTGCGGAAATGGTAATTATATTGATATTCATTTAGATTCCAATGACATCAAAATCGTTGGAGTTGAAAGGCAGCAAGAAGTTTTCGAGAAGCTCCTACATAAATATAAAGATAGAAACAACGTGGAGTTATATAACGATGACATAAAGAACCTTACTTTCAATACAAAATTTGACATGATCAATATGAGTTATATGCTATTTTATCTCAATCAAGAGGAAAAGGAGGACTTATTTAAGAAACTAAAAGAAATCCTTGATAAAAACGGCTCGATAGTAATATGTCAGTATTATCCTGACTTCGAAATGTATCAAGAATTGATTGCAAAGCATAACAAAAAATGGAACTTGCTTTCCCGTTATAAATATGATATTTGCAATAGCATTCTTCAAGCCGAAGTTCTATTAAATAATATGCTTACTGATTTTGCCCAAGCTGAACAATGGAATCCTTTCCTCGACCTATTAGATTCTCATGGCTTCAAAGTAAGTGAAATTGTCCCAGCAGACGATACGTATTATTCGTATTTTATTACAATTAACCATAAAAATGGAGGTTCGAATGATTAAGGCTAGAAACATCACGAAGATTTATAACGCAAATAAGCAAAACGAATTAAAGGTGCTAAAGGGCATTAATCTTGATATAAGGAAAGGCGAGTTTTGTACAATAATAGGAAAATCGGGATCCGGTAAGACAACAATGCTTAAATGTTTGTCTGGGCTAGAAAGCGTTACATCAGGAGACATAGAGGTAAACAATCGCGATGTTTGTAAACTTACTAAAAAAGAAGTAAATGATTTTAGACGCAATGATATTGCTTTTGTTTTTCAAGAATATAATTTAATAGACGACCTAACTTTGCATGAAAATATTTATTTAGAACATCCATTGAATAAAGAAATTGAAAGCTTTATTGATGAATGGGACATTCGCAAAGCTATAAATTTATTCCCCCATCAATGTTCTGGAGGACAACAACAAAAAGCGGCTATACTAAGAGCCCTTGTAAAAGAATCTAAGATCCTATTTTGTGATGAACCTACTGGAGCACTTGATGGTAAGTCATCTAGGGAAGTCTTGACAGTACTGCAAAACCTACAACAAAGCCATCAAACTACGATTGTTCTTATAACCCATAATGAGCAAATTACAAAGATCTCTAATCGCGTCATTACCATTCATGATGGCCAAAAGATAAACGATGAAGTACAAACAGAAGTTACATTGGTGGAGAGTTTAGAATGGTAAATAACAATACAAAGAAAAAGCTTAAAAAACGAATCGGCAGAAGGTTGAATACTTATAAGCTAAAATTGTTAGTGATATTTCTTGTCGTTTTTGCTACAACAAGTATTTTTGTAAGTTTCTTTGTAGGCACTAGCAGCGTTCTCCAGTCAGTTGAAAACTTTAATAGTGATTACAATGTGGAGGACGGGACATTTATTACTATTGAGGCGCCTAAAACACTTAAGAACATTGATTATGAAGAAATTAAATACGGTGAGATACGGCAAGACGGCACCACCATACGTATATTTCAAGAGAGGGAAAAAATCAACAAGCACCAAGTTACAGATGGTCAAGATGTTCAGAGTGTTAATGAAATATTGATCGACAGTAACTTTTTAACTTCTAATGACTTAGCTATTAATGATGAATTAAATCTTGATGGTGAAACTTTAAAGATTGTTGGAACGGCCATTTCTCCAGATTACATTACAACCAAAAACAGCGACCTTGTTTTACAGGCCAATTCAGAAGTTTTTGGCATTGCATTTGTTAACGAAAAAACATTTAATACTCTTTTTGGGAACGAGTTCTCGTCCTACTATGCTTATAAGAGCGACCTCAGTGTAGAAGAAGTTTCAGAGATAGTTGAACCAATCTATCTAAATGATTCTCAAAACAATACTAGAATACAACAAGTCATAGGGGATGCGGAAGCACCGAGAGATCTTGCCCTGCTTCTGACGTTCTTGCTATATCTAATAGTAGGTGTCCTCTTAAGTGTTTATCACTTTGAAATGTCAAAAAAAGAAACAAACAACTTGGAAATCTTTAATAAGTTGGGTTTTAGTAAGCGAACCATTTTCAAACATTACACAACTGAAACAAATTTAACACTATTAATCGCCTGGATCATTGGCTGTACACTTGGATTCTTTTCCATTGAAACCATCATGCAAATGAATAGCCGTATTTATAATTATCCCTTACTCGAAATGGATTGGGCACTTCTGGCTATTTGTTTAATAGTTTCATTAATAGTCGTGTTGGTTATAAACTTTGTTTTAGTGTATCAATTTTATATAAAGGCCAAAAAGAAAAAAAGTAAAATCAAATCAGCCAAAAAAGTGACAAGCAAATTTATACATTTAATTCCGTTCACTTATCGTTATCGTTTAAAACGAATAAACAGGAATAAAAAAGAAATGGCCTTGTTTATGATATTGATTTTCTTTGTTGGGTTATTGATTAACTTCTCTTTCTTGTTAAAAGACTCAGTAACTAAGTATGTGGATGATTTAGCATCCGAAAATATTTTTGAAGAAATCCTGTTTTTAAAGCCATTGAATCAGGATGAGTTTAATGGCGAAGAATTTGAATTGTATAGCCTATACGATCAGGAGGGAATTACACAGAGCGTTTATGTGATAGGCTCTGATTCAACGTACTATAAATACGATTTAGAGCTTGAAGACGGGGATGTAATCATCACTCAAGCGTTTGCTGATAAATACGGGAAGGCCGTTGGGGATGAATTGGTTCTTAAAGACGTAACGAACCAGGAAGATTACTCGTTTAAGATCAATAAAATCAACAACGTCACCACAGTAAGCACTATTTATTTAGTCTCCGATGACGGAGATCTATTTAACAGTGAGACATATTTTACGCCAGCCATTGCCCGCGCAGAGCCATTTGAAGAGGCTAATGATGATGGAATAGAAGCTACTTTGACTAGAGACGAGATCATAACATCTGGGGAAAATATTTTAGAAGTGATAAACAAGCAGATTACCCTAATCCTTTCATTGGCTATTGTTTTGCAAATTGCTTTGTTGTACTCACTTTTAGAATTCAGTTATCAAAACAGCATTCAATCAATTAGAACGTTAAAGTTAGAAGGTTTTTCAACAGCTGAAGTGATGAAAATGCATTTTGCTTTCTCTTTTCCTATTGCGGTCCTATGTATTATTGGATCCTATCTTTTATCACAAATTGTAGTGAGAACATTCCTTGATCAAATTATGTTTGATTTTGTTAACTTTGTTAAAGTAACTGACAATCTGTTGATTATACTAGCAAGTAATGGAATGGTAATTGCTATTTTTACCTTCTTCTTAATAAGAACAAGAGCAAAAATAAAAAACATTAAATGACATAAACTGCGGTGATAGGTCAAGGAATTTTCAGACATAAAGAGTTAACAGTTCATAGTAGCATATCACTAAGGGCTTTAACGGTTAGAACAAGTACTCGTTTGTGCTGCTTAGTAATTCCCGCTATTTCTATGCAACCTTTTTAGACGGATAGCACCGGCAAGGAGACTCGGTACCGTATCGGTTTCACGGGTCTTCATTGTCGTGACCAAACAAGCTACGACCTTTGAAGCATTAAAAAAAGCTGGTCCACATTTTAGTAAAAAAGACTTTTACCAATCACATCCATTTTAAGGGCTTAACCCTAACAAACGAGGAGGCAAATGCTTATGAAAAAAGTTGTAGTGACAGGAATAGGGATCGTATCACCTAATGGAATTACAAGAGAAAGTACTTGGGAAAGCATTCTTAATCTAGAGAGTGGGATTATTCCATCAAAACATGAAAATACAAAATTTGTTGGGGAAGTTGATGACATTTTCAATGAACCTTTGTCTACAAAAGAAAGGCGCTATATGGACCGGTGCACCCAATTAGCCTTGATCGCTTCTAGGGAAGCTATTGAAGATGCCAACCTTGAAATGAATGATGAGAATAGTGAAAACATATCTGTTTTTGTTGGAAGCTCCGTCGGTGGGATTCGTGCCCTCGCCGATGAATTTGGTGCAGCAGCATTAGCCGGCGTCGACCAAATGACGATGCTCGTTATCCCGAGAAATCTCATCAATATGATCACTGCAAACATAAGTATTGATTTAGGTATAAAAGGCGAAACTCTCGCTTATTCTCTTGCCTGCGCTTCCGGTACCGTTGCTATAGGGGAAGCCTTTAAGAAAATTCAGCAAGGGAACCAAAAAATGATATTGGCCGGTGGGACAGAGGCTTGTGTCATTCCACAAGTTATTGAGGCTTTCAGAAAGTTAAGAGCTTTAACTAATTCCAAGACTATAGATAAAGCTAGCATACCTTTTTCGAAAGATCGATCGGGATTTGTGATGAGTGAAGGTGCTGCTTTCCTAGTTCTTGAAGAACTTAATCATGCAAAAGAACGAGGCGTTCACATTTATTGTGAAGTAAAAGGCTATGGGAGTTCCTCAGACGCTAAATCATTGCTAGCTCCCGATATGAATGGTATTACACGCTGCATGGAGAATGCATTAATGGATGCCAAAATCGCCTCTAATGAAATAGAATACATTAATGCTCACGGCACCTCAACTAAATTAAATGATTTAACAGAGTCAGCAGCGATTAAAGCGTTGTTTAGTCATAACCCTTTAGTCGCATCCACTAAGTCTATACATGGACATGCTTTAGGAGCAGCTGGAGCAATTGAAACAGCGCTATGTTCTATGATGATTAGCAGAGGAAAATTGATACCTACTATCAATGTACGAAGTGAAGAGGTGGATGAGGACATTGATGTGAATCTTCTTTTAGAAAAAACCGCTAACTACAACGGCGGGGAAATTTTAAATAATTCTTTTGCATTTGGCGGTCATAATGCATCCCTCTTATTGTCATCATTTCAAAATTAAAAATGGATATATTTCTTTTAAACATTAAGGCTTCCATAATAGAATTTTCACCTAAAATAAATCTATCGCTGCGAACGATAAATCGTTTAAATAAAGCTTCTCATCCAGTGAAGAGGCTCCACCTTCTGTATAGTGATTTACTTTTACAGTATGTGCTTATTAAGAAACAGGGAATAAAACATCCGTTAAAAATACATTATAATGAAAACGGAAAACCTTTTTTATTAAAGGATTACTTTAGCCTATCTCATTGCAATGAATGGATTATGTGTGCGTATGACAATAAAGGGTTAATAGGAGCCGACATAGAAGCGTACAAAGAATATAATCAAGAATTGGCTCAATTTTTTTTTACAGATAACGAGTTAAGCCACTTACTAAGTCTTTCTCCTCACTCAAGAAATATCTTTTTCTTGGACACTTGGACGTTTAAAGAAAGTTATGTGAAATGTAAAGGGATTCGGCTAATTGATATTATGAGAACCCTCAATACCCCGTTAACAGTCAATTACTTCAAAAGGAATTGTTTAGAAGTAAATGGTGAATCCTTATATTATGTCCGAGGTTTTATTGAAGGTTATAGTTGGTGTGTCCTAAGCGAAGAAAGCTTTGATTACAACATACACTTACTAGGTTGTTCACAACTCATTGATGCTTTAGAGCATTACTAGGAGGCGTTATGAAGAGCAGTTATATGGAAAAGCATTTTCACACACTTTACAAGCAGAGAGATGAAATGTCCATTGCGATGGAACCTTTTAAAGGGGAAGAATGGAAAAGACCCTGTGAAAATAAATGGTCGTTTGGAGAAACGTACTACCATTTATTTTTAATGATCAAACGTTTTATACAGCTAAATAAGCTGTATTTGCCATTGTCCAAACCGATCGCTGCAATAAGGAAAAACAAGCCTTATGAAACGCACAGTAAAGACATATACAAGGAATATCACAATAAGCATAACAAGCCAATGAAAGCGCCAAGTATGTTAGTACCACCAAAAGAGATCCAAAAGAACACGTCATTCGCTCAATTAATGACAACCATAGACGCCGAAACAAAACAATTGGAGACCATGGTCCGTCAAATAAAAGACGAAATCGCTGGCCATATTCGCTATCCAGACCCAATCGCCGATTATCCTAATCTAATACAAAGCATACATTTGCTTTGTATACATGAAAATCACCATTTTCAACTTTGCAAAAAATATTATAAGTTCAATTGATCAAAAACCGTAGGTATCGAATCGACGCCTACGGTTTCCTTTTTTGGAGTTCGTTTTTTTAGTAAGGATCAGACGGCATTCCTTCTTGTTCTGCTTCCTTGACCGCATGTCCTTCTTTGTCGTCTACGCTTTCTTGAACACGTTTGATCGCTTCTTCTAGACGCTTGCCGTAGTCGCGGTCCGCTTCTGTAACATTCTCGATCATTTGCTTTTGGATCCTTTTATCGACGTCGGCCAGGGCATTAGCTAAATTGGCAATTAGTTCGTCCCGTTCCCAGTCAGAAAAACGGCGATACGTTTCACCTGCTTGGCCGAAGTTGTTCGGGCGGCTGATCGCTTCATATTTCACTTCGCCTGATACGTGCGGCGTGTGGTCTGGGTTGACTTTTTCTGCTTCCTTTAAGCCGTTAAGTACAGATGGCTCATAGTTAACGTGTGGATTGATTCCTGGAGGACTATCGACATGATACGTCATTTGCCCATCTCGTTGGTTGGTCGCTACCCGTTTTTTCGGGGCATTGATTGGCAGTTGCAAATAGTTCGGGCCAACGCGGTAACGCTGCGTGTCAGAATAGGAGAACGTGCGTCCTTGCAACAGTTTGTCATCGGAAAAGTCAAGGCCATCGACGAGTACGCCGGTGCCAAAGGCGGCTTGTTCCACTTCCGCAAAATAATTTTCCGGGTTTTTGTTGAGCACCATCTTGCCGACTTTGTGCCAAGGAAACTGGTCTTTATACCAAAGCTTAGTCGGGTCAAGAGGATCAAAGTCCAGCTCTGGATGTTCACCGTCTTCCATCAATTGCACATAAAGCTCCCATTCAGGGTAATCGCCTTTTTCAATTGCTTCATACAAATCTTGCGTCGCATGGTTGAAATTTTTTCCTTGGATTTGCTCTGCTTCTTTTTGGGTCAAGTTTTTAATCCCTTGTACAGGCTCCCAATGGTATTTAACAAGCATCGCTTTTCCTTCCTCGTTGACCCATTTATACACATGGACGCCCGATCCTTGCATGTTCCGGTAGTTTGCCGGAATGCCCCACGGGGAGAACACAAACGTGATCATATGGGTCGACTCTGGGCTTTGCGAGACAAAATCGAAAAACCGTTCCATGCTTTGCCGGTTCGTTACTGGATCCGGTTTAAACGCATGGACCATATCCGGGAATTTTAGCGGATCGCGAATGAAAAAAATCTTCAAGTTATTGCCGACTAAGTCCCAGTTGCCATCCTCTGTGTAAAATTTTACCGCAAAGCCACGGGGATCACGAAGTGTTTCAGGGGAATGGATGCCATGAATAACAGAAGAAAACCGGACAAATACAGGCGTTTTCACTTCCGTGTTTGTAAACACTTTTGCTCTTGTGTATTTAGAAATTGGTTCATCTCCTACTTTTCCATACGATTGAAAATAGCCGTGTGCCCCTGCACCGCGGGCATGGACAACTCGCTCCGGAATACGCTCCCGGTCGAAATGGCTAATTTTCTCCAAG
Source organism: Shouchella clausii (assembly GCF_001598215.1). GTDB lineage: Bacteria > Bacillota > Bacilli > Bacillales > Bacillaceae_D > Shouchella > Shouchella tritolerans. Next base: position 163,650 of record NZ_BCXJ01000001.1, on the reverse strand, counting down.
AAATCGTAATTCTCTAATGTCATAGGCCCGCGGTTGCCGACAGTGCGTACATTTTGATTGTCTTTCACGGGATGGCCTTGACGGGTTGTCAATGTATCGTCTTTTTCATTTGCGGCTTTGCGCTGATCAAGCGCATCGCCTTGCCCCGTTACATTGGTTCCAAACGAGGGCGACTTTTTTGATTCATCCATTGGTTAGCCAACTCCTTCCTTTTATTCCAGCCTAGCTTTTCCAATAGACGTAAAACTATGCAAAAAAGCAGAGGGATTGTTCCCTCTGCTTACACATGTGTCAACTGGACATTGTTTAGAGTCGCAAACACGCCATTTTTGGCGACTAGCTCTTCGTAAGTCCCTTGCTCGGCAATGCCGTCTTTCGTTACGACGACAATATGGTCCGCATGGCGGATCGTCGCTAGTCGGTGGGCGATAACAAGCGTTGTCCGGTCTGCCGCCAACTCTTGCAAGGATTCTTGAATAAGCGCTTCTGTTTCTGTATCTAATGCAGAAGTCGCCTCGTCTAAAATCAAGATAGGCGGATTTTTTAAGAATGTGCGCGCAATCGCAATCCGCTGTTTTTGTCCACCCGACAACTTCAAGCCGCGCTGGCCAATTTGCGTTTCATAGCCTTCCGGCAGCGATTCGATGAGCCCGTCCAAATTCGCCAACTTGGCGGCGCGGTAAATGTCTTCGTCGCTTGCATCGAGTTTGCCATAGCGGATGTTTTCTTTCAGCGTGCCGCTAAATAAAAAGACGTCTTGTTGGACAATGCCAATCTGCGAACGCAGCGACTTCTTCGTCATGTCGCGAATGTCGATGCCATTAATGGCAATAGCGCCGCTGTCTACATCGTAAAAGCGCGGAATGAGCGAGCTAATCGTTGTTTTCCCAGCGCCAGACGGACCAACGAAGGCGACCGTTTTTCCAGCCGGGATAAAGAGATTGAGATCGTTAAGAACCGGCCGATTGTTTTCATAACTGAACGTGACATTGCGAAATTCAATATCACCATTAAGCACAGGCGCCACTTTAGCGTCTGGCTTATCCTCAATATCTACTTCTGTATCAAGGACTTCAGTAAAACGTTTAAAACCGGCCATCCCTTTTGGATAAAGCTCTAAAATGGCACTAATTTTCTCAATCGGCTTAAACAAAATGTTGATGTAGAGAATGAAGAGGACAAACTCGCCAACATCAAGGGAATTGCTATAGAGCAGCCATGCGCCGACAAGGAGCACAGATAAAATCATCAGCCGCGTTGCTAAAAAGATGCCTGAAGATGTATAGCCCATCACTTTGTAGCCGCCTACTTTTGCTTTTTGGTAACGACGGTTGTTCTTGCGGAACTCTTCAACTTCATGGGCTTCGTTCGTAAACGATTGGACAACGCGCATGCCAGAAACGCTGTCCTCTACACGAGCATTCACATCGCCAATTTCCGCATACATTTTCGACCATGCCTGATTCATTTTTATATTGGTATAAGTAATCAAGGCAATCAGGAACGGTACAAATACGAGCGCTACAATAGCCAACGTCGGGTTCACATAAAACATAATGCCAAAAGCACCTACAAACGTCATTAACGCAATAAATAAGTCCTCGGGGCCATGATGCGCTAATTCGCCAATGTCAAACAGGTCATTTGTAATGCGGCTAATAATGTGGCCTGTTTTCGTATTGTCAAAGTAACGGAACGATTGGCGCTGGATGCTTTCAAACAAATCTTGGCGCATGTCCGTCTCAATGTGGATCCCGAGCTTATGCCCAAGAAAATTGACATTGTATTGTAAGTACGCGCTGATTAAATAGGTGAGCAACAGCCCCCCTGATACCCAGACGACCTTGTCCCACTCTTGTTGTGGCAAAAGCGTGTTAATGAACCATTGGACGACAATAGGAAAAAACAAATCTAAAACAGCGACGACAATGGCGCTGAAAAAGTCAATAAAAAACAACTTTTTATGCGGTACATAATAGGAAAAAAAACGTTTAATCATTGCTCCAACCTTCTTTCTGATCTAACAGGCCGGCAACCCCCTCTTTTATTTAACCAAGAACTGTTTCGAATTGCAAAATAAACATTCATACATTTGACACTTGTTAGCAGCGCAGCCATTCTATAAGTCAACAAACACAACGAACAGCACCGAAAAACCTATTAACTAATCGCTAACAGGTTCTTCGAGGTCTTCACCAATTGTTATCACTTCCGTTTCCAGCTCAACGCCAAACTTGTCTTTTACCGTTTGCTGAACATGGCGGACAAGGCTCATATACTCTGTAGCAGTCGCATTATCCACATTTACAATAAAGCCTGCATGTTTTTTTGACACTTCAGCTCCACCGATGCGTGTCCCTTGGAGGCCGCTGTCTTGGATCAACTTGCCAGCAAACATGCCAGGCGGACGCTTAAACACGCTACCGCATGATGGGTATTCGAGTGGTTGTTTCGTTTCCCTTGCAATCGTCAACTCATCCATTTTTGCTTGTATTTGCGCCTGGTCGCCTTTTTGCAGTCGGAACGTGCCCTCCAAGGCGATATAACGTTTTGCCGAAAACACACTTTTACGGTAATCAAAATCAAACTCTTCTTTCGAGAGCGTTTTAAACTCCCCTTGTTCTGTTAATACCAATACACTTTCAAGCACATCGGCAATCTGTCCGCCATAAGCACCGGCATTCATATAAAACGCACCGCCTACCGTGCCAGGAATGCCACAAGCAAACTCAAGCCCAGTCAGCCCTGCATCACGGGCTTTCCGTGACGCTTCAATGATCGTCGCCCCTGTCTGCGCGACTAACTCTACTCCTGTGCATGTGATCGTATTGAGCTTTTTTAAGCTTAATGTAATTCCACGAATGCCACCGTCTTTTACAATTACATTTGAACCGTTACCGAGCAACGTAACAGGAACACCATGTTCATGGGCAAACTTCAAAACGGTTTGTGTTTCCTCATACGATTGAGGCGTAATAAACAAATCGGCTGCGCCGCCCATTTGCGTATACGTATGTTTGCATAATCGCTCATTTTCATGGATCGTTCCTTCTGGCAATAACGTCCATAAAGGCTTGCATATTTCAATATATCGTTTCATCATCATCTTCCTCTAACCTAATCATTTCAAAAATGACGGACGCCTATCATTAGCTATATATGCGCCATCCTCATTTGTCGTGCGTCAGTTGTTTTTAGGAAGCATTTCCTCTTTCACTGATCGCGGCTCCTTCATTATGACGGATTTGCGCAAAAAAAAACAGACCATACAACATTTTCGTCTGTTTTTCATTACTTTCACAGACTTTTCCGAAGCTATTTTGGCCGCTTAAGGGAATAACGCAAGCCTAGCCCTGCGTAGTTCGGCCCCGCTAGTCGGGCAACAGGTTGAAGACCGTCCATATCGATGCCATTCGTCTCCGTGTCTACAACGTCCTCCGCAATATGCATAGCCAAGACACGAGCAATAAGCAAATCAAATGAAACATCCCCTGCATCGTTTTTGGTCGGCAAGTGGGATTCAAGCTTACACTCAAACCGAATACGGGCTTCCTTAATTGCTGGCACTGAGACCGTCACACTAGGCGTCAAATGAAAAGACGTCCGTTCCAGCTCACTCTCATCTGGCCCAAGCGTTGCTGCTGTCTCATTCATATCGCCTACGATTTTTTCACTGACGGCATGAATCACCATTTCTTTCATGGCAACCGCATTGCGCGCCGTATCTTTCATTTGCCCCTCACGCCTGCCTACAGCAATGGACAAAAGTGGCGGATCGCTAGCAAGCATCGTAAAAAAGCTGAATGGTGCGGCATTGACCACGCCTCCTTTTTCCGTTACCGTCGTGACCAATGCAATCGGGCGAGGCACAATCGCCCCGCTCATCCAGCGGTAGCGGTCTCTTGCTGATAGTTCGTCCATTCGTAGTAAACGCATGACATCCCCTCCATTTGCCTTTTGTTTTCATTGTCCCTGTTTTTGTCGAATGGTTCAAGAGAAAGGATCACGTTTACCTTCGTCCGCTTTCGCCAATACTGAAGCTGAGGTGATAGAAAGTGGAAGAGCTCATTTCCATCTCAGGACGAACGATCGTTATGTTTGTTGCAGTCCTGCTTTTTTTCCGCTTAACAGGCAAAAAGGACGTCGGCGAAGTAAGCGTCCTTGATATCATTATTACAATCATGGTCGCAGAGCTAGCTGTCATTTTAATTGAAGATACAAAGATGCCTCTCATTCGCGGCCTTACTCCGATTGCGCTGCTCATATTATTGTCCCGTATTTTTTCCTATCTGCAAGTTAAAAATCAGCGTTTTCGCGACATCGTTGATGGCAAACCGGTACTGTTAATACGAGATGGCGTTTTTATCGAGGAAAATTTATTTAAACAAAACTACAACATCGATGACATTATGATGCAGCTGCGTGATAAAGACATTGCCGACATTCAAGAAGTGGATTGGGCGTTGTTAGAGTCATCTGGTTCATTGTCTGTGTTTAAAAAAGACGACAACAGCCCCCTTTCACTCCCGCTTATTATGGATGGCATCCTCCAACATAAGCATTTAGACATTCTCGATATTCCAGAAGAAGAAGTTCATCAAGCACTGCGTGAAGAGGGCATTCACGACATTCGTGATGTTTTTTATTGCAGTCGTTTCCAAGGAGATTTTTTCATCCAGAAAAAAAACAGTGCAACGACAGACTAAAATGCTAGAAAACGGGTACATGTATGACAAAGTATGGAAAACGATTCCTTCGTTGCCAATTGGAAAGTGATTTTAAGCTGAAAGGTGGACATGGCATGCCCCGTTACGAAAAAGCCATTCTGCTCTACAATAGGAACGCAGGGCAAGGAGACGTCAACGAACTACTCCAACAAACATTGGCAACACTTGCTCCTGAAGTAAGAGAGCTGACATTCATCCAGACGCAAGCGCCAGGCGAAGCAAAACAACGATGCAAACAGTTGTCTGAGGACATTGAACTGTTAATCATTGTTGGCGGTGACGGCACTGTGCATGAATGCGTCAACGGTTTGATGATGGGAGACAACCAACCAACTGTGGCAATTGTGCCAGCTGGCACGTGCAATGATTTGGCTAGAAGCTTGCAAATTCCCACAGTAGACGACGCCCTCACGGCAGCTGTAAACGGCACAACTGTTGCGATTGACATCGGCCAACAAAACGACAGCTATTTTGCCAACTTTTCTGGAGTAGGCATGATTGCCGAGGCTTCAAAAGAAATAGAAGCGGAGACAAAAGCACGGTTTGGAAAACTGGGGTATATCATCAGCGCGATTCGATCGATCAAAGAACCAAACCCATTTTCGTACACGATCACAACAGCAAAAGGAGAAACATATAGCGGCGATGCAGTCATGATCTTAGCGATGAACGGTCAATACATTGGCACAATCGGCTTATTCTTAAAAGACATCTCCCTTTCAGACGGCAAACTTCATCTGTTTATTGTCAAAGAGGCAGGCTTCACGCTCTTAAAAAATATGTACAGCCACGCTTTCACCGATGAAAATTGGCTTAACGACGCAGAAGGGATCGAAGCACTCGAACTAGATCAATTTACGCTCACATGCCGCCAAACACTCGATGTCGACAGCGATGGCGAAATCAATGAACAGACACCCGTCTCCTATACACTTCATAAACAGGCTCTTGCTTTTATTACAGGACAACAAGAAAAAGACCGAGGGAGCGATGAGGAAAGGGAAACCGGTTTGTTTCTTTAAAAGGTAAACGTTAAGCGGTGGTTGACAGCGAGATCAGACGATAATCGTTTGGAAATGGCCTAGGTATCCAATGGAGAGAAAAACACCTTCGATTTCGACTGTACATTGCAGTGAACACGAAGGTGCTTGTTTTCTTATTCAAGATTGGCGTGCTTGCCATACATTTGCTTTGAGTTCAGCTCTCGTTTCTCCATAAAACGCAAGATCACTGCATCATAGAAAAGAAGAGAGGTTTGTTCAAAAAGTGAGCCCATTGGTTGAATGGTTTCGTATTGGCTGTCTTCTTCTCGATCCTTTGGTGCTCCTGGTAGGATCACCTTTAAATCTGCAAGTTTTCCAATCGTAGATTCTGGAGATAGCGTCACTGCAGCGACTGCACCGCCCAAACTTTTCGCTTTTTCTACGATTGGAATCAAGGTCTTCGTTTCTCCTGAGCCGGTCCCAACTATCAGTAGATCGCTTTCTTCAAGATTCGCTGTCACTGTCTCCCCGACTGCATAAGCATCAATGCCCATATGCATCATGCGCATGACAAACGATTTACCCATAAAGCCAGAACGACCAGCCCCCGTTACAAAGACTTTTTTCGCTTTAAAAATGGCTTCGACTAGCTGGTCAGCCTCCGTCTCAGAGATGGCTTGCACCGTTCCCTGGAGCTCCTGAATAATCGCCTTAAGATACTCAGTGGTGTTCATGGTTACCCTTGGTTGATAAGTGCTTTGATTTCTTGTGCAGCTGTTTTCTTATCTTCTTTAGACGTAATGCCACCCCCAACGATGACAAGGTCTGGTTGAGCTTTGATCACTTCTGGAAGAGTCTCAAGCTTGATACCGCCAGCAATCGCTGTTTTTGCATTTTTAACGACAGTTTTAATTTTGCGAAGATCTTCGAAAGAATCCTTTCCTTCTGCTTGAAGATCATATCCAGTATGAACGCAGATATAGTCTACTCCGAGCTGATCCAATTCTTTTGCACGTGTTTCGATGTCCTTCACGGCAATCATATCAACTAGGATTTCTTTTCCCTCTTCTTTAGCTGCTTCAACAGCACCACGGATGGAGCTATCTTCTGCTGCACCTAGAATCGTTACGATGTCAGCTCCAGCAGCTGATGCTTGTTGTACTTCATATCCAGCAGCATCCATGATTTTCACGTCTGCCAGGACTGTTAAGTTTGGATAAGCCTTTTTCATTGCACGTACAGCTTCGTGACCTAAGCTATTAATGATTGGCGTTCCAATTTCTACCACATCAATAGAATCTTGAACTTCCGCTACAAGCTCAATCGCTTCCGGTATGTTAACAAGATCTAATGCTAATTGTAATTTCATGTGCACAATCTCCCTTAGTAAATGTGATTTGACAGAGCGTACCTAGTCTTGCCAATTTCGGTTAGACTATTTACTTCGCTGCCTGGATGCCATTATACTAAGTACACATTAAGTTTGAAAGTACGCACATTTCACACATATAGTGTATAAAAGTATACTTTGACTAATCGTTAAAGGGATGAACGCTATGCCTAATCTAGGAGAACGAACATTTAATTGTGAAAAAGAGCTGACTCTATCGGTCATTGGAGGTAAATGGAAAATGTTGATTCTTTGGCATTTAGGCAAAGAAGGGACGAAACGCTTTGGAGAGCTGAAAGCCCTGATGCCTGGAATAACCCAACGAATGCTAGTGAATCAACTGCGCGAACTAGAGGATCATCAAATTCTTCACCGTGAAGTGTATCCTGTTGTTCCACCTAAGGTTGAATATTCCCTTACTGAGCACGGAAGAAGTTTAATGCCTATATTAGATGCGATGTATGAATGGGGCAGGGATTACATCGAGAATGTATTAGAAAAAGAATGATTGTTAGCAACCGATTTGCAGCTGTTCTTCTTGATTAAGGGGAACGGCCTTTTTGTCGTTCCCTTTAACACACATAGTAAGAAATTGCACACTATCTGCAAAAAAAGTGCGTACTTACAGGATCTGAACACGAGGACTATACTAAGTCAAGACAGGCAAGGTGAATCTATTTTTTACGACAAAGGATGCGTTTTAGATGGAATCCACATCATTTATTTTATTTGGAGCAACTGGAGATTTGGCAAATCGAAAAATTTATCCAGCCCTCTTTAATCTTTATATGGACAAGAAGCTTCCAGCATCGTTTTCTATTATAGGTGTTGGGAGAGAGCCGCTCTCAAAAGAAGCGTATCAAGCAAACATCATTGATTCTCTATATAAATTTTCAAGACATTCAACCGATGATAAGCGACAGAAGTTGGCATTTGTAAAACAGTTCTCATATATCAGCTTGGATCTGACGAAAGAAGCTAGCTATCAGGAGCTATCCACTCATGTACGACGATTAGAATCGGAAAATAAGCTTCAAGAAAATCGAATCTTTTACTTATCGGTGGCTCCTGAATTGTTTGATGTGATTACAACAAACATCAAACAAAGTGGCTTAGCAAACACCAAGGGATGGAAAAGAGTCATGATTGAAAAACCATTTGGTCATGACCTTCAATCGGCTCGGCAATTAAACCACATTGTTCAGCAAGCGTTTAGTGAGGAGGAGATTTTCCGGATTGACCACTATCTCGGAAAGCCGATGGTTCAAAATCTTGAAACACTTATCTCCGTCAATCCGATCTTGCAGTCAATCTGGCGAAAAGACATGATTTCGAATGTGCAGATTACCGCGAACGAGACGGTAGGAGTTGGGTCAAGAGCTGCGTATTATGAGCAAACTGGCGCGCTCCGCGATATGGTGCAAAATCACATGCTGCAATTAGTGATGATGACGGCTGTCCAAATGGCCGAGAGAGAAGACGCAGCTAAACTGCGAAGTGAAAAGATTAACTTAATGAAAGCCATTCAAATCATACCAGAGCGTGATGTGGTCCGGGGACAGTACGCACGATTAGACGTAGATCATCATTCCGTCATTACAGGCTATAGAGAAGAGGCAGGCGTCGATTCATTCTCAACGGTTGATACATTTGTTGCTGCTCGACTTACCATTCAAACCCCTTTGTGGGAAGGCATCCCTTTCTTTATTCGCACGGGCAAGCGACTCAATAAAAAAGAGACGAAGATTGTCGTTGAATTTAAAAACTTGAGTGGGAAGACGAATGAAGGAGAACCAAACCTCCTCATTATTAGGATCAACCCAAATGATGGGGTCACTCTTCAGTTGAACAGCAAACACCCACTAACAGGTGAGTTAGAGCCCATTCAGATTAATTTTTCATCCAGTGATAGAGAGATCCCAGAGGCTTACGAATATTTGCTTGCCGATGCAATAAAGGGCAATCCCTTTTACTTTACACACTGGAATGAAGTAGAACTAGCTTGGCAAGCCATTCAACCAATCATCGAGAATTTTGAGACGAATGCCATCCCCCTTCATCTATATCCAGCAGGGTCCAATGGACCAGAAGCAGCAAATCAATTAGTAAATACACACGGATACAAATGGTGGTAATTTGAAGACAGAAAAAGAACCAATTTTAAAGCGTTTAGGAAGATCTATTTAAATCTAGTAGCCGTATAATATTTATCACCTGACCATCTAAAACTGAGGGAAGTCTCTTAGTAAATGAAACCTCTGGATCTGTTTCGCAAGTGCTCAAAGAGAATCAACACTTGTCTAAGCCTGGATAGGCAAGTCCAGACCGATTGACTTTGGAGCTGGAGGGGTTTTCCTCCCAACTCCAGGTCGCTCATTTTTTCTAGTTCATCGTCGCCAAAACAGGCACCGCCTACACTAGGTTGTTTCCAACCCTTTCAGGTTGGCCCAAGGCAGAATATGCTTTTTATCGGACTTTGAACTATCTACTCTATCATTCATTCGATCTGTCTTCTCCATATACCGTCACATCTCAATTCTCTCTCTTACTTTCATCCATTCCCTGCACATAATATATAACTGCCTCATACATGAATGCTGCTAAATCTCCTTGCTCACTGAACCGATTAAAATACTGCTTGAACCGGGCATCGGCTTGATACGTGTTGGCGATACACGTTAATAAGTGTGCGTCGCATGACATCGACTGCTCGAGGATTCCCCGCCACTCGTCGACGAGTGGCTGTACTTCCGCCGCATCCGGCGTGAGATGCATGCAGGCGGCAATCTTTCGGAACACGCCCTCCATATGGTGCCACCGGCGTTCTTTTTCAGTGGAGGACAATTCTTGCAGCTTCTTGTCATAGGACTGGTAAGCTTCCGTCTCGCCGTAGCGCCATCTCGCTTCTCGATCATATTGCTCTGGCAAGGGCAAAATCGCAGAATCATGGAAAATACCAAGATGGTAAACATCCTTTCCAGCCACAAACTCCTCCAATGCCGTGGAGATCCGCTCTAAGCGCTGTTTTTTCAAACGTAACGTATGGTTGTGCTGCTTTAATACTTGTCGCTGCTCCTCAAGTGGAAGCTTCAAGATGGCTGCAATCTCTTTCAGAGGCATATCCATTTCCTTCAGGAACAAGATCGTCTGTAGTTTAGCTAAGCTTTCCTGATCGTAATAGCGATAGCCATTGTCGGCGACGAGCGTAGGCTTCAGCAGCTCGATCTCGTCATAATAATGCAAGGTTCTGGTGGTAATGCCGGTGATATGCACGATGTCTTTAACCGCTAATAATGGTTGTTTCATTCCAGTATCCCCTGACGTCGTCCAGGATTTGAGCCGCTGGGGTGATAGTTGCTTCGACGATCGATTTCCCCGTCTTCTCTAGATAGTATCGTACTAAATAATATCCGCAAGCATAACCGGCGGAATAAGGCATGCCGACTGGCATGAAATTCTGGAGCTTTGCCAATTCGTCGCCGTACAGATACGGCGCGATTCGGTCAAACCCTGTTACATCCAGCTGTTCCTTCAATACAGGCTTGATCTGGCGATTTAGTGTTTCGGCGTCCGTTTTCGACACCCAAGGGCCGAGAAGCTCCTCCCCATACAGTAAGGTTGCAAAATTTTCCGCCAGCCCTTCGCTAACGATCAGCTCGCCTAGAGTAACCGTGTGGTCCCACTGGATATACTGGTAACGTACGTTATGATTGACTTCATGGGCCAGTGCTGCCTTCATCCGGGGCAGCGTATAAGCATTTGGAATTAACGTACATAAAATATATCCAGGAATTCCCCCGTCGCCGCTATAACCCTCGTTTAGCAGCAAAGACTGGCTCTTCGGGTTGCCTAGCAGAACGGTGAACAAGTACTCGGATACCGGGAGTTTCACGCCGTTTTCTGTAAATTGGCCCAGGCTCCGGGCCACGACTGCTTCGCATTCCTGCCAGAACGTATCAGACGATATCAGTTCGAGTTCCGTGGAAATCTCAGGTGTCATCTCTTCCGGCGCACGGAATATGAAATTATTGATTGTCATCACGTCAAAACCGCCTGGATCGGCAGCCTTATATGGAACATGCTGCGTCTCCCATTTTTTCATGAATGGGGCCAACATCTTTTCCCGGTATAACTCTGTTTTCTCTGCTGGCGGAACTTCCATCACTCGGTGGTAAATGTGGTCTGAGCGTAGTGCTTGAATGTTCATATCGTTTCACCTCTACGTTTTGATCATTCAAAGTGTGAAGTATTACGTAACGTGAGAGTCAAGCCTTTATTTTCGTGGTCAATAAATACACCAAGCCCTGCTAGATACAGCTGGCTCCGACTATACCACTCAGATTGCTTCGCAACCACACGTTTACAACCAAAGATGGGACGGATTTTTTACCGCTATTACGAATTGGCCCTTTTTCTTCCCCTTCAACGGCAAGAATGAAGAAGAATAACTGCTTAACTTTTTTTCAACCATTATGGTAAGATGAAATGCTAAACTAATTTTATAACTTGGGAGTGAGCTCCATGCAGAGTCATTCAAATCCGCCACGTAAAAGTGATGAAGATCTTCAGAAGGTCACAGTTGGTGAGCGTAAACCCCACAATGCGCCTGTTACCCTCCTAGAGTACGATCCAGAGTGGCCTAATCAATTCGATCGAGAGGCTAGCCGAATTCGTTCTGTGCTCGGAAACAAGGCATTGCAACTCGAACATGTTGGCTCAACTTCGGTTCCGGGCCTTTGTGCCAAGCCAATCATTGATATACTACTAGTTGTAAACGATTCTGCTGACGAGACGACTTATGTGCCGGACTTAGAAAAAGCCGGTTACACACTACGCATTCGGGAACCTGAATGGTTTGAACATCGTTTATTCAAAGGGCCAGATACAGACATCAACCTGCATGTATTCAGCGAAGGCGCTTCTGAAGTCAATAGAATGTTACGTTTCCGTGATTGGCTCCGAAGCAACAATGCCGACCGGGATAAGTACGCAAGCGTCAAACGCCACCTTGCTCAACGTCAATGGCGCCACGTGCAACATTATGCTGATGCGAAAAGCACGATCGTCCAGGAAATCATGGAGCGAGCAAACTCGGTTGAGTAGAACGCTTGGCATACCGTGATTATCTTGTAACATAGAACGCTAACAACAAGTAACCTTCATTCCGTTGCAATAGTACCGCTATCCATGTTGCCTATGTTCTCCCACAAAGGGTAAAACCACCATGCGTGGGAATTAGAGCGAAAACGAGCGAAGCTGTTTTTACCGGCATGTTGCAGCTTCGCTCGTAGTAAAACCTCCGTTACACAACATTTTAAATGCTCCGTTCTTTGATCTGTCGCACTATTTTCTTTTTAAAACATTCAAATGGAACCCTTTCTGTTTCTGGTTTTCCGTACTGTCTAACCGTGACTGTTTCTTCTTTTAATTCGTTGTCACCTAGCACGATCGTGCAAGGGATTTTTTGCATTTGTGCTTTTCTAATTTTGTAACCTAGTTTTTCATCACTTTCATCAATGTTTACCCTTACCCCTACTTGTTTCAGTTCTGATTGTATCGTTAAACAATAGTCCAAGTGAACGTGGGAAACAGGGACAATTTGTACTTGTACCGGCGCAAGCCAAACAGGAAAAGCACCCGCAAAATGTTCGATTAAAATTCCTAAAAAGCGGTCAATTGAACCAAATACAGCACGGTGAATAACAACTGGACGCATTTTTTCGTTTTGTTTATCTATATAGAATAAATCAAACTTTTCAGGTAGTTGGAAATCAAGTTGAACAGTGGCGCATTGGTGGCTGCGTTGAATGGCATCTTTAATGTGAATATCAATTTTCGGACCATAAAACGCCCCATCGCCTTCATTGACTTTATAAGCATAATTAAGTTTTTGCAGTACATTCTCTAAAGCAGTTTCAGCCCGCTCCCAAAGGTCTTCACTCCCCATAAAATCATCTGGACGTGTTGATAATTCAATTTCGAACTTAAACCCAAATACTTGGTAGACATGGTCGATTATTTTTAATGCAAGTGTGATTTCCTCTTCAATTTGTTGCGGTGTCACGAAAATGTGGGCATCATCTTGGCAAAATGTACGGACACGCAATAAACCATTCAAGGCACCACTGAATTCATGACGATGCACTTGGCCAAACTCTGCCATGCGAATCGGTAAATCCCGGTACGAATGCAGCCCATTTTTAAAAATGAGCATATGGCCAGGGCAATTCATCGGTTTTAGCGCAAATTGTTGCTCATCCACTTGTGTAAAATACATATTCTCTTTGTAATGGTCCCAGTGACCAGATTGTTCCCATAGCCGTTGATTCATCATGATCGGCGTGCGAACTTCTTTATAGTCGTATTCGGCTTGAAGATTTCGCAAAAAAGATTCAAGCTCATTTCGGATAATTTGACCATTGGCAAGATAGAAAGGCATTCCTGGAGCTTCTTCTGAGAACATGAATAATTCCAGCTCTTTTCCAAGCTTACGGTGATTTCTCTTTTCTGCTTCCTCTAGAAAGGCAAAATAATCTTGTAACTCATCTTTTGTCGCAAACGCAACACCATAAATACGTTGAAGCATTTGATTATCGCTATTGCCCCGCCAATATGCACCAGACACTTTCGTTAACTTAAAATGCTTGATTTTGCCTGTTGAAGGTATATGAGGACCACGACATAAATCATAAAAATCACCTTGTTCGTACACAGTCACTGTTTCTTCTGGCGGTATATCTTCAAGCAACTCCAGTTTTAAAGGGTCCTGTTTAAACAACTGTTTAGCTTTTTCGCGCGTAACTTCCTTACGTGTTATCTCCATGTTCTCTTTAATGATTTGCTTCATCATCTGTTCAATTTTTGGCAAATCACTGACGGTAATCGGTTGGTCCAACGCCACATCATAAAAAAATCCATCTCCGATGACAGGACCCACTCCTAAATGAACAGCCGGGTATAATCGCTTTAATGCATGTGCCAATAAGTGGGCTGTTGAATGACGAAGCACTTCTATTCCTTCTTTTGAAGTGACATCATATAAGGAAATATGAGCGTTTTCTGTGATTGGACGTGCTAAATCGGAAGGAACACCATTTATACATCCAACAATCGTTTTTTTGTAAAGACTCGGACTAATGGATTGTGCAAGCTCAGCCAGTGTTACACCTTGCGGAAATTGCTTTCTCTTTCCATCTGGAAATTGAATCGCTATTAATGGTTTACTCATAATAAGAAGCACTCCTTTTAAAGTAAATAAAATAAAAACACACCCATCCCTCAAGAAGGGACGAGTGCGTTCTACCCGTGGTTCCACCCAATTTCCCATAAGCTAAAAAGAAAAACTTATGGCTTTGGTGCTGTAACGTAGCATAAACGGTATTAGATACTAAGTTCCCCAATACAGCTCAAAGGTGGTAAATTATTTTCCTAAGCTAGGAAGATCACAGCTTACCCTTCCCTCTCTGAAAACCGTAAAAATAATTCCTGTCCTTTTCATCGCTCTTTCTTTGTAATTGTAAAAACACAAAAACGCACTCATCCCCCAAGAAGGGACGAGTGCGTTCTACCCGTGGTTCCACCCAATTTCCCATAAGTTAAAAAGAACTTACGGCTCTGGTGCTGTAACGTAGCATAGACGGTATTGGGTACTTCATTCTCCAATACAGCTCAAAGGTGGTAAGTTACTCTCCTGCGTTAGGAAGATTTCAGCTCTCCTTCCCTCTCTGGAAACCGTAAAAAGTAACTCATATCCTTATCAGTGCTTTTAAAAAATCAAACGATACTGTTAAATTGTTTTACATGATACAGTAAATGTCTCCTAACCGCAACCCTTCTTTTCGCTTTTTGTAGATCCAATTTAAATAAATTTCAAAATTAATAGGATATTAAAGTTATAACATTTAAACATCATATCTGTGTCATTTTCTTATGGTGGTTTCTGCAGTTAGATCTGAAATACATAGTAGGTGTGTCAGTTGTTCGTCCTTCAAATAGAAGGTAGGAAATGTCCCTGCTTCGTTACTGTATAGGAACTAATATTTCACACAAATGATTATCAATCATTTGTGAAGTATATCTTTCTATAATTGGTTGTTCTCTTATTGATAGATTATTTCTTTCTATCTCAGAAAAAATATTGCCCCAACATTCACTGACTGCCTCTTTTGTATGGTCAAGCAAAAAAACAGCGTATTTCCCACCAGAAAATTCTCCAATATGAGCTGGTTTTGTCACATTAAAATCTTTATTTATAACAACGCAAACATCATAACGACACTCCTCTTTAGGAGTAATCTCTGGGTTATCTTGCGGTATGCCTAAAATTATAGAATCATCAAACACACCATTTAATTTTGCCCACTTTTTAAAATTCTCCATTAATTTTTTGTTTTGCTTTTCACCATACTCCCCAACATTTCGGAAATAAGCAATCCTTGATTCAGGTACTTCTTCAATAGTTATTTTCATATTTTAATTCTCCTTTCTTAGATAAAGTAATCCGATTTAAAATATTTTTCAAGCTATTTTTTAAAACTATTTCTGATATATTAGTTTAATTAATCCATTAGTCCACTATATATTCTGAAGACCCCTATAACTCTTTTAAAAGGAGATCATCTCTAAACAGGCCGTTAGTTGAAAAGGGATAGCCCACCGCCCATAATGACGGACAATAATGAACCGTATTCAAAACATTCACTTCCAAAAGTAGGTGAAAAAGAGATGGGCCATGAGACCAACCTTCGAAATCCCACGGTTAGAATGCGACACAAAACTTCCCCATCACACTCAGTTGCTTTCCCCCCCTAAACCTTAACTCCATTTTTAACAACACGTTTAAAAATGAAGACTATTTCACTATGCCTAAAGCGCCGTTTTTCCATTTATTGCGGATACTAGTGGAACTTTTCCTTCTTCTTTTCTATGATAAAATTAAACACCTCATGGCGAGAGTGAAGGTGGGATGGATGATGAAAAAAGGCATTTGGATTCCGATCATTGTCTTAATTGTATTAGGAGGAGGGGTCGCCATGGCGTTCGCACTCAACGGTTCAGACGATATTGCCTTAACAGATGATTTTACGAGTAGCTTTCTTGACCCAGAGGTCGAAACGGATGAAGGCTTCCATTATTTTCAATCCGAAAAAAACAACTTTTCCATGTGGTTTCCTGCGGGGTATTACATCGAAAATGATCCTGTCGGTTACGAAAGTAAAGACCATTTTGAATTTCTCAATATCCATGAAGATCAATCACATTCTAACGAAAAAGAGTACTGGGGATTTATTCAATTAAAGTACCGTGGCAATATGACAGAACATGATGCTGAGATACAATTACAAATTCTACTAAAAGACTTCGGGTTTAATGACCAGTATGAAGAACTTCAAACAGAAGCTGCAACGATCTATTACGGCTCTTCCTACTATAAGTTGGAAGAAAACAGGGGCGTAACTTACGATCCAGCCACGCATTCTGCAAATCAATACTTTGCGTTGGTTCTAAGCCCTGACCGTAAAGAATTCTTGGTTGTTGATTATGAGTTATATTGCAAGGAAGAAGAATCATGTACCATCAACGATGAACAAGAAAACCGCTTTTTCAATACACTTATACATAATGTCCGCTTCCAAAAGTAGGTGAATTTAATTGGGATTTGAGGATAACACTCGTAATGCTATTACCGCTCTCCAATATGAAAGTGGAGAGCCATTGGATATTGACTCCCTTAAAAAGGTGTTGGATTCTTATAACATTACCGACATCAACTACAACGACATTACGATTTATAAAAGCAGTGGCGAAAATATTGACTCCCCTATCGGCAACGAGTCTGGCTTTGACGGTGCTGCGATCCACCACTACAACGAAGAAGAAGGCATTAACGACATTTACTACATTTTTCGCGGCACTGAAGTTGACCTCGACGCACCCGAAGATGTCATTTACGATGCTTTCGGTGTTGTTGCAGGTGTTTCAGATAAGCAAATCGATGATGCTCGCCGCTTTTATAACAGGGTTGAGTCAGACATTGCCAAAAAAACAAATGGTGACGAAATTAAACGCTATGGCGATGGTCATTCTCTTGGAGGGCATTTGATCGTTAGTGTCGCCTTAATTGAAAAAAACTTTGATGACGTGCGCGGTTTAAATGATGCCCCCGTTAACTTAAAACAACTTGTAAAACTGGATCCAGAATTTAGACGCCTTATTGAACGAAATATGGGCACAACAGACATCTCCGACATACCCGAAGAAGAGCTCGTTCTCCTTGCTCGCGACTTTTATGCTGCTGAAGCGAACACCATTAGCCATACACGCGTGAAAGGGGAGCCTCTTTATGCGCAATCGATTCCGTATACGTTTTATCCAGGGGCAAGCATTCATTATTTAGGCGATATAGAAATGCCTGAATTTCCTGATGTGCTGACGCCAAGGACGCCGTGGCCTGGATTAACGGAGGTATTTTCCAGACCCCCTATGTTTGGTACGTTTGTTTCTCTTGGACTTGGCATAAATGCAGATTTAGATCGGGTTGCCTATAACGCCAATATCAATCATCTTTTGCAATTTATCACGATCATTGGCGAGGAAATGACGGTTGCCGAGCTTTCAGAATTAATCGGCAAAGCTAAAGACAATCCGTGGGCAGCACTTTCAGACATGCCTGAATCTGTAAATGAACGCCTGAAAGAAGAGGTAGGGCTCGGCCATATCGTCGGCGGGTTATGGGCCTTAAAAAATACAGCCGTCTATGAAAAAGTGCTTGCTGTAATCAATGCCAAGGAGCAATTTGATTTGCATAGCATCGGGACATTAATTGAACTGTATGACCAGCCTGGCCATCAACCGGTCACGTACCGGCTTGAGCCTGGGACAGGTACACACATCCTCGTTGATGAAGACAGCCTTGTTAACGCGTTGCAGGCCATGGAAGGGGCACTGGAACAAAAGCGCGAGGCTCTTGGCCTTCTTTACCACTATCGTAATATGGAACTTCATGAACGGATGTTCGAACAACGGGAACGGGTCGAAGGTATGATGAGCAACAAAGAGGCGAATTGGCAAGCGTTTTTGCAAGAAGCAGGCCATACGTATTCCAAGGATGCCATCCGCAAGCCAACAGGGGTGACTTTCCGTAAGGAGTTTGATCCTGTTCCCGCCAGTGCGGTTGAACAAATCGACGGAATCATTGAAATGTATGAATTGAATATGCGCGCGCTGGAACAATTGGTGCTTGACTACAAAGAAAATTTGCGTGGATTGTTTGCGGCTGATGAAGCATTGGCTCAATCAATTAAGTAAGGGGGAATATCGTTGTTTGATTGGCTAAATCCGAATGTGGGTACCTACCGCTTTTCTTTTAATCAAAGCGGCTTTGAAGAAGATGTACGGCGACAGCCTAACCTGGCCCAAGAACAAATGGAGACAGGCACTGACCAACTCACCCATGCGTTAACTTGCCTTGAAGGGCAAGAAGGCAAGTTTGCGGATCGTTTGAGGGAGCGCCTCAAATTCCAGATTTCCTCTGAGCAAACAAAAGGATTGTTTGTTCGCAATGCCATTTTCCTCCATACCGCAACGTTAGGAAACACGGTCGCTGATTACCATAAACAAAAGTACGACATTCATACAGAAATGGACCAAGACGCGCTGGACCGGCTTACTGAGCGTTTGTCAAATAGAGGGCCTGGCCTTTTGTGAAAGGAATGGTGCAAAAAAATGTGCGCTGTTCCTTTTTCACTTTGTCTTTAGGTTACTGTTTCATCACGTCAAGTTGCTTTTTCGTGCAGCCTATCCTACTTACATTTCTAAACTGACCCCCGCTCCTTCACAGAGGCAAGCAAAAAGACACAGGGACTATCACTACTACCAAAAGCGAGCATCAGCTCTATTACGAAAGAGAAACAACAACGCTAGTCCCCCCCTTTCAACTCACCTGAATAATAAATAAGACAAACCTTTTTATAGAAATGAAATGAAAATATTGTATTATTTTAATAAAAGGAGGGTCGTTATGCATTGGAAGATTAGCGCTCTTTTAGCAGTGGTATTTTTTATGTCTATGTTTGGGTGTTCAAATGGTGAGGAGTTGTTAATCGGTTCTTACTAAAGTGATGATCAAATCGTTTTTAACGAGGAGAAGACAATCAAAGACCCAGACACAATTAATGAGTTTAAGGCTATTATTTATGAGTCGGCTATTAGCGAAGAGCCTGCCTCTACAGAGGGATATCCTAATAGTGTGATCCATATAAATAACTGGGATAACTCGACGATGGTGATGATGGTCTATCTTTGGTTTGACAATAATTCTACTATTACTTTTCGTCGGGGTATTGAAGAAGATCAGTATTATTCAGTCTCTGAAAAGAACTCGGAGCGCATAAAGGAATTATTGCATCTAGACGAGGCTGAGTAAAATTTGTTGTGTATCGAATATGATGTTTATGCTAGCGATCATAGAAGCTATTCCCATTTAATAGCCCCCACTGTTTTATTGACCTACCTTTTGTTTTTATTCAATCAAACAGAGAGGATTCATCTTCAATGAATCAATTGGACGACTTGTATGAACCAAACTGGGAAAACACTGCTAACAAATTAATGGAGTATCATGTTGAAGCGTTGTTTGTCCACGATCAACATTCACGGCTGTTGACAATAAACGAAAACTTGGATCCAACCGTTCCCGCTCCTACATTTTTCTTAGGCCGAACGATTGACGGTAAAGCCGTTTGCCGATTTCGCTATGATGTAGCAGACAAGACTGCTAGGCGTTTACAAGAGTTGTCTTTAGAAGAGCCCCCCATAAGCGAGTTCCCAACAAAGCCAAAGTACTTTGCAGAATACATGGCTCTCCTTCATGGGCAACAATATACAATGGGACCGTGCTATTTTGTCCCTAGAATTGTCACTCCCTCACTACAAGTCAAAAGCCTCACCCGGGATAATGCTGCTAACTGGTTGCCACATGACTTTGAGTGGCTTATCCGAGAATTAGATGTGTCTCAGCCTTGCGTTGCCCTTGTCCATCAAAATATAGCCGTTTCCATCTGCCGGAGCGTTCGTATTACCAATTTCGCGCATGAAGCGGGAATCGAAACATTAAAGGAATATCGCGGAAATGGGTTTGCTCCTGCCGTTGTTGCCGCCTGGGCTATCGCTGTACGAAAGTTGGGTTGTTTGCCATTATACAGCACGTTAGCGGAAAACCATTCATCTCAAAGCGTTGCAAGTAAGTTAGGTTTAGCCTACTATGGAAGTAATTTTACGATTGCTTGATTGAATGTGGACCTGTTGCAAGTAGCTTTGTACGGGCAAAACGGGCCTCGTTTCTTTTTACCTATTCCACGCACCAGGCAGAATGGCCTCTATGTTGAAAGGATTTGATCGAAATGCATGAACGTTACATGAGATTAGCACTAGACAATGCTAAAGCAATGAAGGGGCAAACAGACCCAAATCCTCTTGTCGGCTGCGTGCTTGTGAAAGAAGGACGGATTATTGGCGTGGGCGCCCACTTGAAAGCTGGGGAAGCCCATGCAGAAATAAACGCGTTGCGCATGGCTGGCTCTGAAGCGAAAGGCAGCACCGCTTATGTTACGCTGGAGCCTTGTTCCCATACAGGGAGAACAGGACCGTGCGCTGTTGCGTTAGTGGAAGCCGGCGTCAAAGAAGTCATTATTGCTACCCTTGATCCAAATCCCTTGGTCTCCGGTAATGGCGTACGTATCCTTGAGGAAGGCGGCGTCCATGTTCAAACCGGTATCTTGGAAAAAGAAGCGGTGCAGTTAAATGACGTGTTTAATTACTCGATTGTCAATCGTATGCCCTATGTGACGCTAAAAGCAGCTGTCTCGCTCGATGGAAAGATTGCCGCAAAAACAGGCGACAGCAAATGGATTACTTCCAGTGAAGCGCGCCAAGATGTCCACCGCCTGCGTACAGAAAACCAAGCGATTATCGTTGGCGTTGACACTGTTTTAAAGGACAACCCTTCGTTGACGGCGCGAATCGCCAATGGGCGCAACCCGATCCGAGTGATTGTTGACTCCCATTTGCGCACACCGGTCGATGCAATTGTCGCAACAGACGGCCTTGCCCCGACATGGATTTTTACGGCAGCGGAACCTAAGCATTTGCCCGAGAAGCAGGAGCGATTGGAAAAGGCTGGCGTCCGCCTCGTACAAACGAGCGGGACAACGAAAGTCGATCTCAAGGAAATGATGGCGTATTTGTACAAAGAGTCGATTTCCTCTGCCCTCCTCGAAGCAGGGGGAACGTTGAATGCCGCTTTTCTTGAAGCCCAGCTTGTGCAAAAACTAATCGTCTATGTGGCCCCAAAGCTCATTGGCGGCGCATTGGCGCCAACCTTTTTAGAAGGAAGCGGCATCGACAACATGGCTGACGCGTTGCCGCTTGTTTTCAGTGAAGCCACGCAAATCGGACCGGACGTAAAACTGACTGCCTATATCGTTTCAGATAAGACGACGAACTAGACTGTTCAAAATACGCAGCGGTTAGGAGAGACCTTTTAGCCGCTGCTAATTGTATGTGTGGCCCCCCTTAGCCACTTTGGCCAACAAATTCACCACACTCTCTCCTTCATTCCCATTGCTCTTTACTAAAAATGGTGAGTCCTTCCAAGTAATCATATAGCAGTTTTCGCTTTAAAAGGATGAAATTTTCACAGCATAAAGCTTAGGCTATCGCTCATTAAGGAGTACGAGAAATCATACATGGTTGCTGGAAGGTTCGATTTCTATTTTGGCGGGCCTTAAATTCCCCCTTACCAATTACATTTCCTTTGACCCATTAGCAAACAAATAGCTAAACAAACAAGGTTTTTTTAGTGAAAACGACCTGTAATATGACAAAATTTACACCTCTTTAAAATCCAATTGTAAAATAAAAGAAAATAATAATGGTTTATTACCCATCCCCTCTAAACCACTAATCGCCTTAATTACCAATTAATAAAAACAAACAAACTCATTCATTTCGCTAATATCAACGGATTAAGCGTTTCTTCCGATAAAAAAGAACACCATATTGCATCCAAAAAAACAGTCTCAAAGGACCTGTCCATAAGGACTACAAAATGGTAAAAACGAACATGAACTCCATTTTGAAGGAATAAAACGGGCGACTAGTCGTGTCGTTCTTCAGAAGTCTTGACGTGATTTTGGAAGCGAATTAAATTGAAAATAGATTGCTATTTTCATAGATAAACGCATTTAGCAAGAACGATTCCGAAAAGATTGGTTTTATTTCATTAGACAAGCAGGAAAAGCGAGTTTCAAGCTGCAGGATTTTTTTACGAATAAGAACAGCTTCGTTTTTCCAGGGTCGTTCGCTATTGAGATATACCAACAGCCAACAAATGCTTTAGAAACGGTGATGGATGGAAGTGGAGAAGCGCAAAAACAGATTGGCGAAATTTTGAGACAAAAAAGCTTTTTCGCCGTACAAGGCGATGCTTATGCGGCATCGGATATTTTTAATCTGGAAAGGAGGCTTCCTGTTGTGGAAGGGGCCAATCCTGATTTACTGGATGCCAGAGTAGGGTATTTGCCAAAAGCGGCTTTGCCCTTCCTAGGAAAACAGATTGTCCTGTTCATTCATGTTTCCACAGTGAGCATGGCAATATCAATTGTTAAAAGGATTTTTAATCATAGAAAGGGCCCTCTTTTACTACTGACTTCTCTATCTTGCGCTGCTGCGCTAGTTCCTTTGAACATTCGTTCGGGAAAGCGGTTTGGCAATGTGTACTATCCGTTCGATTTGCTTCATTTAATGGGTAGTGCTGTCTCTATCTGGTTTAGGGATGACTTCACATGCATACTAGAACATAAAAGCATGCGGCAACACTGCAAAAAATGAATGAACACAGAGATCAATTTTTGGCAAACATGTCAGAGGAATTTAAGAATCCACTCCATGGTATTCTTAACATGTCCCAATCCGTTTTAAAGAGAGAACGGCATATGTTACAGGAAAGAAGCATTAAAGAGCTTGAAACCGTTTTGTCGATCGGACATCGGCTAACATTGCGTTTAAACGATTTGATTGACATGATGAGCCTGCAAGAAGGATCCCTACGTCTACAGAAAAAAGCGATAGCGATTCAACCTATTGTCACTGGAGTCCTTGACATGCTGCAATATAGCACAGAAGTCAAGCGTATTAAAATGGTCAATCAAATCGCTAAAGACTTCCCACCCGTCATCGCTGATGAAAGTCGGCTCGTTCAAATTGTTTACAATTTATTGCATAATGCTGTCAAATATACGGATGAAGGGGTTATTTCCGTCCGAGCTTTTAAGGAGAACGGAAATGCTTTTATTGTGATTTCCGATACAGGAATTGGCATGGATGAGGACATCCTTAAGCGCCTATTTCAACCGTACGAGCAAGCTAGTACAAACGAGACTATGATTGAAGGAGGTTTTGGGCTAGGTTTAAGCATAAGTAAGCAATTAGTGGAGCTTCATGGAGGCACATTAGATGTGTCCTCTGTTTTAGGAGAAGGCTCAACTTTTACACTTTCATTAAAATTAGCTGAATTGAAAGACGAGCAAGACAAGAGCGTCCATCACACATTCGAACAGTCGTCGTCAATCGTGCCCACCCTGAAAAAAAAGCCACTCTATATGAAAGAAGTCGAAGCCCAGTTAGCTACGACACAAACTAGTTTAAGCGAAATACATCATGGCTGTCCCCGTATATTAATGGTTGATGACGATCCTGCCAATCTTCAAGTACTTGAAGGGATACTGTCACCAGAAGATTATGATGTAACAATGGTGACAAGCGGCAAAGAGGCGTTGGCTATGTTAGATGCGCAAGAGTGGGATCTCGTTATCTCAGATACGATGATGCCACAGATGTCTGGTTACGAGCTAACCCGAATGATTCGCAAGCGATTTACACTGATCGAGCTCCCTGTTTTGCTCCTTACTTCCAGAAGCCAATCGAAAGATATTCAAAGTGGCTTTATGGCCGGGGCCAACGATTACGTGACAAAACCAGTAAAAGCGCTAGAATTAAGAGCACGGATTGAGGCGCTAACGACGATCAAACAAATGGTTCAGGAACAATTGCGCTTGGAAACGGCATGGCTCCAAGCACAAATTCAACCACACTTTTTATTCAATGCCTTAAATGCGGTAGCAGCTTTAAGTGAAACCGATCTGGATAAAATGCATGATTTGCTACAAGAATTTAGCGACTTTTTGCGCGCCAAATTCCAATTTCAAAATATGGATGAACTCGTTCCGATTGAGGAAGAGCTTAGCCTGGTGCGCTCCTATCTCTCTATTGAAAAAGTCCGTTTTGAGGAGAGGTTGGAAATTGATTGGCAAGTAGAAGATAGTGACATAAAAGTCCCGTTTCTTTCCATTCAACCATTAGTAGAAAATGCGATAAGGCACGGTATTATGAAACGCCCCCACGGCGGAAAGGTCCTCATTCGGGTTTCTAACAATAAAACACATGCCGTCGTATCAGTAGAAGATGATGGAGTCGGAATGGACGACGTTCAACAGCAACGGATTTTAGAGAGAAAAGCCGCTAGCCGGTCAGGGGTTGGATTAATTAATACGGACCAGCGGTTAAAACGGCACTTCGGCACAGGGCTTCAAATCGATAGTAAAAAAGGCAAAGGAACAAAGGTATCGTTTCATGTGAAGCACAGAAAT
Organism: Shouchella clausii; assembly: GCF_001598215.1. Classification (GTDB taxonomy): domain Bacteria; phylum Bacillota; class Bacilli; order Bacillales; family Bacillaceae_D; genus Shouchella; species Shouchella tritolerans. The sequence goes on along the minus strand of NZ_BCXJ01000001.1, from coordinate 138,845 downwards.
GGATAAAACGAAACACCACTACCCTTGCAAGCATGGCGGCCCTAACTAGGGATAGGATCCGCCATGCTGGCTTTAAGGTATAGCCGGAAGGAAACATGAAGCGATTAACGGCACGCGTCGTCTAGTGAACGCTCCCCTTCCCCATCTATTCCCATTCCAACCGAAATACAAATACATATTCACACGCCTCAATAATTTGCGCTATCCCTTCTTCCGTTCCCGCTGGGCCAGAAGATACTTCCTCTCCATTAAAGAAAACGACAAGGTTTTGCCCTTCTTTCTCAAAATCAAGCGTTGTATTGGCTATACTTGTAAACGGGTCATCTTTCAGATTTGGCAGCTCCATCCGTTGACTGCTTTCCATAGACCCTCCTTCTTCGGCAAGCATAAATCCAGCTTCGTATATCGCCATTTCGCCTACCTCTTCGTAAAGCCTAGGACTGTCAATCGTTACGATCATTTCTTCCCACCTTGAAAACAACCCCTCGCCTTCCTCTGCATGCATTGTATAAATCTCTTGTGTCCACTCTTCTGAGCGTTCGCCATTTTCATAGGCTTGGAGCTTGAATGATAGTGTCGTCGCATCTGGGTCGAAACGGGAAACGTCATACACAAATGAATGGCTGTTGCCGACTTGCAAATAACGTTGTTCGAGTTCAGAAAGTTGTTTAGGCTCTAACTGATTCGCCTCCGCTTGGCTGCAAGCTGTTAACAACAAGGCAGATAGCAATAAAAACGCTTGTTTCTTTTTCATAAAGACCTCTCCTTTTGCCAACTTTATTTTCTGTTTTTCTATAGAGACCATTTGTGTATGCCCCTCTCTCTGTAAACGGAGAAACGAATCAATCACTCTATTCAGCCATACTCGTATAACCAAATGATAGGAACAGTTGGCTTGCCGTCCAGCCTGCACCTGCACCGACACCAATCAGCACCACGACAATCAGCAGCCGCAGCCATAAGCGCATTTGCCAATACGTGTTTATACGAAAAAGTGCCCAGCATAAAGCCAACACAATAGGAAACAGTGCTACCATCAAGAAATAGTACATCGAAACAGGAGGATTGTCGGTAGCCGTTGTCCAATAAGGCTCTTCATCATATATGTTCGCGAACGGATAAGAGGCAGTCATTTCCCGCAAATGGGCACTGACTTTCGCTGCTTCGGTTTCTAGTGGATACACCATCTCCTCCTCCGTAAACCTGTCTATTTTTACATCAAGTTGAGCTGCTAAAGATGCAGGGATTAAGAACGAATAACGGCCTAAATGTTGAAAATTCTTTTTGGCTGTGCCCATCACATGGAAATCAACGCCATCGCCTAACGTTCTCTCACTATTGGCTGTGGTTTCCTCCTCCCACGACACTAACTTGACTGTCTGATCAATCATATACGGGAGGCTTAGATCGTTGCCAATAACGACGGCTCCGTTGCTCGCCTTCATGTCGTCTACTGACAGCAACGGTGTCACATCCAGCAGCGACAGAATCATTTTCCAGTGCTGATCTGGAACGGCTAACAAGTCTACGTATATTTCCGAATAACTTGTTTCGCTTTCCTCGACAATCAGATAATTGCCTTGGTTCGTTAACGTCACAAATGAAAAACCATCCGCGCTTAGCTGTTCTAGAAACTGGTCAGCCTGCTTCTTAGGCGCTTGTAAGCGGACAAACGGCCATATGTGCTCTTCCTCAGCTGTCCAACCATAAAGCGCTTCTCGCTCCTGCTGCAATTTGTCGATCTGGCCCGTCAGTTGCTGATAAGATGAAATGGCAAGAAAAGCAACAACCGCCGATAAAGCGACTACCACGAATCCCGTCTTAACTGGACACGGTAGATGCCGATGTGGTTTGGGATCGGCTAGTGCATGAGCTATGAGAATGCTTCTTCCAAGCACTACGGCCAAAAGTAGAAGAAGGACCATTGCCAGCAAGGCAAAACGAAGTGGAACCGGAATATAAGCCAATTGAGCAACATCTATATAAAGTGATAACTGTGGCGCCAAGTCTTTTGCTAAAGCAAAGCCAAACAGATGGAACGCCGCCAACGCCAAAAGCGTAGAAAAGACAGCTAAAATAATCGCTAGCACACTACTGGCAACGACCAATTGTCGATCTAGCCTTTTAGGAGAGTACCTTAAATAAACAACTGTTCGTGCCGCTTTTCGAAGCGCCAAGCCAAAACGTTTCATCGCTATTAGCCAAAACGCGATAAACATCGCTGCCGCTCCAAAAAGCAAACGATAGCCCGCAAATCGTAGTTGTTGAAAGGAAGCAGCCTCTAGCCCTTCGATGTAAAATAACCCTGATTGCGTGTCAATATTTTGGCGGACTGTCTTGCCAGTACGCGCTTCGATATCGTTTCTTACTGTAGTCTTATCGTCGGTATCTGCCCGAATGTAAACGGTGGCGGTTTCATCGATGTCTTCTATTAATAACACTTCTCCCGACATGCCGTAAAACAGGCTGACAAATGTGTATGAATGACTGTTGCCGTTGCTGTCAATCAATTCAACTTTGTCTCCGTATTGGATGTCTGGAAAATGGACGGTAACAAAATTGTGCTCGAGCGCAATTTCACCCTTTTGAACAGGTGAACGATTGGTAAAATAATAATGGCCCGTTTCTACAAACTTTGGTTGATCAAACATCGATACTTCTATCGTTTCTCCAGCTACTGTTTTCCAATCTGTTATCGTCATGCTCCTCCATGTTTCATGCACTTCTGGCAAAGCAGCGATTTGGGCCATTGTTTCTGGAGAAGCCTGATTAATCGAAAAGTCGTATGTATAGCCAAGTTGAAATGCTTCGTTTTGCTTATAATTGGCATTTATTTGTTGTGCAATTAAAAATATGCAGGCGAAAGCTGCACACGCAAACATCGCCCCCACCAATGGAAAAAGCAGTGCTTTTTTATCATGCCTTATGTTAAGCCAAATCACTTTCCATAGCCTATGTATCAGCATTTGTTGCCTCCCCATTCACGAATAACGCCATTATCCAGCTCCACGATATGGGGAGCCCACAGTGCCTCTTCATACGAACTCGTCGCAAATAAAATCGTTTGCTGGCGTTTTCTCGCCCATTGCCGAAGTTTTTGGAACAACAGCGGGTCAATTGGGCCATCTATTAAAAAGACAGCCGGCTCACCAGCAGCTGCCCGGGCAATACGAACGGCCTGACAGTCATAGTGCCTCAGCTCTTTGGTAGGAAGCGCCAACAACGGGTCAACGCCAAAATGACCGGCAACTTCTTTAAGCCACGCTGGGTTGCGCTTTTTTTGTTGCCATGTAGCTAAAAAAAAGGCGATGTTTTCTTGTACAGTTAATTCAGCGAACAACGGTGCTTCCTCACTATAGACGCCGATTTCTTCACGGCGCATACGGGCTTTTTCTTCCGTGCTGCAAACCGTTAAGTTGTACGTTCCTACGACTGCTTCTCCATCGTCTAGTTCTAAAAGGCCAGCAATGATCGCCAACAGCGTCGACTTTCCCGCACCTTTGCTGCCGAAAATCGCCAAACACTCGCCTCGGCCCACACGTAAGGAGAGGCTTTTAAGTACTTGACGACGTCTTTTACCCCGTCCAAATCCGACTGTCACTTTCTCCAGTTCAATCTGTTTCAACTAGCGGCCTCCTCTCCACTTTTCTATTTTGCCATGGAAAAAACCGTTTTCCTAGTTTCATTTTAAACAATTGAACCACTATTTGAAAAATAGTCTTTGCTAAACGTATATAAGCGCATGACCTATAAATAAGCAACTATTGCTTAATTGCTTTTTTGTACAAAAAACCCGCTTCCTAAAAGGAGGCGGGCTTTTATTCTACTACTTCAAGCTGTCTGGAAAGACGCTTAAATCGATGTCAAATACGATTGGCAAGAACGTGTAGACGGCGAGCACGATAAGAAGGGTAGAGAAAAGATTAAGCCAAAATCCGGCACGCACCATTTCAATAATTTTCAACTTGCCTGTACCGAAAATAATTGCATTCGGCGGTGTTCCGACTGGCAGCATGAATGCACAGTTTGCCGCAATCGCACATGGCACCATCACTGCAAATGGATGGACATTAATTGCCACCGCCAACGAAGCAAGAACCGGCATAATCATCGTTGCTGTTGCTGTATTCGACGTGATTTCCGTCAACATCATAATGAGCAACGTTGCACCACCGATAATAAGCAACATATGGAGTCCGTCTAGAACGGTCAGTTGTTCACCAAGCCATACAGACAGTCCGCTTGATTGGAAACCGGCTGCAATTGCTAAACCGCCGCCAAACAATAATAGTACGCCCCATGGAATGTCTTTAGAATCAGCCCAATCCAGAATGCGAGCGCTTGCTTTTCCAGGAATTAGGAACAAGAACATCGTTGCCATGATAGCCACCATGCCGTCTGAAATCCCTGGAAGTTGGAAGATCATTGCATTATCGCCACTCCAAAAGAAATCTTTTGTAATCCACATAAAGGCAGCAAAGGCAAACACGCCCGCGACAATGCCTTCTTCATAAGAGACGCGTCCAAGCTTGCTTCTTTCGGATTGGATCACTTCTTTCCCGCCTGGCAGCTCTTTAATTTTCGTTTTAAAGGCAATTCTGCCTAAATAAAACCACGTAAGCAGCAAAACTACGAGCATAAGTGGCGCAGCAAATAGCATCCACGAGGCGAACGAGACTTCAACGCCAAACAGTTCTCTCACTTGTCCAGCAAAGATAATCGTCGGCGGTGTTCCAATTAAAGTCGCAAAGCCGCCAATCGTACCAGCATAGCCGACACCGAAAAGCATTGCTTTCTCGAATTTAGGCAGCTCGCGCCCCTCTTTTTGCCCTTTTAGCGTTTCAGCGACTTGCGCCGTAATCGCAAGTGCCATTGGCACCATCATCATAACAGCAGCCGTGTTTGATACCCACATTGACAAAAACGCCGTTGCTGCCATAAAACCGAGCAAAATCCGCTGCGTACTTGTACCGATGACGGCAATGATAAAGAGGGCAATGCGTTTATGCAAATTCCATTTTTCCATGGCCGTTGCGATAAAGAATCCACCTAAGAATAAAAAGATAATGTCATTACCGTAGGATGAAGCAACAGCGGAGCCTTCCATTGCCCCTGTGATCGGCAGTAAAATTAATGGCATGAGCGATGTCGCTGGAATCGGGATGGCCTCCGTCATCCACCATGTTGCAATCCATAATGTGACCGCCAGCACGTGGCGCCCTTCTGTTGGCAGCCCTTCTGGATGAAAGAACATCAGCGTTAGGAAAAACAAGAGCGGGCCTAACAAAAGGCCGACAAGCTGAGCGCGGGAATAGGGTTTTTTTCCTTTCGGCTCTGGCTGCCCTCCATGGCTTTGCGTTGACTGTTCGTACTCAGCCGCTTCTCGTTTTAATGCACTGCTCCCTTTTTGGGCATATGAAAAAACATTAAGGGCGCTTTTCGTTCTTTTATGTTGCTGCCATAAGCGGTCCCATGTAATTGAAAAAGCTTGTTTCATGATGATCACCCCTAATCTGAAAGCGTTTTCTTATTTTTCCATAAGAGAGGGGGCTCCGTCTAGTTTTTTTAATTAAATGAAACTAGCTTTTAAAAACAAGGCTGCTTCTGGGCTTGCTTTATACGTTTGCAAGGGTCTGCCGGAACTTTGGTAAACGAGTTCTTTTTCAACGAGCTGCTCTTCTTCAAAGAAACGCATATATTTACGCAACGACACATGGGAGATTTCCGTGCGCGCTTCCAGTTCTGCAGCAGCAAGCCAGTCGTCTGCTTCGATCAGGCAACGCAGCACGCGGATAGCCGTTTCCTTGGCAATGCCTTTAGGCAACGCGTAAACTTTTTGTTGCCCGCCTTTATGAAGAAGCCTGTCTACATCTTGCTGTGTAAAGGATACATTGGCGTCTAGCCGGCTAGCACGGTAACGGTTTAACGCTTCTTGAAAGCGAGCAAATGAAAATGGCTTGATCAAATAATCGACAACGCCGTAACGGGAACCCGTTTGCACGGTCTTCGCATCGTTAGCGGATGTAATCAGAATCACATCGGTATTCGTGTCTTCCGCGCGGATCCGTTTTAATACGTCGAGGCCATTTTCCTGGCCGACAAACACATCCAGCAAAAGCAGATCCGGTTTTTGCTCTTGGATCAAGTGTATGCCTTGTTCAAGCGTGTGGGCTTCTCCAATTAATTCAAAACCTGCTACTTTGCTTAAGAAAAGACGGTGAAACCTTGCTACATCGATATCATCTTCAATCACCGCTACTCTAATCAAGGCCGTCCCCTCCTTTTTCTCCATAAGGAATATGGATCGTGACAATCGTGCCTTTCCCTTTTTCCGACAAAATGTCGATCGTGCCATAAAACGGCTTCAATTTTTCTCTAATATTCGCAAGACCGTAACCACGGTCGCCTCCTTTTGTAGAACGCTGGGAGGTCTCCTGTTCAGTCGGTGAAAAACCGATGCCATTGTCTTCAATCACATATCGGAGTACTCCACCAGCTTGTTTAAGCGTCAGTGTTAATTTTTTTTCGTCTATGTGTTGCATTGCTTCCCACGCATTGTCAAACGTGTTGCCAATGACCGTTACCCAGACGTCTGTTAAAGCGGTATTCATGCTTGGCCAAGGTGTGCCGCTTTGCACGTGCACAGTCACGCCCATTTGTTCAATCCAGCCAATTTTTTTGGCCAAATAGTGGGCAATGCTGACATCCTCTACAAGCTGTTCGACTTGGCTCGCTGCACTTGCTGTCCGTTTATGGTACCGTTCCGATAATTCCTCAATATAGTTTGTTAATTCTTCGTACGACTCCGTTTCCACCATTGCATGAATGATGTGGAGCTTATTCATAAACTCATGTGTTTCACTACGCAAACTATGGGCATACACTTCGGCGCCAGCAAGGCGTCTCATTACATCATCTAAGTGGCTCCGCTCATTAAAAGTCGCAAGGGCGCCAACACATTTTCCTGCTACATACATCGGTACGCGTGTCGCCACCGTTTCCACATCGCCTTTCTTAATCGGCTCACTAGAGAATGCGCTAGTCGCTGTCAACGCCTCTTGTAGCTTAAGCTCAGGCCAAATCCGATCAATTGGTACGCCATCAAACTCTCCATGATACCCAGTACGCCGCAAAAATTGTTTCGCCGCATCATTAGCCATGAGGACTTCGCCGTCTTTATTGATCGCCAAAATCCCTTCATCGACTGCTTCAAGCATCGAATTGCGCTCCTCGACAGCTAAAGCAATCTCCGCAGGCTCCAACCCGTTAAGCGTTTTTTTAATGCTTTGCCCTAACATCGAAGCACCGACAATGCCAATGAGCAAGCTGCAAAATACGCTCCAAATAAGCATCGATTGGCTATCCTTTACCGCTGCGGCGATAGCCTCAGTCGAGATGCCGACAGAAACAGCGCCAATTTGCTTGCCTGCCTCGTCCCAGACAGGTTCAAAAGCACGCATCGACGGCCCAAGCGTCCCCACTCCTTCTGATGTGTAGCGATGGCCGTTAAACACATCCGCCGCGTCTTCACCAACAAATGTTTGCCCAATTCGTTCCGCTACTGGATGTGTGTAACGGATACGATCGTTATCCATTACGACGATATATTGAAGGTCATTTTCCTCCCGAACCGTTTCTACGTAAGCTTTTAGCTCGTCATTGGTTTCTCCGGCAACTAGAGCAGCCTTAGCCATCTCACTATGGGCGATATGGCTTGCACTAATGCGCACTTTTTCCGCCAAATGTTCTCTTGCGCCAGTTGCTTGGCTATGGGCCACAAAGGCGCTCAAAATCAAAATCGAAACGAGTACAATTAAACCGCTAAACAGCATAATCTGCCCTTTTAGCGGCAGCCGCTTATACCCTTTCATGACAGGCACTCCTTTTCATACAGTAGTACTATGATAACAAGCTTTTATACAAATGAAAGCAAAAACGCCTTCTTTTAACACATTTCCGAAAGAAGTCTCCCTCTTCACGCCAACGGTGAGGGGAGATGAACATCGGTTGGGCGATAGCCAATCAGCTAACTATGATGCTGTTGTAATTGAAGATTTAGATATAAAAGGAATGGCACAAGCACTGAAGTTTGGTAAAACTGTCGCTGATAATGGATGGGGAATGTCCACTTCTTTCTTACAATACAAAAGGAAAACAACTGATCAACATCGATAAATGGTTTCCATCTATAAAGACTTGTTCGCAATGTGGTTCCATAAAAAAAGGCATGATCCGAACGTACGTATCAATGTGTTTGTGGACGAAGCCTGGATATGGATTACAATTCAGCAATCCATATCAAAAAAGAACGGATTCGCTTATTAGCCACTGCCTAATGAATCGATAAACTCTTGGAACAAGAGGGGGCGTTTGGTCCATTTCGTCAGCTCCCACTTCAAGCGACCTGCAAGGGTGATAAGTGGTGGGTAGTTCACGTGGTATACTAACCATAAACCGCTTATAAGGAGCATACAAATGGACACAGAGACACTTGCCATTTACAATCAAGCAAAACAAAAAATTAGCACAGCAACAAGAAAAACAGCCCACGAAAAGGGGCTTTGGCACGAAACATTCCATTGTTGGATCGTCGATGATTCACAAACCGAGCCTTACATCTATTTGCAACAACGGAGCGCCCACAAAAAAGATTTCCCTAGCTTGTTTGATATTACCGCAGCTGGCCATTTGCTCGCAGGTGAAACAGCTGAAGACGGTATGCGCGAAGTCAAAGAAGAATTAGGGATCGACATTCCTTTTGCTGACCTAGACTTTCTCGGCCAATTCCGCTGTATGCCGAAACACCATGATATCTATGATTATGAGTTTGCTTATACGTACGTATACAGGCAACATATCCCGTTTGGGCAATTTCGATTACAAGAGGAAGAAGTCGCTGGTATGGTGCGCGTGCCTTTTTCTGCTTTCTATCAACTCTGTTTTGGTTCGGTCGAAGCGATCGAAAGTGACGGGTTTGTCGAAGAAGGCAAGATTCGCCGCCCTTATTGCGAGCGAGTAACATTGAATGATCTTGTTCCTCATCAACCAAGTTTTTTGCAGCTAGTAGCCATTTCAATCGACCAATTGCTGAAAAATGAAAAACCACGCTAAAAAAGGCTTACTATGCCTTGATAAGGGAAAAAGAGTAAACGCCTAGGAAGTTCATGCGAAGGAGAAAGGACATTAACAATTTGCCAAAACATTCACCCGGTTCGCCAGGCACCGATCCACTACAAATAGAAGCCAATGATGAAAACCACCTCATCGGCCTAACAGCCACTTGGCGCTATGAAGATAACCCCACTCCTTCCTTGAACGCACGCAAAAACAGCGGGTAATCAAGCGTGACGGCAATTCGGGGGCCTTCATTTCTAATGCCAGGACGAAAATCAACATAGGTCAGTCCTTGTTCTTTACCATATGTAATGATTTCAATTGGACGTTCAATATAACCAGCCATCTCCGGTGTCCGGATGAGCATAAGCGGCACCAAATCATGAATAGGGGCCCCAATGATGCCAGGCATCATTTGCTGGTGCACCTCCATGTAATAGGCGCAAATATCCCGTATGACATGGGAAAATGGATTTTTTGCTTGTTCTGCCCACTTGTCCACTATTATTGCTGGCAGCACCGCCTGATTGGTGATGTTTAAGGGGGCAAGCGTTAGCGGAGTAGCACGGCTTATGACAAGCTGTGCCGCGTGTGGGTCGCCGTGAACATTTGCTTCAGCTAGCGGAGTGGCGTTTCCGGGAATAAAAAAGGCTCCTCCCATTACATAAAAAGAATGGACGTACGTCATTTCTTTCTCAAACCCGACAAAAGCAGCTGCGAGCGCTGTCATTCTCCCCGTATCGACAATGATCACTTCTCCCTGAAAACGGGCAATGATTTCAGGAACCATAGCAAACGGACGCACTGGAATCTCGTCATGGGCAGGCAATTGAATCGGACCCATTCCGCCCTCTCCATGAATATTAGGATAGTATGCTAAGTTTTCCTCAACAATTGGCATGCTTGCTCCAGATATAAGCGGGATGTCTGTCCGCCCCGCTAAATGGAGCAAATACGCAGCGTTCGTAACTGCTTGCTTCTTACTGACATTGCCATAACTAACGACAAGCCCGATTAACTCAATAAATGGGGCGGAGAGGGCATACATAATCGCCAACGAATCATCGATTCCAGGGTCGCAAAACATCAGCACCTTTTTTTTCATGCTTTCCTCCTGTTTGTTTCTTCATATATCCTATGATGGAAACGATCTGGTTATGAGGAAACAAATGGGATCGCATGCTTTGTGTAAAATAGTCTTGATTGAAGGGACGAATAGCCAAAAAGCCCTCTTCAAGCATCCATTCGAAACGGGTCATCACACATCAAAATAAATGTGGTAGTGTCTAGCGCATCCGGGGTTGAAGCGTGTACGACAATGGGTGCATTCCCCTTTTTCAAGATAGTCGCTAATCGCCAGCGTTTTTCGGCATTTTCCACAATAAATCGCGTTCGTGCTAAACTCACTCTTTGGCCACTTTTTAATCTCATGCCCAGCAGACTCAGCATGACACTTATAACACGGATAAAAATGGCCACAGCAAGCAAATTGGATCGCAACGACATCCATTTCTTGCTGGTAATGAATACAGCGTGTTTCTTCGTCAATTGGAAACCCATGTATGTTTGGCAAGCTGCTCACTCCCTTGTTGTGTAAAAGGGCTGCACTCCTCGTCTGACAAGCGTTTTCTATCAGTCTGAATGATTTTGTCGACTTTGTCGACAACCTTAAGGGCTGCACTCACCGCAGCCCTGGGACTTTTCTATCAGTAGATGATTATTTTTGAAACAACGAAACAACAAAACCAATTACTGCCCCGAGCAAGGCGGGAACCACCCAAGCTAATCCAAGTTCGGCAAACGGCAACGCTAGAAAGCCGAGATAGCCCCAATCTGGGTTTGCAGCTAGCAAGCCGTCGTTTAAGCTTACGATTCCGGTAAACAAGACAGCAAATTGGTAAATAGAGCGTCTTTCACCAATCATTTTATCCAGAAAAGCAAGAAAAATGAGCACCATAATAATCGGATAAATAAAATGGAGCACCGGCACTGACAACGAAATCACATTTGCCAAGCCAAAATTGGCAATAACAAGGCTCAATAACGTAAACACCAACACAAGCGATGAATAAGAAAGACGCGGAAACCGTCTATTAATATAAATCGCACATGAAGAAATCAGCCCTGTCGCTGTCGGAATACAAGCAAATAAGAGCGCAAGGCCTAAAATCACATTTCCATAAACGCCAAAATACGCATTGGATACAGCTGCAAGGATTTCAGGGCCCGTTTGCGCGGAAATCGCAGTTGCGCTAGTCGCACCTAGATAACCGAGTCCTGCATAAACGGTCCCTAAACAAACCGCAGCCACAAGCCCTGCTTTCCACGCTGCTTTTTGGACCAATAACCGATTGTTCCCACCTCTGTCTTCAATCGCTTTAACAACGATGACACCAAACACAATGGAGGCAATCGTGTCCATCGTCAAGTAGCCTTCTGTGATTCCTTTAAATAACGGATAACTTGTATATGCTTCGGTTGGGGCCTGGTATGTGCCTAGTGGCCCGAACACAACCGCTGCTAACAATGTAAAAACGACAAGCAGCAAAAAAGGCGTGATGATTTTCCCGATGCGATCAACAAATTTCCCCGGATTCAGGGCAAGCGCATAAACGATCGCAAAATAAATTAATGTGAAGATTAAAAGGGAAAGCGAACTTCCGCCATTCGTTAAAAATGGCACAATCGCCATTTCATAAGATACCGTTCCCGTCCGCGGCACAGCAAACAGCGGGCCAATAGTAAAGTACGCCAACGTTGTCACCGCTACCGCAAATTTAGGATGAACACGCCTGCTTAACCCTTCCGCATCGGAGCTGCCAATATACGTAATCGCAAGCACACCTAGGATCGGCAGCCCTACGCCCGAAATTAAAAACCCAATTATGGCAGGCCATGCATGCTCACCAGCGTTCAGCCCCAATTCCGGCGGAAAAATTAAATTTCCAGCGCCGAAGAAAAGAGAAAATAGCATGAGACCAATAAAAAATATTTCTTTGTTTGAAATCCTTCCTGTTGACTCCATAACAATCCCTTTCTGAAAAATGCAATTATCTGACATATTACTGCACTAGTTGACGGCAGCAAAAATGATTCTAACATAGCTTTTCCCCACTGTCTATTTCCACCTTTTCCTAGCAGGCGGTTGGTTGCGCTTACATTGCATAAATGACGTAAAACACGCCCGTGTCTTTTCGCTCAAAAATAAAAGGAGAAAAAGCATACTACTCAGAAAAGAAGCCTTCATTACCGAACTAAGCGCAAGCTCCCATCTATCCTCCTCTTGAATAGTTTATTTAATAGTGAACTTTAAGCTTATGCCAAATAGCCTTCCAGTTCTTTTTCATCATCCGCTCCCTATAAATGGCAGCTCGTTCTTTTGTCTCAGTAAAATATGGGGTCGGTTTTAATTCTAAATGGAGGACATCTTCTATCCCACAAGGAGAAGCAAGAACCAAATGATCGTCTTTGTCTAACTTCACGCCTAAAGCAGTTGCAGTTTCTGGAAACTTTGAAATCGCATCTTCTGAAGACGTATAAGGCGAAAAATGATTCAAGACATGCATTCTTGCTTGATTTTTAACAGACCAAGGGATATCAGGCATCAAGTGTTTCAAACTGCCCTCTAATCCTTTTTCGACATTCTCGTCGATGTTGGTGTTATCAAAATAAATAACATCCACATCTGGTGTCTTCGTTCTATCATTAAAGCCGTGTAACGTATCCCAAATTTTAGACCGTACAAACCCTGCACATATCCACCAATCAGGTAAATCAAGGGAGCTTGCAGCCTTAATGATTTCCATCATTTTTTCATCACTATGAATGAGCTTTATGACATCCTCTTTATTCTGTAACATCTTGAATGAACCCCTCTCGCAAAACGAACATACATTCCTATCTTACCATATAAAAATAGGAATGAGTGTATTGATTCAACTTAAAAAGGAACAACGTTTACGAAAAGAGCAAGATAAATAAGTCAAAGAGAGAGTTTCTATGCCCCCTGCTGCTACCCTTCTACATAGCACTGAGCCATCCCTTCCTTTACCATAAGTTTGTCGAAACGATTTATTGAGCTTGACCAACATACATCATTCAATGACGAAACATTTTCTTATCGCCTCCTATTCAAAATCGGTCCTATCTACACGCGGCTGGCTGTTGTACGCTAAAAGAAAAGGGCAAGGAGGCTTTCCAAATGGATTTCCATGATAAGCGCAACCAAAACAGCTATAGCGGCCGCAATGCCGATTCACGGTGGCTTACGACTATTGCCAGCCATCTGTCAAGGAAACACATCGATATTGCCGCTGACATTGGCTGTGGTGGAGGAATCTACACACGAGCGCTGGCAATGATCGGTATTCCTCATGTCATCGGTGTCGATTCGTCGGCGCAAATGCTCGCTGACGCCAAAAAAGCATGCCGGGAGTTTCAACAAATTGAGCTTAGAAAAGGGGATTGTGAGGACCTTCCTCTCGCAAGCGAATCGACTGATTTGCTTTTGGCAAGAGCGCTCATTCACCATCTGCCAAGCGTGCAGCCTTTTTTTCAAGAAGCGGCGCGGACATTAACAAGGGGTGGCCTGTTTATTATTCAAAACCGTACGCTTGACGATTGCTTTCTTCCCGGAAGCACTGAGCATGTACGTGGCTACTTTTTTTCTGCCTTCCCACGCCTGAGGAAAATAGAAGCAAAACGCCGTTTTTCTAGCGCTTACGTTCGCCAAGCTCTCCATTCTAACGGCTTTTTATTGTTGCATGAGGAAACGTTATGGGAGACACGGGCGATCCATCCAAGCAAGCAGGAACTTCTCGTTGATCTATCGAAACGGAAAGGGCGCTCGATTTTACATCAGCTTTCTGACCAGGAATTGGCTAAACTTGTACATGTGATTGATACGTCACTCGAACAGGACGGCCCGATCGTTGAGAAGGATCGTTGGACGTTATGGATTGCCGAGAAGCAGGCTGAGCGATAATCCTTTATTTATAAAGCAGTATGCTGAGATAATGGAAAAAGTACGCCCTGGATGTGCTTCTTTCATTATCCCTCTCCTCTACGATATCCCTTTCGTCGTTGCCAACTCTACCATTGACGTGCCTAATCATGTGACTCGTCCCAAAACGGTTCTCGGCAAATTCGCTTTTCTATGGTAAAGTGGAAAACAATACATAATAAGGCAGGTGACTGCTGCAAAGCCAGCAATCGTATGAGTGAACAGTGGACATCTAAAATCGGTTTTATACTTGCTTCTGCGGGCGCTGCAATTGGGCTTGGCGCTCTATGGCGCTTTCCTTATTTAACGGGGACAAATGGTGGGGGCGCATTCTTTCTCTTATTTATTTTATTTACCGTTTTCATTGGTCTGCCGCTGCTTATTGCCGAGTTTGTCATTGGCCGTGGCGCAAAGCGGGAGGCGGTATCGGCTTACCCGAAGCTTGTCAACAGCAAAGCGTGGTCTTGGATTGGGCGTTTTGGCGTTGTCGGATGCTTTTTGCTGATGACGTTTTATGCGGTCGTTGGCGGCTGGATTTTGCTTTACGTGCTCTTATCGTTTGGCAATTTTGTCCTGGCCGATGGACGCGATTACGAGCAGTTGTTTGTCAGTATTACCGCCAGCCCTTGGTCTAGCATACTCGGTCTTGTGGTATTCATGTCCCTTAATGTCGTCGTGTTGTCTTTTGGCATTAAAAACGGGATCGAACGGGCTAACAAGTACTTAATGCCGCTTTTGTTTTTGTTCTTGCTTATTATTATTTTTCGTGGCCTCTCCCTTGAAGGCGCGATGGAAGGAGTTCGTTTTTTCCTACAGCCTGACTTTTCAAAAATAACCGCGCCAGGCTTGCTGGAAGCACTGGGTCAATCGTTTTTCTCGCTGGCAGTTGGCTTCTCTTGTATGGTGACATACAGTTCCTATCTGGGAGACAAGCAAAGTTTGCCAGGCTCGGCTGCGTACGTGGCAGCGATGAACATATTTGTCTCCTTATTGGCTGGGCTTGCGATTTTTCCAATTGTCTTTGCCTATGGCATTGAGCCAGCCTCTGGGCCAGGCCTGTTGTTTATCGCACTGCCTGCCATTTTTGCACAAATGCCTTTCGGTGCTCTATTTTTAACCTTGTTTCTATTGCTGTTTTTCTTTGCGACCATTACCTCGTCTTTAAGTTTGTTGGAAATTATCATTTCTGCATTTACCCAAAACAAAGGCTGGAACCGTCGCCATGTTGCCATTGGAAGCGGTGTTGTCGTCATTATTGCAGCCATTCCTTCTGCATTATCGGCAGGACTTTTAAGCGGGTTTGCTTGGGAAGAGAAAACGGTGTTTGATTTAACCGACTTGCTTGTATCCAATATCATGCTTCCCGTCGGTTGTTTGCTTATCGCTTTATTCGTTGGCTATAAAATCAAACGCGACCTATTGTTTCATCAATTTCAGATAGCATCGGGGCCTGTTGGCCGTGTTGCCCCTTTTTGGCTTTTTCTTATGCGTACGCTCGTACCCGCTACAATCCTTCTCGTGTTCATTGCCCAGTTTTTCTTATAAGGCAAAGGAATACACTGCCTAAATTTAACGTTTAACAAGCAACAATAGTTAGGTATATAAAGGGGAGGAGGAGGATGTCAATGAGCCAAATTAAAAAAACAGCCAAAGCGCTACCTGGCTGGACGGTTGAAGAGGAAACGCTTTGGCGCACTTTTACATTTGACCATTTCTTAAAAGGAATTGATTTTGTGCAGAACGTTGCCGCTTATGCAGAAGGCGCCCAGCACCATCCTGTCATCACGATTGACCATACGGCTGTTTCGATAAAGTGGACAACAGTCGATGAAGGGAAACTAACACAAAAGGACATTGACGCCGCACAAGCGTGCAACCAATTTTTCGAAAGCTAAAGGCGCTTGGCTGTTAAATCGCAATATGACGAAGCACGTTGCTCATCTTTTGTGAAAAAGAAGCCGGTTCTTCCACTGACTGGGCGTGTACATACATTAGGACAGGGTCAGTAAAAAGCCAATGGTTGTGGATCGCGCTAATAATGACGCCTTGCTCTGCCAGCCCACGGACGACAACGGGCACTTCTTCCTGCAACAGCACCATTTCTGCTAAATTCAATGCCGTGCCATTTTGGTCCAATGCTTCAAACGTGACGCCAATATGGAGGCTGGCTTTTGTTGGCCTCCCTTGAATGGTTGCATGTAAGCTTCTTGGAATATCGACCGAGCAGACGCCAGTTTGATGTGTTGGCTTCTGCCCGAGAATCACCCCTACTTGTTCACAAGCCGAGTAAAACGTTGTCATCTCCACTTCTCCCCCTCACAGAATTCGCCCTTTGTGATTTATATGTATAAACATAAAAGGACTGCCCTCCACTCCAGGGGGAGCATTTAATTGGGACCTAATTTCCTTCCTCAAACTGTTCGATCTCGCTTTCGCTTATTTCTCCAGCAAATAAAGGCTGAGTAGGCATGACGTGCATGCCTCGAGCAGTCACATGGACTTGTACCATATAAATTCCCGCTTCCTCTAGCGCTAATGGCGTTTGGTATAAACCTGATTCAGCATGGCTTGCTTCATGGAAGTCCGATTCCTCCCTATCGTCATAAGGCCACACTTCAAAGACGACTTCCTCTGCATCATCGACAGGCTCGTCTCCTTGAGTGACTTTCGCCTCAAGGACAATGTTTTCAAGTCCAGGCTGTTCTTCTGCCATTTCAAAAGCAACCTCGATTGCTTCTGCCGACAGTGAAGGCGTTTCCTCTTTCTCAGAACAACCGCTTAATGCGACAATACCAAGTACTGTTGCTGTTAACCATCGTTGCTTCATGTTTGTTCTCCTTCCTTAAAAGCGCCAACATCGACTTCTTTAACGCGTACAGTCGCTGTTGTGCCTTTCCCTTCTTGTGACACTAGCTGAAAGTCGCCGCCATGTTTGGCGACAATCTCTTGCACGATTGCAAGTCCCAGGCCCGTACCGCCGTCCTGCCTGCTCCTGCCTTTCTTGACCCGATAAAAACGCTTTTGTACAGACGACAGGTCTGCTTCAGGGATGCCAGCTCCTTCATCTTCAACAACCAATTCTGCCCAGCCGTTGCTTGAAATGATCCGTACTGTAACCGTTGTAAAAGGCGGAGAATAAGCAATTGCATTTGCGAGCAAGTTCGTTAACACTTGCTGCATTCGGTCCCAATCGGCATCAATAATGCTGTCCTCATCCAACTCAAGTTCCAGTTTGATGTGTTTTTGTTCAGCTTGCCAAGCGAATGTAGCTACCGCTTCACGAGCAAGCTCTGCAAATGGGAATGCCTCTTTGTCTAGACGGTAATCGTTGCCTTCTAGCTGAGCCAAATCAAGCAGGTCATTGACAAGGCGATCTAATCGCTTCGCCTCTTTTTCAATAACGGCCATTCCTTTATTTCTTTCAATGACACCTTCCTGAATGCCCTCTGCATAGCCGATCATATAGCTTAAAGGCGTTCTCAGCTCGTGGGCAACATTGGCCAGAAACGCATTCCGTTCTCGATCTACTTGCTCTAATGATTTGGCAAGCTCATTAAAAGAATGAGCCAGTTCCGCAAGCTCATCATGGCTTTTTCCAATAGCAACACGCTTTGAAAAATGGCCATTTTCCATTTCTTTGGCGCTTGCTTTCATTTCCCTTAGCGGCTCTACAATATGTTTCGTCATGCGCTTGCCTGAAACGATGACAAAGAAAGCAGCAAACAACACTGCTGCATAAAGCGCCCACTGGATATCAACAAACGCCTCATAAACAACAGCTAATGGCATTGAAATAAAAATCGCGCCTTCTAATTTATTTTCACTGATTAACGGAAGGGCAATCCCTAGCAACTCTTGTTGAAAACGAGGATGTTCGCGACGAATCACAACTGTCTCGCCGTCCAGCAGACTTTGCCGTTCCTCAAATGTGATCAACTGTGCATCTTCATCGGCTGCAAAAGGGACGCCGCTCGCCAATTCCATTGGATCATCTGTCAGTAAAAATTGAGCCCGGCTTCTTTCATTCGCCCACTCCACTCGTTCATATAGCTCTTCCGACAAACCTTCCTTTTCATAAAAGGACACAATGGCGCTGCCCTCTTCCATAAACTGTCCAAGTTGTTCGTCTACATAAAGCTTTTCATACAAAAACGCGATTAAAAAACTACCAGAGACGACAAAGGCCAACGCGGCAGTGCCAATGGCTAGCCAAATTTTTGTACCAATGGACAAGGGCTTCATTCGCTTCCTCCAAATTTATAACCGACACCCCAAACGGTTTCGATAAAACGGCCCGCCCCATTAAGCTTTAAGCGCAACGTTTTAATATGCGTGTCGACCGTCCGCAACGAACTAGCAGCTGTATCTGTCCATACTCGCTCAAATAAATGCTCCCGCGAAAAAGCGCGGCCCGCGTTTTCAGCTAAAAACAGCAACAATTCGTATTCCCGCCTTGTCAGGCTAATAAGCGTTCCAGCAACGGTTACAGACCGGCCGTCTTTATCAAGTTCAAGTTCTTCAAAAACAAGACGTCTGCCACGCCTTTTATCCATATTCGCACGGCGCAACGCTGCCTCTACACGGGCCATTAATTCCTTTGGGCTAAATGGTTTGACCATGTAGTCATCGGCACCGGTTTTAAGGCCACGGACTTTATCAGCTTCATTGCCTCGTGCTGTCAGCATAATCACAGGGAGTGAATGCCTTTGCCGAATACGCTCACAAACGTGAAAGCCATCCATCCCTTCCATCATGACATCAAGAATAACTAAGTCGATCGCTTCCTGTTCAATCCGCTTAAGAGCCTCGGCGCCATTATCAGCTGTCAGCGCCTGGTAAGATTCTTTACGTAAATAGGTAACTACAAGCTCAAGCAGCTCAGGCTCATCGTCAACGACTAGCACTGTTTTAGCTCCCATCTTCTTCCCTCCCTGGGGCAATGGAAATCGCATAGGGCCCTGCCCCGACAGACACCTCATCTGTCAACTCAAAAGGGTCCTTCTGCAATATGGACAATGTGTCGCTGTCAAAATTGCTTACGAGCAACTCTTTTCCAAACAAATAAATATAATTAGGATTTTGCCCGACTTCTGCTTTGGCAACGACCGTTTGCGTGGCACGGTTTACTTTATAGACGTGATGGTCGCCATGAGAGACCACATAAAAATCGTTTTCCTTGCGACTGCCTGTCATTGCGATCGGCATCAACCCAACTTCAATCTCAGCCTTCATCTCGCCTGATGCCACTTCATAACCGCGAATCGCGCTATTTAAGTTGCCTGTCGGGCCGTGCCCACCAGTCCATAGCAATTCGCCATCAAAAAAAAGCCCTGCTGGACGTTCGCTAACTGGAAAAGAAATGACTTGTTCCATTTTCTCCAAATCAAATACAGCAACATCACTTTTGTCAGCACATAGGACAAAAAGCAGTCCACTTTCATCTGCCAAAAGCTCTGATGGGGAGCCCTCTAGTGAAAACGCCCCCATTACATCGCCATGTTCCACACTAACCAACTTGACTTCACTGTTGTCCGTATCGGCTACCGCTACGGCGTCACGGCCAGGAAGCGCTGTCATTGCGGTCACGGCTTCATCAAACTGGGCAAGTTCGTCAACGGTTCCGCTGATGGTGTCAATGGCCAAAAGCTTTGTCCCTGTTTGCGCTAAAGCGACCATGCGTCCGGAATGGATACTGACAATTTTACTCCAAGGCTCGTCTATTTTCTCGGTTCTTACTGGGCGTTTATGACCACTCTCTAGAAAAGCAAGAGCAGGTTCTTTTAAATGGGTGACAACCGCGTATGGTTCATTTCCCTCAGGCAACGGAAGCGACTTCTGATCGCATCCGGCAAACAAAAAACAGAACGAGGCCACTAGCATAACTGCCTTCCGGTTCACGAGTTTTCGCCTCCTTTTTCGCCAGTATAGCGAATAAATGTGAAGAAAGTGAGAACTGGGAATGCTTTTCCTCAATTTCAACGATACCAGAAGGGAATGAAAAAGCAAGGCGCCTACATCTGGACGCCTTGCCAAAGAAAGAAATAAGCACTGTGGAAAATTTGATCAATCCTCTAGTACGGTTTTCTTGCGCTGCTCTCGTCTTTTTAATTGCAAGAGACAGGCACCCTTATTCAATCGCCCGGCCATGCTTTTTTAATAGCAGCTGTACAGCTGCCATCGCCACTACAACAACCGCCATCGCAAGCAAGGCAGGGTAAAAGCTGCCAAACGTATCGGAAATCGCGCCAACCGCAAGGGGGCCGATCGCAGCAAGAATGTAGCCGCCTCCTTGATTCATGGCGGACCATGCACTCGCTTCTTGGGGGCTATTGGTTTCAACAATCGGCAGCATTAAAGCGAGAGGGAACAGCCCACCGGCGCCAATGCCAAGTAAAATGGCAGCAGGAAGGGGGTGAAACCCAGCGAGCAAAATGCCGATCCCAGCTAATTCGAGCATGCTGCAGCCAACCAGCACCGTTGTCAAACGGCCAAATTTCGCAACGAATGTCGGCAACACCATCGAAGTCGGAATTTGAATCAATGTAAACACGGTAAGCATCGCCGCAGCAGTCGATTTGCTATAACCCATATCTTGGACAATTGGTGCAATCCAAGCTGTCACTGAATAAAACATACTGGACATTAACGCGAAAAACAATGTCACTAAAATGGCCCGTTTGTTTTTTAATGGCAATCTCGCTTTCGCTGCCGTTACTTCTGTGCGTTTTTGCAACGCCAATTTGATCCAGAACGTTAAAGCCGCAATGCCAAGAATGGCCCAACTAGCAAGAGCGACACCCCAATTGTGGCTCGCACTGTTGTAGATTGGCACAGACAACCCAGCGGCTATTCCCGCTCCTGCTGCCATCGAGACGGAGTAGATACTGACAAGCCCTGGCCGCGTTGGGAAATACTGTTTAATAAAACCAGACAAGAGCGGACCGGCAATGCCGATGCCGACTCCTGCCAAAAAAGCTGTTCCAACCAAGACGATGACTGAACCTGTGATCCCCCGCACGGCGGTGGCCGCAGTTAAAAGCAACAAAGAAAGAAAAATGGCTTTTTCCAAGCCGATCTTTTGACTAATCTTCGCCGCAAAGGGTGCAAAGATACCCATGCACAGCACAGGTAATGTCGTCAACAAGCTTGACGCCAGCCCACTCATTCCTAGTTGTTGCTGAATGGTATCTAGCAACGGAGCAACGGACGTAATCGCAGGCCGCATATTAAGAGACGCTAAAATGAGCGCTAAAATCAAATAAATGGTCCGCATCTTTCAATCTCCCTACACAAATAGAATCGATTCCAGTTGAATCGTTTCAAAAAAAAAACCTATTTCATATAAGTAAGCATACTATTTCGCTCTTCTAAGTAATCCGACACCCATCATAACACTTTTTTCAATGTTTTGGCGTTAAATGTGCGCTGAGTTCTCTAAAAAACTTTCAGATTGCTTTTGCTCGCTTATGCCAAAAAGCAAAAAGGAGTGCCTTCAAATGAACGCGAAATAAAAGGTTGCAAACAGGGTGTTGACACGAATTTCTTTCAGGAGTATGATTCACTTAAAAATCGATCATTCCCTTGATTGATTCACCGCCTACCTGCTATAAACTTTCTTTAGCAGAAGGACATCAATCATGGTGAATTTAGTAGTATCCCAAATTTAAAGAGGTTATTGTCATGAACCGTGTCCCAAAACTTATCAAATTTCCAAAAGAGCTTGTCCAACGTGTTGAAGACTACCGAAAACAACATAAGATCAGGACGTTTTCAGGCGCCGTTTATGATCTATTAAAAAAGGGCCTGCAAGGCGCCAACGATAACGACAACGCCCGTTAAATCGCTATCCACATGTAAACGGTGTTTTAATACCGTACGCTAGCTGATGCCAGAATCCCCAACTTTTTATTGTGTAGATCCTCTTCTTCTCTAATTCTTTCCTCCTTTACCGCTGTGAAACGTTCCATTTCCTTCTTTCTTTCTGAGCCATCCGTCTTTAACGTCCATTGAAAAAACGCCAATTGTCAGGCTCAAAACGTGAAACATTTTTTCTTATTATCCGTATGGGAAAGTAATGAATAAACAAAAGGAGGAAGCAAAATGAGTGTTGCCACGAATCAAGGAGACTTTGTAAAAGTCGTATTTGTTTTCCAAAAGAACGAACAAGTAGAGGAAGTAACGCTTAACTCCGCTCAATTAACAGCGTTGCTACACGCCAAACAAGTGTGGATTGAATCGTTTGCCGATCATTTTAAAATCGAGAACAGCGTATGGTCTTACGGGAATCAAAATGTCTCTTTGCAGATTTATTTGAAGTGATTGCAGTTTCAAAGAAGAAGGGGGACGTGCAATTTCATTTCATGTTTTTGACCAGTCAGGAGAGCGGACTGTCAAATAAAAATTCATTGAGCATGATAACGATGTTTACGATATCAAGTACAAAGAATTGCTTGACATGACGCTTTCAAAACTTGTGGCTTATTTTGAGTAAACCCTTAAAAACTATACAATCAGGATCGACAGCCATAGGGGCTGCCGGTCCTTTTTTTCTCCCTCTTTTATATTAAACAAAATAACGACAGTTGAATATCGCAGTGTCTTCTTTTATGCTAGTTATGTGGAAAATCATAGAAGGTGACAAGCTACAGGACACGCTCATATGCTTCTGCTCTCCTACTGGACTATGGTATGCCAAAAAGTCAATAAAGCAAAAATGCGGAAATACGCGCTAAACTTTAAAAGCAGGGGTGGTGCAGTGATTGATAATATATGTATTAGTTGCTGGAGAAAATACACAGGAAATGAAGTAGTCGATAACACCATCAAAGAAAATTGATAATGACACTGGTAATGATTTAAGAGAAATTCCAACTACGTAACAACAGAAACTACTACAACTGTAAGACTATGGTCTACAGTGAGTTTTTTTAGAAAAAAAGTTAATTTTTCTTATTAACAAAATGATAGAGGTGAAAATATATGAAGAAAACGATCACACTTATTACGTTGACGTTTGTAATGATGGTTTGTTTAGCTGCTTGTGGGGATGATACTCAAGATCTCGACAAAAATAATGAGCAAAAGAAATCTACTTTGGAGGGTGATAGTCAAAAAGATGATGGTATAGACGAGAAATCTGAAACAACAGAGGATGAGGAATCTTCGGATGTAGGAGTCGATGTTGAGTCCGATGATCAACTAGATTTAGGAATTGGTGGTACAGGAACATTTGATACGACATTAGGAACATATGAGGTTACGTTAGTATCAGCGAAGCTAGAAGATACTATTGATGGCGCATCCTCAGAATTAGATAGATTCATCCTATTAGATTTGACTGTTAAAAACA
Source organism: Shouchella clausii (assembly GCF_001598215.1). Classification (GTDB taxonomy): domain Bacteria; phylum Bacillota; class Bacilli; order Bacillales; family Bacillaceae_D; genus Shouchella; species Shouchella tritolerans. The sequence continues at coordinate 115,380 of NZ_BCXJ01000001.1, read as the reverse complement.
CAAGTGAAGAAGAACAGAAAGTTGAAGATTTATTGCATTCACTTGAAGTAACAGATTATCTTGATGGTAGTGGTTTCTCAGATGCATCGGAGCATTTTGATAGTATAGAAAAAATGTCAGGAGTAATTGCTCCCGGTGAAGAAATGTCAGGTCAATTTGTTACATTTGTTTATGACGCCGATGAGTACTATTTTAGAAAAGACCCGGGTAACGTTGCAGCTGGAAGTAGTAATCAAGTTATTTGGTCGATTAAAGCCAGTGAAATTGAAAATGAAGCGTAATCATCATTGATTGGGACAATCCCCCACGTAATATTGAGCATGATACCTCTTAAAAGTGCGGTCAAAGCCTCTGGCGTTTATTCGTTCTTAGACTTTATTGAACTCTTGGAATAAGACGTTAACAGACTTTACATAAAGGCTTTTAAAGAGAGCAGTCCGCTTTTCAAAATGAGCAAAAGAGTAATCGAAGAATAAGAGATCATTCTAACGATAAAAAAGAGAGCTTCCCCAAAAGCTATATAGCCCAAAGCTTGAGGAAGCTCCCTTTTTGTACATCTGCAATGGTTAACGATTTACAATGGAAGCTGTTGAAAAAGCGAAATCGCTAGAATGATTGTGGATAAGGAGCTAGCCGATAGTAATGTTATCATTTTTTGCCAATTTATTTTTTTTGAGGGCTTTACAGCCTCTTGGGACACCACTATCCATATCACAATAGAAAAGATCGCTATGATCGTAAACACCTCTGTAGACATATTGAATACCTCCTCCATTTCCAAATTTAGCATCCACGAGCTTCTTTAAACGGAGAAGCCTGTTCAGCCGGTTTTTTAAGCAGCTTGCAGACGTTTTCCAATAATGAGCAAAAACACGCCGATTAGTACATATGTCCACCAGGCAAAAGCAAGAGGAATGCCCCAATCTGGCAATAGAAATGCAATGCCGACCATGGCCATAAAAGCAACAGCACCGATCAATCCTGCTTGTGCATATTGCCATTTTGAGTTTGCCGGTTCGGTAAAGAGATTTCTCCTTATTTGTTTAAAAATCCAATAAATGGCGATGCTCGCGAAAACAGCGATCATCATTAACGTAACCATCAAACTTCCCGCTACGACGGCAGGCGCTTTCAGCCCGAATAAAGGCAAAACCAACTTGCCAAGCCCTTCTACCAAACTAACAATGCCGATCAGGACAACGAATTGGGCAATGATAAATTGGGCGACATTCCGTTTCTTTTCTCGCGGCAGTTCTGCAATTAATTCTTCTGCGTAGTCCTTCGGGTTGCCTCCAAATACATCCTTCGCCGTTTTTCCATCCTTTTGGCTGTCTACAATATGATGCAACATTTCCATCAAAATCTGTTCACTTTCATACTCTGCAAGCCGCAAGTCTGTGCGAATATAAAGCATCATATCTTCGTACAATTTTAAGTTGTCTGGTGTGAGTTGCTGGCGCAAGCGGTTGTTTTCTTCAATTAACGCCTTTATTTCCTTTCGATTGTTTTTAACCATTTGGTTGGTCCCCCTTTAACATGGATGACACGGGGTTAGCTAGTGCTCCCCACTCCGTCTGCATTTGCATTAATTCGTTTTTTCCTTCGTCTGTCAAAAAATAATATTTGCGTTTCGGGCCGCCACTTTCAGATGGCCTCATTTCGCTGTAAACCAGCTTCTGTTTTTGTAGACGCAAAAGGATCGGATAGATCGTACCGTCGCTAATTTCTGGCAAGCCGCTTTCCTCAAGTTTTTGCGCGAGTTCGTAACCGTAAACGGGCTGCCTGTCAATCACTGCTAGTATGCATGCTGGCAATACTCCTTTAAGCAGCTGGCTTCTTATTGCCATTTTCTACTCCTTCCCCCTCTACTTTGTTATGCAAGATAGTAAGGGTTAAACCAACTACTTTGCAATGCAAAGTAGTTGGTTTAACTATATCCTCATTTGCCGATTTCGTCAACGTTTTTTGTAGGTCGCAAAAAATTTATCAAGAAAAAAATAGAAAAAGATGCATAAAACAGAGCAATTGGGGAATACTAAAGCTGTATTCCCCCAACTCCCCCTTTAGCCTCCAACTTAGGTTGGAGGTTTTTTATGCATACTTTGAAAAGACAAACATAGAATCAAAGTTGCAAGGCGGACTTGCGGTTATCAATAAGAACCCCATTGTGCGCGCCAAACTCCACAAACTGCCTTATCGAAACGCGTAATCACCAACGAGCTCGTTCGCATATTTCTATATTAGGTCGACTTAGCCGATTGTTTGTAAAAACATCGCTGAATGTATCTCGATGGGAATAGCCTATTCGCATTTAGTTGAAAAAGCAGGCATTGCCACGGATAATAAAAGATAGATACAAAGAAAACAAGTTGCATGGCTTCATCTATTGGAGGTGGATGATGAAAATCTCGCAACTCGATCCGGCTACCCTTACTGACGAGCAGTTAACGAAGCTCCTTTACGATTACAAAAAAGATGACGGCAAAAGCGGTGACTGCATTTTCGTCCCTGGCAGCAGCAGAGCGGTCGAGTATCGTGTGCCTAAAGCCGTTGAGCTTTATAAACAGGGCCGGGCAAGGAAACTATTGTTTTCTGGCGGCGTCTCTTGGGACGAGACCAAAACGCCAGAAGCCATACTGATGAAAACAAAAGCATTGTCACTTGGCATTGCTGCCAAAGATATTCTTGTGGAAGACCGCTCGCTCCACACGAAAGAAAATGTGCTTGCCTCCTTGCTTGTGCTCGACCGGGCTATTGACTTGCACCGAATCAAGCGGCTGCTCCTTGTTACCGCGTCTTACCATATGCCACGAGTCTATTTGATGATGCGGACATACATGCCAAGCTGGATCGAATACTCTCTTTGTCCAGTCGACGACAAAACCACAACTGCTGAAAACTGGCACCTCTCTCCTTTTGGGAGAAAACGGGTAGAAACAGAAGCACGGAAACTCATTTCATATGTACAACAGGGCATTATTAAAGAATATCCCCTTTATAGTGAAAACAGCCGCTAAAAAAGCCTATGCGTTCGCATAAGCTTTTTTTGCGGCTAACGTGTATAGTACATTAACGCAATGGCCCCTGGACCTGTATGCGTGCTAATAATCGGAGAGGTCTCGAGAATGGACACAGACAGGTCGGCGCGTACCTTTTTCAGGCTATCAACGATTTTTTTGCCAAGCTGCTCGGCTTCAATATGGGCAATGCCGACAGCGCCAATTTTTTTGCCAGCCGTCTCTAGATGGAATTTTTCTGTAAAAAACTCCACTACTTGCTTGTAAGTCCGTTTGGTCGCAACAGGTGTGTACGTGCCTTCTTTCAGAGCGGCAATTGGCTTTATTTTTAGCAACGAACCTAGCAATGCTTTGCCTTTGCCAATCCGGCCGCCCTTTGCCAAGTATTCAAGCGTATCGACGGCTATATATAATGACGTCTTTGCACGAATTTGTTCAATTTCCGCTAAAATGCGTTCCAATGTTTCCCCGGCAGCCGCCATTTCCGCTGCTTCTTTCACTTGAAAGGAAAGGGCAGTGGAGATGAAATGGGAGTCTACCACTGTAACGCGTCCGTCCATTTCTGCTGCAGCCATTTGTGCAGATTGTACGGTACCGCTCAACGCCTCGGTCATATGAAGAGAAAGGACTTGTACCTCTTCTCCTTCCTCAAGTAGACGCTGATACACATCCATAAATACGCCGACTGGCGGCTGTGAGCTTTTCGGCAAGGCACCGCCAGCGGTAAGGAGTGTCGCAAATTCCTTTTTGGTTATATCGACACCGTCGAGATACGTTTTTCCGCCAATTTCAATGGAAAGAGGGACAACGGTGATGCCAAGCCGTTCCATTTCTTGTTTATCTATATCGCAAGTAGAGTCAGTGACAATTTTTATGTTGGCCATCCAAACCTCCCTTTCTAGGACTTCTCAAAAATAAGCCTTACTTTTAGTATGACACACTGCTGCTGTTCGTGTAAACGCGGAGCAGAGGGGGCAATGACTTCCTTAGTCTTCCTCTTCCAGCGTCAAACCGTCTACATGTTTTTTCGTTATTTGTTTTTTCGTTTCCCGGTATTCTTTGCTTTTAAACAGAATATCAAAATCATAATCAGGCGGATACAGCTCAGTTGCCGGAATCGCTAGCTTCAGCCGTTTATGGTTCAGCTCCTGTTTTTCCCCCTTTACCTGCACAACGTAATTTCCATTTTTATCAGGCCCTTTATAGACAATTGCATGTTCACCTGTCGCAATCACTGTCACCGCGTCTCCTTGTCGAAAGGAGGCAAGCTTTTCTTGGCCTGCTTTTTGCGGCGTTTTCTTTCTCGTCCGAGCATATTTATTGGCCACTATTTGTTTCTGATAAGCTGCTTGTTTTAATTGTTCGTCACTAAATGCTGCTGAGTATGAACGTTCCGTTTCGTAAGTGAGCATATGGGCCCGTTCCACCATTTTCGGATGCAAACCTAGTTTGATCGCAATATCAAATGCCTGGCTTTTTCCGCTTTCCCCAATAATTAAGCGGTATGTCGGCGCAAGTGTGGCCATGTCAAATTCCATCGCTGCATTTACGAATCCAGGCGTCCTCGTAGCAAATTGTTTAATTTCGCTGTAATGGGTCGTTGCCATCAACGTTGCTCCTTTTTGAAAGAGCTGTTCTAAAATGACCGTTGCCAGCGCCATCCCCTCGCCTGGGTCTGTGCCTGAACCTAGTTCATCAATGAGGATCAACGACTGGTCATTCGCCTGGCGCAAAATAGCAATAATGTTGACCATTCTTGAACTGAATGTGCTCAAGTTGTCTGCTATGCTTTGCCCATCGCCAATGTCAACAAACACTTGCCGAAAAATCGCAATCGAACTCTCTGGCTCAGCAGGAATCGGCAACCCACTTTGCGCCATTAACGTCAGCAAGCCAACCGTTTTAAGCGTCACCGTCTTCCCGCCTGTGTTCGGGCCTGTAATGACAAGGGCCCGTTCGTGCTCATCCACTTTTATAGAGAGAGGGACAGCTTTGTCACCAAGTTTTGGATGGCGAGCATTACGTAAGTCAATCCTGTATTCTTCATTCAATGTGGGAACGGTAGCGTCAATCGAAGCGCTATACTTCGCTTTGGCAAATAGGACATCATAGTGGTGCATCGTTTCGATAGCGATGTGAATCTCCGTTTCATGGTTGAGCACCATTTCAGTCAGCTCATATAAAATTCGTTCTACTTCCGCCTCTTCAGCGATTTGCAGCAGTGCCCGTTCCTCTTGCATTTCGCCTAAAGCAGTTGGCTCAATAAAGAGTGTTGCCCCGGAAGCTGATTGGTCAACCACCGTGCCCTCCACTTTTGTGCGAAACTCTTTTTTTACAGCTAGAGCAAGTTGCCCCCCTCTGTCCACAATCGTTTTATCCTGCAAGTAAGGAGCGTAACGCTTATTGTTGACAAGCTGTTGGGCTTTGTCTTTTAGTTTTGTTTGAATGATTTGCAGTTGCCGGCGGACGTAAGCCAAATCACTTGAAGCATGATCATCCACTTGGCCAAGGCGTATGCACGCGCTTAGGCGATCTTCCAACGCTTGAAGATCGCCAATTGAAAACGCATAAGCGCTCACAATCGGGGCAATCGTTTGTTTGTCTTTCATAAACCGTTTTAATTTTCGGCAATGGTCTAGAAAAGAAATGACATGCGTAAGCTGATCGGCACGAATATAGAGCCCTTTATGGGCTTGTTGCAAATAACTTTCTAGTTCATTGGCTGAATGAATCGGCACACTGCTGCTCCTCGCTACAATGGCCATTGCTTCTCTTGTTTCGTTCAACTGCTGGTCCAATCGGTTCCGCTCATAAAGGGGGCGCATGTTTAAAATTGCTTGTTTGCCTGTTTCTGTTCGCGCATAAGCAGCGATATCAGCAAGCAGTTCATAAAAACCAAGTGCGTCAAGCGTCTGTTCGTTCATGTAATTTCCTCCTTTTGAAGTTTGATCATTTAGCTACTCTCCATAACAACAAAAAAGCCGCCATGAACAATCGCTCATGACAGCAAGGTAAACAGATGGCAAGTAGCCATTGTTTTTTTGACAACGCAAAAAAACCATGACACTACGCCATAGCAAATTTATCCTTTTAGCTATGATCACGTGTTCTTAACTGTTCTGAAAACGCGCAAGCTAAAGAAACGCTCAACTGCTGCGTTTTTTGCGCTTTCCAGCTATCCAATTACGGATTAGTTAAGAACCACCAGATACATAAAAATGTCCTCCTCTATGAAGGTTAATACCTCTTCAACATACCACCAGGAAACGGTTATGTCAATCGATGTTCCACGTGTAACAAAAAAACAGCTCACGCCTGCCATACATACAGCAGGCGTAACCTGACCTGGGGGTTACATAATGTAGGAGAGCAAATGCCCTTCTTTACCAGCTTGCTTTTTTGACACCAGGAATTTGCCCTTTATGGGCTAGCTCCCGAAAAGCAATCCGAGACAATTCAAAGTCGCGCAAAACGCCGCGTGGACGGCCGGTCTTCCGGCATCTTCTTGTTAATCTGCTTGGGGAAGAATCCCGCGGAAGCTTTGCAAGTGCAAGATAGTCGCCCTTTTCTTTAAGTTCTCTCCGCTTTTCAGCATACTGAGCAACAAGTTCTTGCCGTTTTAATTCCTTTTGTACTTTTGCTTTTTTCGCCATTTTTCTGGCCTCCTTAAATTGAAAATCATTATTATTACGATTTAATTAGCACGTGAAACCACCCACGGAAACGGATCGACAAACTGGCTCCAATCTTGCGAAAGCTCCTCATCGGTCAACAGGCATTCTTGCAGTTCTTTTCGAATTTGTGCTTCGTCCATGTCGATGCCAATAAATACGATTTCGTTGATACGGTCACCAAAACGGTCATCCCATTTGCTAGCGATATCCGGATGGTTTTGCTTCATATAGACTTTTTCAGCCGCAGGCAAACTGTCAATCCAATACGCAAGGGGTTGCAAGACAGCTTGCGGGCCAGCTTGCGACAGCTGGAGTGCCAGTTCTTTACGGCTTGCTACCCAAACAGTCCCCTTTGCCCGTGTCACTTCGTCAGGGTAATGGTCGCACCACTGTTTAAAGCGCAGCGGATGAAATGGCTTTCTATCTCTAAATACAAAAGAAGAGATGCCATATTCATCGGTTTCTGGAACATGTTCATTTTCCAATTCCTTCTCCCATGTTTCATGGGCCATCGCTTGCTCCTCATTAAACAATCCTGTGTTCATAATTTCGTTCGGATCTACTTCCCCATTTACCGTTTTAATGATTTTTGCATGGGGCTGCAAATGTTTTAAAAAAGAAACAAGTTTATTCACTTCTTCTTCCTCGAGCAAGTCAACCTTGTTCACGATCAGCACATCACAAAATTCGATTTGATCGACGAGCAGCTCTACGATTGTGCGTTCATCTGTTTCGTCTGTGCCTTGATTGCGGTCTAGCAACGTCTCGCCTGAATCAAAATCTTTCCAGAAGCGGTATGCATCGACAACCGTCACCATCGTATCAAGCGTACATAATGTTTTTAAATCGATGCCTGTCCCTTCATCTTCATACGTAAATGTTTGTGCAACTGGAACAGGCTCTGAGATGCCTGTTGATTCGATTAATAGATAATCGATGTCCCCGTTTTCTATTAAACGCCTGACTTCAACGAGCAAGTCCTCTCGCAATGTGCAACAAATGCAACCATTAGACAGCTCTACCAGTTTTTCCTCTGACCGCGAAAATCCCCCTCGCTCTACTAAATCAGCATCAATGTTGACTTCACTCATATCATTGACTATCACGGCAATCCGCTGCTGCTGTTTTCTGTTATTCAGCACATGGTTCAACACGGATGTTTTCCCGGCTCCTAAAAAACCGCTTAACACAGTCACAGGTACGTTCATTTGTTGCCTCCTAATTACAAATCGTAATGATTACGAATTATAACAGACAAACGAACATTTCGCAACCGTCTTGTAGACAGCACACTCCTATAAGTGCTTTTTAAACACATAAAGCAGCCCGAGATTTGTTTGTATTCTCGGGCTTTGTACAACTAGGCTAATTCTAGGGCGATTTCCATCATGTTCGTGAACGAGGTTTCCCGCTCTTCAGCTGTTGTTTCTTCCTCTTTAAATATGTGGTCGCTTACCGTCAAAATGCAAAGCGCATTAACGCCGGCTTGGGCAGCATTCATATACAAGGCCGCCGCTTCCATTTCGATGCCTAAAATTCCCATATCACGCCATTTTCCTGCTGCGTCTTTATCAGCATTATAAAATGTGTCGCTGGAAAGGATGTTGCCGACATGGACAGGCACGCCTTTTTCGTCTGCCGCTTTTTTCGCTTTTTCGAGCAACGAATAAGAAGCAATCGGCGCGAATGTACCTGGCAAGTGATATTGGCTTACATAGTTGGAATTGGTTGATGCGCCCATTCCTAGAATAACGTCATACAAGTTCAAATCATCTTGAAGGGCACCGCATGACCCAATCCGGATTAAATTTTTAACACCGAACACATGAATGAGCTCATACGAGTAAATCCCCATGCTCGGCATTCCCATTCCCGTTCCCATGACAGAAATACGCTTGCCATTGTAAGTGCCGGTAAATCCAAACATATTGCGGACGCTATTAAATTGGACAACATCTGTCAAAAAACGTTCAGCGATAAATTTGGCCCGGAGCGGGTCTCCAGGAAGAAGGACCGTTTCCGCGATCTCTCCTTTTGCATTAATGTGAGGGGTTTGTTTCAATTCTGTCATTGCCAGTCTCCTTTAAGCTTTTTCAGAAACACATTCTTCCAAAAGCAGTATAGTCAGCCGTTCTTACTCCATAATAGTAAAATCAAATCGTTCACGCAATGAGCACCGTAAAACAAACAAGGAACGCCTCTCCCTTTGAGCCGTCCCCTTGTTTGTTTTCTTATTTTTTAAACGTTTTGTTGCTTCTAACTGTGTCAATCGGTCGAACGACACTCTCGATGTACTCACGCTTCGCTTCAAGAAATGGCGGCAAAGATAACTTTTCGCCTAGCGTTTCATACGGTTCGTCGCCCATAAAACCAGGTCCGTCCGTTGCAAATTCAAATAAAATTTGCGGTGAGACCCGTGCATAAAGGGACTCAAAGAAATGACGGTCTACATAACCAGAAGTATGGAAGCCAAGCCTCTCCATATGTTCCGTCCACTGATTAAGCACAACTCGGTCTTCGACACGAAAAGCGACATGGTGGACAGCACCATAGCCTTGGCGGGCCCGGGGAAGAACGTTATTATGTTCCACGATGACTTGCGCCCCATTCCCTCCTGTTCCGACTTCAAACAAATGCAGCGAACCTTCTGCAGCGATTTCTTTAAAGAAAAGCGCCTGCTCCAATACTTGTTTAAAGAAATCAAAGTTGGCAACTCTAATAAAGATAGGACCTAAGCCAGTAATCGCATATTCAAGTGGCACCGGTCCTTTTTGCCACGGCGTGCCAGATTCAATCCCTTGGTTGTTTTCATCTGAAATCAATTGGTAGCGTTGCTCGTCGAAATCAACGAATGCCAGCGTCTTTTTCCCAAAAAGCGTTTTAATGCCTGTATGTTTAACGGCTAAACGGTCAAACCGCCTTTCCCAATAAGAGAGCGCCTCATCGGTTGGAACGCGGAACGATGTTTGATAAATTTCATCTGTGCCAGGGGAGCTTTTTGGTATGCCTGGAAAATCAAAAAAAGTCATGTCTGTGCCGGCACTGCCTTTATCATCTGCAAAAAACAAATGGTATGTTTGGATATCGTCTTGGTTCACTGTCTTCTTAACAAGGCGCATCCCTAACACGTACGTAAAAAATTCATAAATTTTTTCGGCGCTGCTTGTAATCGCTGTTACATGATGGATGCCTTTTAAACTGTTCATCGGGCATGGCCCCTTTCAGTTAATTATCTCTAATTCAATTATATTAAATTCGAAATAAATGTCAATAACCTTTTCAAATCCAAATGTATGAAACAAAAAACGGACATTAAAAAGACCAGTTGAGAGTAAATTCAACTGGCCTCAAACTGTCGACTTGTCGACAACCTTTTTTCTAATGTCTCTATGAATGGGCTAGAGGGCCGCCAGCTTGAAAAAAGCGATCGACACGCTTTTCAACTACTTCATCTTCGACTAACGGCGGCGCATGGTGCCCTTTTATTCTCGCATCAATGATCAACGCATCGCATCCCCAGTGTTTATGCTCAATAAACGAATTGATGCCATACGTGTCATGAGAAGGGTTGCTGCGGGTAAACGTCACCCATAAAAAGTTGGCAAGCGATGCGCTCACAAACTCACTGTCATCACATAGGACTAGAAGCGGACAGCTTGGCAAGGAGCTTTTCTTAGCGATCGCAGCAGTTAACTCGTTTAATTCTTGCTCAGCTTGCTCATAATTGGAAAAAGCGGTCGTTTCAATCGCGACTACGCCAGGCATTACGTAGCGTACTTTTTTGATCTTGTCACATTCATCAAGTTCCGCAGGGATGGCCGTACATAGCTCACGCAACTTTTCACCGTAAGCAGCAAGCACCACTTTGCTTCCGCTATTTAACCCTGTTCCACTATAATCAAGCGTATCGATTGTCGTGTTGGTTTGAAAATGAATGTCGCGGCGCAAATCAATTCGTTCCAAAATATATTGGAGGAAAGCAGCTTCATCATGGGTGCTAATCGGCTCGTCCTCTTCTGCAGTGATAAATAAATACTTGGCTAAACTAAGCTGGCCAAAGCCGAGAATCGCATTGGCTATCGTCAACAATTCCATCGGCTGTTTCACTTTTTGGTACGGTGTATATCGCTCGCTGCCAATCGCAAACAGGAGTGGATGGACACCGGCTGCGTCTACCGCATGGACTTCTTTAACGCCAGGCAATTCCTGTGTGACTGCGTCTCCAGTAAGTTCATGGATCAATGCGCCAAATGTCGTATCCTCTTGTGGCGGTCGGCCCACGACTGTAAATGGATAAATGGCGTTTTTACGGGCATAGACTTTATGAACTTTCATTACTGGAAACGGGTGCGTCAAACTATAATAACCTAAATGGTCGCCAAACGGGCCTTCTGGCTTCGTTTCATCTGGATAAATGTCCCCTGTAATCACAAAGTCAGCATCATGGCTAACAGCATAGCCATCAACATAGCCGTATCGGAAGCGGCGTCCAGCCAGCAATCCAGCAAACAGCATTTCGCTTAAGCCCTCTGGGAGTGGCATCACTGCTGACAATGTGTGCGCCGGTGGACCGCCAATAAAAATGCTGACTTTTAGCGGTTCGCCTCGCTTCGACGCCTTCGCCTGGTGGACGCCAATGCCCCGCTGGATTTGATAATGGAGCCCAATTTCTTTATTTGGCTCATAGTCGTTTCCATTCAATTGAACACGGTACATTCCTAAATTGGCGTTCATCAACCCTGGCTTATCTGGGTCCTCGCTGTACACTTGCGGAAGTGTGACAAATGCGCCGCCATCCTCTGGCCATGAATGGATAAAAGGGATGTCCGAAAGAGAAATCTCTTCAAGTTGTGAGCCATTGAGGCCAGGTTTCCGCATTGGCAGCGCTTTTAAAGCGGATAAACCGTTGCCGATCTGTTGAAGGGGGCGTTTGGCCGCTTTCATCGGATCATCGCGCAATGCGATGACTTGTTCGACTTTGTGCCAATTTTTGCGGAACAAGAACTTGCTCCGTTCCATTGTCCCGAATAAATTGGCTACAGCACGGTACTTCGATCCTTTTACCCGTTCAAATAACACAGCGGGCCCGCCCTCTCGATAAAGGCGCCTTTGAATCGCCGCCATTTCCAAATACGGGTCCACCTCTTCTTGAATGCGGACGAGGTGGCCATGTTTTTCCAAATCAAGAATGCATTCTTCTAAGTTCTCGTACATAACCGCCACCTTTGAAGCCCTATGTAAGCTTCTTCCTTTCTTCAGTCTCTTACTGCCATTATGGGCAAAACGAACAAACAGGTCAACTGAGAGAATAAGGCGAAAAAATGGCGAAGCTGTTGGCTTCGCCTGCTTACTACACCTTTAATGCGACTTGAAAAGACGCTTCCGTTTTTTCTTGTACTTCTTCTAACGATACGCCTTCTTGCAATTCGGTCAATGTCATTGTGCCGTCCTTAAATTCGAAGACGGCTAATTCCGTAATTAGCAAATCGACAACCCCTTTGCCGGTTAGAGGCAATGTACAGGCCTTTTTCACTTTCGTTTCTCCGTATTTATTGGTGTGGTCCATAATGACGACCGTTTTCTTGGCGCCTTGTACCAAATCCATGGCGCCGCCCATTCCTTTCACCATTTTCCCTGGAATCATCCAATTGGCCAAGTCGCCATTTTCAGCGACTTCCATGCCTCCTAGTATCGCCAAGTCAATATGACCGCCGCGAATCATCGCAAACGATTCGGCACTGTCAAAGTAAGAAGCGCCTACCTTTGCCGTCACTGTCTCTTTGCCGGCGTTAATTAAGTCGGGATCAACTTCTTCCTCTGTCGGATAAGCGCCAATCCCTAGCAAGCCATTTTCCGACTGGAGCATGACGTGGACATCGGCTGGAATGATATTGGCGATGAGTGTCGGCATGCCGATGCCTAAATTAACGCACATCCCGTCTTTTACTTCTTTTGCCGCCCTGTTCAAAATGCGTTTTCTTGTTTCTTTCATTGTCCGTTCCCTCCTTCCACCGTTGCCACAGTGCGGCGCTCAATCCGTTTTTCAAAGGAATCACCGACAAAGATATGCTGCACATAGATGCCTGGAGTATGGATCTGATCTGGATCAAGTTCGCCCAATTCGACGAGTTCCTCTACCTCGACAATCGTTACTTTGCCAGCAGCTGCTACGAGCGGATTGAAGTTGCGTGAAGTCTTCCGGTAAATGAGGTTGCCAAATGGGTCCGCTTTCCACGCTTTTACTAAAGCAACGTCGCCAACAATGCCACGTTCCATAATATATCGCTTGCCGTCAAACGTTTTCTCTTCTTTTCCTTCAGCGACTGGTGTATCGACGCCTGTTGCTGTATAAAAAGCGGGAATACCAGCACCACCTGCCCGAAGCCGCTCAGCAAGCGTCCCTTGAGGCACAAGTTCAACTTCCAGTTCGCCGTTTAAAAATTGCTGTTCAAACCGTTTGTTTTCCCCTACATAAGAGGCGACCATTTTGCTAATTTGCTTGTTTTCAAGCAGTTGTCCAAGGCCAAAATCGTCGACGCCGCAATTGTTGCTGACAACCGTCAAGTTGGAGGCGCCACTGTTTTTCACAGCGGCGATTAAATGCTCGGGGATACCGCATAACCCGAAGCCGCCTACTACTAAAGTGGAACCGTCTTTGATAAACGCCATTGCTTTCTCTTTCGTCGGAATGATTTTATTCATCTTTTCATCCTCCCCTGCAATATGTTTATGCACCCATGAGGTTTAAAAAAACATTAGGCCAATGGAAATTGGCACAAATGCCCAAAAAAGCAATATGACACAAAAGCCCATAATGTCACGGACTTTCAAGCCTGCGATCGCTAATAATGGCAAGGCCCAAAATGGTTGGATCATGTTCGTCCACGCATCCCCCCAAGCGACAGCCATAGCTGTTTTCGCCATATCAGCGCCAAGTTCCAGTGTTGCCGGAATCATAACCGCGCCTTGAACAGCCCATTGCCCCCCACCAGAAGGGACAAACATGTTAAGCAAACCTGCGCTAAGAAACGACCATAGCGGGAGCGTTTCTGCTGTTGAAATCGAGACAAACCAAAGGGAAAGCTGTTCGGACAGCCCTGAGCCAACCATCATTCCCATAATGCCAGCATAAAATGGGAATTGAATCATAATGCCTCCGGCATTTTTAACGCCTTCGCCAACTGCTGTTAAAAAGCGCCTTGGCGTACGATGGCATAAAAGGCCCAAGAATAAAAACATAAAATTGACAATATTAATGTTCAAGTCAAGGCCGTTTTTAATGAAATAAAACACGACATACGTTAATCCAAGCAGGGCAATTGCAAGTGACACCCATTGACTATTTTCCAACTTTTCCGCTGGTGTTTCTGCAACAGTCGCCGCTTCCTCGCGTTCTTCTTCAGCAAATAGAGCTATGTCGACTGTATGAGAAGAAGTCGACGTTTTGAGAAGAAAATAATTCACGACAGGCAAGCTAATTAAGAAAGCGCCTACAATAAAAAGGTTGGCCGGAGACAGCAATGTATCGGCAATCGGAATCATCCCCATTACATCTGCCAAAAAGTGGTCCTCTGTTGCAATTGTAAGAGGGATAGAAGCCGATAATCCCCCATGCCATACAAGAAAACCGCTGTAGGCAGCCGCCACCAGTATACGATAGTCGACGCTTGGTACTTGGCGAACAACGTGCCTGGCAAAAAGCGCGCCGACAACAAGGCCAAAGCCATAATTGATCAGACAAGCAATGCTGGCCACAAACGTTACAAGCACAATTGCCTGGCCTGGCGTTTTTGCCAATACTGCCAACGTTGATAATAGGCGCTTAAACAGCGGTGTATTCGCCAAAATGTAACCGGTTACAACAATAAGCGCCATTTGCATCGTAAAGGAAAGCAAATCCCAAAAGCCAGAGCCCCAATAATCAACCATTTGTACAGGCGAAGCATCTGTAACAAACACGCCCAATATAAAAACAAGAACGGTTAACAATACCGCAAACAAAAAGGCATCTGGCAAATAGCGCTGCACGATGCGGTCAAACCACCTAGTAACGGCCGCAAACAAGCATAGCGCCCTCCTTTCGCGGAAAGATCGGTTCTATGCATTTACTATAACATATATTTGTTGAAAGCGTTATCATACACTATCCATGTTGCAAACAAATACCCAAATACGTTCCCGAGCTATAGCCACTCGGGAGCTACTGTCATTCTCCCGAGTAGACAGCACTTGTTTCCCGGCGGATCAATTTGTGGCTAATAATCCTCTTTTCCGCCGGAGCCTCAGGATCGGCTATCCGTTTTTGCAAAAGTTCAGCGGCCCGGTAGCCAAGTTCATGAATATGGATATCAAGTGTTGTCAGCGGTGGTGTCGCCAGCTCCGCCATTAACACATTGTTGAAGCTCACAACAGACACCTCATTAGGCACGGAAATATTCATGTTAAATAACATGCGCAGCACGCCCAGTGCCATTAAGTCATCCATTACAATCATGGCTGTAGGAGGATGTTTTCGTGACAACAGTTCAATAACTGCTTGTTCGCCGCCCTCAAAAATTTCATCATGGTGGACGACGTAAGAGTCATCAGGCGTCATTCCTGCTTCCTCTAACGCTTCTATATACCCTTTCTTGCGGTCTAGCGTTACATATGCTTCTTCGCGACCGCCAATAAAAGCAATCCGCCCATGTTTTAAAAGCAGCAAATATTCGGTCACCATTTTTGCGGCTTTGACATTGTCATTGTTTACATAAGAAACTTGGCCAGACAACGTTTCAGGCGGTTGGCCAACAACGACAAAAGGAAATGCTTTTTCCAGCAAAAACTCGATGATTGGGTCAGAGACGGTTGAATACAGCAAAATCATCCCGTCGACGCGGCGTGTATAGTACATTTCGATGACTTCTTCTAAAATGCCTTTATCGGTTTGCGCAGTCGATAAATACAAACCGTATTTTTTCTCATTCGCTTGTGCTGTGATGCCTCTTAACACTTCCGGAAAAAACGGATTTTGAAACGGCGCGTAAGAAACACTTGGCATAATAATGCCGACAACATTTGTGCGGTTGTTCACAAGGTTTCTGGCGTTTACATTTGGGTAGTAGCCTAACTCTTCCATTACCGCCTGGACTTTCGCTTTTGTCTTTGCGCTGATTTTTGGATTGTTCGCGATTACCCGTGACACGGTAGAAGGGGCAACATTTGCTTTTTTGGCAACATCTTTGATCGTAACACCCACTCGTTTTCCCCCTTTTCTTAACAAAACACGGCAGGAGCGGGCACTACGATGGCGCAGTAGCCCTTCCTGCCTTTATATTGAATGAACGGCTCGTATTTGTCTACTGTAGAACTTGCTCAACATGTTTGGTATACGCTTTTCTTACCCTTTCGTCGCGCCAGAAGACAAGCCTGTAATCAAATAACGCTGCAAAAATAAGAATACAGCGGCGATTGGCACCGCAATGAGTACAGAACCTGCAGCAAAGCGTGTAAAGTTGTTTGCAAATTGATCACTGACAAAATTGAACAATCCTAACGCGAGCGTATAATTTTCCGGGCTCCGTAAAATAATTCGTGGCAAAATAAAGTCCATGAACGGCGACATGAAATTAAAGAGTGCCACCACTGCTAAAATCGGCTTCGCAAGGGGAAGCATGATCGTGAAGAAAATACGAAAATGGCCGGCACCGTCTAACTTCGCCGATTCATCCAAATCACGGGGAATGGTATCAAAATAACCTTTCACCAGAAACGCGTTCATCGGAATCGAGGTTCCCACATAGATAAGGATAAGCCCAAGAAGTGTATCAAGCAATTGGACAGTATTTAATAAAATATACAGGGCAACCATCGCCATCATGACAGGGAACATTTGTAATAATAAAAACGCATACAGCCCATGGGTCCGCCCAACAAAGCGATAACGGGAAAAGGCATAAGCCGTTAAGGCGACAAGAAATGTTGCACATAAAGACGTAATACTGGCGACAATGAGCGTGTTTTTATACCACTGCACATAATTGCTGCGCGGATCATAGAACAACCATTCGTAATGGAGCAACGAAATTGTTTCTGGAATCATTTTCGAAGAATGTAAACTCGTCCCAGGGTTAAACGACAGCCCGATCGTCCATAAAAGAGGGTAAAGAATGATGACGCCCATAATAAGCAAAAACAGGTAAATGGCAGTCACTTCGAGCCTTGACTTTTGCTTTTTATTCATTAGATGCTCCCCTCCTCTTTAAATGAGCGGCTTCGTCTGAACTGGAACAAAGCAAAGCCCGCTACAATCAAACCAATGATAATTGAAATTGCGGCAGCCATACTGTACTGGGAGTTCTCAAATGTGAGACTGTACACCCATGAAATCAAAATATCGGTGCCGCCAGCGTTTTGCCCACGAATCGGCGGTCCCCCTTGGTTAAATAAGTAAATGATCGAGAAGTTGTTAAAGTTTCCTGTATATTGCATGATCAGTAGTGGCGCAGTCGCAAATAAAAGATGTGGCAGCGTAATATGGCGAAATTTTTGCCAACGATTGGCTCCGTCCATATCCGCAGCTTCATACCAATCGCTCGAAATGCTTTGCAGAACACCGGTGAACAAAGCAAATACAAACGGAAAGCCGAGCCATGTTTGAATCATAATTAGCGCAAACCGTGCCCAAAAAGGATCGGTCAGCCAAGGAAAACCGTGGCCAAACAAAGGAATGAATATGTCCCGATTAATTGCACCAAAATTGTCGTTAAACATTGCTGAAAAAATTAAAATGGTCACAAAGGCGGGCACAGCCCATGGGAGGATAAGGATCGTACGAATGAATTTTTTAAACTTAATTCGTGGATCGTTAACCATAATCGCTAATAATAAGCCTAGCCCAACTTGGCATGTGGTAGCGACAAATGTCCAAATTAACGTCCACGAAAAGACGCTGAAAAATGTTTCTCGCCAAATCGGTACAGTGACAAGCTGGACAAAATTTTCAAACCCTACCCAGTCAAGCAAGTTTCGTGGTGGGGCATTGTAAAGGGTATAGTTTGTAAAAGCAAGCCCGACCATAAACAAAAGAGGAAAAACGACAGTGAAAATTAAAAAGACCAGCCCTGGGCCAACTAGCAAATACGGAAACCCTTTGTCCCATGCTTGCTGGAAGCTTTCACGGAGCGAGGGTATTCGCCATCCTTGTTGAATACGTTTTGCATCCTTATATGCATCGCGTAAATTGAATAAATAGAAACCAATAGCAAAAACCGTTAAAATAAGGGCAATGATCCCTTGGGCTAACAGCATCCGCGAATCATCAACCCTCTCCAATGTCCCTAATGTTAGGATCCCCCAATAACCAATATTTAAAATGTCATAAAAGACGATGATGAAGGCAGCAAAGAGAATGAAAAAAACCGCCCCTTTTCCATAGCGCCTGTTATACAGTTGCCCCAACCCAGGGATGATGGACAAACAGAGTGCTCGTTTTGGATGATTTCGTCCTGTCCTCTCCCTTACTTCTAGTTTCATTCTTTTTTCCTCCTCTGCATGACTATGGCCTGTGCCAAATCAAGTGGATGGAGAGGTTGCTCTCCATCCATAAAACTACCTTAATTTTCTTGAAGGGCGATCTTATCAGCAATTTGTTGCACTGCTTCTTCTAGCACTTCCTGTGGATCCTCACCTTGAGTAATAAATTCAAATGCGTCCCCCATCGGATCCCATACCAATGACATTGCTGGAATGTTCGGCATTGGTACCGCGTATTCTGCTTGTTGCAAAAACGGTTGCCGCAGTTCATCATCGATCTCCACGTCTGTACGGGCAGGCAATTCCCCTGCTACTTCAAAGTACGTTAGGGCGCTTTCTGGATTTGTAATGTATAGAGCTAAGTCGGTTGCCCAATATTGATTTTCGCTATACTCATTCACTAACCAACCTTTTACCCCTGAATACGAGGACAGGTTTTTCCCATCAATTGTTGGGAGGGGCGCAACTGCTAATTGATCGCCAAGCGCCTCTGAGAATTCAGAAACGTTCCAAGGTCCTGAAATGACTGCTCCTACTTGCCCATCTCGGAAATAGCCTTTTATAATATCGTCGGTGATTCCTACTGGTAAGTAGCCTGCTTCATACCAAGATTGAATTAAACTCGCCCCTTCTACCGTTCCTTCATTTGTCAGTCCAATGTTGGATGTGTCATATACGCCTTCACCATCCTGGTCGAACACGTATCCTCCGTAAGCTTCTATAAACGGATAAAGGTAATAAAAGTTTGTGCCTTCAAATAAAAATCCATATTCATCCGCACTGGCATTCGTTAGATCTGCTGCAATTTGCTCTAGCTCTTCTATTGTCTTAGGCGCCTCTGGAACAAGCTCGGTATTATAGTACAAAGCATAGGTTTCAATGACGGCCGGGATTCCTAGCTGGACCCCGTCATAATTTAATGCTTGAATTGCTCCTTCTGTATAGCCTTCTAATTGTTCCGAAGTTAACTCAAGCTCAGCGGCTAACCCTTGCAAATAAATGTCACCTAGTCGATCGTTCGGTTGGTAAAAAAGGTCAGGACCGCCGCCAGCCGCCGCATCTAAGGAAAGTGACTCCAATTGGTCGAGCATACTAAACGGTGTGATCTCTACGGAAATTCCAGTCTCCTCTTCATACTTTTCTACAATTTGTTCATAAGCATCTAACTGTACTTCTTCATCGTTGACCCACATCGTTAACACTTCTGGCTTTTCTGGTGCTGCTCCGTCTTGCCCCCCATTAGCAGGCGTTGCACTACCCTCACTTGCTGAGCCATTCCCTTCGTCACGATCAGGACCACACGCAGTAAGCAACCCAGTCAACGTCACAATGAAGACGGCAGACGATAAAAGAGATGTCGCTTTTTTCACTCGTTTTTCCCCCTTAAATGGTCTTTGTTTTTTCTGCAAGGCGGAGCATCCGGCCTTGCAAGAACGCAAACAACAGTGAAATCGTTTGCACAATTAAACATAACAAAATGAAATCGGTTACAATGTGCTTTTAACGCCATTATATTATGTTCATTTCTCGAAAACAACTATTTTATTTTAATTATATTGCAAACGTTTGCCTTTTCTCTTGACTTTCACTCCTTCATCTCATAGGCTGAAAATAACAATCAAGAAAACGCTTACGATTCTCGTTTAGAAGGGAGCTTGTTTTGAATGAAAGCAGCGATCTACCATCGCCCGAAAAGTGAAGATGCTTACGCTTATGACAAAGACACGATCCACATCCGTCTTCGCACGCGCAAAGACGATGCTCACGAGGTCATGCTTATTTATGGAGATCCTTACGATTGGGCGGATAACGAATGGGTAACTGCCAAAAAAACAATGACACACGCAGGGGCCGATGGAGAACATGATTATTGGTCTGTGGAAGTGAACCCGCCCTACCATCGCCTCCGTTACGGGTTCGAAATGAAGGTAAAAGATGAGACGATTTACTATGGAGAAAGTGGGTTTTCCGATACGCTAGCAAAAGACATAAGCGATTATTTTTGTTTTCCCTATATGAATCAAGCCGATTTGTTTACACCGCCTGAATGGGTAAAAGAAACGGTCTGGTATCAAATCTTTCCTGAACGTTTTGCCAATGGCGATCATTCCCGTGACCCTGAAAATACATTGGCTTGGGGAAGTGCACCACCGACTGCAACCAATTATTTCGGCGGCGATCTTCAAGGGATTGTAGACCGTCTTGATTATTTGCAGAAACTAGGGATTAACGGCATTTATTTAACGCCAATCTTTAAAGCGTTTTCCAACCATAAATACGATACGATTGATTATTTAAAAGTAGATCCCCAATTTGGAGATGAAACGACACTTAAACGGCTTGTGGATGAATGCCATACGCGCGGCATTCGTGTCATGCTTGATGCCGTCTTCAACCATGCTGGCCTGTACTTTCCACCTTTTCAAGATGTACTCAAACACCAGCAGGAATCAGAATATATCGATTGGTTTCATATCCGCCAATTTCCCGTTCGGGCAGAGGAACCACCTAATTACGATACGTTCGCCTTTACCCCTTTAATGCCAAAACTAAATACAGCAAATGAAAAAGTAAGGGACTATTTATTGAACGTAGCTACGTATTGGATTAAGGAGTTTGACATTGACGGTTGGCGTTTGGATGTCGCCAATGAAGTCGACCATGCCTTCTGGCGTGAGTTTCGCAAAAGAGTCAAAGCATTAAAACCAGATTTGTATATTCTCGGTGAAATATGGCATAACGCTTACCCTTGGCTGCAAGGAGACCAATTCGATGGGGTCATGAACTATCCGCTCACTGACGCGATTTTTGACTTTGTCCAACACGGCAAAAGCGCATCGACTTTTCAACATGCGGTTACAAAACATTTGTACAGTTACCCAAAATTGGTGAACGAAGTCCAGTTCAATTTGCTTGGCAGCCATGACACACCAAGAATTTTAACAGCATGTGGAGGCAACAAACAGTTAGTCAAACTTTCCTATTTACTGCTATTTTCCTTTCCTGGCTCACCTTGCATTTATTACGGAGATGAAATCGGCATGGCCGGAGAAAATGACCCTGGCTGCCGCGCGTGCATGGTGTGGGAGGAAGACCAACAAGATCGAGAACTATTCCAATTTTTGCAAAAACTAATTAAGATCCGCAAAACTCACCAAGCAATGGGCACCTATGACACATTGCAATTTTATGACTCAGGCACAGAGGATGTGCTGTTGTATTCTACGTCGGCAGGCGGAGAGCTGCTTTTATTTGCGGTTAACCGCAGCAAAACAGAAGCAACGATCAAACTTCCTAACTCATTAAAAAGCCATGCATTTGTCGATGTCATTTGCGAAAGCCCATTGCAAAGCGAAGAGCTCCACATTGAAGGCGAGCACTTTTTGCTTCTCCATTCTGCCGACGATACAAAACGTGGTTAAGTAGACAAGTAAAAAACAAAATGGCATCGCCGATTACGCGTGATGCCATTCGTGCCATAGAAAAATACACTAAGTAAAAAAATCGAGCAATCTTCCCATTCATTTCTACCTTACTAAAAAAGCAAAATACATATTGGCTGAACTTAATCGGGATCCTTTTCTGCACACAAAAAAGCCCGTCGACCATCTTAACCCTGTCAACAAGCTGAGGAAGCCATGCCTATTTTCTTTTAAAATAAAAATAAATTGAAAGTGACTACGCCTAAAATACTTAAGACTACGGCTAAGACTACAATAGGAAGAACAAAAAAATAAACAATTTTCTGGCCCGTTTTTAAAGATGCTCTTTGTTTATTAGTCTGCATAAAACCAACCTCCAGCCTGATTCTTATGATTTCCCCACACACCAAGTTCTCCTGCGCCATACGTGATACCTAGCCCTTTGTGAATAAAGTTCCATTGCATATGAACTCTAGATTGAGCACGGGTTGATGTATATGACTGTCTTTTACCGCTCCAAGAAATATTTAATGTCGGATTTAAGTTCCTGGAAACATAGTGATCGCCTGCCCCAACACTAGTAACTCTACTACCATTATGGGAATAGTCAACAGTCGAAGTTGTTTGGAAAACTTTAATTCCTAAAAAGGTAACATAGCGCCAATATTTAGCCGTTCTATTTGCCATGATACCAAACTCTTGATCCTCACCAACAGTAGGCGTCACTATTTCTGTAGTGATGACTATATCCTCATAACCATCTAGCTTTTCAGAAACACGTTCGACGTTTGTTACCGCCATTTCATTTGAAAAGGCCTCCATAACCGTTTCCTGTATTTCTGGGTTGTATAAATAATCAATAAATTTCAATTGCTCTTCTTCAGACAGTTCATTGTATTGACTATAACTTTCAATTAATTCTTCATTTACCGAATTTGAAACTTCTTCTTTGAACCAAGCCTCGTAATCGTCCTTAAGTTTATTCAAATTCAATTCTGCTTCCTTGGTACTTTCAGCATTGGCCACTCCTGCCATTCCACTTGCTAACAAAGTAATCATGATAAAGGACACTAAAAATTTCTTCAATTCAGCCACTCTCCTCTAAATATAGTCGTCTTACAAAAGATTTAGCCTGCGTAAAAGAATCTTTTATAAGACGTTACTATATTTTCCCACAGAGAATGATAAACCCTTTTTATCAATTATAAATTTTTTGTAATAATAAAATACGATCCGGCTATATTATATGTCTTCCAGTGTCAATCATTGCTTCTTTTTTTAGCAGTCAAATCCGAAAAGCCCCTTACGATATACGATTAACTCAGAAAGAAAACCGTACATGCTCTTCTTCATGTAAATGGACAGTCGTTTATGCCGGGACGGTCTTGGCAATGATCACCTCGTTTCTGATTGAGGCAAGTACAGGCGTTTGTGTTTGTTTAGATGTGGCATTAGTACCTTGTATATATAATTGTTCCAACAGGAAAAGTTCATAATTCCTGTTACATTTCTTTACATCCTTTTCCTCCAAACTGCCGCTGAACCGTATACTTAACATAGCCTCTACCATCTATTTCTAATAAGGTGATCTACATGCAAATGAAAGACTTGTTGATGCTGCCTGCTTTTGCAAAGGCCCGTCTGCTCGCAGGCAAACGTGGACTCGATAAGCCGCTTCGTTCTGCCAATATGATTCATTCCTTTGATCGAGGTACCTACATGGAACCTCATCAATTGCTGCTCGCTGCCACTCTTAAAAAGGGGCATCCGTATTCCCTTGTTGCCTTTGTCCAGGAACTATCAAAGCAAAATTGCGCAGGCTTGGTGGTGCGGACTAAACGACTGGAGAAAACGATCCCTGCCGTTGTTATTGACGCATGCAACCGTCTTCATCTGCCTCTGTTTGAACTACCAGAAACGATTCATTTTAGTGAATTCGTCCATCAGTTAACGCAGTTTCTTTTAAAAGGGCAGACGACAGAGCTCCATCAAGCGTTGGAGATCCACCGTCGCTTTGCCGATGTGATTGTGGCTGGCGGAAATGGCACATCTGTTGTCGTACAATTGGCCTCTATGCTCAACGTGCCTGCATTGCTGTTAAATGACCAATTGGATATGATCGCGTCTTCCGATCCTGTCACGAATGACTCCTTTTTTGAAAAATACTGGCGCCTACGGGAGTTGATTCCAAGCGAACAGCTGCCGACGTTGCAGCTATCCATCCTGCGGGAAAGGGGCGAGAATCCGTGCGCTGTCTTTCCGATTCGAACAGCCTGTGCACGAAAAGGGTACTTGATTGTGCTCGGCTCAGCGTCAAAAAGCGATTGCCCGTTTGCGCTTGCAATTGAACAAGCAGCTAACGTCCTGTCGTTTGAACTGATGAAGCTTCATGCAGCCGAGCAACAAGCCCGGCTTGCCCAAAATCGCTTTTTTTCCGACTTAGTCGAAGGGCGCCGCCCTCTCGAAAAGGAGCACGGCAAAGCGTATCCTTTCTCTGCCGACAACCACTATGTATTCATTGCCGCTCGCTTAGATAACGGTAGTCGATTGCTGACTAAAGAAAAAGCGCTCGAGCAACAGGAAGACCTGTATAGCCTCCTTGTACGGCTGTTTCGCGAACGGTATCCAAACAGCCTTGTGTTTTGGAAGAATGATGTGTATGTTGTCGTTATTGAAAGTGACCGTTCAAACAATGAAGAAGCAAAGTTGCTTGCGGAAGTAGACACCATTCACCAAGACATACAGGCGCTCTTCCGCTCTTCCGTATCGTTTGGCATTTCCAGCTTTTCCAGCTTGAGTGAAGCGCCAAGCTTATACAAGGAAGCGACAGCAGCCCTTCACTCTGGCTACCGGGAACATTTGCAAAGCTTCATCAAAACGTACCGCGCCCAGGAGCTGGCTGACATGCTGCAAATGATTCCGTCAGAGAAGCTTACTTCCTTTTGCCAAACCGCCTTGCAAAACTTAGCAACGCCGGAAACTCCCGACCAAGTGGAACTGGCCCGCACACTGTCCATCTATATCAATCATAATTGCCAAGTAGCAGAAACCGCAAAAGTCATGGCGATCCATCGCAACACGGTCATTTACCGCATCAAAAAATGCGAGGAACTCCTTGGCTATGATTTAAAAAAGCCTGATGAAACATTGCGTTTGCGCATTGCTTTCTTTATTCGCCCATTGTTGCTGGAAAAGGAGGCGCTGCTATAAACGTAGGAGCCGATGCCATTTATCGGCTCCTACGCTTGAGGAAAAGCTTTAATAGAATCATTTGTATTGGGAAACTTTCTCTACAATCGCTTTGCCGATTTCAAGGGAAGCTGTAGCAGCAGGGGACGGGGCATTGCAAACATGCAGGCTTTTTCGCCCACGGATTAATTGAAAATCGTCAACGAGCTTTCCGTCTGTCGTTAATGCTTGGGCCCGAACACCGCTCGGTCCTGGAACAAGATCATCCTCGGTGATGCCAGGAATCAATTGCTGAAGGTTTTCCACAAACTTCTTTTTGCTGAACGAACGAATCATTTCTTCCGTCCCTTCCTTCCAATATTTAATCGCTAGCTGCCAAAAGCCTTTGTAGCGAATGACCTCCGATAAATCCTTCCAATCGATATCGGCTTTCCTATAGCCTTCCCGCTTAAAGCTTAAAACCGCATTTGGCCCTGCATCTACTTCTCCGTCAATCATCCGTGTGAAATGGACACCAAGGAATGGAAAATCAGGATTAGGAACGGGATAGATTAAGTTCTTCACAAGATGCCGTTTTTCTGGTCGGAGCTTATAGTACTCTCCACGGAAGGGGACGATCTTCATGTCTACATGATAGCCTGCAAGCTTGGCGATTCGGTCACTATGCAAGCCTGCACAATTAATGAGATAGCTCGTGTGATATGTCCCTTTATCTGTTTCAATCATCGCTCCTTCCTTGCTTTCGGAAATGGTCTCAACCGTAGTGCCGAGTTGAATCTGTCCACCTCTCTCCATGATTAAAGCAGCGAGTTTTTCAGCAACCTGCTTATAACTGACAATCCCGGCTGTTGGCACGGATATCGCGGCAAGACCGTTTACATACGGTTCGGCCTCATGTAGCTCCTCTTTCGACAACATCTGGAGATTGAGGCCATTGTCAATCCCTCGTTGATAGAGATGATCAAGCAGTGGCAGCTCTTTCTTATTTGTAGCGACAATGACCTTTCCGCAAATGTCTACTTTAAGGCCATGTTTTTGGCAAAATGCAGTCATTGATTGGTTACCCGCTTTTGCAAACTTCGCTTTAAAACTGCCTGGCTTATAATAAATCCCTGAATGGATGACACCGCTATTATGTCCTGTTTGATGAGCAGCGACTTTCTGCTCTTTTTCAATGATTAAAACACTTGCCTTTGGATAACGGGCAAATAGAGCATGCCCGACAGCTAACCCGACAATCCCGCCGCCAATGATGGTAAAATCATACATTTATTGTGCCTCCCCCTACATCACACGCTTCTGCTAGCAGTTCAATTAAATGAACCACCTTTATTTGTTCCGATTGTCCTTCCCGTTCTACAC
This sequence comes from Shouchella clausii, assembly GCF_001598215.1. GTDB lineage: Bacteria > Bacillota > Bacilli > Bacillales > Bacillaceae_D > Shouchella > Shouchella tritolerans. Next base: position 89,202 of record NZ_BCXJ01000001.1, on the reverse strand, counting down.
CGAGCTTCATTTGCAAATGACAGCCAGGGTTTGTCGTTACGATGATTTCAGGCTGAACGGCTTTTACGTTTTCCATTTTTCGATCAAGAATTTCCATCGATTGCTCATAATGAACGAGATTATAGATCCCTGCCGACCCGCAGCAAAGTTCGCTCTCCTTCATCGGTACATACGTAATCCCTGGAATCGATTGAAGCAGCTTTACCGGTTCTTCTATTCGCTTTTGAACATTTGCCATATGGCAGGACGGTTGGTATGTTGCTACGTTGTTCACTTTCTTTGCAAATGGAAGCTGAAGCTGGGAAAAAATCACACTGCTATCGACATTTTTTTCAGCAAAGCGAGACGCCCGATCTCTCCATTCCGGCTCATCTGCTAAAAGTTCACCATATTCTACAAGCATGGCCCCACAGCCGCCAATACTGTTCACAATGTAATCGCAGGCGTGCTGTTCAAACGCTTCAATGTTTTGCTTGGCCAAGCGTTTCGCTACATCTCTTTCACCGCTATGGTTTTGCAAAGCACCACAACAAGTTTGCTCCTCGATCACCGTCACTTCACAGCCAGCACGTTGGAGAAGCTGAATCGTTAAATCATTAATATGCGAGAACATCGTATCCATTAAACAGCCTTTAAAAAAACCAACACGAAGCGCCGTGTTTCCTTCCGGTTTGGCATCGACCAAACGGTTTTTCCTTTCCCTTCGAGAAGCAACCGATGGTGTCACTGCTTCGAATGCAGCAAGCGACTTCGGCAACATCCGTGTTAGCTTGGCTTTTCTAGCGATACGGGCCACCCCGCTTTTTTGGTAGAGGGAAAGGCCCGTTCCAATGGCATGTAAAACCCTGTCATTTGGCAACACCGTTTCAAACATGGCTTTTTTCATCATTTTCTGATGCCAAGGGGCCGTTGTTTTCCGCTCTTCTTTTAGGGCAACCTTTGCTGAATCGAGTATTTTTCCATACTGTACATTTGTTGGGCAGACGGTTTCACAGGCACGGCAACCAAGGCAAAGATCGATCGGCTCTTCAATCTCAGATAACGGCAGCTTTCCCTCTGCCGCCATTTTCACTAAATGAATCCTTCCCCTTGGGGAATGGGTTTCCTTTTCCATGCTCAAGTACGTTGGGCAGGATGGAAGACAGTAGCCGCACTGCACACAGTCAAATGTCTCTTGATAGGCTAACAGTTGTTCCGGTTTAGTCATGGCGCAGCACCAGCCTTTGTCCAGGCTCTGGGAATATCTTTCCTGGATTTAAGATGTTGTTCGGATCCCAGCTTGTTTTTAACCGCTTCATCATGTCTAGTCCAGCTTTTCCTATTTCCATTTCCATGAACGGGGCTTTCATCGTCCCAATCCCATGCTCCCCTGAAAGGGTTCCCCCCAGTTCGACCGCTGCTGTGAAAATGTCGGCCACTGCTTTTTCCACTCGTTCCATTTCCTCATGATCACGAGCATCGGCAATGATATTCGGGTGTAAATTTCCATCGCCAGCATGGCCAAACACGACAAGATCGATTTGATACATTTCGCGAATTTCCTTCAACCGCTGAAACATTTCCGGTATTTTACTCCGAGGGACGGTGGCATCCTCGGAAATTTTCGTTGGCTTCACTCGAACAATGGCTGGGGAAACGAGCTTGCGCGCCTGCCAAAATTCGGCCGCTTCTTTTTCATTCTCTGCCACCTGGACAGTTCTCGCTCCTGCACTCCTGCACAGTTCCTTTACTTTTGTCATCTCTTCAGCGATCGATGCTGGGTGCCCATCTAGCTCGATTAACAACAAAGCCCCTACATCTGTTGGCAAACCCCGTGGTTCGTAAGCCTCGACTGCCTGGATGGACAGTTGGTCCATCAGCTCCATTTTGGCTGGAACAATGCCTGCCGTTAACACTTTAGAAATCGCCCGCCCTGAATCGACAATATCTTCAAAAAGCACCATTACTGTTTTGCTGGCTGGTGGTTTGGGAACGAGGCGGAGTGTTGCTTCGGTGATGATCCCAAGCGTCCCTTCTGAACCAACAATGAGCTTTGTTAAGTCATAGCCGGTCACGTTTTTAACCGTTCTTCCCCCTGTACGAATGATTTCTCCTTCTGGTGTTACCACTTCTAAGCCGAGGACATAATCTTTCGTTACGCCATACTTCAGTCCTCTAGGCCCTCCTGCATTTTCGGCAAGATTTCCGCCAATGGTTGATACATGAGAGCTACTTGGGTCAGGCGGGTACATAAAGCCAATCGCCCTTGCGGCAGCGTCAATGTTTGCTGTGATCACTCCCGGAGAGACAATGGCCACCATGTCTTCTTTGTCAATCTCCAGCTTGTCGTTCCACTGGGATAAATCAAGAACAACCCCTCCTTTAACTGGAAGTGGGCCACCGCTTAAACTTGTCCCTTGCCCCCTTGGATAGACGGGGATTAAGTACTGATTGGCTAACTTCATGACCGCAGCTACTTCTTCAGTGGCGGTTGGCTGGATCACAAGATCAGGTAAGTAGTAGCCAAACGACGCATCATAGCCATAACTACTACGGTCCGCCTTTTTCGTTAAAATCCGGTTCTCTGCTTTCATTTTTTGTTTAATCTCTTCTAAAAAACGCTCAATCGTCAACAGGCTCTCCCCCTCTCTTTTACGTGTGTCGCTGTTTTACCCCTTGAAAGTGCTGCCACATCGCTATTCTTGCTTCCTCTGGTTTTCCGCTTACAATCGCTTCGTAAATGTTTCGGTGCTCCTGAGCAATTTCGGCCTGGAAGCGCTCATTTCTTCCTGAAGCCTCTTGATTTTTGGTTAAGACGCGAAGCATGTTATCGGAAATTAAATTCATTACATCACGCATTAATGGATTGTTTGCGGCTTCAATAATGGCTAAATGAAATTGGTAATCTTCCTCCACGGCCACCTTTCCTTGCTCTTCGATTGCCACAAGCCTTTCAAATACAGCTTGTAAATTCTCCTTCTGCCTATTTGTTATTCGTTTTGCTGCATAATAGGCAGCATCCCCTTCAATCGCTTGACGAAGCTCAATTAATTCGACGATCGATGTTTCTTTCTCCTGTAATAAATCCGCCAACTTAACCTGCAAGCGCTGTGGGCTCTCTTGAACAAGGAAGGCGCCCACTCCCGGCTTAATGTGAATGACGCCTGACGATTTTAACACGGTTAAGGCTTCCTTCACGGAAGTTCTGGAAACGGATAACGTCTCTGATAGTGCCCGTTCAGATGGAAGCTTATCGCCAGGTTGAACCTCGCCTGTAGCGACAGCGGTTTTGATTTGCTCAATAATTTCCTGATAGACACGTTTCCGCTTACGAATCGGCGTTAATTTCATTCCTTTCCTCCTAATTGTCCAACTGGTCTGTGGACAGTCCACTTTTGTTAAAAAGAAGAGGGTGGCCCCTCTTTACGTTACCTCCTCAATCAGGCAATACCCGCTTATCGCCTAGCTTGCGGCGAACATTATGCAAGTGTGTGTTCATTGCTTTTCTTGCCGCCTCAGAATCGCGTTCACGAATGGCGTTGAAAATCGTTAAATGCTCTCGGTAAACTTCTTCGCGTTTTTGTTGCAGGCGGTTCTTTTTTAATGAAAAGGCCAATGCCTTCTGCAGCAGCTCTGATACATTCGCCATCGTTTGCTCTAAAAATGGATTATAAGAAGCTTTCATAATGACACGATGGAACATGTAATCAGCTTCATCCCCGACAACCTCTCGATCCTCGACTGTTTTTGCAAATTGAGCCAGCGCTAGTTCTAATTCCAAAAGATCTTGCTTTTGATAGCGCACAGCAGCTAATGCAGCTGCCTCTGTTTCAATAATGCTTCGAAGTTCGAGCAAATCATAGACTTGGCCGATATCGACCATATCCAATGTCACTTGCTCTAACAAATTCGTTAATTGAACTTCTTTGACCCAGCTGCCGCCCCCTTGTTTCGACTCGATTAGGCCGCTTGCTTCCAAAACACTTAACGCCTCACGAATGGGGGAACGGCTAACACCAAAGCGTTCTGCAAGCTCCATTTCAGACGGGAGCTTACTATGAGCAGGAAATTCACCGTTTTTAATCATTTCTTTTAGCTGTTCTAGTACTTGACTTGACACCTTTTTACGCTCAATCGGTAAACGCACCGTCAACACTCTCCTTTTTTGCTAAAAAGGGGAAGGAGCTTGCAAGCTTCGTTCACCCTTTTCATAAGTCCCTCACTCTATGAGGAACTTGTTTCATCTGATGTATACGCTCATTTTAACGAAGAGAGATGCGTTTTGCTATTATTCGTTGAACTTTTCACCTTTTATCCGCCTTGGGCGAACGGACTCTCCGTTGCGCTTTTTTTCTTTTTTACACGAAGGATGTGTAACGCTAACGTGACCGCAACGATCGAAACTCCTAGAACATTCGAAAGCAACCCTGTACTCACGAGGAGTAGCGAACTTGCAAAGAATAAGAGACGTTCCAACATGACTAAATTTGTTGAGAAATAGTTTGTCAGCGCAACAACCATCGCAAATACGCCTAAGACAGAGGTAATAATGGTGATGCCCACCGTAACAACATGTAGTGAGCCGCTTTCAGATTGCATAAGCATTGCAGGGTTATACGCAATCATAAATGGGATAACGAAGCCGGGCAATGCTAGCTTTACGGACGTCCACGATGTTTTCATCGCATCTGCTCTGGCAATGCCAGCAGCTGTATAGGATGCCAATGCAACAGGTGGAGTAATATTGGACAGTGCCCCAAACCAGAAAACAAAGAAATGGGCGGCAATTGGGTTTACTCCTGCTTCCACTAATGCCGGGGCAGCTGTTACCGCTACAACGATGTAAAGGGCGGTGGATGGGAGCCCCATGCTTAAGACGATGCAAGTAACCATGACGAGCAAAAGGGCAACCCAAAGCATGCCACTTGAAATCGAAAGAACATTATAGGCGATCGCTGAACCAAGTCCAGACATCGTCACAACCGCAATAATAATGCCGATCGATGCACAAGCAATCCCTACTTGAATGGTACTTTTTGCCCCGTCGATAAAGGCAGTCCCTATTTTTGCAAATGTCACTCTTGTCTCTTTATCTTTCGTTAGCCAGCTAGCAATGATGACAGAGATAATACCAGCAAAACCGGCGAATATCGGCGTATAGCCCATCAACAAGGTTGAGATCACAATGATAATCGGCAGTAGCAAGACACCGCGCTCTTTGATTACTTGCCATACTTGGGGAATGGAGTCTTTGCTCATCCCTTTTAAGCCATGCTTTTTCGCTTCTAAATCAATGGCAAGCACAAGAGCAACGAAATAAAGAAACGTTGGAACAATCGCTGCTAACACAATGACTGAATAGGAAACACCTAAAAATCCTGCCATGATAAAGGCAGCTGCTCCCATAATCGGCGGCATCATCATCCCGCCTGTAGAAGCAGTTGCTTCAACGGCCGCTGCATACCTTGGCTTTAAGCCAATTTGTTTCATTAATGGGATCGTAAACGCCCCTGTCGTCGCAACATTGGCAACTGCACTTCCATTCAATGACCCTGTTAGAGCACTGGAAAGAACGGCGACTTGCGCTGGACCACCCCGCCGTTGTCCTGCTATCGCAATTGCTAAATCGTTAAAGAGCTTCGACGCTCCACTTACACTTAAAAATGCTCCAAATAAAATGAAGATGACGATATAGGTAGACGCGATCGAAAGAGTGAGACCGTAAATGCCCTCTGTCGTCATGTACACGCGATACAAGAGTCGTTCAAAGGAAAACCCAGCGTGCCCAAAAATCCCAGGAAAATAGGGCCCAAATACAGCATAAATGATCGCTAAACTCGTTAAAAGTGGAATGAAGAGACCGAGCGTCCGTCTTGCAGCCTCCAAGAGCAAAACAACGGTGATCGCAGCAAAAATGTAGTCCATTGTAATCGCCTGTGACATCCGGTCAACATGAATCGTCGTATAGAACAGCAAAATGTAAACAGAACCTGCGACACTAGCAATCGTTAAGATGATATCGACTGTGGTAAATCGATCTTTCGCTCCCTTTTTGGTTGCGGGATAAAGCAAAAAGGCTAAAACAAAGAGCAATGCAAGAAAGAGAACGTTGCGGTAAATTTCCTGCATATTGATGAAACTGTTGACATAGACAGCAAACCCAGATAAAAGAAACCCTGTAAGGGCAACGATTTTTTGCTGTTTGCCTTTCAATGCCCGTCCTATACTGACAGACTCTTGCACTTCGTCATTATTCGGTTCTATCTCAACATGTTGCTGCTTCACACTCATCGTAATCTCCTCCTTTGTGAAAGAAAACGCTTTTGTTCAGCTTTATGCCTATAGTTCAGGGGGGCGTAACTCCTCCGGAATGTCGATGCCTTGCTCCTCATAATATTTGTAAGCGCCAGGATGAAGTGGTACAGATAGACCATTTAATGCGGCTTCTAAGGACATTTCCCGGGCTGAATTATGCACCTCGTACATGAATTCTAGGTTTTCGTACAACGTTTTAGTCAATAAGTATATAATTTCATCGTCTAACTCCTTATCTGTTGCCAGAAAATTTGATTGTGCAATTGTCTGGATATCCTCCTCTTTTCGTGGATACGTCCCAGCAGGTATGTTATAGCGGAAGAACACATTAAAATGCTCATTTATTGATTCAAGCTGTTCATCCGAAACATCAAGGACATCGGCACGCACGCCACTGGCATACATGTCTGTAATCGCAGTAACAGGAACACCGGCCGGCAAAGAACCTCCATGTAAACGTCCATCACGCATGGCCGAAATGGTATCATCGTAGCCAAGGTATTCTGGCTGAATATCAGCGGTTGTCAGACCAATACCACGCATAATCGCCAGTGTTGATTGTTCCGTTCCACTAGCTTGCGGTCCCACAGAGAAACCTTTCCCCTCAATATCAGCAATCGTTCCCGTTTCGATTTGATTGTTTTGCAAAACAAAGTGTTCCACATTCGGCCAGAGGAAGGTAATTGAACGCAAGTCTTCATAGGACCGGCCTTCATAGATTCCCGTTCCATTGAATGCTTGATCGCCAATTAACCCTTGTAAAATCGCAAGCTGTGCTTCCCCCTTCTGTAACAAGTCAATATTTTCTACTGATCCAGCGGAAGACTGCCCCGTTGCCCGGATCCCTTGATCCATTAGTTCTTCAGTCCAAAGATTTCCCATGCCGACACCAATTGGATAATACGTCCCCCCAGTGGAAGCGGTTGCAATTGAAAAATACTGATAATCTTTGTTGCTACAGGAAGCGAGAGTAATGAAAGAACATAGGAATAATAACAATGACAGTCGCTTTTTCATAACTTCGTTTTTCCCCCTTTACAATGAAAGCGCTTTTATAAGTTGTATTACAAGTATACAACATTACAAATTGAATTCAAGACATTTCGATAAAGAGAATATTTAGAAAGAACTAATCGATTGTGATTGAACATGAACAACCAACTATTTCTATTAAGATTGAAATTTTTTAATGAAAGGTTCTCAATAACCATCAACAATCACCATGGCCTTAAGAATACAGGTCTCAAAAGCAGAGACCCTGTACCGACTCGTCGTTAAGCGGTCATCTCACCCATAGGTGCTGAAATATCAAGCCAATGTTTTTACTAGCTCCATAAATGCCTCTGCTTCGGCTGAAGGCGTTTTTGTAATCATGTAAGTAGATACGGTTGGCAAAGGGAGACCAGCTGTTTCTGCTTCTAGCATGCGGCCCTCTGCTAATTCCCGCCTTACCGCCGATTCCGGCAATATGGAACAGCCGAGCCCTTCCTCAATAAACCGCTTTGTGACATGTACTTGCGAAACGTGCATTTCTTTAAGTCCAGGAACAGTCCGCCTGCACGCCAGCAACACTTCTTCCCAATAAACAGGATGGTTGCCGCTTAAAAGGACCATCTCGCCCAGCGCCTCCTCATAATGAATAGGTGGGCCATTCTCTGCATCGCGGCCATCATGGGGAACGACAAACATGAGCTTCTCTGTTTGCAGGCGTACACACTCGCTCCCTGTTTGTTCAAAAGGCATTCTTGATAAGCCAACATCTGCACGGCCTGATTCAACCGTTTGGCCGATCACGGCTGACTCAACCACGTCCACTACCACTTCTGTTGCTGCTTGTTTTTTCACGAATGCTTTGACCCAGTAAGGCAAATAACTGGAAGCGATCAACGGCGAGACAGCGATTTTTAGTGTACTTTCATACCCTTGCCGTTTTTTGCCGATAAAGGCGATGCCTTCATGGTATGCATCATAGATGCTCCGTGCATAAGGAAGATACGACTTGCCGTAAGCAGTCAATGCGACTTGCCTCCCAGTCCGTTTAAACAATGGTACGCCTAGCGCTTTCTCAAGTTGATGAATGTGGACAGTCACAGTCGGCTGGGAAACGTATAAATAGGCAGCTGCTTTACGGAAGTTTTCATATTTGGCTGCGGCAAGAAAGCTTTCAATCCAGTGTATATTCATTTTCGCCCTCCACTAATTAAATATCATAATCAATAATGCAGAAATAATTTAATTTTAATTAGATTACCATGGCGCTATGATAAAGAAAATGAATTTGGAGGGATGGAATATGCTTTATGCAAAAGGGTTAGAGAATGTCGTCGTTGCGAAAACGACGATTAGTTCGATCGACGGAGAGCAGGGAACACTGCTTTACCGAGGTTATCATGCAGATGAGCTTGCGAAATCAGCTGACTTTGAAGACGTTGCTTACTTGCTGTTAAACGGAAAAAGGCCAACGGCAACAGAAAAAGACGATTTTTCCACTGCCTTGAAAACGATGCGATTTTTGCCAGATGATTTGAAAAAGCTGCTCACGGCTTTGCCAAAAGAACTTAGCCTAATGGACGCGTTACGAACTTTGATTTCTAGCTACACAGGAAAAGAAGGCTGGCCCCCGCAACGACAAGAAGCGATGCGCCTTATTGCCATCGTTCCAACGATTGTGGCTGCATGGGCCAACATGAGCTGCGGCAAAGACGCGATTGAGCCAGATTCCTCTCTTAACCACGTGGCCAATTACTTGTATATGCTCACTGGCGAAAAGCCAGATGCCGCCCGTGTTCATGCTTTAAACGCTTATTTAATATTAACAGCAGAACACGGCATGAATGCGTCAACGTTTGCGGCGCGAGTGATCGCCTCTACAGAAGCCGATCTTCGTTCAGCTATTTGCGGAGCGCTTGGCGCGTTAAAAGGAAGGCTGCACGGCGGCGCGCCTACCGGTGTACTTGAGCTGTTCAGTGAAATTCAAACGGCCGACACTAGCAGTGAAGAGTTGCTGCGTGAAAAGCTCAAACGCGGCGAACGTCTGATGGGCTTTGGCCACCGTGTTTATAAAACAGCAGACCCTCGCGCCAATGCATTGCGTGATATTTTAAAAAGTCTCGATAACCAGGAAACATTTTTAAGCGAGGCAGTGGCGATTGAACAAATAGCAACGGAGCTTTTAGCGGAATACAAACCCGGCCGTCAGCTTCATGCCAACGTTGAATACTATGCTGCTGCAATTATGGAAGCCCTTTGCCTTAAACCAGAATGGTTTACACCGACATTTTGCGTAAGCCGCGTCGTCGGTTGGTGCAGCCACGTTATCGAACAAAGCAAAGACAACCGCATTTTTAGGCCACAACAACAATATTGCGGCCAAAAGCCGGTTTCCAATTAAGCGAAAAGACCCTGTACCAGGTGGCACAGGGTCTTAGCATTTTACGATCATTCAAACAAACTAGGCAAGAATAAAGAAAGTTGCGGAATATAGGCGACAATCAGCAACACGACGATCGCAATGGCAAAGAATGGCACAAGCTCTTTAACCGTTTTGCCAATCGGCACTTTTGCAAAGCTAGAAGCAACAAATAAACACACTCCTACTGGCGGAGTAGACAGGCCGATCATTAAAGACAACACCATCACAACGCCAAAATGGACAGGGTCCATCCCGATACTAGTAGCGACAGGCAATAATACAGGGAATAAAATCACAAGAGCTGCAATCGTTTCCATGAACATGCCGATTCCTAGCAATAATATAATAATAAGAAGAATGACAAAGACTGGGTTGTCTGTAATCGACAGAATCCCATTTGCGATTAAGACAGGCACACCTTCTGAAACCAAGATCCAGCCGAACAGATTGGCAAAACCAACGAGCAACAAAATCGAAGACGTTGAGCGCAGTGTGCTAACAAGCAGCCCTGGCACTTCTTTAAAGTTAAGTTCCCGATAAACAAATCCGCCGACAACTAACGCGTATAGCACACAAACGACCGCTGCCTCTGTTGGTGTAAAATAGCCGCCAAGAATGCCCCATAAAATGATAAAGACCATAAATAACGCCCAAAAGGCGCCAAAAAACGAAGTGACAACCTTTTTAATCGGTTGCCGTTCTCCCTTTGGATAACCGCGCTTAACAGAAATGACATAAGCAACCACCAAAAAGCCGACTGCCAACAAAATGCCAGGGATGGCGCCAGCAAGGAACAAATCACCAATTGAGACGCTGGCAAGAGTGCCAATAATGATCATCGGCAAGGATGGCGGAAGCATCGGGCCAACTGTCGAAGAAATCGATGTAACCGCAGCGGAAAAACCGGCTCCATACCCGTGCTTTTTCATCGCCGGAATCATCACAGAACCAATGCTTGCTGTATCGGACAAGGCAGTTCCTGAAATACCTGCAAACCCGAGCGAAGAAGCGATATTCGTTAACGCTAGCCCGCCGCGGATATGGCCTACAACGGCGTTGGAAAAGTCAATAATCCGTGTTGTGATTCCTCCTGCGTTCATTAAATTTCCAGCAAGAATAAAGGCGGGAATGGCGAGCAACACAAAAGAATTAATACCGGCCAGCATCGTTTGGGGAATGATCGTCAAAGGAATGCCTGCGATATGCAAATAAATCAATGAAGACAGGCCAAGGCTAAACGCAATCGGAATCCCTGCGATAATAAAAAATATGAACAACCCAATTAATAACAATGACATCATTCTTCATTCCCCCCCTTTTCCAACGGCTTCGTCCGGTCAATAATCGAAACAAGCGAATACACCATGATTAAAAACGCCAATAAAGGGACAGCCGCATAAACATAGCTCATTTTAAAACCGATCGTTGGTGTAATAAAGTCAAGGCCGAGCTTGTAAAACCGGATTCCCTCAACAAACAAAACGACACTAAAAGCAAAGACAAGCCCTAAAATAATGCTTTCATAAAGGCGTTTTGTCTTTTCTTTTAATGGCGCTAACACCACATCAACACGGATAAATTCGTTTTTGCGCAACGCTAATGGAGCGGCTGTCGTAATGGCGTAAACAAACAAGTACCGCGATAATTCCTCTGTCCAAATGGCGTTGTATGGAAGGTAACGGCCCATAATTTGGATCACCACTACAGCAAGAAGGGCTGTAAATAACAATAAGGTTGCCCAAGCCAATAGCTTATCAAGAATCGAAATTGCCTTCATTCGCTGCCTCCTTCCTCTCCCTCTGCTACCATTTGCAGATAAAGCTCATACTGTTCTTTTCCTAAGTTTTGCTTTAAAGCAGGCAACATCGCCTCGCGGAATGCTTCTTGATCGACGTCTTCATTCAATGTCATCCCCCGTGATAACAGGCGCTCCAAGACTAATTCCGTTTCTTCCTCCAGTAAGCTTTGCGCGTATGCCTCTGCTTCCTCTGCTGCTTCCAATACAGCGGCCTGCTCACCTTCTGGCAACGCTTTCAATTGTTCGGTACCGACTACAACGTATATCCATGAGCGGACATGCTCCGTCAAGTTTAAATATTGTTGGACTTCATAAAAGCCATTGCTGTCAATTAAATCATTTGGATTTTCTTGGCCTTCAATCACGCCTTGCTGCAAGCCAGTAAAGACTTCATTCAAACTAATCACTTGCGGGCTTGCCCCAGCCTCAGCCCAAGCGTCAAGGAACAGCGGTACGTTTGGCACACGCATGCTAAATCCACGCAACTCTTCCGGAGTCGAAATTGGGTAATTAGACGTCAAGTTCCGCGGTGCCCGTTGCATATAAAACAATGGCGTTAAACCGACGTCTTCCTGAATATCTTGTTCAATCTTTCCGCCTATCTCTCCCTCAATTACACGCTCCATATGGTCTTGGTCTTCAAATGCATATGGAACCGCTAACAAAATAGCGTTTGGCGTCCACACTTCCAATGTCTCGCCGGTAATCGTCAAATCGGTCGCTCCAAAGCGGATAGAATTGATGTTGTCGACTTCATTGCCCAACTGACTATTCGGATAAATATCAATGATGACATTTCCATTTGTTTTTTCTTCGACAAGCCTGGCAAACTCCTCAGCGGTCTTATGCCATAAATGGCTTGAGTCAGATACATGCGTCATTTTCCAGCGTGTGACTTCTCCTTCGTCCCCGCTAACTGCTGTCGTTGTGCATCCGCTTAAGGCTAGTGCCAAGGCTGCAAAAAGAACGCCGACTGTTTTTTTCATCGTTGTCCCTCCTCATTACTCTAGTTGAACAGACATTCCTACTAATTGCATTGCCGACTTGCTCGGCCTCTTCCTTTTTCAAAGACCGAACAAGCACAAGCGGAATCCACGTTTGTTCATACGTCATTCGCCTTCAAAATAAGTTGGATAGGCTTGCTTTAGCTCGTATTGGTCATACGTAATTAATTTTAGATGATTGCGGACGAGCGCTTCGGCCTCATCAGCTTGTTTCACGCGTATCGCTTCAACCATTCCCTCATGGTGCTGGATCAATAAGTTCCAATTTAGTTTTGAATGGATGCTTAGCTTCAACGCTCTATTTAAGTGCGTGTTCATTTTTTGCACGACTTCCCAAATCCGCAATTTCCCCGCGCCTTCTGAAATGAGACGATGAAAGTCACGGTCTAATGCAAACAGTTCTTCTTCATCTTCGCGCTCTTTTGCCTTTTTCTGTTTAACGACGTTCTCTTCTAATAAAAATAATGCTTTTTCAGTCATTGTTTCACAGGCTAACCGAATCGTAGCCACTTCCATATGTTCCCGGAGAAAACGGGCATCCTCTACATGGGAAAGATCAATTTTTGTCACAAACGAACCACGTTGTGGGCGAATATCAAGCAAATCGTCTTCCGATAGTCTTAAAAACGATTCACGCACAGGCGTCCGGCTTACTTCCAGCTCTTCAGCTATGTCCTTTTCTGAAATCGAGGACCCTGGAGGAAGAACAAGCGTCATGATTTGCTCTTTAATCGTTTCATAGACAAAATCGGTTGTCGAATACCGTTTTCTGACAAATCGATCCATGGATTCACCTCCTCTTCGTTCTTCAACTAACATACTACCATACTACCATGCAAATATGGTAGTATGAAATGAGCGGAAACTAAAACGCTTTCATTAAGGAGGAGTTTTTATGGCCATTCGTATTCACGCCGAACAGTTGCAACATGCGGTAGCCAACGCCTTTATCCACGCCAATGTCGCGGCGGAGGATGCCAATATTGCTGCTGAGGTTCTTGTCCATGCAAATTTGCGTGGTGTCGATTCACACGGTGTTATGCGTGTCGAACACTATTTAAAACGAATTGCCGCTGGCGGCTTAAAGACCGATCCACAGCCAACGATCAAGCAAACGACTCCGTCAACAGCCGTTTATGACGCCGATCATGGGCTTGGGCACCCAGCTTCTAAAAAGGCAATGGATCATGCCATCCAACTAGCGAAAAACAATGGTATTGGCGCTGTCGCTGTACAAAACAGCAGCCACTGCGGGGCATTGTCTTACTTTGTCCAACAAGCCGCCCACAGCAACGTCATTGGGATCGCCATGTCGCAAACCGACAAAGCCGTTGTCCCGTTTGGAGGAAAAGCGCCCTTCTTTGGCACCAACCCGATGGCTTTTAGTTTCCCTGCTGAAGCTGAAAAGCCAGTTATTTTAGACTTTGCAACAAGCGAAGCCGCACTCGGCAAAATTTTAAATGCACAGGCTAGTGGAAACCCTATTCCCGCGAACTGGGGCGTTGATAAAGAGGGAAAAACGACAACCAATCCGAATGAAGTCGCACATTTATTGCCATTTGGTGGCGCAAAAGGGTATGGACTCGCCATGGTCGTTGAAGTTTTTTCCGCGTTATTGACTGCCTCGGCGTTTGGCCCCCACGTCACAAAAATGTATGGCGATTACGACCAGTACCGGCGTTTAGGCCATTTCTTTATTGCGATTGACGCGGAAGCATTTGCCCCTGCCGTTCCTTTCTCCACACAAATCGACCAAATGGTAAGCGAACTTCGCCAAGTGCCGCCAGCCGATGGATTCTCACAAGTGCTTGCCCCTGGTGATCCAGAAGCAAACACCTATGAAACTAGGCTAAAAGAAGGGATTCCTTTGCCTGAAGACGTTTGGACATTTATTGAAAGCCGGCAAATGAATACAAAAAGAAGCCTAGACTCTTAACGATTCTTGTCTCCCCTTAAGTGTTTATCTTAGGGGAGTTTTTGTATCTAAAAGAGGAAGGCGCCACTTTCCCTCCTGGCAATATGTCACCAACACCAAAAAGACTCCCATCCTTCTAATTTTAGCCTAGTTTTGTTATAACCCCGTCTCTCCCATTCTTATAAATAAAGCAACCCTGTAGCCATGCTATAGAGAAAAAAATGTTTCCTATTATTTGCTATAGACAGGCTAAATTGGTTTGCTGTTTCGATTTGCAACCACTCCAATCCTTAAAAGATTTGAGTCAAATGACGATAATAACAGTGTTGAATTTTTAAACGTAAGAGGATAACGATAGAGGGGAGCAAAAACGTGAAAAACAAATGGACGACGCTTAAGCATTGGCCTTTAAAAGCAAAGCTCATTACAGCTTTCGCCGTTGTGCTAGCCATTCCAAGTACTGTTATCGGCATAAGCTCTTACCAAAGTGCAAAGGGCAACATCATTTCGAGTATGAGTGAAGCAAATGGGGAAAGCTTACAAATTATTGACCGCACAATCGACTTATTTATAGAAGGGCAAATGGAAAATATTGAATACATGGCCCTTGCAAGCGATGCCGAAGAGTTCTTAGAAGAAGAGACTGAGGCGCAACGCACCTTGTTGCACACGTTCCAAGAAACAAGAAACCATGTGGAACAAACATATGTAGGGACAACGGCGGGAACCTTTATGAACGAGCCGACATCGTTTCAGAACCCTCCTGATTATGATCCGAGAGAACGCCCTTGGTACCAGCAAGCAATGGACCAAACGGGGGAAACAGTTATTACAGACCCATACATTTCCAATTCATCTAATAAACCAGTTGTTACAATCGCCAAAACAACGGCAGATGAACAAGGCGTAGCGGCCCTTAATTTGCAGTTGGACGCGATAACCAATTTGTTATCGACTGTCTCCATCGGCGAAAAAGGATACGTGTTTATTATTGACCAGAATAACGCTTATGTTTCCCACCCACATGAAGAGTTAGGCAGCGAGGCGAGTGAGTTTTTCTTACAGCTGCAAGACTCGGAAGAAGGTGAACTAGATTACCAGTCGGAAACAGATGATGAAAACCTCAAACTTCATTATACAACGAATGACCGTACAGGCTGGAAAATTGTCTCCGCCATGTACGAAACAGAGATTGAGCGTGCAGTAGCGCCGATCTTAAATACGACTTTACTAGTCATTTTTCTTTCCTTACTAGGCGGGGCCGTGCTTGTTTATATTTTGACACGGTCGATTGTATCTCCTATCCACAGGCTGACGACAGCAGCCGAGAAAATGAGTGAAGGGGACTTGGCCGTCACATTTAAAGTGGACAAAAATCAAAACGATGAAATCGGCAGATTAGGCAAGTCATTTGAAAAAATGCGCAACGCCCTTGCAACCATGATTGCTCATATTCAAGACAAATCCCACCAATTGTCTGCTTCCGCCGAAGAAGTCACGGCCATCTCTGGAGAAAACACCCGTGCAACCGAACAAATTGCCAACTCGATGCAGGAAGTAGCCACCGGCGTCGACAAACAGGCTGTAAGCGTAAATGAGAGTGCAGCAGTTGCGAAAAAAATGGCTGGTTCCATCAACGAAGCAGTCGAAAAAACAGACGGTGTTCAACAAACAGCCCAAGAGGCTGCCCAGTTCGTAGAAAACGGCAACAAAGCGATCAACACAAGTATTGCACAAATGACTCAGATTAAGGAAACCGTAGGAAACTTATCACAAAAAGTAGAGGGGCTCGGACAACGTTCAATCGAAATTAACAAAGTGGCCGATACGATCAAAAACATTGCTGACCAAACCAATTTGCTTGCGCTCAATGCCGCTATCGAAGCTGCCCGCGCTGGCGAAGATGGCCGCGGCTTTTCCGTCGTCGCTAACGAAGTTAAAAAACTGGCAGACCAGTCAGCCGCCGCTACGGTTGAAATTAGTGAAATGATCCAATTAACACAAGAAGATGCCCAACTAACGGTCGCACAAATGGAAACAAGCAAAGAACAAGTGGAGAAAGGCATTGAAGTCGTCAATGTTGCTGGGGAATCGTTCCACAACATTAAACGTTTCGTCGATAACGTGGCCGCGGAAGTCCATGAAGTCGCAAGCTTAATTAACAGCATTGGCCAAGGAAGCGAAACATTCGTCGCCACGTTTGACGACCTCGCTTCCATCTCAGAGACGTCGTCCGCCAGCGTCCAAAACATTTCAGCCTTTACCGAAGAACAGCTAGCTTCGATGGAAGAAATCGCGGCTTCTGTAGAAAACTTAACCCAATTCGCAGAAGAGCTGCAAGGGTTAGTGCAACAGTTTGACATTGCAGACAAGCATCAATAAAAAAACGGCTCAGCGATTTAATCATGTCGCTGGGCTTTTTTTGGCAAAACAAGTCTATTTCAAATTAAGAAAGGATCAGGTAATATAGCTCTATGCAAGCATAACCCCGTAAAGGATGGTTGAAAGTGGAAATCAGACAAGTAAAAACAAGCAACGATATTGGTGAGTTAGCACGTTTAGGAGCAGACATTTGGAAACAACATTATGTGACCATTATTTCAAACGAACAAATTGCATATATGCTAGACAAATTTCAATCGGTCCAAGCCATAACGAAACAAATTGAGGAAGAAGGATATGAGTATTACTTCCTTACCGCAAACGGCGAAAACATCGGCTATATCGGCGCCAAACAAGAAGAGGGGAAACTCTTCCTCAGCAAATGTTACATTGAAAAAAGCCACCGCGGAAAAGGCTATGCCAGCCAAGCATTTGCATTTTTAGAAACGCTCTGCCAAAAGCGCGGTTTAACAAAAATTTGGCTGACGGTAAACCGCCATAATAATGACTCCATTGCCGTCTATGAGAAAAAAGGCTTTCAAAAAGTTCGCACACAAATAGCCGACATCGGCAATGGCTATGTGATGGATGACTATATTATGGAAAAAGCACTCGTTGATCACTAAAAGGAAAAAGCACCAAGTCGAAGTCTAATCCCGGGACTTGGTGCTTTTTCTATGTTTAAAAAGTCGTAGGCCCTCTCTTTATTTCTGGCTCTAAATCAAGATTTTCTTGAAAGTGCAACCTTTTGACCGCAAAACGCCCTCTAAGTAGTAGAAAGGAGGCCCAACCTATGACGGACGAAGAGCTCGCAAGAAAAGCCATTAGCGGCAATGTAGCCGCTTTTGAATCTTTGTTAATGGCTCATTATGAAAAGCTTTACTATACAGCAATGAAATACACCAACCAACATAATGATGCCCTTGACGCCATTCAAGAGGCTAGCTGCAAAGCATACTTATCGATTCACAAATTGAACCATCCCCAATACTTTATGACTTGGGTAACAAAAATTCTCATTCGCGAGTGCTATCAACTGCTGCAAAAGCAAAAGAAAATGATCCCCTTTGAAGACACGGATCTATTTAAAAAGTTAGAAGGCAACCAAGAAGCACCAGCAAATGCTTCAACGTTATCAGCCGCGATTCTCGATCTCGATCCAAAATACCAGTCGGCCATTATCCTGCACTATTACCACGATCTCCCGATCAAAGAGATTGCCGGCATTATGAAAAAACCACAATCAACAATCAAATCCTACCTGCTTCGAGGGAGAAAACGATTGAAAGCCTATTATGAGAGGAGCGAACGTTTGCATGGAACCGTCATTTGATAAACAGATCAAACAAGAAGTTGAGCACGCTATTCGCCAAGGGATTCTGAAGGCAGAAAAAGCGAAAAAGACAAGTTGGAAACCATGGGCTTACAGCCTTGGCGCTTCAGCCGCTGCAGTCGCGCTTCTTTTTGGCTCAGCTTACTTTTCTCCTGCATTGGCCAATAGCCTTTCCCAGATTCCAGTGATAGGCTCTGTCTTTAGCGTTTCAGGGGACGAGCGACTTAACCAGGCAAGTGAACAAGGATTGACAAAGGGATTAGATGAAACACAGACCATTAATGGAGTAGCCGTCACATTAGAAGAGCTTTTGTATGACCAAACTCGTATCTCCGTAGGATTTACTGTCCAATCTGACGAAGCGCTTACTGAAGAAGATTACAATTTCACCTTACAACCAGTCATAAACGACAAGCCTTCTTCAGCATTTTCAGCAAGCAAAGAAACGCAGCAAATCAGCGCCAATGAACAAAAACACATTTATGAATTTGAGGCGAAAGAGGTTGATTCTGACTCATTTGAACTCGGTCTCATTTTAGAAAATGATAACGGGGATACGTATTATTTTTCAGAAAGAGTAGACCAGCTTGATAGCAATCAAATTGCCGTTAACAATAGCCAACAAGCCGAAGGCATCGAACTACACGTCGAATCGTTGTCTTTAAGCCAATCTTCAACAAGCTTAACGTTCTCCGCTTCTCAAGCAGGAGAATTAACAGACCTTTCCTTGCCTATATACGATTTGGAGTTTGAACTTGTTGACCAAGATGGCAATACGATTCCTTCTTATTCTGGCGGTGTTAATGGACAGTTTGAAGATGGTGTCTGGACCATCGAAGGGGCGAAAATGTTTGATCCGCTAGATCCATCCGTCCAAAAAGTGATCGTCACCCCAGTCCTCATCACGCCAGACCGTGTAGGGGAAACTGACGAACACATGGAGGAAACTCACGAAGAAGTCGCCATCGAACCTTACAATATTACGTTTGAACCATTTGAAATCGAGATTCCATAGTACTTTTTTAGAAACAGCAGAAATATCAGACTGGAAGGGCAGTGGCAGTTCTAGTGCGTAATTAATTAGCGCATAGGACTGCCATGTTCTTTATAGCATCATTTTTCCACTTAACACAGCATCACTGCTCTTGGCGATCTGGATAGGTTGTTTTTATAAATTGGACTGTTTCTTCAATCAACGACTTCAAAACCTCTATATCAATATCAGCTACTTTATTAATATACACGCACGCTTTTCCGGTCGTATGTTTTCCTAAGTCCTTAAGCAATTGTTGTTTTTTCGTTTCCTCGCAAGCAACATATAAACTGATTTTTGCTTTCCTTGGCGAAAAACCAACGAGTGGCGCATCCCCTTCATGCCCGGATTTGTACACATAATGGTAAGAACCAAATCCAATAATGCTCGGCCCCCACATTTTTGCTTCATAACCTGTCGTTTCCGAGAAAATCGTAAGAAGCTTGTATGCATCTTCCCGTTTCGACGGGCTTTCAACACTTTCAATAAATTCATGGACGCTAGCATTGGTTTCAATTGTTTTAGCCTTCTTCATTTGCCTTCACCCTTTTTGTTTATATGTGGCTCGTTTTTTTGCTGTGGACCTCTCCAGTCTTAAGGAAACGAATACACTCCTTTGTGGAGTGTTGTTATTTTCTATTATGATAAAATCGCTTTGCTTTTGCACGGTTCCCGCAGTCTGCCATTGAACACCAACGTCTGCTACGGTTGCGGCTTGTATCTAAAAACAGCCAACCACACGGGTCCCCTTCACACTTTTTCACCCTGCTTCGTTCTTTTTCAGAAACAAGAACGTCTATAGCAGACTTAACAATCGGCGGAAGCATTCCATCTAATGGATCTTCACCGTTTAAAAATTCCAATGAAAATGTAGTCCCACTAGGTACTACTTGCATTCTTCCGTAGGCATGGCCTAAGGCTTTATTCAAAATAGAAAGATCGTTAGCGTCTGGCATTTCATTGTTCGATACAAGACTAAAAATACCGTAAATCGATTCCCGCAGCTCAATCGCTTGTTGGAGAACTTCTTTAGCCTTAAAAGGTTGATTTTCTGCTTTTTTTAGCAGCGAAAGCGCTTGCTGTTTCTTAAGAATATTGGCATGCAAACTCCAGTTTACTAATCTTTCATAACTCGTCAGCAACTCCTGAGATTTCTCACTGCTATCGTGCCAACTTACTGTATTCGCAAAATCCAAACACAAACGTCCGCCCAGCAATTCATGCTCGTGTACATCTTTCTTTATACCAGACATATGCCTTCTCCTTGTTTTCCTATAAAATAACAATTGAATTTTCTCTCATAACCATTATAAAAGCTATTGACAGTTAGAATCAACCAACCGATAATATAACCATCAAAGTAATTATAGAGGGTTATGTACATATGAACAATGTACGTAATTTCACTCGAAACTCGCTACAAAAACTTGGATTAAACTTACCTCGTCTTAGAAAAAGCAAATTGGAAAGTGGTTAGAACACGAATAGAGGTGTTGCCAATCGATTTTTTTTGACCTGAACACAGTTGGTATTCCAATTGGCAGTTGTGTGGATGCATAACAAACATTTATGGAGGGCTAAACATGAGCGAAATAGTAAGGAACTCAGTTAAAACGTTAATAAAGGAAACATTTGAAGGACCAGAAGCAAAAGGGAGTTGGTTCACAGATTCTGAACCGAATTCGGGAATTTTCGGTGTACTAGAAGGGATGTCTTGCGACCAAGCTTCCCGATCCGTTTATGGCACAACATTGGCTGCACATACGGACCACATTCGCTATTATATGTGGGGAACCAATGAAATCTTGCAAAAAGGGAAACAACCGGAAATGGATTGGGAAAAGAGTTGGAACATTCATTCAGTAAATGAACAACAATGGAGCCAAATTCAGGAAGGGTTGCAAAATGAATACGTAACACTATTGCAATCGATAGACGCGAGAGAATGGAATGAACAAACGGCCCATGAAGTGTTAGCTTCTCTCGCCCATTCAGCCTATCATCTTGGAGCGATTCGACAAATGCTAAAAGGAGTCAAAGTGTAGCTTTGACACGAGTATCGGTACTCTGTTTTTTTATACGATTCCATGGCAAAGCCTGCCTAGTTTTTAGGCAGGCTTTCCTGTGTATGCCTTTTGCTTGTTTTCCCATTCAGATGCTCCCGAGCCATACGAAGCAACCAGACAGCACGCTCGCTCGCCACCGAATACAGCAGGCTGACGGGAACAAACAGAAAAATTGCCCCAACTGACAAGCCAGTGGTGCTACGTTTGGCTCGCTTTCCGAAGCCCTGCTAAGCCGTGGTTTGTGAATTGGTAGACCAATACCGCCATTTCTGCTGGGCTTTCTTTTTTTCCTCCTACCAACCAGCTTTCAATCGCATCGATCGCTCCGCTCACAGCCATCAACGGGATATAGGGGGAGAGTTGTTCCCGCCATTTATACTGATCGATCCACCTTTCTAATATATATTTTTTAGCTAGCTCCATAATCCGCTTTTTAAATGTCGGATCACCGTGCCCACTTAACAGCACTTGGCAAATATCGCTCCGGTCGGCGATATACTCCATAATCTTTTCTGTCATATGCAAAGCTTCTTCTTCTTTGCCACAATGGTACTGGTTCAAATGATGGTCCATATCGAGCATCACTTCTTCACTGATCGTAGCAAGCAAGTCATAAGGGTCGGCATAGTGGCTGTAAAATGTAGAGCGGTTAATATCGGCCAGCTCGCATAATTCTTTAACAGTGACAGAGGCAATTGGTTTTTCTTTCAGCAAATCAACCAAGCTTTCTTTTAATACCATTTTTGTATATTTCTTTCTTCGATCGATCTTTTCAGCCATCTTCTTCCCACCTTTTTTGCGTTAGCCAACAAACAAGGAAAATATGTTGGATTCACAACAGATTATAACCGACTGTTTGTTGTTTGCCCAACACTGTGTCGTTATAATATGAAATGCATTGAAACGATTGTCAATAAAGAGGTGATACGCGCTTGTTCGTCGATACCATCCTAAAGCATAAAAAAGGCATTATCCTTTTATTTGCCATCACTGCGCTTTTCGCAGCGGTAGCCCAGTTTTTTGTATCGACCAACTACAATATGGTCGATTACTTGCCAGATGATGCGCCTTCCACCGAAGGCCTGGCGTTAATGGAAGAAGAGTTCCGTTCAACGATGCCGAATACCAATGTGCTTATTCATAATGTCTCCATGCAAGAAGCGATTCGTTATAAAGAGCAACTGGCAGGCATTGATGGCGTAAGCGACGTATCATGGCTCGATGATGTGTTTGATATTCGGATTCCATTCGAAATGGCTGACTCTGGATTGATTGAAACGTATTACAAAGATCGTGACGCGCTTTTTTCGGTAACAATTGACAGCGGCGCCGAAGTAGCGGCGACAGATGCGATTTATTCATTGATTGGCGAAGAAAACGCCGTTACAGGGGAAGCGGTAAACACAGCCACATCCCAAAATATGACTGGTTCTGAGTCCCTTTATGCCGCAGCGTTGCTTGTTCCGATTATCATCATTATTTTGGTGTTATCGACTAAATCGTGGGTAGAGCCATTGTTTTTCCTAACGGCGATCGGCGTTTCCGTCCTCATCAATTTAGGAACGAACATTTTTTTAGGGGAAGTTTCGTTTGTGACACAAGCGGTGGCGCCTATTTTGCAGCTCGCTGTTTCCCTTGATTACGCGATCTTTCTTTTACATACCTTTTCAGACGAGCTTGACCAACATCAATTGCCGAAAGAAGCGATGGCAAAGGCGCTGCGAAAATCGTTGCCGGTTATCTTTGTCAGTGCATTGACGACGTTTTTTGGATTTATGTCGCTGATGCTGATGGATTTCGGGATTGGCGTCGACTTAGGATTTAACCTCGTAAAGGGAATTGTGTTCAGCTTTATATCCGTTGTCGTGTTTTTGCCTGCGCTAACGCTGACTTTTTACAAGTGGATCGAAAAAACGAAACATCGAAGCTTGGTGCCAAGCTTCAAGGGCAGCGGAGCCAAGCTGCTTAAGCTGCGAATTCCTGCTCTCGTGATTGTCCTCCTGCTGCTCGTTCCAAGTTTTTTGGCACAAAGCAGCACCACGTTTTTATATGGGCTTGGGGACTTGCCTGAACAGACACGCGCTGGCGGCGATGCGAAACGAGTCGAAGAAACGTTCGGGCAATCAACGCCAATTGTCCTGCTCGTCCCTAACGATGACATCGCCAAAGAAGAAAAGCTTGTCCAGGAGTTGGAACAGATTCCCTATGTCGAATCGGTGCTTGCCTATGCCAACATGGTCGGAACAGCCATCCCTTCTGATTTTGTTGATGATGAATTGACGAGGGATTTCCATTCGGAAAACTATAGCCGCATTACTGTCTATACATCTGCCGGTGTCGAGGGGGACATTCCATTTGCGCTTGTGGAACAGACGCGTGAAATTGCGCAAAGCTATTACGGCGATACGTTTTATACATTAGGAGAAAGCGCGACGCTATACGATATGAAGGAAACCATTAGCAAAGACAACCAACTCGTCAACATCGTGACGATCATCACGATTGCCGTTGTTCTTATGTTGATGTTCCGGTCGGTTTCGATACCGATTATTTTATTACTCACCATTCAGGCAGCCGTCTGGATCAACCTGTCGGTACCTTATTTTACCAATGATCCACTCGTGTTTGTCGGCTATTTGATCGTCAGCACCGTCCAGCTGGCTGCAACGATTGATTATGCAATTTTGCTGATGGAAACGTATAAACACCACCGCCGAACGATGCCGTCCTTTGCTGCAATGAAACAGGCGCTTGATGAAAAGTTATTTCCGATTGCCGTTTCCGCGTCGATTTTATCAAGTGTTGGGTTCATTTTATGGTTTACGTCAAGCAACCCAACTGTTTCATCGATTGGCTTATTGCTCGGCAGGGGGGCTGCACTCGCCTTCCTATTGGTCATTTTATTCCTTCCGGCTTTTCTTTTAATCGCCGACCGCTTGATCGAAAAAACGACGCATCGGGCCAACTTTTACAAGGAGGAGGACTCATTATGACATTGAAAAAAACAGCAACTGCATGTGCGATCGCTGCACTCTGCATCCCTTCTATTTCTTTTCAAGCAGAGGCAAATGGAAACGGGGAAGTTGCTGCCAAAGACGAAGTCGTTTACGCCAATTTGCTTGCTAACGGTTCCTTAAAGGATATTTACGTGGTAAATGGCTTTGATGTCGCCGCGGAAGGGGACATCACCGATTTTGGCGGATACGACCAAGTCATTAACTTAACAGACTTATCACCCATCGAGCAATCCGAGGATGCATGGCAAATAACCGCTCCTGCCGGCATGTTTTATTACCAAGGCAATTTGCCAGCACAAACCGAGCTGCCTTGGACATTTGCCATCTCTTACTCATTGGACGGCCAATCCATCAACCCACAAGAGTTGATCGGGCAAAGCGGGTTGGTTGAAATCGCCATAGAGGTCAAACAGAACGAAGAAGCTGACACGTCCTTTTTTGAAAATTATTTGCTGCAACTGTCTGCACCACTGCAAAGCGATGTGTTTCACAACATAACAGCGCCAGACGCCACCATCGCCAATGTAGGCAAAGACAAACAAGCGGCTTTTACAGTCATGCCTGAAGAAAACGCCTCCTTCCACCTCTCTGCCGATGTGGAGCAATTTGAGTTTAATGGCATCGAAATATCGGCATTGCCTGCTTCTATGGCAGTCGAAGCCCCTGACGCGGGGGAACTGGAAGAGGAAATGGGCACGCTGACTAGCGCAATTGGAGCGCTGGCAACGGGGATGGGTGAAATCAAGAAAGGGATTGATGAACTCGCAGATGGCCTCAGCCAATTAGAGGATGGTTCAAGCGATTATCAAGCTGGCAGCGAGGAATTGGCTCTTTCTGGCGACGAGCTTGTCCAAGCTTCGAGCGACATTGAGGCTGGTTTAAATGAACTGAGCAGCTCCTTAAGCGAAGCAAGCGCGCCAGAAACTGACTTTGCGTTAGATGACAGCTTATTTGCAGCTTTTGACGAACTATCAGCGGGCATAAACGAAGTAGCGGCCGGTTTAGGAGAGCTAGGCACCCATTACGGCGAAGCCTATGGAGCCTTGAAAGCAGCGGTTGAGTCCATCCCTGAGAGCGATTTAACAGAAGAAGACATCCAAACGCTCTATGAAAGCAATCCTAACTCAGAAACACTCGCCCAATTAGTTGCTTACTATCAAGCGGGGCAAGAAATAAAAGGCACCTATGCAGCTGTAAAAGAAGGCCTTGACGCCGTCCAGCCTGTTTTAGAAGAAAGCAAAGCGGGCTTAGAGGATATCGCTGCTGGAATCGATGAGCTCGCCAGCTCGCTCCAG
The DNA here is from genome assembly GCF_001598215.1 of Shouchella clausii. Taxonomy (GTDB): domain Bacteria; phylum Bacillota; class Bacilli; order Bacillales; family Bacillaceae_D; genus Shouchella; species Shouchella tritolerans. The sequence goes on along the minus strand of NZ_BCXJ01000001.1, from coordinate 63,653 downwards.
GAAGCGTTAGGGACGATCGACATGGGCGAAGGCTTTGCCCAATTAAGTGAAGGCATCGACGAAGTAGCCAGCCAATATAGCCAGTTTCACCAAGGGTTGGTTGACTATACCGGCGGCGTTTCCCAATTAAACGACTCGTATGCCCACATTCATGAGGGCATTGGTGAAACGGCAGAAGGGTCGACGGAATTGTCGTCCGGAATGGAGGAAATCCATCATGGCGCCGAAGAGCTGGAGGAAGCAACAGCAGACATACCAGAACAAATGCAAGCCGAAATCGACGACATGCTTTCCCAGTATGACAAGTCCGATTTCAAACCTGTTTCCTTCGTCTCCCCAGAAAACAACGACGTCATTGAAAACGTCCAATTCGTCTTTCAAACGGAGCGCCTAACATTGCCTGAGGAAACGCAAACGGAAGAAGACAACAACGAAGATAACTTGAGCTTATGGCAACGCTTTTTGCAGCTGTTTGGCTTAGGGGACTAAAGACCACGAACACCGGCCAGCCTTATGTACAAAAAGGGCTGGCCGGTGTTCCTTGTGTTGGCGTACTCGCTATTTAAACGAAATGGCAAGCAACGAAATGGCCTTGCTCTGCTTCCCTAAAAGCGGGCACTTCCTTCTTACAACGATCTTTTGCTATAGGACACCTCGTATGAAATTTGCACCCAGCTGGCGGCGATGCTGGATTTGGTATGTCGCCTTTTAAAAGAATTCTCTCTTTTTTGTAGGTAGGGTCAGGTACAGGCAAAGCAGATAGCAATGCTTTTGTGTATGGATGCAATGGGTTCTCATATAACCGGTCTCTGCTTGCCAGCTCCATCATTGTCCCTAAGTAGAGCACACCAATACGCGAACATAGATGTTCAACAACGCTTAAATCATGTGATATAAATAGAAATGCCAACTTTTTCTTTTCTTGAAGTTCTTTAAACAAATTAATGATTTGTGCTTGAATGGATACGTCTAATGCTGAAACGGGCTCATCGGCTACAATAAAATCAGGCTCCATAATGACTGCACGGGCGATGCCAATCCGCTGGCGTTGCCCACCACTAAATTCATGTGGGAATTTATTCACATGGTAGGACGGCAGTCCACAAAGTTCCATTGTTTCCAATACTTTTTGCCTGACCGTTTTTTTCGTCGCGAGGCCATGATCCAATAACGGTTCTGCTAAAGCATCGCCAATCCGTAAACGGGGATTTAACGAACTGAATGGATCTTGAAACACAAACTGAATATGGGGCCTTAACTTTCTCATTTCTTCTTTGCTTAAACGATGGAGGTTTTTTCCTCTATAAACGACTTCTCCTGCTGATAACGGCTGCAAGTTAAGAATCGATTTCCCAATTGTGCTCTTGCCGCTCCCTGACTCACCGACCAAGCCAAACGTTTCTCCTTCATGGATGACGAAACTAACATCATCGACAGCTTTTACAAGCTCTGATTGGCGATTAAAAAAAGGAGCTTTTGTCTCATAGTACTTCTTTAATCGATTCACTTCCATGACGACTGGCTTGTTTGTCATTGCGCCACCTTCTCGTATAACCAGCAAGCTACGCGATGATCCTTCTGATCGCCATCATTGATGAGGGAGGGTGCTTGATCGAGGCATATGTCCATGCAATGATCGCAACGATCAGCAAAGTAGCAAGAGGGCTTCAAATCAATTAAAGGCGGAACTTGCCCTGGGATGGTATAAAGTTTCTTTTTCCTTTGCCCGATGACAGGTTTCGCTTGGAGCAACCCTTTCGTATATGGGTGCTTCGGGTTAAAGAAAATCTCGTCTACCGATCCTTGTTCGATGATTTTACCGGCATACATCACAACAACATAATCGGCGACTTCCGCGACAACCCCTAAATCATGAGTAATTAACAACATTGACATCCCTTGCCTGTCTTTCAGCTGTTTTAACAATTCAAGAATTTGCGCTTGGATCGTGACATCGAGTGCCGTCGTTGGTTCATCGGCAATAAGCATTTTTGGCTCACATGCGAGGGCAATCGCAATCATAATTCGTTGCAGCATGCCGCCACTCATTTGATGTGGATACGATTTCAGCACTTGCTCTTCTCGCCCAATCCCGACTCGCTTGATGAGTTCAAGTGCTTTCACCTTTGCCTGTTTCTTTGAGATCGATTTATGTTCTAATAAGACTTCTGTCATTTGTTCACCAATCGTCAAGACAGGATTTAACGAAGTCATCGGTTCTTGGAAGATCATGGCCAATTCGTTGCCACGCAACCGCCTCATCTCGCCCTTAGACAGCTTTGTTAATTCGTTTCCAGCCAACTCAATCCTCCCTGTTACAGAAGCTTGGCCTTGAAGCAATCCCATAATTGACATCGCTGTCACACTCTTCCCACATCCTGATTCACCTACAAGACAAACGGTTTCTCCTTGTTTTACAGAAAAACTTATATCATCAACGGCTTTTACAGTGCCTTCGTCTGTTTGAAAATACGTGCGCAAATTGCTTACTTGCAGTATTGGCTTAACCATACCCCTCACCTGCTTTTCATATTTGGATCAATCGCATCACGAAGCCCGTCGCCTAGGAGGTTTACAGCTATGACTGTGATAAAAATAGCTAACCCAGGAGGAACCCAGAGCCAAGGCCTGTTTGTAAAATCGATTAGCGTATTCGCTGTGTTAATCATATTCCCCCAAGAAGCAGTAGGGGGAACGACACCTAAACCGAAAAAACTAAGCACCGATTCACTTAAGATCGCTCCACCTACACTTAACGTCGCTGTTACGATTAATAAGGGCACTACATTCGGCAGCAAGTGGTTAAACACTTTTCTTCTGTCTCTTAAACCTAGCGCGTCTGTTGCTTGCATAAATTCCCGTTCCCTTAAGCTGAGTACTTGACTTCGCACGAGGCGTGCCAAGCCTGGCCAATTTACGAGGCTTAACATCACCATGACGATATAGAGCCGTTGTTCCGCCGGCACCCGCCACTCTGACATAACAGCCGCCATAATAAACAACAACGGCAAGCCAGGCAGTGTCATTAACACATCTGCTAGTCTCATAATGACTTGATCGACAATCCCTCTGTAATAACCAGCCAAAATCCCTAGAATGCCGCCAATCGTCACTGCCAGTGCCATGGCGCCAAGTCCGACTGTCAGCGAAATGCGCCCAGCCAACATCAAACGCGTCAGCACATCGCGGCCTAAATGATCGGTTCCTAACCAATGAGAAAGACTAGGAGCCTGATGAATCGCCTGCGTATTCGTCCCAACTGTCGTGTAAGGAGAAAAAAACGGACCGACAAAGCTAAATAAAAAAACAATGATTAGGACAATTAAGCCAAACAACGCCATTTTCTTCTTAATAAATCGCCTGCCCACTTCTTTCCATAGCGACGACCTCTTACTGCTGCCTTTAGGAAGAGGAGTCGTTGAGCGAATATTTGGTTGCTGTTCCATGCTGTCCTCCTTCCTACTTAACACGGACGCGGGGATCGGCGACTCCATAAAGCAAATCGGCGATTAAATTGCTAATCACCGTCAGGACAGCGATAAACATCGTAAATCCCATTAAGAGCGGATAATCCCTGACGGAAAAAGCCTGCATGTAAATCGCCCCTATCCCTGGCCAGTTAAAAATTTGTTCTGTAATAATGGCGCCGCTAAAAAGTGCAGGCAACTCAAACGCAAACAACGTGATCGCAGGAAGCAGTGCATTTCTTAATGCATGTTTATAAACAACCACTTTTTCTCTTAACCCTTTCGCACGGGCTGTACGAATGAAATCCTGTTTAATCACCTCTAGCATATTGGTGCGAAAGTACCGCGTTAACCCGCCAATCCCGAGCATCGTGAGCACAAGGACCGGCAAGATCATATGTTCTAATACGTCTTTAATATAAGCAAATCCACTGTACTCAACGCCGGACGTCGTCATTCCACCGGCAGGAAACCAGCCGAAATCCACTGCAAAAATTTTAATCACAATCAAGCCGAGAAAAAAGGACGGCGTGGCCATCGCCGCAAAAACAAGAACAGTAATGGCCGCATCATAGAAAGAGTACTGTTTGGTCGCGGAGACAACGCCAACAATTAAAGCGATCCCCCATGTAAGAATGAGCGACGCCCCGGCGACAATAAAAGAGCTCCATATGTAATTTCCAAGCACCTCACTGACAGGACGCTGGAATTGAAGCGAATAGCCTAGATCCCCTTTCAACAGGTTTCCAACCCATACAAAATAACGAACAATTGTCGGTTGGTCAAACCCATACAGCGCGTATAACTCTGCTTTTCGTTCAGCAGTCAAATTCGGATCAGAGTCAATAAAATTGCCAGGGATCATGGAATATAAAAAGAAGATCAAGATCGATGCCCCAATTAACGTTGGTATTAAGTACAATAGCCGTTTTATAAAATAATTCCCCAATGCCACCCCTCCTTGCCAGAAACGTTAAAAAGAGGGGGATAGACACCCCTCTTTTTAAGGTGTGTCTACCACCCGCAAGTTTTCTAAACTCAAGCTAATGCCTCGAAACCCATTCGGTTCAAACCCTTCTACACGTGCATTGGTTGCCGCAAGGGATTTGTTGTAATTGAGCAGAATGATAGGGGGATCTTCTTTTAACTTTTCATAAAGCTCATGGTAGGCTTCCGCCCTAGCATCAAGATCACTTACAGCTACGGAAGCTTCAATTAAACGATCAATTTCCTCATTTTTGTACCCTCTAAATGTATTGCCAGTATGGCTTGAATGAAATGCTTGCACGCCGATATGTGGATCTGGCTGCATCGTTGTCGAGAAAGACACGAGATCATGATCGCCGTTGTCAACACGCGCCAGCAACGCATTAAAATCCATTTGTTCAATTTGAAAATCGACGCCAATGTCTTTATAGTTTTCTTGCGCAAGCGTCACGAAAATGTCATTGCTGCCGCTGCCATCCGTTGTAAAGAAATAGACCGTTAACTTCTGCCCGTCTTTTTCTCTTATGCCGTCAGGTCCTTCCTTCCATCCCGCCTCGTCTAGAAGCCGCTTCGCTTCTTCAGGATCATATGGAAACGCCTCTACTTCGTCTGTATAGGCCCAAGAAATAGGCGACACTGGGACATTGGCTAGCTGTGCGTATCCTTGAAACCGAGCGTCAATGTACGCTTGCCGATCTAGCCCCAAATTAAAAGCAATCCGAACATTCGGATCTTTAAACACCTCGGACTCATGGTTAAAGGCGATATAACTGTAATTCGACGAAGTATACAGATCAATATTGGCAAACTCCATTGACTCCAACAGTTCAAAATTATCTTTCGTAGCGACAAAACCGCTGTAATCCAATTCCCCAGTTTGGAAAAATTGTTGCGAGTCCCCTTCAGTCGTTCGGTACACAAATGTATCGACGTCTGGTTTGCCGTTATAATAATGCTCATTGGCCGAGAACCGAATCTCTTCTCCAGGATGGTACGCCTCAAATTTAAACGGACCTGCCCCAAGTGGTTTTAAATGATAGTCACTCATATAATCCAAGTCGCCTTTTTCGTATTTCTCTCCATAATATTTTTCACTAAGCACAGTGCCGCCAAGCATAGTCAACGCTCGCGCATTTGGTTCTTCTAGCTGAAATTCAATCGTTTGATCGTCAATTACATGAATGCCGGCAATGCTGTCAGCATCGCCTTCCTTATATTCAAGGCCGCCAACCAAGTTGGTTTCTGTCAAATCCGTCGTTCCTGGATAATCAGGATCAAACAAAAGCGTTACCGTAAAAGCCACATCATTTGCAGTAAGAGGCGAGCCGTCATCAAATTTTAGGTCATCCCGTAAATAATATGTATAGGTTAATTCATCTTCCGAGATGTCCCAATCCTCTGCAAGCCTCCCGAATGGCTCCCCCTTTTCGTTTATGTCAACAAGGGGAGGGAACATGACAGCTTGCACATTTCCATCATAGCCACTTGTATTAAAATGCGGCGTAAAGATGCCTCCTGGCTCCTGTAAACCGACAACAACCGTATTCCCTCGATTGCTTGCTAATGCAGGTGAGGAGGATGGATCAGCCGCTTTTACCTTTACATCTTCTACAACCGTTGATTCCTCTTGGTTTTCGTCGTTCTCCTCTAAAGAACGGGTTGAATCATCTGCGCCCATCTCCGTATTGCAAGCGCCTAACAATGCCACTGTAAGAAAACCAGGGTAGAGCCATTTTTGTCTTAAAACCAATCGAACTCCTCCTTCACGAATTTTTCAACGTAAACTAAGTCTTATTAAAACATATAATTCCTATAAGTCAACCCAATTTTATAAGTATACCCATTTTCTATCACTCCCTATGAATAAAAAGAAAATTCAATTAAATATTCTCGCCTGCAAACACGAACGATTAACTTGTAAAATGGAGATAGGAATCCCCCTTAAAACCATGTTTATGTCGATAGAGAAGAGGATAGGACTATTTCCTTAACAACGTAGGAGATAGGGATTTTAGAGAATGGCGTGATGATCCTTTAAGGAGGACCGCTTGGTAAAACCCCTAAGTGGCTAAATAAGAGGGTATTTTGAACAATTCTACATGAACAAAAACAGCGGATTTATTCCAAACGGCACTCTAATATGGTACGGTAAAATCGTTAGCCACTATAGAACGTTTACTGAAATGACCGACTAGGGGGATCAGCATGATTGCGCTCTATATCATTATTGGATTGATTTGTTTAATTGGTTTAATTGTATCGTTATTCGCTATGAAATCCACCGATGCTTCATACAGCAGCGAAAAAAGCTTAAAGACCTTTACGTGGCTCTATTTTTTAATTGTGCCGATTTCTGTTATCGTCGTTGTGATTATTGCTTTTGTTATTTAAGCGCTGATAAATGATACCGCACTCACGCCAAACAGTCATATGTATGGTCTCTCCCTTTAACCCCTACCGTGCTTTATATACAGACAAACCGCCTTTAAGAGTATATCCTTTCTTAAAGGCGGCACGTTTACGCTATTCTAACATCATCATGATGACGACAATGATCAGTAAGATTAAGTACACTTTGGAATAGACAGCATCGGGGATCTTTTGCGCCCACGACCGCCCCAACGGTACGCCAATAAACCCACCGATTGTAAATCCACACAAAGCCGGAATAAAGATAAAGCCAAGCGTGGAGCCAGGCATCCCCTCTATTTGCAAACCTGTGATTAAAAAAGTGAAGGCCCCCACAATCGCAATCGGCAAGCCTAGCGGTGTAGCAAGGGCAACCGCATTCAACATCCGCATCCCTTGCTTTCTTAAATAAGGAATCGTCATGACACTGCCGCCAACACCCAACATCGTTGATATCAACCCGATGACAACACCTACTGGTCCCCTTGATTTCCGACTTGGCATCCGAAAATCTTGGTCTTCCACATGGGCAGTAAATGTTTTTTTAAATAGATTGCTTACAATGACGTACAACAATAAACCGATAAAGGCAAACCTTAGAAAATCGCTATTGATATAAACGGCACTAACTCCTCCTATTAAAGAACCGATGGCAATATAGAAAACCAGCCCTCTAAAAACAAACCACTTCACATTGCCTTTTTTCGCGTGGTTGAACGTGGAATTGAGCGAGTTAATGATCATTACAGCAAGAGAAGTGCCCACAGCCGTATGCATCAAATAATCTGGTGGAATGGAGTCAGGCAAGAATGCAACCAATACAGGGACAACTACAAACCCTCCCCCAAAGCCAAATAAACTTGAAAGTATGCCAATCAAAATCCCGATTAATGAATAAAGAATGATCGAAATGAGCACCGCACACCCTACTTTCACGAGTAAGTCTGTATACTAATATAAAAGAAAAAAGCCACTTCCAGATCCCCGGAATGACGTTGGCGAACAGCCAATGTTGAAATGACTTACTATTAGATTAACGTAGATCCATAACCGTTGCAGCAACTTTTTAAGAATTTCATCAGATAGCGGTTATCAAATCTACTAAATTAAAAAATGGCTAACAAGGAGATCTTTATGACTCAATACATATACATCGCTTCTCCGCTGAAATTGCCACAAGGTGGTTACGGCCAAAAACCTATTTCAAAGGATAAGCCCCACATATTTAAAGATGAACTCGATTTTACTCATCTGTTTTTTGAAAGAAATTACGATAATGAACGGAAAAAGCGCTTTACCTATTCCCAACACTTTTCGTTTAAGCATCAAGTAGCTGCGTATGATAATGCCATTCCACTAAAAGGAGAATGCACAAATAAGCCAGTCGAAGAAAAATGCTTAACGATCTTGTACGATTATTTAGAAGCGGCTATCCATACGAGCCGTATAATCGAGTATTTTACTAGTGTGAACGGGCAAGAGGATAAGCCTATTTCGAGAACGAAAACTGTTGACTGGACCGATATAGAAACACCTTATGACCTTGTGTTAGCAGATAGGGAGTTTTGGCAAATAACGCTATGGTAATTGGAGGGGTAGGTTGCGAGGGTTTTAATAATTTCTTTTTATTCTATACGCTAAAACATCAAAAAACAGGCTGCTTCATGCAACCTGTTTAACATTTATTGTTTGGTTTCTCCCCACTGTCTCACCGGTTTATAGCCGGAGTGATGAAGAAACTGATGGACTGTATCGTCACTTAAACCGTTGATGATTATGCCTTTCTCTAATGCTGTTATATGCATGCGCGCTGTGTATTCAAGCGTTTGCAATGCGGTGCGTGCTTCTTTCAAATTCACATCGCAAACGATAATGCCGTGATTCTCTAACAGAAAGACGTTTGCCTCTTTTGCTTTCTCCTTAACGGCTTGGGCTAGCTCTTTACTGCCTGGCTGATAGTAAGGAATACGCACGATTCTCTCCAGATAATACATCGACTCGACAAAGTAGTTCGCTGGCAAACGAAGGTCGGTATTGGCGATCAATGTGCTGTAAAACGGGGATGAATGGAGCACAGCCCCGATTTCTGGCCTCTGTTCGTAAATGCCTTCATGCATTACATATTCTTTTGAAGGCTTTTTGCCAGCAAGGTGCTCTCCTCCTTGGCAATATGCAAAATCCTCTGCTTCTAATTCGCCCAAGTACGTGCCAGTAGCGGAGATCAAATAGCCTTCTTCACATCTTGCACTAATGTTCCCTGCCGTTCCCCAAGCGAGGTCTTTCTCCATCATAAACGTTCCTGTCTTTTGCAAGTCTTGCAAAATCGAATGGTTTTCCATATCTAACGCTCCTTTTTCGCTTTGATCATTTCATCCACTCTACAACCGTCATTGTGAGAGAAGGAATAAATGTGACAATGAATAAGCAGATCAATATAGCGATGTAAAATGGGATAAGGCTTACTGTTAATCGATCCATTCTTAAGTTGGCAATTTTCGATACAACAAAGAGATTTAACCCAAGTGGCGGCGTGACCATGCCAACTGCAAGTGTGACAATCATGACGATGCCGAAGTGAACAGGGTCAATCCCTAATTCCGATGCGACGGGTACAAGAATCGGTGCCAAAATAATAATCGATGCGTTTGTTTCCATAAACATCCCTACGAGGAGGAGTAATAGAACAACAATACTAAGAAATACCAACGGATTTTCGGAAATGGACGTAATGACGCTGGCCACTTGCTGCGGTACGTTCTCAATTGTTAAAATCCAACTAAACAAGCCTGCTGCCGCTAAAATAAGCATGATTGTAGCTGTCGTTACCGATGCTTGAGACAAAATGGTTCTAATTTTCGCGAACGTAATGGTTTTATAAACAAACACACCAACAATGATTGCATAAGCGACAGCTACACCAGCGGCCTCTGTTGCTGTAAACACACCTGAGTAGATTCCGCCTAGAATAATAACGGGCATAATTAAGGCTGGCACGGCTTTTACAAAAGCCCCGCCAATCTCTTTCCCGCTTTTCTTTTCTTCTTTTGAATAATTCCGTTTTTTGGCAATAATATAAACAGTCGTAATCAGGCCAATCCCAATAATGATCCCAGGTACCATCCCGGCAATAAACAAATCGCCAATCGATGCTCCGACTGCTGTTCCATACAAAATCAACGGGATGCTCGGCGGTATAATAATGCCAAGTGTTCCTGATACAGCTTGCACGCCTCCTGAAAATTCTTTTTCATACCCTCTGCTAATCATTGCCGGTACTAAAATCGCACCTAAAGCAGCCGTCGCGGCCACACTTGATCCTGATATAGCGGCAAAAAACATCGTCGTCACAACCGTCACAACAGCGAGTCCTCCTGTTAAATGGCCAGTAATCGCATTGGCCAGGTTAATGAGCCGTTGTGAAATTCCGCCATATTCCATCATAACACCAGCTAAAACAAATAACGGAATCGCCAGTAAAGGAAACGAGTCAAGGGACACAAACGCTCGCTGTGCAAGCGTTAATAGTGGAATATCGCCTGCTACAATGATCGCAATACTTGTCGATAAGCCAAGTGAAATGGCTACCGGCACACCGATAAAGAAGAGAACGAGTAACGATATAAGCAATACAATGATCATTTGCTCTCACCAACTATTCTGTCTATGCTGCCTGCAACTTTTTTCGTCTTCAAAAGCAAGGCAACAGTATTTAATAGCATTAATACGGCGCCAAGAGGGATCGCTGCATATGCCCACGCCATTGAATATTGCAATGTAGGGGTCGACTGACCAATAACCATGAACGTTAACTGTGCTCCACAATAGGCTAAAATGAGGAAAAATACAGCACTAATCACTAAAATAACCGTTTGCAACCTCGCTTTGTTTTTGTGGTTGATGACCTCTACTAAAAAATCAATCGCAATATGCTGATTATGACGTGTCGCTAACCCTGACCCTAGGAATACAATATAAATCATTAGATAACGAGCAATTTCTTCTGTCCATGCTAGTGGAACATTAATGACAAACCGTGTTGTTACTTGTAAAACGACGAGCACCGCTAAGAGCGCCAACATCACAGATACAATCGACTTAACTCCATTATTAATACCATCAATGATTCGAATGTACGTATTCATCCGCCTTACTCCCTCATCCCTTGAATCGTGTCGTAAAGTTCTCTCCCATATTGATCAGCTAATCTCTCATTGACACGTTGAACAGACTCACGAAACGGCTCCTGATCGACTTCGATTTGCTCGACGCCTTCATCGAGCATCATTTGCAAAGCGCTCTCTTCTTCTGCGGAAACGATTTCATTTTGGTACATACGAGCTTCTTCAGCCGCTTCCATGACAGCTTGCTGTTCGTCCTTTGTTAACTCTTGGTACGTTTTGTCACTCATTAATAATTGCACATAACCAAAAACGTGGTCCGTCATCACAAGATAGTCTTGGACTTCATGGATTCTCGCACTTGCGGTGAACTCAATTGGATTTTCTTGTGCGTCAATCACGCCTGTCTGTAAAGAGGAATACACTTCGCCAAAGTTCATCGGTGTTGGGCTTGCCCCCATTGCCTGCCAGCCTTCTACAGACGCCTCAATGTTTGGCACACGAATTTTTATGCCACGGAGGTCTTCAGGTGACTCAACAAGCTTATTGGTTGTAAGTTGCCTTGCCCCACGGAGCCAAAACTCCAGCCCTCTTACTCCTGTAGCTTCTAATGTCTCCTCTTGCAATCGCTTACCATCTTCTCCATAGACAAATTCCTCTAAATGGTCCAAATCTTCGAATAGATAAGGGAGCTCTAAGATCGAGTATGGTTCATAAAAGTTCGACATAACACCAGCTACTAAAGCAAAATCAACTGAGCCAATTTGCATGCCTTCAACCAGGTCGCGGTCGGCGCCAAGAGTAGAGCTTGGATAAACCTCTACCTTGACAGAACCGCCTGTTTTTTCATGCACCAATTCGGCAAATTTGAGTGAGCCTTTATGCCACGCATTCGACTCACTTTGAATATGGCCAAGGCGTAGCTTTTTCGGCTCGCCTTCATCTGCATATCCAACGTTGCAGCCAGTTAAGACAAGGGCGATTGCTGCAACAGGCCATAACCACTGTTTTTTTGTCATCCTTTAGCCCTCCTGTTCAAATGAAACAATCACTTTTACAGAGTTATCTAGCTTTTTATCGACGATTTCAAACCCTCTGCCAGCCTGCTCATAAGACAATTGATGCGAAATTACTTTTTCGACTGGAAGGGCAGCTTTTGCGATAATTTCCAATGCTTCTTCTGTGTCGGGACGATTGTACGTCATGCAGCCAACAAGCTCTTTTTCATTTTGCTGTAGTTGCTCCACATCAAAGTCTTGTTGGCCATGAAACATCGCGACCGTTACAGCACGTCCCCCTTTTTTTAGTAGATTCAATGAATCATTAATGATGCCCGGCACGCCTGCTGTAATCAGCACTTTATCGAATGATCGGCCTACTTTGCTCTTTGCTTCCTCAATCCAATTCGGCTTGTCCTTTATATTAATCGCGACCGTTGCCCCCATTTGTTTGGCAACGTCAAGAGAGTAGTCTAACACATCGGTCACAACAACGTGTGAAGCGCCTTTCGCTTTTACCGCTATAAGTGTCAACAAGCCAATCGGCCCAGCACCTAAAATCGCGACACGGTCCCCTGGTTGGATATCCCCTTTACGTGCAGCATGGACGCCAACCGCCAACGGCTCAACTAGCACCCCTTTTTCATAACTGACCGTGTCCGGTAGCTTAATCACTTGCGCCTCAGGGGAGACGAAGTATTCAGCCATTGTCCCAAGCCAATCGCCCATTCCAGGAGCCAAACGCTTATCGGACAAGTTCGCCTGGCCTGTCATCACGCCTTCGCTCTCTCCCGTACCAATTTGCGGTTCAACCGTTACCCGGTCTCCAACTTGAACGTTTTTTACCGCTTTGCCAACTTTCACAACTTCGCCAGCCACTTCATGACCAATGACGACAGGCGGTTTTCGAAACGGGTGCAATCCTTTATACGTATGAATGTCCGACCCACAAATACCGGCCGCGGCCACTTTGATTAGCACGTCATTGTCCTTCACTACCGGTATGTCGATTTCTTTGATGTTAATTTTTTCTGCATCGTCTACAAAAACAGCTTTCATCGTCGTTTCTCTCCTTATTGCACCAACCAATCATTGAAAATACATCATCTTTGATTCGTACAAGTGTTTTTTCATCAAATCAGAGCAATTGTCATTTTTGTTTTTCAATGCATCTAAAATGTCGACATGCTCCGTATAGAATTTTTTGACTCGATCAGGGTCTTTCCGTAAATGCCGGAGCGTAATTCTCCGTAAATGATCCTGATAATTTAATAAAATTTTTGTGATCTCACTGTTTCCAGCAAACTCACTTATCGCTAAATGAAACTCATGATCTAAAGTGGCAAATGCCTTCACATCTCTATTAGCCGCAGCCACTTTCGTTGCTTCGACATTCTCTTCTAATTCGCTAATTTGATCGTCTGTTATGCGCTTATAAATTTCCTGGCAATTAAACGTCTCTAACGCAATCCGCAAATTGTAAATATCATTGATCCGTTCGATCGATATATCGACAACGATGATGCCTTGCTTGGAAGAAACGGTCACAAACCCTTCCGATTCAAGCCGCACCAATGCATTTTTAATGGGCGTTTTGCTCATCCCAAGCTCATCGATTAACGTTCGCTCCGATAAAAACTGGCCAGGTTCGTAATGCTCTTCTAAAATTTTTTCTTTAATTTTTTCATAAGCAACATCTTTCAATAACATGTCCATGTTCATTCCTTTAGTTTATTTAGAGCCAGATTGATAAACGTTTTCAAAAAAATGTTCGCCGCCAAGCTGACCGCTTTTTAAGGCGATTTCCAGTCCATCAAATTTCTCGCTCTCAGAATATGCTAAACATAAAGGAGCCCCTGGCGCAACAGAATCTATTACTTCTAACCCATAAATGTCGAGATTGGATGTGACAAAACCAGAAGTATCCCCACCGGAAATAATCACCCGTCGAACATCGACACGATCTAAAATCGATTTCGTCCACGCACCGAGCTTTTCACCGATAAAAATGCCGACCTCTTCTTTCGCTACGCCACTTTCGCTCAGATGCTTCCTTGTTTCAATAATAATTGGGTCATCGGCCCCTTTAGCCGTATAGATGACAACTTTTTTCTTCGCAGCAATCATCGCTGCAACGTCCGCTAAAAACGCTTCTGCCTTCGCTTCATCTGTAAACAGCTCCACCGGAATTTGAATAGCGTGGAACCCTGCCGCTTCAGCAGCAAGCAATTGGTTTTTCGTTACTTCTGATACGCTTCCAGAAACGGCAAAAATCCGCTCCGCTTTACTCGGCTTCTTCACCCTGTCTGTTCGTCCATTCGGCCTTTCTCGCTTCATTGCCTCACCAAGCGCATACTCCACACCTGAAGACCCAACAACAAACTGAGCTCGTTCGCCCCTTTTTTCCCATAACACTTCAGAAACCTTTTCCATATGCCCACGATTCAGGGCATCGTAAACGATAAGGCCCGCTTCCGACTCGTCATTCACAATCTCCGACGCAGACTTTGCCTCCAAATCAAGAATGGTGACGTTTGCAATACGTTGCTTCGTTTGCTTCTGCAAATGCTTCGCTAAGTCTGCTTCATCCATTGGTGTAACAGGATGCCTAGACATGACCGGATGTGTATCCAATCGGAAAACTTGACTGTTAAAAGCAGCAAAATGATGCCCAAACACCGTATACCTACCTAAGTTCGGCGCCGCCACTAGCAAAGGATAGCTGCCTTTTTCAAAATAGCGTCTCGCCAAATCACTGGCAAATCCAATACTCCCCGTTTCAGGCGACGAATCAAACGTCGAGCACACTTTATAATGGACAAAGGAAGGATTAAGATCACGTAAGAAAGAAAAAACAGGCTCTAACTCCTCCTTCATCCCCGCTTTCCCCTTGGCTCGCGCCGTTCCCGCCACACCAATACAATCTACATCTTCAAAGTGCTTAAGCATTCCTTGATCCGGAATCCTTAAAAACAGAATCGTCTTTAACCCATACTGATCAAGCGCTTCCATTGCATCCGTCGAACCCGTGAAATCGTCTCCATAAAAGCCTAACAACAACCGATTCATTCTTTTTTCACCACCATGAATCTAACTTAGATCTAAGTTGAATCTATTTGGAGCTTAACAGTGGTTCACAGATTTGTCAATATGGAAGTTTGGGGGGAGGGAGGAGGAAAGTCCGCCAGTGTTACTTCTTGGCAATCATTTGGCATTACAAAAAGAAAAAGACAGTACAAAAAGTGGCCCTGTTTGTTTGGCGATATTATATAATTACACGAGAGCGAGGGAAGCAGTTAATGGATCGTGTTGGCGCCTTCAAATTCCTAGAAACGATAGACGCGATTGGTTCTTAGTAACGAGGGGATTGATACAACTAAATGAAATACCTACGATATGTTATCTATTTTGTTGTGGGGAGTATGACTTTGTATCTTCTTTCAAAGTACATAGAGAAAAGTTTGATAGGAGCGGTTATTTCTTTCTTGGTGCTTACTTCAGTCGTATTCGTCATGCTTTGTTTGGAGGTATTAAAGTTTGGGAAGAGGTAGGTTGTAAATATAAACATCAGGCAGTCCGGCCGTATTTGGGAATTGCCTGATGTTTCACATATTATTTTAAGTAACCTAAAAAAGAAGTACCGTGTTCTGGCATCCTAACATTAAAATTATCTGCAATAGTTGCTCCGATATCAGCAAATGTATCATTTTCAGGTAGTTTACCTGCTCCCGTTAACTTTTTAGAATAGGCTAATAAAGGAATGTATTCACGGGTATGATCTGTACCAGGGAATGTTGGATCATTCCCGTGATCAGCTGTAATAATGAATAAATCATCTTCAGAAATTGCATCAAATACCTCAGTTAAACGTTGATCAAACTCCTCTAATGCTTTTCCATAACCAACAGGATCACGGCGATGCCCGTATAAGGCATCAAAATCGACTAAATTTAAGAAGCTCAATCCTGCGAAATCTGTCTTAATAATCTCGAGTAATTTGTCCATACCATCCATGTTGTCTTTTGTACGGACCGATTTTGTAATACCTTCACCATCAAAAATATCATGAATTTTACCAATGGCAATAACATCGTAGCCCCCTTCTTGCAGGCTATTCATGACAGTTTTGCTAAATGGTTTTAATGCATAATCATGTCGATTGGAAGTTCTTGTAAAGTTCCCAGGTTTACCTATATAAGGTCTTGAAATAATTCGACCAATAAGATAGGCAGGGGCTTTCGTAATCTCTCGAACTTTTTCACAAATGTCATACAGTTCCTCTAGTGGGATGATTTCTTCATGTGCTGCAATTTGTAAAACAGGATCTGACGATGTGTAGACAATCAAATCACCTGTTTTCATTTGGTGTTCGCCGTATTCATCAATAATAGCTGTGCCACTCGCTGGTTTATTACCAACTACTTTACGGCCTGTTAATTCTTCAATTTGTTTAATTAATTTATGAGGGAACCCATTTGGAAACACATTAAATGGTTTATCAATATTTAAGCCCATGATTTCCCAATGACCTGTCATAGTATCTTTCCCAACAGACTTTTCTTGTAACTTTGTATAATAGGCAAATGGTTTATCAGCTTTTGGAACACCTTTAATTTGTTCAATATTAGATAGACCTAATTTTGCTAGATTAGGCAAATGGAGTCCATCCATATGCTCTGCGATGTGTAATAGGGTATGCGCACCAACATCATTAAATTGGGCCGCATCTTTCGCTTCGCCGATTCCCACTGAGTCCATGACGATTAAATGAATACGTTTAAACTGCATATTGGATATATCTTCCTTTATTTGTATATTTGTTTATTTTACGACCAACTAAAAACATGCGATAGCTACTATAGCAATTGCTGCTAGAACATCAATATAATACTATAATTTTTCTTATCAATTAAGAAGGCTGAATATGCGAATCCAGTTGACATAGCTATATGTAAGTTAATGGAGTAATTTTTAAAAAGGTGTAAAAGAAAAGTGTAAGCTTCTCTAAATGCAAAGTTCTGCACTGGTTTTTTGGGACATTTCAAGATGATTCGCTTTAATTAATTTAATACATACTTGTCTCTTCCCGCTTTGTAGCCGAAAAACATTATTAATATAGATATTAAAATTAAAGCAAATAGTGGGGTAGTCCAACTATTTGTTAAATCAAATAACAACCCTATAGCGAATGGACCTATTGCAGCTAATAAATACCCTAGAGACTGGGCCATGCCTGATAGTTCTGAAGCCTGCTCGGATGTTTTTGCGCGTAATCCTAATAAAGTCAAGGCTAATGCAAAACCACCGCTCAATGTAATTCCAATTAAGATAATACTAATAACCATAACCGCCATTGAACTACCTACTAAGAGTCCGGAATAACCAATTAGAGCTGAAACTCCCATTGATACAGCGATAAAACTTTGAGTTTTCTGTTTCCCGGCAATTATTGGGACTAGAAAACTGGCAGGTAATCCAATAATCTGGGCCAAAGATAGCATCCATCCTGCCGTAGCCAAACTCACCCCATAATCATGAAGGATTTCCGGCAACCAAGAGATAGTCACATAAAATAAAAATGATTGTAAGCCTAAGAGTGCAGCAACTTGCCATGCCAGAGCGGAATGCCACATCCGATTATTAACAGGATTATTATTTTCGGGTATTTCTGATTTATTTTCTTTGTTTACATCGGTCTTTCTATAGATATATATCCAAATAACTACAGCCATGATTGCAGGTATCATCCATATGAGCAAGGAAGCCTGCCAATTGATGTTTAACATCTTTGTAAAAGGAAAACTTAGTCCTGAAGCAGCAGCTGCAAATACTCCCATAGCTGTCGTGTATAGACCTGTCATAAAAGCAATTTTCAACGGGAAATTATCTTTAATTATACTAGGTAGTAAAACATTGCATATCGCTATACCAGTACCAATAATAAGGGTCCCTATTAATAATAGAGTGAGGATTGAAACAGAACGTATTCCAATACCTAGAATGATTAATACTAAACCGATAATCAGTGCTCGTTCATTAGTAAGCTTCCTAGCTATTTTAGGAACAATAGGTGAAACAGTCGCAAATGCAATCAACGGTAAACTAGTTAACAGACCTGCAATTCCGTTGCTTATATTAATATCCTCTCTAATTAAACGAATTAAAGGGCCAACTGAATTAATCGCGGGTCGTAAGTTGAAAGCTACTAATACGATTCCAATTATTAAAATAAGGTTCTGTAATTTTTTTGGACCTTTATTATCAATATGTTGTGTTTTCATTATTACAGACCTTCTTTCATTATTATTTTCGTATTACCAAAAAAGATAGGATGTGTCATCAAACAATGATTACAGCTTGAATAAAAACATCCTTCTCTAATATGAGAATAACTTATTCTCAAACTATAAAATAAATATGGTTACAATTGCTCCATTTAAGAGATTTGCCAATGTGGCTGCAATTAAAGCTTTCATCATTAGTTTTTGAATCATTACCTTTTTTTGTGGTACCATATCGGACAGCATGGCAACAATACCTCCTGCAGCTCCGAAGTTAGCAAAACCACTTAGTGCGAAAGTTAAGACGGCAATCGTTCTTTCAGATACCGAATCAAGAATTGAAGAAAGGTTAGCAAACGCTACAAACTCATTCAGTAAAAGTTTTTGCGCAAGCATATTACCCGCTATGAGTGCTTCACTCCACGGAATTCCAATAACAAAAGCAATTGGCGCAAACAAATAACCAAGAATCAGTTCAAGAGAGAGATTATCCCATCCAACTAAGGATCCGCCCCACCCTAATAAACCATTAAGGAGTGAAATTAATCCTATAAAGGCTATGAGCATTAAACCTACGTTAACCGCGAACCTCAACCCTTCTCTCGAACTTTCAGAGATAACATCAATAAGGTTTCTCTTTTTTTCTTTCTCTTCTGAATCGACTGAGATTTGCTTCCATTCATCTTCCATTACTACATCTTTTTCTGGTATAATAAATTTCGCTATCATAATACCTGCAGGTGCGGACATTACCGCAGCCGATAATAGATAATCTAAGGGTATACCCATTGCAGCTAAACCAATCATTACAGCTCCCGATACAGAGGCTAAACTACCAACCATAACAGAAAATAACTGTGATCTTGTCATGTTTTTGACATACGGTTTTACGATTAAAGGTGCCTGAGTATTTCCTACAAACATATTTGCAGCAGCAGTTATCGACTCCGAGTAAGATACGCCCATAATTTTGGTAATAAATCCACCTATATATCGAACTATTATTTGCATGATTCCAAAATGATAAAGTAACTCGATTAAAATGGTTAAGAATATAATCATTCCAAGTACAGTAACCGCAAATACCCCGACTTCTCCACCGCTCTCAGCTAACGGTCCGAAAACAAACTCTAGTCCTGTACGTCCATAATTAATGATACCGTTAATACCATCTGATACAGCTGAAAGAAGATTCTTACCAAACTGCCATTTTAAAACTATATAGCCAAAAAGTGCTTGCAAAATAAAACCTATTGTAACAGTTTTGATATTAATTGATTTTTTGTTTTCAGATAAAAGAAAACACAATAAAATGATGAAGCTACATCCCGCTAATCCCCAAATGATATTCATTTTGTATTGTTCCCCCCTGTATATCAAGTTTAAGTTTAATTATGGAATTTGGTTAATTAAGTATCAGTTAATAATGGAAAGATCAGAATTATAGATTAGTAATAATCTGACCTTTCTATAACTTCTTTATTTCTATACCAGAACTTGTGAGAGCTCACATTTTACTTATTATATTTTTAATAAGATGAACAAATGTAGAGCGTGACTTTCCAGCGACTTCGATTACTTCTTCGTGGCTTAATGGTTGATCAAGAATGCCACAAGCCATATTAGTCAAGCAAGAGATACCTAATACCTTAAGACCTGAATGTATAGCAACAGTTGCTTCAGGTACAGTAGACATACCAATTGCATCTCCACCTAAAATACGAATCATTCGAATTTCAGCAGGAGTTTCATAAACGGGACCACTCCACCAACCGTAGACACCTTGTTGTAGTGTAAGGTTATTTTCTTCAGCAACTTGTAAAGCTAAATTACGTAATTCACGGTTATAGACCTCAGAAACATCAGGGAAACGCATACCTAAATCATCATTATTTTTCCCTATTAAGGGGTTGGTACCTACTAAGTTTATGTGATCCGTAATTAACATTAATTCGCCAGGTTTAAAGTCCGTATTAACTGCTCCACATGAGTTCGTAATTATTAGATTTTCGGCTCCTAGTGCTTTTATAACCCTTACTGGGAAAGTCACTTCATCTAGGGAATAGCCTTCATAATAGTGATAACGCCCTTTCATTGCCACTATATTTTTACCTTGAAATTTCCCGATAACTAATTCATTTGAATGACCACCGATTCCATCTGATTTTGTGAAATGGGGAATATCTTCATAAGGAATAACTACAGCGCTTTCAATTTCATCAGCTAGATTACCTAAACCCGATCCAAGAATAATACCAATTTCAGGAATAATGTTTGTCTTACTTAATATAAAGTCCTTTGCTTTTAGAATATCTTCAGTTTTATGCATGTTAATACCTCCATTTTTTATGTTTTTAACAAACTATTTTTTGTAGACCGGTCTACATAATGATTATAAAAAAATTATTTCATGATTAAGGGTATCTTATGTGCTATTGCCTTTAATGCAGTGGAATCTTTACGGGACAAAGATATAACAAACGCACCTTGAATCATTGTGTTTATAATCATCCCAATTTCAGATGCCTCCTCACTTTCGTAACCGTTTGCTATTAATAGATTAGAAAATTCATTACCCCAAGTTTCAAATACCTCTTCGCAAGATTTTCTCAAGTTCTCACTAATTGAGGATGTTTCTAGAACTAAGGCAGTAATAGGGACACCAAAAAAGTAATTATCTTTCTCAAAACGTTCTGCACTCTCCATGATAAATTGTTGTATCGCTTGAACTGGGTCCTTATAAAGTGTTAGTTTTTCTTTGATATACTTAGTTACCATCTCTCTTGTCCAATTTACAGCTTCAATCGCTAATTGCTCTTTTCCCTGTGGGAAATGATAGTAAATTGACCCTTTTGGTGCTCCACTTAATTGAATGATATCATTCATTCCTGTTCCTATGTAACCTTTGGTTTGCAATAGTTTTGCAGTTGCCTTAATCATTTCTTCCCTAGTATTTCTTTTCACGTTATAACAGTCCTCGCTTTTTATTTATACCAAACGGTCTACATATTAAGCATATGACAGCGCATACAATTTGTCAATACAATTAGTTACCTATTTACTCTCTATTAAATGATTAATTCAAAGAGTGATGGGATATCCAGATGTATAAGATACTGTGATTAAAAAAATTATGACTAAGCAATTAAAGGAACGTATACGAACGGTTAATAAGATTGAACTCGACTTTGATTTTACAGAGGTCAACAGATCCACAACATTTACACTTAAGTTGTAACGTGAAACGGATAAAGAAGTTAATTCTTCACAACCGTTATCCGCTTCCGACAACAAAATGCCATCCTTATTTACAACTTTTTTTGCCTCTACTTATGATACGGCTCCCCCCTCATAATCCGAAAACTCCGGTACAGCTGCTCAAATAGCACGAGTTTCATCAGTTGGTGGGGGAATGTCATTTTTGAGAATGACAGCAGTTCGTCGGCGCGGGCATAGACGTCTTCGGATAGGCCGAGGGAGCCGCCGATGACGAATGTGAGTTTGCTTTTGCCGTGGAGGGCGAGTTGGTCGATGCCTTTGGCGAGCTGTTCGCTTGTTTTCATGTTGCCTTCGATTGCCAGAGCGATGACGTGGCTGTCGGCGCTTATTTTGGCGAGGAGGCGTTCGCCTTCTTTTTTCTTGACGAGGCGCATGTCTTCGGTGCTTAAGTGTTCGGGTGCTTTTTCGTCGGCGACTTCGATTTCTTGGATTTTGGCGTAGGCGCTTAGGCGCTTTTTGTATTCGTCGATGCCTTGTTTTACGTATTTTTCTTTTAGTTTGCCGACGGATAGAATCGTGATATTCACTTGTGTATAACTCCTTTTTTAGATGCAAACAGTTTATCCACATAACTTATCCACATATCAACAGTGTGTATATCTGATTATTTTGCCACAGTATATGTGGCTTTGTTTCCACAGTAGCTACATGTGGCTTCGTTGTCGTCTGTGGTTTTTTCGATTTTGGGTGCGACTTCCCATTCGTCTACGGCGACGTCTAGGGCTAGTTCGATATGTTCTGTGCAGGCGTAAAGCAATTGAATCCGTCCTTTCTTTCGTCGTTTGCTATTATAGCATGGCTTGGCTATCCACAGCGAGTGCTTCTTTTGCACAATCCACAAGGCAAAAAAACAGCTCCCGCGCGTCGTTCGCGGGAGCTGTGGATTTATTTATACGTCGCTTTGTTCTTCAAGGGTGACATCGATTGTTTGCTTGTCGCCGTCACGGTAGAGTGTGACAGAAATGGTGTCGCCGATGGAGCGCTCAGCGTATAAGAGTTTGCGCAAGTCTTGAGGGTTTTCAATGGCTTCGCCGTCAATTTCGACGATGACGTCTCGTTCTTGCAGGCCTGCATCGGCTGCAGCGCTGCCGTTTTGGACGCCGACGATGACAACGCCCTCTGTCACGTCTTCAGGCAAGTTCAGCGTTCCTTGGAGAGCGGAACTTGGAAGTTCATTGAGTGAGCGCAATGTGATGCCGAGTGTTGGGCGCCGTACTTCCCCGTATTGTTCCAAATCGCTGATGGTTGGCTGTACGATCGACGCGGGGATTGCAAAGCCTAGCCCTTCTGCAACGCCGGAAATTTTCATCGAATTAATCCCGATGACTTCGCCGTTAATGTTAATAAGTGCACCGCCACTGTTGCCGGGATTAATCGCTGCGTCCGTTTGCAGTACTTCTGCATTCCAATCAATTTGGCCATTGCCGCTTAAATCGACTGGAATGCTTCGTTCTGTTGCGCTGATAATGCCTTGTGTGACGCTGCCGGCAAATTCAAGACCAAGTGGGTTGCCTATCGCAATCGCTGGTTCGCCGACGCTCAATTCATCGGAATTGCCGAACTCGGCAACGGTTGTGACGTTTTCCCCATCGATTTCAAGGACAGCCAAGTCCGTTATTTCATCTTGGCCTACAAGCGTTGCTGGAACGCGGGTGCCGTCCGTTAAGGCAACTTCAATTTCCGAAGCGCCTTCAATTACATGGTTATTGGTAACGATGAATGCCGAGTCGCCTTCTTTTTTATAAACCACACCAGAACCTGTGCCTGTTTCGTCTGTTTCACTCGATCCGAACATGTTGGCTTGCTGCATGTTAATAACGCCGACGACTGCATCGGACACTTTGCTCACAACGTCCGTGACCGCTGAATTGACGTCGAGGTTAATGACATTTTCAGCGTTTTGTTCCGTATTCGGTTCTGTGTTGGCGTTGTTGTTTTCACTTGCTGAATCATCTATGCCAAGGCCGAGGCTCGACATAATTGGTGAAGCGATTAATACAAGCGCACCGCCAATGATGGCGCCGCCAAATGCGGACAAACCAGCCACTTTTTTTGAGCTCTTATTTGGCTCGCGGTAGCGCGTTTCTTGCTGGTCATCATAGTAGCCCATGATTATACCCCTTCCCTCTAAACAGTCGTATTCGTTCTATGTATCTTTATTATACCCCTGTTCACCTGATGGTCTAGGCATTTGCGGGCATTTCAACGATTTTTGACCTTCGTTTAACAATTATCGATAACTGTTGCTGAAGTTTGATAAAAAAACGAATACTGTAGGTTCTTTCTATTTATTTACGCTTTCGTCCCTTTTTAAACAATCGAGAGGGGGGTAGGGTGATAAGGGTCCGTATCGTAAAGGCGCAGCGTTTCACCAACTTTATGCCCTTCTTGCTCTAACACTTGCTTGACTGTCATATGCGCTAATTCCTTCATGTTGTTATCGAGGCTTAAATGAGCTAAGTAGATGTTCGCTTGTTTGTCTTCGACGACATCCGCCAACGCCATCGCAGCATCTTCGTTGGAAACATGGCCTAAATCGCTCAGAATCCGGCGTTTGACGTTCCACGGATAGCGGCCGACACGGAGCATGTTCATATCATGGTTGGACTCAAACACGTACGTATCGGCGCCTGCAACCGTCTTTTTAATTCGTTCACTCACATAGCCCATATCTGTTGCTAAAACGAGTTTTTTGCCTTCGTGGCGGAAGACAAAAAACATCGGTTCAGCTGCATCGTGGGAGACGCCAAATGACTCGACTTCTATGTCGCCAAACTGCTTGACTGTCCCGCGGTTAAACTCAAATTTTTGCTCAAGAGACAACTGCCCAAGCTGTTTCTCCATCGCTTTCCACGTTTTTGCATTCGCATAGATCGGCACTTGATGCTTTCTGGCAAAAACGCCGACACCTTTAATATGGTCGCTATGCTCATGGGTGACAAGCAGCGCATCAATGTCTTTTGGGTTGCGGTCAATTTTCTGGAACAGCTCGTCCAGTTTTTTTCCGGTTAACCCAGCATCAATTAAAAGGCGCTGTGATGCCGTTTCTACATACATCGCGTTTCCAGTACTGCCGCTGGCCAGCACGCTGAACCGCATACTCATCTAGTTTCCCCCCTCATTCACACTCTAAGGCGTGCTGCCCGCTTCGTTCATCTCATCTGCATTTGGTTCTTGTAATTCAGGCGTTTCTCCATCCATCGCTTGGTTTTCATCGGGATACCACTGATGTTGTTCGCCTAAAATCGCATTCACTAAATAAATGCGTATATCGTCTTCCTCATCGGTGTTGCGCTTCACTGTCACTTCCCACATAGGCGAAAAGAAACGTGGCGTTTGTTCAGCTAGGCTATAATAGCCAAAATCAATTTCAACAATGCTATTGTTTCTTTTAATAAAATGGTTGTTTAGCAGCGTTTCGACCGCTTCCATGTACGTGATCATTTTCCGTTCATCTGGGTTTTCTTCAAAGGTGAAATGGCGCTGTGTGTAGCCAATGACCTTGTCCTCTTCGTCGAGTTCTAGAATGAGAGGCGCGTCCTCGTTGACGAACGTTTCGTTTTGGTTATATTGCTGGTTAAAATAAAGGTACGATCCTTCTCGCCTTGAAAACACATAGTCATATCCGTGCAAAATATGCTGGGCTAAAAAAGCAGCATAGTCGGTTTGTTCCGCTGTTTCGTTGCTGTCGTTTCCAGGAATATCCGATAGGTCAATCGGTTCATCAAAAGCCGATTTAATCAATTCCCGTGATTGGGACAACGTCGCCGTCTGCCCTGTAAGAGTGTCTAGCTCTGCTTCTGAAAAGGTTGTCCATCTTCCTTCAAGGACAACGCCTTTCGCGCCAACAATGTTGATTTCTTTCGACGGGAGAGAGATGTTGTTATCGGCAAGCCGCTTTTCGATGTCGCTTGATTGCTCAATATCAGGTACTTGTTGGATTTTGTCCAGCAACTGTATGCCTAAAAAGACGTTTAACAGCAAAAACGTGACAATAAAAATGGATTTGGCCCGGCTCCAGTTCATTGTTTGTACTCCTCATCAAACGGGACTCTTTTCCACGTATTTTGGCTTTCATAATACCATGTCGGCACAAAATTGGCATTTGAGTTGTTTTCCATATCGGCCCTGTAGCCAAGCTGGATGTCCGTGACATCGTCCCAGTTGACCGAAGTTGCGTTTTTTAACGCTTCTGCAGCTGCCTCTCCTGACGGCACTTCCACTTCAGGGTCTTGCAGCGGCGCCCCGACTAAATGAAAGAGTGGCCGTTCGAATTGGATCACTTGTGTGCCTGAGCGGCTGACAGTTATTTTCATCCTGTCTTTGTTGTCGCTGCTGCTGCGGCCAAAAACAGGAATGCCGTCAATCATCATCCGAAAATCAACGGTTTCGCTATTATCCCTGGCCGCCCAACTGCTCGCCTTATAGTCATCAGTCCAGCCGCCATTTAAATTGACAAATTCAGTCGCGGTCTCAATAATGTGGCGGTTGTTTGTGTCAACGCCGTCTGCTGCAAACGGATAGCTGTAGCTTAAATACTGTAGCCGTTGGTCAATCGTGACAATCCGGCTACCATCGGTGTAGACATTTTGCCCATCAAGCTGGTTTTGCCGTGGAACATCAGAAGCCCCGCTAAACAAACGCTGGTTGATTTGCCCTATGTCTAGACGGGCAAGCTCATACTGCTTTTCTCTTACTTTTTGTGGCTCACTGCTGACATACAGCCGGTTTTGCAGCAATTTGTTCTCATCATCCTTCTGCTTCACGATAACAGCCTCTTCGATGTCTGCTTCCTCTCCAGATTCGAGCAAATCAGTAAGCAAATTAGGATCCATCGCAGAGCCAACCGTAAATAAGCTTTCATTTTCCAGTGAAGCAAATTGGATGTTGACCCCGCCGTCATAAGGGCTAACGTAAACAAACATCCGATCGATGGCACTTAAATTGAAGCGAAAGTCTTCATGATCGATCCCGAATTGTTTCAGCACAAATTCTTTTGGTACTGCATCGGGAAAAATCAACTCAATTCCGCTTACGGCGGAGATATCTTCATAGTCGCGGTTGATCGATTGCAATTGCCCTTCGGCAAACAATTGGTCCACTACGTGAGAAAAATACGAAGAGCCATTTTTTACGAGTGAATACGTCCCTTCAGAGCTGTGCAGCACGATTTGTTCAGGAGCAATTAGCTCCACTGGGTCCCGTTCTGTGCCAAACATTTCTTCGGTTTGCACGTTGGAGCTATCTTCTAATGCTTCGATATTTGGTTGGAATGTCCACAATTGGTACGTGAAAAATACACTTAGACCAATTAAGGCAATTAACGCGACAGTTTTAAACTGTTCGTACCTCACACTGTTCCTCCTTTGAATGTCGAGTAAGGCAACGTAATATAAATGGTCGTGCCTTCATTGTATTCACTGTGGACCCAAATATCGCCTTCATGGGCGTGGACATACTCGCTCGCAATCGCAAGGCCGAGACCTGTCCCTCCAACGTTCCGCGCCCGAGCTTTGTCCACTCGATAGAACCGCTCAAAAATCTTGTCTTGTGACTCAGTTGGAATGCCCAACCCTTCATCGGCAATGCTAATCCGTGCTTTGTTTCCTTGATGGAGGAGGGTGATGGTCACATTGCCCCCAGACGGAGAATATTTAATGGCATTCGATAAAATGTTGTCCAGCACTTGAGTCATTTTATCGGTGTCAATTTTGACGTAAGTTGGCTGTTTCGCAATATGGCGGTGAAAATCAATGTTTTTGTCCTTGACGACCATTTCAAACCGTTCGACGATGCTATGCAAAAAGGCACCGAGCTCCACCCAATGCAAGTCGAGACGGTAATCGTTTGAGTCGATTTTGGACAGTTGGAGCAAATCATTAACAAGGCGGATCATCCGGTCCGTTTCTTTTTGCGTTACCTCTAAAAAGCGCGGTGCAATGTCCTCATCTTGCATCGCCCCGTCTGCCAACGCTTCCAGATAGCTTTTCATCGTCGTCAGCGGCGTCCGCAATTCATGTGACACGTTGGCGACAAACTCGCGCCGTTCATTTTCAATCTTCTCTTTCTCAGTTACATCATGAAGAACCGCAATCAAGCCATTAAAGGGGCCTTCGTCTTCTTGGATCGCTGAAAAGTTCACTTCAAGCACAATCGGCTCTTCGCCTGTACTCAAGTCAAGGAGCAACGGCTCGTTCCTTTCGTAGAGCTCAAACATGCTCACTTCCTCTTCCATGCGCAGTACGTTCATAATCGGCCTGCGCAGCACATGCTTTAACGGGATGCCTAACAGTTCTTCGGCTCGGCGGTTCATCAAAATAATCAAGCCGCTTTGGTCTGTCGCAATCACGCCATCCGTCATATGCGCCAACACCGAACGCAAACGCTTCTGCTCCCTGTCCCTCATTAACGTCGTGTCATGAAGCCTATTTGTCAGCTCGTTAAACGCAGTGGCAAGCTGGCCTAACTCATCGGTACTGTAGACACGGACTTGCCTTGAAAAATCGCCATGGCTCATGCGGAGCGCTTGCCGACGCATGTCAAGAATCGGCATCGTGATCGTTCGGGCTAGTAGAATGACCACTAAGAACGTCAAGACCATTGCAATGCCTGTCGCTGATATAAAAATGCGGTTGATCGCTTGTGCTTGCTTACTGACACCCTCAATTGACGCTTCAATGTAGACAGCACCGAGAATTTCGCCAGTGCCATTTTCATTGGAACGAACGGGGTGTGCTTTAATAATGTAGCGCTCTTGGTCTTCTTGGTTGATCCGCTCTTGGAATTCATACGTCGGCGTCCCGGTTAGGGCGCGCTTAACAATCGTTTGGTCAGTCTGTTGGTCAATGATGTTGGCGTCTTCGTCGGAAGAGCTTGCCAGCACCACGCTATTATAGCCAATCACTTGCGCTTTCCCTTTGCGTGTATTCTCATCGTTTTGCGGGAAAGCGTTGCGTACAAGCGTATCAAGGTCCCGTTCTTCTGGGTCTTCTTGCAATTCTTGGCCGACACTTAAAGACAGTACATTTAAGCGGTCATTCAACAGTGTTTCATAGTTTTCAAGCAAATTTCTTTCCAGTTC
Organism: Shouchella clausii; assembly: GCF_001598215.1. Classification (GTDB taxonomy): domain Bacteria; phylum Bacillota; class Bacilli; order Bacillales; family Bacillaceae_D; genus Shouchella; species Shouchella tritolerans. Next base: position 35,033 of record NZ_BCXJ01000001.1, on the reverse strand, counting down.
CCGGGAAAAGTACACACTGACAATTTGCATCGCCAATACAATCAACAGCACATAAATAATAATCAGTTTAAAGCGAATGGATTTAAAAAACCCGACATTGCGTTCCATTTACCGTTGCTCGCCCTCTGGCGCCGACAAGAAGTAGCCGACTCCCCTTCTCGTCATAATCCAGTTTGGATAGCTTGGGTTGTCTTCCACTTTTTCACGCAAGCGCCGCACTGTTACGTCCACCGTGCGCACATCGCCAAAATAATCATAGCCCCACACCGCTTGCAGCAAATGCTCACGCGTCATTACTTGGCCTAAATGCTTGCCGAGATAATGGATCAACTCAAATTCCCGATGGGTTAAATCAACTGGCTCGCCCCGTTTTTTTACTTGATACGCTTCAGGAAGGATCGATAGCTCGCCAATTGTGATTTCTTTTTGCGTGGTTGGCGCGTCGTCTGAAGCGACTTGTTGGCGCCGCAAGTTTGCCTTTACACGTGCCAACAGTTCCCGCGTGCTAAACGGCTTGATGACATAGTCATCAGCGCCAAGCTCAAGGCCAAGCACTTTATCAATTTCCGAGTCTTTTGCCGTTAACATGATAATCGGCAAATCGTATTGCTTCCTTACTTCACGGCAAACTTCCATGCCATCTTTATAAGGGAGCATAATATCAAGGAGCATTAAATCAGGCTTCCGTTCCTTGACGCGCTCTAATGCTTCATTCCCATCATAAGCACAAGTAACATCAAAGCCTTCCTTCTCCAAGTTAAATTTTAATATATCAGCAATCGACTTTTCATCATCTACCACGAGAATATGTTTGTCCATCCTCATCCTCCTAGATTGGTCGTCGTTCTAAGATCCTTCATTTAGAAATAACAACATTCTTTCCCGGGCAATTGTTTTGCCCTATCTCTTAGTTTACCACAAACGGGCAAGTCAAGAAGAATGCAAAAAAAGAACCTTATATGCACTTGCACATAAAGTTCTTTCGCTATGCCGGCCAGAGGACTTGAACCCCCAACCTACTGATTACAAGTCAGTTGCTCTACCAATTGAGCTAGACCGGCAAATGGTGGCTCGGGACGGAATCGAACCGCCGACACACGGATTTTCAGTCCGTTGCTCTACCAACTGAGCTACCGAGCCATTTTTGCTTCTTTTAACTCTTTATCATGATGTAAATGGCGGTCCGGACGGGACTCGAACCCGCGACCTCCTGCGTGACAGGCAGGCATTCTAACCAACTGAACTACCGGACCAAAATATGTATCTATATGAAAAGTGACCCGTACGGGATTCGAACCCGTGTTACCGCCGTGAAAGGGCGGTGTCTTAACCGCTTGACCAACGGGCCACTGTAAACATGGTGAGCCATGAAGGACTCGAACCTTCGACCCTCTGATTAAAAGTCAGATGCTCTACCAACTGAGCTAATGGCTCCTCTAAAAAAGCCGAGCAGGCGGTGCAGAAAAGCAAACCGCTCGTCCCCAAATCCCTTGGCGACAAGATTTATAATAGCATATAAAAACTAGGTGTGCAACTACTTTTTAAAAAGTTTTTTTAGCGCGATTGAATGGAAGAGAAGCGGGAAAATACAGGGGCGCTTTCCCTGCATTTTCCCCTTGCCATTTAGGCAAAAACGCCACGCACCATGTTCGTTTGGCTACGGTCGGGGCCGACGGAAAAGACAGTCAATGGAATGCCTGTCAGTTGGCAAACCCGTTCTACATACGTACGGGCATTTTCCGGCAGCTCATGCAACGTTTTTACGCCTGTAATGTCTTCTTCCCAGCCTGGAAGCTCTTCATAAATTGGCTCACATTCTGCCAAAACATTTAAGCTTGCTGGAAACTCATCAAGCACTTCGCCTTTATAGCGGTAACTCGTGCAAATTTTTAGCGTTTTAAGCCCTGTGAGCACATCAATCGAGTTAAGGGACAAATCTGTAATGCCACTCACCCGGCGAGCGTGGCGGACGACGACACTATCAAACCAGCCAACGCGGCGTGGACGCCCTGTTGTCGTTCCATACTCATTTCCAACTTTGCGGATGCGGTCGCCAATTTCATCATCCAATTCGGTCGGAAACGGGCCATCGCCGACGCGAGTCGTGTATGCTTTTGACACACCAACGACGTGATGGATTTTTGATGGGCCGACGCCTGAGCCGATCGTCACTCCTCCGGCGATCGGATTGGAAGACGTTACGAATGGATAAGTGCCTTGGTCAATATCAAGCATCACGCCTTGGGCGCCTTCAAATAAAACACGGCGGCCATCATCCAAAGCGTCATTTAAAACGACGGATGTATCGACCACATATTTAGCGATTTGTTCGCCATAACGGACATACTCTTCAACAATTTCTTCTGCTGAAAAGCCATCTGTTTCATAATATTTTTCAAACAGGCGGTTTTTCTCTTCCAAAACAGCTGCCACTTTTGCAGCAAATGTGTCTTTCTCAAGCAAATCGGCGATTCGAATGCCAATCCGCGCTGCTTTGTCCATATAGGCAGGACCGATGCCTTTTCTTGTTGTGCCTATTTTATTGGCGCCTTTTCGGTCTTCTTCGACAATATCAAGTTTTATATGATAAGGCAAGATCACATGGGCGCGGTTCGAAATCCGCAAATTGCTCGTATCGACGCCGTGGTCATGCAAATACGCAAGCTCTTCGACAAGCGCCTTAGGATCAATTACCATGCCGTTGCCAATGACACAAATTTTATCTTTGTAAAAAATCCCTGAAGGAATCAAATGAAGTTTGTATTTTTTTCCGTCAAACACAATCGTATGGCCAGCATTGTTTCCACCTTGGTAGCGGGCAACCACTTCTGCTTTTTCTGATAAGTAGTCCGTGATTTTTCCTTTTCCTTCATCGCCCCACTGTGTTCCAACAACAACGACTGAAGACATTGCTTGCACCTCCGCTCTCTATAAAAACCATTGTAAGTATAGCAGGTCAGCCTATGGGGCGTCAATTAGACACGAACATTTCCATACTAAAAATCTCCAACATTCGTATAAAAACGAAAAAAGCCCTCCAAATACGAGAGAGCTTTTCCCGTTAACCTGGAGGCATGTCATTCTCGTCATGGCGACGGTCCAAATTAACGAACTTATTGTATTCTTTTACAAATGCTAGCTCTACCGTCCCAACGGGGCCGTTTCGCTGCTTGGCAATAATAATTTCGATAATATTTTTATTCTCGGTTTCTTTATCATAGTAATCATCACGATAGAGAAAAGCGACAATATCGGCATCTTGTTCAATACTGCCTGATTCCCGGATGTCTGACATCATTGGGCGTTTGTCTTGCCTTGATTCGACGCCCCGTGACAATTGGGACAGGGCAATAACCGGCACTTCTAGCTCACGGGCGATCGCTTTCAGCGTCCGTGAAATTTCCGATACTTCTTGCTGGCGGTTTTCACCGCTGCGGCCGTTCCCTTGAATGAGCTGCAAGTAATCAATCAAAATCATGCCAAGCCCTTTCTCTTGCTTGAGGCGCCGGCATTTGGCGCGAATTTCGCCGACTTTCACACCAGGGGTGTCATCGATGTAAATGCCTGCTTTGGACAAAGACCCCATCGCCATCGATAGTTTATGCCAATCCTCTTCCTCCAAGGCGCCTGTCCGCATCCGTTGGGCATCGATGTTCCCTTCTGCACAAAGCATCCGCGTGACAAGCTGGCTCGCTCCCATTTCCAGCGAGAAAATCGCAACCGTTTCATCGGTTTTTGTAGCAACGTTTTGGGCAATGTTAAGCGCAAAGGCGGTTTTCCCGACTGATGGGCGCGCTGCAACGATAATAAGATCGTTACGCTGGAATCCGGCAGTCATTGTATCTAGCTCCGTAAAACCAGTCGCAATGCCCGTAATTTCCCCACGGGTTTGCTGCAACATTTCGATTTGGTCATATGTTTCAAGCAGCACATCTTTAATCGAAACAAAGCTGCTTGTATTTTTTCGTTGTGCGACTTCGAGAATCGTTTTCTCGGCTTGATCGAGGATCGCATCGACTTCATCCTCGCTCGCATAGCCTTCTTTTGCAATGTTGGTGGCCACACGGATGAGCCGCCGTAACAGCGATTTTTCCTCGACGATGCGGCTGTAATACTCGACATTGGCCGCAGTAGGGACAGACTCGGCGACATCAGCCAAATAGGCGACGCCGCCAATATCATCAAGCCACCCTCTGTTTTGCAGCTCTGAGGTGACTGTGACTAAATCGACAGGCTCTCCCTTTTCACCGAGGTCGAGCATCACTTCATAAATCCGCTGGTGGCTAGCACGGTAAAAATCTTCAGGCATCAGGCGCTCACTCGCCGTCGTTAACGCATGGTCAGCAAGAAAAATCGCACCTAACACAGCCTGCTCCGCTTCAATGTTTTGCGGCGGCGTCCGCTCTGACAACAGGTCACTCATCCATTTCTCCCCCCCTTACAACTGACTTAAAAGGAAGCTGGCCAAAGCGAGAGCCAGCTTCCTTTTGTTTCTATGCTTCTACAACGTGGACGGTAGCCGTTGCCACCACTTCTGGGTGGATTTTTATAGGCACTTTCGTATAGCCGAGAGAACGAATCGGTTCATCCAATTGGATTTTGCGTTTATCGACTTTCTTGCCTTGTTTCCCAAGTGCCTCGGCAATTTGCTTTGTCGACACGGCCCCGAACAGGCGGCCGCCTTCGCCAGCTTTGGCAGGAATCTCGATCTTGAGCGCTTCAAGCTCTTCTTTCATTGCTTTCGCTTTTTGAAGTTCCGCTTCTGCCTTTTTTTGCTTGCTTTTTTCTTGCGCCTCAAGGTCTTTTATATTTCCAGACGTAGCTGCCACTGCTAAATTTTTAGGGATTAAATAGTTGCGGGCATAGCCTTCTGACACGTCTTTCAATTCGCCTTTTTTGCCCTTCCCTTTTACATCTTCAGTGAAAATGACTTTCATGCTCCGCTTCCTCCTTCTCGTACTTCATCAATGGCCTCCTCGAGCTGACGTTTTCCTTCCTCCAGCGTCAAGTCAGGCAACTGCGTCGCTGCGTTTGAGAGATGGCCGCCACCGCCGAGCTTTTCCATAATGACTTGGACATTTACGTCGCCAAGTGAACGAGCGCTAATGCCGATTCGTCCATCAGCAAGCCGACAAACGACAAAAGATGCAAGCACGCCGCTCATTGTGAGCAACGTATCAGCAGCCTGGGCAATCACGAGCTGATCGTAAACATGGTCGTCCGGGGCAACAGCAATGGCATAGCCCTCTCGGTAAAGATAGGCGTTTTCTACAAGCTTAGCACGCTTTACGTAAGACGCCAAGTCTTCCTTTAATAGCTTTTGCACGAGCGCTGTATCGGCGCCGTTGGCCCGTAAAAAAGAGGCTGCATCAAATGTCCTCGCCCCAGTGCGGACAGCAAAACTTCTTGTATCGACAATGATGCCAGCGAGAAGCGCCGTCGCTTCAAGCCGGTCCATTTTAAACTGCATCGGCTGGTATTCGAGCAGCTCGGTCACAAGCTCAGCCGTCGATGACGCATACGGCTCCATATAAACGAGCACCGGATCTTCAACAAAATCTTCGCTGCGGCGATGGTGGTCAATGACAATGATGCGGTCGATCATCTCCAATAGCCGCGGCTCAATGACAAGCGATGGCTTGTGTGTATCGACCACGACGAGCAACGTCTCTTTATCAGCTAAATCCAAGGCTTCTTCTGGAGAAACAAACTGGCTCCACAAATGGTCGTGTTTCTCCGTTTCTTCCAATAACCGCTGCACATCAGGGTTAATATCCTCCACATCGAGCACAATAAAGCCTTCACGGTCATTTAAGTCAGCAATTTTCAATACGCCAATCGCTGCCCCAATCGCATCCATATCTGGACGCTGGTGGCCCATGACAATCACTCGTTCGCTTTCTTTTACAAAATCGCGCAAAGCATGGGAGATAACACGAGCGCGTACCCGTGTCCGTTTTTCCATTGCATTGGTCTTGCCGCCGTAAAAGCGGACGCGGCCATTTTTCTTTTTGATCGCCACTTGGTCGCCACCGCGGCCAAGTGCTAAATCTAAGCTTGATTGGGCCAAGACGCCCAGTTGTTTTAATGATGTTTCCTCCGTGCCGACCCCAATGCTAAGGGTAATTGGCACTTTCTCCCTCGCTGTCCGTTCACGGATATCATCAAGCAACTCAAACCGGTTCTCCTCTAGGAGCAATAGCGTCTTATGGTTCATCACTGCCAAGAACCGATCTGATGACGTCCTTCTTAAAAAGATATCATAATCGCTCGCCCAATTGTTCAACGCTGTTGTTACTTTAGCGAGCAACCGGCTGCGAACTTGATCTTCCATGCTTTGTGTGACTTCATCGTAGTTGTCTAAGTAAATATGCGCGATGACCGGCAGCATATGTTGGTACTTTTTTTGCGTTTGTTCTTTCTCGGTTACATCCACAATATAAATAAGTTGCTCGTCGCGCTCAAACGTCATGTAATAGTAAGAGGACTCCATTTGGAACGTTTCATTGGCAACGTCCTTGTTTACATAATCGCCAAGCTCTTCATGGATGCAGGTAATGGACTCGCCAATAAGCCCAGTCCCAAACCGTTCATCAACAAACGGGTTTGTCCACTCGATCACCCCATCCTCATTATAGAGGACAATGCCTACAGGCAGCTTGGTGACAGCTTCTTCCCCTGCCTGATTCACACGGTATGATAAAGTCGAAATATATTTGTGCAACTGCCGTTCATTGCGCTTATGGGATTGGTGAAATAAACCGATCCATACGATCAGAGCAATGCCAGCAACTGCGCCGGCTTCTAAGCGATAATAAGCGAGAACAGCAATGGACACAACGGCAATGGCAAAGAGTGCGATGACATGAAGCTGTTGCCACCACTGCTTTTTCCAATTTGGCATATTGTCATCTCCTACCTGTCATCCAGAAATTACAGTTTCATACGGTCGCGAATTCTTAAAACCATATCCAGTACGCCAATCATTTTCATGGCCCACAACAAAAATGGCACGAGTAAAAGACTGATGACAACCATGATGATAATAAAAACAGAGACGCCTTTTGCAAGCCGCTTTGCCTGCAAATACATAAACAGAAGTGACACCCCTTGGATGATAAGCAATACACTGACCAAATTTATGCCAGTTTGCGTGACGGCCGCCATATAGGAACCAGGTTCAAACGGCAAAAAGGACAGGAGCAATAGGGAAAAATAAAACCAAAGGAAAAAACGTGGAAATGCCCATTCGCGAAACTTTGGCAGCTTATGATACGGTAGATCGACACGTTTAAAGAGCATGGTCGCTGCCCCATAGACCATAAACGCATAGATGGCAGCCATCATTAACAACAAAAAGGTCATCAGCGATTCAATTAATTGAACATATTCCTCTATAAACGCTTCATCATAGGCTTCCATCCCTAATTCAGACAGAAGCTGTTGCGTCTCTTGGAGAGACTCCCGGACAAATTGCATTACGGATAGGTCGGTGACGGCTGTAAGTAATATGTAAGCAGCCGAAAGAAAGACAAACGATGCGACAATCGTTGCCAGCAACAATTCAGCCCCTTTTCTGCGCTTATGCTGAGCGTAGCCGAGCACATAGCCAATAATGGCAAAAGCAAATGCTGCCAAAGGGTTTAAAGTCGCTATTGTTCCAAGCAAACCGACAGCCGCTGTTAACACCATCCCTGGCCTCGGCCCAAAAGTTACCGTGAAATAAACAACTGGCAACGGCATGGCGACAAGTGCGAACATGTTTAGTAGCGGAATGTTAAATGCAAAGATCATGAATAATGCAATGTAAATCACACCGCATAGTAGGCCCTTCATCAGCTGGTTCCTGTGTTCCAAATTCTCACCTCATTTAACACGCTCAACAAGCGCGTCTCATTACACACAGTTCCCATCTATTTTAGCGTAATTACCTTTAAAGTAAAAGGCGAGCCTCTCGATTCGCCAGCAAGTAGAAGAAAAGAGGGCAACCAAGCCAGCTTTTTCTTAGCTTGGCCCGGTCCGCCCTCTTTATCCAATCTTTAGTTCACATCGTTGACGTAAGGTAGCAATGCTACTTGGCGAGCGCGTTTAATCGCTACAGTCAGCTTACGTTGGTACTTTGCAGAAGTTCCAGTTACGCGGCGTGGAAGAATTTTTCCACGTTCGGAAATGAAACGTTTTAGCAAATCAACATCTTTGTAGTCAATATGGGTAATTTTATTGGCAGTAAAAAAGCATACTTTTCTCCGTTTAGGACGACCGCGACGTGCCATCTGTTTCACTCCTTTCATTTAAACATTAAAATGGAAGATCATCATCGGAAATATCAATCGAACCGTCATTAGAGAACGGATCGTTGTCATATCCATTAGAACGGCTGCCACCAGTTTGGTTGCCAGAACCTTGGTTGCCAGCGCCGTAATTATCAAAACCAGGATTCCCAGAGGATTGGTTTTGACTATTGCGAGGTTCGAGAAATTGGACGCTTTCAGCAACGACTTCCGTTACAAAAACGCGTCTGCCTTCATTATTGTCATAGCTTCGCGTTTGCACACGGCCGTCGACTCCTGCAAGGCTCCCTTTTTTCAGGAAATTGGCGACGTTCTCAGCCGGTTTGCGCCAGACAACACAGTTAATGAAGTCAGCTTCTCGTTCTCCTTGCTGGTTTGAAAACGGACGGTTGACTGCAAGCGTAAAATTGGCTACAGCTACACCGTTTGGCGTGAATCGCAATTCAGGGTCACGCGTTAAGCGTCCGACAAGAACAACACGGTTTAACAATGCGATCCCTCCCAGCCTTTTAAAGTGGTCCCATATTCGTCCTGGGCCCGTTAAAATATGTCTATTTCGACTTACTGTTCGTCTTTTGTTACGAGAACGCGGATAACGTTGTCGTTGATTTTAATCAAACGGTTAAACTCGTTAATCGCTTCTGTATTTGCTTGTACACTTAGCAATACATAGAAACCATCTTTGAAATCGTTGATTTCATAAGCTAGGCGTTTTTTACCGATCTCGTCCACCTTTAGAATTTCAGCGCCGTTGTCAGTGAGCACTTTGTTGTAACGCTCAATGATTTCCTTGTTTGCTGATTCTTCTAGGTTTGGAGCGATAATGTACATAATTTCATACTTACGCATTCCAGTCACCTCCTTTTGGTCTAAGCGGCTCCGTTTACACAGAGCAAGGAGCAAAAGTCAATTCACTCACATTGAACGAGTATACCATTAAAATGATCGTTATTCAAGAATTATCGAAGCAACACCTGCCTTTTGTTCAGATTGTCACGACAATGGGAATCAAGATGTAAGAGCAAACGTGAGGGGGGCTTTCAAAGGGGTTATCAACTATATACGCTATTTACAACGCAAATTCCTTGTTTTTTCTTGCATTTTTTTCGACAAAATGAGTCAACGAAGGACAGGAGCGTTTTTCTACAATCAAGGGGCTACAACGTTGGCTGCAGCCCCTCCCTTTTACACATTAAACCGAAAATGGATCACATCTCCGTCTTGAACGACGTACTCTTTTCCTTCCAGGCGAACTTTGCCCCGTTCTTTTGCGGCAACCATGCCGCCAGCCGCAATCAAGTCTTCATAGGCGACAACTTCAGCACGGATAAAGCCACGCTCAAAGTCAGTATGAATAATCCCAGCTGCTTGTGGCGCTTTTGTGCCCCGCCGGTATGTCCAGGCCCTGACTTCCTGCTCTCCTGCTGTAAAATACGTTTCCAACCCTAGCAAAGAATAAGCTGCGCGTATTAGTTGGTCAAGCCCTGATTCTTGGATGCCGAGTTCTTCTAAAAACAGCGCTTTTTCATCGCCTTCAAGCTCAGCAATTTCCGATTCGATCTTTGCGCAAACGACTATCACATTGCTGTTCTCCGCTTCCGCAAATGCTTTTACTTGTTTGACATAGTCATTATCAGCGCCAGCAAGCAAATCGTCTTCAGCGACATTGGCTACATAAAGAACAGGTTTGCTTGTAAGCAAGTGTAACTGTTTGACAATTTTCAGTTGGTCTTCGTCGAAATCGATGCTTCTTGCAGGCTTTTCATTTTCAAACGCCTCTTTTAATGCTTCTAGCACAGGCAATTCAGCAACAGCGGCTTTATCTTTTGCTTTCGCCAGCTTCGCGACACGGCCAATCCGCTTGTCGACTGATTCCAAGTCAGCCAAAATCAACTCTAGGTTGATGACTTCAATGTCACGCAACGGATTGACGCCACCGGAAACATGGGTAATGTTTTCATCAGCAAAACAGCGGACAACATGGGAAATCGCATCTACTTGACGAATATGAGACAAAAACTGGTTGCCAAGCCCTTCGCCTTTGCTGGCGCCTTCGACAATCCCGGCTATATCTGTAAATTCAAACGCTGTTGGTACCGTTTTTTTCGGTTTGACCAGTTCGGTTAATTTTTCCAGCCGAACGTCAGGCACTTCGACAATCCCTACATTTGGATCAATCGTACAAAACGGGTAATTGGCCGATTCAGCACCCGCTTGGGTAATCGCGTTGAACAGCGTTGATTTTCCCACGTTTGGCAACCCTACTATTCCAGTTGTTAAAGCCACTTCCTGTCACGTCCTTTTTATTTGTACAGGCCCGCACAAAAACAAGGTAGAGTATCGACCCTCCCTTGTTATTCGGAACCTAATACTTTTTTTAGTTTTTTTGAAAAGTCCCGGCGTGGTAGCATCACGCTGTGTTGGCAACCCAGGCATTTTATCCGGACATCCATGCCCATGCGGATAATCTTCCATCGATTTTCCCCACAAGGATGTGGTTTTTTCATTTCCACCACATCGCCTAACGCAAATTCCTTTTCTGCTGCCACCGTTTCGTCCTCCTCAAGCTCGTCTGCTTGTATTATACATGAACCAAGCAAGAGTTTGTAGTGTCACTGTTTGCTTTTCGTTGCTGGATGTTTGACAATTGGGTAAAGAACGAGTGAAGCCAGAATAAACAAATTTAAGATGCCATACAACGGGTACAATATGGAAATTAATGTTGAAAAGCCAAACATCGTCATAGGCGCCATGCATGCAACAAGCAATAATGCAATCAGCCAAGCCTCACCCTGTACGTTTGTTCGTAATCTCGCTATCAGCCCAAAAACCCCTGAAGCCGCCGTTGTATAGATTGCTAGCCACAATAATAAGGAAATCGCAAGAACCATAATAGACGGATAGTGTTTTAAGATCACAAACAGCGGAATCTCGTAAAAAATGATTTCTTGAGCAACAGAAAGCAATGACTCATTGTACAAATAGGAAATGGTCCCGAGTAAGAGCCCGCTGCCGATGCTGGCAATGTAAATTTCACCCTTATGCTTTATTTGGTTGCCGACCGCACTTAAAACAGCGACAATCGGCAAAATATTAAGCGACGTAAACGTCATTGCCGCCGGCCAATTATGTTGCATATGAATGTCAAATGTGAACGAAAATCCGATTGATGATTGGTAAACAAGTAAGACCGCTACTAAACAAATAATGAGCACTGGGATGAGAAACGCGTTTACTTTAGTCATTCCTGTCATATCCTTTGCAAACATGAACACAACCAATCCCGCATTGATGACAACACCGAGCCAAAAAGGAATGTTATACACTTCTAGTGTCGCCCCTGCTCCAGCAAGCATAATAACCGTTACTGAAAATAAATAAAGAATAATCATCCAATCATACGCTTTTGCTAAACGCCGCCCAAGCAACTTTTCAAGTATCGGCAAATAATGAGTCGTCTTTTCTTTTCGGGCAATCGTTAATATGACAGAACAGCTGATCGTAAACAAAACCGCAAACAAAAGGATAGCCAGTCCGCTTTCTGCCCCGAAAAATTCCCACAGTTCCCGTCCAGAAGCATAGCCAGCGCCAATCACCGTCCCTACAATTAAAAACATCCATTTTAGTCCGTTTCCCCACATTTTCGTCACCTTCAATTTCCCCGTCATGTATAGATTCTTGCAGAATCTACTATACTGTTACTACTATGGGAGGTGAGCTTTATTTATGAGTACAAACCTATGGCCCTTTAAAAAAAGACCGACATCCTTTCGCTGCCATGCCGAAGAAGCATCTTTAACGGAAGATCTCGCACACGCTCTTGTCGAATTTTGCAAACACCGCGGCAATCGCGACCTTTTGCTCATTTGCATCGGTACGGACCGTTCGACTGGCGATTCGTTAGGGCCTTTAGTTGGAAACTTATTAGAAGGACAGAACTTAAACCATTTCCACGTGCATGGGACATTAGCAGAACCGATCCATGCCGCCAACATGGAAAAACGGCTTGCCTCCATTTATAAAAAACACCCTAACGCATTTGTTGTCGCCTTGGATGCCTGCCTTGGCAAGACTGCAAACGTTGGCTATATTACATTGTCGGCAGAACCACTCAAACCTGGGGCAGCAATGGGCAAAAACTTACCTGAAATTGGCGATATTTGCTTAACAGGCATTGTCAATGTCGGAGGGCTGATGGATTTTTATATGCTGCAAAGCACAAGGCTGCATGTGGTCATGAGCATGGCCCAAAAAATAAGCAAAGCAGTCGCTGCGGCTGACCAACAATTAACCGCCCTGCAAACTGCCAAAACGAAAAAAGCCTATTCCTTTTTGCCGCCAAAGACCGAGCCCCTTTAACGCCATCGTTGATCGCCAATAAGGAATAGCCAGTTGCCTAACATCTTAGCGGAACGCGTCGGCAATGTCTGTAATCGCATCCACAAGAGCAGAAACGTCTTCTTGTTTTGTGTAAGGTCCAAAACTGGCGCGTACGAGCCCATCTTCAGCTGTCTTGTACCAATTGTGCAGCTTTGGCGCGCAATGAAGGCCTGCTCGTACAGCGATATTATAATGTTCATCTAAAATCATGGCCGTTTCTTGGCTGGTTACGCCGTCAATTGCAAAAGAAACAACTGCTACTCTTCCTTGTGTCGATAAAGAGCCGACTACATGTACATGCTCATGGTTGCTAATCCCTTCTAAAAAGATACGTGTTGCTTCCATTTCATGGGCATGCACAGCATCCACTCCTCCTAGACGTTCAAGCTCTTGCAAACCTGCAAGCAAGCCTGCAATTCCTGGTGTATTGGCCGTGCCAGCTTCATAGCGCTCAGGCCATTTATCTGGCTGCTCTGGATGCTCGGAAAAATGGCCAGTACCGCCATGGACGAGCGGTTTCAAGCCAACATCTCTCGCTGCTGCTAACAACCCTGTTCCTTGTGGCCCTAACAAGCCTTTATGTCCTGGGCACGCCAACAGATCAATTCCGTCTTGTTCCATGTCAATCGCGATTTTCCCAGCCGTTTGTGAGGCATCCACAAGTAGGACGGCACCAATTTCTTTTGCTTTTGTTGCAATTGGTTTTAAAGGCACGATTTCTCCTGTTACATTTGATGCATGATTGATAACAACAAGGCGCGTGCCTGGCGTCATTGCTTCTACGACTGCTGCTGCTGTCTCGTTCCCCGTTTTTCCGCTTGCATACACGATCGTCGCCTGCTTTTCTTTTTCAAGTACATGCAATGGCCGTAAAACCGAATTATGTTCAAAAGCTGTGCTTACTACTCGACCCCCTTGCTGCAAAGGGAAGCCAAGAATGGCTTGATTTAACGCGTAAGTGGCATTCGGATAAAACCAAATGTGCTCAGGCCCTGGCGCGCCTAAAAAGGCTGCTAACTGTTTTCTTGCCTGAAAAAGCGTTTCCGCTGCTTGCCTCGCTAACTGATGTCCTCCTCTTCCTGGATTCGCTCCATAGGTAAGAATCGCTTCGCTAACAGCATCAGCGACTGTTTTTGCCATCGGAAAAGAAGTTGCCGCTTGATCAAAATACCGCATCATCCCACTCCTTTAAAAAAGAAGCCATCGCAGCCGACAGCTTCATTCCTTTTCTGTATGAACCAATAATGATAAAATCCGTTCCAAATCATCCTCGGAAAAATAGTCAATTTCGATTTTGCCTTTTTTCTTTCCAGGCTTGATTAATACAGATGTACCAAGCGTATCTCTTAAACGCTCTTGCTGTTCTTTAATAATCGGAGGTAACTTCACTTTTACTTGCTTTGTTTCACGTGGAACATGTTCGTTTAGTCTCTGGACGAGCTGTTCGACTTCCCGAACGCTGAGCTTGTCTTGCAGCACTTTTTCTAACAGCTGTGAAAGTTTTTGCTTGTCTTGCAGCCCTAAAAGCGCACGTCCATGGCCCATTGTGAGTTTGCCAACGGAAATGAACTCTTGAACAACTTTTGGCAATTGCAACAAGCGCATATGGTTGGCAATATGCGGCCTGCTTTTTCCAAGGCGCTGCGCCAGCTGCTCTTGCGTGCTATTCGTATGCTCCATCAATTTCTCGTAAGCAATTGCTTCCTCGATTGGATTCAAATCTTCACGCTGCAAGTTCTCAATTAAAGCAATTTCCATCATTTTATTTTCATCAAGTTCCTGGACAATCACAGGGATTTGTTTTAATCCTGCTTGTTTTGCCGCTTTTACTCGCCGCTCGCCCATTACAATTTCATACCCTTTAATCGCTTTGCGTACAGTAACAGGCTGCAAAATTCCGTGTTCACGAATCGAGTTACTCAATTCCTTTAATGCTTCTTCCGAAAATGTTTTTCTAGGTTGATACGGATTTGGCCTAACGTCTGCAAGATCAACCTGTACAATTTGCTCTTCTTGCGTATCTTCTTGTTCCGGAAAGAACGCTTGCAGCCCTTTTCCTAACCCTTTTTTTCCTGCAGTTCTAGCCATTCGCAACCACTTCCTTCGCTAAGTCTATGTATACTTCGGCACCACGCGACTTGGCATCATACACGATAATTGGTTTTCCATAGCTCGGCGCTTCCCCTAAACGGACAGTTCTCGGAATAATGGTATCAAATACTTTATCACGAAAATATTTTTTCACTTCTTCAATCACTTGAATGCCTAAATTTGTTCGCGCATCTAACATCGTTAACAATACGCCTTCGATCGCTAAGTCCGTATTTAAATGTTTTTGTACGAGGCGAACAGTATTAAGCAATTGGCTAAGCCCTTCCAGTGCATAGTACTCACATTGGACAGGGATCACAACTGAATCTGAAGCGGTTAACGCATTAATGGTTAACAATCCAAGTGAAGGAGGGCAATCAATAAAAATGTAATCATAATGGGATTTCAAAGGCGTCAATGCTTTTTTCAAACGGACTTCCCTTGAAATCGTTGGTACTAGTTCAATTTCAGCCCCTGACAACTGAATCGTAGCCGGTATAACATCAAGATTCTCCACTTCTGTTTGCCTAACAACTTTGCGTGCATCTAAATCCTCTATTAGCAAATCATAGACACATTCATCGACGTCGCCTTTTTCAATGCCAACGCCACTTGTAGCATTGCCTTGGGGATCAATGTCTACGAGCAGCACACGTTTTCCTAAGTGAGCCAAACAAGCAGCTAAATTGACTGATGTTGTCGTTTTCCCTACACCGCCTTTTTGATTTGCGATAGCGATGATTTTTGACACATGGGCACCTCTTTCCTGCTTTCCTGCAAAACATCAAACAATCCGATTGTTAAACAATTTACGTGTTTAATGAGCGATTTTAATAGTCTAACTCTACTATACATTTTTTCTTGTAGTTTGTGAAACTGAATTAGACCCATTTTAGGGAAAAAACAACAAAAAAAGACCTATCAAAGCTGATAGATCATTTTTTCTTCGGAATGCGAATCGTAAATTGGTAAAATTCTTCATTGTCTTCTTCATCGGTATCGACTTTTAAGCCGCTTTTCATCACCATATCAACTGATTGACGAATGGTATTCATGGCAATCCGCATGTCTTTCGGATAAGATTTTCGTTTCGGCTTTTTCTTTTTTGGCGCTTCTTCTTCCGCTGCTTTAAAATAAGCTTTAACCCGTTCTTCCGTCTGCTTCACATTCAACTGTTCTTCAATGATTTGTTTTAAAACCGCTTCTTGGGCTTCAGCATCTTTTAAAGCAATTAACGCGCGAGCATGACGCTCTGAAATGTCTCTATTTAAAATTGCATCTTGGACAGCTTGTGGCAAATGAAGCAATCGAAGTTTGTTTGCAATCGTTGATTGGCCTTTGCCAAGGCGTTGTGCCAAACTTTCCTGCGTCAAGTTGTGGATTTCGATTAATTTTGCATAAGCGGTTGCCTCTTCAATTGCAGTTAAGCCTTCACGCTGCAAATTTTCAATTAGTGCAATCGAAGCTGTTTGCGAATCATTAAATTCTTTGACAATAGCAGGAATCGTTTCCCATTGCAACGAAGTAACAGCACGCCATCTGCGTTCTCCTGCAATGATTTCATATTTATCATCGCGAACACGGACGACAATGGGCTGTATGACTCCATGCGTCCTTATCGTTTGCGCTAACTCGGCAATCCGGTCTTCATCAAATAAAGTTCTAGGCTGGAAGCGATTCGGCACGATATCTTTAATAGCAAGCTGCTGTACCTCTTCGTTTGCATTTAATTCAGCATCGTCGTTTTTATCATTTAAGCCAAATAGGCGTGAAAACGATTGCTTCATCGCCTCGGACACCACCTTTTGTTTTTAACCATTTGAATTGATTCGACATATATTCGCAGCATTCCTTTTCTCATTGGAAATTCACATATGTTTCACGTGGAACACTTCACGTGATTGGCTGCTTATTGGGCACCCCAGGCTTGCGAGGATACTTATTTGGCGTTGCTTTCGCCTTTTTTATCTGTACAATTTGCCTTTCGCTATGTTCAATCGGCAGTTGGAATGAATGGCTAGCGGAAAGTTCTCCGCCTAAAACAGCAATCGCTTTTTTTCCTTCCGCCACTTCTTCATTGCTGCCAGCCCCTTTTAAGGCTATAAAATCGCCGCCTACTTTCACAAAAGGCAAACAAAGTTCACTTAAAACGGACATACGTGCGACTGCCCTGGCGATTGCAACATCATAAACTTCACGGTGAAGCTTGCTTTTTCCGGCCATTTCCGCCCGGTCATGGTAAAAAGAAACGCCTGTTAATTCCAGTTCATTAGCCAAATGGGTTAAAAACCCAATTCGCTTATTTAGAGAATCGATAATCGAAATTTGCAAGTCGGGATAAAGGATTTTAAGCGGCAAGCTTGGAAACCCAGCCCCAGCGCCGATATCAACAATTTTTTGGTCAGTAAACGGGTAGTAAAAACTCGGCGTGATTGAATCATAAAAATGTTTTAAGTATACATCCTTTTTTTCGGTAATAGCAGTCAAATTCATCTTTTCGTTCCACTCAACGAGCAGTTCAAAATAGCGCTTGAACTGCTCGTGCTGAGTGGACGATAAGACGATTTTTTGTTCCGCTAATAACGAGGAGAAAAATTCTTCGCCCATCTGCTCCTCCTTACGATGATGTTTTTGCCAGCCGCCCTTGTTCGAGATATACAAGCAGAATCGAAATATCTGCTGGGTTTACGCCTGAAACACGGGAAGCCTGGCCTACTGAAAGAGGCCGAACTTGTTTTAGTTTTTGCCGCGCTTCTGTCGCTATTCCTTGGATTGCATCATAATCAAGATCCTCAGGAATTCGTTTTCGTTCCATCTTTTTCAAGCGTTCAATTTGTTGCCACTGTTTCTCAATATAACCCTCGTATTTGATTTGAATTTCAACTTGTTCATATACCTCTTCATCAAGCTCCACGTCTGGCCGCGGAATGATTTTCAGGAAATGGTCGTAAGTCATTTCTGGCCGTTTTAACACCGCTGTCGCTTTTAAAGCTTCCGTCATCGGCCTTGAACCTAAACGTTCAAGTAGTTGGTTGACTTGGTCTGACGGTTTTACAACCAGGTCAGAAATTCGTTGTTTTTCCTGTTCAATCGCTTCTTGTTTTGCTTTAAAGCGGGCATAGCGTTCTTCAGAAATTAATCCTAACTCGTAGCCTTTTTCCGTCAAACGCAAATCGGCATTGTCATGGCGAAGAATTAAGCGAAACTCAGCCCGTGATGTCAGCAAGCGGTATGGTTCATTCGTCCCTTTGGTTACAAGGTCGTCAATCAACACGCCAATGTAAGCCTCTGAACGATCTAAAATCACGCCTTCTTTGCCAAATGCCTTTTGGGCCGCATTAATGCCAGCGATAATCCCTTGTCCGGCTGCTTCTTCATAGCCAGATGTTCCATTGATTTGCCCCGCCGTAAACAAACCGCTAATTTTCTTCGTTTCTAATGTTGGCCATAGTTGTGTTGGCACGATCGCGTCATATTCAATCGCATAGCCAGGCCGCATCATTCGGACTTCTTCTAAGCCAGGAATCGTTTTAAGCATCGACAATTGGACATCTTCTGGCAGACTTGTCGACAACCCTTGTACATAGACTTCACTTGTATCGCGCCCTTCCGGCTCCAGGAAAATCTGATGTCTTGGCTTATCGCTAAAACGAACAATTTTATCCTCAATCGAAGGGCAGTACCTTGGTCCTGTCCCTTCTATCATACCGGAATACATAGGGGAACGTCCAAGGTTAGCAGAAATAATTTGATGAGTATTTTCGCTCGTATACGTTAACCAGCACGGCAGCTGGTCTGTAATGAATTTTGTCGTCTCATACGAAAAAGCGCGAGGTTTGTCATCTCCAGGCTGAATTTCTGTTTTCTTGTAATCAATCGTATTCCCATGGACACGAGGAGGCGTTCCTGTTTTAAAGCGAACCATGTCGAAACCGAGCTCTTTCAAGTGGTCTGACAGCTTAATGCTTGGTTGCATATTGTTCGGCCCAGACTCATAAGAAAGCTCTCCTAATATAATTTTTCCGCGCAAATACGTGCCTGTTGTAACAACAACTGCTTTGGCCCGATATTGTGCCCCTGTGTTCGTAATAACGCCGCGGCACTCTCCTTCTTCGATAATTAAACGGTCCACCATTCCTTGGCGAAGAAGCAGATTTTCTTGCTCTTCAATCGTCCGTTTCATCTCTTGTTGATAACGGAATTTATCCGCTTGCGCCCTCAGTGCTCGAACAGCTGGGCCTTTCCCCGTGTTAAGCATTCTCATTTGAATATGGGTTTTATCAATATTCCGTCCCATTTCTCCGCCAAGAGCATCAATTTCACGGACAACAATGCCTTTAGCCGGCCCTCCAACAGAAGGGTTGCACGGCATAAATGCAACTGCATCTAGATTCAACGTCAACATGAGCGTGTTTGCGCCCATTCTCGCAGCAGCAAGGCCAGCTTCTACGCCCGCATGCCCTGCGCCGATGACAATAACGTCAAACGTTCCACCTTGGTAACTCATATGGGCTGCGGCTGCTAAATTGCCTAGCAGCCTACCTTCCTTTCTACACAAAAAAATGTGTTTATTTTCCTAAACAAAATTGCGAAAACAACTGGTCAATTAAACTATCTTGGACATCTTCTCCAATAATTTCGCCTAATAATTCCCACGTCCGTGTCACATCAATTTGAATCAAATCAACAGGAACATCTGTTAAACTAGCAGCAATCGCCTCTTCAGCATGAGCTTTTGCTTGGTTCAGCAAGCCAATATGACGGGCATTTGACACATACGTCAAATCAGCACCTTCCACTCCGCCAGCAAAAAACAAGCTACTAATCGCTTCTTCTAGTTGGTCGACTCCTTCTTCCTGGAGGAAGGAAGTCGCCACGACTGGCCTATCTTCTGCCAGTTGGCGGACACGCTCCATATCAATCCGCCCTGTTTGGTCGATTTTATTTACGATCACGACAACATCCAGTCCTTTAACCGCTTCGAATAAAGCTTCATCCTCTTTTGAAAGCTCTTCTGCGTAGTTTAAAACAAGCAAGATCAAGTCGGCTTCTTTGAGCGCTTGCCGAGACCGTTCAACGCCAATTCGCTCAACAATGTCTTCCGTTTCCCGAATACCAGCTGTATCAATAAGGCGAAGAGGAACGCCGCGGACATTGACATACTCTTCAAGCGTGTCTCTCGTCGTTCCAGGTATATCGGTCACAATCGCTTTTGCTTCATGGACGAGGCTGTTCATCAAACTAGACTTGCCAACATTTGGCCTGCCAATGATAGCGGTGGCGAGCCCTTCCCGTAACACTTTCCCTTGTTTTGCAGTCGCGAGTAACGCTTCAATTTCTGCTAAAACAATAGTCAATTTTTCGTTTATGAGCGTAGCTGTCATTGTCTCCGCATCATACTCTGGATAATCAATATTGACCTCAATAGAAGCAATCGTTTCTAAAAGATCTTGCCGCAATTTGCCAATTTTTTTGGACAAACGCCCTTCCACTTGACGCAACGCGACATTCATTGCCCGGTCTGTTTTTGAACGGATTAAGTCGATGACTCCTTCAGCTTGCGACAAATCAATACGGCCATTCAAGAAAGCGCGCTTTGTGAATTCTCCCGGCTCAGCCAATCGAGCTCCCTTTGCCAGCACAGCTTGAAGCACACGGTTCACAGACACAAGCCCACCGTGGCAATTGATTTCCACAATGTCTTCACGTGTATAGGTCCTCGGCGCTCTCATAACCGTGACCATCGCTTCCTCAATCGTTTCCTCACTAGCATCATCCATTAAATGGCCATACACAATCGTGTGACTCGGCGTGTCTTCTAAACGCTTTGTCCCTTTAAACAATTTATCGCCAATCGCAATTGCTTGATCTCCGCTCAGCCGGACAATCCCAATCGCCCCTTCTCCAAGTGCCGTCGATATTGCTGCAATTGTATCCATTTCCATCGTTTTCACCTCCTTAAGGCAGTATCTTCAACATATAAGCATAGCACAGGAAAACGTGAAAAGCTATCGCCTGAAATTGGCTGCTTTTTTAGCAACAAGAAAAAGGAAGCATTTGCTTCCTTTCAGACTGTAGACAAACGCTCGCATGCGTCGTCGTTTGCCCCAGTCATATGCTCATAAACACCCGTTCTATTCGCATCTTCCTTCGCCTGCACTCCTCGTCTCAGTCTGATTGCTTCGGCTCAACCACAACATGCCGTTTTGCTCCTTCGCCTTGCGAATAGGTTTGCACACCGGCTTCGTTTGCCAAAGTTGTATGGATGACTTTTCGTTCACGAGCTGGCATTGGCTCAAGAACAATCGGTTCCTTTGTCGCTTTTGCCTTGTGGCTGATTCGCAATGCGAGCTGCTTAAGCGTTTCTTCCCGTTTGTGCCGGTAGCCTCCGGCGTCGAGGCGGACTTTGACGAAATCCGTGCTAGGCGAATGGGAAGCAGCCAAATTCGTTAAATACTCTAAGGAGTCGAGCGTCTGCCCTTTGCGCCCAATCAAACGCCCTTGATCCTTTTCTTCTGTATGCAACGAAAAAAACGCTTCTTTGCCTACTTGCTCAACAGAAAGTTCGGCTTTTAATCCCATTAAAGAAATGGTTTCTTCAAGAAAGGAGCGGGCAACGTCTGCAGATCTTGGCGGCACATGTGCTTTAATTACAGCTGGTTTTCCGCCAAACAAACCGAAAAACCCTTTTTGTGGTTGTTCGATGACTTCATAGACTAAATGTTCTTCCGTAGTATCCAAATGCTGCACTGCATTGGCAACTGCTTCTTCCACCGTCCGACCTTTGAACGTATGCGCCACTTTTAATCCCCTTTCTTATTTACGTTTTTTCTTCGGCTTTTTCTTTTTCTTATTTGGCTTTTTCTTGTTGTTTTTCTGTTGGCTACCTTGGTTTCCTTTCGCTTTTGAAGCAGCGGCTGTCTGCACAGTTGCTTCGAGGCCCCGTTTGCCAGCATTTGGTCCGGTAATAAAATAGGTTTGCAAGATCATGAAAATGTTTCCGACAACCCAGTACAAAATGACAGCGGCAGGAAGGAAAATACCAACCACCAAAATCATAATCGGCATTGCATACAACAAAATTTTCATTTGCGGATTGTCTTGTACCATCATCATTTTTTGCTGGACAAACGTTAAAATACATGCCAAAACAGGTAAGATAAAATAGGGGTCTGGGTTATTTAGAACAAACCAAGCAAACGATTCTCCTTGAAAATTAGGCGTCCGCATAATCGCGTGGTAAATCGCCAGGAAAATCGGCATTTGCACAAGCAAAGGCAAACAACCAGCAAATGGGTTCACTTTATGCTCGGAAAACAACTTCTGCATTTCTGTATTTAACTGCAACTGCGTGTTCTTATCTTTTGCACTGTACTTTTCGCGGAGCTTTTGCATTTCGGGCTGTAGTTGCTGCATTGCTTTCATGCTTTTCGTCTGCTTGACCATTAATGGCAAAAGCACGACCCGAAACAGAACCGTTACAACAATAATCGCCCAGCCATAGCTACTGACCCAGCCGGCAATCAGGATAATAAGCTGTGATAACGGATACACAAAAAACGAATTCCATATCCCTTCGCTGTCAGCCGTAACGGGCTCATTGACGCTAAAGCAGCCGGATAAAAACAACAGCATGCTCGCCAGTACAATTAGCCAGCCTGTTTTTTTCATCAAACTCGGACATCCTCCCACCAATCAGCTATCTTTCTTTACTACTTCCATATAAAGGGGCCAATACTTTCGCTTTTTTCATAACATGCTCCAAACTGCTCCGTACTTCTTTAAAGGAAAGATCCCGTGCTTGATTTCGCGCGATCACTACATAGTCACAGTCTGGCCGAAGCCGTCCTTCAAGTTCCTGAAAAGCGACGCGAACAAGGCGCTTGATCCGATTTCGACAAACGGCATTCCCGACACGCTTTGAAACGGACAGGCCGAGTCGGAAACGGTCTTGTCCCTCTTTTGGCAACACATATAAAACAAACTGCCGATTCGCCATTGAAGTCCCTTTTTTAAAGACCGCTGAAAACTCTCGGTTCTTTTTAATTCGTTGCTCTTTTTTCAATCTGACCACGACCTCTCGCCTGCAATGCTCCCCATACTTGAAAAAGACCACTGGCGCCAGTGGTCTATGCAGACAATACTTTTCTTCCTTTTTGACGGCGGCGCGCAATCACTTTACGCCCGTTTTTTGTCGCCATGCGGGCACGGAAGCCATGATTCTTTTTGCGTTTGCGGTTATTTGGTTGGAACGTTGGTTTTCCCATTTATTCCACCTCCTTCGAGGATTGTATCTCTGTAAGACACTCTAAAAAATTATATAGACAACAGACTACCTCTGTCAAGAGATAGTTCGATTGGCAACTGCTTCTTCCTCTTTTCGACAATTGTGGATAAAATCCGCGCTCCATTTTTTCTTGTCTACAAGTTATCGACAACCCTTTGCACATATCTAGTGTTGTGGACAACTACAAAACACTAGATACAGGGTTTTGTGGATAAGTACATAGAACCATTGCGGTATCTAGTTATTTTTGCTATGATTAAGTTGTTTTCCTTCGTGGACATTGACTTAATCAAAAAACCTGTCCACAGCCTGTGGGTAAGGTTGTGGACAGGTTTTTTATTTCTGTTGGCGTTCTTATCCACAACGTACTGCATAAGGGGGATTTCCGTTTTTCTACTATAATAATTATTATACACAACTATGCAGTGCACGCATAATTATTCGTGTTGATTTTAGATGTTGTACAAATGTTGTACAGCTTATTTATGTCGCAATAAGGGAGGGGTTTTTTTGGAAAATATTGATGATCTGTGGAACAAAGTGCTTGAAGAAATGAAAAAGAAAGTAAGCAAACCTAGTTATGAAACGTGGCTAAGAGCAACAAAAGCAAACGCGCTCCAAAATAACGACACGATCATTGTCACTGCGCCAAATGAGTTTGCCCGTGACTGGCTGGAAGACCATTACTCAGGGCTGACGTCCGACATTATTGAACAGCTTACAGGTGCGCGATTGGCGCCAAAGTTTGTTATTCCTCAACATAACCAAGAAGAGGAAGCATTACCTGAACAAACACCTCAGACACCGCCGGAAAAAGATGGAGCTGGCCAATCAACACTGTCGCAAACGATGCTTAACGACAAATACACGTTTAATACATTTGTCATTGGATCTGGAAATCGTTTTGCCCATGCAGCTTCATTAGCCGTTGCGGAAGCTCCAGCAAGAGCCTATAACCCTCTGTTTATCTATGGAGGAGTCGGCCTAGGAAAAACCCACTTAATGCATGCGATTGGCCATTATGTAATGGAACATAACCCAAATGCGAAAGTTGTGTATTTGTCATCTGAAAAATTTACAAATGAATTTATTAACGCGATCCGAGACAACAAGGCTGTTCATTTTCGTAACAAATACCGCAATGTTGATGTACTGCTCATTGACGACATCCAATTTATTGCTGGCAAAATCCAAACACAGGAAGAATTTTTCCATACCTTTAATGCATTGCATGAAGAATCAAAGCAGATCGTTATTTCAAGCGACCGCCCTCCAAAAGAGATACCGACTCTGGAAGACCGATTACGCTCCCGTTTTGAGTGGGGCCTGATTACCGATATAACGCCGCCTGATTTGGAAACGCGTATTGCCATCTTGCGCAAAAAAGCGAAGGCAGAAAACTTGGATATCCCTAATGAAGTGATGCTTTACATTGCCAACCAGATTGATACGAACATTCGTGAGCTAGAAGGTGCGCTGATCCGTGTTGTTGCCTATTCTTCTTTAATTAACCAAGATATGAATGCCGATCTTGCTGCTGAAGCATTAAAAGACATCATTCCAAATGCGATGCCTAAAACGCTTACGATCACAGACATCCAAAAGCTTGTCGGCGAACACTTCCAAGTAAAACTCGAAGATTTCAAAGCAAAGAAACGAACTAAATCAGTCGCTTTCCCACGTCAAATAGCGATGTACTTATCCCGAGAAATGACAGACGCCTCGTTGCCTAAAATCGGCAGTGAATTTGGCGGCCGCGATCATACAACCGTCATCCATGCTCATGAAAAGATTTCAAAGCTGCTTGCCACTGACCAGGAATTACAGCAAAAAGTGCAAGCTATTACCGAGCAGCTGCGTCAGTAGATGTGAACATGTGTATAACAGAAACAAGCCTATCCACAAACTACCCACATGTGAATAGGCTGTCTCTTTACGCATTTCGCTCATTTATCCACAAATGCACAAGCCCTAGTACTATTACTACGACATTAAAAGACTTATATATAGATTTATGAAAAGGAGTTTCTTATTATGCATGTCATTATTGAACGGAATCGGATGGTTCACGATGTCCAACATGTTGCAAAAGCCGTTTCATCAAGAACAACGATCCCGATTTTAACGGGAATTAAATTGGTTGCTGATGCAAATGGCTTAACGCTTACTGGGAGCGACTCGGACTTATCGATTGAATCGTTTATCCCAAAAGAAGAAAACGAACGTGAAATTGTTCAAATCGAACAAGCAGGAAGCATCGTGTTGCAATCAAAATACTTTGCTGAGATTGTTAAAAAACTGCCTGGAGAAACGATTGAAATCCAAGTCCATGACCAATTTGCAGCGACCATTCGCTCTGGCTCTTCTGTTTTTACGTTAAACGGCCTTGATCCAGAGGAATATCCTCGTCTGCCACAACTGAAGGAAGACTTGATTTTTAGCTTGCCACAAGATATGTTGCGCAACATCATTCGCCAAACCGTATTTGCTGTGTCCACTCAAGAAACACGTCCCGTGTTGACAGGTGTAAACATTGAAACGGAAAATGGGGAACTTATCTGTACTGCAACAGATAGCCATCGGTTGGCGATGCGGAAAACAAAGATAGACAGCCAAGAAGAGGGACTAGAATTTAAAAATGTCGTTATCCCAGGAAAAAGCTTGCAAGAGTTGAGCAAGATTTTGGAGGATACAAGCGATTTGGCTGAAATTGTTGTAACCGAGAATCAGATCCTTTTCAAACTCGGAAACTTGTTGTTTTTCTCAAGACTGCTTGAAGGGAAGTATCCGGTAACGTCGAGCATGATACCGACTCAGTTCAAAACGTCCTTTGTCGTAAAAACAAAAGAATTGGTCCATACGCTTGAACGGGCAATGTTGTTGTCAAGGGAAGCAAAAAACAATGTCATTAATGTCAAAACACTTGGCGACAACCAAATTGAAATTACGTCAACATCACAAGAGATTGGAAAAGTGACGGAAAAAATGGCCACTGACCAATTTGAAGGGGATGAAATACGGATTTCGTTTAATGGGAAAAATATCCTTGATGCTTTGAAAGTGGTTGACAGCGATGAAGTCCAAATCTTTTTGACAGGTGCAATGAGCCCCTTCGTTATTCGTCCGATTGATTCAGACCACTACTTGCATTTATTCTCGCCAGTCAGAACGTATTAAAGTACTAGGGCGAAAAAAGGTTGGCTAACAGTGCAAACGTTTAGTACAATATAAGAAAAGATGGACAAACGAGATTTGGAAGAAAACCTATATGGCTAACGAAAAAGGCAGCATTCTCGCAAAGTATGCTGTCTTCCTTCGTCCAGCCGATTGTGAGGTATACCTTGGAACAAATACGAATTGGAACGGAGTATATTACCCTTGGCCAGCTCTTGAAGGAAATTGGCGCTATTGATACGGGAGGCATGGCAAAATGGTATTTAAGCGAGCACACCCCGCGCGTGAATAGCGAAGAAGAAAACCGGCGCGGCCGCAAATTACGAAACGGGGATGTGATTGAATTGGCCGACGGGCGCACATTGACGATTGTTGGAAAGGAATAACGATGATTATCCACACGCTTGAGCTGTCCTCTTACCGTAATTACAGCAAAACGGCTGTCGTTTTTGGCGAAAAAATCAATGTCTTTGTCGGCGAAAATGCCCAGGGGAAGACAAACTTGCTGGAAGCGATTTATGTGGTATCACTAGCCAAATCCCATCGCACCCAAAAAGACAAAGAAATGATTCGCTTTGAAGAGCCGTTCGCACGAATTCACGCGAAAGCCGAAAAACGTACAGGCGAGGTCGAATTGGATATCATTTTGTCGGCTAAAGGGAAAAAAGGGAAGATTAACGGCCTTGAACAGCGCCGCCTCAGCGACTATGTAGGGACGCTGAATGTCGTCATGTTCGCTCCTGAAGACCTTGACTTAGTAAAAGGCAGCCCGCAAGTCAGGCGCCGCTTTATCGACATGGAGCTTGGCCAGATCAGCCCAGTCTATTTAAACAACCTCTCCTTGTACGGGAAAATCTTAAAGCAACGGAATGTGCTCTTGAAAAATATGCAACAAAAACGCTCGCAAAATTACGCAATGGTTGATGTCTTGACCGAACAGCTGATTGACAAAGCGGCATTTGTCATGAAAAAGCGGGCTGAATTTATTAGCCGGCTCGAAGACTGGGCCACGCCAATCCATCAATCCATTAGCCGCGGTAAAGAAGTGCTCACTCTTTCCTATATCCCGTCAATTGAGGTATCAGACATAGAGAATATGTCGAAAATAAAAGAAGACTTATTTAAAGCGTACGAAACGAAAAGGGAAACAGAGGTACGCAGGGGGACAACGTTGTTTGGGCCCCACCGTGATGACGTTTCTTTCTCTGTCAATGGTTTAGATGTCCAATCCTACGGCTCACAAGGACAACAAAGGACGACGGCGCTGTCTGTCAAACTAGCTGAAATCGATTTAATCTATGCGGAGATTGGCGATTACCCGATTTTGCTCTTGGACGATGTACTGTCTGAACTAGACAATTATCGGCAATCGCATCTGTTAGAGGCTATTCAGGCACGTGTGCAAACATTTGTAACGACAACTTCCACAAGCGGACTCGACGATGGCGTGTTGGCTGAAGCTTGCCTCTTTTCCGTAGACCAAGGCACAGTGAAACGATTGGAGTAAAGTATGTATATTCACATCGGTGGAGATGTCATTTTGCCAGCCACACAAATTATCGCAATCTTGCCCTATGCCGAGGGTGAACTGGCAAAAGATACAGCCGTTTTTTTACACGAATGGGATACGAAACACGATTGCAAAAAAATTGCATCAGAAGATTCAGTGAAAAGTGTCATTGTAACCGATACTTGCATCTATTTTTCCCCGGTTTCATCGCAGACGTTAAAACGCCGGTCCATGTCTGATGGATTGGAATTGCTAAATGATGAATTGGGGGAGGCGCTTTTAAGCGATAGTGAGTAGACGATCCCTGATGAGAAGGTGAAGAATGTTGGTAAATGAGCAAAATCAAACATACGATGAAAGCCAAATTCAAGTTTTAGAAGGGCTTGAAGCCGTGCGCAAGCGCCCCGGCATGTATATCGGGTCGACGAGCCAAAGAGGGCTGCACCATCTAGTATGGGAAATTGTCGACAACAGCATTGACGAAGCGATGGCTGGTTTTTGCGATGAAATTAAAGTAACGATCGAGGAAGGAAATGCCCTGACGGTTGAGGATAATGGCCGTGGCATTCCAGTCGGTATTCAAGAAAAAATGGGGCGTCCGGCGGTCGAGGTGATTATGACTACCCTTCATGCTGGAGGGAAATTTGGCGGTGGCGGTTATAAAGTGTCAGGCGGCCTTCATGGAGTTGGTGCTTCCGTCGTCAACGCGTTGTCGACACATTTAACGGTCAATGTCCATTTAGACGGGAAAATCCATAGCCAATCTTATAGCCGCGGTATTCCCGATGCTGATTTGACCGTCATAGGCGAAACCGATAAAACGGGCACGATTATTACGTTCCAGCCAGACCCGGAGATTTTCCGGGAGACGGTTGAATTTGATTATGAAACACTTGCTACCCGCATTCGCGAGTTGGCTTTTTTAAACAAAGGGCTAACGATCAAAATTGAGGACAAACGAACAGAGGACGGCAAAAAGGCCACCTACCATTACGAGGGTGGGATTTCGTCGTTTGTCAAACACCTCAACCGTTCAAAAGAAACGCTCCATGAAGAGCCGATTTACGTGGAAAGCGAAAAAGATGGCATTTCCGTTGAAGTAGCGGTCCAATACAATGACGGATTTACGAGCAGCATTTACTCCTTCGCGAATAACATTAATACCCATGAAGGAGGCACGCATGAATCAGGCTTTAAAACAGGCCTGACGCGCGTTATTAATGATTACGCCCGCAAAAATGGGTTGTTTAAAGAAAACGATCCAAATTTAAGTGGCGAGGATGTCCGTGAAGGACTGACAGCGATCATTTCCGTCAAAATTCCTGAGCCCCAGTTTGAAGGTCAAACGAAAACAAAGCTAGGAAACAGCGAAGCACGCACGATTACCGACTCTTTATTCAGCGAAAGTTTTTCTAGGTTCCTGTCTGAGAATCCAGGAGTCGCCCGTAAGATTGTCGATAAAGGATTGATGGCTTCCCGTGCCCGCGAGGCTGCTAAAAAAGCCCGTGAGCTGACACGGCGGAAAAGCGCTTTAGAAGTAAGCTCGCTTCCTGGAAAACTAACCGACTGTACATCAAAAGATGCGTCGATTAGCGAATTGTTTATCGTTGAGGGTGATTCTGCCGGTGGTTCGGCAAAAGGGGGCCGAGATCCCCATTTCCAAGCGATTCTTCCTCTCCGCGGGAAAATTCTTAACGTAGAAAAAGCCCGTCTGGACAAAATTTTAGCAAACAATGAAATACGGATGATCATCACGGCAATTGGCACGGGAATTGGTGATGAATTTGATATTTCAAAAGCACGTTACCATAAAATCGTCATCATGACGGATGCTGACGTAGACGGCGCCCATATCCGGACATTGATCTTAACGTTTTTCTATCGCTATATGCGCGAACTCCTTGAAAATGGCTATGTGTACATTGCTCAACCGCCGCTTTATAAAATTGAGCAAGGAAAAAACAATGTAACGTATGTTTATTCTGACCGGGAGCTTGATGAGCATTTAGCAACTGTGGCAGACCGCAGCAAAGTGAGCGTCCAACGCTACAAAGGTCTTGGCGAAATGAACGCTGGCCAACTGTGGGAAACAACGATGGACCCACAGGTTCGCAATATGCTCCAAGTGACTCTCGCTGATGCGATCAAAGCAGATGAGATTTTTGAAATTCTCATGGGCGACCGAGTGGAGCCAAGGCGCGATTTTATTCAAGAAAATGCACATTACGTGAAAAATTTGGATGTGTAGAAGAACGGCTGACGCAAATCATTGCCAGCTGCCCTGGAGGTTTACGGAATGGCTGAAGAAGATGTACCAAGACTAAGAGAAAGACAAATAGACGAGGAAATGAAAGAATCGTTCATCGATTACGCGATGAGCGTCATTGTCAGCCGGGCGCTGCCAGACGTAAGAGATGGCATGAAGCCCGTGCATCGCCGTATTCTGTATGCCATGTTTGAGCTTGGGATGACACCAGACAAACCATATAAAAAGTCGGCGCGGATCGTAGGCGAAGTGCTTGGGAAGTACCACCCACACGGCGATACTTCTGTATATGACGCAATGGTACGAATGGCACAAGATTTTAGTTATCGTTATATGCTCGTCAACGGGCATGGCAACTTTGGTTCCATTGATGGCGACTCTGCTGCGGCGATGCGTTATACAGAATCAAAAATGTCCAAAATATCAATGGAGCTAGTCCGAGATTTAAACAAAGATACCGTTGATTTTATCGATAACTATGACGGCACTGAGCGAGAACCGAAAGTGCTGCCTTCCCGTTTTCCGAATTTGCTCGTCAATGGCACGTCGGGGATTGCAGTCGGGATGGCAACCAATATCCCGCCACATCAATTAGGCGAAGTGATTGACGGAGTACTCGCTTTAGCAAAAAATCCTGACATTAGTATTCCTGAGTTAATGGAATATATTCCAGGCCCTGATTTTCCAACTGGCGGCGAGATCCTCGGCCGCTCTGGCATACGCAAAGCCTATTCAACAGGACGAGGCTCGATTACCGTACGGGCTAAAACGGAAATTGTTGAAAACAAAGGCAAACAGTCGATTATCGTCACGGAACTGCCATACCAAGTCAATAAAGCGCGTCTGATTGAAAAAATCGCGGAACTAGTGCGTGACAAGAAAATTGATGGCATTACTGAACTGCGTGATTCTTCGGACCGCAATGGCATGAACATTGTCATCGATGTGCGTAGAGACGCAAATCCTAACGTCATTTTGAACAATTTGTTTAAACAGACAGCCTTGCAAACAAGCTTTGGCATTAATATGCTTGCCCTTGTGAACGGCCGGCCCGAAGTCTTAAACTTGAAACAGACGCTGGAACAATATTTGGCTCACCAAGTAGAAGTGATCCGCAGGCGCACTCAGTTTGACCTAAACAAAGCGGAAGCCCGTGCCCACATTTTGGAAGGATTGCGCATTGCCCTTGACCATATTGATGAAATTATTGCCTTAATCCGTGGTTCGGAAACAGCAGAAATCGCTAGAAACGGCTTAATCGAGCGATTCGAACTCAGCTATGACCAAGCACAAGCGATTCTCGATATGCGTTTGCAACGGTTAACTGGTTTGGAACGGGATAAGCTTGAACAAGAATACAACGACGTGTTGGCGCGAATTGCTGAACTCCGTGCCATTTTGGCTAGTGACGAGAAAGTCATTGCCGTCATCCAAGAAGAAATCCTTGCCATTAAAGAGAAATTTAATGACGAACGGCGGACGGTCATTTCGGCGAGCGAAGAACATTTGGAAGATGAGGATTTAATTCCACGGCAAAATATCGTTATTACCATTACCCATAATGGCTATATTAAACGCCTACCTATTTCCACATACCGTGCTCAAAAACGCGGCGGGAAAGGTGTACAGGGCATGGGTACGAACGATGACGACTTTGTCCAACACTTGTTTACGACCAACACGCACCATACTGTGTTAGTCTTTACGAACAAAGGGAAAGCCTATCGCTTAAAAGGGTATGAAATCCCTGAACTAGGTCGAACAGCAAAAGGCATTCCTGCGATTAATTTGTTACCGTTTGATCCAGGCGAAGCGATTAGTACAGTCATCCCGATTGAATGCTTTGATGACGACTCGTATTTGTTTTTCGTAACAGAGCATGGCATCGCCAAACGAACAAAGTTGTCTGCATTTGCGAATATCCGTAAAGGTGGTTTATTCGCGATCAATTTAAGGGAAGGCGATTCGCTCCATGGCGTACGCTTAACCGATGGCAACCGTGAAGTCATGATCGGGACGAAACAGGGAATGGCAATCCGTTTTCCAGAAACAGATGTCCGCCTAATGGGACGTACCGCAGGCGGTGTCAAAGGCATTACGCTCTCTGAAAATGACGGGGTTGTCGGCATGGACGTAGTTGATGAAAACCAAAGCGTTCTCGTCGTTACCGAGAAAGGCTACGGCAAACGGACGCCACTTGAGGAATACCGAGTCCAAAGTCGCGGCGGCAAAGGAATTAAAACATGCAACATTACCGATAAAAACGGCCCTCTTGTCTCTTTGAAAATGGTGGCTGACGAAGATGACATTATGATTGTTACCGCCAATGGGATAATTATTCGCACCAACGTAGACGGCATTTCGACGACTGGCCGAAATACTCAAGGCGTGACGTTGATTCGAGTCGGCGAAGGAGAAGAAGTAGCGACAGTCGCCCGTGTGAACATTAACGACGACGAAGTCGATGACTTAGAAGACGATGATGAGCCAGAGCAACCGACATCAGATGAGGCCGCAGAATAAAAAAGCAAAAAACCAGTTAGCATCGTATTGAGCTAGCTGGTTTTTTTCGTGTAAACCTGAAACGTTTACTTAAATAATGGGGTAGGAAGGCCCATAACGAGGATAGGCGTAAAAAGGCGGGCGAGGACCGATTTTAGGGACAAGCCAAGAGTCCTTTAAATAAAACATCCGTTCTTTTTGATTGAGGTCCTTATCCAATAGCAAAGTTACTTCAGGATAAAATGTATACAAGCGAAAACACCCCTTTTTCTTTACTGTACGCAAGCATTTTATTTATGAGCCTATCCTTTTTTAGCGAAGACGGGCACCACGGCGCCTGCCTATACATACGGTGGCAATAGCTAAAAAGGGACGGAGGAGAGGCAAATGGCAAGCAAAAATGACGGCGACTTTAAGGAAAAGGAAATAAAAGCGCTACAAGACTGGTTTGAACGCCATAAGCAAACAAAACCCTATCCCCAATATCCATACTACGGAAAAATTACCCGTTACGAAGACATTCCACTGGCTGCTCCAGAACAAAGGCAATTAAAGCACCCTGGCGTTGAACGTTTAATGGTACCAAAACCAATCATTGAAAACCCGAATGTACAAGGAAGTGGAAAATTAACAGGGAAAACGGCAATCATCACTGGTGGCGACAGCGGCATCGGCGCTGCGGCAGCAATTGCTTTTGCCAAAGAAGGCGCAGATGTGGTGATTAGCTATTTGGATGAACATGAAGATGCCCAGCGCACGAAAAAACGAATTGAGGAATTGGGGCAACATTGTTTGCTTGTGCCTGGCGATGTTAGTGAAAAGCAGATGTGTGAAACAATTGTTGCGAAAACGCTCGAAGCATTTGGGAAAATCGATATTCTTTGCAATAACGTTGGCATCCAATTTCCACAACACTCCATTGTCGATATTACCGATGAACAGTTTGACCATACATTTAAAGTCAATTTTTACTCCCACTTTTATTTAACACGTGCCGCTCTTCCACATTTAAAGGCAGGCAGTTCCATTATTGGAACGACATCGGTCGTTACCTATGTCGGAGAGCCTCAGCTTGTTGATTATACGGCGACAAAAGGGGCGATTGTCGGATGGACCCGTGCACTTGCCAAACAAATTGGCGATAAAGGGATTCGCGTAAACGCCGTCGCTCCAGGGAAAATATGGACGCCGCTTATTCCCGCTAGTTTCTCGGCTGACAATAATGCCCTTCCAGGGGATAATGTTTTTAATCGAGTAGGGCAGCCATTTGAATTAGCGCCGACTTACGTCTATTTGGCATCTGACGATTCCCGGTTTGTGACAGGGCAAGTTCTCCATGTAGATGGCGGGCAATCGACGAATTCGTAAAGCAAAAGCTTCCTGTCTAGTCTAGGAAACTGTACGAGCTGCATGAATACATTAAACTAAATTTTATGGGGACTGTTGGAGGATGTTGAAAACAACGGTCTCTTTTTTAGATAGATATGTCATTAAGCGAAGAAGCAAAATAGTGTAAGAAAAAAATAACTTAAATTTTATTACATAATTGTAAGAGTAGTATTGCATAATTGTAAGGTTTACGTAAGGAAAATCGATTATTAACTAACAACACATGGCTTATACTTCTCCTATATCAATATAAAATTCAAGGAGAGGCATAAATCATGGATTTATTTCAAATGAATGTTGATTTGTTTAGACTAATTAATGATTTTGGTAAAGAACATACATATCTAAACGATACTTTTATATTTATAGCTGAATATATGGTTTTTGTTCTTGCTTTAATTGTTTTAATATTCTGGTTTACTAGGATAAGGGAAAATAGGATGATGATAATTTCGGCTATTATAGCCTTTATTGTTGCCGAGGTTATCGGGAAAATTGCTGGGAAATTACATGCAAATAATCAACCATTTGCGGAATTGTCTAATGTAAATCAATTAATAGAGAAAGCAGTAGATAATTCCTTTCCGAGTGACCATACCATTTTATTCTTTGCGTTTTGTACAACTTTCTGCATATATCGAAAAAGATGGAGTTACATATGGATGACGGTTGCTTTTTTTGTTGGCCTTTCTCGTATTTGGGTGGGTGTCCACTATCCTGCAGATGTCTTAGTTGGGGCGCTAATTAGTATCGTTTCAGCTTTAATGGTTTCTTTTATGGTCCCTCGTCTTAAATTTGTAAGGAAATTACTATGGTTTTATGAAAAACGGGAACAACAGTTTTTACCTACTAGGGAAAAATCTAAAGAATTATAAGCTAAGATATTAAGATATTGAGAAGTAACTATACGGACGGCCAGTTCCAACTAAGTACAGCTAAGGCCGTCTTTTATAGTTTACAAGCATTACTTTAAAAAACCACAAATTATTTTCCTGAAATAGTTGACGCTATTTAACAAACATGATATATTAATTGAGTCGCCAAGAGAGAACGGCGCAAACGAGTCCTTTGAAAACTGAACAAAAGCCAAGCGTAAAAGAGATACAAGGTATCTCGTCAATGAATGATAGTGAGCCACAACTT